>JAXLUF010000001.1:0-748010 GCA_046329685.1 Ferruginibacter sp.
AAAATCTTATCAAATGAAACAGCTACTTTCCAGGGCGATGCATTTGATTGCAGTGCTCTTTATTACCGCAATTGTTTTCAGCTCCTGCTCCAAAAGCGATGACAGCAATCCCTCCAATGGTTCGGGACAATCGAATTTAAAAGTGAAACTTACCGATCTGCCGGCCCCCTACGAGGAAGTAAATGTTGATATCCGGGAAGTACGGGTGAAATTTTCAGATGATTCCACGCAAAGCGGCTGGATAACCCTGCTCACCAATGCAGGCGTGTATAACCTGCTGAGCCTGCAGAACGGGATGGATACCCTCCTGGCTTCTGCCACGGTACAAACAGGCGTGCTGAAACAGATCCGCCTGATCCTGGGCACTAATAACAGTATCAAGATCAGCGGTGCGGTTTATCCGCTGGTGGTACCCAGCGGCGCCGAAACCGGACTGAAAATCATGCTGAATAAAGCCATCAGCGCCACCACCGAAACCGTGCTCATTGATTTTGATGCCAACCTCTCGGTTGTGGCCGGTGTGCCGGGCGATTATAAGCTGGTGCCGGTGCTGAGGGTTGTTTACTAAAGAGAGCAGCCCCTCCAAAGCTCCCCAGGGAGAGGCTTTCGAAGTGTTCAATGTATCGAATAAATTTTTGATTTTGAACTCCTTCTATCCGTCTTCGGCGGGGATCAGACTGACAATCGCGGTAACAGCGGCTTTGCGTGAAAAGCGGAACCGCGGAGAAGAGAGAGGCAAAGATTACGCAGAGTAATACCAGTTACGGGTTAAAGGTTGCGGGTTTGTAAGCACTCCACCCTTTTTGGTTTTGACTTTTGATTTTTGCATTTCTTTTCCCGATCCGGCAATTTTCTTTCTGATTTATTCGTCTATTTGCCCCTCAAAACCAAACTATGGCTGCAAAATCCACCAGCAATACCATGCGCATCTGGCACCGTTACCTGGGCTATTTCCTGGCCGGCATTATGGCCGTTTATGCCCTCAGCGGCATCGTTCTCATTTTCAGGGATACTAATTTTCTGAAACAGGAGAAAGTAGTTGAGAAAAAACTGGCGCCCGGCCTCTCGCCCGAAGACCTGGGCAAAGCCATCCGCATCCGCGACCTGAAGATCAAATCCGAAAACGGCGATATACAGACTTTTGAGCAGGGTACCTATAATAAAACCACCGGGGATGTGAGCTACATGGTAAAATCACTGCTGCCGGCCATGGAGAAACTCACCCAATTGCATAAGGCCAATACCAAATCGCCCCTTTTCTTCCTGAATGTTTTCTTTGCTGTGGCCATGCTTTTCTTCGTGGTATCGGCCTTCTGGATGTTCATGCCCAAAACAACCATTTTCAAAAAAGGACTTTATTTTACCCTGGCGGGCATTGTGCTTACGCTGATTATGATTTTTGTGCGATAAGAAGGTTTAACCGCGAAGAAGAGAGAAGCAGAGATTACGCAGAGGGATTGCAGGAAGCTGTTAGCTATCAGCTATTAGTTCTTAGTCGATTTCATTGAGCATCCGGCTTAACTGTGCTCATAGGTTTAGCTTTTTACTTTTTATTTTACCGCAAAGAAGGGAGTAGCGGAGTTTTAACCGCAGAGAAAGAAGAACACTGCGTTTTCGCAGCAAGTACACTTTTTGTTTTTAACTTTTGCCTTTTCTCTAATCCCGTGTTTTCACCCTTTTTCACTTAGGATTAATTTTCTATATTTAGTAGGCCATTTGGTCACCCTGTCTTGTAAAACCTTTCCTTGCATGGTCATCCAGCAAAACGCAGCTGGGTTCCCTATGCCCGCGGGTGCTACAAGTCATTTCCACCATAACCTGCTAATATGAATACTGAAATATCGGAGGATCTTTTTTCGGACGACCTGGAGAATGTATACCAAACCCTGGCCCGTCATATCAGGGCCGACGACGGCCAGTGTGTGCTGATACTGGGGCCCGAGTTATCGGTAAACAAAAGCGGCGAAGGCTATAAATCCTATTTTAAGGAGCTGAAAAAAAACCAGTCGCTGGGCATTGACGAATACTTTGAAAGCGAAAACCTGTTTGCCTTTGTGGATGACGGGGGCTTTGATAAAACCCGGCGGGCTGTCAGCGATTTTTATGCCGGCTGCGGCGATCCCCTGCTGATAGAAATGATTACGCGGATCCGGTTTCCGCTCATCATCAACCTCTGCCCGGATATTGCCCTCAACAATGCCTACAAGCAAAAAGGGATCCCCTTTACCAAGGCCTATTTTTCAAAAGATGCCTACCTGCGGTTTAAAAACCTGCCCTTTCCCACCAAGGACAATCCCATCATCTATAATATTTTCGGCAGCATCGAAAACGACCCTTCACTGATCCTTACCCACAGCAAACTCTACGAAACCATCGAGTACCTGCTGCCCAAAAATTCGCTCCCCGAAGAAATTGAATCCTTCCTGAAACTGGCCAACAGCTTTATCCTGCTGGGCGTACGCTTCGATTCCTGGTACTACCAGCTGGTTTGCCATAAACTGGGACTGCGGCAGGATAATAACCTCAAAACCAATCTCAGCACCTATTACCGCAACCAGCCGCTTTCGGTGGGCGAGGCGCTCAAAAAGAATTTCGGTCTGCAGTTCACCCCCGGCAACCCGGTGCAGGCGCTTGAACAGATCATTACCGCCTGTGATAACAGCAGCGATGCCCTCCGCCTCGACAGCGAACAGAATGTATACAGCCTTTATGTTTCCTATGCCTGGAAAGATGCCGCGGAAACCGCAGATAAGGTTAACCGGGAAACACCGGTGGATTATCTCGAAAAATTTTCGGCGCTGACCGCCGAAAAGCAACTGCACTTCTACCGCGATCATAAGGATCTTGATTATGGCGACAGCATTGAATCCTTTATGACAAGGATCGGCAAAGGCAAAACCGTTATCCGGGTGGTGAGTGATAAATACCTGAAATCGCTTTACTGCATGGTGGAATCGATGATGATGGATAAATACAGGGAGGATAAGAAACGGGTTTTCACCATCCTGCTCGACGATGCCAGGCTGGAGGAGGAGGCAAGCTATAAACAATACTGGGCGCAGCGACTGCACGACCTGCTCGAAAACCTGGAAGTGAAATTTGAAGACGATCATTACGATTATTACGGACAGGTGTACCGCTATATCCTGCGCTTTATCGCCGAACTGCGGGATACCATCAATCTGCGGGTATCCCTGGCCGATTTCAGTCTTGACGATACGGCTGCGGTTACTCTTTCGGCTGACCTGCAGCCCCGGATGGATGGCTTTGTGCAATCGGTTCTTACCAAACTAAAAGAAAAATAAGTATGGGCACCCGACTCAGATACCCCGGTGTAAACTATTTTACCAGCGATGATGAGGATATTTTCCGCGGGCGGGATGAGGATGTGAAGAAACTCCTTACCCGCCTGATGCTGAGTCATACCCTGGTATTGCACGGCGAATCGGGCAAGGGCAAGAGCTCACTGGTGCAGGCAGGACTGCTGGCCGAGATCCGGCGTTACAATGAACTGCTGCAGAAAAGCAATAAGCTCAGTTATATCACCCTCACCCTGCGGATGGATGAGGTGGATAATAATCCCGCCAATAAAAATGTGATCCTGGAAAACCTGCTGAAAAAATTCCGCGAAACAGTAACGATGCCGCTGGCACCCCTTCCCTACCTGCCCGCTCACACCGATAACCTCTGGTACTTATTAAAACAGCTCGAAGAGGCCGGTAAGGCCGTGATCCTTATATTCGACCAGGTGGAAGAGCTGCAGGGCTTCACCGACGAGCAAACAGCGATGTTTGGCGAAACACTGTCGGGCCTCTTTGTTTCCCCGATGCCCGACGACCTGTACAGGGAATACAAAGCGGCCACCGATTTAATACAGCTCGACCAGCTCTCCGAAACCGAAAGGGCCGCCTATAGCAATAATATCGGGCGGCTGGAGCAGCCGCTCAGTTCGCGTATACTTTTTATTGTGAGAGAAGACAAACTGGGAACGATGAGCTTGCTGAGCGGCTGGTTCCCCGATATTCTCAAGAACGATTATTTTTTGTTGCCCCTTACGGAAAAAAATGCCCGCAAGGCAATCAACGAACCCTGCCAGCAAAACGGGGATTTTGTTCACGAACCTTTCAGTTTCAGCACTGAGGCGGAAGACGACCTGATAGAGAAACTCCGCAATAAGCAGAAAGATGACGGGTTTTTTGATCCCATCGAATTGCAGATCATCTGCAGCAGCGTGGAGAAAAAACTGTCGCCGGGCACTAAGCAGGTGCAGGTGGCAGATATTCCGAGGATCGATAACGCCATCCGCGATTTTTATGATGAAGCCTGGCGGGAAGCGGCCCGCGAAACGGGATTGGGGAGTAAAAAAATGACTGCAATCAAGCAGCATCTTATTGAAAAACTGGCCGTGAACCGGAAAAGAAATATGGTGCTGAAAGAATCGCTGTTAATGGATGAGAATGATACGCTCACCCTGGGTGTTATGGAAAAACTGGTGCGGAAAGGACTGGTAAGGGAAATCAAATCGCACAAGGATGAATATTACCAGCTGGTGCACGACCGCTTTATTGAACCCTGCGTGATCGACAGTATCAGCCTGCGCAACCAGGCCGAAATGGAGCTGTCCAGGGCAAAGGAAAAAAAACAGGCCCGCTGGTTTTATTTTGGCCTGCTGGGCCTCGTACTGGTGGTTATTGCCGTACTGGTTTATCTGAAAGCATTGTACAACGCCCGCTTACAGGAAGCCAAACGCAAGGAAGATATTGCCAGGCATATTGAACGAACCGGCAACAGCACGCTCAGCTATGTGCTGGCCAGCGACTGGAATGATGAAAAAAAATCGGATGTGCTGGGTGCTTTCCTGGCGAAGAAAGGAGAGCAGGAAAAAATATACCTTTCGGCAGTGGTGAGCCTTCCGGATGATTATGTGGGAATCGATTACCAGGGAGGAGCTGATTACCTGCAGGTTACCCAGCGGTTGTCCCGCTATCAGTATGATCTTCACTCCGGCCTCATCAGCCATGAAGAGAAAATGCCGTTCAGGGCCCTGCAACGCTGGATTCAGAACGGGGAACAGGAATATTACCTGGCCATTGATTCGGGTGTGCTGAAACTCCTGAATAAAGACTTGCAGCCCATGGGAGTGGTATTTCAACTGGATCCCTACTCAGCCGATCTGGACCATATTTCCGTGTCGCCGGGCGGCCGCTATATTTTGTTTGGCGATGAGCTGTATAATTTCAAAACCGGGGCTAAGTTAAAAACAATGATACCGGGCAGTAAAGCACAAAACCTGCCCGGGAAAGAAAGCCATATCGGACAGGTAATATTCTTTCGTTCAGACAGCCTCTTATGTGCCGCCTATACCAATGGCAGCATAAAAATATTCCGTCTGCAGGGCGAAGGAGATAATGTGATGGTGGCACCGCAACCGGTGGCAGTTTCTGTTTCGGGGGATAAGAAAAACGGAGTTACCGCCGTTCCGGTGAATACGGGCGCCACTGCCGGCACCGGGGAACAACTGCAGGTGAATGTACTGAAGGCCCAGCGCAACGGCAACCTGGTGTTTTTATGCACCGATGAAAAGATTGCGATTTACAGTTTTAGTGATACCGTGCTGCTGCCGCTGCAAACACTCAGCGGCCATAGCAGCGCCGTTAACTGCCTGGCGCTTTCCGGAAATGACAGCCTGCTGCTTTCGGGCAGTGATGACAACTCCTGTATTCTCTGGGATATAAAAACCCTTTCCCGCGTAGGGCAGTTTTCCTATGGCGGCAATCCCGTGTACAATGTGTATTTCAGGAATAATGACCGCAATTTCCTGGTGGCAACGGCGGACAGCCGGATTTATATATTAACCCGCGGAAAAGCCACCGCCCTTTACAACGAACAACGGAAAGATCTTTATCCCTTCTCCGAATTCGATTTCGAATACTGGTATGCAAAACGCTCCGAAATTTATTCCCGCGACTATTACAGGAAGTTTGTGGATACGGCACACTTTGCCCGGCTTTATACCACCACGCTTAATTATCTCGTAAGTCTGGCGGATAAGAAAAAATATCTTTCATCGGAAAATAGTGAAGAAGTTGAATTTTATAACTACGGGCTCGCCCAGGCAGAATTTTATTTCAGGAGTTTAACGCAAAATAAAAAATTCAGAAACGGCTTTCCGCAGGTGAACCTGGAGCTGATTACCAACCGCTTTGCAGAACTGGTTCTTCCGCAGCCCGGAACCAATTACGGGGATATGGAAATTCCGTTGATAGAACGGGATATTGAACAGTTCCGGAAATATAACTGGCTTTTTTTGAATGACACACTGCTGAACAGTTATGTGTACCTGGTTAAACAGGCCATACTGGGCTATGGAAAAAATATACTGGATTCGGCAGGGAAGGATCAGCAACTGCTTGGTTACACACGTTACCTGCGTGACAGTCTTATTGCTCCCTATATGGCCCGGCAGGAACGCCTGAAGCAGTCCACTTTTGGCCTGACCGAATCACTTCGGCGAACCTGGCAGATGCTGTGGCGTTATTATATTCATCAGAATGATCTGCCTGGTGCAGAGAAAGTACTCGAAGAAATAAGCAAGGATGGGTATAATAAAAAAGCGATTCCTTTCCTGAAATTTTTAACCTGCCTGAAACGCAGGGACTATTCCGGCGCCTCACAATTCATTAAACAACAATTTGCAGGGATCAATGATGAGTGGGATCGTTCGCTCGTGTACAGTCTGCTCCGGCAAAAGGATATAGAGATACCTGCCGGAAACTCCCCGGACGAAACCTTTATAGCGATGCGGCTGCGCCGCCTGGGTATCCGGTAGATACGCGTAGCAGGGACAACCCGGTTGCTTACCGCACCAGCACCAGGGTGCCTTTTTTACTGATGATCCTGCCCAGGTAGTCAACTCCCTCGGCTATCCAGATATAAGCGCCGGCCGCCTGTGGCTCGCCATGAAGGTAGCCATCCCAGCCAACAGCCGGATTCGCAGTGCTGAATACTTTTTCCCCAAAACGATTGTAGATGGTAAAGGAACGGAACTCGCGGATGCCCACCGGCAGGGCCCTCAGCCAATCATTTTTAGTATCGCCATTGGGCGTAAATGCATTCGGCACATAAATATCCGGCCCTTTGTACACGTTGATCCGGATCGCATCCGTGGCGCTGCAGCCCAGGGCGTTGGTGGCCGTAACGGTATACATGATATCCTGGCTCAGTACCGCCACAGGATTTTGCACCGCATCACTATTGAGCCCGGTGGAAGGCGCCCAGCTGTAATTTGTAAAGCCCAGGTGATTCACATCCAGTGCCATCAGCTGCAGGGGTTGCCCCACAGCCACCACGGTATCATTGCCGGCAAATAATTTTGCCGGAGGGCTCACGTTGATGGTAACGGCATCGGGTTGCAGGGAGTTGCAACCGTTGGCATCGGTTACGGTAAGATAATAGGTGATGCTGCCCGAAGGATTAATTACAACCGGGTTGGCAATGGTATAATCCGACAGGAAACTTACCGGCCGCCACTGATAGGCGCTGCCGCCACTGCCATTCAGCTGTACCGACTGGCCATAGCATATGGAGGCGCCGGCACCCGCATGCGCCACCGGCGCCGGAAAGCTCGTTACCTTAACGGAAGCGCTGTTCTGGCACTGATCTTTAGTGGCGGTAAGCGTATAAGTGGTTACAGTATAAGGCGCTGTTGCCATGCTTACAACAGGATTCAGTATGTTGGGATTGCTTAATCCGGTAGCCGGCGTCCACACAAAACGCTGTCCATCCGAGGTCGCTGTCATCCGGTGGGTGGTGCCTTCACAAAGATTGAAATCTGTTCCGGCATTTACCAGGGGCAACGGCTTAACCGTAACCGTAACGGATGAAGAGCTGCTGCAAAAACCGGAAGTGGCTGTAAGCGTATATGTGGTGGTACTGGAGGGTGTAGCGGTGGGATGGAGAATAGCAGGATTGTCCAATCCCGTTGCCGGGCTCCAGGCAAAACTGGTTCCATTGGAACCGGCATTCAGCAGGGCCGACTGGCCGGCACAGAGCGATACAGCAGGGCCGGCATTGGCGGTTACAGTATTCTGCACCCCCACGGTTACCGGAACCGTGCCGGTACAGCCATTGATATCTTTTGCCGTAACCGTATAGTTGCCGGGCGACAGCGAAGTAAAACTTCCTGAAGGTTGAAACACTACACCATTCAGGCTGTACTGGAAAGGGGCTGTACCCAATGTGGCCGAAGCACTGATACTGCCGCTGGCAGGAGAACAACTGCTTGGTGTTACGCCGGCTGTTACCTGCAGGGCCGCCGGATTGGTAAGGGTTACATTGGCGATTCCCAGGTTACCCAATACATCGCGGGCAACGATGCTGTAGGTGCCGGCCATAAGCCCGCTGAAAAGTGATGCCGGCTGAAAATTGATACCATCAATCGAATACTGATAAGGCCCTGTACCGGCAGCGGCTGTTGCCGTAATGGTTCCATTGGCGGCATCATGGCATACCGGGTTGGTATGGCTGGTATTTACGGTTAGTGTGATACAGGAGCTCAGGCTGAAATCTTTTGATAATTCCAGTTGCGTGCACACCTGTGCAATCGTGGCTTTGATTGTATAGGTAACAGTGGGACTGAGGCCCGGGAAATACCCGGTAGTGTTGCTGGCCACCTGGGTGGCGCCATTGTAAAGCACATAGGTAACAACCGCTGAGGCGGGCGGCGCCGGGGTTATCGTTGCCTGTGCCGAAACCGTGGGGCAGCTGGTGCTGATACCCAGGTTGAAAATACTGCTGGCATTACAGTAAGAGGTTATGTCAAACGAAGCGACAAAGCCATCTCCGCAGGCATAGAGTAATTTGCGGTTCTCATCAAAGGCCAGATCGTATACGCTGGCATTGAGATAACCGGTGATGCTGATATCCGGGGCTGCAGCATCATCAAAGCTGGTACCGTCGAACTTATACACTTTTATGAGCCCGTTGGTGCTGCCGATATAAACATTATTACACTCATCGGCAAAAATTCCGCCCTGCATCAGGGCCTGATTAGAAGCAATGCTGGCAGGCACCCCGGCATCATTACCGGTGTTCTTATCAAAAGCTTTCAGGTTTTTTCCATCCCAGTAAAACAGGTACGAACTGTTTACGCTGAAAAGATTGGTGGAGTTATCAGAATTGTTTGCCGACAGGTAAGGCCGGTTACTGGCTTCCACCATCACATCATACCCGGAGGAACGTGTCCATTGTATATCCGCCGGGGCATAGGGAAAAACATGTTTGTATATCTTATTGTTAATGGATTGCGTGAGACTGAGGGAGGCAAAAATCGTATATATATCATTATTGGTCGGATCACGGGCTATATCAGAAATATCCTGTGCATACGTACTGATACCGGTAATATTGATGCCACTGATCGTGTTGGAGGTTGATGGTGTGAAAAAAGCCAGGTTATTATTGGTGGCAATACCGCCCCCTACAATCAGGATTTGTTCTGCTCCGTTGGTACACAACCACATCATCTTCCAGTTTTCCTTGAACCCGGGATTTGGAATGGTTTGGTAATTATCATACAGGCCGGCAGCATTCAACCGGATAATCTGGCTGCCCAGGGTTGAAAATCCCTGGCCGAGATAGATTTTACCGGTATTCTTATCCACCGTCCAGCCTCCGGATTCCGGGCCGAAGGCCCAGTCGGGATTCAGCAGCGTACCGTTGAAGGTCCACAGCAGGTTTCCCGCCGCATCAAATTTGGCCAGTTTATGTTCTACCGTGGGGTGGCCACCGCCCGTAACGTACACGTTTCCGGCATAATCAAAATCCACATCCTTGGCTTTTCCCGCATTCAGTCCGTTCATGCTGGAGGTACTGCTTACAAAGGGGTCAAGCACCAGCGTTTGCGCAGGATCGTAAACTCCGGTTGAAAAACCAACGGTATTGTTTTTTACCCGGAAGGCGCTGCGGATCGTTCCGGCCGGCTGCCGGTTTGTTAAGGAAGCGCTGCTATTGTTGTCGGTTGTGGTAAAACTGAGGGGCTGGCTTTGCAGGATATCATCAATGGCAGAGCTGATCACCAGGTTACCCTGTTCGCTCATACTGATCTTGCGGAGATCGCCGCCGAATTTCATTTTGATCAGCGAAGGGTCGGCGCCGGGTTTCACAATGATACTGTATTCAAAACCCGGTTTGTTTTCAGGAAAATAATACAGCACATCAATGCCCGGGTAAAGTTCTTTATAGATCAGTTTTTTAAAAAGACCGGCTTTATGCGGAAGAAGGCCATAGGTATGATAATCGGAGCGGGGCTCTTCCACCAATACCTGCACGGCCGGGTTGGCGCCCACCCACTCCATGCTGATGGATTTATCGGTCACTTCCCATTCTTCCTCTTCTTCTGCACCGGTGGTATCATTGATCCGGACACCCGTTTCTGTTTTCTTTTTAACCGTTTTCCTGTGCAGGTAAATCATTCCTTTGCTGGTGAAAAGCACCGGCATATCCAATCCTTCATAACCATATAATACGGTACCCATCCTGGCGTAAGAAGATCGTTTGACATCGTACTGCCCGATATTTTTTACAAAACAATTATTGGCAGACAGAAAACCGTCTGACAGGTTTTTGATCCGGGCCGGTTGGAACGGCTGGACTTTACCGGAAGGGCTTGTCTGGGAAAATGCAGCCGTGCTGAAAAAAAATGATATGAAAAGAAAAATTCTCATGCTTTTAGGAGGCCAAAACAGCTTATGAAATTAGTTAAATAAATCGGATTGAGGATAAACCGGCTCCATGCAGTGATGCATCCTTTGTCCCGGACTTATTAAGGCAGACTGGGCGACGGGGAACTACTGCCGCGCCTGTAAAAACAACCCTGTATAAAAGTTACATAGTATTATTCTGCAGACGGGTTTATGAACAGGTTAAATTGATTTATCTTTCTGGAAAATTAGTAACGTGGCAATCAATGTTTTAGCTTTCAGCAGCTCCCGCGTGGGTAACGGCGGCTATCTCGAAACCGCCGTTCCGCTTATCAACCGTTTCCTCGGCAACAAACCCCTCAGCCTTGCATTCATTCCCTTTGCCCTCGTTAATCATGAATATGAGGGATATGCCGATAATGTACGAAAAGCATTCGGCGATTTGCCTTACCGGGTGCAGCCCGCCTGTGAAGACAAGGCGAAAACAATTATCGAAACGGCTGATGTGATCATGACGGGGGGCGGCAATACCTTTAAGCTGCTGCATGATCTTTATGCACTGGATTTGCTGGAACTGATCCGGACTAAAGTTCAGGCTGGCATCCCCTATATCGGCTGGAGCGCGGGCAGTAATGTGGCCGGGGCCGGCATTTATACCAGCAATGATATGCCCATCATCCAGCCACAAAGTTTTACCGCCCTTACTCTGCTGCCCTTCCAGGTGAACCCGCATTATTATAATATGCCCATTGCCGGCTTTAATGGTGAAACCCGTGATCAGCGGCTGAACGAATTTGTACAACTCAACCCCGGAGTGCCGGTGGTTGCACTGCCCGAAGGAACGGCCCTGCTCCGCCAGGACAAGCACCTGACACTGAAAGGCGGGCCGGCCTGTATTTTCGGATGGGAACAGGGCCAGGCAGTACAGCGGACCGTTGAGGCAGAAGCCGATCTTTCCTTCTTACTTCAGTAAGCGGCGCTTTACCAGGTATCATCCATCCGGCTGATAGCCATCATTGCAGCCGGCCGGCGGCTTTTGCATATTTGGGTGATGAAAAAAGGGTCGCTCTATATCATGATGGCGGCCATCATGGCCGGCGCCTGCACCACTACTGAGCAAACCTTTGTAACCTCCGAATTTGAAGACAACCATCTTTCCGGTCAAATAAGGATTCCTGTTTTTAAAACGGATTACCAGCCTGCATTTCTCGGCTATCAAACCTATACCGATACGATACTGCAGGTGAATAGAACCACCTGTTATTCGCCTCATTCCATTCTCTATCCTGATACCACCTATACGGTAGCAGACAAAGAGGTATTGATGGAATTTGGAAACGACAACCTGCGTGCAGTCATCCGGTATCATTCCGACGAAACCTGTATGACTTATACCGGTCATGGTTTTGTAATGAATCTGCTTGCCAAAGACAGAAGCGAGGATACGTACAATATTCTTATTGCCCGGCTGCAGGGCATCATCAGCTCTCCTGCATGGAATGACACGGCAGTATTTACTTTTTTTGAAGGTGAGGGCTGCCTGGTGGCAGGGAAAGACAGTTTCCTGTTACAGGTGCAATACGATAAACCCGGCAAACTCATGCGTACCCGTATAGGTGTGCAGCTGATGAAGGAGGATATGATTTATGGGGTGCTCAATACGTTCACCGGCGTGTTTCCGCACAAAGTGTATATCTACGCAAAGGCCGGCACGCGGGATCAGTTTCTAGTTGCCGCCTACCTGGCCGTGGTGGCCTGGTATGTATTTAACTGGTAAGTGGCTTACAACGGTTTTATATAGATGTTCTGCCCTTCACTGATGACGGTTTTCTCAAAACCCATCACTTCTAAAAAAGCCGCATGGTTTTTATTGGGTACATTATAGTATACAATCCGTTTGATGCCTTTTGACTGGAGAAACTTTTTCTCCTTTTCAAAAATGAAGCGCCCCACTTTGTAATCGCGGTATTTTTTGAGGGTGTAGTTCAGGAAGATTTCGGCATCGCCGTTTTCCCGAAGGGTGGCGCTGAACATATTGGCAATAACCAGGTCGCGAAGCACCACAAAATTCAGCCGCCCTTTCAATCCCTCCTGTTCAAATGCGGGAAAATAAGAAGCGATATCCTGGCGGTAAAAAGAAGTGAATTTAGTGGCCAGTTTTTCCTCGCCCGAAAATTCGATAAGATCAAAGTTTTCCTGGTGCCGGTAAATCCGCACCAGGTGAAAAAGGTTAATACCCAGCAGTATGGTATTGGTGAGCAGCACGGGGAGGGCGTGCAGCACGATGGCATATATGATAAATGCCACATTACCGGCTGTATTGAACCAGCGGAATTTAATATCGTTGGTAACCAGCAGGGCAATGATCAGCATAAGCGATGCCAGGTAACCTAAATAAGGAGCCAGAACCAGCATTGGATTTTTTTTTTGCAATGTTAGGGAAAGAAGCTTGTTTTCTGCCGCTTATTTTGAAACGGGGCTTGTCGCCCCTTCGGATTATTACAAAAAACAGTGCGGGCCGGCAATTGCCGGCCCGCACTGTTTATATCAGTGAATGATTTAGAAATTAAATAAGCAGGAAAGGCCCAGCTGACTCTGCTTTCTGTCGTTGAGCATTTTCATATAGGAAAGTTTTACTTCGATATTTTTATGCTCGCGGCCCACCCCAAAACGCACACCGGCATTTGCCGCCGGGCCATAGGTGCCGATACTGCGGGAACCGTTATAATAATAGCCCGTTGAATCCGTTTCATCCACCAGGTACTCGCCCAGCTGGTAGCCAAAACCCGCCCCCACAAAATAGCCAACTCTGTCACTGTTTTCTTTGGATGAACCTCTTCCCATATTCAGGTTGATGATCAGCGGTGTATTGATAATCAGTCCAACAGAGGTGTTATCATAGGTATAACCATACGTGGCATCTGTGGTGGTATAAATATTGGCCAGCAAACCAATCGTGAGCGGAACGCCTGCTGATACAGACATTTTTTCTGTTTCAACAAAATTGAAGCGGGGTGAATAGGTAAGGCCTCCGCCGTAACCAAAACCATTGCCGCCTATACTGCCCAAAAAAGAAAGACCGGCACCATGCATAAAAGATTGGGAAAAGACAGCACTGGCTGCCATCAGGAAGGATACAGATAAAATCAATTTCTTCATAAAACGTTTTTTGTTAGAAAATAGGAACCGGAGTATCCGGATTTTGCGGCGGCAAATATAGAGCAGCCAAAACGCTTCATCAAAAAAGCCGGCTTTTCGATACGTTAAAAAAGGGGAGAAGTTTTTAACTGTGACAATCTTCGGTATAACCGTGTAAAAAACTGAATGCCCCCGTTTGGCGGGGGCATTTAAAGAATTTTTTCTTTCAGTGGTAATTTCTGGTTTTTTCAGGATGTTGGACGTTAACCACCGGTTTTTCTAAGGATGTATGGTAATGATTTTTGTAAGGATATTGTTTATTGGTTTCGGATGTAAAACTACAGTGTGCGCCGGGCAGAAAAAACCAAATGTGCCCCATACCGGCAATTTTACCCCCGAACCGGCATTTTTGGCCCCCGAACCGGAAAGGAGCTTTTTTGGGGATAAACCGGCCAAAAAAAAGCTACCCGGCTTGTACCGGATAGCTTCTGGTTGTTTTTCAATAACGGCTTTAATACTTTTATCTAACTCAACATCAATCAATTAGCTAAAAAGACCGCCTTTTTTCAGTTCCTGGATGCCCTCGCCGATCAGGAATCCATTCTGGTAGATCATCACGTGATAACTACCCTGCTGGAAGCTGGTTCCGGGTGCAAAGGCAAACTCCACATTTTTCTTCTTGGCGGTTTCAATATCAACGGGCAATTTGGCGGTATAGCCTTTTTCGCCCTCTTCACGGGTGATAAAAGTGTCGCCGGTGGTGATAGGCTTGCCATCCGGACCGATTACCAGCACATAAACATCCGTTGAGCCGGGCTGGGCGATGCGGTTATTGACATCGAAGCTGATCAGCAGCTTGTCGACCCGCTTGGCCGTGGTGGAAACCTTTTCCTTACCATTGCCTTTAACATTGATCGGCGTAATAGTGATATTAGAGGCATTCAGGGTGGAGGCTACGTCCACTTTTTTCTCCAGGTCCTGCTTGGCCGCACTGGTTTTAGCCAGGTCCTGGTTCAGCTTTTCTTTTTCCTGTGTCAGCGCAGCCTTATCAGCTGTCAGGCTTTGGTTTTCCTGGGTCAAACGGGCCACATCCTGTTCCAGGCCGGAGATCTTTTCGTTCAAAGAAGCGATCAGCTGCCTGGCCTTACCGAGCTCGGCAGCCGTGGCATTCTTTTTATTCAGGATACCGCGGATCTCGGCCTTGGTTTTGGCAATCTCATCATTTTTCAGTTTGAGCTGATTTTCCAGGCCTGTGTTTACCGTACTCATCGAGTCGAGGCGGGCCAAAGAAGCATCGAAACTGGTTTGCAGACTGCTTTTTTCATCAACGATGGTGGCTATTTTGCTTTCCTGCTGCTGAAGGGTTTGGTTGGTTTTACTTTTGTCGTACACCATAAATCCTCCCATACCCACTACGGCGGCGGATAAAACACCCAGAGCCACATTTTTGATGTAAGAGGATTTTTTCTGCACTTGCGGCTGGGCGGCCGCTTCCGGGAAATTGTTTGTTGTAGTCATGATACTGATTTTAAAGACGGTTAAATAATTTTTTCATGCTATCGCCTGTTGGCAATACCTAAAATCCCAAAATCGTGCCATTGTAAAAACTTTAACATTTCTGATCTGAAGCTTTTGAGAAACCTGCATCTATCAGCCCACGCTCAACAAACCCGTGTGTTTGCTGTTATTTTTATAATTTTAACGCTCTTTACGCCTGATTCTTAATTCGACAAACTACTGCTTTTAATGACTGGTGCTGATTTTACGGCGAAACAACGATTTGATACCCTGAAAGCCTGTGTAATTATCCCTACTTATAATAATGCCGCTACACTGGCTGCAGTAATCAGCGATGTGACAGCTTATACCCAACATATTATTGTGGTAAATGATGGATCAACGGATCATACCACCGGAATAGTGCAGGCTTTTCCGATCATTCAGTTCATCAGCTACCCGGATAATGTGGGAAAAGGGTGGGCCCTGCGCAAGGCTTTTACGTATGCTGTTGAAAAGGGATATGAATATGCAATCAGTATTGATTCAGACGGGCAGCATTTTGCCAAAGACCTGCCGGCTTTTTTAGACAGGATTGAACAAGCGCCCGGCTCCCTCATCATCGGCGCCCGCAACATGAACCAGGAATCGGTTCCGGGCAAAAGCAGCTTTGGAAATAAATTCTCCAATTTCTGGTTCTGGGTTGAAACCGGAATAAAATGCCCCGATACCCAATCGGGTTACCGGCTCTACCCGCTGGCACCGTTGAAAAACATGCGCCTCTTCACCAAAAAATATGAACTCGAAATAGAAGTGATTGTGCGGCTGGCCTGGAAAGGGGTGCCGGTAACCGCCGTGCCCGTTACGGTATATTATGCACCGAAAGAAACCCGGGTATCGCATTTCCGGCCGGGAAAGGATTTTGCCCGCATCAGTGTGCTCAATACCGTGCTGGTGCTGATTGCATTCTTGTATATCAAACCCCGCAATATTCTGCGCACCCTGTTCAATCCCAAAAAAATGAAAGAGGCGCTCAACGAACACCTCTTCAACCTGCATCATTCGCCGCAACTCAAAGCGGCATCCGTTGGGTTTGGCATTTTTATGGGCATCGTGCCCATCTGGGGCTTTCAGCTGGTGGCCGCCATCTTCCTGGCGGTGTTATTCCGGTTGAATAAACCCCTGGTGATTGTGGCTGCCAATATCAGTATCCCTCCCATGATTCCGCTGATCATTTACCTGAGTTATAAGGCCGGGGCTTTGTGGATGGGGAAAAATGCACAGGAGCTGCACTTCGACCGCTCCATTTCGCTGGCTACCATTCGCCAAAACCTGCAGCAATATATCCTCGGCAGTATCACCCTCGCCATTGTGGCGGGTATTGTGCTGGGGCTGCTGACCTATATTGTGCTGAAATTGTTTACGCATAAAAAAAGAACCACAACGGCATAAGCAACACCATCATGGGAAAATTTTTTATTGGCATATATGATTTTTTTGAGCGCCGCCGGTCGTTGCTGTTCCTCCTCTTTTTTGGCCTCCTGGGCCTGCTCGGCTATTTTGCCATGCAGCTGAAGTTTGAGGAAGACATCTCCAAAATTTTACCCAGGGATAAAAAGATCGATAAGCTGAACCAGGTATTCCAGAACTCGAAGTTCATGGATAAACTGGTGGTGATGGTATCGCTGAAAGATACCGCAGCCGCTGAACCCGACAGCCTCGTGGCCTATGCCGAAACCTTTGTGGCCCGGGCACAGGAAACATTAAAACCCTATATCAGCCGCATCAGCGATAAAGTGGATGATCAGCTGGCCCTCGAACTGTTTGATACCATCCATGCACATTTGCCCATCTATCTCGACGAACGCGATTATGCAGCCATCGACAGCCTGATCACCCCGCAAAAAGTGGCCGCCACCCTGGAGCAGGATCTGCGTACCCTTACCTCCCCGGCCGGCTTTGCCCTCAAGCAGATGATCAGCAACGATCCCGTGGGGATCAGCTTCCTGGGGCTGAAAAAAGTGCAGCAGCTGCAATACGATGATAATTTTGAACTCTACGACAGTTATGTGATCACCAAAGATCAGCGCACCCTGCTCTTCTTTATCACCCCGGCCTATCCGCCCAATAACACCGGAAAAAATGCAAAACTGCTCGAAGGAATCGACCAGTTGATCGACAGCCTGGCCCGGTCGGGGTATGCTTCAATCAGCACCCGTTATTTCGGGGCCACAGCGGTATCGGTGGGCAATGCCCTGCAGCTGCGGAAAGACTCGATGCTTACGCAGGGTGTTACGGTTTTATTCATCATCCTTTTCCTGGCTGTTTATTTCAGAAAGAAACGGGCCCCCTTTGTGATACTGGTACCGGTAGTGTTTGGCGCCCTGTTTTCCCTGGCCGCTGTTTATTTTATTAAAGGAAGTATTTCGGTCATAGCCCTGGGCACCGGCTCGGTGGTGCTGGGTATTGCGGTTAACTATTCCCTCCATGTTTTTAATCATTACCGGCATACCAAAAATATTCACGATCTTATCAACGACCTGGCCATGCCGATGACGGTGGGCAGCTTCACCACCATCGGCGGCTTCTTCTGTCTCGAATTTGTTGAATCGGAAATGCTGCGGGACCTGGGCTTGTTTGCGGCCTTCAGCCTCATCGGCGCTTCTCTTTGTTCCCTGATCTTTTTACCGCATTTCATTGCTTCGCGGAAAGAACAGGCCATCCATAAAGCGGCTACTTTTATATGGATTGATAAACTGGCGGGCTATAAACCTGAATACAACCGCTATCTCATCATCCCCATCCTGGCCATCACCATCTTCTTTGCCTGGTGGGCCCGCTATGTAGGTTTTGAAACGGATCTGCAGCGCATGAATTATATGACGGATAAGCTGCAGGTTTCGGAGCAGCAGCTGAACCGCATCAATGCCTATGCCCTGCAAAGCGTGTACCTGGTTACTGAGGGAAAAACACTTGATGAAGCCCTGATGAATAATGAACAGCTGATGAGCAAAGTGCAGCGGCTGCAGGAAGAAAAACAGGTTATCCGCTACTCGGGCGTTTCTTCCCTGATCATTTCCGATTCTATGCAGAAAGCCCGGATTGCCCGCTGGAAGCAGTACTGGACACCCGAAAAAAAACAGGCCCTGATGGAGGCTCTTTATACCCAGGGCGCAGCGCTGAAGTTCCGGCCCGGTGCATTCGACCGGTTCAGGGAATTGCTGGAAAAAGATTTTACGCTGGCCGGCCCCGAAGTGATGGCCTCCGTGCGCAAAAATTTCCTGGAGGATTATATCACCGAAAAACCCGGGCAGGCTTCCGTGGTAACACTGGTGAAAGTGCCCGCCGGTAAAAAAGAGATCATTTATAAAAACTTTGAAAAAGATCCGCAGGTGACGGTATTGGATAAGCAATACCTGGCCAATAAGTTTGTGGAAATCATCAACAATGATTTCGGCAGTATTGCCCTCATGACCTCCCTGCTGGTTTTTATTGTGCTGCTGCTGATGTATGGCCGCATCGAACTCACCCTGGTTTCCTTTATTCCCATGTTCATCAGCTGGATCTGGATCCTGGGTATCATGGCCCTGGCGGGCATCCAGTTCAATATTGTAAATATCATTGTATCGGCCCTCATCTTCGGTTTGGGGGATGATTACAGCCTCTTTATCATGGACGGATTGCTGCAGGAATATAAAACCGGCAGAAAAAATCTCTCTTCCTTTAAATCATCCATCTTCCTTTCGGCCATTACCACGATTGCCGGACTGGGTGTATTGATATTTGCCAAACACCCGGCGCTGCGCTCAATTGCCTTTATTTCGATTGTGGGTATTATCTGTGTGGTGATCATGTCGCAGATACTGATTCCCTGGCTTTTCGCGGTACTGATTAAACACCGGGTGGAGAAAAACCGTTATCCCTGGACGCTCTCCGGTTTTATCAAGTCATCCTTTGCCTTCTCGTATTTTATCGGCTGGAGCGTCACCTTTACACATATTGCCTGGCTATTCAGCCTTTTTCCGATGAAAGAAAAAGGAAAACTGCTGTATCACAAACTGATTTCAAAAGTATGCCGGCGGCTGGTATATGTAATGATCAATGTTAAAAAGAAGATCATCAATCCGCAGCAGGAGAACTTTGAAAAGCCCGCCGTGATCATTGCCAATCATTCCTCGTCGCTTGATATTCTGCCGCTGATCATGCTGCACCCCAAACTGATCATGTTCACCAATAACCGGATATGGAATTCGCCGCTGTTTGGCAAAGTCATCCGCCTGGCCGATTATTTCCCGGCCGAACAGGTGGAGCAAAACATGGAGCCGGTGGCCGAGCGGGTGCGTAATGGTTATTCGGTTATCATTTTTCCCGAAGGCACCCGTTCCGAAGACGGCACCATCGGGCGATTTCACAAGGGCGCTTTTTTTCTGGCCGAAAAGCTGAACCTCGATATCCTGCCCATCCTGCTGCACGGCAATAATTATACCCTCACCAAACAGGATAAGCTGCTGAAGGATGGCCAGCTTACAGTAAAAATATTGCCGCGTATCACACCCGGCGACACCCGTTTCGGCAGCACCTATTCCGAAAGGGCCCGGCTCACCGGCCGTTATTTCAGGGAAGCATTTGAAGAATTGCGCTCCGAGATTGAGCAACCGGCCTATTTCCGCGAAAAGCTCATTTATAATTATCTCTACAAGGGCCCTGTGCTGGAATGGTACATGCGGATCAAAACCAGGCTCGAAAACAATTACCAGCTTTTTCATGAGCTGATTCCTGCCAATGCCCGTATCCTGGATGTGGGCTGCGGCTACGGATTTATGAGCTATATGCTGGCTTTTGCGGCCGGGCAGCGCACGGTTACCGGCATCGATTATGATGAGGAAAAGATTGATACGGCCCGTCACTGCTTTAGTCGCACCAATCGGATTAACTTTGCCGCTGCGGATGTGCTGCAGTATGATTTCGGCTTTTATGATACCATCATTGTGGCGGATATGCTGCATTACCTGCCGGCAGCCGTGCAGGAGCAGGTGATCAAAAAATGTATTGCTCATCTCAATCCCGGCGGACAGCTGATTATCCGGGATGGGGATACCGACAATGCCGAAAAACATAAGCGTACAAAACTTACAGAGTTTTTTTCAACCCGTGTACTGAACTTTAATAAAACCACCGAAAGCGGATTGCATTTCTTTTCGGGCACCATGATCAGGGCTGTTGCTGCCGCTGAGCGGATGTCGTGCCGGGAGATTGCCGATTCGCGGATCACCTCCAATACGATCTATATTTTACAATCAAAAGCCAGTGATGAAAACAAAATTTGATATCATAATAATCGGCAGCGGGATGGGAGGGCTCGTATGCGCTGATATCCTTTCACGGGAAGGATACCGGGTTTGTGTGCTGGAAAAAAACAAGCAGCTTGGCGGCTGCCTGCAGACCTATGTGCGGGACAAAACCATTTTTGATTCGGGGGTGCATTATCTCGGCGGACTGGGAAAAGGGCAGAACCTCTACCAGGTGTTCAAATACCTGGGCATCATTGACAAACTGAAGCTGCAGAAAATGGATGAGGATGGGTTCGACAGGATACTTATTGAAAACGATGATAAGGAATATGTGTTTGCGCAGGGTTACGAAAACTTTGTGCAGCACCTGCTGAAAGATTTTCCGGATGAAGAAAAAGCCATCCGCCTTTACTGCGATAAAATCCGGGAAGTGTGCAGCAAGTTCCCGCTGTATAACCTGCGCACCGGCGGCGATATGGACGAAAAAGCGCCTGCCCTGGTTATCGATACCAAGGCCTTCATAGAGTCGATAACGCCCAATAAAAAACTGCAGGCCGTACTGGTGGGCAATAATATGCTCTATGTATTGCGGGCCAATAAAACACCGTTTTATGTGCACGCCATGATTCTTAACAGTTATATCGAAAGCTCCTGGAAATGCATTGACGGCGGTTCGGTGCTGGCCCGCATCATGACCCGCAATATCCGCGAACACGGCGGCGAAATTTACCGGAATACCGAAGTGGTGAAAATTATCACGGAAGAGGGCCGGGCCGTGGCGGTGGAAATGAAAGACGGATCAAAACTTTATGCCGATGCGTTTATCTCGAATATGCACCCTTTGCGGACACTGGAAATGACAGAAAGCAGTGTATTCAAATCGGCATACAAAACACGTATCCGGAGCCTGGAAAATTCGATCGGGGGATTCATTGTAAATGTTGTGTTTAAAAAAGACAGTTTCCCCTATATCAGGAGCAATTACTATTATCATAAAGAAGGGCATGTATGGAATATGGCGGACCATACAGAAGAGAACTGGCCGCTCTGTTATTCGGTTTTCTTCGGCGCCTCTTCCCGTTCGGATACATATGCCGAATCGATGACCCTGCTGGCCTATATGCGGTATGAAGAAGTGGCACAATGGGGCGATACCTTTAATACTGTGTCGGACGAACGCAGCCGCGGCGGGGATTATGAAGCCTTTAAAATACGCAAGGCCGAAAAGCTTTTAAGCGTGGTGGAAGAAAAATTTCCCGGCATCCGGGCCGCCATCAAAACCTATTATACGGCTACGCCCCTGTCATACCGCGATTATATCGGCACGATGGATGGTTCGATGTACGGGATTGTGAAGGATTACCAGAATCCGCTGAAAACGATGATCTCGCCCCGTACCAAGATTCCCAACCTGTTCCTCACGGGGCAGAACCTTAACCTGCACGGGATACTGGGCAGCTCTATGAGCGCCGTGGTAACCTGTGTGGCATTTTTAGGAAAAGAAGATATTATTGAGAAAATAAGAAATGCTTAAACGAAAAAAATTCTGGAAAAGAGTTGGCTATGTATTCGGCGCCATCCTGTTGCTGCTGCTGATACTGGTAATTTATGTGGTGCAGGTGTCGAAAGTGAAACCCCCGCAGCCAAAAGATATGAGCAGTTTGCAATGGCAGCGCACGGATCATGGTAACGGCTTCTATACCTTAAAAAACAGCTGGTTCCGCAAGAGCAGCAGCGGCCTCTATGAACTGTATGTGGAGGGCGATGCCTTTGAAAGGGGCGTAGTGAATGGTAAGCTCACCCAAGAACTGGTGATACGCCAGGAAGATCATTTTGCGGAGCAGATCAGCAAAATGATTCCTTCGGAAACCTATCGCGGCTTCCTGAAATATTTTATCGGCTGGTTCAACCGGAACCTGGATAAAAATGTAACGGAAGAATACAAGGAGGAAATCTACGGGATCTCTCATTCAGCGTCCGAAAAATACCAGTACCTCGGCACCAATTACCAGCGGCTGCTGAACTATCACGCTGCTCACGATATCGGCCATGCCCTGCAAAGTATGGCCCTGGTGGGCTGCACCTCCTTTGGCACCTGGGGCGCCTTATCGGAAGACAGCACCATGATCATCGGGCGCAATTTTGATTTTTATGTGGGAGATAAGTTCGCCGAAGACAAGATGGTGGCCTTTTTCAACCCGGCTCAGGGACACAAGTTTATGACGGTGACATGGGGTGGTTTTATCGGGGCGGTTTCGGGGATGAACGACCAGGGCCTTACGGTTACCATTAATGCAGCCAAATCCGATTACCCGCTGGCATCAGCCACACCGGTATCGCTGGTGGCCAGGGAAATCCTCCAGTATGCCGGGAATATCAAAGAGGCGGTTACGATAGCCCGCAGCCGCAATATGTTTGTGTCGGAATCATTCCTGGTGGCTTCGGCTGCTGATAAAAAAGCTGTGATCATTGAAAAAACACCCGACGACCTGGACGTGTACGATCCGCAAAAGGATTTCATTGTTTGTACCAATCATTTCCAGAGCAAGGGGCTCTCGGTTCAGAAAAAGAATAAGGAGCAAATGCAGGAAAGCGCTTCCCCCTACCGCTATGAGCGCCTGATGGAATTGCTGAATGCCAATGGAAAAAACAATGTGCAGAAAACCGTGAACATTCTCCGCGACCGCGGCGGTATCCATAATGCAGATATCGGCATGGGCAATGAAAAAGCCATCAACCAGCTTATCGCCCATCATTCCATCGTATTTGAACCACAAAAGCTGAAAGTATGGGTGTCCACCGCTCCCTGGCAGCTGGGCAAATACGTGGCATACGACCTGACTAAAATTTTTGCCCTCAAAGGAATGCAGGAAAACAGGGAGGTGATCGACAGTAATCTCACTATCGCGGCTGATACTTTTTTAAACAGTTCCGCCTACCAGCATTTTGTTCAGTTCCGCCAGATGAAACAACGCATTATGGATGGCGGAGAAGTGGACCCCGACAGCCTCGTAGCCACCAACCCGCAGTTTTATCACGCCTGGGTACTGGCAGGCGACTACTGTTACAAGCGCGGGCAGTACCAAAAAGCATTGTACTTTTATCAGCAGGCGCTTACAAAGGAAATTGCCACTACCAAAGAAAGAGATCATATTACCGACCGCATTAAAAAGAGTACTAAAAAACTAAAACCCTCATGATTGCCGGACTGGGCATCGACCTGATTGAAACCGAAAGGGTTGCCGAGAAAATCGGTAAGGACAGCGGATTCCGGGAACTCGTGTTCTCGGCAGCTGAAATTGCGTATTGCGAAACCAGGGCCAATAAATACGAACATTATGCAGCCCGCTTTGCGGCCAAAGAAGCTTTTTTTAAGGCCATCGGAACAGGATGGGTAAACGGCACGGCTTTTAATGAGGTGGAAGTGCTGCATGATGCAGCCGGAAAGCCGCATCTGCATTTCCTGGGTAAAACAGCTGATACAGTAAAAAAGCTTCAGCCGGGTAGTATCACCGTCTCGCTTTCGCATGTTAAAACCATGGCAACAGCCATTGTGATTATAGAAAAATAATGAACTATTCAACCGATATATCCTTTGAGTCTGCCGCAGCAATAAAAAAACTGCAGGAAGAAAAACTGCAGGCCCTGTTATCCTACCTGCAGGCGCATTCTCCCTATTACCAGGAATTGCTGGCCGGCCATGGAGCGGATATTTCCAGGATCCGAACCCTTGAAGACCTCGTACAACTGCCCACCACGCAAAAAGAAGACCTGCAGAAACGTAACATGGATTTTCTTTGTGTGCCGCGTAACCGCATCATCGAATACAGCTCCACCTCGGGCACCCTGGGCAGCCCGGTTACCATTGCCCTTACCGAAAACGATCTCAGCCGGCTGGCCTATAATGAGTACTCCTCTTTTGTTTGCGCCAACGGGCAGGCTTCGGATGTGTACCAGCTGATGCTCACACTCGACCGGCAGTTTATGGCCGGCATGGCCTATTATGCCGGACTGCGCCGCCTCGGAGCAGGAATCATCCGCCTGGGACCCGGTGTGCCTTCGCTGCAATGGGAAACCATACACCGCTTAAAACCCACAGCGATTGTGGCGGTGCCCTCCTTTATCCTCAAGCTGATTGATTTCGCTAAAGAACATCATATTGATATCAATGCTTCATCGGTGAAGAAAGCGGTTTGCATCGGCGAAAATATCCGTAACACCGATTTTTCCCTGAATATACTGGGTAAGAAAATCACCGGCGCCTGGAATATAGAGCTCTATTCCACCTATGCCTCCACCGAGATGCAAACGGCTTTTACGGAATGCACCGCTAACCGGGGCGGCCACCTGCAACCCGAGTTGCTGATTGTGGAACTCCTGGATGATCATAACCAGCCCGTAGCCCCCGGCGAACCCGGTGAGGTAACCATCACCACCCTGGACGTGGAAGGCATGCCGCTGCTGCGTTATAAAACCGGCGATATCTGTGTGCAGGATACCGGTACCTGCTCCTGCGGGCGCAATACCCTGCGCCTGTCACCGGTGGTGGGGCGCAAAAAGCAGATGATCAAATTCAAGGGTACCACCCTGTACCCGCCGGCCTTGTTTGATTTGCTGAACGAGATGGATGAGATACGGGATTATGTGGCGGAAGTTTACAGCAATGAAATCGGTATGGATGAAGTGTTGCTGCACCTGCTGCCGGCTTCGCAAACCGAGGAGAGCGACCGCAAAATCAGGGCCTACCTGCAGGCGCGGTTACGGGTGAGCCCCCATATCCATTATGTAACGCAGGAACAGATCCTGAAAATGCAGTTTCCCGAAGCAGGACGCAAAGCGGTGAAGTTTATTGATAAAAGAAACTAAGTACCGGACCAGTCGGTTCGTATGTAATAAAAAAAGCTTCTCATAGAGAAGCTTTTTATGTTTTGAGCTGACTGCGATCAATAAATATATTTTGCCAGTTTCTTGCCAGAAATGGCATAGGATTCTGCAATACGGGTACCGGTATCATAATCAAAACCACCCCAGCTGCCGCCGGGTGCATTGTCTACCGTAATCACAGCAATCTTATTGCTGCGGTTGGCGGTTTCCACGATCCATACTTCGGCATCGATCTCGGCATTTTTGCGGGAACCAAATCCGCCAAAACCAACATTATAGCCGGGTTCAATGGATTTTGTTTTGAAGATCAGGGTGTATTTGGCGCTTCTGTTCATTTGCTTATGACAGTTAAGCGTGAAGAGGTCGATAAACTTCGGTTCGTAACGGGCTTCGCGGTCGTTGACCCAGCTCTTGGCCCAGGAGTCGCCACGGCCGGGTTCCTTGGCATTGTATTCGTCCGTTTTCTTTTTGACATAATCAGCTTCATCGGCAAATTTTCCCACCGAGATATGATCGTAGGTGAATTCAATATTGATGTCCGGTTCGTTCTTCAATACGGAAGGATCACCTTCCACGGTTTTAATTTTCTGTGCCTGTACGCTGATGGTGAGCATAGCAGCGGATACCAGTGTCAGCAATTTGGTAAGTGATTTCATGATTTTGTTTTTTATTTTAATGGAACTATTCTTATTATTCTTTCATATTCTTCCTGATAAAAATGCCCACTTTTTTTCCGTCCAGGAAATAAGCATCACCGATGCGGTTGCTGGCATCATACGCAGCGCCCCGCCACTTGGTTTCGGGTGCCCGCTCCACCATCAATACGGCCAGCTTTTTCTCCTTATTGGCCGTTTCCACAATCCATACCTGCCCGTCTACACCGGCATTCCTTTTGGAAATACCTATCTGGTAACCCGGTTCCAGGGCCGTGGTGCTGAAGATCAGGGTGTATTTGGCGTTCTTATCAATCGTCATACCCGTTTCGTCGGTAAATCCCTTCTTGAATTTTTCGGGAAACATATTTTGTTTATCATCTTCCCAGCGGCGGGCCCAGATATCACCGGAGCCGTCTTTGGCATTGGCCTCCTCCACCCGTTTTTTGATATAATCCTTTTCTTTTCCGAAATCACCCACACTCATCTTGTCGTATACAAACTCAAGGTTGATGCTCTTTTCATCTTTCAGGAAGGTAATATTTCCTTTCGTGATGTCCACTTCCTGTGCATGGACAGCAGCGGTCATAAAAACAAGGGCCGGAATAATAATACACTGTTTAAAGAATTTCATTGGTTACGTTTTTTTGAGCCGTAAATGTAAACCAAAATTATTCGCGATAGTCTCCTGCCGCTGTTAAAAATGGGTTAGGAGATACAGGTGTTCCGGTTTTATTTCCTGCCGGGAACAGCAGCGAATTTACCGGATCCCGGTTTTTTATAAAACAGTGCCAGTACGTATTTTTTTAGCCACTGCGATGAACTACCTTTGCAGCCGGATAAGCCGGTAAAATGCCCTTCCGTACCCGTTTTTGGCAGGAAACCGACCGGTAATACAAAAACTGACTATTTGCAATCTTTATTCTATTTTTACTGCTACCGTTCGGGGTAGATAACAAATAGAAGTAAAAACTAATCGGATCATGATAAATGTAGGTGAAGCGGCCCTTTCGCTGGAGAGTTTTGCTGAAATAATGTTCAAAGGGAAACCGGTGGGCCTGGATGCAAAAGCACTGGATAAAGTAGCTGTTAATTTCAGATTTTTACAGGGATTCTCTGCCAACAAGCTGATTTATGGCATCAATACGGGTTTTGGCCCGATGGCGCAATACAAAGTGAGCGAGGAGAACCTGCTGCAGTTACAATACAACCTGATCCGCAGTCATAGTTCCGGAGGCGGTAAACTGATGCCCCCCCAGCTGGTGAAAGCCGTAATGCTGGCCCGCCTCAACAACCTGATACAAGGCTATTCGGGCGTTCACCCCTCGGTGGTGGAACTGCTCCAAACCCTGCTCAATAAGGAAGTGTACCCCTGCATTTATGAACATGGCGGCGTGGGCGCCAGCGGCGACCTGATTCAACTGGCCCACCTGGCCCTGGCCCTGATCGGTGAAGGAGAAGTCATCTATAACAACGAGGTAAGGCCCGCCGCCGAAGTATATACCGAACTGGGTATTACACCCCTTACAATTCAGATCCGTGAAGGGCTGGCTGTTTTGAACGGCACTTCGGCCATGACGGGTATCGGAATGATCAATATCATCCATGCCCAGAAACTGCTGGAATGGTCGGTGATGCTATCAGCCATGATCAATGAAATTGTACAGGCTTTTGACGACCATTATTCTTACGAACTCAACATCGTAAAAAAGCACAAAGGGCAAAACAAGATTGCGGCGATGCTGCGGGATATCCTGAAAGACAGTAAGATGATCCGCGACCGCTCCGAACACCTGTATAATCCCGAAAACCTCGACCAGGAAAAATTTGAAGACAAAGTACAGGAGTACTATTCCCTGCGCTGCGTTACACAGGTACTGGGTCCTGTTTACGATACCATTGTACAGGCCGAAAAAGTGGTTACCGATGAGCTGAACTCGGTGAATGATAACCCGGTGATCGACCATGAAAACCAGAATATTTTTCATGGCGGTAATTTCCATGGCGATTATGTTTCCCTGGAAATGGATAAACTCAAGATCGCCATCACCAAGCTGGCCATGCTTTCGGAGCGCCAGCTCAATTATCTGCTCAACGAAAAACTCAACCAAAAATTCCCCCCGTTTGTTAATTTAGGAGTGCTGGGCTTCAACTTCGGCATGCAGGGTATGCAGTTTACGGCTACTTCCACCGTGGCCGAAAACCAAACCCTTTCGTTCCCGATGTATGTGCACAGTATACCCAATAACAATGACAACCAGGATATCGTAAGCATGGGCTGCAATGCCGCCCTCATCACCCGCCGGGTGATCGATAACAGTTTTGAAGTGCTCGCCATCCAGCTGATGTCGGTACTGCAGGCCATCGATTATCTTGAATGCGTACCCCGTCTTTCATCGGCCACTGCAAAAGTGTACCACGCCGTAAGAGAGCTGTTTCCGCGTTTCGTGGAAGATCAGCCCAAGTACAAAGACCTGGCCCGCATCCGGCAATACCTGGAAGAATCAGACCTGCTGATCGCTTTTAAAAACGGGCAAACCCAGGCCTGATCAACCGTTAACCATCATTAATCATCTATATGAAATTCGCTTTAGTAACAGGAGGATCGAGGGGAATAGGCAGGGCCGTTTGTAGCAGGCTGGCCGCGATGGGCTATAATATCCTTATCAACTACCGCTCGAATGAAGCCGAAGCCCTGCAAACAAAAGCGATGGTGGAAGAACAAGGGATGCAGGCCGAACTGCTGCCCTTTGATGTAACCTCCCGTGAAGAAATCAAAACAAAACTGGGGGAATGGCTCGAAAACAATAAGGATAAAACCATTGAAGTGCTTGTGAATAATGCCGGCATCCGCGAAGACGGACTGCTGGTGTTTATGCAGGATGAACAGTGGGACCGCGTGCTGAAAACCAATCTCGACAGTTTCTTTTTTGTAACAAAGATGGTGATCAGCGATATGCTGGTGAAAAAATTCGGGCGTATTATCAATATGGTATCTTTATCCGGACTGAAAGGGTTACCCGGGCAAACCAATTATTCGGCTGCCAAGGCCGGTGTGATCGGCGCCACCAGGGCCCTGGCCCAGGAAGTGGGCCGCAAAGGGGTAACCGTCAATGCCGTAGCGCCGGGTTTCATTAAAACGGATATGACGGAAGGACTGGATGAAAAAGAACTGAAGAATATGATCCCCGTAAAAAGATTCGGCACCGCCGAAGAAGTGGCACATGCCGTGGGTTTCCTGGCATCGGCCGGAGCGGGCTATATTACGGGAGAAGTGATTTCGGTGAACGGAGGGCTGTATTAATAAGTCAAAAGTCAAAAACAGCAATTTTGCTTCGCACTGGCTTTTGCATTTTGATCCGGAGAATATTGCCGGCTTAATCAGCTCCTCTTTTTGAATTTTGAATTTTTACTTTTGAATTTATGAACAGGGTTGTCATAACAGGTATCGGCATCTATTCCTGCATCGGGAAAAATCTTGATGAGGTGAGAGATTCGTTGTACAAGGGGAAATCCGGTATTGTCTTCGATCAGGTGCGGAAGGATTATGGATACCGCTCGGGACTTACCGGCTGGGTGGATAAACCCGAACTGAAAGGCCTGCTCGACAGGCGTGCCCGGGTGATGCTGCCCGAAGAAGGCGAGTATGCCTACCTGGCCACCCTCGAAGCCCTGAAAGTGGCAGGGATCGACCAGGATTATATCAATGCCCATGAAACAGGGATCATCTACGGCAACGACAGCTCGGCCAAGGCGGTGATCGAAGCCAATGATATGATCCGCGAAAAGAAGGATACCACCCTCCTGGGTTCGGGTTCTGTGTTTCAGACGATGAACTGCACGGTGACGATGAACCTGGCCACGATTTTCAAACTGCGGGGAATCAACTTTACCGTAAGCGCCGCCTGTGCCAGTGGTTCACATTCTATCGGACTGGGTTATCATTTCATAAAAACCGGCTTGCAGGAGCGGGTGATCTGCGGGGGAGCTCAGGAAATCAACCACCTGGCTTTTGGCAGCTTTGATGCGCTCTCGGCCTTCTCGGTTCGCGAAGCCGATCCCATCCATGCATCAAGGCCTTTCGACCGCGACCGCGATGGCCTGATCCCCAGCGGGGGCGCTGCCACCGTGATACTGGAAAGCCTGGAAAGTGCCCAAAAACGTGGCGCCAGAATACTGGGCGAAGTGATCGGTTATGGATTTTCATCCAATGGCGCTCATATATCCAACCCCACGGTGGAAGGTCCTGTGCGCTCACTGCAGATGGCCCTGCGGGATGCCGCCATTGAAGCCGCTGCTGTGGATTATATCAATGCACATGCCACATCCACCCCGGCAGGGGATGCCAGTGAGGCCAAGGCGATTGATGAAGTTTTCGGGGGGTCGAAACCCTTTGTAAGTTCAACAAAATCAATGACAGGACATGAATGCTGGATGGCCGGCGCCAGCGAAATCGTGTATTCGGTGCTGATGATGGAAAACGGCTTTATCGCACCCAATATCAACTTCGAAAATCCCGACGAAGATTCGGCCCGGCTGAATATTGTGAAAAATACGCTCGAAAAAGATATAATTGTATTTTTGTCCAACTCCTTTGGGTTTGGAGGCACCAATTCCTCACTCATTGTAAGAAAAATGATTTAACCTACTGCTTATGACAAACGCGGAAATCATCAACAAGATCAACCAGTTCCTCTCCGAAGAATTTGAAGTGGAAGAAGGGAAACTGGTACCCGGGGCCAACCTGAAAGAAACGCTGGGACTCGACAGCCTTGACTATATCGACCTCGTTGTGGTTATTGAGAGCAATTTTGCCTTTAAGGTAAAACCTGAGGACTTTGTAGGTATCGTAACCCTGGAAGACTTCTATAACTACGTAATTTCGAAGGTTAACGCTAAAGAGCTGGTATAATGTCATCCTGGCAAGGCAAATCCAGGGGCACGCCACTGGGTTACCGCATATTTGTATGGGTGTTGCGCTACCTGGGTGTTCAGCCGGCTTATTTCCTGCTTCGCTTTGTAAGCTTTTATTTTTATCTCACCTCCTGGAAGGCTTCGAAAGCCATTTATTATCTCTATCATAAACGGCTGGGCTTTGGCCGCGTGCGCTCGGTATGGAGCATCTATAAAAATTATTACATGCTGGGCCAGAGCATCATTGATAAAGTGGTGCTGATGTCGGGCATCCCTAATAAATTCAGTTTTCATTTCGACGGGGAAGAACACCTGCGGGAAATAGCAGCCCTCAACCGGGGCGGCATCCTCCTGAGTGCCCATGTGGGCAACTGGGATATTGCCGGGCACCTGTTTACCCGCCTCGAAACCACGATCAATATTGTGATGTACGATGGCGAACACGAGCAAATTAAGAAATACCTGGAAGGGGTTACCGGCAAGCGGCGGATCAATGTGATCATCATAAAGGAAGACCTCTCACATATTTATGCCATCAGCGAGGCCTTTAAGCGCAACGAACTGGTATGCATGCATGCCGACCGTTTCCTGGAAGGCAATAAAACCATCACCGCCCCCTTCCTGGGCGGGGAGGCCCGCTTCCCCATCGGGCCCTTTGTACTGACGGCCACTTTTAAGGTACCGGTATCATTTGTATTTGCCTTAAAAGAAAGTCCGCTCCATTATCATTTCTTTGCCAGTCCTATCAAAGACTATAGTAATTTTGGAAAAGATAAAGTGCTGCAGGCGATGCTGGAGGATTATACAAAAGCAATAGAGGAAAAAGTTAGGCAATACCCCCTGCAGTGGTATAACTATTTTCATTTCTGGCAATAATAATGGAAACCGGTACCATCGATATTCTCACACTAATTCCGCAACGGCCGCCCTTTGTGATGGTGGATACGCTGCTGGCATCCGGCGAACAATCGGCCCGTACAGGCTTTACCGTAAGAGCGGATAATATCCTGGTGGAAAACGGGCGCCTTCTTGAAGCCGGCCTGACGGAAAATATTGCCCAAACAGCCGCCGCCCGTTCGGGCTACCAGGCCCTGCAGTCGGGGCAGCCTTCGCCGGTGGGGTATATCGGCGCCATAAAAAACCTGGAGATAACGGAACGGCCTGCCGTGGGGGATGTATTGATGACTGAAATCATAATTGAGAACCAGGTTTTTGATATAACATTGATCTCCGGAAAAGTATACCGGAATGAACAGCTACTGGCTCAGTGCCAGATGAAAATATTCATTAATAATCATACAAAACCTTCACAATCATGAAACGCATACAAAAATGGATGATGGCGGCAGCTGCTTTGTTTATGGTAGCCGGCAGTCTGCCCGCACAGGCGCAGGACCTGAAAGAATTTTTTTCGAATGACCAGACCCCGCTGGTGTACCTGGGAGTTGATTTCACCCGCACCAAAGTGATCAATGATTATTCGGCCTCCGCAGCGGATATCAAAGAACGCCATATGCACAGCATCAACCAGCTCGTGATCAATGAAACCAAAAATTATAATCTCACCGAGGCCTTTAATAAAAACAATATATCAGCTGATCTTTCGGCCGTGGAAGAGCAGAATGGAAAAATAAAAGAGAGTGATATTACCTCCAGTGATCCGGCTGAATACCAGAAACTCACTGAAAATGATATCAGCGCCATGGTTAAAAAACTGGGGCATATCAATGGTTCCGGTATCGGCCTCATTTTTATCATGGATGGTATGAGGAAAAATGACAAGAAAGGGGAGGGCACCGTGTGGGTTACCCTGATTGATATCAAATCCCGGAAAGTACTGATGGCCGAAAGGATGGAAGAAGATGCCGCCGGCTTCGGTTTCCGTAATTTCTGGGCTTCCGTGATCAAAAGGGCCATCCAGGATATCAACAAGAAGAAATACAAAGAGTGGAAGAAAAAATACGGAAACTGATTAATCGCATTCATGCCCAAAACACTTAGCTGCCGTACCGAAGTACAGGTGCGCTTTAATGAAGCCGACCCGCTGGGAATTGTGTGGCATGGCCACTATATCCGCTATTTTGAAGACGGAAGGGAGTATTTTGGCAAGGAGCACAACCTCAGTTACCTCGATGTGTATAAAAAAGGGTTTGTGATACCCGTGGTATCGGTACAGTGCGATTTTAAAAAATCACTGCGCTATGGGGATACCGTGCTGGTGGAAACCACCTATATTCCCTGCGAAGCCGCCAAACTGAAATTTACCTACCGGCTCTTCAATGCCGCCACCGGCGAACTGGTGGCAACGGGCTCATCGGTTCAGGTGTTTTTGGATAAGGAGGGTTCGGTATTACAGTTATCGAACCCGCCTTTCTTTGAGGAATGGAAAAAAAGCCAGGGCCTGTTATAATCTGCTTACATGAAGCCTGTTTACATCATTGCTGACAATATTGTATCCCCGCTCGGTGCTACGGCAGCCGCTAATTTTGAAGCGCTGCTGGCGGGCCGCCGGGGCGTGCAGCAACAGGTGCAGCCGGCCCTGTCGGAGACTCCTTTCTTTGCCTCTCTTTTCCCGCCCGGCGAATTTAACTCTAACGAATACACGAAATTTGAACTGTTGCTGATCGCCTCCATCGGTGAGGCGCTGGCGCAGGTGCCGGTAGCGGCCAACAGTGCCCGTACCGCCCTGATCCTTTCCTCCACAAAAGGCAATATCAGTTTACTTGAAACGGAAGAACCGGGTGCCGCAGTAACAGAGCGGGTTTCGCTTTCGCATTCGGCAGCGCTGGTAGCTGCCCGGTTCGGTTTTTCCACCCGCCCCATTATTATTTCCAATGCCTGTATCTCGGGCCTGCTGGCCATGATTACCGGTATGCGGCTGATACAGGCGGGCACTTACGATCAGGTTGTGGTAGCCGGTGCTGATGTGATCTCCCGCTTTGTATTATCCGGCTTTCAGTCTTTCCAGGCGGTAAGTGCGGCTCCCTGCCGGCCCTTTGATGCAGCCCGCGATGGAATTAACCTGGGCGAGGGCGCCGCCACGGTGATCTTATCAGCCTGGCAACATAACCCTGCCGGTTGCCGCATCAGCGCCGGCTCGGTAAGTAACGACGCCAACCATATTTCGGGGCCTTCCCGTACCGGGGAAGAATTGTTCCAGGCCATCAGCCGGTGCCTTGCAATGGCAGGACTTGCTCCCGCCGATATCGATTTTATCTCGGCACACGGAACAGCCACCCTGTATAATGATGAAATGGAATCAAAAGCCATTGCCCTGGCCAACCTGCTCACCGTTCCGCTGAACAGTTTGAAAGGTTATTATGGTCATACACTTGGCGCTGCCGGTTTAATAGAGACAGTGATTTCCATCCGTTCACTGCAGGCGGGAAAAATAATACCCACGGCAGGTTTTGAAAAACCGGGCGTGAGCCAGCCCGTAACAGTGGCGGATACAATGATAGAAAAATCCATGCGGCATTGCTTAAAAACGGCTTCGGGTTTCGGGGGCTGTAATGCGGCAGTGATAGTGAGCCAATAAAATAAAAATATGTCTGAAAGGTTTTTTACAGAAGAAAAACGAACAGCCCTGGAAGCAAAAGAAATGGCACAATGGATTGCTTTCGGCCCGGCTGTTTTCCAGGCTGCCCGGGTATTGCGCAACAGCGGTATACTGGCAACCGTGGAGGCCGGAGGTGCAGCGGGTATCAGTATCGCTGAGATTGCCGCTCAGCTGCAGCTTTCGGTTTATGGCGTAAGAGTGTTGCTGGAAGCGGGGCTGAGCATTGGCCTGGTATTACGGAATAACGGCCGTTACACCCTTTCTAAAACCGGATTCTTCATACTGCATGATGCCCTCACCAGGGTGAATATGGACTTTGTGCACGATATCTGCTATAAAGCTTTTTTTCACCTCGATAAAAGTATAGAAAGCGGCCAGCCCGTTGGTCTCAGGGAGCTGGGCGGCTGGAACACGGTCTATGAAGGCCTTTCCCAACTGCAACCGCAGGAAAAAGAGAGCTGGTTCAATTTTGACCATTTCTTCTCCGATGATGTATTTGAGACCGTGCTGCCACTGGTTTATGACCGGGGTGTGAAAAAGCTGCTGGATATTGGCGGCAATACCGGCAAATGGGCTACCGCCTCTGTGCAATACCGGGATGATATTCATGTAACCATCATGGATCTGCCCGGCCAGATTGAAATGGCAAAGCAGGCGATTGCCGAAAAGGGGCTCTCAGACAGGGTGTCGTTTGTAGCCGGCAACCTGCTGGATGAGCAGACACAAGTGCCTGCCGGAATGGATGCCATCTGGGTAAGCCAGTTCCTGGATTGCTTTGCCGAAGATCAGATCATTTCTATTCTTAAAAGGTGTAACAAAGCATTGGATAATGAGGGCTTTTTGTTTATTTTGGAACCATTCTGGGACAAACAGAAATTTGAGACTGCGGCCTTCTGCCTGCACCAGACCTCCCTGTATTTTACAGCTGTGGCCAACGGCTGCAGCCAGATGTACAGCTATGAGGTAATGGCAAAATGTGTGGAAGCGGCCGGCTTTGCCATCGTGGAAGAATCGGGCCAGCTGGGGTTGAGCCAGACACTGTTAACCTGCAAAAAAATATCTGCGCTATAGTATAAAAAATCAATGTTATGAAAACAGAACAAGTAGATGTGCTCGTGATCGGCGCCGGCCCGTCTGGTACCATTGCGGCCTCCATCGTTAATAAGGCCGGTTATAAAGTTAAGATCGTTGAAAAACAACAATTTCCGCGTTTCGTGATTGGCGAAAGTTTATTACCCCGTTGCATGGAGGCGCTGGAGGAAGCTGGTTTCCTGGAAGCCGTTAAAGCAAAAGGATTCCAGGAAAAATTCGGAGCCAAGTTTGTGCGTGACGGAAAAGTGTGCGATTATTTCTTCGCGGATCAGTTTACCAAAGGATGGACATGGACCTGGCAGGTACCCCGTGGCGAATTTGATAAAACCCTGGCCGATACTGTTGCCGGTATGGGGGTACCCGTTGAATATGAAACAACCGTAACCGATATAAAATTCCACGGCACCGATTCGGTAACCACCGTGGTGGATAAAGACGGAAATGAATCAAAAATTGAGGCCCGTTTTATTATCGACGGCAGCGGCTATGGCCGGGTGATACCCCGCCTTTTCAACCTCGAGCGTCCTTCCCATCTGCCGGCCCGTAAAACCCTGTTTACGCATGTGGTGGATAAGAAACGCTCTATGGACCATGAGCCCAACCGCATCACCATCATTGTGCATGCCGAAGGTATCTGGATCTGGGTGATCCCCTTCTCCAGCGGTGTTACCTCGGTTGGTTTTGTAGGCAAGCACGAATTCTATGATAAGGTAAGCGGCAGCAACGAAGAACAACTGCGGGCCCTGCTCGATTCGGAACCCTACCTGCGGGAGCGTATGAAGGATGTGGAGTTTGTATTTGAACCCCGGGTGCTCGAATCCTGGTCGGTAACCTCTTCCACCTTCTATGGAGATGGTTTTGTGCTTACCGGTAACGTAACCGAATTCCTGGATCCTGTATTCTCTTCCGGTGTTACGCTGGCCGCGGCTTCCAGTCAGCTGGCAGCCCACCTGGTGATCAGGCAGCTGAAGGGGGAGGCGGTAGACTGGCAGAAAGAATATACCGATACGATGATGCAGGGCGTGAATACCTTCCGCTCTTATGTGAATGGCTGGTACGACGGTACGCTGGGAACCATTTTCTTCTCTGATAATCCCAACCCGGAAATCAAGAACCAGATCTGTTCGGTGCTGGCCGGTTATGTTTGGGACCTGGAGAATCCTTATGTTAAAGATCACGAAGGCAACCTGAAGCGCCTGGCCAAACTGATCAACCTTGAAAAGAAAATGAACGAAACGGGAGCGCTTTCCAACGCTAATTAATCTTGACCAGCCAATACTACATTACCGCCAGTGTCAGCATTGGCAATGGGCTCGTTTGTAAAAACAACCAGCCGGTTTTCCGGTTAGCAGAACCGGATCCGGGGTTATTTCTGGCCGCCGCATACCGCCATTTCGGCTGGCAGTATCCCAAGTTTCATAAAATGGATAATCTCAGCCGCCTCGGCTGGCTGGGGGCCGAGCTCCTGCTGGATGAGGAGTTTCAGCAAAAAGCCTATCCCCCCGGATCGGTGGGGGTGGTGCTGGCCAATGCCAATGCCAGCCTGGATACGGACATTCGGTATTATGATACGGTAAAACAGATCCCCAGTCCGGCCCTGTTTGTATATACCCTCCCCAATATCGTTACGGGGGAAATTTGTATCCGCCATAAACTGAAGGGCGAGAATGCCTTCTTCATACAGGAGGATTTTGATGCGGCGTTTATCGAACAATATGTGCGGGAGCTGGTTAATAATACCATCGTGGAAGCCTGCATCTGCGGCTGGGTGGAATTATTGAACAAGCAATACAAAACTGTCTTATTTTTGATCGAAAAAGAAGCGGCCGGAACAGCGATACCGTTAACCGTGGATGCTTTAACCAAAACCTATCAGTCAGAAAATGGATAAATTAATGTCGGATCTGAAAGCGCAGATCATCGCCCAGCTGAATTTGCAGGATATCAAACCCGAAGATATCGGGGATGATCAGCCGTTATTTGTTGACGGACTGGGGCTCGATTCCATTGATGCACTGGAACTGATTGTGCTGCTGCAGCAGAACTATAATATCAAATTATCCAATGCAGAAGACGGCCCGAAAGTATTCAAATCCGTGCGCACCATGGCCGAATACATCACTGCCCACCAGGCCCAGCATACATAATAATGGAGCAACCTGTTTTTATTGCCGGTACCGGCGTGATTTCGGCAATCGGTAATACCCTTGCCGAAAACCTGGCTGCACTCACCAGTGATACGGCCGGGATGGGCTCCATGCACTATCTCACCAGCATACACCACAACCGGTTACCCGTAGCTGAAGTTAAAATGAGTAACGAAGAGCTGGCTCAGCTTTCCGGGCTTTCGCCCCGGAAAAGCCGTACAGCCCAGCTCAGCCTGCTGGCGGCCCGCGAGGCCCTTACACATGCGGCCATAGAAAATCTGGCTGGTTTGCGCACAGGCTTTGTATCTGCCAACTCGGTTGGCGGGATGGATAAAACAGAAAATTTTTTCGGTTCGTTTATAAAAAATCCGCAAAGTGGTCATATGCGGGAGGTGGTGAACCATGAATGCGGCAGTGTTACGGAACTGGTGGCCGATGCGCTGGGTATCAGCGATTATATCACCACGGTTTCAACCGCCTGCTCCTCTTCGGCCAATGCCATTTTTTACGGAGCCCGTCTGATCAAAAACGGTTTGCTGGATGTGGTGGTGGCCGGTGGCGCCGACTCCCTTACCCGGTTTACACTCAACGGGTTTAATACCCTGATGATACTGGATGAGGCTTTCTGCCGCCCCTTTGATGAAAACCGGCGGGGTCTTAACCTGGGTGAAGGAGCCGGGTATGTGGTACTGGTTTCCGAAAAGGTGGCCGGCACCCTCAAAAAAAATCCTTCGGCTTACCTGAGCGGCTACTGCAACGCCAATGACGCTTACCATCAAACGGCTTCCTCGCCGGAGGGCACCGGCTCTTTCCTGGCCATGAGCGGAGCCTTGAAAAAAAGCGGTTTGCAACCGGCTGATATCAACTATATCAACCTGCACGGAACGGGTACGCAAAACAATGATATTGCAGAGGGTACAGCCATAAAGCGCCTGTTTGACCCGCATTTTCCGAAAATGAGTTCAACCAAATCCTTTACGGGTCACACCCTCGGCGCTTGCGGGGGTATTGAAGCGGTGTATTCGGTGCTGGCCATTGAAAACGGACTGGTGTACCCGAACCTGCGGCTGGAGACGGCGATGAAAGACCTTCCTTTCCATGTTTGCACGCAACTGGAAACAGAACAGCATATAAAACATGTATTATCAAACTCTTTTGGATTCGGCGGCAACTGTACTTCGCTGATCTTTTCAAAAGCATAATATGAAATTGTATATCAACGCAACCGGTAATATTTCCCCGCAGCACACCTGCGGGCACCCGGCCCTGCTGGCCGATCCGGCGGTATACAATTCGGTGCGCCTGCATTGTGCGGAACCCGATTATAAGCAACTGATTGATGTAAAGCTGATCCGCCGCATGAGCCGTATCGTACGCATGGGGGTAGCCGCTGCCACAGAATGTTTGCAGGAAGCGGGTATCGGCAAACCGGATGCGATCGTTACCGGTACCGCTTACGGCTGCCTCGAGGATACCGGTCATTTTATTACGAAGATGGTGGAGCAAAATGAAGAATTGCTCACACCAACGGCCTTTATCCAGTCAACCCACAATACGATCGGCGCCCAGATCGGTCTGCTGCTGCAATGCAATAATTACAATAATGCTTTTGTGCACCGCGGTTTCTCATTTGAAAGCGCCCTGCAGGATGCCAGGATGCTTTTGCAGGAAAAAGAAGCGGAGAATGTGCTTGTGGGGGCTGTTGATGAAATCACGGATATCAGTCATACCCTGCTTACCCGCTTTGGTTTGTATCGCCGCGAAGCAGTAGAAAATTTCCGGCTTTTTGATGCCCCCGCAAAAGGCACCATTGCCGGCGAGGGGGCGGCTTTTTTCCTGCTCTCATCCGGCCGCACGGATAAATCCTATGCCAGCATCGACGGGTTACAAACTCTTTACAAACCTTCCGGCCCTGATGCCGTGGAAGCGAAAATAAAATCCTTCCTGGCGGATAATAATACCAGCCTGGAGGATATCAGCCTGGTGATAACCGGCAAAAACGGGGATGTGCAGAATGACCGGCTGTACGAATTTCTGCAAGAGGGACTGCTGAAAGATAAGGCCCTTGCTGTCTATAAGCATCTCTGCGGGGAATACCCCACGGCAGCTGCCTTCGCCGCCTGGCTGGCCGCCTGGATACTGAAAACGCAAACCGTTCCGCCGGCCTTACGGGTTTCACAACCGGTAACGGCGCCGGTTAATAAAATACTGCTGGTTACTTCTTATCAGCAAACTCATCATTCCTTAGTCTTATTGTCGGCATGCTGAACTTCCGGAATACCAATATCATCTTCGGACTGCTCCTCGCCGGCCTGATTGTTATTGATATACGGGCCGGGATGCCCTGGTATGTTTACCTGCTGCTGGTGCTGTTATATTCACTGCTTCTTTTTTACGGATGTATATACCTGAGCGCCGGCTTTTTTATCAAAACCTGGTGCGCTGCCAAAACGTATAAAAAACAAATTGCCATCAGCTTCGATGATGGCCCTGCACAGCAATTCACACCGCAGTTGCTGGATCTGTTTGCGCAGGAAAAAATTGAAGCCGCTTTTTTTTGTATCGGCAACCGCATTGCCGGAAAGGAAGCTCTGTTGAAACGGGCCGATGCCGAAGGGCACCTGGTGGCCAACCATAGCCATACCCATCACGCGATGTTTGATCTGTATGCATCCTCCAGAATGCTGGCTGATCTGCAGCAGATGGATGCCGAAGCGGAAAGGGTATTGGGTAAAAGGCCCCGCCTCTTCCGTCCGCCCTACGGGGTTATCAATCCTAACCTCCGCAACGCCATTGAAAAAGGAGGTTATTATACTGTGGGATGGAGCGTCCGCTCTTTTGATACCGTGGCAAAAAATGAGAACCAGCTGCTGCAGAAAGTGGTTAAGGGTATCCGCCCAGGGGCTGTATTCCTGTTTCACGATCATTGCGCCATCACACTGGCCATCCTGCCCCGTTTCATAAAAGAAGTTAAAGAGCAGGGTTATGAATTTGTGCGGTTGGATAAATTGCTAAATTTGCCGCCCTATGCGTAGACTATTCTTTTTGCTGCTGATGCTGGCGGCCACCCGCCAGGTGCAGGCCCAGTATGCCGGCTATACACCCATTGCCGATCCTGCTAAATTCAAAGACCAGTTTTCGGCGGCTTCCCAGAAAACAAACAGCATCAAAAGTGATTTTGTGCAGGAGAAAAACCTGAGCATGCTTTCTGAAAAAATTACTTCCAAAGGAAAATTCTGGTTTAAAAAGACCAATATGGTGCGGATGGAGTACACCAGCCCTTACCAGTACCTGATGATCATCAATAAAGACAAAGTGTATGTGAAAGACGGGCAGAAGGAAAATAAGGTGTCTGCCAAATCCAATAAAATTTTTCAGCAGATCAACCGCATCATGCTGGATTGCGTGCAGGGCACCACGCTCAGCAACCCTGATTTCAAAACACGGGTTTTTGAAGGCAAGGCAGGATACCTGGTGGAACTGGTGCCGGTAACAAAGGGGCTGAAAGAAATGTTTAAGACGATAACCGTAGTGGTTGATAAAAAAGATTTTTCGGTAAACACACTGGATATGACGGAAGTGTCGGGCGATAATACGCTTATCCGCTTCATCAATAAAGAACTGAATGCAAACCTGGCTGATACGCTTTTTGATATTAAGTAGCGGCTTGCTTACGCTGGCCGGCTGTGATACTGTTTATAAAGAATTACAGCGGACCAACGGGCCGGCCGCCGCACTTGACCGTTTCCGGCCGGCCTTTTCGGTTGCCCTTTACAGTACCAGCGTGGAGGTGGTGGGTAATCATCTCAGCGGTTTACTGCTTATCAAAAAAATGCCCGACAGCACCCTGCGTATGGTATTCTCCAATGAAATGGGCTTTAAGTTTTTTGATTTTGAATTCGCCCCGGATGGTAATTTCAAAGTGTATTCGATCATTAAAAAGATGAACCGAAAATCGGTGATCAAAACCCTGCGCAAGGATTTTGAACTGGTGCTGATGCAGCGCCTGGATCCTTCACAACTAACCGTTCGGCAGGATACAGCCGGTAACCGGTACCATATTTTTCCGCAAACCCGGGGCTACAATTGTTATATCACCAATGCCGGTGGCAATGAACTGATAAGAGCCGAACGGGCATCGCCCTCCGCCCCCATTGCGCAATACTATATGGGAAACTATGTGAACGGGATTCCGGATACGATTGGCATCACCCACCTGAATTTTGATTTTACCATCGCCTTAAAAAGACTGGAACAGCAATGATCTTAGAAAACGATTTTTATACGATCTCATCGCTGACTGACGAAAACGGTTTGCTCAATGCCGTGCTGCAACTCAATGCCGGCCACCGCATCTTTGAGGGACATTTTCCGGGTCAACCCGTTACGCCGGGTGTGTGTATGCTGCAGATGGTCAAGGAACTGCTTGAAAAACAAACAGGATCAGCCGCCCGGCTTATTATCGCCCTTGAAATGAAATTTTTGCTGATGATTGATCCCCGGGTAAATGGCCTTATCCGGGCCACGCTCCAATATGCCGTTGATGAAACAGGAAAGGCAGGCGTAACGGCATCCTTATCCAGCGAAGCCGGCGTTCATTTTAAATTCAAGGGTTCGTTTCAGCTGGAGGCGAACTAAGGTTTTTGGCGGTGCTCCGCCAATTAATCAGATCGAGCGCCGGGCCGGTCATAAAGGTGGTAACCAGCGCCATCAGCACCATCATCGTAAATATTTCCGGCGAAAGAATGCCGAGGTCGTAACCGATATTCAGCACAATCAGCTCCATCAATCCGCGGGTATTCATTAATACGCCGATCGATAAACTGTCTTTCCAGTTTTGTCCCATGATTTTTGCCGAAACGGCGCTGCCGCCAAATTTCCCCAGTACGGCCACCAGGATAATCCAGCCACAGATAGCCCAGAGATGCGGCTGATTGAGTAAGCCGATCTGTGTTCGCAATCCGTTGAACACAAAAAACAACGGCAGCAGCAGCACAATGCTTACATCTTCAATTTTATCTGTAACAATTTCGCGGAAATTGAATTGCGTAGGCATAATAACCCCCACCAGGAAGGCGCCGAACAGTGCATGGATGCCGATGAGTTCGGTGGTATAGGCCGATAGCAGAAGGATCATGAAGATGCCGGCAATGATGGTTTTGCGCAGGGCCGGGTGCGATGAATAGAAAACGCCGAGTTTATGCAGCAGGGGTTTTATGATCAGCATCATGATGGCAATATAGATGGCTGTCATGCCCAATGAAAATAGGATACTCACTGAAGAACCGGCTTTTACGATGGCAATAACGGCTGCCAGGATAAACCAGGCGGTAAGATCACCGATGGCAGCCGATGTGATTGACATGATACCCAGGTTGGTTTTGGTAAGATTGCGTTCCTGCAGGATGCGGGCCAGTACCGGGAAGGCGGTAATACTGAGGGCGATCCCCATGAACAGGGAAAAAGCCAGGAACGTGATATGGGCAGGTGCAAAATCGGTATATAAAAAATAGGCCAGCGCCATACCCGATGCAAATGGTACGATGATGCTGGTATGGCTGACGATAAAGGCACCGTAAGCCTGCTTGCGGATGGCGCTTACTTCAAGTTCCATACCGATGACAAACATGAAAAGAATCAGGCCGATCTGGCTGAGGAACTGAATGTTTACCAGGGAGGCCACCGGAAAAAGCAGGTGATTTACATCCGGCAAAAAGGCGCCCAGGATGGAAGGGCCGAGTATGATACCTGCCACGATCTCGCCGATTACGGCCGGCTGCCGGATCTTTTTGAAAAGCCATCCCATCAAATGGGCAAAGGCAATAATAATAATGATCTGCAGTAAGAGCACGGCCAGCGGGTGATGCAGGTTCGCCTGCAGGGATGCTGAAAAAAGTTTGAAACTATCGGCGCCGGAAGCGGGGAGGAGGGTTTGTCTGATAGTACCGGAGCGGCTGTCTTGCAGCGACTTGCCTCTTTCGAGTATCCAGTAAATGACGGATCCGAAAACCGCAAATACAAGCAGGTAAAAAATTACGCCCCGGCTCTTTCTCATATCATAGCAGTTTTAACTGAGCAAAAGTATTGGTTACCTGATTAACAAGCAACTGGCTGATTGGTTTATCGGAGCCCGGTCCGGGCCCTATGCCATTGTTTTCAGCAAAATCAAACTATGCTGTTCGGCTTTATAGTTATTATAAACCAGGATATTTCTGATAGTGTTACCCGAACCTTTTCGTTTCAGCAGATGGGCAGGCAATGCCTGTTTTTGCAATAACTGAAGGGCCAGCCAAAGGGCCGGTGCGGTAACAGTGGTATATTCTCCTGTCATGTGCTTGAACCGTGCCACAGCAACAGAAGGATCCATTGCTGCTTCGCAGGCAGCGTAATGATCTGTATAACGGATGTCACCATTCTCCCCGCTGAGGAGCAGATCGATATTTTCGCCAGCCGGCAGATGTGCTGCCAAAAATTGTTCCAGCATGGCACGGAAGGCCGGAACTCTATCATTGTGCAGCTGCTGCACCGCTTCGATACGGGCCAGGGCATTTGCCGGCCGGTTGTTTACCACAAACATGGCAGCGCCTTCGCCGGCAATGGCTCCCTTTGTATGGCTGCTGTATAAACCGGCAGCCTGGATATCTTCATCCTTATACCAATCGCCTAGGAATTCTATATTATAATTATAAGCCGATATCTCATCCACGGCACCCAGGATATAAGTATGATCCGGGTGTGTGGCCAGTTGCAGGGCGGCATCGATAACAGCATTTTCAAAAGAAAGGCCGCGGTGCACATGGGTGATATTGTACGATCTGTTCTTGCTGATCATGCCCAGTTGAGCAGCGATTGCATTGGGCGTGCTCTGCACAAAATTGCCCGGCGTAAGCTGCCCTTCTTCGTACTGGATGATCTGGTTCAGGAATTTGATGCAATCTTCCATACCCCCGTTGGCGGTACCTATGATAAAGCCATTGATATCGCTGCGGTTTTTCAGCAACGGCAGGGCCGCACCCACGCCCATACGCACCGCCTTGCCCATGCGCCTTAATACACCGGGGGGAATGCCTTCGTAAGAGGGTTCGAGCGCCAGCATTTTTTTGTCAGCCGGGTTGTGCAGGGTTTCCAGGTCGGTATCGCCGAAGCTTTGCTGTGGCGAAATGCATGAAGCCTGGTGTATGTAAAACAGGGGTTTCATGCTTTTGAAAAAATGAGGGATGAACAATTGCCGCCAAAACCGAAGGAGTTCGACATCACATGCTGTACCGGCCCATCGGTTCTTTCGGCTACAGGAACCAGTTGTGTTTCGGGAATGGGTGTTGTGAATTGCAGGCCGGCATAAATTTCCTGGTGCTGAATATTGAGGATGCTGTAAACTGCTTCGATAGCGCCGGCAGCGCCCAGTGTGTGGCCTGTATACGATTTGGTGGAAGCAAAGGGCGGCACTTTTCCGAAAAGGCGAAGCATGGCGGTGCTTTCCACCAGGTCGTTGTTTTCTGTACCCGTGCCATGTGCATTGATATAACTGATTTGGGATGGGCTGATACCTGCCATAGCAAGGGCTCCGTTCATAGAACGATAGGGGCCCTCGCCCTCATCTGATAAGGAGGAAGGATGGTAGGCGTCATTGGTATTGGCATAGCCGCTCAGCACCGCATAGATTTTTTTTCCAATGGCATCTTCTTCTTTTTCCAAAACCAGGAAAGCGGCTCCTTCGCCGAGGTTCAGTCCGCTGCGACCGGCATCAAACGGACGGCAAACAGCAGCTGATAAGATATGAAGGGAGTTAAACCCATTGATGGTGAATTTGGCCAGGCTGTCGGCGCCCCCTGCGATAGCCCGTTTGGCGAGGCCCTGCTGAATCAGTCCGGCCCCATACATTATGGAATTGGCCGATGAGGAACAGGCCGTATTAATAGTATTGATGATGCCGCCGATACCGTATCGTTTTTGCAGGTACAATGTAACTGAGGCATTATCATAAGAAGCCAGGTAGGGCGATCCGGGTTCTTTGGTATTGGCATCATGATACAGTTCGTCGGTGAGGCACATGCCGCCCACCGTGCTGGCACCGATGAGTGCGGTATCTGCAGAGGTGAGTTCAGCAGGGCTCAGGCCACTGGCGGCTACGGCTTCATTAAAAGCCTGCAGGGCCAGCAGGGAAGTGCGGGTTACGCCCGGCTCAAAAGCATTCAGTGAAGTTTGCAGTGTTTCGTTGCCGGTATGGATACTGCCAAAAGGAAGCAGCCCGGCATAGCGTGTGGGAAACAGTTCAAGCTGATCCGAGATACCGCATTTTCCTTCCCGGAGCGAGAGATGGTTTTGTGCCAGGTCATTTCCGATGGCACTGATGACCCCCATTCCCGTTACTACGATACGGCTCACTGGCGGAATTTATTTGGTGCGGTGTTTTTCGATATAGGCAACCATGGTATTGATATCAACCAGCACTTTGCGGCCTTCTTTGGGGTCTTTGATATCAATGCCGTACTCACGGTTGAGTAATACAATCAGTTCAATGGAGTCAATCGAATCCAACCCCAGGCCTTCGCCAAACAGGGGCACATCATCTTTGATGTCTTCGGGTTTTACTGAGATCAGGTTGAGAAATTCAATTATCTGTTTCTTAAGCTGAAGTTTCAGGTCTGCAGTCTCCATATAATAAAGTTTCAAATCAGTTTTTTCCTTTTCAATCCATACAGCATCAGCAGCTGGAAGAATACAATTATTCCGAGCAGGGGAAGCAGGCTGGGGATCACATCCTTCAGCTTTCCGCCCTCCAGGAACAGGCCATAGTAAGCTTCGAGGCACCAGTGCATGGGCGATAATTTGAGCACGCCCTGCATCGACTGCGGCATGGCAAAAGCCGGCACCATCAATCCCCCCAATGCGGCCATCAGCACCACCAGCACCGCTCCCGTTCCGTTCGATTGCTCCTGTGTTTGCGCAAAAACGCCGATACAGATGGCAAAGCTTACGGCACACCAGCCGCAAATTAACGAAACAATAAACAAACCACCCATATCGGCCGGTAAATTAAGTTGGGGCAATCCCATTGAGGGGAAGAGCCAGATGCCGATTGAAAAAACAACCGCCACCTGCAACAAGGTTATGCAGAGATAGGTGATCTGTTTTGATACCAGGGCCAGCAAATAATTGGTGGGCAAGGTTTTCAACCGCACAAAACTGCCACTTAGTTTTTCCCTAACCACACTGCCGCCCAGGGATATCACAATAAAGAACATGGCAAAGATGGTCCAGGCCGGGATATTATGCTGTGTGGCATTGGGAATGGTTTTGCTGCCGTCGCGTGAGATCGGTGTTTCGCGGATGCTCACCTGGCTGTGCAGGATCTGGTTTTCGAGGGTGTCGGGTAATTCTTTTTCGTTGAGCGAGAAATAGAGATTTTTTAAAACCTGCCGGCTCTGCACCATCTGCAGGGCGCTGTATAAGGCCCCGTTGACCGAACGGCGGAACGCATCCTGCAAAACGGGATGATACAGCATGATGATGGGCAGGATACTGTCGTTGCTGTTTGTAACCGGATCGGTTTGCATCCCAAAATTCTGCAGGGCCTTGCTTACAATCACTTTACAGGCGGCAACGGTTTTAACCGAATAATCAGAGGGGATAATAATGGCTACCAGTGCATCTTTTGCATGCATGCGGCTTGCCAGCTGCGCCGAATCTTCGGTGGCGGTAACCTGCCGGATATCAAACATGCCGATCTTATCAATAGCGGTTACCAGCTGCCGGCCCACCTGCCCGGTATCTTTATTGCAGAGCAGGAGGGGTACTTTATTTTTATTAACGATCTCAAAAGTGCTGTTCTGTACCGCGGCAATCACGATGGCCAGGATAATGGGCATGATAAACATGAAGATCAGTCCCAGCCGGTCACGCGTCAGGATCAGCATATCTTTCCGTATGGTGGCCAGTAATTTCTGCATCAGTTATTGTCGCGGAATTTTTTTCCGGTGAGTTGAATGAACAGGCCTTCCAGCCCGTCTTGCCCGTGTGCAGCCAGCAGCCGGTTCAGCGTGTCGTGTACAATGATTTTTCCTTCATCAATCATGGCAATGGTATCGCAGAGTTCTTCTGCTTCACCCAGCTGATGAGAAGTATACACGAGGGTGGCCCCGTTTTCGTTCAGTGTTTTCAGGTAGCTGATGATGGCATGACGTGTATGCACATCCACCCCCACTGTGGGTTCATCAAGAAAGATAATGGCCGGCTCATGCATTACCCCGATGGCCAGGTTGACGCGGCGTTTCATCCCGCCCGAAAATTTTTCAACGGGTTTATGGCGCACATCGGTTAATCCCAGCACTTCCAGTAATTCGGTTGTTTTACGGCGAACCTGGCTTTTATCCATCCCTGCCCAGGCGCCGAAGAAGGCCATATTTTCCACCGGACTCAATTCGCGGTAAAAAGAAAAATCCTGGGGGATGAAACCGAATAATTTTTTGATGGATTTGTTTTTGGCAACAAACGGCTGATCAAACAGGCTGATATTACCTTCCTGTGGTTGCAGCAACCCCGTCATGCAGCTCATCAGGGTGGTTTTGCCGGCGCCATTGGGGCCGAATAAGCCAAACCTTTGTCCGGCCGGCACCTGGAGGTTCAGTTCCTGCAAACAATATTGTTCTTGTCCCGGGTACCGGAAACGCAGGTGCTGAATATGTACCGCCAAAGCAGGGCTCATCACTTCCATTTTATTTTGGACAATGCCTTGAAGGCTTCTTTTTCGATGCCGGAGATGCTGATCAGCTGATCTCCCATCACATCAAAATCGGCCTGGCTGCCGATGCGGCCCTTGTAGATGCCCGCAGCCTGTACAGCGGCATTCCGCCACAGGTCGCCGGCTTCGGTAATCTTTTTGGAAACTTCCAGCAGTTCATCATACGGATGATAGGCATGGGCCTGCTGTAAAAAAGCGCCATATATATAACGGAAACCACCGCCGCCGGTTCCGATCTCCTCCTGCATGCGCACGAGTTGTGCCAGGTAAAGACCGGCTTTTTCGGGGCCCAGTTTGTTTCTCCATTTTTTTATTTTCCGGCCGGTATAAGCAATGCCTCTTACGCCGGCAATGTTACCGGGGATATAAATCATATCCCTCACATTTCTTTTAATGCCTGTTTTGATGGCACTCCGCACCTGGTCGTCGGTAACCACCCGCTGTTCCTGCGGATAGTACAACTGGCCCCTGGGCGAAAGCGCCCCCTTGGCAAAACGAACCCGCTCCAGTTCATAACGGCTCAGACTGGTAACTGTTTCCATTACCGGATCGCTGATCAGGTAGCGGTCGTCTTCGCGACCGAATACAATCAGGTTATGCGCATTGAAATGAAAACGGTATTCTTTCGGGAAATAAGTAAGATAATACACCCCTACCTGGCAGCCCACGGCTTTGCCGTCGTTGAGGCACTGATCCAGGTATTTTTCAGCGGCCTGCCGGTTGCTGAATTTTTTGCGCACCACCGGTATGCCCAGTGATTTGCAGGTTCTTTTAAAGATCATGCCGGGCATGGTGCGATAGGCAAATGCAGGACCATTGCTAACTTTCAGCCATGGCAGGTAAATAAAAAACAAGCCCGAGCCAATGCCAAACGAAAGCGGTTCGGTGAGCTGATGAGCGCCGGCGGCCCTTAACAGGTTGGTGGTAACGCCATTCTCACAATGGGCGGCCTGCAGGTGTTGAAAATCAGTCTTCATTTACTTTCATTGTTTTTAGGGCCTCCATGCTGACATTGAAGGCTTCGGCATAACGTTTCAGTTTTTTTTCGGGGAGTTTGGCAAATACGGAGGGCTTCATGTGCCGCTTAACGGTCCATTTCCAGAAACCGCTGTAGGCAGCCAGGGTGGGCAGATCCATCAACCGTAATTCCATGAAGAATAAAATGGGACTGGCTTCGTTGCGCAGTACTTTTTGCCGGGCCGCTTCGATGCGTTCCTCAATATCTTTCCAGGCCAGGTCGAGGGCCTTTATTTTCACGTCCCAGCCGGTGCTCAGTTCGGTGGTGTATTTTCCCGATCCGTCAACAGCATACACCACTTCTTTGGTGAGTTTGTTGAGCGCACCATCATCCTGCGGAATGTCTTCTTTTTTCATACCGTGCAGTTAAGGTTAAACAAACAGGTAACGAAATTAACGCATTAGCCCCTACGGGCAAAGAGGGGGTTTGTGTCAGCAAACCGTGAGCAGACTGTACATATAGGAGAACCGGGCGCTTTCGGGAACCAGTAACAGGATCTTATCTCCTTTTTTCAGTTTACCGCTGTGGAACAGTTCATCCACCATCAGGTAAACCGAAGCCGCTCCTACATTACCCACATAGGGCAGGTTCACAAACCATTTGTCGTAATCAATCGGGGTTCCGTTTTCGATCAGGCGCTGGTATATTTTGTCTTTAAAAAATTCGCTCGACATGTGCGGCAGGAAATAATCAATATCACGTGAATTCACTCCATGCTTATCCAGTGCGGCTTTAAGGCCCACGCCACCAAGCGGAACGATATTTTCGCTCAGCAGCTTTACATCCTGCTTGATACTGAGGATGGACTTATGTATGATATCCTCCGGGGCAAATTCCATATAGCTTTTCAGGCTGCCATCGGCCTGCTTCTCCGCAGCGCTGTACATGCAGGATTCCATTTTATTGGCGAAAGAGAAACCTTCCAGCCATTCCACTTTCAGGCTCAGCCCTTCCGGATTCGGTTTATCCGACATCAGGAAGGCAGCAGAGCCATCGGATAACATCCAGCGTAAAAATTCTTTTTCAAAGCTGATATAAGGATTCTCCTCAAGCGCCACCAGGTGGTGGGCCTCGTCTTCAAAAACAGAGGAGACCAGGGAGATGGAAAAACGCTCAGAACCTGTGGCCACGGCTTTATGCACTTCCCCGCTTTTAATAGAGAGGTAGGCATATTTCAGGGCATGCATGCCGGCGCAGCATACACCAGCCGGCGATACCACTTCAACCGGGTTCATTTCGGGGAGGAGGCCATGCACCATCACACCATGGGCAGGCATCACCTGGTCGGGCGATGAAGTGCCGCAGGAGAGCAGTTCGATATCTTTGAGTCTGGCCGTATCATTCCCCAGTACTTTTTTCACTGCTTCGGCCGTAAGCTGGGCATTGGTATGCGTGGCCTTGCCATCGCGGGTGAGGGCATAGTAACGGTTTTTTATGCCGTTATTGCGCAATACGATCCTTTTGGATTTGGAAGGTTTGTTGTTGATATAACCCAGGAAGCCCTCCATGTCGTCGTTTGATACGGGCTCGTTGGGGAAGAAGGAAGATGTGTTGTTGATATAAACCTCACTGAAAGCCATTGTCTGATAATATTAATTTACTCCTGAATAATATTGTTTTTGCCGTTTGATACGCCCTGATAAAAAGGGCTTGAAAAAAATAAAGTCAACCGTTAATATGATCGGGGCTGCCACAAACAACGCAATTAAAAGATAATATTTGAATGCAACAAGCCAGCCTGTTCTTTTTTTTCGCTTCGAAATAATGCCCGCCCAGATCTTAAAAATGCGCTTGGCTTTTGATTCGATGAACATATGATTGTAATGGATCTCTACTGCTTTCTGCTGCACCAGTTCTTCCTGAAGATGATCCCAGTTGCCGGCTTCTAGGTGGATGAGTACCGTTTTACCGAATACCGCGGTACCGGCAATATCTGCATCCGCCACACCGGGCTTGGGAAAGAGGTTCAGCCATCTTTCTTTCCTGCCCTTGAACATCCAGTAAAAAATGGTGATAAAGCTGATGAAATTATGGTGCTTGTCGATCAGCGCAATATTGCCCACCAGCCGGGCACCGGCGGCTTTGAGTATGGCCTTGATTCGTTCCATCGCCATGATCCACATATTACGGGCGCCGGTAATAGTTATCACCGGGGTGTTTTTTATCACCGCCTGTACCTGGGGCGATTGCAGTAATGAATTAAATGGAATGCTGGGCGAAAGAAACCAGGCCTGGTAGCCCATTATCACCAGGTCGTATTGTGCCGACGGCAACTGGAAGGGCTGCAAAGCAGTTGGCACTTCCTGCACGCTTTCGGGCATCACGGCAAAAAAACTTTTGCCGGTCCAGGGGAAACTATAAGGAGTGGCAGGCTGAACAGCAACCCGGTCGATGGTATGACCCGCCGCCAGCAGGGGGGCTGTAAAGTTATCGAGGATCTCACCCAGCTGACCCGATTGGGAGTAGTAAATAACCAGGATATTTTTGCGCATGCCGTATAATTAAAAATAGGAGGGTTTTAAAACAGATGATTTTTTACTGTAATCGGCAATGGCTTGTTGTACCACAGCCGGAAGGGTTTTATAATTATTACGGATGAGTTTGCTGTCGGCCTCCAGTTCGCTGCGGTAATTAACAATCTTAGGCGCATGCTCCTGTATGATCAGGCGCAGGAAGCGGAATTCGGTATTGTCTTTGTCTTTGGCAATTGAAGCCTCCAGTTTCGCCCGGCCGCTTTTGAAAAGACTCAGTTTATCCTTCGCTTTGGTAACAATCCCCGATTTTTTCATCAGGAGGGCGCCTTCATAGGCTTCTTTTTCAGGGATGCCTGCACTTTTTATAGCGGCCAGCTGGGCATCAATTTCTTCGAGGCTGGAGGAAGCCATTGCCGCATAAAAAGATGACTTGTCGAAGACCGGCCGGGTATCACCGGCAAAGCCCGTTCTCACCAGCAACAGGGATATAAAAACGAATAAAATTTGTAAGCGCATGCGGATGCTGTTTTCCGGGTGCAAAGATACGGCATATTGGCTCCCGGAACTGCGTATTTGTGGGTATTTTGACAGTGCCGGCAGCCGGGAACCCCGGCCAAAGATGGAAAGACAGATGAGGCAGTTGCCACACAAACAGGGATTAACAAAACGCGGTAACCACTTAGGCAACCTTGTTTGGTTTGTGACCGATTGATAAGAGGAAAACGACACTATGGACCAACAGGTTGCAGCAGGCAATACAGCCGCATATAATAGCCCGGGAGAGTTAACAGCTGTCAAAACTCCCGGGATGATATCACCGGGAAATATTTACCTGCAGATATTACAAGCCCTGCCGGGCAGCATCGCGGCATCGGGTATTGTTACCCCGTTAAATGAATTCCCGCTTGATAAACCACTGAACAGCCTGCTCAAAAGAGCCTTCGATATTATTGTTTCTCTCCTGGTGATCATCGGTATCCTGACCTGGCTCATTCCCCTGATGGCCCTTATCATTAAACTGGATTCGAAGGGTCCCGTATTTTTTTTACAAAGAAGAAACAAGCGCAACGGAGAAGTTTTTACCTGCATCAAATTCCGCTCGATGATTGTTAATGCCGATGCGGATGTGCTGCCGGCTTCCAAAAACGATAAGCGTATTACCCGGGCGGGCCGCTTCATCCGTGATAATTTCATTGATGAGCTGCCGCAGTTTTTTAATGTATTGCTGGGCGATATGTCGGTAATTGGTCCCCGCCCGCATATGCTGAGCGATAACCTGCGTTACCAGGATGAGATTGAATATTACAATTACCGGCATAAAGTGAAGCCCGGTATCACGGGCCTGGCCCAGGTGATGGGCTATATCGGCGCCACCGATGAATTGCGGAAGATGAAGGAAAGAGTGAACATGGATAATTTTTACCTGCGGCACTGGACATTCCGGATGGATATGCTGATACTGCTCCGTACCCTGCTGAAGGCATTTGGCAGCTGAATCAACCCCTTAAACAACCCATCGTTGAAATCCCTTTTCCAACATACCCTGGCATTGCTGGAGCAACAGGAACGGAAGCGCTTTGTACTGCTATCGGTACTGGATATCATCATCAGCCTGCTGGATATTGCATCACTGGCCCTGCTGGTTTGGATTATCCGGTTTTATATCAGCCCGGGCAGCCATACGGCCTGGTCCGCCCTCCCCGCCTGGATGCAGCAACCGGGCGCTGCCGGACTGATCGCTGTCTTTTTTTTTCTCTTCACCGCCAAGAACGGCCTGGCCTGGCTGATCAGCAGGGCTCATTATCATTTTATCAGTGAAGTGGCGATCCGCATTTCGCGGCAAAACCTCGTTGCCTGCCAGCAAGCCCCTTTCACAGAATATATTGAAACGGATTCTTCGGTACAACTGAGGAAGATCTGCTTTCAGCCTTTTGAGTTTACGCAATATATGCTTACTGGACTGGTGCAGCTGATCACGCAGTCGTCCCTGGTATTACTGACGGTGCTGGCAATTATACTTTTCAATGCCAAAATCTTTTTCCTGCTCCTGCTGCTGCTCTTTCCCCCGGCTGTGCTGGTTTTTGGAATGATACGGAAAAGAATGCAGCACATCCGCGAACGCATCCGCAACGATAACGAAACCTCATTCCGCTATACGATGGAAGCCCTTAAGGGATATGCCGAGTCAAATATTTACGGAAAGAATGATTTTTTTCTGCAACGGTTTTTAACGGCCCGCCGCTCATTCAGTGAGGCCTTGTTTTATTCCATGGCCCTGCAGGGCCTGCCGGGCCGTATCATCGAGATTTTTGCCATACTGGGCTTGTTCATCCTGGCGGGTATCGCCAGCTGGGGAGGCGCCGGACAGCAGCTGTTCGTTACCGTAAGTGTTTTTATGGCGGCTGCGTACAAGATCATCCCCGGCATCGTAAAGATCATCAACACCCTCGGCCAGATGAAAGCCTATGCGCCATCTCTTACCGGCTTGCAGGTAAGTACTACAAAACGGGCAGCTGCTGACGGCCAGCCCGTATCGCTGAAAATCAGCCGCGTGCAGGCAGCCGGACTGGGATTTGCTTATGCCGGCCGGCCCATCCTGCAGAACCTGAATTTTGACCTGCAGCCGGGTGATTTTGCAGGATTGACAGGACATTCGGGTATTGGTAAAACCACCCTGCTGAATATGATACTCGGATTTCTTTCGCCGGCTGCCGGATCGGTTAGGATCAATGGCGAAACCATTACTCCGGAAAATGCCGCTTTTTTCTGGCCCCGGATGGCCTATGTAAAACAACAGGGTTTCTTACTAAATGACAGCTTTATAAAAAACATCACCCTTTCCGATAATGCACCGGATACAGAAAAACTGCAACAGGCATTGCAGGGTTCAGGCATGGAAGAATGGCTGCGGCAGGTGCCCGGCGGGGCAGCGGGTTCCGTTGCCGAAAACGGAAAAAATATCAGCGGTGGCCAGCAGCAGCGGGTGGCCATTGCCCGGGCGCTTTACCAGGATGCCGATTTGTATATTCTGGATGAGCCTTTTAACGAACTCGATGAAAATTCAGCGGCAAAACTGGTTCAGCATTTTAAAAGCCTGGCCGCCGCCGGAAAGATAGTGATACTGGTTTCGCATGATCCTGCCTGTTTACAATTCTGCAATAAAATAATCAAACCCGATGCCCTTGCCTGATGCATTCATTATTCTTACACCCGGTTTTCCGGCATCGGAAAATGATTCCACCTGCCTGCCCCTGCAGCAACGGCTGGTTAAGCAGCTTGCCCAAACACGGCCCGGCATCAAATTCATAGTGCTCAGTTTTCAGTATCCGTATCATACCAATACCTATAGCTGGCACCTGGCCGAAGTACATTGTTTTAACGGAAGGAACAAAGGCGGATGGGTGCGGTTGCGCAACCGGCAAAAAATTTATAAAACGCTTGAGCAATTGCGGCAGCAGTACCGCATCAGGGGCCTGCTGAGTTTCTGGTATGGAGAATGTGCCCTGGCCGGTAAACGCTTTGCGGCTGAACAGGGCCTGCTGCATCGCTGCTGGATACTGGGCCAGGATGCCCGCACCGGCAACGCTTATCCCCGGCGGGTAAAAGCTCCCGCAACAGAATTAATTGCCTTGTCTGATTTTCTGCAAGATGAATTTCAGCAAAGCTATGGTATCCGGCCTGCCCACCTGGTACCCCCGGCCGTAGACGGCTCCTTATTCGGTAAAACACCGGTGCAGAAAGATATTGATATACTGGGAGCCGGCTCACTCATTCCGTTGAAACGCTACGATATCTGGGTGGAAGTGGTTGAAAAAATAAAAAATCAAATCCCTGCCGTAAAAGCCGTGCTGGTGGGGGAAGGCCCGGAATTAAAGCGCCTTCAGCGGCTGGTGGAAAAGAAAAACCTGCAGGCCACTATCAGCTTTATGGGCGGGATAAGCTACGGGCAAACCCTGCAACTGATGCAAAGAGCCCGCCTCCTGCTTCACCCTTCTTCTTATGAAGGCTATTCGGGTGTTTGCCAGGAAGCGCTTTATGCCGGCGCCCGGGTGATCAGTTTTTGCCGGGCAATGAAAACGGATATCGATAACTGGTACATAGTGAATAATATCACGGAGATGACGGCCAAAGCAGGGGCGCTGCTGTTGGCGCAGGATCAAAATGAGCTTACTGCTCCTTCCCGAACCATGGATCAGCTGGCCACGGAAATACTACGCTGTTTTGACATCAGCGGATAAGTGCCTTCACCATTTTTTTAAAGGAGATACTGCTGAAGGGTTGCTGCCGCCAGGCTTTAAAAAAACAACCCAGGGCCAACAACTTTTTTTTATGAAGCAGACTTTTCTCCCCATAGTTAATATAAAGCCGGAAAGCGGCCTGGCGGGCCCGGGAGCTGTTCAGTAAACCCTGCTTCCTGTAATCGCTGATCAGTTGGGCGCCCTGCCGGTAACTGCTTTGCCAGGTGTTGTGGTGGATATAGTTGGCGGCGTGCAGGCGCCGGAATAAAAGCGGCTCGAATAATACAAGACCTTTAAAATGATAAGCCAGGCGGGCAATAAAATCAATATCCGAAAAATCGCCTTCTTCGCTGAATTGGATAAGCTTCGCCAGGCATTCCCGCTTAACTAACAGTGTTTGTGTAAAGCAGGCAATTTTAGAATCGAAAATTGCATCAAAAAGAAAACCACAATGGACACCGGACGCGTCCTTATAAAAATATTCAACGGCAATCCCGGGCGAGCGGAAATTATAACCGCCGGTGAGACAAAAAAAGGCCGCCGGATTTTGCTGCAGGGCCTGCAGCTGTTTTTCCAGTTTTTCGGGATGCCACAGATCATCCGAATCATTGAAGGCGATGCAATCACCGGTTGTTTCCCGCAGCGCCGCATTTTTTGTTTTTCCCCCGATGCCGGTATGCGCAAGGCGCAGGTAGCGTATCCGTTTATCGGCGAAACCGGCCACCACGGTTTCGGTGGCATCATCCGATCCGTCATCTGCAATAATCAATTCCCAATGGGGATAGGTTTGGGCCACTATGCTGCTGATCGTTTCGCCTATCAGCGAAGCCCTGTTCCAGGTGGGAATAATAATGCTAACGGATATGGGGCTGCTGGAAGACATGGTTATTCCGGGGTGGGGGCGGTGATGGCATTTATTTTTTCTGCGATCGCTTCAAACGACAATTCTTCCGAGAAATACTTCAGTGCTTTTTTGCTTTCATGCTCAATATGCAGCTCCCGGATTTTTAATAATACTGCCAGTAATGCCTGCACATTCCCGGCTTCATATAATAAACTGCATTCGCCGTTGCCGGTCATCTTCGTAAAAGAAGGAATCCGGGTAAGTACCGGAATACAACCGCACGACATGGCTTCACACACCGCGATGCCATTTCCCTCATGGTGAGAGCCACTGATAAAAAAATCAGCTGCCCGGTACCAGTCTTCCAGTTCTTCATGCGCCAGCCTGCCCAGGGGGATTACTGCTTCTTGTGCCAGCGGGGAGGCGGAAATCAGTTTTTGTATTTCGGGGAATAAATGATCTTCCTGGTAGATTAGATATAATCTTGCAGCCGATCCGGTTTCGAGGTATTGAATAAAGGCTTTCACAACGGTGAGCGGATCCTTATTATTGTCAAGCCGGCCCACCCAAAGAAACAGAAGCCCTTCCGGCAGTGCCAGCTTTTTTCGGGCTACTGTTTTACTGCCCGGCCTGAAAAAAGAGGAAGCCTGAATTACTTCGTGTATTTTTCGGGAATCCGGTATGCATCCGGATTGCACCCATTGCAGGCCTTGTGGAGCGGCCGAAAAAAAGTATCCGTTAATCGCTCTTGCTGCTTTCCGGTGCAGGATTTTTCTCCAGCCACCCGGTGGCTGCTCTCCCCTGTAAAAAAGATAAATCCTGGCCCGGGGCCCCAGTTTTTTTCGCAGTAACCATACCTGGCCGGGAAAGATAAACCCATTCACCAATACCAGGTCGGGCTGCAGTGAACGGATATGCCGGTGCAGTTTAGCGGGCCAGTATATTTTTTTCTTCCCGAAATTGAGAAAATGATATTTCACGTCATTGCGAACGAGCTTGCCGCTGTAACCGATCTGTTCTATGCTGTAAACGGTATGGCTGGTTGCAAGGGCATCCAGGATTCCGGTATAAAACCGGATCCGTTGCAGCCATTGCAAGGGATCGGTGCAGGAGCCGGTATTGAAATAACTTGTGCTGACAATCACCATCCGGTAGAAAATTATTTTCTTAGTTTTAAGTATGAATCTGCTAAAGCATTTACTCAACCGGTTTAATGGCCTGCATTTTAACCGCGAGTATTGCTGCCTTAGCTATGAAACTTTTTCAGCTTTCTTGTTTTTTTACCTGGTCAGGGATAACCGGGTGGGGGCCGATATCACCCATGCACATTCTTTTGCAGGATACAGTCCGCTGATTTTTGTATTGCGAAACCAGCCCCTGTTAACTCCCGGCCAGGATATCCGCATCCTCATCAGCGCTGAACCACTCCCTGAAAACGAAATTATCCGGGCAAAGGATGCCTTGGCCGAACTTTACCTGCGGCCGGTTAAAATACAGGATACCAGTAGCGGACAACTGCTGTATTATAAGGGGATCAGCGGCCGGCATCAGTTCCTGTCTTCTTTTCAGCAATGGGTGGGCGGCTTATACAATAACTGGTTTAACCGGCAACCGGGCAACGTTTTTCTCAACAATCATCTTTACCGGCAGGTGCAGGTGGCTTATGCCTTACCCCGTATCATATCCCTGATTACGGTGGAAGCAGGCGGTTTGTACAATCTTTTTCCCACCGATCTGCACGGACAACCCACCGGAGAGCACTATGTGATTTCATTGCGTACAGGAGGAAAAGCCCTGGAGCAGGTTAAAAAGGCTGGCCGCCTCCTGCTTAGTGAAATGGAGGCCGGATGCCGGAGCCGGGTATACCAGCTGGGCAAAAATCATATGCAGCCATTAAAACCGCCGGACAACTTCTTTTTTTCCGGGGCCTTTTCGGCCCTGTTTGCACTGCCGCTTCCCGAAGGAGCCCTGGCTTACCGGGAACTGGAGCTGGATTCATTTTTTGAAGAAGGCATCCATACCCTCCTGCTGTTCCGGATCCGCAACCGGCAAGCCCTGTCGGCTCAACCGCAAACACTGGCGCATATTCATAATGCCTATGCCAGCTGGCGCTATAAAAAAGGCCTGGCAGGCAACTATTTGGGAGGCTAGCCCGTTTGGATAGCAAGCGGAGCAAACCCATGTCATTACCCATCAGGGGGGTACTTTTATTTAACCCCCGCAGCGCCAATTATAAACCCAGGATTCCCAACTCCATCCTGAGCATTGCCTCTTCGGTTGAGGGGCTGGCAAACTATGTGATTGTGGATGGAAACCTGGAAACAGATCCCTGGGAAAAAATAGCCGCTTATCTCCGGGAAGGTACATTCGGGTATTTTGGCTGTACCGCCATGCCGGGTCCGCAATTAAAACAGGCCATACCCCTTTCAAAAAAAATCAGGGAATTATTTCCGGAAATCCGGATCATCTGGGGCGGGTATTTTGCCTCAAATCAATACAAAGTGGTATTGAATGCCGGTTATGTGGATTATGTAGTGAATGGCCCCGGGGAAAAAGCCTTTCCGGCCCTGCTCCGGGCGCTGGAAAACGGGCTGCCAACAGACAGTATCAATAATCTTATTTACAAAAAAGACGGACAGCTTATCAAAACAAGCCGGGATGAGTTATATGATCCGGATGCGCTGCCGCCATTGCCCTACGAACAGCTTAACCGGTTTTATCCCCTGGAAAAATATCTTGGCAAAACCTGCCTGGGTACCAAAACCATTGCCTATCATTCCAGCATGGGCTGCCCGTTCAGGTGTTCCTTTTGTGCGGTGGTGCCCATCTATAATGCCCGCTGGCGCGGAAAATCCGCCTCACTGATTTACAGGGATATCAAATACCTCAAAGAGCATTATGGCGGTAATGCCATTGAATTTCATGATAACAATTTCTTTGTTTCTGAAAAGAGAACCGTTGAGTTTGCCCGCCTGATAAAACCGGAAAATATGATCTGGTGGGGAGAAGGGCGCATTGACACACTGGATAAATACAGTGATGCCTCCCTGGCCCTGATGCGGGAGAGCGGCTGCAAGATGATTTTCTTTGGCGCCGAAACCGGTAACGATGCCATCTTAAAAAAGATGGATAAAGGCGGAACGCAATCAGCAGAGGGTATCCGGGCCTTTGCCAGCCGCATCGGCCGCTTTGATATCATCCCTGAATACTCTTTCGTACTGGGCACGCCCGGCGATACCCCCGAACAAACCCTGCAGCAGATTGAACAGGATATTGCATTTATTAAAGAGATCAAAGAGATTAACCCGCGGACCGAGATCATTATCTATGTATACAGTCCGGTGCCCGTGGAAGGAAGTGATATGTACAACCAGGTGCTGCAGAACGGGTTTCGTTTCCCGGAACAGCTCGAAGACTGGATCAACCCCCAATGGGAAAATTTTGATCTCCGGAAAAACCCCCTCACGCCCTGGCTTACGCCCGCCATGGTGGATAAGATCCGAGATTTTGAAACTGTGCTGAACGGCTACTATCCAACTATATCGGATATACGCCTGACCCCTTTCCGTAAAAAACTAATCCGCCGGATCGCTTCGGTGCGCTATAAAACAGGGCTCTACCAACGACCCTATGAGCTGAAGGCCCTGCAGGTGCTCTGGAAATACCGGCAACCCGAAACAGAAGGATTCTGAGAATGCGGATACTGGTAAAACATATCGTCAACCATACCTATCGCCCCCTGGTAAAGCGGTACCTGTCTAAAACACGGGTATACCATTATGAAGGGCTCCGCCTCGAAATACCTCCCCAGGTTTTTCACCCGGGATTTTTTTTCAGCACCCGGTTATTGCTGAATTATATCAGCCGGTTGCCGCTGGCCGGGAAAAAATTCCTGGAACTGGGTTGTGGCAGCGGACTGATTGCCATGCAAGCTGCCCGGATGGGCGCCGCTGTTACGGCCTCGGACATCAACCCCGTTGCCATTAGCAACCTGCACAAAAACTGCCTGGCCAATGGTATCCGGCTTACTGCGATAGAAACGGATATGTTTGAACAACTTCCGGCCGGGGCATATGATATCATCGCCATCAATCCTCCCTATTATAAAAAAGATCCGGGGTCCTTTGCCGGCCATGCCTGGTTCTGTGGTAAACACGGAGAGTATTTTCAGCAATTATTCAAAGGCCTGCCGCCCTATATCCAGGCAGGTACAGAAGTGCTGATGATTTTGTTTGATGGCTGCGACCGGGAGATGATTACGGCCTATGCCGCCGAAAACCGGTTTGTACTGCAACCTGTATTTACCAAAAGAAATATGCTGGAAGAAAATACCATTTACCGAATCGGAAAAATAAATGCATAGCCTTGCAATCGCTCCTGCATACATATAAGCGCTACCGCACACTCAAAACACACCGCATCAGTGTGTTGCCGATTGTGATACTGATGCCGCACAGTGCCTGTAATTGCCGCTGTGTGATGTGCGATATCTGGAAAGGAAATGCAAACCTTTCACAGCTTACGCTTGAAGATATAAGCAGACTCACCGGCTCGCTGAAAGAACTGGACACCCGCCAGGTGGTGTTATCGGGCGGGGAAGCCCTGCTGAACAAAAACTTTTTTGCACTTTGTGCCTTATTGAAAAAAGAGAAACTGGGCATTACGCTTCTTTCCACCGGTATTACGCTCAGGCAGCATGCGGCGGGCCTGGTGGAAGCGGTGGATGAGATTATAATATCGCTCGATGGTACGCCCGGTATTCATGATGCCATCCGCAATATCCCCGGCGCTTTTCTGAAACTGGCCGAAGGAATAGATGCGATCCGCCAGCTGGATCCGGGTTTCCGCATCAGTGGCCGTACCGTGATTCACCGGCTCAACTTCCAGTCCTGGCCGGCAATCATTGATACGGCAAGGGATATCGGACTGCAACAAATCAGTTTTTTACCGGCCGATGTAAGCTCGCATGCTTTTAACCGCCCGGATCTGTGGACAAGCGGCCAGCAGGCACAATTATTATTAGGTACCGAAGAACTCCGGGATATGCGGATGATTATTGAGGATATGCTCAATATTTACCGCCAGGATTTTGAAACGGGCTTTATTGCAGAAAGCCCCGAAAAAATCAGGAAAATTTACCAGTACTATGCAGCTTTTCATGGCCGCAATGAGTTTCCGTATAAACGCTGCAATGCGCCCTGGGTATCAGTTGTGGTGGAGCCCGATGGAAAAGTGAGACCCTGTTTTTTTCATGAGCCCTACGGTCAGATAAAAGAAGCCCCCTTGCGAAAGCTTATCAACAATGCAGCGGCGCTGGCCTTCCGGCGGGAGCTGGATATCCGCAAAAACCCAACCTGTATCAAATGCGTTTGTTCACTTAATCTTCCACCCCGGTCAGCAGTTTAAAAATGGCAAACATACTTTTTTCACATTCTTACTTTCTGCGTTTCGACCCCAAGCAATGGGCCACGGGGCAACCTTATCCGCCATTAGGCACCCTGTATGCCGCCGCAGTAATGCAGCAGGCCGGGCATACTGTTAACTTTTTTGATACCATGTTTGCCACCGGCCCCGAAGCCATCGGGCCCGCGTTGCAAAACCTGCAGCCAGACTACCTGGTGCTTTATGATGATGGATTTAATTACCTCACCAAAATGTGCCTTACCAATATGCGGGAAGCGGCTTTTGCCATGATTAAAATGGCGAAAAGCACCGGCTGTACAGTAATTGTTGCCAGCTCCGATTCAACCGATCGCTATGAAATGTACCTGCAGGAAGGCGCTGATTTTATTTTGCTGGGCGAAGCCGAGTTGACACTGGCCAGCCTGGTAAAGGCCTGCGAACAACATCAAACAGATTTTTTTGGGATTGCCGGTCTTGCCTGTACCCATAATGGCGCCGTGGTAAAAACGAACCGCCGGGAGGTGATGAAAGAGCTGGATACCCTGCCTTTCCCCGCCTGGAATTTACTTGATACAGAACCCTACCGCCGTATGTGGCTGAAAAGCAGCGGCTATTTTTCATTGAACATGAGCACCACCCGCGGCTGCCCCTTTAAATGTAACTGGTGTGCCAAACCGATTTATGGCAACCGCTATAATTCGAGGAGCCCGCAACATGTGGTAGAGGAACTGAAATGGCTGAAAGAAAAATTTGATTTTGATCATATCTGGTTCTGTGATGATATTTTTGGTTTGAAACCCGGATGGATACGGGAGTTTGCCGATTTGCTGGAAAAAGAAAAACTGGTTTTCCGCTTTAAGATCCAGGGGCGGGTAGACCTGATGCTGCAGGAAGATAATATCCGGCACCTGGCCCGCGCCGGCTGCGAAAATGTATGGATGGGCGCCGAAAGCGGTTCACAGAAAATCCTGGATGCCATGGATAAGGGCACCACCGTGGAACAGATATTCCAGGCAACACGACTGTTGAAGAAAAATGGCATCCATCCTTCTTTCTTTATCCAGTTTGGTTATCCCGGCGAAACGGAAGAGGATATCCGCAAAACCATCCGCATGATCACCACGCTCCTGCCCCATGAAATAGGCGTATCGGTTTCCTACCCTTTACCCGGCACGGTTTTTTTTGAAAACGTAAAGCGGGAGCTGAAAGAAAAAACCAACTGGACCGATTCGGATGAACTGGCGCTTATGTTCCGGAATACCTACCAGCCCGCCTTTTATAAAAAACTGCATCGTTATGTGCACCTGGTATACCGCCGGCATAAAGCAGCCGCCACTATAGAACAGTTATGGCAGCAGCCCGCCAGATTTAATTTGCGGCAACTGAAAAAAGCTGCCGGCTTTTTTTATTATACACCGGCCTCTTTTTTTTACAGGTACAGACTAAAAACATTTCAACCGCAAGTATGACAACCCGTGTGATGCCATTTGATTTCCTGGCGCAGGATTACGATGCAGGGTTTACCCATTCTGCGATCGGGCAACTGCAGCGCCGGCGTGTATGGCATTACCTGAATCATTTGCTGGTGCAGTACCAGCGTCCGCTGCAAATCCTTGAGATCAACTGCGGCACGGGCGAGGATGCCTGGCAGCTGGCGGCCCTGGGGCACACGGTACTGGCTACCGATGCTTCGGCTGCCATGATAAATGTGGCGCATACAAAGCCGGCTACAAGCCCGGCAGCTGTATCACCCGAATTCCGGGTGAGCGCTTTTGACGAACTGGGAAAATTACTGCAGGATAAAAAATTTGACCTTGTATTTTCGGATTTTGGCGGATTGAACTGTATTGATAAAAAAGCGGTCCGGGTGCTGGCCCAAACCCTGTCGGATCATTTGAAGCCGGAAGGAAAACTCTTCTGGGTGCTGATGGGTGATCGTTGCTGGAACGAAGTAACCTATTATCTGCGGAAGGGAAAACCGGGAAAGGCTTTCCGCCGCTGGGGCCGTTCCGCACAGTTCAGCGCCGGGGAAAGCAGCATGCCTGTTTATTATTATTATCCCGCTGCATTAGCGGCGCTCCTGCAACCGCTGTTCAAACAGATCAGCCACCATCCCATTGGTCTTTTTGTTCCGCCTTCATACCGGGAAGCTGATTATCAGAATCAGCCACAGCGGCTCGAAAGATTATACCGGAAAGAAGAACGCTTTGCTCCTTCCTGGCTCAGTCGCTTTGCCGATCACTTTTGTATTATCTTCGAAAAGGAGGCAGCCGTATTATGAATATCCTGCTGACACACGGTTATTTCCTGCACGAGGATCCAAGGGAGCAGGCCATCATGCGTCCCTATCCGCCGCTGGGTTTGCTCTATATCTCAGCCTGGCTCGAACAAAACGGTTTTGATAATGAAGTGTTTGATGCAACCTTCAGCAGTCTCGCCGCCTTGCAGCAACGCCTCCTGCAATCACCGCCTCAATTGCTGGGCATCTATACCAATTTAATGACCAAACTGAATGTACTGAAGCTGATCCGCTTTGTACGTTCCGAACCGGCCCTGCAGCAAACAAAAATTATACTGGGGGGACCGGAAGTGCGTAATCACAAGGAAAATTTCCTGGCCTTCGGCGCCGATGTGATTGTTTTTGGAGAAGGCGAAGATACCATGCTGGAGCTGGCGAAGGCCTATGCGGCTTCGCCGGATCCTGATCTGACCCTGATCCCCGGCATCGCTTATAAACAACAGGATGCCGTTATGGTGAACGATGACCGGCTGCTCATACGCGATGTAAATCAACTGCCCTTTCCTAACCGGAAAAAAATTGACCTGCAAAAATATTTTGATGCCTGGAAAGCAAAACATGGCATCAGTATGGTGAACCTGAATACCATGCGGGGCTGCCCTTACAGTTGCCGCTGGTGCAGCCGGGCTGTGTATGGCGCCAGCTACCGGCGCCGCAGTCCCTCGCTGGTTGTTGATGAAATACAATGGCTGCAAGCGAACTACCAGTTTGATATGATCTGGTTCGTGGACGATGTGTTTACCATCAATCACAAATGGCTGCGGGAGTTTGCGCAGGAAATGCAAAGCCGGGGTGTGCAGGTGCCATATGAAATCATAACACGTTCAGACAGGGTAACACCCGAAGTGCTGGACTTGTTAAAGGCCAGTGGTTGTGCCCGGATATGGATCGGCGCCGAAAGCGGATCACAAAAAATTATTGATGCGATGGACCGTCGCGTAAAAGTGGAGGAAGTGAGGGCCGCCATCCAGGCAGTAAAAGCCAAGGGCATGCAGGCCGGTACCTTTATCATGCTGGGTTATCCCGGCGAAGAGGAGAGTGATATTTTGGAAACATTACAGCATCTCAAAGAATCAAATCCCGACTGGTACACCATCACCATTGCCTATCCCATTAAAGGAACGCCGCTTTACCAGGAAGTGCAAAATGATTTCACCCATCAGCCGGCCTGGAGTGAGGGTACCGACAGGGATATTGATTTTAAGCGCCGTTACCGCCGCCGGTATTATAATAAGGCCATTCAGTGGATCAATAACGAAATGTACTATCACCAGCACCGCGGGCAGCGGGGCAGTATGCGGGCCCGGATACAGGCCATAAAAGCAAGAGGGCTGATGTGGTTATATAAATATATCTGATATCATACCGCTTTAGCGGTCAGCTTATCAATTTGCGGCAGTCCGGCCAGTTTTGACTTGTACAACTCAAGAACTTTCTGCTGAAAGAAGGAAGGATTGGGTTTGGAAAAGTGGGTGTTTACCAGCATGCTCATTACAAAGCCATGTTCGTTTTTCTGCCGGCGCTCTTCTTTTTTGGCCCAGCGTTTTTCGGTGATGCGCATGAGCTTTTTATCCAGCCAGCCGCCCCAGGTACGGTCGAATATCCATTCAATTAATTTTTTCAGTGTGCCCTTTTTTATTTCATCTGCTGTGCTGTCGCCAGCTGCCATGCCCGGGAAATAATGACGGATCCAGGCATTGGCTTTATGGAAGCGCTGCAGGGCCGCTTTGCCCTGCATGGGCAGCAGGGTCGCGATTTCGATGGCGGTAAAAATATTTTTTTCTTCAATCTCCGGGCAGGCTTCGTCGATATAATAATTCATGCAAAACCATTTTTGGCGGCCGGTAAGAAAAGTGAATTTTTTATAAAGATGCATCAGCGTGCGGGCCACCCAGAGGCGGTTGGAGCGGGTGATGATAAAAAAGTCGATATCCGTTTTTTCGGTACAGTAGTTTTTGGAGAGCGAACCCGATACGGCCAGGCCGCGTACATACGGAAAGCGGGCCAGGATGGCGGCAGCTCGGCGGGCAATCTGCATTTGACGGGCAGCCAGTTCGTTGCCTTTTTTGCGGCGGCTTACCAGGGCCGGGTCATCATGCAGGGAATAGAAATTCTCAATCCGGAAAATATAACCGTCCTCTTCCAGCAACAATAAGGCTTCTTCAATATCGGCAAGCGGTTCATTTTCACCATGGAAACGCAGGATCTCTTCTTTCAGCAGGGGATAATGAAAGATATCAAAATACGCCAGGGTGTGTAATATGTGCTGCCGGGTTTCAGTCAATGGGCCGGTTTGTAGAGTAATGAAATTTTGTTGGGCTGATCGGCCCGCTGCAATTGCCGCAGGCAACGGTATTTCCAAAAACTCTGGCGGGCGGTATTCACCGCGATGATCCAGCCGGCTTTGCCGTCGAGAAAACCGAGCCTGAACAGGTACCCGTTCAGGAAGGCCCAGAGGGGGCTTACAACTATTTTCGACCAGTGTTTGCGGACTCCGGCTTCAAAGATCGACCGGGCGGCGGTATAGCTTACCACCCTGTTGCGGGTATGGTATTCGGCTACTGTCTCAAATGCATGATGAATCAATTCGCCGGAAAGGTGAAAGGGCTTTTCGTTGCTGTGTACACAGATTCTGTCGTGCGGGTTCAGTCCGCCGCAGCTCACCGCCCTCCTGTCGAACAGGCGGAGTTTTTTATCAGGATACCAGAGCCCCCGGCGGATGTACCGGCCGCAGAAAATACTGCAGCGGTTCATACTATAGGCCTTGTGGGGGAAACCGGCCGCTTTCTGTTCACAGATGGCGGCGGCCAGTATTTCGTCCACGATTTCATCGGCATCCAGCAATAATACATGCTCATGGGAAGCAAACTGGATGGCTTTTTTCTTCTGGCTGATGTAATCATGGAAATACGATTGCCGGATCAGGGCGCCATGGGAGCGGGCGATGGCCAGCGTGGCATCCGTGGAGAAAGAATCCAGCAAAATCACCTCATCGGCAAAATGACGTACTGCATCGATACAGGCGCCGATGTTTTTTTCTTCGTTGTACCCTATGATCACTACAGAAAGAGGAGGCATAATAGCAGTATGGCTGTTTATCTTTCTAATCGTAAAATGGATTAATTGGGTTGCCTGCTCCGGAGGTTCGGCAGGGCAGCGCTCCCGGGGAGGAGGAAAAAAGAAAAGAAAAAGGAAATGAAAAATATGCCTTTGTTTAAATCGAGCACGTTTTCCGAAACCCCCACCACCAGTATCATTACCAGGAAACTGCTGAAAAGCAGGTCTTTCCGCCGCAGGGCCTCCCGCATCCCCCAAAACAATACAAAAAGGTAGAGTAAAAGACCAATAATGCCGGTTTTGAGTAAGAAACTCAGGTATTCCGAATGGGTGTTGAATTCGTTTATAAAAGAACTGTAAAGCTTGTGTTCAAAATACTGATCCTGGAGCAGTTGTTTTTCGGCTCCTGTACCGTAACCGATAAGGGGTGATTTTTTTATGAGTCCGGCAATCAGTTCCCAACGGGCCATCCGGGGTTCATTGATTTCAACCAGTGAAGATTTTTCCGCCAGGTCTTTCTGCAGTTCATTGATATAGCGGATTTTGAAAGCATCTATGGTAAAGATGACGAATAATGCCGCTCCGGAGAGCAATAAGGTGACTAGAAAAAAACGGATACGCTGTCGGCCCTTCAGGAGCAGGAAGGGAATGCAGGTATTCAGTTTCAGCAGCAGTGCAATAAAAACAGCCCGGGAAGAAAGCTGGAGTAAGCCGGCGGATAAAATAATTATGGCAATGACATAAATACGGCGCCGCGTTTTACCGGGTTCGCTAAGCAGCAGGGAGATGAAAATAACAATCGAAAAGGCCACGTACATCGACAGGTAAGTGGCATGGATATCGATGGGCTGCGAAAAATTATGGTTCATGAATGCCAGGCTGAACAGGGAAGAAAGCGGCAGTTTAAAATAATGTATGGTGTACAGGGCATCCAGATACAGATACAGCACAGTGAATGAGCAGGTAAAAGCGAAGATCCGCAGCAGGGGTATCCGCGAAGCCTCCCAATCGAGATCGCTGAGTACAACCAGCAACGGAAAAACAAGAAATGCCGATTGCCGGGTGAGAATGCGTATTCCTTCGGCTTTATCAGGACTGTAGCTGAGTGCCAGCCAGCCCAGCAGGTAAAAGGAGGTGATGATCCAGCCGTTTTTATTTGCCAGTTTCCGCCAGGCGCCGGGGCTGGTATGTATCAGCGTGTGCAGCAGAAAGCTGAGCAATACCAGTTCATTGTAAAAAAAGTCAAAGGGCAGCGTAATAAGAAAAGCGGCCGCATGGGCAAAACTGATTTTCCGGGAAAGCCGGAGTGGCAGGGAGATTGATTGATTCATGCCTGTTGCTGATGTATACTTTCTGTGATTAGCTGATGATATTGTTCCACGATGCGGGGCCAGTTATACTGCTCCCTGATTTTACGCAGGTTATTCAGCTGCCAGCCTTTTGTTTTCATATTACCGGCCTCGCGGATGATATCTATTATTTCCGTAGCCGACTGAAAATACCATGCATCATCGCCCAGCACCGCTCTGTTGAAGGGGTTGGCATGGGCGGCAATGGCAGCACCATCTCCCATGGCTTCCAGCAAAGACGGATTGGTACCGCCCACACTGTGTCCATGAAAATATAAAAGACAATGCTGACGAAGCCAGTGTGTGATAGCCGGTTCGTAAACAGCCCCGGCAAACAGGATATTCTTATTGTTTTTATATTTTTCTTTCAGCGCCCGCCCTGTTTTATTACTGGTACTGCCGATGACTACCAGCCGGTAAGCATCTCCGCTTTGTACAAAACCCTCCAGGATCATTGCCACATTATTCTCCGGTTCCAGTCGGGCCATTACCAATAGATAAGTTCCGCTTAACAGGTTCAGGGAACGGGCAATCAGGGGTGTATGGGTAACAGGGCGCTCAACTGCCCCGTAAGGGATAAAACGGCTTTTCCGCCGGTACTTGTTTTCAAGATAGCCGGCGATAACAGGGGAATCGGCAATCAGGATATGACTATGCCGTACTGCCAGTTTTTCGGCATACCGTAAAAAACCCTGTACCGGACTGCTGTACTTGCTGCGTTTCCATTCCAGTCCGTCCATATTGGATAAAATGACCGTATTCCCGGGAAAGAAAGAATGCCAAACAGAACTGCTGGTATAACCAAGAAAAAGCCAGGCATCAAAATTATTTTTGCGGGCATGGCGGATACAGTTCAGATCATAAATAAACTGCCCGGCGGTACCCAGCTGTTTTTCGGCATCATACCGGTGTACAATTTTTACACCGTTCCAGGACTTTGCTTTGTAAGGATGATGGTGCGAATTATAAACGGTTACATCCATTCCCTTTTCTGCCAGCCCCTTTGCCAGGAACTGCGCCAGCTGTTCAAATCCCCCGTACTGATTGGGAATACCGCGGCAGCCGATGATGGCAATTTTTATCTTTTTCAAAGGCCGCAAATTTTCCTGTAAATGAATTGGGTCTTCCCGGCGGTTTCTTCCCAGGTATACTCCCGGCGGATGCGTTCCTGCAATGAATTACTGAGGGGACTCACCGCGGCGGCCTCCACGGCAGCCCGGATCGAATCGGGTGAGGCCGGATCACAGTAGAAAGCCTCATTATTAAAATAGCTTTCGGCATACCCGTTTTTAGTGATCACTACATTGCAGCCCATGGCTGCCGCTTCCAGGGAAGATAATCCGCATACCTCAAACCAGCTGGGCAATACATGAACCCGGGCTCTTGCATAGTAAAGTAGTAACTCTTCCTGGGAAAGCTGTTGAATGAAATGGATATTGGCCCCGGCGGCCGACCGGCAACGCTGGTAATAGCTTTGCTGGTTGGGAGCCGGGTTACCCACCAGTAAGAGCCGGAACCGTGATTTATTGAGGGCATGAATCAGCTGAAGCTGGTTTTTTATGCCCTCAATCCTGGCAGCACATAATACCAGGTCTTTCTCCCTCGGCACCTCCGGGTGAGCGCTGAATAATTCCTTATTGATACCATTTGTTACAATGCTGAAAGGAGGTGTTTCCTGGTATTGGGTTACCAGCCGGCGGTACTCCTCTTCCGTATTTACCAATACCATGCTGGCCTTGCGGAGAATACTCTGAATACTTTTATGATGCCCCTTCCATAGGTACTCTGCCGAGGCCACTCCTTCCTGGCGGCGGGTGGCCCGGTACAGGGTTTTGGCATATTCTATCCGGTGGGCAGGCATCAGACGGAAGAGCCGCCCGGCCAGACCGCTGCGGTGGAATTTATCATAAACAGAATAATCCACCAGGATTGTACTTACCACAAAAGGTTTGCCCGAACGGCGGATATGCACCAGCATATCCGCGGGCCGTATGATATTGAAAAAATGAAGCAGATCATAAGGCCGGTAATCAATGGTTTCGCTGGCTTTACAAATATGCACTTCGGTTCCCAGCAGTTGTAAATGACGGGCCGTTTCCACCACCTGCGTTGTATCACCTCCTCTTACGGTGAACAAAGTAGACCTTACAATGAACAGCACTTTCATTACGCCTGGTTTTTGATTTGCTGGTAAAGCCAGTGGATAAATCCGGCCGAAAAAAAACTCAATAAGAGAATACCATAACTGTCCAGCCGGCCGGGATGGATGCGTATGGCCTTGCCGAGATGGGCCCTGGCTTTTTTGGGCTGGTGGTTATCCCATAAATATTTTTTTCCCAGCAGTGAATAATAGGCGCCCTCTTTGATACGGCCATTATTCTGCCGGCGGATAATCTGCCGTAATTCATTTCCTTCTGCCGCAGTAATGTTTCCGCGCTGCAGGGCGGCCGTTTTTATTTCGCGGAAACGGCGGGTCCGCCATTTTTCATCGATGCTGATTGATTCGGGGTTGAGCCGCACTTCAATCAGGACATTGTTCAGGTTGGCTCCTTTCCCTTTTTTGAGCAGGGCCGACCAAAGCAGGTGATCTTCAAAAGCCAGGGCATGCGGATTATAGCCGCCGGCTTCCAGCACCGCCGCCTTCCGGAACAGTACGGCAGAGTGAATAAAAGGACATTGCCGGGCGGGCAGCGCCATAATCTCTTCATAGGTATGGGCCGGCATCCGGTAGCCAAACACAAACTCCCCTTTCATATCAACATAGGCCGCATCCGCCCCAACAATATTGTAATCGGGATGGGCTGAAATAAAATCATACTGGATTTGCAGCCGCCCGGGCAGGCAGATATCATCGGCATCAAAGCGGGCAATCAGGTCGGAACCAGCATTCAGCAGTCCCAGGTTCAGCGCAGCCGCAATACCCTGGTTGGGCTGATTGATAAGGCGGATCCGCGGATCGGAAAAAGAACGGATGATCGCTTCGGTGTCATCTGTTGAACCGTCGTTAATGATCAGGAGTTCAAAATCAGTGAAATGCTGTGCCAGCACCGAGCGAATCGCTTCGCCGATGTATTTGCCGGTATTGTATACGGGCATCAGTACGGTTAGCTTAGGTGCCGGGTGCAACATGGGATTGTGTCTGTTCTTTTTCTTTATGATTCAGGAAAAACAATAGTTCGAAGAGGAGCACAACGGATAATTGTTCAAACCAGTATTCAACCGCCAGGGTGCCCAGCAGGAGCAGCAATAACGGAAGGGCATAGCTCTTCCTGGCAATCCGCCGCCAGAAGAAAAGCAGGTAGCTGAACAGAAAAGCCAGCAGGCCCGCCAGTCCGTATTCTCCCAGCAGCTGGTCGTAAGCCGCATTCGGACTGTTAATGACCGAATGCAGATCATCCCGGTTGGTGAAATAATACAGGAAGAGGTCGAGGTGGTTTTCCTTGAAATCCTTGCTGATGTATTGCCTGCTCCGGGGATATCCACCGGCAATATTCATAGCCGTGGCCCTGAAGGCCAGTTTGGAAGAGAAATTTCCGATACCGCAACCCAGCGGGATACGGCCCGGATGCTGCTTCATAAAGCGGAGGGTTTGCGCATAGGCCTGGATTTTTCCGGGCAGCCGCGATCCGCTTTGCTTAGAACTTGCCATCTTCACTTCATCTGCCTGGCTGGCAATAAAGGCTATCATTTCTTTTTGGGTGGCTGTGGTATCAGGGCGATGCTGAAAGCGGGGGGTATGAATACTGTCTTTAGGAATCAGCGGCTTTTCTATGAATTTTTCAGGCAGAACAGCCATTTGCAGCAGGCCGGTTTTCTTTTCTTCAGCGGCCAGCAGTAAGCGGTTCAGGCTGTCTAAGTAGCGCTGTGCGGTTTTTTCTCTCATTTCATCCGGCGAAAGCGTGCTGTCGGGCCGCTCTGTAATCCGGATGCTTTTTTTCTGAACAAAATTTCGTTTGTAATTGCCATGCAGCATTTTTTCCCAGGTATCAACCAGGTAATTGCTGTTTTGCGGTGATATTTTTGTTAAGAAAACCACCAGCATCAGCAGGCAGACGATAATGATACTTTTCTGATTACGATTGCTTTGAAATATGAAAATGAACAATAACACCGCACAGAGCAGCAGGTTGGTGATATTGCTGCCGGTGAGCAGCAGCACGGCCATACACAACAAGGCCATCCGGAAACGCTGGTGCTGCAAAAACCAGATAACTCCTGCCGCGTTTAAAACGGCGTTGGTGCTGGAGGTATCAAAACTGATTCCTTTGATATAATCACCAGTACCGATGAAGTATTTCTGAAAATTACCCTGGTAGCGGTAAGGGTTAATATGCCCGGTTTCAATTATAATGCCCAGGTATACCGCCAGCGAAACGGCTGCATTGAGAAGAAAAAACACCAACACTGTTTTTTCAAGGGTTTCAATGCGGTTTCTTTCCACGGCAAGTTTTACCTGGTGAATGGCCAGGATGCAAAGCAGCCAGAAAAAAATTCCGGTAGCCGTTACCAGGAGGTAGTCTGTATTAGTCCATTGCCGCAGCAAGATCCAGTTGAGAAGACCGATAGCGATCAGCAACAGATAAAAAAGAGGCAGGCGCGAATTTTTTAAGAGGAACCCGAAACGGAAATTCCGTTCCCGGGCAAAGAAGAGAACAACGATACCGGTCTTGATCAGCAACTTGACATTCAGAAACAGGATCAGGAAGAGCAAAAGCCTCCAGTCGGTACCCTTGTAATAACAGCTGATCCAAGCCAGCCCTTTATTGTTGCTCACCCCGTCGGTTGTTTTAAGTGAAGATTGTTTTGCAGTCTTCTTCCTTAATCGGTAAACCGGCCTCAGGGGTTGCCACGCCAGCTGGCAAAACGTTTGAGCCGGCTGATATCTGCGGCTTTGAACTGAGCAGAGAGGATAACCAATACGGCAAATAGGGGGAGGGCAATACCCAATTGCAGCCATGTTGTGCTGCCAAGGTAAAATGCAAGAACGCCGGCTATAAAGGCAGCCAGCATCAGTAGCGGGAGGGAAAGTGCCGCCTGCGGAAGGCCTTTGAGCAGGGTGATAAAATAATAAGCTGTCGACTGAACCGCCATCGACAGTAAAAATCCGGCAGCCGCTCCCTCTGCTCCCCAGAGGGGGATCAGGAGTATATCAGCCATTACATTCACAAGCAGTGTAACCACAAAAATTTTGAAAATGGATTTCAGATGGCCCCGGGCAAAATTGATCGTCCACATGAAATTATTAAAATACAAAAAGGGGATGGCGGCGGCCAGTAAAATGATGGTGAGCTGATTAACAGCACCGTATTTGTGTTGTGTGATCCGGTCGATCACGGGGGTCCAGCAAATGCACAATACCAGCCCGGTGAAAGAAGCAATCAGCATTTCGAGCCGTAATAAGAGAAAAAGCTCCTGTACATTATCCGGCGTTTGCCCGCTTCTTCCGGGATGAAACAGTTTGGTGAACCGCGGGATCAGTATGGGGGCAATCACCAGCATGGGAAGGGTGGCCACTTCAAAAACCTTGTACGTAAAACTGTATTCGGCCACCAGCAGGGAACTGGTAAAGAGGCCCAGGTAAATCCAGTCGAACCGGGCCAGTATTACCGACATAACTGTAACACCAAACTGGGGCATCGATTCTTTGAGCAGGTGCCGGTAAAGATCCCGCTGAAATATCAGCCTTACCGGAACCTGCAGGCGTGTGCGGGTGATATAAATGCTCAGCAGGAGTTCTGTAAGGTCGCCCAGGATGAAGATCCCGATAACATACCGCAGATCGTACTGCTGCCAGATTACCAGACAGGCCAGGGCCAGGGTGCGAACCAGGTTGGAGCAGACCGACATCAGCAGCAGGGCCCTGAATTTTTCAAGCCCGGTGGCCAGTTGCTTAAAAGGAGTGGAGAAAAAGATCATCAGTTTTGCCAGGCCCAATGCCAATAAAAGGTTGTGCTGGCTGAAAAACCCCGGGAACACGAAACCGGCCACGAAGACCAGTCCATAGGCAAGCAGGCCGCTGCCGAGTACATGAACCAGGTAAACCGACAGCAGGGAGGAGGGTGCAGCCCCCGCCGCAATGCGGCGCACAAAAAGCTGGTCCATACCCAGGGAAAGTATTCCGAAGCCCGTCATCAGCAGGGCGAGCGACCAGTTGATCTCTCCGAAGCTGTCCTTGGATAAGCGGGTGGAGAGGATATAGAAAACCGCCAGGCCACAGACCTGGTTGATGATCAGTTGAAGGCTGTTGGCCGATAAATCGTGAATCAGTTTTCTTTTCATTGCTCTTCCGGTAGCCCAAAGGTAATCACAGGCAACCTTTTTAGTGGTTCGGGCGATCTTATAATGTACTTTCTCCTGTCATGCTTATTATGTGAAAAGCTCCCGGTAATATTATGGGAGCTTTTTCGTTTAACACCAAAATAAAGAATATGCTTATTTATTTTTCCGGGCAAAGGGCTTCACAATAACTGAAACCTGCACACCGGCCGTTTTCAGCTTCACTTTTCCATAACCCACTCCCTTCAGCGGAATATTGACATAGGGCTCTGCAGCTACCGCCACCCGGTTACTCAAATTGCGCTGGTAGCCGGCCGAAAGCGAAAGCATGGAGAAATAATGTTTGTTTTCGTTATCAATATTGCGGTAATAGCTGTAGGTCTGCCCCGAAGGATTTTTATAGTTGTACTCGTAATTTTCTTTCTTCATCAGCAGGGAAGTAAGGCCGGCGCTGCCAAACCAGCTGTGCTTTTTGCGCTGCCCGAAACTATAGCTGATGCTCAGCGGAATCTGGTAGATTTTACAATCGGCATCGATACCGGTAAGATAGGGATAGGTGGTATTGTGGTATTGTTCGGGCGTGGCTGCATAAATTTTCTTCGACACATAAAAACCGGTACGTACAGTAACTCTTTTGGCAAAAGTATAGCTCATCCCGCCGCCATAAAAGAAAGTAGTCTTACCCGGCTTATTGGTGCTGATAAAACTTACATCCGAACCGGTTGAAACAGTAAGCCCGAAATTATTACCGAAGCCACGGGGAGTTTTTTTCTTTTCTTTTCCTTTTGTACCGGCCACTGGCGTGGCTTCTTTGGCTTTCTCCGTAATGGCGGTGATCTTGTCCTTATCCGGGTTGGTGATTTTGTTCTCCGGTTTTGTAGCTGCTGTGTTTTTACCTGCGTCGGGTTGGTTTGGTTTTTTCTTTTCATCGCCGGCAGGTTTGCCCGCTGGCAGATTATTTTCGGGGCCGGTATTTTTCAAAGCATCTTCCACCGCATCAGGGCTTTGTACTTCTGTATTGAGTTTTGATTTTTGCCTGGCACGCTGCTGCTGTTTGTCATACCTGTTCTCCAGGGCCATGGCATCGGCAGGGAGCTTACTTGCCGGATGGTTCTTTTTCTTACGTGTATTTACCGCTGCAAAAGAAGCAGGGTTGCTATTGGTGACCTTTTGCCTGCTCCGGCCCGGGGCGCCGGCATTGAACCCTGGGGCATCATTTGTGTTTATGGGGTTAATTCCCTGTCTTTTATTGGTGCCGGGGGTAAGGCTGTTCTTAGCGGTTCCGGAATTGGCAACAGCCGGCGGGTTGCCCGTTGAAACGGATGCGTTTTTATTGTTGCTGAGGCTGCCTGCACTGTTATCAGCCGTGAGCGGCTCACCGCTATTGCCGGTATGAGTAATGGCCGGGTTATCATTGCCGGGGTTGGGCGTATTGGTAGTACCGTTTTCGGAGATAGTGTTATTGCCGTTGGATGAATTTTTATTGCCGGCAGGTGCATTGTTTTGTGAAACGGTTGTATGATCACCGCCCTTCCAGGGCCGGGCAATAAATAAGAATAACCCGCCGCCCGTCAATAAGAAGAGCAGCAGGAAGAAGATCCAGCGTCTGCGGTCTTTTTCCTGGGGCATATGCTTGTCCAGCAACTGCTCCATTTTTTCCCAGGCCTTATCATCATAAGGCGGATGGTGCTGGCTGGCGGCCTCCCTTATCCTGTTATCTAATTCCTCATCCTGCATTTTTGGTTATAAACGTTATTTGCTGGTTGTATAATATTTTTTGTAATTGCTTCCGGGCTTTGGCCAGGTTCGATTTTGATGTGCCTACTGAAATATCCAGCCGGCTGGCAATCTCTTCATGACTAAAACCCTCTATAATGAACAAATTTAATACAGTTCGATATGCCGGTGATAAATGCTGAATAAGCCGGATGATCTCATCGTATGATATTTTTTCCAGGGCCGATTCGGTGGAAACCGGCATGTGGATTAATGTATTGTCGATCTCGGCCGTATTGTAATGCTTGTGATATTTCCGGTAATGATCGATAGCGGTGTATACCATAATCTTCCGTAACCAGCCTTTGAAGGAACTGATCACATCGGTATAGGCGGGCTTATAGTTGTGGATTTCCCTGAAAATTTTCAAAAAACCGTCATTCAGGATTTCAACAGCATCATCATCACGGTTGGTATAGCGGTCGCAGATTGACATGGCATACCCATAGAAAGAGCTGTAAATTTTTTTCTGGCTCTCCCGTTGATTCAGGACGCATCCCCTGATATGCGATGTCAGTTCGTCGGCTGTTAACAATCCGGTATCATTTTCCTGAGTCAAATCGTAACTAACGGTTTTAAGGTTGCCTCGCAAAAATTACATTTTTTATACATACCGCCAATTAAAAATAGCCATAGCTTTTTCCAGATACTGGAAGAAAAAAAATAATTTATGATTATTTGACTAACTGTACAATAAAAGGCGATTGTTGAACGATTTATACTACTGATTTTGATATCCTCTGAAATTAAACCAAACCACGGAATGAGATTTGCCCGCTCAGTGCTGTTCCTACCGGCGCTTTTATTATCGGCATATACCACGCCTTCTGCCTCCCGGTTGCTTACCGGGAAAGGGTTTGGGGGGATTTCAAGTTCAACCGGTTATAAACCTTTCACAAACAAATCTGCCAGCTACTCCCTGTGGAACCTGCAGGCCTTCGGGTTATCGGAAGAAGCCTTTACGCTTGCTGAAAAAGGATTCCATTTTCTGGAAGCAAGGGGATTATTACACAAAACAAACCTGCTGACAATTGTGGATTACAGCCAGGCTTCCACCAAAAAAAGACTCTATGTGCTGGATATGAAAACCGGGCGGGTATTGTTACAAAGCCTGGTGGCGCATGGCCGTAACTCGGGATACAAGTATGCCAGTTCTTTTTCCAATGAAGAGTCTTCTTTAAAAAGCAGCCTGGGCTTTTTTGTAACCGGGGGCGCTTATACCGGCGCCAACGGCTACTCATTAAAACTGAAAGGTTGCGAGCGGGGGATCAATGATAAGGCTACCGAAAGAGCTATTGTAGTGCACGGGGCCGATTATGTGAGTGATGATTTTGTGCGCAGTAATGGCTACCTGGGGCGCAGCTATGGTTGCCCGGCCGTGCCATTGAAACTGCATAAAAAATTAATTGACCTGATTAAAAACGGCAGCTGTATGTTTTTGTACTATCCGTCGGACAGCTATCAGCGCCAATCAAAAATACTTAGCAAGTAAGGCTTTTTTATCTACAGTTAAAAGTTTTATTGTTAGGCACGACAGGAGACGAAGAGTCCCGCCGCAAGGCGGGATTTCTTTTTGATATAATCACCATCCCAATTCCTCTCCGGCCGGAGTGGGCAGACTAAAGTATTACAAATGCGGCGGCGAACTGGCAAAGCAGTCCGGCCAGCAAACCCATATAAACATCACGGTTACTATGATCCCTGAGCAGTAAGCGGGACGTGCATACGATACCCCCGATGAGCAGGGCCAGGGCCAGCGGCCAGGTCATCAGCATGCTGTTGGTTTGGGCAATTACCAGGAAAAAGCCGATCAGTCCGCCGATGCCCATGCCGTGCATGCTGATCTTGAAATAAATATTGGCGAGCAAACCGGCCACACTGGTAAGAAACACGCCTGTCATAAAAGAGGCCAGCGCCGGATCGGGATGGGGTTCGTATTTAAAAAACACCCAGGCCGTCCAGAAATAAAAGATCATGGAAGCCAGGTAGGGGCCGATACGCTCCTGTTGCGTGGGAAGGCGGATGGATTTGATAAAGCCCAGTCCCTTCATCAGCAATACTGAAAAGGCAGGAAAGAAAACGGTGTTAAGGAGGGTGCTTAACAGGATTTTGTATTTATCCGGCAAACTGAAGCCGGCAAAAAAAGTGGGGTGAAAATAAAACAGGAAGGCAACCGTGTAGGCGGGGATGAATAATGGATGAAATAGTACAGAAAAAAAATGGGCCATTACCCGCAGGGCTAAGGGTTGTTGGGGTTGTTCGATGGTTGCTTCCATATTATTATTGCCTGGACTGTTTTCCGTTTATCAGAGCTCCTTGCGTAAGCGGGCTACCGGGATATTTAACTGTTCCCTGTATTTGGCCACTGTGCGGCGGGCGATATTATAGCCTTTCTCCTGTAAGAGTTCGGTAAGACGTTCATCGCTGAGCGGATGTTTTTTGTTTTCTCCTTCGATAAGGTCGCTGAGGATTTTCTTTACTTCACGGGTGCTCACTTCTTCGCCCGAATCGGTTTGCAGGCTTTCGCTGAAGAAAAATTTCAACCGGTAGGTACCAAACTCTGTTTGCACAAATTTACTGTTGGCCACCCGGCTCACGGTTGAAATATCCAGCCCCGTGGCTTCCGCAATGTATTTGAGGATCATGGGGCGCAGGGTGGTTTCATCGCCGGTGATAAAAAACTCACGCTGGTAATTCAGGATGGCTTCCATCGTGTTCAGCAGGGTATTTTGCCGTTGCTTGATGGCGTCGATGAACCATTTGGCGGCATCAATTTTTTGTTTGATGAAGAGAACGGCTTCTTTCTGGCGTTTGTCTTTTTTGCTGCCCTTTTCGTAATCCTTCAGCATATCGCGGTAGCCTTCGCTGATGCGCAGGTCGGGGGCATTTTTGGCATTCAGCGTCAGCTCCAGCTTGCCATTATTATTGACGATGAAGAAATCAGGCACGACATAGGTTTCGGCTTTGTTGCTGTCGCCGATCGTGCCGCCCGGCTTGGGGTTCAGGCGGATGATCTGGTTGATCACTTCTTTCAGCTGTTCGTCTGTAATGTTAAGGCCGCGTTGGATTTTCTCGTAGTGCTTTTTGGTAAATTCATCAAAATAGCGCTCCAGCACTCTTATGGCCAGTTCCACGTGCTTGCCTTCGTCGAGTTTTCGTTCCAGTTGCAGCAGCAGGCATTCCTGGAGGTTGCGGGCGCAGATGCCCGGCGGGTCAAATTGCTGGATTTGCAGTATCAGCTGGCTTACTTCATCCTCGCTGGTGGTGATATTTTGCCGGAATGCGAGGTCATCCACAATGGAAGTGATATCGCGGCGCAGGTAGCCGTCATCATCCAGGTTGCCGATGATCTGCTCGGCCACCTGGTGCTGGTGTTCGCTGAGATTGAGCTGGCCCAGTTGTTCCAGCATCACTTCATTGAATCCGGTTTCTACTTTGTGGGGAATGGTCTTATTCTCATCCGCTTCGGGATAATTATCATCGCGGAGTTTATAATCGGCAATTTCATCATCGCCATCGGCCACATATTCGCTGATATCTATATTGTCGTATTCATCTTCACTTCCATCCGGTTCAAATTCCTCGTTTTCATCATCCGAGAACTCATCCTTAGGGTCGTCAAACTCATCTTCGTGGTTCCCTTCTTCCAGTTCCAGCGCCGGGTTTTCCTCAATCTCTTCCTTGATGCGCTCTTCCAGTATCGCAGTAGGCACCTGCAGCAGTTTCATCAACTGGATCTGCTGGGGCGATAATTTTTGTAATTGTTTTTGATATAATCCCTGACTTAAAGCCATATATTAGGTTGCAGTATCCGTCTGCCGGGGTTCAGCCCTCAATATCAGTCAGACCGGGCCTTTTCACACACCGGGCCTTCCGGCAAAACATTATAAATTCATTAAATAACTTTGTAAATTTACAGAGAAACAACCTTGTAACATGATCGCAAAAGCTAAAATTTTAGTTTTCTGCATGATTTTTGTGGGGAATGGCGCTTTTGCCCAAAAAATACTTATAAAAGAGGCCTTGCGGTTTGGCGGAAAAACTTCGCAACGCTGGTATCAACAGCCCGTTCGGCATCCGGCAACGCCTGTCCGCTCCGGGAACAGCAGAAAAGATTTTTCATTAATAACCGGATCTTTTTTTATACTGCCTGCCGATCAGTACTCAAAAAATTTATCTTTCTTCTGTAAAAAAGAATGGCATTTTGAAAAGATAACGGGTATACCCCTTCGGGTACGCCTGGGCAGTGTGGAGCAGTGCGACTGGCTGGAGGGGAAGCCGGCCATGTTAATGTTGTCACATTAAGCTTGTATTTCTGCATTATTTATTGTAAGTTGGCTAAATACGCTAACACCGATACTATACCCCTATGTGCAAACAAATTAAATCCTGCCTTTCAGCAGTCATCCTGCTTCTTATTCCCGGTTTAATTACAGCCCAGTGTATGCTGGTACCGCTATCCCTGCAGCAAAGGGTGGAGCAATCCGCTTATATCGCTCAGGGCCGCGTAACCGCACAACATTGTTTTACTGATTCACAAACAGGTTCTGTAAACACGCTTAATACGATCGAAGTAAATGCCTGGCTGAAAAATGATCCGGGAAAAACCACCATCTATCTCATCACAGAAGGGGGCGTGCTCAATAACCGGGCTACCATTGTTTCTCCTTCCCTGCAGGTATACAAAGACATGGAATATGTTTTCTTTTTACAGCAAGATGCCGTTAAAAAAGGAGACGCGGCCTTTCAGTTACAACACCCGGATGCCCTGCAACTGATGGCTTATGCCGATGGCCAGGGAGCGATGAGCTTTTTAAAAGATGGTTATCATGATATGTTGGAGAAACATCCAGTGGCGGAACAGATATTATTTTCATCCATTGCCCGGTTGAGTGGCCAGACGGCGCATTTTATAGCCGGTCGCAAAACCAGTTTTGAACAGACCAATCCGCCCCCTTCACCACAATGCCCCTATCCGGGAATTATGCTGGATCCAAATGTTACTAATGCTGGCACTACAGATTCCAGTGATTTTGTTACTGTTTATGACGCCTTTTGTTACCAGCCGGTTTCTATAACCACTACCGACCCTCTCAATCCCATATTGGCAATGAGTACTTCGGATCTTTTTTTTATTAATCCAATTCAGGATGTGGTAATTAAAATACCTTCAATCGGGGCAACGGGTCCTGTTTATATAATCGGTGATCCGCAAGAATTTCTTACGGTAAAGCATAGTGAGCAGTCTGTATACGGAACATTCAGTGGATTTCCACAACCTACCCGGCAACGATATTACCTGCGTAATATGAACGGGCAGGGCGGCTATACATTTGCGTTTAGTGCTAATGTTAGCTCCGCTCCGATGAAAAATGCATTTGCCAGAGCCGTTAGCACACTACGTTGTGCTACCGGTATCAATTTTGGAGTCAGTAACTCTGTCACTCCCGTTTCCACTGTGGCGGCAGATGGAGAAAGCGTGGTGATGATTGATAATGGACTGCCCCCGGGTGAGTTGGCCCGAACCACTGTTCAATTATTGGCCGGTTCCAATGCAAGCTGCGATCATTACAATACTGTTTGGTACCAGACCGAATCGGATTTTCAATTCAATGAAACGGGTGTGAACTGGCAATATGGACCCGGTATGCCGGGTATTGCTGAATATGATTTTGAATCCGCTGCTTTGCATGAGATTGAGCATGCAACAGGTCTGGCGCATACCCGAAACAATGCCGATGTAATGTATTATATCACCAGTCCCGGTATTGCCAAACGATTACCCGGTACTAATGATCTTGATGGGGTATTGGCAAAACTGTCATATTCCATCACACCCACCTGCTTTAACCCGGTGGGCTCCGGAACGCCCATGTCGCTGGCCAGCTGCTCAGCCCTTCCCGTGAACATTTCCAACCTCTCCGGAGTACGCCTTGATAAATCCAGTAATCAGTTGTACTGGACCACCTACCAGGAACAAAACAACCGGGGTTTTGCCATCCAGCGCAGCAGCAATGCCCGCGATTTTGCTACTATTGATTTTGTGGCGGGTGCTATTAACAGCAGTGTAAGCCTCAACTATGTTTATAAAGACCTGCAGGCCGGTGAAGCGCCCTGGTATTATCGTTTACTCATCACTGGTACCGATGGCAGTACCAAAACCTCTTCGGTGGCTTTTGTGCCCGGGTATAAATCCGGCGACTGGAAAGTATGGCTGGTAAGCAGACAGGTGGGTATAGAGGTATACCGGAACCCTTCACTGAAAGAATCCGCAAGCTTTCAATTATATAATGGCAGCGGGCAATTGCTTTCCAGTACACCCATCAATGCCACCAATACTTCGGTGCCGGTTGACCGTTGCCCGGCCGGTATTTATTATTACCGGTTGATTTCCAGTTCGCAAGCTATGGCTGGCCGGATTGTTATTCAGTAAAAAGAGGAAATTATTACAGCTTTCCGGCGTTAAAGTAACCACCTGCGCCTGATTTGCAGTGGGTTAATCAGGACCTCAATATCAGGCTGATCCTCACCGAACCATTCTGTTCTTAATTCAGCATTACTTTCGGGAGTCCCGCCGGAGTCGGCTTCCGGAATGTATTGCAACGCTCTTATAGCTCAACACATAAGAATATTCAAACTGACTTACTGCTCCGGATTTAACAGACTGGTAAAGTGCTCTGCGTATTTTTACCATGCAAATAAGGCAAGGAAAATGTTATCTTGTAGAACTCAGTCCATTCCTGCAACCCTTATCCCCTCAACTGCAGTCTTATTCTAAAACACTATAACTATGTCATTCAACCTTCCCGAAACTGTCAAAGGCTATTTTACCAATGAGCTGATTGGTAAGGCCAGCGCTTACCTGGGCGAAAGCGAAAGCGGAGTAACCAAGGCTATCAGTGGCATTTTGCCCTCCTTCCTGGGCGGACTGATTAATAAATCCTCCTCTCCCGACGGGGCCCGGTCCGTTGCCCAACTGGCCCAGGAGCAGCACCAGTCGGGTGTTCTTGATAATCTCAGCAGTTTATTCGGTGGCCAGGGGAGCGACTGGCTTTCAAAAGGAGCCAATGTACTGGCGGGCCTGTTTGGTGGAAAAGCCGATGCGATGAGCCAGCTGATTTCAAATTTCTCCGGCATCAAATCCTCTTCGGCTTCCTCCCTGATGAGCATGGCCGCACCGGCCGTATTGGGCTTCCTGGGCAAGCATGCGGCTGATAATAACCTGGATGCCGGCTCCCTGGCTTCCTTACTGGGCAGTCAGAAGGCAACCGTGAATGCTGCTATTCCTTCCGGGCTTAACCTCAGCGGTATCCTTGATGGATTTGGCAGCAGGGCTGCTGCCGGCACAACCGCTGCCGTTACTCCCGCAGCTGAATCCACAACCGAGGAAACCGGCGGTGCAATGAAAATCCTGCTGCCCCTGCTGTTGCTGGTATTACTGGCACTGGGCGCCTGGTACTTTTTCCGCGGTGGCTGTGCGGGATGCAATAATGAAACAGCTGTTACTGATTCGGCTCAGGCAGAAAAAGCTACTACCGGAATCAACCCGAATACAACTGTTACTCTGCCGGCGGGTAAGCTGGATAGTGTTAGCGGAGATTTTATGTATGATGCCGGAGAGCTGGTTTCCCTGCAGCTGCCCAATAATGGCGGCGAACTGAAAGTGGGCAAAAACAGCACCGAGTATAAACTGGTGCAGTTCCTGAATGATAAAACGGCTGCTATTGATACGGTGAAAGGCAATTGGTTTGAATTTACCAACGTGCATTTCAAAACAGGAGGCGCCGAACTCACCGGGGAATCCATGGAGCAGCTGAAGAATATGGTGGCGATAGCCAAAGCCTACCCCACTGCACAATTCAAATTTGGTGGCTATACCGATAGTACCGGTGATGCTGCTAAAAACATCCTCCTTTCGCAAAAGCGGGCTGATGCAGTAGTGGCGATGGTGAAAAAAATGGGAGCTCCCGAGGCCTCTGTCACCGGCGCCAAAGGCTATGGTAAAGAATGGCCGATTGGCGATAACAAAACGGCTGAAGGCCGGGCGCTGAACCGCCGGGTGGCCGTGAACGTGAAGGCGAAATAATTAAAATGGTTTTATAAAAAGAGGTGTCACCTGTTTGAAAAAGTGACACCTCTTTTTTTAGTATATAGCTTTTTTAATTCGTCTTCCTGAAAACACTCAAAAAATACAGCGGATGCCCCTTGGTATCGTACGATGCCGGATAGCTGTCTCCCTTCAGGTTATAGCAAATGGTGAGTTGCTGGTTTTCGAACTTGTAGATGGCCATGAAGTGCCTGCCTGCATTTACACCTTCCCTTCCGTATATATCCATCTTATCGTCTTTGTAGCTCAGAACGCCTTTGTCAAGACTTTCCGCCATAAAACTGTAGGTACTGTCTTTAATGGTAAGCACTTGTTTTTGAAAGGCGGCTTCAGGTAAGGTGTTTCCGCCGATTTCCTGTTGCACTGGCACCCAGGTGCCATTAAGCACATTTGAATTATTGGCAGCCGGAACCTGCTTTGTGCTGGTGCAGGCGGTTAGGATAACTGCTGAAAGAATGATCAGTAAGCGCATAAAATTTGGTATTTATTTCTCTGCGTTATCCCGGCGCCGCTTATTTCTTTGCGGTTAATTTTCACGGCAAAGAAAAGAGCACATAGAATACGCAGACGGGGTTACATATTTCCGTTGTCAACATCATGGATAAATCCAATCACACCGCTCATAAAAACATGCTGATCATCCCACATGGCCAGGTGGCTGCCATTGGGGCAAAAAAGATAACGGCCTTTTTTCACCAGCTTGCTTTGTTCTTCCATCGCCTTGGGGTCCATGGTATCAAATTTGGCGCCCACCATTAATGTGGGCACTCCTATTTCCTTCAGCCGGTTTTTAATATCCCAGTCAGCCAGCCGGCCACCCACACCAAATTCACTGGGGCCCTGCATCATGGTATATATTTCATTGTTGGCATGCTTAAGGGTTCTGTTAAAACCATCCGGCCATTCCTGCAACCGGCAAAGATGTTCATGATAAAAATTCGGGATCAGCAGCTCCATGTAGCGGGGGTTATCAAAATCCTTTTTGGCCTCCAGGGCCCGGATTTCGGCGAGAATGGCCGGCGGCATTTGTTTGGCCAGTACTTCATCGGCATATTTTCCATATTCGGGGGCGCTGGCCATCATATTGGCCACTACCATTCCTTTTAAGTGCTGCTGGTATGTAAGGGCATATTCCATGGCAAGGATGCCGCCCCAGGAATTGCCCACCAGGTAAAAATTACTGCTGTCGGCGCCTATGGCCTGGCGTACCTGTTCCACTTCTTCCACAAAGCGGCCGGTTGTCCATAGGCTGCTGTCTTTGGGCTGGTCGCTGTAATACGATCCCAGCTGATCGTATTCGTAAAACTCAAATCCTTCCCGCTGAAAAAATGTTTCAAAGCATTCCATGTATTCGTGTGTCATGGCAGGTCCGCCGTGCAATAACAGGATTTTGATACGGGGATTATTGCCAAAACGCTTGGTCCACACATGAAAATTTCCCACCGGTGTTTTGATGGGAATCATTCTTACGCCTCCGGATTCGATGGAATCTGAATAGGTAAAATAAGCGGGTAAACCGGGTTGTCCCGATTTGGTTTTTTCTTTACAGGAAAACCATAGGCAACTGCTGAGCAGGAGGAAAAAACAAAGACGCATGCGGGTTGGTTTTGGTGAAAATTGGGATCTGTCTGATTTATGCAGAGCAAAAATTAATACTAATTGCCAAGAAATCAAAATCAGGGGGGCAGGGGTTGATATTCCAAAATAAAAAACCCGGTTTTGCACCGGGTTTTTCAATTAGGTAACAGGGATTCTTATACAGTCATTTTTTGTGCAGCCAGCACTTCGCTGATTACTGCCACCAGTTTATCGGCCTTGTCGTTCAATTGTTCTTCTGTCCAGGTAAGACTGATCGCTGTTGAGATGCAGCGTCCCATAATGGCATCGCTGGCGCTGAAATCTTTTGTGGCATGATATTGCACGGCTGCTTTGAGTTCGGGGCTCAGGGCATTGAGGGTGATGGCATTTTTCAGGTGTTCCCATTTACGGATATAATGCCAGTTATTATCGAACCAGTAAAAGTTACCTGCCAGGATATTCTGCGCCTTCAGTTCATTCACTACGGCCCGGGTGATGTCTTCGGTGGGCAGGAACCAGCTCAGGAAAGTGCAGCTGTCTCCCGCGGGATCCGGCACACGGCGGAAGGATACTTCCGGTATAGCCGCCAGCTTATTTTTCAAAGCCGTATGATTCTTTTTCTGAATGGTCAGGAATTGATCCAGTTTCTGAATCTGGCCCAGCCCTATCGCCGCATGCAGTTCGCTGATACGGAAGTTGTAACCGATAAAGGGGTGCAGGTCGGCGCCGCGGTCGGCTCCTTTGTGATCATGGCCGTGATCGCTGTACCCGTCACTGTTGATATAAACATCTTCGCGGTTACTCATCACCACGCCCCCTTCGGCACAGGTAATGGTTTTTACAAAATCAAAGCTGAACGTACCCGCATCACCGATGGTGCCGAGTTTTTTTCCTTTATAGCTGGCGCCGATACTCTGGCAGGCGTCTTCCAGTAAAATAAGATGATGTTCTTTACAAATTGCCTGCAGGGCTTCCATATCGGCCATGCTGCCGCACATATGTACGGGCATGATGCATTTGGTTTTGGGAGTGATGGCGTTTCTTACGGCGGCGGGATCGAGCGTGAGGGTATCATCCACATCCACCATCACAGGGATGGCGCCCACGCTCAGTACGGCTTCAAAGCTGGCCACAAAGGTGAAAGCCGGCATAATCACTTCATCGCCATAACCGATACCCAGGGCGCTCATGGCCGTGGTAAGGGCGGCGGTACCGCTGCTTACGAGCAGGGCATGCTTGGTGCCGAATGTGTTGCAAATGGCGGTTTCCAGCTCTTTGGCTTTCCAGATTCCCTTGCGGGGGCCGTCAAAGCCGTACCGCATGAGGATACCGGTTTCCATTACATCAGAAACATGTTTGCGTTCTTCGGCGCCGAAAAATTCAAAACCAGGCATGGGAATAAAATTTTAGAGTGCAAAGATAAATAAACTTTGGAAGGCCGCTGCTCAGCGGGCCTTGACCGGCGTGTTAAAATAGTTGGTGCGCAGGCTGTCGGACCACCCGTTCAGGTTTTTTTCAAGCGATTTGCTGCTGAAAAAAATCATCCCCTTCATATGGGGCGTATTGCGCAGGGCTTCAATCTGGCGGGGCAGCATGGTTTTATCCCGCCATATGCTATTGCTTCCGCCCTTATAGGCGCCCAGGCCGATATAACAATCTTTGCCATAGGTGTGCTTGCTCCACCAGTCGAGCAGAATTTCATAGGGCGCTGTACGATGGCCGAATTCCCAATACAGCTGGGGCGCCACATAATCAATCCAGTTCATTTTAAGCCATAGCAGGATATTGGCATAGAGATCATCATAATTGGTCATCGCCCCGGTGGTGCGGCTGCCGTTCAGAGAGTCTTTATCAATATTACGCCATACGCCGAAGGGGCTGATCCCGAAGAGGCAGTCTTTTTTGGTGGCTTTTATGGCACGGCTCAGCATCACAATGATCGAATCGGTGTTGCTGCGCCGCCAGTCGCCCTTATCCATGCCATTTCCATAGCGGGCATAGGTGCCGTAATCAGGAAATTCTTTTCCGGGAATGCGGTAAGGATAAAAATAGTCATCCATATGGACGCCATCAATATTATAACGGCTTACGATGTCTTTTACTACGTTCACCACGTATTGCTGAACTTCTTTGTTACCCGGATCGAAATAGCGTTTATCGCCATAGGTGAGAAACCATTCGGGATGGATACGGGTGATATGGGAGGGCGACAGCGGGCTGCCGTTGATATTGAATACCGCCCGGTAGGGGTTGATCCAGGCATGAAACTCCATGCCGCGTTTGTGAACCTCCTCTATCATAAACGCCAGCGGATCGTAGTAGGGTGAGGGGGGTGTTCCCTGGCGCCCCGTAAGCCATTCGCTCCAGGGTTCGTAAGGGGAGGGATAAAAAGCGTCCGCGGCGGGCCGGACCTGCATAAAAATGGCATTGATACCATTGCGCTGGTGCAGGTCCAGTATACGGGTGAATTCAATTTTTTGTGAATCGGTATTGTAATTGCCTTTGGCCGGCCAGTCGATATTATCCACCGTAGCAATCCAAACGCCCCTGAGTTCTGTTTTTGGCTGGGCAGCCGCCACCCTACACGATACCAGTGCAGCAAGGAGGAAAAAGCAGTGCTTGCGTAAATTCATTAATGATGCTTATCCGGAATGCCGGATTTTGTCGAGTAATTTATTGAGTGTTTTGGCTTCGGCTTCCGAAAGATTGCCGGTGATGGCATCCATCTCGGCATCGTGCTTATCCAGTTTCTCCAGCAATTTACGGCCTTTGTCGGTGATACTTACATCCACCAGCCGTTTATCGGTTTTGCAGATATTCTTTTTAACAAGTCCTTTCAAAATCAGGCGGTCAACAATCCGGCTGGTATCACTCATTTTGTCCAGCATCCGCTGGCGGATCTGTAAAGTGGAAAGCGGGGTACCGGCTCCCCGGAGGATGCGGAGTATATTGAATTGCTGGGAAGTGATATCCGCTTTCTCGAAAATGCTTTTCGATTGTTCGGTAATCCAGTTATAGGTGTAGATCAGGTTGATGGTAACCTTCTGGTACTCGTTGCGGAATTTTTTCTGGTTAATATCCTGCTCAATACTCATGGTGCAAAGTTAAATTTTTATCAGCGGGAATGCTATAAAAACCGGCCACATAATTATGTGAAAAAATCAGCCGGCTGGCATAACGGGCCCTTCGGGGTTCCCAAATTCGTTCATATAGATACGGATCAGGATAATAAAATAGCTCACCAGCAACGGACCAAATATGACACCCCAAAATCCGAACAATCCGATGCCGATGATTACACCCAGTACAGTGATGAGGGGATGCACATCCATGAATTTGCGTAACAGGGTAAGCCGAACCACATAATCGATATTAGTAATGAGTACCACGGCGTAAATCAATAATCCCGTGGCGTGCCCGGTTTTATCCGAGGCAAAAAGATAGGCAGTGAGCGGCACCCAGATCAGGGCCGTTCCCACAATGGGAATCATGGAACATACGCCGGTAAGAAACCCCCAGAGGCCCCAGTCTTTCACCCCGAATATCCAGTACCCGATAGCCGCAATCAGCCCCTGGATGATGGCCAGCACCGGAATGCCAATGGCATTGGCCTTGATCATATTCTTGGTTTCGGTACTGAGCAGCTGTACATTTTCTTCCTTGAGCGGAATAAAACGCTGGAGATAACGCTCCATTTCACGGCCGCTTTTGAGCATGAAATACAGCAGGAAAAACATGATGGCAAAATTGCTGAGCAAACTGGCGGAGCTGTTGAGAATACCGGGGATGATGGTGGCCGATTTTTTTTGAAAAGACTGGATATTCTCGTCGGTCAGAAGCTGGTAGCCGGTGGTCTCGTAAATTTTTTGTCCAACCAGTTTGGCGTCTTTCACCAGTTCCACCGGATCGCTGAGAATGGCTCCCAGTTTTATGGTGAGGATATCAATAGCAAAATAAAGAGGCAGGGCAATCACCACCAGGCTCAGCAATATAAAGACCAGGGCGGTGAGTGTTTTGTTCCATTTATTCAGCAGGGTAAGATTAAAATAGGTTTCACGCAGGAGGATATAGAGCGTGAGGGCGCCCAGGAATCCCGGCAGAAACACGTAAAGCTGTTTCAGCAGTACCAGGGCCAGCAGAATGATCAGCAGCAGCAAAACAATCTGCCGCAGGCGGTTATCGAAAAGAGATGGCATGTAGTGAAGGTACGTAAAAAGCAAAATGTTTCCAGTTGGGGGGAGGCGCTCCTTATTCCGGTGCGGCGAAATTAAAATGCACTGCCAGCGGCGGGTAGCGATGAGCTTTTATTAGCTCATCTTCAGCCTTATGATTACCTTCGCCGCCAGATAAATAAAAATTTATGGCTATCAGCGCAAAATTGAGTGAACGCAACCAGGGATTGTGCGAATTATGTAATTCCGATACCGCCACGGAGGAGTACCTGGTGAGTCCCCGTAAGGAGGAGGTTGCCGGAAACCAGGTGGCACTATGCGCTTCCTGTTTTTCAAAGCTGGATGAGCCGGGCCATGGCGACCACTGGCGCTGCCTGGAAGGAAGCATCTGGAACCCCGCGCCCAGTGTGCAGGCATTGAGTTACCGGATTCTTACTGCGTACAAAAATGAAGACTGGGCCGGGAATGTGCTGAATTCGGTAGAGCTGGATGAAAATATTATTCAATGGGCGCTCAGTGCGTTTGAAGCGGCCGATGTGCATAAAGATGCTTACGGCAGTAAACTGGAGAATGGCGATACCGTTGTATTAACACAGGCGCTGAATGTAAAAGGAACGAGCTTCTCGGCCGCCAAAGGCACGGTGGTAAAGAAGATCCGGCTGGTGCCTGATAATCCTGATCAGATCGAAGGAAAAATAAATGACCAGACAATTGTGATACTGGCGAAGTATGTGAAGAAAGGCGGATAAGTCAGCTGTTTGCCGGGAGTTTGCACTTTTTGTTGCGGTGAAGCATTTCACACAAAGTAAACGCAAGGCGCTATCGCTCTCTGAATCATTCGTTCTTCGATAGCCTCCCCAGGATAGATTGGCTGGCAAACCAAAAAATCCCCTCTCAACCCATGGGTTCAGTAAAGAAAGGCTGTTTACTTACAGAAGGGTCAGTTTTCTTCTGCTTTGCGGCACTCCCCAACAATGGTATGAAATATGTTGTGGGCTTCCGTAATTTCCTTAAACAGCACTTTGTTATCAGCCTTTTCATCCACCGCTTTTTTTACTACCGTACACTGTGCCACTAATTTACTGAGAGCAGCTTTGGTGTCTTCCGGTTTGAAGTCGGCCGGTATGGCTGAGGCCTGCCAGTTCCTGGCAATAATCAGCAGACTGTCGGCTTTCTGCCGCAGGGGTTCAAAATTTCCATCTTCTGCAGGGTGAAAGGAGGCCGACATTAAACCATGGAAGGCTTTCAGTTCTTTCCATACGGGTTTAGAGGTGGTTTGAGCCTGCAGGCCGGTTACGAAGGCCACCAGCAGAATAGCCAGCGAAAAGATTTTAACTTTCATTGTTTGTAATTTCTAAAACCTGGTGATTAATACCCAATGTGCCTGTCTGGCGCAAAAATACGACTTATCCGATTTACTGCATATAAGCGTTTAATGATTGTAGTCAGTTTATCTGTTTTTCCAGTACCAGCATTTCCAGTTCCTGTAAATGGTGGCCGTTATGGCTTTCTTCCTTCAGTATTTTTCTTTCACCGGTATCACGGTATCCGTGCCGCATGTACCAGGCCACGAGTTCTTCCCGCAGAGCAATCACCGTCATATAAATGGACGAGCATTGCTGCGCCAGGGCATACTCCTCCGCCGCCCCAAGGATGGATTTGCCGATGCCGCCCCCTTGTAGTTCGGGGGAAACACTGAACATACCCAGGTAGATACGTTGTCCGTGCTGCTGCAGGTTTACACATCCGGTAAGCCGGCCCTTCTCATCTGTGTATTTCAAAAAAACAGCAGTATTCAGCAGTTGTATAATTTCAGTCTCATCACTGCGGGTGGGGCCGGCAATGAGATGCGCCTCGGTTGTCCAGCCCTTTTTGGACTCTTTGCCCCTGTAGGCGCTGTTGAGCAGCCGGGTGATGGCGGCGCTGTCGGCGATACCGGCAAAACTGATATGTTTGTTGCTGAAGCAAATCATACGATGAAGTTAATTAAGGATTGGTGAAACGGGAAAACAACCGGCAGGGGCTTAATACCTATTCCGGTGGCGGGCAGATTCCCGGCGTTTTATCTCATTCCTGCGCTCCTCAGCTTTTCTTTCTTTGATGATGCGGGTTTGAAATTTTTCAACCCTGTTTCTTCAGTGTTTTCTTTCAGCATTGCGCTGGCTTGTTGCAGGACGTGCATAAATCAGGCGATCAGGTTCTTAGTATTTTTTCCATTGCCCGGCCTTTTGCCAGTTCATCGATCAGCTTATCGAGGTAGCGGATTTTTTGCATCAGGGGTTCTTTAATTTTCTCCACCCGGTAACCGCAGATAAGGCCTGTGATTTTTGATGCATTGGGGTTGAATTGCGGGGCCTGGGCAAAGAAGGTTTCGATATCCACCTTCTTATCAATCTGTTTTTGCAGGGCAGCACCCGTATAACCGGTAAGCCAGCAGATGATTTTATCCACTTCTGCTTTGGTGCGGCCCTTTTTCTCTGCTTTCAGCAAATAATGCGGGTATACCCCGGCAAAAGACATTTTATAAACACGTGTATTATCCATGGTTAAACGAAAGATGATGTATCAAAAGTAAAAAGACTAAAGCACAAAAAACTGCCGCAGTGATAAACTGTGATAGTTTTCTGCGCAGCAAAAGAATTATGCACAAAAAGGCAGCAGGGTAAACCCCTGTTGGCGGCCCTGAATATTGCTTATATTGCAGTACGTTAGAACCCCGTTCTACTGACGTAATCCCTCGCCCCATGCGAATTGACTATAAAAATAAAGCACCCGTCTTCCTTATTTTATTATTAATCCTGGCAATACCCCGTAATGCTGCTTTCGCACAGGACCTTAACCTGTCATGGGTGAAACGGGCTGGTGGTGCGGGTGTTGATGCAGTTGGTTCAGTTGCCGTGGACGCAGCCGGCAATGTATACACCTGTGGTTTATTTGAAGGTACCTGCGATTTTGATCCCGGCCCCGGTGTGTACAACCTGGTTTCCAATGGTAACAGGGATGTTTATATTTCCAAGCAGGACCCTGCCGGAAACCTGGTTTGGGCAAAAGCCCTCGGCGGTCCGAATAATGACCAGGCCACAGCCATTGCTATTGATGCCAGTGGTAATATTTATCTAAACGGGTTTTTCTTTAACACAGTCGATTTTGATCCGGGAGCCGGTATTTATAATCTCAGTTCCTCCGGGCAATGGGATATTTTTATTTTAAAACTGGATGGATCCGGAAATTTTATCTGGGCCCGGCAGGCAGGCGGCCCCGATTATGATGAACCCTGGGGGCTGGCCCTTGATGCTGCCGGCAATGTGTACACCTGCGGCGAGTTTGCAAGTGCTGTAGTGGACTTTGACCCGGGTCCCGGTGTTTTTAATGTGAACAGCAAGGGTAATACGGATGCCTTTATATTAAAACTGGATGCAGCAGGTAATTTTGTATGGGTTAAGCAAATTGGCGGCACATCTCTCGAGCGGGCTCATGCGATAACGGTGGATGCACCTGGTAATATTTATGTTACCGGTGATTTTTTTGATTTTGCGGTTGATTTTGATCCCGGCCCCGGCACTTATAATCTGCCCAATTCCGGAACGGGTGATATTTTTGTCATGAAGCTGGATCCGGCGGGTGATTTTGTCTGGGCCAGGCAAATGGGCGGTATTAATAATGAACAAGGAAATTGTATCGCTGTTGATGCGGCCGGAAATGTGTATACATCCGGTCACTTTCTGGGGCCCGGAGATTATGATCCCGGCCCGGGGGTATTTACACTTTCATCCATAAGTAATACTGCCATCTTTATATCCAAACTGGATGCATCGGGTAATTTTGTATGGGCCAAACAATTCAGCGGCACTGTTTCGGATCCGATGGTAAATAACGGATCATCCCTTGCCATTGATGCTGCTCAGAATTTATATATCACCGGTGGTTTTGTAAATACTGTTGATTTTGATCCCGGCCCCGGAACGCGTAACCTTACGTCTGCGGGATGGTGGGATATCTATATTGCTGTTCTTAATCCGGCTGGCGATTTGTTAACGGTAAAACAGATGGGGGGTAACTATATAGATGCAGGTGCCGATCTGGCCATTGATGGGAATGGCAGTGTTTACCTGGCAGGGGAATTCAATACAACAGCCGATTTTGAACCCTGTGCCGGAACCTATAACATCGTTAGCTATGGAGCCGATGATATTTTTCTGGCTAAATTCAGTGTACCTGCTGTAACAATCAGCGCTGGCAGCACGGTTATTTGCCAGGGAATGCCCGTAACATTTACAGCAAATATTATCAATGGCGGCCTTGCACCCGCTTATCAATGGCAGGTAAACGGGGTTAATGCCGGAACCAACAGCAACACATTTACCAGCAGCACGTTAAATAATAATGACAAGGTAACCTGTATTGTAACAGTCAATCCCACATGTGCACCACCGGTTACAGCCACTAGTAATAGTATAAGCATTACGGTTGATCCCGGAGTTACGCCATCGGTGAGTATTGCCACAGCCAGCACCACTATTTGTACTGGTACCAGCGTAAGCTTTATTGCCACCCCGGTAAATGGCGGAGCTGCACCGGTTTATCAATGGAAAGTAAACGGAATAAACACGGGGACCAATGCGCCCGTATTTACCAGCAGCAGCCTGGCCGATAATGATGTGGTAAGTCTCACGATGACCAATCCCTCTCCCTGTGCCAGCCCTAACACGGTAAATTCGAACAGTATACTGATGCATGTAAATAATTCGGTGGCTCCTTCCGTATCAATTATTGCTTCAGCCAATAATATCTGTCCCGGTATCCCGGTAACTTTTACGGCTACTCCGGCCAATACGGGTACGCCTCCTGTCTTCCAATGGAAGCTGAATGGAAATGATGTAGGAACAAATAGTACCGGCTATCTGCTTAGCAACCCGGCAAACGGGGATAATGTTTACTGTGTTATGAACAGCGCTTCAGTTTGCAGCACCACTCCTTTGATAAATTCCAATACGATTACGATGTTTGTAAACCCGCTGCCGGTGATTACATTTAATCCGCCCCATCCCACCATGCCGGCAGGCGGCTCGGTACAACTTCAGGCCACCATAAACAGCGGTTATACGGGATTATTGTGGACCCCTGCTGCCGGATTGAGCAATACAACTATTCCCAACCCGGTTGCAAACCCGGGAAACACCACCACATATAAACTTGAAGTATTTACTGCCGCTAACTGCAACAGTTCAAAGACCATTACGGTAACGGTAACCCGGGAGATTTATATTCCTGATGCCTTTACGCCCGATGGTAACGGTACCAACGATATTTTCAGAATACCTCCGGGAACTACGATGACGCTGCAACAGTTCCTGGTATATAACCGTTACGGAAACCTGGTGTTTTCAACCCATGATATTAATAAAGGCTGGGATGGTACTTTTAATGGCGCCCGTTCCCCTGCAGGGGCATACACCTATATTATCAGGGGCCTGGATGCCAGGGGGCATGAGGTGTTTTTAACAGGTATGGTTACGCTGATGCGTTAAAAGAAAAGGACAAAAGCAGAAAGATGCTGCGAATAAATAACCTGTGTACCTTTCCCGTAACCGTCTCATCCCGGTACTACACTGCTTATCTTTTTTTTGCAGTGAATGAAAATGAGGCCCGCCTGCATATCAATAAAGACGCAGGTAACCGCCTGGAAAACCAGAAGCGGATTACCTGCGCCGGATAATTCAGCCCTTATTAATCAGCCGGTTTCCGGAATCTTTTTACCATAATAAATTCCATCCTTCAAAGGCTGCACCGGCCAGCATTTGATTCCAGTAAATCCTTCCCTCAGTTTGCTGATTGGCAAATACAAATAACCTGTTATCCTGCATAGCGGCCGATAATGAAATATCGGTATGCTTGCCACCCGGCACTTCCTGCCAGGGGCTGAAAGCAGCACCCGGGGATGCCTGGCTATAATAAATACACCCGTTTTCCCGGTTACGGGCAAAGACATACAGGTTGCTCTTCCAGCCAGCTACGGCCGGCGGAACATCCGTAAGCAGCCCATCAGGCATATACCCCCAGTTGGTGAAAATGCCTCCCGGCACTGCCTGGTTGAACATGATTTTCCCATTCTCGCCTCTTATAAAAACAAAGAGTTTATTATTCATCATGCCGGCGGCGGCTGCATCTGTTACATGAAATGGCAGCGGCAGTTCCTGCCAGCCCTGGAAGGCCTGGCCCGGAGCCGCCTGGTTATAGACGATGTTGCCATCGGTCTTTTTGGCAAACACAAATAACCGGTCGCTCCGGCCCGCAAGGGCTAATGGTGTATCCGTTACGATGCTGCCCGGCATATCCAGCCATCCTGCAAAAGCGCCGCCGGGCGCTGCCTGGTTAAAGATGATCTTACCGTCTGTTTTCTTTGCAAAAACAAACAGGGTTTCACCCAGCATTGCTGCGGCCGGGGCCACATCTGTTCTGGTGCCACCAGAAAATTCCTGCCATCCCACAAAGGGTTTGCCGGGCGCTTTTTGATTGTACACAAGCCTTCCATCCAGCATTTTGGCCACTACAAAAAGATTGTTGTTTCTTGCGGTGGCGGCTACGGGCTCATTTGTAAAATCGAGCGGAAAAGGATTATCAGGTTTTGCGCCCTTGTAATAAATATTCAGACCGGGGAAGTGAACATCAAGCAGGCGCTTAAACTGTGCAAATCCGCCAATATCCTGCCGGGTCAGCCTTTGGTAGGTTTGCTCCAGGGTTCCGCCACCGCTATTAATAATTTCTTTCATTGAAAAACCCAGCTGTTCGTGGAGGTAATAAATAAAAAGCATGGCACAGCCAAAGCTGTAGCCTCCGCTGCAGGGTTGCACGTATCCGCCGGCTTTATAGGTTCCGCCGGTGAATTTAGTGGCGACCCAATTCTGGCGAAATTCCTTTTCTTCCACAGCACTGGTATAATCCCTGGCGGGGTTGCAGGCCAGCCAGCCATTGATATTACCGGAGCCTTCTCCCGGGTGCAGCAGATTTGCCGCAACTCTCGACAATGCCTCGCCGACACTATCATTCCAGGGCATATTACGGGAAGGATCTAAAAAATTCAGGTACGACTCCAGGATATGGTTCATCTCGTGAACAAAAGTGGCGCGGATGGATTTCCTGCCGGCATCTGTGCCGCCCGTCATCCAGTTGCAACCAAGCGTACTCAATGTCATATAGCAATTTCCAACTGAATAGGGCCCCGATTCGCCACCCCCGCTGCGATCATTTAAAAATGTTACAGTTACACGGTTGGCAGCGCCAAAGGCGGCCCCCATATTTGTGCCATACCAGCTGCCGAGTTCAGTAAAATCCTGCTCGAAGCCTTGCAAAAAATCTGTATCCACGGCGTTTTGCAAATTCGTAATCTCAGCAGGTTGATACTTACTTGCATCCAACATGATGCGAAAATTCGCAGATTGACCTAAGGTTAACATGATATACCTCCCTTTTTTTGATTACTTATCAGTAACAAGGTAATCGCTATGCAAGCCGGTTGTAATGACTGCAATTAGTCAAGTTGTTGAAGTTGATCAACCCAAAAACAGGCCTGGCTTGATTTTACGGGAATTGATTGCTGACAGACAGTAGCTTTCTGTATGTTTTATCATGACCAGCAGAGCAGACGGCTTTCTGTATGAACGCATTATGCGCAGCGGCAGCTGTCCCTGCCTGTTGCGACCATGGGAAAAGACAGATTTTGGAGAAGCAACCCGGGTGTGGGGGAGGATGCTATTAGGCGTCAGCGTTTTATTTTCGTAAACTATTGATCAGTATTCTTAGACCTTCTTCCGGTGTGGTGGCAGTGAAACCAAATCGTTGCTCAAATTTGCTGCTGTCAAAATAATAATCCTGCTCATACTGGTACAGCATCTCCGGGAACTCTTTCATTACCGGCATAAAGATGCCCAGCAGTTTAATCATCCAAACCGGTATGTTTTGTACTTTAGGCGTTATGCCCAGTTCCTTAGCCACCAGTGCGATCCATTCGCGGTTGGTGAGTTTTTTACTGCTGGTGGGCATATGCCATACCTGGTTATAAGCGTCGGGGGTATTACCCAGCAGGGCAGTTGCTTTGGCGGCATCGGGTGTATAAGTATAGGAATGGATTTTGTCGATATTGCCAAATGCCTGTGCCTTTTTTCCTTTAATCAGTTTCTCCGCAATCATCATATTAAAGCCGCTGTTATTATTGTCGGGCCCGTAAAAATCGGCCGAGCGTGCTATCAGGGCAGTCAGATTTTTCTTTTCCACAGCATCCATGATCATCTCATGCAATTGTTTCCGCACCGCTCCTTTTTTACTGGAGGGCTGCATGAGCGAGGTTTCTGTCATATGCGCCATTTCGGATGGGGCATACATATATACATTGTCAAAGAAAACCAGTTTGGCCTGGTGTTTCTGGCAGGCCTGTATCACAGCCTGCATAAAAACCGGCCATGTTTTTTGCCAGACGCTCAGCTTGTATTCGAAGCCGATCACCACATACACCACCTCACTGCCGGCAATGGCTTTATCAATTTGCGCCAGGTCATTTACATCGGCCGGAAAGAGTTCATCTGTTTCATTCACTTTTACCGGATTCCTGCTTACGAGCCGGATGGCATCGGTATAAGCTTTTAATTCCCTGGCTAAAGGTTTGCCGATGGCGCCCCCTGATCCTATGATTGTTTGCATTCGTAATGATGAATTTTGATGAATGTAGCTGTAATAAAGTCAAAAATAAAAAATCAAAAGTAAAAAGCAGGGTTTCTGCGGAATTCCATTTCTCTGTTCGCTGCGGTGAAAGAAAAAGCCAATCCCACTAGCGCAGTTACCCCGCAGTGGTTTCGGGCTCTTCCGGAGTTAGACCAAAAAAAACACTGTACAATACTGGCAACCGCTCCGGCGAAAATTTTCGCAGATGCGGCACAAAAGGAAAACCAGTTCTTTCCTTATGAATTACGCAGCTGAAATACTAGGATACCGGAACGGAACCTTTGTATTCAGGTGATTTCTTTGTTTCCGAATACTCAATTATGCCGTAGATAATCAGTTTTTCAATTTCGCTGATTACAGTTTTATCCAGTTCTTCGGGTATGGTACCGGAATACTGGTCTGCCAGTGCAAAGACGGTTTCGGCAATAGTCAATTGCCCGTTGGCTGCGAGGAAAACCAGTTGGGGCCAGGGATCCAGTGTTAATACCCGCGGGTGGTGAGGGTCCTTGACATAGATACGTTCCCGATCCAGCCAATCCCATTGTGCCACCCGGACCAGGTAGTAGTTTTTCTGCGGAAAAGCCTGAAGGGTGTTAAAGGCCGGGTAGTTTTTTTTCTTTTTAAAGAAGCGGAACATGATAGCAGAATGATGGGGCGAAAATAGAGTATAAATTATTTTATCCGGAAGGAGGATTCAATGAGCTCCAGTCCGGGCAACACATCATCTTTATAACTATCAGTACAAAGAGAGGTAATTAAAAAGGATTTTTCGGCGGTGGAATAAACAAATATTTTAATCTCCGATTCCCATACGTCCCTTAAACGGCCTTTTATCGAAGCGCCATGACCCTGGTAGGCACCCCATTGAGTAAAATAGGTAACCGCCCCATGTTTAATGCTCTTTTCCTGTTGAGCCGCTAAATGGCGCTGCAATTCTTTCTCTTCGTCTCTGGGTTCAGCAAAAACAAAAATGGTGAACATGCCGTTTTCCACCGGCTGCGGGTACAAGGTGAAATGACTATCAGCATCGTAGAGTTTGGAAGCAGTGTCAAGCCTCCAGTCGCTGTAATATTCTATGTAATAGCGGGATCGGTTGAGCGCTTTTTTCCGGGTACTGTGTCCTGTTATCCCTTTATTATTTTTGCCGTTATCAAACACGCCGGTATTGCAGGAAAAGAGAGCGACAGAGAGGCTGATGAGAATGAGTGTTTTCATAAAAATAGTTTTGGCAGGGCATAAACAAGGATAACTGTAGCGGGCGGGCAGCCGGCTGGCTATTAAAGTTAGGTAAATTTATAAGAGGCGGGAGCGTAACGCCCGGGCCCGGGAAATTTCACGCAACGGAAGTATAAAGCTGCCGGAATGCCGGACGCCGGTTGGCGGAATTGTATTGGCACCGCTTTTTAGCCGGCGACGAAATTCGCATAGAGGCGGAATACCTGCGCCAGGAAGCGGGTGCCGCTAGCGGGTAAGCAGTTCTCTGTTTAAAGAACTAAGTTGGGCGATGGCGTCGATAATTGTCTTCGACATCGTTCCGTCTTTTATAAAGCGGATAATATCAGCCTTATAGATATCACTTATTTTAATCTTGGTTTCCCCGTATTCTTTAAAGTATTCAAAGAAATTTATTTTGTCGAAATACTTCATAACCTGGTCAAAGTTAAAATAGCTCTGGCTGATACCGGGGAACCTTCTCTTGATTATGTAATCATAACCCTGCCGTTCAAGCCGTCCTTTACTAAAAAACATTTTGAAAAAATCTTCAAGAAATTCTTTCACCTGTAAATCTGATTTTTTTGTGTTGAAGCTGTCCTTTTTGAAAGCCCACTTAAATTTATCATCCGTAGTGCAATTTTGAAAATTACTTTCTCCTATCGAAAGTTTCTTGTTGGAATCATAATCCAGGTTCAGAAGGAAGCAGTTAAGGAAGTAAGTGTGCTCATTAAAAGTGCAATTCCAGAAAGACTGATAGCTGTCAATATAGCAGTCTTTCAACACAAGATTCGAAAAATCAAAACGTATCACCTCCTCGCTGCTGTGCATTGCGATAATGTGTAATCCAACAATCTGTTTGCCTGGTTTACCAAAAAGCGCATGCAATAATTCAGTGTTGTTTAAAATATTGCTTGATTTTTTCCTGATATTGGCTGCCAGGCAAACATTGAATAAGCCTGATATGGTTTTCCTTTTGGTAACTATGGGCAAATTTTCATCTGCTAAAATCTGGCTGATCAGGTCCGAGCATTTCAGCAGGTTGCTGTCATCCCATTTTATCAGCCTGTCGCGTATATCATTGATCATCCCCGAGCCATACCAGCAGTTCTCGGAGATGATTTTCAGAAAATCTTCCGAGACATCAGTATAAATCCCGTCAAGTGCCAGGTGCCTGGAAACATAAATGCTTTTGAAGTAATCAGCGAAAAAGTCGTATTTGAAATTAATGGTTTTGTTTCTTACCTGTATAAAGGGGTGGGCTTTGAAGGCCTCAATGCTCGTTTTTTCAACATGTTTGCCCAAAGAGTCTTCCAGCTCCTTTGAAAAATTATCCATACTGATCACGCCCCTGCGTTTAATCGACCAGTAAGAAAAGAATTTAACCTGGTCATCAATTCCAATCTGCTCCACCCTTAATTTTTCACGGTAACATATCCGGTAAATGATATAATCGTTTTTTACATCTTTTTCCAGGATATCAGACTCAAAAGTGGTATCTGCCTTGATCACCTCCTGGTCCGATTCTACAATAGAACGAACAACATCTAAAACATAGGGGTGAAAGAAATATTCCCCGCTGTCCTGGAACTTGAATTCCTCGGCAATCTTCAGGCTCTTGCTTACCTTTCTTTCGTCGTCGCTGAAGCTTTTCTGGAAAAACCTTTTTGTTTGTTCCTGGTTGAAAGGCAGTAACTCCACTGTTTTTATCTCGTCGGAACTGAATTTGGATACTTCCCAGAAATACGATCTGCAGGCGAGTATTATTTTTCCATTCCCGATCTGGGAGGTATAGGCAATAATAGAGTTTAGAAATTCGTCAACATTAAAATCTGCAACCTTAGAAATCACCTCGTCCAGTCCGTCAATAATCAGCAGAAAATTGCCGGCATCAAGGTTTATCCGGAATAAATCCTCGCTAAGTTTTTCAAAAGAGGAGCCGGTTAAATCATGAAGCGACTCGTAAAAATTATAAACATTAATGCTTTCCTGGTACCTCTTTCTTTTAATAAGTTCGGTTTTAATTTCTCCGGAATCGATGAAAAGCACAGAAGACTGGGGGTTAAGTTTCAGAAATTTGTCGGCGATGAACTGTGCAAATGTGGTTTTTCCTATTCCTCCCTCTCCTTTTAGTACAAGAATGGGCTCGTTTTCGTGCGATAGCCAGTTGGCGAAAAAATCAGCCGATTCATATGTCTGATTATTAATTTCAAATGAAGGAAGAACAAAGTTTGAAATGACTAAATAATTACCCTCTGATTTGCCGACAATGTTCTTTGGAGTACAATGATCGCGTATAAACTCATCAATATAGAAGATATTTAACGGTTTGAATTTGTCGTTGATGTTTTGTTTTCTTGTTTCAGGGTTAATCTGATGTTTTTCTTTCGGTAAAAAGATAATCAGGTTTTTGCCGGAAAAGATTTCTGCATGATTGATTTTTAACCGCTCTAAGGTTTGCTTTTGATTAATCCCTTCAAACAGGTAAAGATAGTAGGTTGCTTTTTTCTGCACACTGTCAAACTCCTGGTAGAGCTGATAGCCTATGCGCTGGGCCTTTTCGCCTTCTTTTAATCCGTACTCACCCTTGAGTTCAAAATTTCCGTTTTTTTTGTAATTCGTTAAGGCACAAAGAAAATCAGTATATCCTTTTATCTGCCGGTCGTCTATAATCTCATTGTTTACAATTTTAAAAATGAATTCGCCATTCTCATGCCGCTTGTCCATCAGAGGCGCTCCTTGCGGAGCCTGTAGCTGGTTTTGGGCAAACCTTTCTTTTACATACTCTATAATTTTTCCCGCACGTAAATCTTCATTGGCTTCTTTCAGACAGGTGAGAATACTGTCGGCAAAAAAGCTGTTTTCTCCTGCTGAGCCGTCATAAGTCAGGCTCTGACCTGAGGTAAGGGCCAGCCGGGAGGCGAAGGAAGCATAATCGGCCGTTGCCTTTGTTGTCTGGCCGTTCAGGATGGACCAGGAGAAGCAGCAATCTGAAATGAGGAAAATATGCTTTGCTCTAATTTGCTGAACAAAGGTAAGTATGGTTTCATTGGGTAACCAGGTGGTATAATCTTCTTTATCTCCCTCCTGTGGAATCCAGAAGCCTCTGTCAGTGGTTTTCTCCAGGCCGCCGTGCCCGGAAAAGTATATTACAAGATTGTCGCTGTCTTCAAGTGTCCGGATATAACCTTTGAAGGCGTCCTGGATTTTTTTGTTGGTGGCCTCAGCATCATATAATTCATAAACCTGGGCCTCTTCAAAATCATATTTTTCAAGCAAAATGCTTTTAAAATCCGTCAAATCCCTCACACATGAATTTAGTTGTGCATGCTGTAAGTATTTATCAATACCGATCAGGAATAAATGGTTCATCTCGATTAAGGGTTTTAAGGGTTAGGGTATGCGCAATCGGTTGGGTGGTTATTTCCGGCGCAGACAGCCATAATGCCGGTTATGTATCCCCCGGAGCCATACCAGACAAATCTAATAAAAAAAATTCTTAATCTATTGTACCCAGGTTGCTGATTTCTTTTTTTGCCAACTGCTTTCTTTTTAGCGGAGAAACTGATGAGGGGTTCTATTCCCCACAATATCTTTGGCCATACCCTACGTGAAGCCAAAGGCCATGCGGCTGGGGAAAATCGATAAAATAAGAGGTTTGAAAACAGAATAAGAAATATATAGCCCCCCAACCGCCACATTTTAATCTCTCCAAACCGACACTCCTTCACTGCAATTTGCACAGATGTCAATATTCTTGCGGCTTTTCATCAGTTCGGTGCGGAACTGACGGTAGTTATCATTATGCCAGATCTCTTTAAAGGATTGGGTTTTCAGGTTGCCCAACTGGTGCAGGGCATCCTTGTCAAAACAGCAGGGCACCACCAGGCCGTCCCAGGTAATTACGTTGGCATGCTGCAGTTTCCAGCAGCGGTTGGCCAACTTGTTTTTGGGGGTATACCTGCCGTTGGGGTTTTTAGTATAGCGGCTGTATTTATCCGTTTCGGGGATCAGCTGGTTGGGATCGGTTTCATAATCATAAACCTGGGCGGTTTTAAAACGCACTTCATCCACACCAATCTCTTTGGCCAGGCGCTTGATATCCTCCACTTGGTGCTCATTGGGTTTTACCACCAGGAACTGGAAGAAAACAAAGGGGGTTTTGCTGTTCAGTTCTTTTTTCCATTTTACAATATTGCGGGCACCCTCCAGCACTTTATTCAGCTTGCCGCCCACGCGGTACTGCTCGTATACGTCCTGCGTGGTGCCATCGATGGAAATGATGAGGCGGTCGAGCCCGCTCTCAATGGTTTTACGGGCCATCTCATCCGTTAAATAATGAGCATTGGTGGACGTGGCGGTATAGATTTTTTTGCGGTGGGCATATTTCACCATATCCAGGAAGGCAGGGTTAAGATAGGGCTCGCCCTGGAAATAAAAGATGAGGTAAAGGAGTTCTTTGTGGATCTCATCAATGGTGCGTTTAAAAAAATCATTCTCCAGCATACCTGTGGGGCGGGTAAAGGCCCGCAGACCGCTGGGGCATTCGGGACAGCGCAGGTTGCAGCTGGTGGTGGGTTCAAATGAAATGGAAACAGGATAGCCCCACTGGATGGGTTTGCCGAAAAAGCGGCTGGCATAAAAACTGGCCAACACCTTACCACCATTCAGCATACGCCGGAGCGTGAGCTTACTCAGCAGGTTGCGGCTATCATTCCAGTTGAATTGAGGCATTGGACAAAGTTACGCTAATAGGTTTTTTTACCGTGGAGAAATAAGAAGCTGCGAAAATGCAGCATGACTTTTTACCGGATTTCGTTAAAACCACCGACAGGGCTTGGAACCGCTGCCGGGGTACAGAGGTTTTTGTTTTGCTTTTTATTCCACTCCTCCGGCATTGGGTTCACTGATCCTGATCTTTTCAGGTTTAAAGATCATTGTGTTGCTGGTAAACTTATCGTAGTTATTGAAGATTACATTCAGCGTGATGAAATTCAGTACATAGGCCTGGGTTTCGGCAGGAAGGCTTTCTTTGATATCCCAGTACGTGGGATTGTTTTTACCCGAAGCATTCATGGCATCCCATACATTACCGATGCCGCAGTTATAGCTGGCTACCATCAGGAGGAGGTTGTTGTTCAGGTTGCGGCTGCGGTCCCGCAGGTAGCGGGCGGCCGCATAGGTGGATTTATTGAAATTCTTGCGATCGTCTTTCTGTTTAGCGAGTGCTTTAAAAAGTGAATCAGCTTTTTTCTTATTGGCTTTCAGCAGTTTTTTCTTTTCTTCCGGTGTGTATTGTGTTACCACTTTCAAACCATATTCTTTTGCCACTTCATCCATGAACTGCCAGTATCCCACCGCACCGGCTCTGGAAACGGCATTGGCATTAAAGGCGCTTTCCAGGGCCAGTAATACTTTCAGCTCATTGGGTAAATTATATTTTTTGAGGATAGTTGCAGCTTTTCCAAAATATTTTTTGCCTTTTGTATAGGTCCGTACAATATAGTCCTTGCGGTTGTTGCAGAATTTTTCAATATAATCCAGTGTTTGCGCTTCATTGCCATTTAATACGGCCGGGAAAATGATATTTGACTCTTTGGTGATATAGCAGGCATTATCCTTATTACTCAGCGACGCCAGCAGCTTGTGAGAGCTGTCGGAATGGCGCTGGGCCGATGCCGAAAAAAAAAGAATACCTGCAATAGCTGCGAGGATTAACCGGTATGAATGCATCAGTCTTTTTATATTCATGCTTGAAAAATTGAGTACGGCTAAAAACAGGAAACTATATAACGGGAATTAAGCGCCCATATTGCCCGTTCACAAAATTTTAGGAACTTTATCACGATGCCGTTTTTTACCTGTAAATCAATGCACTATATGAGATATTTTTCGCTGTTTTTTTTGCTGGCTTCGCTGAAGGCTGCGGCACAACTGCCGGAGGATTACTGCAAGCAGATAAAAGATATTGCCCGCTTTGAACAAATGGCCCATCAGCGGATAGCCGGCAACGGCAATAACAGCATTACCAATGCCATCAGTAATAATTTTGATGTAAAATATTACCGCTGCGAATGGGAAGTGGATCCGGCCGTGCGCTATATCAACGGCAAAGTAACCGTGTATTATGTGGTGCTGCAGGCCACTAATAATATCCAGCTCGACCTGATGAGCCCGCTGGTGGTGGATAGTGTGAAACAACGCGGCACGCAACTTACAAAAACGCATGCCAGCAATGTGGTTACGATTAATTTTCCGTCCTCTGTTACGGCAGGGGTACTCGATTCGGTGACGGTTTATTATAAGGGCGTACCGTTTGATTCGGGCTTCGGCTCTTTTGATATGGGCACCCATGCCGGCGTGCCGGTGCAGTGGACACTGAGCGAACCTTATGGCAGCCGCGACTGGTGGCCCTGTAAAAACGGGCTGGATGACAAAGCCGACTCAATTGATATTTTTGTAACCTGCCCCGCCGCCTATAAGGCAGCAGCCAATGGGATCCTCCAATCTGAAACGCTGATTGCCGGCGGTACAAAGAAAGTGGCCTGGTGGAAACACCGTTATCCCATTGCCTCTTACCTGGTTTGTTATGCCGTTACCAATTACGCAGTTTTTAATAACAGCGTCACCATTGGCAGTACGGTGCTGCCGATGCAAACCTATTGCTATCCCGAAAACCAGGCCTCTTTTCAATCGGGTACGCAAAATACCCTGGATGCGCTGAAACTTTATCACAATACCTTCGGCGATTATCCTTTCATTAAAGAAAAATACGGGCATGTGCAGTTCAACTGGGGCGGTGGCATGGAGCACCAAACCGCCACTTTTGTGGTCTCTATTGATGAAGGACTTTGTGCGCATGAGCTGGGGCACCAGTGGTTTGGCGATAAGATTACCTGTGGCAGCTGGGAAGATATCTGGCTGAATGAAGGCTTTGCCACTTTTCTTGCCAGTTATTACATTGAGAATAAATACCCGGCAAGCACTATTTCGAACCGGCGTTACGAGATCAATGATATCACTTCGCAACCCGGTGGATCCGTTTGGGTGAATGATACCACCAGTGTGAACCGTATTTTCGATGGCCGGCTGAGTTACGAGAAAGGATCCCACCTCTTGTACATGCTGCGCTGGAAGCTGGGCGATTCGGCCTTTTTCAGGGGACTGCGCAACTACCAGCGGGATCCGGCCGTTATTTATGGCTTTGCCCGTACAGCCGACCTGCAGCGGAACCTGGAAAATGCCAGCGGACAAAATCTCACCGAGTTTTTTCAAGACTGGTTCAAAGGACAGGGCTATCCCTCTTATAATGTGGAATGGACACAGCTGGGGGCCAGTCATGTAAAGATCAAAATGAATCAGACCACCTCCCATCCTTCGGTTAATTTTTTTGAGCTGCCCGTAGCATTGAAATTCAAAAATGCAACAACCGAAAAAACAATCGTGGTGAATAATACGAGCAATGGCGAAGTTTTTACAAGTGATATCGGCTTTGTGGCGGATACTGTTTTGATTGACCCCGATTACTGGCTTATCACGCGTAATAATACCACTACCAAACTGGTGGATAACAGCGGCGGCACCACGGTGCAGGTGTTTCCCAATCCCATGCGGGATAATATCACCGTTTATGTACGTAATCTTTCCGTCAATACGGCCGGCATTACAATTTATAATGAAGCCGGGCAGCGGGTGTTTGCCCAAAGCTTCCCGCTCATCAATGGAACCGAGTTTCTTACCATACCGGTACAAGCCCTGGCCCGGGGGGTGTATATGCTTACAGTAAGGGCAGGGAGTAAGATCGTGTTTAAGACGAAGCTGCTGAAATAAAGTAAAAATGAATACGCAACAGTAAAACCAGGAACCTGGCTCCGCGAAACCCTGCTTCTCTTTACCCGGTGGTGAAGGCATTCAATTTATCAAAAATTTAGCGGCTGATTTCCCCGTCCTTTTCGCATATTTGCCTACCCAGAATCCCGATCAGCCTTGGCAAAAATAAAACGAAGCATTTTCCGCGTATTTTTTATTCCCTTATTGGTGCTGGCACTGTCAGCCACCATTATTTATTTTATAACCTGGTATCTTAATAAACCCCGGTTTGTACATTACCCGGCCTTTGGGATTGATATACCCGTGAACTATACCATTCACGGACTGGATGTAAGCCATCACCAGGGCAATATCGACTGGGCTGATGTGAAGGCCATGCGGGTGGAAAGGGTTCAAATGGGATTTGCCTTTATTAAGGCCACTGAAGGGCTGAATGATATGGACGAAGCCTTCCGCCGAAACTGGTTCAATGCCCGCCAGGCCGGTTTTCCCCGCGGAGCCTATCATTTTTTTAATGCCAGTAAAAGCGGAAAAGCCCAGGCCGAAAATTTTATCGAAGCGGTTACACTCGTTAAGGGCGACCTGCCCCCGGTGCTGGATATTGAACAAACCAACGGGGCTTCAGTAACCGATATTCAGCAACATGCCCGCGACTGGCTGCAGCAGGTGGAAAAGCATTATGGCATAAAGCCGATCATTTATACCAATGTGGATTATTATGAAAATTTTTTGTCGCCCCAGTTTGACGACTATCCTCTCTGGGTGGCGCATTACCTGATAAAAGACAAGCCCCGCATCGGCCGGAACTGGCTTTTCTGGCAGCATAATGAAAAGGGGCACCTCAATGGCATTGATGCTTATGTGGATTTTAATGTGTTTAACGGGGATAGTGCCGCTTTTAAAAAATTGCAGGTTCAATAACCGAAAGGAGCAGAGAAACAAGTTTGCGCAGTGGCCGGACTTTTTGGTTAATACCTTGTCCTTCAATTCCACAGAGATACACAACGGAGGATAAAGATCCCCTGAGCCGACGGGCGCTTTCCGTTTCAACCGCCGGCCGGGTTGGAAAACCTGTCGGGCTAAGGAAGCATACCGATTTCAATTTTTTTATTTTGACTTTTGACGTTTGTTCGGCAATTCCGAACTTAACAGTCTGAAACGTTTCAAATGGGAATGGAAGACGAAACCAGGGATTTCCTGGTTAAAATATTGCAGACAATTTCGGTGGTATTGCTTTGGATGCTGGCAAATGTTTTTGCCGGGGTTTACAAAAACCTGGGATTCTTTGAAGGAAAGCCACACTGGTATAACTATGTATACTACGTTGTTTTTCTGATCACCCTGGTGTTGCTGATACGCTATATCCGGAAAAAATGGGAGCTCTAGCTGCTGTGATCGGCAATAATCATCCATTGCCCTTTGATCCGGCGGAATAATAAGGTAAAATGACCGCCCACATCCCCGATGCTTCTTTTCAGGTGCCATTTGCCAACTACAAAATAATAGTCGGGCGAAATAGGCTTAAACTCCAGCAGCTTGAAATCAAGCTTTCCCATCGCTGCTGTGTCGGGGTATCCTTTTTTATAATTATCCATGGTAGCCTGCCAGCCATAGGTAACACCGCTTTTACCAATGAACATCAGTGAATCGCTCTGCCAGTAGGTTTGCATGAAGCGGGGAATATCGCCGTTGTTCCAGGCATTCAGTTGTTCGTTCAGGGCTTTGCGGATGGCGGTTTCATCAGCGGATTGAGCTGTGCCGGCCAAATGAAAACCCAGGATAATACCAGCAAGGAGAATAATTTTTTTCATGTGTTGAAATTAGCGGGTTAAATATACCCAATTTTCTTTTGCGTCTTTTCGGGAAATTTTAACGGCAGCAAATGGAGAAGCGGCGTTTCGGAGAGAGAAGGGGTTTTTGTATTTTACTTCCGGATTTTCTTTCACCGCACTGCCTGTCCGCTGCAATCTGTTTTTCACTCCAACCACCGGCAGGGTCAGCCCCTGCAGCGGGTGTACGGTTTGCTGCCTTTTGAATATTATTTCTTAATGCTGATGATGCGGTGAAGCGCATTTGCTGAGATGGCAAAGCCGGAAATTATAATAATGGGCCGAGATGATCATTATTACGGCCGGAATCAGCAATATCATTTCATGCTGATGAAAAACCTGCTTCAGGATGAGGAAGACAAATCCGCCGGAGAAAATCAGGAAGGGGGAATAGGAATGATGATGGCGGCTAAAACCGTGGTAAAGCGAATAGATACCCACCACGAAAGCCAGTCCGATCATTCCCCACTCGAACCAGGCATTGTGGATGATATTGATGCCGAACACGGGTAAACTGGTCATGATAACGGGCAGAAAAGCACAATGTATCGCACAGGCGATAGAGGTGGCAATACCCATCATGTCCCAGTTCATTTTTAACCGCATAAAATTTTCAAAGGCCAAAGTTAGTATCTTTGCAACAATGATGCAAATTTATCATTCCCTGATTCTTATCAGTCACCGCTGTGTATTAGGTCGTAAATTTGCGCAAAAAAGAAACGAATGACCCGTAAGATCTGGATATACCTCGCTTTTTTTGCCGTTTTGCTCATTGCTTTTTATTTGATGATCCCCAGGGAAATGCTGTCGAAACCCGTTTTGCCGGTGATCAATCCCAATGTGGCGGATTTTCATTTTACCGACCAGAATGGCAAAGCACTCACAGAACGCGATGTGGATGGCAAGGTATATGTGGCCAATTATTTTTTTACCACCTGCCGCGGCATTTGCCCCCGCATGAACGGGAATATGCGCCGGGTATTTGATGCATTTAAGGATGAAGACAATTTCCTGATCATCTCGCATACCTGTATGCCGGAAACGGATTCAACACCGCTGTTAAAAGCCTATGAGGCACGGATGGTAAACGGTACCCTCGTGCGAGGTGCCGATGGATCGTCTGAGGTGGAGTATGACACGAATGCCATGCGGAATAAACCCGTAGCAAACAGGAACTGGTTTTTTGTAACCGGCGATAAAGCCGCTCTATACAGAATGGCCCGGCAGAGTTACCTGATCGATAACAACAAGCCCGACAGCCTGCAGAATATTTCAGACCAGTTTATCCATACCCAGTTTTTTGCCCTGGTGGATAAGAGCCGCCGGGTACGGGCTATTTATGACGGGTTGAAAAATGATGAAGTGGAAAAACTGATCAGCGATATCAGGGAAATACTGAAAGAAAAAGTTACCACCAAACGGTTCATGGACGGGTTTAACAATAACCCCAATTAAAAAAGCAGTGATGGAAGCAATGAATGAAATTTTCAGGAAAAACCACCTGAGTGTAACAGACAGCCGCAAACGGATACTGGAACTGTTTCTCCGTTCGGAGGGAGCGCTTACCCATGCTGATATTGAAAAAAATGCAGGGCAGTCCTTCGACAGGGTGACGGTATACCGCACCCTGCAGGTTTTTGTGGAGAAAGGCATCATTCACCAGATTCCCACCACAGATAACAGCATTCTTTATGCCCTTTGCCGGGATAATTGTGCCGAAGGGCATCATCATGATAACCACGTGCATTTTGTTTGCGAGCAGTGCGCTAAAACCATCTGCCTGGAAGATGTAACTGTTCCGGATGTTCGCCTGCCCAGGGGCTTTAAACCCAGTCATGCACAGATGGTGGTGAGCGGAATTTGCGGGGATTGTAAATAAGGTTTTGTTAATTCATTTCATTTTATTCCTGCCATGTCCCACCCGCATCCTAACTTGCCCGATTACTGAATAAAACTATATACTAACCGCACAAACAATGAAAAAACTTATGATGGCCGCCCTGCTCCTGGGCGGATTGTTACAGGCCACGGCACAAATCACTTCTGTCAGGCAACTGAAGGACCTTAAAAAAGATGATAATTGCTATGACGCCGTTAAAAACCTGGTGGAAAAATATGAAGCCCTGGGCAAAGTGGAGGCCCGCCAATCCAACAAATACATGGCTGATGCTCCCTTAACTCACCGGGATTTTGCCGTGGTGCTGGTGCATGCCCTTGAAAGGCTGCGGGAAGCATTCGATAAAATGGCGCCCAAGAAAAACCTTGAAACCCGGGATTCGCTGTTTAAAATCTTTACCAAAAAATATTACAAAGGCTATTCCGATTCGGCGGTGGTAAACCTGGAGGGGTATGCACAATACAAAGACGTGAATAATGATGATGCCGATCATGAAGAAGTGAAAAAGCTCACCAACTTTTACCGGCTTAAAATCGGAGATACCTATAATACCTTCTCGCCGGAAAAAGCCTTCACGGAAAAAGAACTGAGTAAAATATTCGGCGACTATTTCGGTATGCGCTCGCTGGTGCCCCGTGCAGCCAGTGTTCCGGTAACCCGTGGAAAATGGGCCATCAGCCTGGATGCCCTGCTGGAGCGCTTGTATGACGCAGCCAAAGACCTGGCTACACAATAATATCTCCCGGCAAAATATTTGTTGCTCCTGTTCGCTGCGGTAAAAAAACCGCGGAGAACAGGAGCATATGCATTAACGCAGCGGCTTTATATCTTTCTCATCTGCTCTTCCACAAAATCCATCAGCACTTTTATTTTAGCCGGACTGAAATCAAAATCAAGTCCGGCGGCTTTATAGAGCCCGGGTAGGGTTTGGGTTCCACCCAGGCTCAACGCCTTGCAGTAATTATCCAGGGCTGCTTCCTTATTGGTTTCGTACTGCATCCACATACCGATGGCGCCTAACTGCGCAATACCATATTCGATATAATAAAAAGGCACTTCAAAGAGGTGCAGCTGGCGTTGCCAGTTGTTGCGGCGGTAATGCTCCAGTCCGCTGTAATCAATCACCTCATCACGGAATTCCGCCAGGATGGCCTGCCAGCGGGCCGAGCGTTCTTCATGCGTATGGCGGGGGTTTTCATAAACCCAGTGCTGGAACTTATCGATGATGGCAATCCAGGGGAAGATGGTGATTACCCGTTCGAGCTGATGTTCCTTAGCCCTTTTCAAATCGCCGGCATCAGGGAAAAAGAGGGCCCACTGGTCCATGCTCATCAGCTCCATGGCCATGCTGGCCACTTCGGCAATTTCCATCGGGTATTCTTTAAAGCCATTCAGTTCCAGCGGGTGCGCCAGGAAGGAATGAATGGCATGGCCGCCCTCGTGTACCATTGTGGTAACATCGTGCATCTGCCCGGCGGCATTCATAAAAATGAAGGGAGCGCCGCTCTCGGCCAGCGGACAGTTATAGCCGCCGGGGGCCTTGCCTTTACGGCTTTCCAGGTCGAGGTGTTGCATCTCCTGCATCTTCTTCAGGCAATCGCCAAAAAAGGGGCGGAGGGCACTGAAGCAACCAATGGTTTTGCTGATCAGCTCTTCGCTGCTGCTAAAAGGATGCAGCGGAGTAACGCCTGCGGGATAAGCATCTGTATCCCAGGGGCGGAGACTGTCGAGTCCCAGCTGCTCTTTCTTCTTACGATAAATAGCATTTACCAGGGGCAAAACATGCTCTTTTACAGCCGCATGAAAGGCATAGCAGTCTTCCTTGGTATAATCGAAGCGGCCCAGCTCTTTGAAGCGGTAATCGCGGTAATTGGCAAAGCCGGCATTGAGGGCTTCCTGGTGGCGGCGCTCAATCAGCTGATCAAAAAGCGTATTCAGCTGCTCTGTATCCTGTAATCTTCTTTCATTGATCTTGCGGTAAACTTCCTCCCGCAGGCTGCGATCCGGATTTTCGAGAAACTTGGCCGCCTGCTGCAGGGTATATTCCTTCCCGTTTACCGTAACGCTCATCTTGCCTGCTATCACACCATATTGTTGCTGCATTACTGACAATTCGGCCTGGAGCGGAATGTTTTCCTCGCGGAACAGATCAATGCTTTTGCGGATATTGCGCAGGTAGGTGAAATATTTTCCGGCATCGAGTTCCTGTACCAGCGGATGGTTCACCAGTTTTTTATTCAGCGCATCGGCATAGGGCTGAATCCTGGGCTGGATCTCCATAAAGAAATAATTGAATGCCTCTTCCAGTTCCTTGTTTTCTGTGTCGCAGGTCATGCGGATCTGGCGCCAGCAGGAGTCTTCATTAACAACCGCTTCCAGTTCACTCTGGTCTTTCAGCCATTGTTCCAGGCTGGCTTTATCACTCAGCGGGCGTTCCAGCAGTTCTTTAAAATAGGGCTCCAGGGCCTCCCAGTTGGTTACTTTAAAATCGGCCGGCAGATAATGACGCGGCAGTTTTTGGATTTCAGCGCTGTACATGGTAACAGGTTTATAAGAAAATTCCCGCCCAGGATGCAGGCAGGAATCTCGTTGAAAATTTTAATTTTTTACGGTTATGCCATTTTCCGGGGTGCATTCACCTTTTTGGCAGGCGCATTTTTTACCGCAGCAGCCTTGGTTTCGGCAACCTTGGGTTTGTTATCCACGAGGGCAGGAGCAGCGGTATCCCCCTCCTGGCCGGCCGATAACCGGATCTCGATATTATTCTTTTGCAGCAGGCTGAACCATTTCACCATTTTCTTCATATCGCTGCTGTATACCCGCTCAAAATCCATTGCCGGGAACACTTTTTCGAAATATTTTTTGATCTGTGGCACATCCTTTTCATCGGGCAGCGCCTCTTTACTTTCCTGCATCGCTATGAAAACATCGGCGAGGTTCACATTTTCACCGGTGGTAAACACTTCAATACTTTCCAGTTGCGAAAAACTGTGGATGCGGGTACTCACAAACCTGGTGCTCTTGTCATCCAGTGAGCGTACCACACCGCCATCGGCTTTCGATGATAATAATTCAAATAAACCGCTGAGGCCGGTAACGGAAACTAATTTACTGTAGTCCATAATAAAATATCCTGTTTAGGGCTGCAATTTAGCGGGAAAAAACCAAATAGCGGAGCGGCCTGATTTGAAAGTTTGAAAATGAATCAGTTCGTTCATTTCAAAATGAGCAAAACGGATTGCCGGACGGGGCTACCTGCTGCGGATCTCCCTGCATATTGTTTTTCATAAATATTTGTTAATGGCGACAGTTTTTTCCCGGGGAGTCGTCTAACAGGGCATAATAGCCAACTTATGATTAAGAAACAACTTCTGGCCATGGCTTTGTTGCTGCTGACAGGCTTTACGTTTGGCCAGGCGATCACGCTGAAAGGAAAATTAACCGACAAAACCGATAACACTGCCATTGTGGGGGCCACAGTAAAACTGGTGAACCAGTCCAGTCAGGCCGATGCCCGCCTGGTGGTGACAGATAAAACCGGCAGCTTTGCCTTCAACAACCTTCCCGCTGCCAATTATACGCTTACGATTACCTATTCCGGCTACGAGAAAATTGAACAACGGATCAATCTCCAGGCCAGCAATACCAAACCGCTGGCATTCAGTATCGGAAAAGTAGCCACCGATCTCAGTGGTGTAACCGTGGTGGCCAAAGCGCCCCCGGTGCGGCAGAAAGTGGATACCACCGAATTCAGTGCCAGCCAGTTTAAAGTAAACCCTGATGCCACGGCGGAGGATATGATTAAAAAACTGCCGGGCATCACGATTGATAAATCGGGCAATGTAACCACCATGGGCGAACAGGTTAAAAAAGTTACCGTGGATGGCCGCGATTTCTTTGGGGATGATGCCACGGCAGCCCTGCGGAACCTGCCGGCCGAAGTGATTGATAAAATACAGGTGTTTGATAAACTGAGCGACCAGGCGGCATTTACCGGCTTTGATGATGGGAACAGCACCAAAACCATCAACATTGTTACCAAATCGGGCATGCGGAACGGCCAGTTCGGGCGGGTGTATGCCGGCTACGGCACCGATAACCGTTATAGTGCCGGCGGCAATGTGAGCTTCTTTAAAAAAGACAGGCGCATATCTTTGGTGGGCCTGTTCAACAATATCAACCAGCAAAATTTCTCTACGGAAGATCTTTTAGGCGTAACGAGCAGTGGTGGTGGTAATCGTGGCGGCGGCGGTAGCCGCGGCGGCGGCGGCGGCGGTGGCGGTCGTGGCGGAGGTAATTTCGGCGGTGGTGGTAATAATTTCCTGGTAGGGCAGCAGAGCGGCATCAGTGCCACCAATGCTTTTGGGATTAACTATTCCGATAAGTGGGGGAAAAAACTGGATGTGACAGGCAGCTATTTTTTCAATAACAGCAACACCAGCAATAACCAGGCTTCCAATATTCAGTACATAAATACGGATACGGCGAATGATTTTTATGATGAGAACCAGATCAATACCACCAAAAATTTCAATCACCGGGTAAACCTGCGGTTTGATTATAAAATTGATGATAAGAACTCGCTCACGTTCACACCGGCAATCAGTTTCCAGAAAAACAAATCTTATTCCGACCTGGACGGGCTTCGTTATGTAACGCTTATCACGCCCGAGAGTAAATCCACCAGCACCTATCGTTCCAACACATCCGGGTATAACAGTAATAACAATCTTTTATTGCGGCATGCTTTTGCCAAAAAAGGCCGCACCATTTCGCTGAACCTCAGCGCCGGCTTTAATCATAAGGACGGGTATAATTACCTGAACTCGGTGAACGAATATTATAAAACAACAACGGTGAGTGATACTGTTAACCAGTATACCGACCAGGTGGTAAATGGCTATACCTACGGAGCCAATTTATCGTATACCGAACCGGTGGGCAAAAAAGGGCAGTTGCAGTTCAGTTATTCACCGGCAGTAACAAAGAATAAATCCGACCAGGAAGTTTTTCAATACGATAACTCCAGCGGTAAATATTCGATGCTGGATACCAGCTATTCCAACAAGTTTGATAATACCACCAGTTCACATACGGTGAATGCCAGCTACCGCGTAGGCGACCGGGATAATATGTTTAATGTGGGTATCAGCTATAAATACACCGAGCTGGACAGCAAACAGATTTATCCCCAGGTAGCTTCTGTGAGCAAGAACTTTAATAATGTATTGCCCAACCTGATGTGGCGCAAGAAGATATCAGCCAAAAGCACCATTAATATCATGTACCGGGCAAATACCAATACCCCTTCCATCAGCCAGTTACAGAATGTGGTGAACAACAGTAACAGCTTGTTGCTGACAACCGGTAACCCCGATCTGAAACAACAGGTTACCAATATGCTCAGCGCCCGTTACTCTTATACCAATACGAAGAAAAGCACCAGCTTTTTTGCCAACCTGTTTTTGCAACAGGCCGATAATTATATTGCCACGGCAACCTACAGTCCGAAGAGCGATTCCCTGCTGAACAACGGCACCATCTTATACAAAGGGGCCCAGCTGAGCCGGCCGGTGAATGTAGACGGGTATATGAGCCTTCGCTCTTTCCTGACGTATGCCATGCCGCTGAAATTCATGAAATCCAGCCTGAACCTGAATGGCGGTTTCTCCTATTCCAAAACACCGGGCCTGGTGAATTACCTGCGCACCACTTCCAATAACTATACCTACAACGGCGGAGTGGTGATTGCCAGTAACATCAGCCAGTATATTGATTTTAATGTTTCCTATAATGCCAGTTTCACCGACACGAAAAATTCAAATGTAACCTCGCTGAATACACATTATGTTACTCAAACAGCCGGTGCACAACTGAATCTTTTATCGAAAAAAGGCTGGTTTATTCAAAACGATGTTTCCAATACCAGTAACAGCGGTCTTACAGCCGGCTACAACCAGAGCTACTGGCTGTGGAATGCCGGTATTGGTAAAAAATTCCTGAAAAACCAGGCGGGCGAACTGAAGTTATCAGTCTTCGATCTGCTGAAACAAAATCAGAGCATTACCCGGACAGTGGATCCGACATATATAGCAGACGTGCGGAATGATGTGCTGCGCCAGTATTTCATGCTGACCTTTACCTATAAACTGAAAAATTTCGGTACGCCCAAGCCCGCCAGCAATAATTTCGACAGAAACAACGGGATGGGCCCTGGTGGAAACCGGCCGTTTTAAGTTATATTAGACCGGACAAAATGAACCGATGTGCTGAACCAGCCGGAATTTATTGGACTACTGCAAGCAGGTAATCAGCAGGCTTTTGCACAGCTTGTTGAGGAATGGGGTAGTATGGTATATAATACCGCACTGGGTATTGTGCAGCAGGAAGAGGATGCCGACGATATCACCCAGGAAGTGTTTGCAGAGGTGTACCGGTCGGTAAGCTCTTTTAAAGGTGAGTCCAGACTCTCCACCTGGATTTACCGGATCGCCGTAAGAAAGGCGCTCGACTGGGAGAAAAAGCGGAAGCGGAAAAAGCGTTTTGCCTTCTTCCGGTCGCTGACCGGGGATGATGGGGAAGCAGAAATACAACCCGCCGAGTTCAATCATCCCGGTGTGCAACTGGAAAAAAAGGAAAGTGCCGCCGCCCTGATGAAGGCCCTGCGGACATTGCCCGATAACCAGCGGGTGGCATTTACGCTACAGAAGCTGGAAGGCCTCAGCTACCAGGAAATAGCAGCCGTGCTGGAGATAACTGTGCAGGCCGTGGAATCGCTGCTGGCCCGGGCGAAAAAGAATTTAAAAAATGAACTGATGGAGTTTTATCAGCAAAACAGGTAATGATGAAAACAAAGGAAACAATTGAACAGCAGGCAGAAGCGGCTTTACAAAGCCTTGATGGCGCCGGACGGGCAGAACCCCGCCCCTTCCTGCTTACCAGGATCCATGCACGCCTGAACAGTGATAAAGAAACGGGGTGGGACCGGCTTCTTTCATTTGCAGCCCGGCCGGCCTTTGTTGTAACCCTGCTGTTTGTAGTGCTGCTGGTGAATGGCGTGGCGGTGGCCCTGCGTTCGTTTAATAACGATAATAATCCCGTGACCGAACAGTATGCTGTTAATGACGATTTTTCCACCTCGGTAACCAAAGTATATGATATCGAAAATACAGAACCATAAATGAGTAACGCATCCACACCCAAACGAATCTTATTGGCCGCCATGCTGATCCTGTTGCTGGCCAACGCGGTGCTGGTCTATCTCTTCATCAGCCGCGGACATGATCCCAAAAGAGGAAGCCGTGGCCGCGAAGCAGCGATGACAGCGTTTTTGAAGGACCAGGTTGGATTTGATGCGCAGCAAATGCTGCAATATGACAGCCTGAGCAGGCAACACCGCGAAAAAGTAAAAGCCGCCTTTGATGAAATGCGGGCCAATAAATCACAGCTGCTCAAAGAGCTGGGCGCAAAGGGTTTTACTGATTCGGCGATTAACCTGGCTGCCACGAAATCCGCGGATAAACAAAAAGAAATGGAGCGGAACATGCTGCAGCATTTCGCGGCGATCCGGCAGCTCTGCAAACCGGAACAGTTGCCGAAGTTTGACTCCTTGTTTTATAAAGTGCTGGCCGGCAAAAAGGAAGAAGGGCATAAAAACACACCCTGATAGTTTCACATTATTTTTTAACCATAATTTCTCTTTAACATGAAAAAACAGCTCATTGTACTGGCGGTCGGACTAATGGCTTTTGCCAGCACCTCCTTTGCCCAGGGCGGCGGCTTTCAGCGCAAAACCCCGGAAGAACGCACCAAGGATGTGATGGAAAAACTGGGTCCGTTAAACCTTGATAAAAAACATGCCGACCAGGCCGATTCCGTATTCTTACATTATTATCAGAATCAGCAGAAAATGCGGGAAGAGATGATGGCAGGCGGCAATCCTCCCGACCGGGAAACCATGCGGGCCAATATGCAGAAGCTCGCCGATGAACGTGACGGGCAATTGAAAGCGATATTCACAGAAGAACAAATGAAAAAATGGAAAGATGAAATTGAGCCCACTACAAGGCCCCAACGCCCGCCGGGCGGCCAGGGGGGTCAATAAATATTTTTTTTAGAGTTCATGGCATAAGAGGGGTGGAAGCAATTCCCCCCTTTTTTTTATGCAGCCGGTTGAGTCACCCCCCCGGAAGGGTGATCCGCCGGGCTGAATAAATCACGCTATCTGTCGTAATTTTATCCTGCCATGCCATTCAAATTACACGCTCCCTTTGCCCCCGCCGGCGATCAGCCGGAAGCGATCCGCCAGTTAACCGAAGGTTTGCTCGCCGGAGAGAAATACCAGACCCTGCTCGGTGTTACCGGCAGTGGTAAAACATTCACCATGGCCAGTGTGATACAGAATGTGCAGCGCCCCACCCTCGTGCTCACGCATAATAAAACCCTGGTGGCACAGCTCTATGGCGAGTTTAAACAGTTCTTTCCTGAAAATGCCGTAGGCTATTTTGTTTCGTACTACGATTATTACCAGCCCGAGGCCTATATGCCCGTGAGCAATACCTATATCGAAAAAGATCTCAGCATCAACGAAGAACTGGATAAACTCAGGTTGCAGGCCACGGCCCAGTTGCTGAGCGGCCGGAGGGATATTATCATCGTGGCAAGTGTGAGTTGCATCTATGGTATGGGCAATCCCACGGATTATGAAAATGGGATCATCCGCATTCACCAGGGACAGGTTATCTCCCGGCAGGGATTTTTGCATGCGCTGGTGAACAGTTTGTACAACCGCACCGAAATTGAATTCACCAGGGGCACTTTCCGGGTGAAAGGAGATACGGTGGATATTAATCTGCCGTATGTGGATTTTGGCTACCGGATCAGTTTCTTTGGGGATGAAATCGAGTCCATCGAAACCCTGGAACTTGCTACCGGCAAGCGGATCAGCAGGGTGGAAAATGCCGCTATCTTCCCGGCCAATTTGTATGTGGCGCCCAAAGATATTCTCCAGCAGGTGGTGCACGAGATACAGGATGAATGCCTGGCACAGGAAAAATATTTTAAGGAATCCAATAAATACATTGAAGCCCAGCGGATCAGTGAACGGGTGAATTACGACCTGGAAATGATCCGTGAACTGGGATATTGTAATGGAATCGAAAACTATTCCCGCTTCTTCGACCGGCGCCTGCCGGGCACAAGGCCGTTCTGTTTGCTGGATTATTTCCCCCGGGATTTTCTCTGCCTGATTGATGAAAGCCACCAGACCATTCCGCAGGTAAGCGGTATGTATGGCGGCGACCGCAGCCGTAAACTGATACTGGTGGATTATGGCTTCCGCCTGCCCTCGGCACTGGATAACCGGCCGCTCAATTTCAATGAGTTTGAGTCATTGCTCAACCAGGTGGTATTTGTGTCGGCTACGCCGGGCAATTATGAACTGGAAAAATGCGAAGGAATTGTAGTGGAACAGGTGGTGCGCCCAACCGGTTTGCTGGATCCTCCCATTGAAGTAAGGCCCTCCATCAACCAGATAGATGATTTGCTGGATGAAATTGATAAACGTACTGCCAAAGGCGACCGCGTGCTGGTAACCACCCTTACCAAGCGCATGGCCGAAGAGATGACGAAGTACCTGGAACGGATCAATATCAAATGTAAATACATTCACAGCGAAGTGGATGCGCTGGAGCGGATGGAAATTTTACGGGAACTGCGGCTGGGAGAAATTGATGTGCTGGTAGGGGTGAACCTGCTCAGGGAAGGGCTCGACCTGCCCGAAGTGTCATTGGTGGCGATCCTGGATGCCGATAAAGAAGGTTTTCTGCGAAACGAAAGAAGTCTGACCCAAACCGCCGGCCGGGCCGCCCGCAATGCGGAAGGACTGGTAATCTTCTATGCCGATAAGATCACGCAAAGCATGCAGAAAACAATGGATGAAACCAACCGGCGCCGGGAAAAGCAGCTGGCCTATAATGCCGAACACGGTATCGTACCCACCACCATCATCAAGAGCAAGGAGCAGGTGCTGGCACAGGGTTCGGTGCTGGATGTAAAAGGCTACGACCCCGCCAATGCCTATGCGGTGGCGCCGGATCAAGAACTGGTAAGTGTTGCCGCTGAAGACCAGGAGGAATACAAAACCATCCCGCAGATGGAGAAAGCCATCGCCAAAATCAAAAAGCAGATGGAGAAAGCGGCCAAAGACCTCGATTTCATGGAAGCGGCCAGGCTGCGGGATGAGATGTTCAGGATGCAGGGTTTGCTGAAGGGAATGAAGAACTGATAATAATATCAAAAATAAATCCTGAACCTTAACACCCCGACAGCGGTTCCTTACCCTGCCGGTGGTTTGACCGGAAAACCAAAAATAGTCAGCAGATTTTTTTACAGCGACCGTCTATCCTGCGGGCGGTTCGGTTGCCCACCAGTCGTTGCCAAAGGGGTCGCGGAAACCACAGGTATACCCGTAATCCATGGTGGCAGGTTCCATCAGGGACGATGCCCCGGCTTCAATGGCTTTTTTATAAACAGCATCGGTACTTTCCACATAAATAAACAGGCCCGCCGGTCGGGCGGCAAACTCTTCTGTGGCATCAGCGCACATGATTACCGCATCGCCTATGCGTAGTTCGGCGTGCATAATCAGGTTCTCGCTGCGGGGGATATTTCTTTGTACGGTAGCGCCAAAAACCGTTTCCATAAAGCGGATGAACGCGGCTCCGCCGGGCACTATCAGGTAGGGCATGAGACGGTTATAGTCGGAGGGTATCTGCATAATTCTGTTTTGACAAAAGGTACGGATTTCTTAAAAATATTTTGTTATCTTACTCATCCTTTCCTCAAAAACAGCGCATTATGACAACGATTGCCCTTTACAATCTCAAAGGTGGGGTGGGTAAAACCGCCAGTTGTGTAAATTTTGCCTACCTGGCTGCCGCCGATGGGTTTAAAACGCTTTTATGGGATATTGATCCCCAGGGGTCTTCTTCCTTCTATTATAAGGCCAAGCCAAAAACGCATCCGGGCATCAAAAAGCTGATCACCCGGGATGCGCATCTTGAGAATGCCATACTGAGCAGTGATTTTGAATTACTTGATGTGATTCCGGCTGATAATTCCAGCAAAAGCTTTGATATCATGCTCGAGGAAATGCGGGGGAATAAAAACCGGCTGAAATCGATCCTGAAACAACTGCAGGGGGAATATGATTTTGTATTTATTGATTGCCCGCCCGGATTCAGCGCCCTGAGTGAAAATATTTTCAATGCGGCCGATATTGTCCTCATGCCCGTGATTCCCACCACGCTCTCGATCCGGACCTATCATATGGTAAAAGACTATTTCAAAGAAAAGGATATTGACCTCAGCAAGATGATGTGTTTCTTCACCATGGCCGATCTGCGCAAAAACATGCACAACGAGATCATGGATGAATTGTATAAAGACAAGCGCTTTTTCCAGAATTATATCCCCTACCTCAGCGATGTTGAAAAAATGGGTATCCACAAAGCGCCCATCATGGAGTTTGCCAACAGCAGCTATGCGGCCAGCTGTTACCGGGAGCTGTGGACAGAGATCAAAGAAGGGGTGCTGGAATGAGAAATTCCACAGCGTTACACAAAGAATACTCAGATACCCACTGAGATAATAAATCCTGCCCAATGATTGAAAACGAAATATCACAAATCGTTATTGGCTGTGCGTTGGAAATACACAGATTTTTTGGCCCTGCCTGCTTGAGTCAGCATACAGGGAATGCCTCTATTACGAGATTAGCCGGAAAGGATTGTTTGTTCAAAAAGAGAAACCTATGCCAATCGTTTATAAGGAGGTGAAATTGGATCATGGGTACAGGATGGATTTACCCGTTGAAAACAAAGTTGTAATTGAATTGAAAACAGTCGAAGCCATTAATGAAGTAAATATGGCTCAATTGCTTACTTATTTGAATCTTGGAAATTACAGGTCGGGGCTGCTAATTAATTTTCAGGCAACGTTGCTGAAACAGGGTATAAAGGGTATGAAAAACTAATCTCTGTGAACCTTTGTGCCCATCTTTGTGTATCTCCGTGGAACAATAAAAAATTCCCCTCCTCCTGCGCTACGAGCCCCATCTTTCCGCATCTTTGCAGCTCAATTATTATTGCATGAAAAGAGAACTCTCCTCCTGGTACAGTCCTGCCCTGCAGAAAGAAATGCCCATAGCGGCCTATGGTGATTATGGTTTTGCCCTTTTGCTGGTGCCCACCGCCGCCGCCGATTATCTTGAGTACGAGCGTTTCCAGCTGATGGATTACCTGGAGCCCTATATCAACAGCGGTAAAGTGCGGGTGTTCTCAATCAACAGTATTAATAATGAAAGCTGGCTGAATAACGAGATGCTGGGCGAACACAAAGCTATCCGGCACAACCAGTTTAATGAATACGTGTTCAACGAGGTGGTGCCTTTTATTAAAAATGCCACTTCTTTTGATACCCCCATCATCACCTGCGGCGCTTCATTTGGGGCCCTGCACAGCATGAACCTGTTTTTAAAGCGTCCCGATCTGATCAATGGCGTTATTTCTATGAGCGGGGTGTACGACCTCACCGATTATACCAAGGGCTTCTTCGACGAGCAGGTTTATTTCAATTCGCCCATGCATTATATGCCCAATCTTACCGATCACGGCATCCTGGAGCAAATACGCCAAAGCCGTCATATTCATATACTTACGGGCAGTGGCGCCTATGAAGATCCCAGTTCTTCCCGGACCTTTGCCGGTATCTTATATAATAAAGGAATTAACTATGAGCTGGATGTCTGGGGCCCTGAATGGACCCATGACTGGCCTACCTGGAGGGCCATGCTGCCCCAATACCTGGAAACCCGATTCTAAAATCTGGAATTCCGCACAATAATTCCGGCCTTTTTCAGTTAAATAGTAGAGACCCAAATCCTATTTACATGAAAAAGCCATTCCTCCTGTTTGCTATCAAGTGCGCCGTTATCCTCTATTTTGCGGCGTGTACAAGCATCGAAGATTATACGATTGCCAAAGCAGCCGCCCCGGTGGTAACCAAGGGTTCGTGGAAAGTGAATGTTTATGTGGATGGTGCCAACGATCAAAGCAACGCTTTTGCAGGTTATACCTTAACCTTTAATGCCTCCGGTGATCTGAAGGCGACCAAGAACGGTACCGATATCAGCGGTAACTGGGCCGAAGACCATATTTCCAAGCGGGTTACCCTCGACCTGGGTTCTTCCGACCCGGTATTATCAAAACTGAACAGGTACTGGACAATCACGGATGTTACCAATGCACAGGTGGATTTTGTGAACACAGAAAACAGCAGCCAGATTAAATTGGCTATTACATCTTTATAAAATCGGCAGTTAGTTTTAGTTGAGTTTATACGTTGTGGAGGTTGCTCGGCCAGGAGCAACCTCATTTTTTTACCAGCTCCCATAGTTCTTCCTCTCCGTTCTCAGGTGTGCTGCTTAGTTTGCTGAACGGTTTGACAGGCAGGTACAATTGTTTTACTTTTATGCCATGCCAAAAAAACTTTTTCTCCTCGATGCGTTTGCACTCGTTTTCCGTGCCTATTATGCCCTGATCCGCAATCCGCGGATCACAAGCAAGGGCCGCAATACCAATGCCCAGTTTGGTTTCACCAATACCCTGCTGGAACTGATCAAAAACCAGGCGCCCACCCATATGGCGGTGTGCTTTGACACGCATGCCCCAACCGAACGCCATACCGATTTTGCCGATTACAAGGCCAATCGCCAGGAAACCCCTGAGGACATCCTCTCAGCCGTTCCCGATATCAAGCGCATCATCGAGGGATTTAATATTCCCGTCATTGCCGTGGATGGTTACGAGGCAGATGATGTGATTGGCACACTCGCCAAGGAAGCCGAAAGAGCCGGTTATGAAGTATACATGGTTACGCCGGATAAGGATTACGGGCAACTGGTATCGCCGAATATCAAAATTTACAAACCGCCTTACCAGGGGGGCACCGTTGAAATACAGGGCCCCGAAGAAGTTTGCGCCAAATGGGATATCAGTAATGTTAACCAGGTGATTGATATACTGGGGCTGATGGGCGATTCGGTGGATAATATTCCCGGCATCCCCGGTGTGGGTGAAAAAACTGCTGCTAAACTGCTGAAAGAATATCATACACTGGAAGCCGTACTGGAAAATGCAGCTTCTATCAAGGGTAAGCTGGGCGAAAAAGTGGCGGCCGGCAAAGACCTGGCCCTGATGAGTAAAAAGCTGGCCACCATTATCACCAATGTGCCGGTGGAGTTTCATGAAGAAAATTTCAGGGTGAAGGAAATGAATAAGGAAGCCCTGAAAGAAATTTTCAGCGAGCTGGAATTTAAAACCCTGGGTAAAAGACTGCTTGGGGAAGATATTGTGGTGGCCGGCCAGGCCGAAACAGCGGCATCCGAAAAACCGGCAGAAAAGAAAAAAGTACAGATGGACCTCTTCGGCAATATCATAGAGGAGGAGCCGGATGGATCCATCACGCTGCCGGCGGCAGTTTCGGGAGATGCAACCGGAGACGGGTTGAAAACCATCCATACTACTCCGCACAAATATGAACTGGTGGATGATGAAAGCCAGCTCAAAAACCTGGTTAAATTATTATCGGCTGCCACCGAAATCTGTTTTGATACGGAAACCACGGGCATTGATCCCAATGATGCAGAACTGGTGGGTATGAGTTTTTCGATAAAACCGGGAGAAGGATATTATGTTCCCTGTCCGCCCAACCAGGAGGAAACAGCAAAGCGCCTGAAATTATTTGCCGGCCTTTTCAGCGATGCCTCCAAAACATGGGTGGGGCAGAACCTGAAATATGATATGCTGATGCTGAAATGGTACGGCTATGCACTGAAGGGAAATATTTTTGATACCATGCTGGCCCATTATGTAATTGAACCCGATGGGAAAAGAGGCATGGATGATCTCAGCGCCAAATACCTGGGCTATGAGCCGGTGCATATCGAAGAACTGATTGGTAAAAAGGGGAAAACCCAGGGCAATATGCGGGATGTGGAACCTGAAAAGGTAAAGGATTATGCGGCGGAAGACGCCGATATCACGCTGCAGCTGAAACATGTTTTTTTGCCGCAGCTCAAAGAAAAAGAAGTGGAAAGGGTTTTTTATGAAGTGGAAAATCCGCTGGTGAAAGTGCTGGCCGCCATGGAGTATGAAGGCATCCGGGTGGACGAGGGTTTTCTGAAAGGCTATTCAAAAGAACTGGAAAAAGAAGCCAAAGCAGCCGAGGAGAGCGTGTATAAGCAGGCCGGTGTGCGTTTCAATCTGGCATCACCCAAGCAACTGGGCGAAGTGCTGTTTGAGAAAATGCAGATTGATCCCAAAGCGAAAAAAACCAAAACGGGTCAGTATGCCACGGGCGAGGATGTATTGCTGAAACTGGCCGGCCAGAATAAAATTGTGGATGATATCCTTTCGTTCCGGGAATATACCAAACTGCGTTCTACATATGTGGATGCCCTGCCCCTGATGATCAATAAAAAAACAGGCCGGGTGCATACGAGTTATGCGCAGGCCGTGGCAGTTACCGGAAGGCTGAGCAGTAATAACCCCAACCTGCAAAACATACCGGTGCGCACCGAGAGAGGAAGGGAGATCCGCAAAGCCTTTATTCCCCGGGATAAGGACCATGTACTGGTATCGGCTGATTACTCGCAGATTGAATTGCGCATTGTGGCAGCCATCAGTGGTGATGTCAATATGTGCGAAGCCTTCCGGACCGGGAAAGATATTCATACCGCCACGGCCGCCAAAGTATTTAATGTGGAGGAAGCGGCCGTTACAAAGGAAATGCGCTACAAAGCCAAGAGTGTGAACTTTGGGATCATTTACGGGCAGGGCGCATTCGGACTGGCCGAGAACCTGGGGATCCCCCGCGGGGAAGCCAAAGAGATCATCGATAATTATAAAAAGCAGTTCCCCAACATCCAGCAATACATGGATAATACCATCAATTTCGCAAAAGAACACGGGTATGTGCAAACACTGATGGGCCGCAAGCGCTGGCTCCGGGATATCAATTCCTCCAACTTTACCGTAAGAGGATTTGCCGAACGCAATGCCATCAACTCGCCCATACAGGGAACAGCTGCAGATATGATCAAACTGGCCATGATAAAAATACATGCGGCCTTCAATGAGCAGCAATTCCGCTCCCGCATGTTACTGCAGGTGCATGATGAACTGGTGTTTGATGCTCACCGGGATGAGCTGGAAACCATTAAACCCATCATTCTGCATTGCATGCAAACGGCACTGGCCCTTCCCAATGATGTACCCACCGATGCGGAAATTGGTGTGGGCGAAAACTGGCTGGAAGCGCATTGACAGCAAATACCCGTCAACGGGTATTACCTGACACGGGAGGTATTGTAACTTTAAAGTACAAAGAACCTTATATGAATAAACACGCGAGCCTCCTGGCGGTAATGCTGTTGCTGTCTGCCAATGCCCTTGTCGCACAAAAAACTCACACAGCAACCAAACCACCGCCAAAAGCTTCCGCTCCGGTTGAGATTGTTATTAAAGACACATTTGCCTGGAATGTGCAGACCACCCTTAAACGGCTGCAGGCATATATATTGGATGACACAAAGTCATCGGGGTATATTGTTGGCGAATATATGTATACGAACAGCGATCTTCCCTTTTATGCAACGGCTATAAAAATGCCGGGAGCGCTCAGCAGCAGGGTCATCCGTCACCATGTTAACAGGGCGCTGGGTTATGTGGAGTGGGAGTGGCAGGCCCAATTCCTGCGAACAACAAAAGAGCAGGAGGAGCAAAGGGCGCAAATTGAAACTATCATTAAAGCCATGCCTGCCATGCGGGGCGGGGATGAAAAAAATAAAGTGACCAGTATCGCCGCGGTTGTGAATCCCTACAGCTATGTTGAAATATCGGTTCATTTTTTAAAACCCGTATTGCAAACGAAGCAACAGGCAACAGATTCGCTGATTGCAGTTTTTCATCCCGGCTTTATCAGGCTGGAAACTGCCGAAGATGCGGCTAAGAAATTCTGGAAAGCAACAGAGGCGGAAGGGATTGCAGAGGATGATGTTAAAGAGGCAATGACCAAAGAAATCAGAGCGGTGGCAGATATGGATACCAGGGCCGCCTACCAGGTAATGATGAGTACCCTCCGGCCCCAGGATCTGATGTCAAAATTAACTCCGCAGCAGGCAGAAACTATAAGGGCTTATGCCAATGGATACCTGGAAGCCTATAAGAACGGAACCAGTTTCGATGTTAAAACCTATGATCCCAATCCGCCCCGGCAGCCGGGTTACGACAACAACTCATCCTACAATACCGGAAAAGGAGTGTTTGCTCCGGCTCCGCAACCGGAAGGAACAAAAGTAAGGTGTGCAGTTTGCAGCGGTACGGGCCAGTACGAAAAAGTTACCTATTCGCATACCTACAATGGCATCTCCGGGAATATTACCACACAAGTAACGCATTGGGTGATTTGTGAATTTTGTAATGGCACCGGATGGGTGATGAAATATAAAAAATGACGACACAGGGTTGCGCCATGTTTTATAATATGGATCAGTAAAATATCCTGCCTGACAGATAAACGAATGCGGGTTATCTTTGCAGCTATGAAACCCGTTCTCATTTATTGTTACGATGCCTATTGCGGCTGGTGTTATGGTTTTAGTCCGGTGATGAGCCAGGTGGCCGAACATTATAAAGACCAGTTTGAAGTGGAAGTGCTCAGCGGCGGTATGATGATTGACGACCGGGTGATGCCCATTGCAAAAATCGGCCCCTATATCCAGGGTGCTTACAAACGGGTGGAGGAACTGACGGGTATCCGCTTTGGACAGGATTTTCTCTGGCATGTTTTTCACCCCGAAGAAAGCGATTGGGTGATGAATTCTGAAAAGCCCGCCGTGGCACTTTGTATTTTTAAAGAACTTTTCCCGGAAAAGCAGCTCGAATTTGCCTCTCAGTTACAGTTCGCCCTGAATTATGAGGGACGCGACCTCGATGATGACGAAGCCTACCGTCACCTGCTGGAGAAATATGAAATCGATCCGGATCAATTTTACCAGAAACTTAAAAGTACCGGTTACCGCGAAAGAGCCCGCTATGAATTTGCCCTTTGCCGCCAGCTGCAGGCTGATTCCTATCCGCAGGTATTACTCCAGCTGAGCGATTCCAGATTCTACCTGGTGGCCAGGGGGTATACTCCCTTTGCCGATATGCAGCTGCGGATTGATAATATTCTTAAAGAGAATAAAGGCTGACCACTTATCCCATTTCGTTGCAAAACAGGAATCCACATTGTATATTGATGGAAAATTGCTTTTATGAAAAAAATAATTTTCCTCTTTCCGGCGGTATCATTGATACTTGCTGCCTGCAATAATGCCGGTACGGGTGATAAGCCCAAATCCGATTCGGCCGCCCCTGCCAAAACAGAAGTAAAGTCAGAAACACCTCCTGTGCCAATGGATTCGGCTGCCATGGCCAGGGCCTGGGAAGCCTTTATGACACCCGGCGCCAATCATAAATGGCTCGAAAAAATGAATGGCACCTGGGAAGCTGAAGTGTCTACCTGGATGGCCCCCGGCGCTCCGCCGGAAAAAGCGAAGGCCACCAATGTACAGCATTCAATCCTGGGTGGTCGTTATGTAGTGGGCAATTTTACCTCCACTATGATGGGGATGCCCTTCGAAGGTATGAGTACCACAGGCTATGATAATGGTAAAAAACAATTTGTAACTACCTGGGTGGATAATGGCGGCACCGGCATCATACATATGAGCGGCAGTTATGATGAAGCCGGCAAAACCCTCAGTTTAAAAGGAACGCAAACGGATCCTCTTACCGGAAAGGATACGGAGATCCGCGAAGAAATGAAGTTTACAGATGATAACACCTACACCCAAACCATGTATGGCGCTGGCCCCGATGGAAAGGAGATGAAATTTTTAGAAGGCACCTTTAAGCGCAAAAAATAGGCAACGTATAAAATCAGGAAGAAGGCCCCGAAACGGGCCTTCTTTATTTTTTTGGTTTTTTGCTCTTGCTGTTCCAGGTTGTTTCAACAAAGCTGATCCAGTCTTCCACCGTGATCTTGCTCATCAGTTCTCCGAGCAGTTTTACCGGTATTTTTTCCGGGTTTTTAAAGCGGATACAACCCTTGCCCATATCGGGTTTGCCGATACCCAGTTTGGCATATTCTTCCAGGAACCAGTTTTTGAGTTTTTCATTGCCATAGATGCCCATATGATAAAAGGAGATTCCGTTTTTTTGCGATGCCACATTTACAAAAGGGAGTGGTTGTTTCGGATCGCAATGATAGCCGGCGGGGTAAATACTGTGTGGCACAAAATAACCGATCATCCCGTAGGTCATGCCCTCTTTGAACCCCCTGGGAATATTCTTTTTGATGGCTTTGCGTAATTCAGCAAATACTTTCTGCCGGTCGGCCGGCATCCCGGCAATATACTCTTCGGGGGTGGCTGCTTTGGATTGCATGGACAAACATTTTCTGAAAAATAATAAAAGTTTGGAAATAAAGAAGCTAAAGCACGACGTCTCCTGCATTAACATTTCATTACAATACCGTCTTTGTGTAAATCTTTTTGGGCCTGCATCCCATTACAAAACCTATGTATGCAGCTGAGTATATTTAAAGACGCCCGCTACTTCCAGGCCCTGTTTCAATGTATGTTTCTCTGTTATGGTATTGTATACCTGCACTGGAATGCAGAGTGGTGGCTGTATACAACGTATACACTCACCTGTGTGCTCACGCAGTTTGTTTGCGAAATCATTTTCAACTACCAGTCGCAGCAACGCTTTACCGCCGAATGGTGGAGCCGCGTACGTATGGGGATGTTCTCGGCCATGATCAGCTCTTTCAGCCTGTCACTGTTATTAAAAACCAATCACTGGTATATTGCTGTAGGGGCAGCATTGATCACCGTGCTGTCAAAATTTATGATCCGTGTTAACGGTAAACATGTTTTCAATCCTTCGGCGCTAGGAATTGCGGCCACAATCTGGCTTACCGGCGATGCATGGATCAGCCCGGGCCAGTGGGGGAATAATGCAGTAATTCTTTTTGCGGTACTGAGCCTGGGCTTTATTGTTACCACCCGTGTACAAAAATTAGATACCAGCCTGGCTTTCCTGTTCAGTTTCGCCCTCCTGTTGTACCTGCGGCAGATTGTATATCTCGGCTGGCCAATGGATTATTTTATCCAGTCGGTAACCACCGGCAGCCTGCTGCTCTTCAGTTTCTTTATGATCTCCGATCCGCGAACCACACCGGACCACCGGGCAGCCCGGATCATATGGGCCATGGGGATTGCAGGGCTGGCTTTCTACCTGGCCACTTTTAAATTTATCAATGGGGCGCCTGTATGGGTGCTGGTGCTCGCACAGCCGCTGGTGCCCCTGCTCGACAGGCTTTTCAAAGCCAAGCAATTTACATGGACCCGGCCGGCGGTTTCTCATGCAACACCTGTAAAACTGCCAACAGTATATACCCCGCTATAATCTGAATTTTCAACAACAAAACGCACGACATGAAAAAGAAACTCCTGATCATCGGGTTAATGGTGGCGGTGTCGCCATTGCTCTACTCCTTCTGTGGCTTTTATGTAAGTAAGGCCGACGGCACCCTGAAAAATAAAACAAGTCAGGTGATACTGGTAAGAGATGGCAACAAAACCGTTATCACCATGTACAACGATTTCAAAGGTGATTCAAAAGATTTTGCCATGGTGGTGCCCGTACCCGTGGTGCTGAAAAAAGAAGATATCCATGTGGTGGATCCCGGGATCTTTCAGCGGCTGAATGATTACTCGGCACCCCGCCTGGTGGAATACTGGGATCAGAATCCCTGTAATAAATATGAGATTATGGAAGACAGGGCTGTTGGTTTTGCAGCCCCCACAAGCTCCATGGGCAACAAAACCACCGAACAACGGAAAGACAAGGAGTCTGTACGTATCGAAGCGCAGTATCTCGTGGGCGAATACGATATCCTGATTCTCAGTGCCGAGGAAAGCAGCGGGTTAAAAAACTGGCTGAATGCCAACGGGTATAAAATTCCTGAAAATGCAGAAGAAGTACTGGATCCCTATATTAAAAGTAATCTCAAATTTTTTGTGGTGAAAGTGAATGAGAAGGAAAAGAAAAAACTCAATAACAATTTCCTGCGCCCGATACAGATCAGCTTCAACTCGCCCAAATTCATGCTGCCCATCCGCCTGGGCATGGCCAATGCCGATGGCGACCAGGATCTCCTGGTGTATGCCTTTACCCGCAAGGGCCGGATTGAATGCACCAATTACCGCAATGTGAATATCCCTACCGGTAATAATGTGCCGCTTTTTGTGCAGAAAAACTTCAGCGCCTTCTACGGCAACCTGTTCGATAAGCAGTGGAATGATGAAGATAAAAGCGTATCGTTCCTGGAATATGCATGGGATGTGAGCCCGCAAAACTATTACCATTGTGATCCCTGTATTGCCACAGCACCTTCGCAGCAGGACCTGGTGCAGAGCGGGGTATGGTGGCTGAATGGTAAAGACTGGAATGATTACAGTGATGTGGATAATGATGCTCCCGATAATGGCAGTAAGAATGTGCATTTTACCCGCCTGCATTTCCGGTACAACCGCCGCAGTTTTCCGCAAGATCTGATGTTCCAGGTAACACCCAATACCGAAACCTTTCAGGCCCGTTACGTGATCACACATCCTGCCACCGGCGATTTCACCTGTGATGCCGGAAAAAAATACCTGCAGGAACTGCGCAAGCGCAGAAAGAATGAACTGTTGGAACTCACCCGCCTTACCGGTCGCAATATCGATAACTGGCAGGATGAAGCACGGGCAGTCAATGATGAGGAGGATGTGGCATCAGCACAATACCAATCCATATTACCCGAAGTTAAAGAAGAAATGGACCGGCATAACAGTAATACACCCGCCGGCTTATTACTGGCCAGCGCTCTTTTGCTCGGTGGCGCCGGTTTCCTGCGCTGGAAGGGTATTGTTTAGTTTACGCAAGTAAGTGCAAAAAAGTGCTGACAAAGTATTTATGACTTATTCTTCGAGCCGCCGGCAGGTTTTGTAACCCCTGTCGGGGTATTGCGGTTTTGGTTTTTGATTTTTTTATACCCTGCAATTCAAAAAGAACTTCACAAAAGTTGGCTATATACAGGTTTGGTTCACAGCGCCCTCAGTTTTGGGGGCGCTTCTATTTTTCCGAAATCGGCCGGTTCATATAACTGGTATAATCCGGGATAATGGTTTCATATTCTTCCTGCATCAGGGGAGAAGTGAGTACAAAATCAGCCGTGGCCCGGTCGCAGGCCAGCAGAATATTCCAGGCAACTCCCAGCCGCAGCAGGGCCTTTACATCACTGTCGTGCGGCTGCGCTTCCATCGGATCCCAGAAAAAAATGAGGATATCAATCTTGCCTTCGGCGATCATCGCCCCGATCTGCTGATCCCCTCCCAGGGGGCCGCTCAGCATTTTTTTAACAGGCCGGTCGAGCTTTTCTTCCAGCAGTTTACCCGTGGTGCCCGTGGCAATCAGCTCGTGCCGGGCCAGGGCGGTTTTGTTATAAACAGCCCACTCAATCAGATCGTTTTTCTTGTGATCGTGTGCCACCAGGGCGATCCGTTTACGGGGGCCGGTTTTTCTTACTATACTCATAATCACACAGTTTAAGATTAATACGCTTGCAGCTCAAAAGTAATCTAATAGAATTAATTACATATTAACCTTGCCAAACCGCTGATTTAGCGTACCTTTGCGCCCTCAAAAAGCCGGCTGTATTGGGCCGGCAGACAGATAAAAAAGCAATCATGAATATCCGGAACATCGCCATCATCGCCCACGTAGACCACGGTAAGACCACCCTGGTGGATAAGATACTGCACAGCACCAATATCTTCCGTGAAAACCAGGAAACGGGGGAACTGATCATGGATAACAACGATCTCGAAAGGGAAAGGGGTATCACTATTTTCAGTAAAAACGTTTCTGTAACCTACAAGGATGTCAAGATCAACGTGATCGACACCCCGGGTCACTCCGATTTTGGCGGAGAAGTGGAACGCGTATTAAAAATGGCCGATGGCGTATTGCTGCTGGTGGACGCTTTTGAAGGTCCTATGCCGCAAACCCGTTTTGTACTGCAAAAAGCCCTGCAACTGGGATTGCACCCGATCGTTGTGATCAATAAAGTGGACAAACCCAATTGCCGCCCCGATGAAGTGCATGATGCCGTATTTGAATTATTCTTCAACCTGGATGCCACAGAAGAACAGCTGGATTTCCCCACTATCTACGGAAGCAGTAAACAGGGCTGGATGAATACCTCACTGGAGCCTACAGAGAATATCTTACCCCTGCTGGATTCTATCCTGGCTCATGTGCCCGAGCCCAAAGTGGTAGAAGGCCCCACCCAGATGCAGATCACCTCACTCGATTATTCCTCTTTCCTGGGAAGGATTGCCGTAGGCAAGGTTTCCAGGGGTTCGATAAAAGAAGGACAACCGATTGCACTGGTACAGGCCGGTGGCGTGATTAAGAAAATGCGGGTAAAAGAACTTTATACATTCGAAGCGCTTGGCAAAAAAAGAGTTGCCGAAGTAAAAGCCGGCGATATCTGTGCCGTGGTAGGCCTCGAAGAATTTAATATCGGCGATACGATCTGCGACGCCGAAGTGCCCGAAGCGCTGCCGGTGATCAGTGTGGATGAACCCACAATGAGCATGTCGTTCAGCATCAACAATTCTCCCTTCTTTGGTAAGGACGGAAAATTTGTTACCTCCCGCCACTTACGCGACCGCCTCATGAAGGAAACCGAAAAAAATCTCGCTCTGCGGGTAGAGGATACGGATAGTGCAGACAGCTTCCAGGTATTTGGCCGGGGCATCCTGCACCTGGGCGTACTCATCGAAACCATGCGCCGCGAAGGATATGAACTTACCGTAGGCCAGCCCCAGGTACTCATAAAAGAAGTGAACGGACAAAAATGTGAACCCTACGAAAACCTGGTGGTGGATGTGCCGCAGGAATTCAGCGGCCGTGTGATCGACCTGGTAACACAGCGCAAGGGCGAGTTGCTGGTGATGGAAACCAAGGGCGAAATGCAGCACCTCGAATTTGAAATCCCTTCGCGTGGCCTGATCGGCCTGCGGAGTAATATGCTCACCAACACCGCGGGAGAAGCCATCATGGCACACCGCTTTATTGAATACCGCCCCTGGAAAGGCCCCATCCCCGGAAGAAATAACGGGGTATTGCTTTCCAAGAACACCGAAACCACCACGGCTTATTCTATTGATAAGCTGCAGGATCGCGGCCGCTTCTTTGTAGATCCGGGAGAAGATGTGTATGCCGGACAGATCATCGCCGAACATATCAAACCCGGCGACCTGGTGGTGAATGCCACAGAGGCCAAAAAACTCACCAACCACCGTGCCAGCGGCAGTGATGATGCCACCCGTATCGCTCCCAAAACACTGATGACGCTGGAAGAATGCATGGAATATATTCAGCAGGATGAGTGCATCGAGGTAACACCCAGAAACATCCGCATGCGCAAAGTGATTTTAAATGAAGAAGACCGTAAACGGGCTCAGAAATCAATGAACGCCGAAGCGGTTTAATGATAGTTTGGAAACGATCCCCTGGCAACAGGGGATTTTTGTTTCCAAACAGATAAAGTTTCTTATTTTTCCGGGGCTGATAAATATCATCTGATAACAGCCGTTTTACCATTATCCGTCATAGAAACGCCCCGGTACTTCAGATTACCTTTATAAAAAATTACGCTTGATACCTAAGATACTGCACTTTGTATTCGGGTTTTCGCCTGATTTTGGCCATATGTCATTTTCACTGGCTCATCACCTTGCAGTGAAATCAGCTGTGGTATTGAACCAGCCCGACAAAGTGTATTTCCATTTTCAGTATGAGCCCCGGGGTGAATGGTGGAAAGAAACCCTGCCCCTTATCACGCCCAACCAGCTCACGGCACCCACCGAAATTGAAGGCCGGCCACTCCTTCATTTCGCCCACAAAAGCGATGTGGTGCGCCTCCGGATGCTGCAGGAACATGGGGGTATCTACCTCGATATGGATACGATTTGCGTGAAACCCTTTGACGACCTGCTGCAAAATGAATTTGTGATCGGCAGCGAATTCAACACACCCTACGTACCCAGGAATAAACGCCAGCAGGTTAAGTATGATATTAAGAAATGGCTGGGACTGGTTGGCAACGGCGAACTCACCATCCAGGGTTTATGCAATGCCGTGATGCTATCGGCACCGGGCAGCCGTTTTGTGGAACGCTGGCTCCGGGAATACAAAAGTTTCCGTTCGGAAGGACGGGATAAATACTGGGATGAACATTCGGTAAAAGTGCCGGGCCGGCTGGCGGAACAAATTCCGGAAACCCTTACGGTGCTGAGCCCCTATGCCTTTTTTTATCCCTTGTACGACCGCCTGAGCCTGGCGGCGCTTTTTGAAGAGGATCATGAGTACCCGCAGGCCTATGTGCACCACCTATGGGAATCTTTTGCATGGGAAAAGTATTTATCAAAACTGACACCAGACGATATACGGAACCGCAATACCAGCTATAACCGTATTGCCAGGCGTTACCTCTAATAATGTTTTATGAAGATCGGTATTGTAGGAAGATGGGATCCTAAAGACAAAAAATCATGGTCGGGCACCGGCTATTACACCCGCCGCGAAATCAGCAAATACTACGAAGTGGAGGATTTTTATTTTCCCCTGCCCCGCTGGCTGCGGGAATGGCTTACCACGCAGAAAAGCATTAACCGGCGCTGGTTTGGCAAGCATACTGCCGTGGAATTTCTTACTTCCTATGCCCGCTATTTCAGCAATGCACTGGATAAGGCACTGGAAAAACGCCCGGTGGATCTCCTTTTTGTACTTTCATCCCCGCAGCTGATTGCCTACAGCAAAACAAAGCTGCCCCTGATACAGGTGAATGATGCCACTTTCTTTCAGCTGCAGGGGTACTATCCCTACTTCAGCAACCTGGCCAATTACAATATCAAGTGCGGGATAGATATGGATAAACTCACCTACCTGCGGGCCGATCATTCCATGCTTGCCTCGGAATGGTGCCGCCAGTCGGCCATAACCGATTACGGGGTCGACCCGGCTAAAATATCAGTAGTGCCGCTGGGCGCCAACCTGGATACCGAACCGGATGCTTCGCTGGCAGCCCAGCCCAGGGGCGCCATATGCAAACTTCTCTTCCTGGGAGTGGAGTGGGACCGAAAGGGTGGCGATATTGCACTGGAAACTTACCGCCTGCTGAAGGCAAAGGGATTGCCTGTTACATTAACCATCATTGGTTGCACACCACCGGTTCCTGTGGATGAGGGGGTAACGGTTATCCCGTTTATTAATAAAAACGATCCGAAAGAAGCCGCCGAACTCTTTACCCTGCTGGCCGGCAGTTCCTTCCTGTTGCTGCCCACCCGGGCAGAATGTGCCGGCCTTGTTTTTTGTGAGGCCGCCGCCTTTGGTATCCCTTCCATTACCACCGATACGGGCGGCGTGCGCACCTATGTTACCGAAGGCATAAATGGATTTGCCTTACCTTTAAGTGCAGGCCCGGCTGATTATGCCGGCAGGATTGAAAACTGCTGGAATGACGCCGCAGGCTATGAAGAGTTGCGTCGTAACAGCCGCCGGCAATACGAAGAACAGCTGAACTGGATAAAATGGGGCCAGCGGTTTGCAGCCATTGCCACCGGACTTATTCATTAAATTTTTACAAATTGTCCATACCGGTTTCTGCCATTAACAGCCTGGAGGGTTTTTTCGATAAGATCCTGGTAGTAAGCGTTTCGCGTTTTACCGAACGCCACTCGGCAATCACCCAAAAGCTGGAAGGCTTATCATTTGAGTTTTTCTGGGGCGCTGATAAACTGGCCCTCAGTCCTGATTTTATTTCTGCCAATTATGATGAACAGCAGGCCCGCACATTGCAGCGGCAGGGCAAGGCCCTGAATGCAGGTGAGATTGCCTGTTCTCTCTCGCACCGGATGGTGTACGAAGCTATACTGCGTAATAACTGGAACAAAGTACTGATCCTGGAAGATGATGTTTTGCCGCTCACGAAAGAACTGGCCAGTCTGCCGGCAGCCCTGGAAGAATTGCCCCCCAACTGGGAGCTGCTCTACCTGGGTTATCTGAAACACGAAGTGGTAACCCCTTCACTGAAAAGAAAACAATTTTTTTACCGCATCCTGTCGCGACTGGGTTTCATGAAATGGAGCCCGGTTATGGTGAATAATCTTTTACCGGTTCCTTTCAGCCCGCATCTGCGCAAAGCGGGTTTTCATGACTGCACCCATGCCTATGCCCTTACGCGGGAGGGGGCTGCCAAATTACTCGCTGCTCAGACGCCGGTGGTATACCGGGCCGATGATTTATTAAGTGCGATGGTGATGAAAGGAGCCATCAACGGATTTATTACCGACCCCAAGTTTTTCGACCAGGAAGTGTTTCATAATGCCGCTGCCGGCTCCGAGATCCGCTAAGGGCGCGTTTAGTCTCCGTCAATTTTCTTCTTCAGCTTTCCGGCATAATCCGATTTCATCTCGCTAAGGGTATTGTACATGTCAGTAGCCCTCGGCTTATTCCCGTTCGCCAGGAAGCAGAGTCCTTTGTAGTAGATGGGTAAGGCTGTTTTTTCAATAGAGATGGCTTTGTTGAATTGCTCAATGGCATCTTCGTAACGGCCTTTCATATAATAGCTGTACCCGAGTTCCGTGAAGGCTTCGTTATATTCGGCATCCAGTTCCACTGCCCTGGTTAAGGAACTGATGGCCTCATCATAATTGCCCAGGTCGTTTTCGCAGTAACCCCGGCGGTAGTAGTAAATGGCGCTTTTGATATTGCTGGCCTTATCGGCATAGCTGTGATAAAAGTCGAGCGCCTTTTTATAATCTTTCTGTTTGAAATAAATATTACCCAGTTCTTTATAAGCCAGGTCGTAATCCTCATAAAGGCTGATGCATGTTTTCATTTGGGTAGCCGCTTCATCATAGTTCTTAAGATTTTCATTGGCATATCCCATCTCGAAATAAATTTTAGCCTGGTCGGGCCAGAGGTTGTTGGCCTTGCTGAGATAGGTAAGCGCATCGCTGTACTGCTCCAGTTCATTACAGCACCAGCCGGCATAGAAATAAGCTTCTTTGTATTTAGGGTTCAGGGCAATGGCTTTTTTATAGGAAGCCAGTGCCTCGCTGTATTTTTTATTGTCTTTAAATTTATTTCCCTGGTCGAATAAGGCAGTGGCGCCCTGGGCCATTACAGTACCGGTCAGCACCAGGCCGGCCAGCAACGATAAAACATATTTACGCATAAAAGGAGGTTTGTAAGCACAAAATACAGCACCGGCGGGTATGTTGCAATACCCGCCGGTTGGTATTTTTGAAATTACTTTTTGAGGAAAGAAATTGTTTAGCCCTTATTATTTTGTGTGGCTTCCTGGTTATTGGGCTGTGCGGGGCTGCCGTTGGTTTGCCGTTCCTTCTGGTATTTTTCCATCCGGCGTTTCAGGCCTTCCGCCATTTTCTCATTGATCTTTTTCAGCTCATCATATTGCTTCATGGCATTGGTAGTATCATTCAGCATCATATAGCAAAGTCCGGAGTAATAGTAAGCCACGTCAACCACTGAAACAGCGAGGTTTTTTTTGAATTGTTCAACGCCATCGGCATACCGCTTCGACTGGTTAAAAGCAAAAGCCAGTTCACCATAGGCAGGGCGGTAATTATTATCGATGCTGAGGGCTTTTACAGCATAAGGAATTGCTTCATCATATTTTTTCATGGCGTTATAACACCAGGCTGTAAAACACCAGGCGGTTTTGTCCGTACTGTCGAGGGCCAGCACTCTTTTGTAATTCACAAGGGCCGAATCCGGGTCACTGATTACATTTTTATAGGTGTTGGCTATCGACATCCAGATCCCGGGTACAGTGGGTTTATAATCAGTCAGCTTCCGCAGGTATACAATCCCGCTGTCGGGGTGCCCGCTGCTTACAAACGATTCGGAAATCTGGATATAAGCCGAATCAAACCTTTTATTGAGGGCAAGGGCTCTTTTAAAAGCCACTATGGCATCAGGATAGAGAGCCCTGGTTTTCAGCTCCATGCCACGCTGATACCAATCCTCGGGTGTAGGTGCTTTTTGCGCTATGGCAGTGGAGAAAAGAAAGCCGGAAAGAAGAACGAGTAAACATCTGTTCATGCACATTACAGTTTTACGGCAAAGAAAAACCATCTTAAGCAACTGTGATGAGAAATGTAGTTAAAATCTGTTAAACATTTGTTGTCAATAACCGTGCCTGACGTAAATTTGCCGGGATGATCCGCATAGTACGCATACTGACCGTTTTGGGCCTGCTGCTGCTGTTATTTTATACGGCCGGGGCCCAGTGCTCGGTTTGCACCAAAACGGCCCAGCAAATGGGCGACAAGCCCGCCCAGGGACTTAACCAGGGCATTTTATACCTGATGTGGACTCCCTTTGCCATTGTGGGTTTTATTGCCTACCGCTGGTGGAAGAGCCAGAAAGATACCTGGTAACCTATTGCTCCTGCTTAAATTGTTTATGGCTGCCATCGCAAAAAGGCGGATTCTTCGTGTGTTTGCACTGGCAAAACCAAACTTCTTCTTCTTTTTCAAACTCCACCTTCAGGCTTTTGAAGGGTAAAACCGGTTCGCCCTGTTCATTGATAACCGGTTCAATCCGCTTGTGGGTGCCATCACAAAATGGCTGCTTCTCACTGAGCCCGCAGGTACACCAGGAATAAATTTTACCCGGCACCACTTTTACGGCTACAGGCCCGGAAGCCGCAATTTTGGGAAGATTTTTATTGGGAATCTGTTCCATATCTGTATTCGGTAATTAGTTAAATCAAGTGAAGGGTTAACGCGGCTCCAGCCAGGATTGGATATACCGGTACAGGTTAAAATTTTTACCGGCGGCTTCAATGTCTTTTTTTAATTGTTTTTTATCGATGTCTTTCATACGGTAACTGGCAATAAGATGGTAGGCTCTCTCGGCAAGTAACCAGGCATGGCGGTCATTCACCGTTTTCTCCCTGGATACCGTATTCACGGCATCCAGCAGTTCCCGGATACCTTCTTTTTGGGAAGCGATGGTTTTAATAACCGGGATGGTTCTTTCGGTATGGCTGAAAGCGGGGGCCAGCATCATCCGCAGGTGTTTTACAAAATTATCCGCACCCGGCCGGTCTGCTTTATTAACGGCAAAAATATCAGCAATCTCCATCAGCCCGGCCTTCATCGTCTGCACTTCATCACCGGCCTCGGGTACTGCCACCACAACGGTGACATCTGCCAGCCCGGCAATTTCAATTTCACTTTGTCCCACCCCCACCGTTTCAATAATGATATAATCGAAGCCGGCGGCTTTTACCAGGTCGCTGATTTCAATGATCCGGGGGTGCAGGCCACCCAGTGCACCCCGGCTGGCCAGCGACCGGATGAAAACATTGGGATTGTCATACCATTCACTCATCCGGATACGGTCCCCCAGCAGGGCGCCCAGGTTAAAGGGAGAGGAGGGGTCGACGCAAAGAACAGCCACTTTTTTCTGTTGCTGCACCAGCAAACCAATCAGGGCATCTGTAAGCGTGCTTTTACCGGCGCCGGGGGGGCCCGTAATGCCAATTACCGGCGTAGTGGTAACCGGCAGTCCCTGCAGGAGTGCTTCGTGCCCCGCCACCCCGTTTTCAACCAATGAAATGCAACGGGCCAGTGTTTTGATATCAGCCTTTTGAATTGCCTGCAGTTGCTGTTGCCACATGAAACAAAATTGGCTGGAAAAATATCATCTTCCAAAAAATTGTTTCTTTGTGCCATGAACCTCTCGGTTGTTATCATCACCCAAAACGAAGCGCATATTATCGGCAGAACACTGGAAAGTGTGAAAGCCCTGAGTGATGATATCGTGATTGTAGACAGCGGCAGCACCGATGACACCCTGGCCATTTGCCGCCGCTATAATGCCCGGATCATAGAACCCGGCTGGAATGGATATGGGCCCAATAAAAATATAGGGATCAAAGCGGCCCGTAATAACTGGATACTGAACCTGGATGCCGATGAGGCCGCGGATGAGGAACTGGTGAAAGCCATACAGGCACTGGATGGCGGCAATAGCAAGGAAGTGTTCATGATGCGTTTCCGTAATTATTATATGAACAAGCGGATCCGTTTTGGCGAGTGGGGCTCGGATAAGCATATACGCCTTTTCAACCGTACGGCGGTGCAATGGAACGAGGCGGCCGTTCACGAAAACCTGCAACTGCCGGCCGGGGTACGCATCACCACCCTCCCGGGTCATATCCTCCATTTCACCGTTCATGCCAGGGAGGAATATGAGCAAAAGACGATGGCCTATGCCCGGCTGAATGCCCGTAAGTATTATGCACAGGGTAAAAAAGCCAGCCGCCTCCGGCAATACCTCTCGCCGCTGTTTTCCTTTATACATAATTACCTGGTAAGGCTGGGTTTTCTTGATGGCCCCGAAGGGTTGCTGATAGCCCGTACCACCGCCCGCTACACCTTTCTTAAATATAAATACCTCCGCGAATTGTATCACCAGCAAAAGCATAACGGCCGTTGACAAATTTTATTCCCATATTTCCGCTGGGTATTGTGGTGTATCCCGGCGAAGAACTGAACCTGCACATCTTTGAGCCCCGGTACAAACAGCTCATCCGGGAATGTTATGCCGATGCCAAACCATTTGGCATTCCGGCTGTTATAGACGATAAGCTCAATGAAATGGGCACACTGGTACGCATAACCGAAATTACCACCGTACATGAGGATGGCCGGATGGATATCCGTACAAGGGGGGAGAGAGTATTCCGGATCCTGGAAGTGATACGGGAACTGCCCGAAAAACTATACAGCGGCGCCATTGTGAATTATCCCGATAATATTGAAACCGGTAACCGGGAGCTGATGCAGCGGCTGGTGGGCGGCATCCGCGAACTGCACCGCCTGCTGAAAATTGAGAAATCTTTTCAAAAACCTGCCACCGAACTCAGTGTGTACGATGTGGCCCATCATGCAGGACTTTCCCTGCGGGAAGAATATGAAGTGCTGGAACTGCTCCATGAATTGCAGCGGCAGGAATACCTGAAACGCCATTTACAGAAGGTATTGCCCCTGATGGCCGAAATGGAAGTGCTGAAGGAAAGGGTGAAACTCAACGGGCATTTTAAGAATCTCAGCGGTTTTGAGGGATTTTGAGGGGGCCATGGTTCCTGGCGCATACGTAATGACTTAAGGCGGTATCCAAAACTAATTCCCGGGAATATCACCTGTTAACAAAACCGCACTGTACATTTGCTGTTCTTTTTTAATTTAAATAACCAACAGCCAGGGGCCAACCGCAGCCAGCTTAACCATGAAGACAATCTGTTTTGACTTTGGAAATACCCGCCTGAAAGCGGCTATATTCAACAATGATCAATTCCAGGAAGAGATCATTCTGCCCAATGATGAATCCTTCACTATTGAGCGCCTGCTTACCATTCACCGGCCCGAAAAAACCATTCTCTCCTCTGTTATTCATCATAATCCGGCCCTGGAGAAATTAATGGCGGGGCACAGCTGTTTTCACAAGCTTTCACATCTTACCCGGCTCAACTTCACCACCCCGGTGGGGAAGCCCGAAACCATCGGGGCCGACCGACTGGCGCTGGCCGCTGCTGCTGTTTATTTTTATCCGCAACGGAATAACCTGGTAATCGGGCTGGGTACCTGTGTTACCTATAATTTCATCAACCAGGACCACCAGTTTATCGGCGGCAGTATTTCTCCGGGTATGGAAATGCGTTTTAAAGCGATGCAGGTGTTTACCGCCAAATTACCGCTGGTGCAACCCGACTGGAATTTTCCTCTCATCGGCTATGATACCAATACCAATATGCAGAGCGGGGTAATCGCCGGAATGGCCTATGAAATCGATGGTTTCGTGAATGCCTATGCAGAAAAATACGGCAACTTTAACGTGGTTTTAACCGGGGGGGATGCGCCCTATTTTGCCGGTCAGCTTAAAAACAGGATATTTGCCGACTCAAATTTCTTATTTAAAGGACTGTATGCGCTCAGCGAAACTAACAATTGCTAAATACGGGCTGCTGCTTTTTGTTGTAAATTGCTTACAATCAACTGCTTACGCACAAGAAAACTCACCCTATTCCCGCTATGGCATGGGAGATGTGGTTCCCAATCATAATATCTTTTCAAGGGGCATGGGCGGTGTAGCCGCCGGTGTGCAGGATTATAACGGGCTTTTCCAGAGCCTGAACTTCACCAATCCGGCCAGTTTGGGAAAAGTTTCTGTTACCATCTTTGATGTATCAGCCGAAGCGGATTCCCGTACACTGAAGACCACCAATCCTCCTGGTAAATACACCCAAACCAATTCACTTTTCTCTTCCCTGCAAATGGCTTTCCCGCTTACCACCAAAAAGATGGCGAAAAAAGGAAATGCCTGGGCCCTCAGTTTTGGTTTGCGGCCGGTAACAAGGATTGGCTATAAGCTCGAAAAAGATGAGCGGCTTACCAATATCGACAGTCTGCATACCATTTACGAAGGCGACGGCGGGATCAACCAGGCCTATGTGGGTACGGGGCTTAAAATTCATAATTTCAGCATTGGCGCCATTGCCGGGTATATGTTTGGTAACAAGAACTATGATACGAAAGTGATATTCATCAACGATACCGTTGAGTATTATAAAGCGGTGTACAGCAGTAAAACCACTTTTGGCGGCGTGTTTGTAAATGCCGGGGTGCAATACAATTTTCCGCTTAAAAACGGGGATATGATCTGTTTCGGCCTCTATGGCGGCGTTCAGCAAAAGCTGCAGGCCACCCGCGATGTTGCCAAAGAAACATTTTATTACGATGCCAATGGCAATACTTACCGCCTCGACAGTGTTTATGAAAAGAACGGAGAGAAAGGTGTGATAAAATATCCTTCCACTGTTGGGCTTGGCTTCACCTATAACGGCCTGCACTGGATGTTTGGCCTGGATGTGGAAACCACCAACTGGAGCAATTACACCAATTACGGCGAAACCGACCTGGTAAAAAACAATTATACCGTGAGGGCGGGCTTGCAGTATTTCCCGCTGAAGTCGGGCGTATCCGTAAAAAAATATTTCAACTTCGTGAAATACAGGATGGGGGCTTATTACGGAACGGATTTTGTACAATCCACCAATAACCATCCCGAGTACGGATTCAGCGTGGGAGCCGGCTTCCCGCTCACTTCCCTGCAACGGCTGAGCTATAATTACAACAACGAATTTGTAACGCTGAATACGGCTGTCGAATTCGGCAGCAGGGGCAACAAGCAAAGCAACCTGCGGGATAATACCCTGCGCTTCAGCCTGGGTATTGCCATGAATGCCCGCTGGTTCCTCAAACCAAAATATAATTAGCAGGAGCATTTTTCTGATGCACCGGTCAGTATCATATTATTTGCCAGGAATACAACACTTCGGGTTGTGCCTGGCAATTTTATTTGGGAGCCTCCTGTTCAGCAGTTGCGAAAACGACCCGGAAGTGGTGAAGAACCTCAGCAATAAAAACCTGGGTGTGGAAGAAGCCATCAACGTGGATATTAATTATACGCTGGGAGGAAAAGCCAGGGCCAAGCTCCTTTCGCCCCGCATGTTACGCGTGCAGGATACAGTACCCTACGTGGAGTTTCCCAATACCCTTCACGTTGATTTCTTTAATGATACCGCCAAACGCGAAAGCTATATGGATGCCCGCTATGGCAAATACATCGAAAGCCAGAGCAGGATCTTGCTGAAAGACAGCGTGCGCTTTATCGGCCTCAAAAACGGCGATACCCTGGTTTGCCAGGAATTGTACTGGGACCGCAACCGCCCCACCTACCAGTTTTACACCGACAAGCCCGTACAGATCCGCACCAAAACCCAGATCATTTTTGGAGAAGATGGTTTTGAAACCAACCAGAACTTTACCGAAAAGCTGGTGAAACGGGTGGTGAACAGCATCATCCGCATCCCGGTATCCCAGTTCCCCGAATATTAATTTCCTTTCCCGGTAATCCGTTTGTCACAGCAGGGTTACTTCTTTTTTTTTGTGTGTCTCTCTTCACAGCATTTCATTTATTTATTACTGTTGTTGTCCTAACTTCGGGGTCTAATTTTTTACTATGGAATATCGTCGTTTAGGAAAATCAGGCTTACAGGTCAGCCTGCTCTCTTTTGGCAGCTGGGTAAGCTTCAGCAAACAGATCAATGATAAAACCGCCGATGAATTAATGGGACTGGCCTATGATAACGGCATCAATTTTTTTGACAATGCCGAAGTATATGCCCTGGGGGAAAGCGAAAAAATGATGGGCCGGGTGCTGAAGAAAAAAAAGTGGGACCGCACTTCCTACACCGTTTCTTCCAAAGTATTCTGGGGATGGCGCGGCAAAGAAAATAAACCCAATCAAACCGGGCTCAGCCGCAAACACGTGATGGAAGCCTGCGACGAAGCGCTTAAACGCCTGCAGGTAGATTACCTGGATATGTATTTCTGCCACCGCCCCGATAAGCAGACACCGGTGGAGGAAACCGTATGGGCCATGAACCACCTGCTGCAACAGGGCAAGATATTATACTGGGGTACCAGCGAATGGAGTGGCCTGGAAATCATGGAAGCTCATAAAGTGGCGCAGCAGTACTGCCTGATAGGTCCTGCTATGGAACAACCGCAATACAATCTCTTCGAACGTAATAAAATGGAGAATGAGTTTCTGCAGCTTTTCAAAACAGTGGGCTTAGGCACTACCATCTGGAGCCCGCTGGCCTCCGGCCTGCTTACGGGTAAATACAATGACGGTGTACCGAAAGGCAGCCGCTTTGCCCTGGCGGGTTTCGACTGGCTGAAAGACCGCTGGGTGGTGGAAGAAAAAGTTAAGAAAGTGCGCAAACTCAGTGAACTGGCCGCCAAACTCGGGGTGAGCACGGCCTCACTGAGCATAGCCTGGTGTATCAAAAATCCCAATGTGAGTACTGCGATTCTGGGCGCCACCCAAAAAACACAGTTGCTGGATAATCTCAAAGCACTGGAGGTGATGAAAAAACTGACACCCGAACTGATGGAGAAGATCGAAGCCATTATGAAAACCAAACCCGTTTTACCTGAACATTAATGAAGCAACCTGTTGTTGTTTACGGGATACCCAATTGTGATACCGTAAAAAAAGCGCTGAACTGGCTGAAAGAAAATAAGATCCCCTGGGAGTTTCATGATTATAAGCAAAAGGGGATCAGCCGGGAAAAACTTACAGAGTGGATTGATAAAGCCGGCTGGGAAAACATCTTTAATAAAAAAAGCACCAGCTGGCGGGAATTGCCCGCTGCCCGCCAGGCCCGGGTAGTGGATGCGGGTTCGGCCATTACAGTAATGCTGGAAAATAACAGCATTATCAAAAGGCCGGTGATAGAAGCCGGAAAGAAATTACTGGTGGGATTTTCGGTGGCACACTACGAACAAATTTTTCATTAGACAGTATATTCCTAACAGCAGCGGGGACGCTATGGCCCCCTGCCCAAAACAACAATTTATTATGAAACGCAACGCAACTGCCGTATGGTACGGCACCGGAAAAGAGGGTAACGGTCACCTGTCAACACAAAGCACCGTACTGGATAAAGTACAATACTCTTATCTCTCCCGTTTTGAAAATGGCGTGGGAACCAATCCCGAGGAACTGGTAGCGGCGGCGCATGCCGGCTGCTTTACCATGAAGCTGAGTTTTGTATTGAATGCGGCGGGCTTTACACCTGACGAGATCAATACCCGCTGTGAGATCACCCTGGAAAACGGCGCTATCACCGAATCGCACCTGGATGTAACAGCCAGGGTGCCGGGTATCAGCCAGGATCAGTTTGATGCCGCTGTGGCAGATGCAAAAGCCAACTGCCCCATTTCAAAACTGTACAATACCAATATCACGCACAAAGCCGTGCTGGGTTAATATTCCTGGTGAGAACTTATATTCTTTTGTTCTCCGCGGTTGAAAAAAACGCAGCGAAATAAGAAGCAAAGTTTTCCAGCGTAAGTAAAAAAGAAGAATCCTGCCGGAGAAATACCGGCGGGATTTTTAATGCATAGCTTCGCCGATGTCCACTTTCTTTTTACGGCTGCCCCGGGCAATGAGGATAATGGGCACACAGACGATGAACATAATGCCCAGTCCGAGAAATACATCCATGTATGACATCACCACCGCCTGCTTGGTTACCATGCCCTGTAAGGCGGCATAGCTGGCCTGTACGGCTTCTGATACCGATTTACCGCGGGCCACAAAGCCATGCTGCAAAGCGCTCAGCCGCTGCTGCACCATGGGATTGGTGGCATCCAGGTGCTGCGCTATATAGGCGGCATGGATCGTGTTCTGGCGCGAAAGATAGGTGGTGATAATAGCGATACCAAATGAACCGCCCAGTTGCCGCATCATGCCGGTAAACGCTGCGCCCTGCCCGATCTCAACTCCTTTTAAGGTGGAAAGGGAAAGTGTGGTGATGGGGATGAACAATAAGCCCATCGCTGTACCGCGTACAATCAGCGGCCAGAAAAAATCATCGCCGCTGGTACTGGGCGTAAGGGTAAAATAGCACCAGATGGTGAAGACAGCGAAGAGCAACATCCCGCTGGCAGCGAGGTATTGCTGCGGCACTCCTTTCTGTAACAGCGTACCGATAATTGGCATCATAAAAGCCGTGGTGAGGGCGGCGGGCACCATTAACATACCAGCCTGCTGGGCCGTCCATCCCAGTATCGATTGCGTATAAAGCGGAATGATAAATGTAGACCCGTATAAACCGAAACCGAGTATAAATGAAAGAATGGTACCGATGCGCAGGTTGCCGTTCTTCAATACCCGGAGTTCCACAATGGGTTTGCGGAACGTGAGCTCCCGCCATACAAAGAAATATAAACCCAAAGCGGCGGCAATACTGAAATAGACGATGGTGCCGCTGCTGAACCAGTCATCATCCTGTCCTTTCTCAAGTACATATTGCAAAGAACCGATGGCCACGGCCAGCAGGCCGATACCCGCCCAGTCCACATCCTTCATCGTGCTTTTTTCGGAGTATTGCGGGCTTCGTACATATTGCAGGGTAAGCAGGGTGGCAATGATACCAATGGGAATATTGATATAAAAAATCAGGGGCCAGGATGCATGGTCCACGATATAGCCGCCCAACGGGGGGCCCAGGGTAGGACCAATAATCACGCCCAATCCGTAAATGGCCTGGGCCATACCTCTTTTTTCGGGCGGGTAACTTTCGGTGATGATGGTTTGCGATGTCACCAGCAGGGCGCCGCCACCCACACCCTGCAGGAAACGGAAAGCTACCAGTTCCCAGATGCCGGTGGCATTACCGCAGAGAAAAGAGCAAACGGTGAACAGGATAATGGATGCGGCAAAATAATTACGGCGGCCAAACTGTTGTGAAAACCAGCTGGTCATGGGTACAATGATCACATTGCCAATGGCATAGGCGGTGATGATCCATCCTGCTTCACTGAGGGTGGCGCCGAGGGTGCCCCGCATCTGGTTGAGCGCCACATTCACAATTGTGGTGTCAACAATTTCCAGGAGGGCGCAAAAAATAGCGGTGATGGTGATGATCACCCTCCGCCCTCCGTATTCTACCAATGATCCGGCTGTTGGCTGCATAAGTTCTGTTGGCTGCGTTAATTAATCCAGGTGTACATCCACCACTACGTTCATACCGGCCCGCAGCTGTTTTACCAGGCTGTCGGCCTTGTTGCTGAACTCTATCTTCACCGGTAAGCGTTGCACCACTTTTACAAAGTTGCCGCTCGAGTTATCGGGAGGCAGCAGGGCAAAGCGGGAGCCGGTGGCAGGTGAAAAAGAGGTAAGGGTGGCTTCAAACGCATGATCGGGGAATACATCCGCATGCACAATCACTTTCTGCCCGATGCGCATCTTACCCAGCTGGGTTTCCTTGAAATTGCCCACCACCCATATATCGTCATTGATAACGATGCTAAAGAGGGGTTGCCCGGCCTGGATAAATTGCCCGGCCTGTACATTGATTTTGGAAACCATACCACTTTCCTGGGCCACTACGGCGGCATAGGAAAGATTGAGCCTGGCTTCGGCCACTTCCACTTCCCTTTGTTTGATAACCGATCCGGCTACATTGATCTGGGATGAAGTGGCATTGCTTTGTGAGGCCACGGCGTTGGTTTGCTGGTTTACCTGGTTTTTCTGTTGTTCCAGTATCATCAATTGTTTTTCGGCAGATTGTTTGGCGGCCAGGGCCTGCTCGTATTGCTGCTGGGTGATCGAGTGATCTTTGATGAGGTTGGCATAGCGTTCGAAATCCTGCGTTGCCCTCCACAGCGTCACCTTTGCTGCATCAATCTGGGCATCGATGGTGGATACGCCCGCATGGGTGCTGGCTATATTTGCCCGGGAGGCATTGGTATTGGCTTCGGCTACCGAAAGATTGCTTTTGGCTGTAGCCAGCGCTGCTTCAGCCTGGGATACCCGCAGGGCCAGGTCGCGTTCATCCAGTACCAGCAGGGTGTCGCCTTTTTTTACCAGCTGGTTATCTTTCACCCGTATCTCCTTTACATAACCCGAAATGCGGGGAATCACGGGGCTGATATTCGCTTCCACCTGTGCATCATCCGTTTCTTCATGATGCTTGCCATGCTGGTATTTGCTGAAACCAAACCAGGCGCCACCAATCACGAGTAAGCCCAGCACGATGATAAAAATCTTGCTGCTTTTCTTTTTGGGGGCGGGGTTGTTGTTGGGTTGTTGCTCCATAGTATTCTTTTTCAAAAGTTTTGTATCAATAGTTTAACTGTCCGGTTACCTGTAATAATTTATTATAAGCCAGGAACGAATCGGCCTTGGCATTGGTTACACCCAGGCGTGCCTGCAATAAAGCCACATCGGCATCCAGCAGCTCGGTGGTGGTGGCCAGGGCATTATCATATTTGTTTTTGGTGATGCGGTAATTTTCCGTTGCCTGTATTTCTGATTTTTCGTACACCTCGATTTTCTTCACACTCACCAGGTACCCCTGGTAAGCCTGGTTTACCTGCAGGCGGATATTATCCGAGAGCATTTCCTGCATGATACTCACCTGCTGCAGGTGTTCTCTGGCACCGGCTTCTCTGGCCTTGCCTTTCCAGAGACTGGCGATATTGTACCGGATGCCAACGCCAACATTGATGGCATTGTATACGGTAAGAAATTTAGGAATATCCGCTGCGATATAACCGCCGGTGAGCGAAACAGAAGGGTAACGGTCGGCCCGGATCGTTTTAATACTGATGGCAGCCGCTTTTTTGCGGAAATCAATGGCATGGATGTCTTTCCGGGATTGTAAAGCCGCCTGCTCATATTCATCCAGCGTTTTGATCATCTCCGGCAGGGCTAACCCGTTTTTATCGGGTACCAGTACCGTTTGTTCGGGCAGTCCCATCAGGATATTCATATTCACGCAGGCCAGCTTGTAATTGCTTTCGGCATCCAGCAGGGTGAGTTCCACATTGGATTGCTGCAATTGGGCTTTCAGCAGATCATTACGGGCCAGTAAACCATTTTTTTCGAGGTTGGTAAAATCCTTCACCCGCTGCTGCGATTGCAGCAGGCTTTCCTTCACCAGTGTAATGGCCGAATGCGCCTTGTAAAGATTGATACAGGCATTAACGATGTTTAATACCACGGCGCTGCGGTCATTATCCGCATCCAGTTTCACCGCCTCGGCCAGCAAACGGGCCGATTCAATGCCATAGCGGGTTTTACCGCCATTGTACAGGGGCATCGAAAGATTCAGGCTGCCGTAGATTACCTGGTTTACCGAAGGCCCGCCGGCGCCGGATCCGGACTTTAGATCAATGGTGGGTTGTACCGGCAGGTACATGTACGAACCGCTCACCCCGGTTTCAGGTAATTTTTTTTCTTCCGCTTCTTTAACGGCGGCCAGGGCCTCCCTGATTTTGGATTCGTTGTTTTTGAGCTGTTTGCTGTTTTTCAGCGCCAGCTCTATGGCTTCCTTCAGTGTAAGGGTGCGGCTTTCCTGTGCCGGCAGCGACTGGGTCAGTAATAAACCGCAGATCCATATAATGAGTTTACGCTTCATGAGTGAGAATAGCTTTAAAAATAAATTTGAGATGGGTGCTGAGTTTTTTGCGGATCAGTTTTTCAAACTGTTCATCGGGCATCGCCTGCAGGTTATTGATATCCCGGTAATAATGCTGGGTGGCCACCATATGCCCGATGGTGCCCACGAGGGTACCCATCAGGATGGGAACATCCACCTGTTTTACAAAGGCTCCGCTTTTTTGTCCTTCCTGGATGATCTGCCGGATCAGTTGCTGGTTATGCTTTTTAAAATGGTGGATCTGCTGCATGGTATTGGTGTGCTGGTGCGATACCTGTTCCCGCATCAGCAGCTTATGAAAACAGCGTTCATTATTGAATTTTTCCACGAAATAGTCGATCAGGGTATTCACTTTTTCCAGTGGTGTCAGTTCCTTATCCCGGAGCATGCTCTCCAGCTTCTGGGTGGTGGAGCCGGCCCGCAGGGTAAAGAGGGCCTCCAGTAATTTTTCCTTGGATCCGAAATAGTAGGATATCATGGCCACGTTTACACCGGCCGCTTCAGCGATATCCCTTACGGATGTGCCATCGAAGCCCTTTTCGGCAAACAGCGCTTCGGCTGTCTGGATAATCTGTAATTGCTTTTCATTGAATGCCATAGTAAATCGAAAAGGCAAAGTTAAACGATCGTTTAATATTAATCAAACATTTGTTTAAATTTTTTGTTAAGCCGGTTTCGGGGCCTTTCGTATTTTATAGTAGATTTGAAAAAAAAGAAATCATGTCATTCGCCAACAAAACGGTACTCATCACCGGCGCCAGCAGGGGCATCGGTAAAGCCATCGGGTTAAAACTGGCTGCTGCCGGCGCCAATATTGTTATAGCTTCAAAAAGTGTGGAAGAGAATCCCAAACTCGGGGGTACCATCTACAGCGCCGCCGCAGAGATGGAGGCCGCCGGAGGCAAGGCCCTGGCTGTACAATGTGATATCCGTTTTGAAGAACAGGTGCAGCAGGTGGTTGACCAGGCTGTGGCCCGATTTGGCGGCATCGATATTCTCGTTAACAATGCTTCGGCTATCAATCTTACCACTACCGAGAAAACAGAGTCCAGGCGCTTCGATTTGATGTACGATATCAATGTACGCGGCACATTTATGGTAAGCAGGGCCTGCATTCCCTGGCTCAAACAATCAACCAATGCACATATTCTTACCCTTTCACCGCCCATCAATTTGGATCCCAAATGGTTTGCCAGGCACCTGGCCTATACCATCAGCAAATATGATATGACCATGATTGCCCTGGGACTGGCCGCCGAATTAAAACCCTTTAACATCGCCGCCAACAGCCTCTGGCCCCGTACCACTATCGCCACAGCTGCCGTAAACAACCTGTTGGGGGGCGAAGCTTTGATGAAAATGAGCCGCACCCCGGATATTGTGGCGGATGCGGCCTTTGAAATTTTATCCCGCCCGGCCACTCAATGCACCGGCAACAGTTTTATTGACGAAGAAGTGCTGACAGGCGCCGGCGTTACCGACCTGTCTAAATATTCTGTGGTGCCCGGCGGCCCCCTTTACAATGATCTCTTTGTTTAGTTGGCGCTGATTTGTTAAAACTATCCCAAATCAAATTTTGTTTTGATGAGCGGTAACTTTTCTATGGCCTACTACGTTTAATTTCGTATTCGTATCGCTTTTGCCATGAAGCGAACTACAACTAAACCAAAGTATAGCCATGAACTCTTTAAAAATCAGAGCCTTGTGCTTTTGCACATTGCTCACTCTCACTGCTTTCGCCCAGACCGCCATTCCCAAACGAACGCTGGCCATCAAAAAAACCAATGCCGCCATTAAGATCGACGGTATGCTGGATGATGCAGCCTGGAAAACAGCGCCCAGGGCCACTGATTTTACTGAAATGCGGCCTACGCCCAACAAGAAGGAAACCCCTGATAATTTTTCTGAAGTATTCCTGCTTTACAGTGATGAAGGCCTCTATGTGGGTGGCTACTACCACGAAAAAACAAGGGACAGTGTTACCTCCGAACTCATCGGCCGCGACGGTTTTGGTAACAACGATTTTGCGGGTGTGATCCTGGATACCTATAATGACAAGCTCAACGGTTTTGAATATTTTGTAACACCTCTGGGCGAACAAATGGATTCGAAAGTAGCGCCCAATATCAATGGCAACAGCGAAGATTTCAGCTGGAATGCCGTTTGGAAAAGCGCCGCAAAGATCCATTCCGACGGGTGGAGCTTTGAAATGTTTATCCCCTTCTCCGCCATTCGTTTTGGTAAAAAGAAATTACAGGATTGGGGGCTCAACATTATGCGCCGCCGTAAAAAAACAAGCGAGGATTATTTCTGGCAGCCGGTTGACCAGAATGTGAATGGTTTTCTTACCCAGGAAGGGTTACTCACCGGTCTCGAAAACATTAAACCGCCCATGCGGTTGCAGCTATCTCCCTATTTTTCGACCTACATTAATCATGACGGAACAGCGGGGCCCGATACTAAAAAGACAACGTCTACCATCAATGGCGGACTGGATGTAAAATACGGCCTCAACCAGGCTTTTACACTGGATATGACGCTGATCCCGGATTTTGGCCAGGCACCCACGGATAACCGCGTGCTCAACCTGTCTCCTTTTGAAATCCGCTTTAATGAGAACCGGGCATTTTTTACGGAAGGAACCGAACTCTTTAATAAGGGTAACCTGTTTTACAGCCGCCGTATCGGACTGGAGCCAACAGCAAAAAAATGGTTATCACCCGGCCCCAATGAAATGATCGTAAAAGACCCGGTGCAGGCGAAGATCCTGAACGCCACCAAAATCAGCGGGCGCACACAGAAAGGACTGGGGATCGGCGTGCTCAATGCCATTACACGCCAGGAGTTTACCACCTTTGAAGATGTAAATACAAAAGACCGGCGCAAGGAAGAAACCATGCCCTTCACCAATTACAACGTGTTTGTGCTTGACCAGACACTCAAACATAACAGCAGCGTTTCACTCGTCAACACAAGCGTATGGCGCAGCGGTAACGATTATGATGCAGATGTAACATCGGCTTTGTTCGATTTTAATGATAAAAAGAATACCTGGAACGTGGGCGGCAATGTGAGTATGAGTAACCTGTTTGGAAAGGACGGCAAAACCGTTACCGGTTATGCCCACAGCATTTACATGGGTAAAACCAGCGGCCGTTTTAATTTCAATATCTGGCAGGACCTGTATAACGATAAGTACGATAAAAGCGATATGGGCTTTTTTACCAATAACAACACAATGGACCAGGGTTTCTGGGCCGGTTATAGCTGGAACAAACCCAAAGGATGGTACAACCAGATCCGTATCAATGCCAATGGATGGTACAGCCGGCTGGTATCACCCATCGATAACCTGCGCCGCAAATCCATGATGTATCAGAATGCAGGTATCAACTTCAATTTCAATGCACAAACCAAGCGTCTGTCCTGGATCTTTATCAATGTGAATGGCGGACCCGGTTACAACGATTTTTACGAACCGCGTGAGTACGGAAGGGTATTCCATAATACCCGGGGCCGGGTGGGCACCAATATTTCTTATGAAAGTAATTCGGCAAAAAAATTATCCTGGAATGCAAGCCTGTTTGCAGGCACGGGAGGTGTGTTCAAGCGCCGCAGTTTAGATCTGAGCCTGGGGGGCAAGGTCCGTTTCAATCACAAATTCTCCGTGGAACTGGGAGCATTTTCTTCCAATTTATTTGACGGAGTGGGATATGCCGGTACCGATACCACGATCACCGGGGCCCCCAGTATTATCTTTACCCGCCGCGACCTGCGGACGGTGGAGAACACCATGAATGTGAAATATAATTTCACCAATAAAATGGGACTGAGTCTGCGGGTACGGCATTACTGGAGCAAAGTGCAGCCCTTGCAGTTTTATGAGCTGAACCAGGAAGGCTACCTGCAAACGCCCTCCAAACCCTTTACACAAAATGCCAACCAGAACTATAATTTCTTCAGCGTGGATATGGTATATAACTGGGAGTTTGCACAGGGAAGCTTCTTCAGCATTGTATGGAAAGATATAGCCGAAACCTTCAGCCGCGATTTTGAACGCAACTACTCGAAGAACCTGTCGAAAACGGTAAGCGGCGATCAGTTCAACAGTATCTCCTTACGGGTGATCTACTTCCTCGACTACCAGAATTTCAGAAATAAAATGAAGCACCGTTCCTGAGTTGCACAATACTGAAAGCGCAGCCTCCTTTAACCGGGAGGCTGTTGTGTATATTGCCCTGTAAGAAAATAATAATGAAAAAGGCCTCAAAGTGAGTATGCTTTGAGGCCTGTAAAAACCTGGCAAGGAGCCTTTATTCTTCAAAAGATTCGGGGCGCATCATCGGGAAGAAGAGCACATCCTGAATGGAATGCTGATTGGTGAGCAGCATGGCAATACGGTCGATACCAAAACCAATACCGCTGGTGGGCGGCATGCCGTATTCCAGGGCCCGCAGGAAATCGTGGTCGATATACATGGCTTCATCATCTCCTCTTTCCATCAGGCGGGTTTGTTCTTCAAAACGTTCGCGTTGTTCCAGCGGATCATTCAGTTCACTGTAGGCATTGGCAATTTCCTTGCCATTGCACATCAGCTCAAAACGTTCCACCAACCCGGGTTTGCTGCGGTGCTTTTTGGTGAGCGGGCTCATCTCAACGGGGTAGTCTGTGATGAAAGTGGGTTGCACATAATGATGTTCGCATTTGCTGCCGAAGATCTCGTCAATCAGCTTGCCCTTGCCCCATTTTTCATCGGCATGGATGTGCAGCTGGCGGCAAACATCACGGATACCGGCCTCGTCCATATCGCTGATATCAAAACCGGTATGTTCCTGAATTGCTTCGTACATGGTTACCCGCTTGTAGGGGGCTTTGAAATCAATCTCGCGGTCGCCCACCATTACTTTTGTAGATCCATTGGTGGCAATAGCCGCCCGTTCCAGCAATTGTTCGGTGGTTTCCATCATCCATTCATAATCCTTATAGGCCACATAAAATTCCAGTACCGTGAATTCGGGATTGTGCGTGCGGTCCATGCCTTCGTTGCGGAAATTGCGGCTGAACTCGTATACCCAGTCGAACCCGCCAACCAGCAGCCGTTTCAGGTAAAGCTCGTTGGCGATGCGCATATACATGGGTACATCCAGTGCATTATGATGGGTGATGAAGGGGCGGGCCGCAGCGCCGCCGGGTATGCTTTGCAGCACGGGGGTATCCACTTCCAGTGCACCTCTTTCATTCAGAAAATCGCGGATGGCATTTACCATCCTGGTGCGCTTGATAAAGGTTTCCTTCACGGCGGGATTTACAATCAGGTCGGCATAACGTTGCCGGTACCTGAACTCGGGATCTGTTACTTCATCAAAGGCTTCCCCGTCTTTTTCCTTTACCACGGGCAGGGGGCGCAGGGATTTGGTAAGAAGGGTGAGTTCTTTTACATGCACGGATGTTTCACCGGTTTTAGTGGTGAATACATAGCCTTTCACGCCAATAATATCACCGATATCGGTCAGCTTTTTCCAGATCAGCTGGTAAAGCGATTTGTCTTCGCCGGGGCAGATATCATCCTGTTTGATATAAAGCTGTATCCGGCCTGATGCATCCTGTAATACGGCGAAATTAGCCTTGCCCATATCCCGGATACTCATCACCCGGCCGGCCAGGCATACATCAATGGGCTGGCCGGCGGCATCTTTCAGCCGGGCCGGTTCTTCGGCCCAGAGTCTTTTTATTTCGGTTGCCTGGTGACTAACCGGGTACAGGGCGGCCGGGTAGGCATCCACTCCCATTTTGTTCAGTTCCGCCAGTTTCTCCCGGCGGATAATTTCCTGTTCGGATAAATGTTGTTTACTCATTGTTACGCTATTAGCCATTTGCTATCGACTTACAGCCGGTGCTGACAGCCGGATAACAGAGCGGCAAAGATACCATAAGCAACCCATTTCTGTATTTGCAACTCTTAAAATGATGAATTGCAGCAATTGCTCTATATTTATGAACCTCAAATAACGCTAACATGAAACGATTTTTTCTCTTTGCTTTCAGCGCCTGCCTTTTTTATAGTTGTGAAGTTCTGAACCAATTGCCCGCGGGTACCAATACCGGCGGGGTTACAGAATCGGAGGCCGGCCAGGCGATTAAAGAAGCATTGAGCCAGGGACTGGTGAAGTCGATCCTTCATTTTAATAAAGAAGATGGATTTTTTAAAGATGCGCTTTATAAAATCCTGCTGCCGCCCGATGCCAAAAAGATCGAAAACACCCTGCGGGATATCGGGCTGGGCAGTATGGTGGATAAGGCCATCCTGCAGATCAACCGAGGCGCCGAAGACGCCGTTGGCTATGCCAAACCGATTTTTTCGGATGCAATAAAAAGTATGACCTTACAGGATGCCATCGGGCTCGTGCGCAATGGTGATACCAGCGCCACACATTTTTTCAGGGAGAAGACCACCGATAAACTGTTTGCCGCTTTTCTGCCGGTGATCAAATCTTCACTGGATAAAGTGAATGCCACCAAATACTATGGTGATATCGTTACCCGCTACAATAATTTCCCCACTACGTTAAAAAAGATCAATCCAGATCTGCCGGGTTTTGTAACAGAAAAAGCCACGAATGCCTTATTCGCCCTGGTGGCGGATGAAGAGAGGAATATCCGCCAGAATATTGCGGCCCGCACCACCGAACTGCTGCGTAAGGTCTTTGGAAATAAATGGTAAGCCCCTGCAGGAGGAAGTACGAAGTATTAATTTTCATCTGCCAGCAGCACCTGCCAGGCGGCGGTCACATTTCCGGCATCCAGTAATTCTTTGGCGTACCGTTCCAGTTCCTTATCCATTTCGGCGGGGTTGATGGCATAGTACTGGAAAATATTTTTCAGGCGCTCGTCATGAAAGGCCGGGTCAATGGCAGGGATTTCTTTTACATTGGCCAGCTGGGCCAGGTTATTGGCGCTGAGGATGGTGCTGTGGCGGATATCGGCGGGCAGGGCATCCATACCCATTCCCAGTTGCGTGTTGGGCTTGGCCACCTGAAACAGATTGCTGGTATCCACTTTGCAATACCAATCGCCCCCCAGCCTTGCCACCAGGTTCAGTTTGGTTTGATCGATCTTATTATCTGCCGTCAGGATGCTATCGTCGATATGCATGCAGAGCACTTCGCAAATCACCAGGTTGCCGGCGCCGCCTTCGGTGCCGAGGGGTTTCACTTCCTGCACCCGGCATTCCATTTTTATTTTACTTTCTTTCACCATGGGCGGCCTTACCCGGGTGGCTTTCTCTCCGGTGAAGCCGGCCTTGCTGAATTCATTAATGCCTTTGGGGTATTCGCAGCTGCTGAGGCTTACCTGCTGCACCATATCGTAATCTACGATATTAATCACCACCTCGGGTACTGCCAGCACATTATCCAGCGTATGTTTGGTGGTATTATCCCGTACCCGGCGGGCCGGAGAAAAAACCACGATGGGGGGATTGGAAGAAAAGAGATTAAAAAAACTGAAGGGGCTCAGGTTAACATTACCCTCCTTATCCACTGTGGAGGCAAAGCATATCGGCCGCGGCGCAATGGCATGCTGGAGGTAGTTTTGCACTTCGAAAGGGGTAAGGTTTTTGAGTTCGATATACATAAGTAGTAAATTAATTAAAAAAGCGTAACCGCTGAGAAGGGAGTGGCAAAGTTGCCACAAAGTTCGGCTTAAAATTTATATACCCCTCTTTTGAATCCATCTTTCAATATGAGGACATACCAACTGATAAGAAAACCCGGTTTTATCCGCCAGTTGCAGGCAGGTGATTAATTGCGGTAAATATATCAGGTGTAACGTTTCAACCGGCTTGATTTCTTTGTAAAAAAGTGCAAGCGGCATTTTTGTGCTAACGAAAAATCACCGGAGTTCCAATTCCTTCCTAAGCGAAACAGGTAGGGCAGATTCCGGTAAACCCGGTCACAGTTACCGGTGAACAGCAATAGCAGCATCCGGTATTTCGCCACCAGGGGCATTCTGTTTAGCATTGTTCATAGAGAGGATTATATGCATAAAATCATAACCCCTCCGCGAAAACTCCCTGTCTCTTTTCTCCGCGGTTAGGATTTTTTTAACGCCAGAATACTCCAGTCGCTCTCATCCTTCACGATGGTATTGCTGAGGGTGCCCAGGCCGTCGATTTCCATCTCCACCACATCGCCTTCCTGCAGCCATTGTTCGGTATAGTTGGGATCATTGAGTTTGCCGGTGCCGTTGAGTTCCAGGAAGCAGCCGGTGCCAACGGTGCCGCTGCCGATCACATCTCCGGGGAACAGATCCACGCCATAGCTGCAGCGTTCAATGATTTCGGCAAATGTCCAGTCCATATCCCCCAGGTTCCCTTCGCTCACCTGTATGCCATTCACGCGGCAGCGCATGCCGAGGTTCCAGGATTTGCCGGTATGATTTTCCTTGCAGGGGATTTCAAAAGACTGCAGTTCGTCGAGGGTTACCAGGGCCGGACCGATCACAGTGGCAAAATCTTTTCCCTTGGCAGGGCCGAGGTTCAGCAGCATTTCCTCCATCTGCAGACGGCGGGCGCTCATGTCATTCATTATCATCAGTCCGCCGATATATCCATCGGCTTCGGCGGCGGGGATATTGCGGCCGGGTTTGCAGATCACGATAGCGGCTTCCAGCTCAAAATCCAGCTTTTCAAAGTGATCGGGCATGCAAACTATATCGCCGGGCCCCTGGATGCTGTTATGATTGGTGAAATAAAAAATGGGATATTGATCAAATTCGGGAATCATATCCACTTTCCGGTTGCGGCGGGCGGCTGCCACATGCTGGCGAAAAGCATAACCATCGCGGCAGCTGGTGGGGTGGGGAACCGGGGCCAGCAGTACGGCATCTTCATAAGCTATTGGAAATGTGTTTCTTCCGGTTCCATCCTTGATCCGCTGTTCGGCCGCCATGGCCAGGGGCAGCACGTCCTCCCAGTAGTTCAGGAACATCGACATGCTCACGGGCAGATCGGGGTGGAGGGTGTCCATGGGGTATAGTTTGCCGTTTACCAGCAGTGCCAGCTTGTCATGCTCTTCATTGGGATCAATAAATGTTACGAGTTTCATAAAGAAAATTTGAAACGTAAAAATAATTATAATCTCCTGCCGAAATCCAGCAGGTAAATTTTGGAAAACTCAAAGTTTACCTAATTTTGTGATAGCTATGGAATTCACGAAGATACATAACAAGGGGCAGGCGCGGCTTTTCAAAAGTCACTATCTCGAATATCTTACCAAAACACACCCGCTGGTAATATGGAGTCTTTATCTGCCGGTTATTTTCCTGATGCTCTACTACAGTGATGCCTATCTGCACCTGGAGCCGCTGCGGATTATGCTGGCATTTTTTACCGGGATGTTTGTTTGGACATTCTTTGAGTATTGTATTCACCGTTTTATTTTTCATCATATCACCGAAACAGAGCGGGGCCGCAAGTTCATCTACCTTATCCATGGAAATCACCATGAATATCCCAGGGATAAGGAACGTTTATTCATGCCGCCGGTACCCAGTTTGATCATTGCCTGCGTTTTCTTTTTATTGTTCTGGAGTGTTGGTTACCTGTTCGGTGTTCAGCAGTCAGCCTTTTCATTTTTCCCCGGCTTCCTGCTGGGTTACCTGATGTATGGCTCCATGCACTACGCCATTCATGCATGGGCGCCTCCGTTCAAGTGGTTAAAACCGCTCTGGCGTAATCATCACCTGCATCATTACAAGGATACGCAGATGGGATTTGGCGTGAGTTCCACTTTGTGGGATCATATATTCGGCACCATGTTCGATCTGAAGAAAGAGAAAGAGGACAAGGAAAAAGTGAAGGAGCTGATGTACGAAAGAAAACCCGCTAAAAAAGAAGCGGTGAGTTAGTGCTACCATTTTTCCTCTTCATCAATATCATTGGCCCGCTGGTTAAATTGCCGGCGGGTTTTTATTTTCTGTTCCTCCCGCTCCATAATCAGTAAGGCAATAAGCAGGCCGGCGTCTTTATCAGGGTGCTGCTGCAGCAGCTGCCGCAACCTGGCCTCACTCACGTCGATCCGGTAGAGCAGGCTCACCAGTCTTTCGAAATTGTTTTTGATGAGTTCATTACAATAAGCTGCCAGGGCTTCACAGGCCTGTTCGTGCGAGCTGTTTTCAGCCAGCTGCAGATCAAACCCGTTGTTGAGCGCCATTACCAGCTCTTTATTTTCCATGGTATATCAGGTATTTCGTTTGTTTTCCATCACACCGGTTCCAAACAATGCGAAATCATATTTCACGGGGTCATTGGCATCCAGTTCTTTTAAAGCGGCCGTTAGTTCAATCGCTGCCTGCCAGTCGTTTTGCTTGCGTTGCAATAAGCCCAGTTGCCGGGCCACGCGGGCCACATGCACATCCAGCGGGCATACCAGCTGGCGCGGATGAATAGTTTTCCATATGCCAAAATCAACACCTTTAACATCACGGCGCACCATCCAGCGCAGGAACATGTTGAGGCGCTTGCAGCTGGCTTTTTTTTCGGGCGAGGCAATATGTTTACGGGTTCTGCCGGGTATATCGGGTAAAGAAAAAAAGTACCGGTAAAAATTCGTCAGCCCTTTTTCAATATTGTTGTCGGTGGCAGCAAGTTCACGGGTAAAGGCTTCCTCCAGCGAATCAGCACGACTGTAATGATGCCTGAAAAATTCCACAAAATACAGAAGATCGGTTGCATGAAAGGTACGGTGCTTAAAACCCAGCAGCTTCTCCAGCTCGGTTTTCCCGGCCTGGGTGCAGAAAGCGTGCGGCTGCATCTCCATCAGCTGTAACAGCTCTTTTGCCTTATTGATAATCGTGGTGCGGTTTCCCCAGGCAAAAATGGCGGCAAAGAAACCCGCAATTTCAATATCCTGCCTGCGGGAGAAGAGGTGCGGAATGGAAACAGGATCCTGCGGAATAAAATCCGGGCGATTGTATTGCTTCAGTTTTTGGTTCAGTAATATTCGGGTCTCCTTTTTTACCAAGGCAGTATCAGTTTTTCCGGAAAAGGGCGGCAATGGCGATCAGCACCCAAATGATATTTACAATCATCGAAGGATAGGCATGGTGCACCAGGGTATTGATGGTAAAGAATACCCCTCCCAGCAGATTACTGATGATATAGAGCGGCGCATTACTTTTCAGCTTTCCGTTGATGTTCAGAAAGTACGAACCCACAATGAGTACCGCACCAATCCAGCCGATAATTTCTATCAGTAATTCCATCAGTGACCGATTGCCTGGTTAAGATCGGCTATCAGGTCTCCGGCATCTTCAATGCCCACACTCAGCCGGATCAGTCCGTCGCTGAGCCCGTTTTTGATCCGTTCTGCTCTCGGAATACTGGCATGTGTCATGGAGGCGGGGTGATTGATCAGGCTTTCCACACCGCCCAGGCTTTCGGCCAGGGAAAAAAGGTGCGTGGAAGAGAGCACTCTTTTCACTTCATCAGCTGCATCATTTTTCAGTTCAAAGCTGATCATGCCGCCAAATCCCCGCATTTGTTTTTGCGCTACGGCATAACCGGCACTGTCTTCAAGACCGGGCCAGTACACTTTTGCAATGCCGGGATGCTTGCGGAGCCATTGGGCAATGGCCGCTCCGTTTTCGCAATGCTGGCGCATACGCACGTGCAGGGTTTTGATACCGCGTAATACCAGGAAACAGTCCATGGGGCCCGGTACAGCGCCACAACTTTTCTGGATAAAATATAATTGCTCCCGCAAAGTGGCATCATTCATTACAAGGGCGCCCTGTATCACATCACTGTGCCCGCCAAGGTATTTGGTAGAGGAGTGCATTACGATATCAGCGCCCAGGTCGAGCGGATTCTGCAAAGCAGGTGAGGCAAAGGTATTGTCCACACAGAGCCAGGCGCCGGCCACGCTGGCAATGGAAGCGATGGCCGCAATATCCGTGATATTCATCAGCGGGTTGGTTGGCGTTTCCACCCAGATGAGTTTGGTTCTGGGAGTTACAGCTGCCTGCACATTCGCCGGGTTGGTGGTGTCAACATAGTTAAAGCGGATGCCGTAGCGCTCCCATACTTTAGTAAAAAGCCGGTAGGTGCCGCCATACATATCATTGGCCGCAATAACTTCATCGCCGGGCTGTAATAATTTCATTACACTGTCGGTAGCGGCCACCCCGCTGCTGAATGCCAGTCCGTATTTTCCATTTTCAATTTCGGCCAGCGCTTCTTCGAGCGCTTTACGGGTGGGGTTCTGGCTGCGGGCATATTCAAATCCTTTATTCACTCCGGGGGCTTCCTGTACATAGGTAGAGGTTTGAAAGATCGGCGTCATAATAGCGCCCGTGGAAGGATCGGGCTGGGCCCCGGCATGAATGAATTTAGTGGCAGGTTTCATTATTACATTTTTTATTTAGCAGGCAAAGTTCCGGAATTTTATCCGCTCAGATAAATTGCGCCGCACAACAATATCGCCAATCGGCATTATTGGAGGCATAAGCGGCAACCGGTACAATTTTTTTATCGAGTATTTTGGGGGCCAGCATTTTTGCTTTTACCAGTTTGCGCCGGGCCTCCTGTATGTAGTCCTGCAGCAGCGCTGTTTGCATCCAGGCCTGCTGGGGCGGTTCAAACCCGGTTTTTTCGGTTCGCCATACGATATCATCCGGTAATTTTTTGTCCATCGCATTGCGCAGCAGCCATTTGGTGTAGCCATTATGGATTTTTAACTGGGAGGGCAGGCTGAATACAAATTCAACCAGTTCATGACTTAAAAACGGCAGCCGTACTTCGCGGCCATGAGCCATACTGTTGCGGTCGGCAAAACGCAGGAGCTCTTCCAGTCCCATTTCGACAGTGTTGAAATGGAGGATATCATTCAGTTTGGTAACGATCGGTTTGTGAATACCTTCCCATTCGTGTCCCCGCAGTGAACGGATGAAATCGGGATGGATATCGGGATGATGAATGATGTGCCTGTATTCGTTCTTCTCGAGCTGGATGGCAGCATGCGATGGCAGAAAGGCCGCCAGGATATTACGCACACCCCAGTTGAACTGGTAATGATTCCGGTGCAGTTGTTTTTTCTCCCGTTCGGTGGCGCCCAGCTTGTGCCGGCTGATTACCTCCTGCAGGTACCAGTGAATGTAGCGCGGATAGCCGGCCAGTATTTCATCGGCGCCCTGGCCATCCAGCAATACCGTAACGCCCTGTTGCCGGGCCATTTCAAAAACCTTGTATTGGGCATAAATGCCTGCCGACTGAAAAGGCTCTTCCTGGTGATAGCAAATTTTTTCAAAGGCATTCACCAGGCCTTCCCCATCCGGGCGGGTTTTATAATTAGTACTGCCGGTGCTTTGGCAAACAGTATCAATATAGCGGGTTTCGTCTTTTTCAAATCCGGGAAATACCGCCGAAAAACTGCAGAGGGGGCCGGTGCTTTTATCTTCATTGCGGAGGGATGCAATTTTGCTGATGATGGAGGAGCTGTCGAGCCCTCCGCTCAGCGACACCCCTGTGGCAACATCACTCCGCAGGCGGCGTTTAACAGATGCCGTTAACAGGGAACTGAATTTTTCGGTGGCCTCTGCGCCCGATAATTCCACCCGCAATTCTTTATTCAGTCTCCAGTAAGGGCTGATCCGCAGGTTATTGTCGTGCGGCCTGAACTTGAGCAGGTGAGCCGGCGGCAGGGAATAGATGCGCTGGTAGAAAGTTTGCTCTTTGTCCTGGGCATTCTGTACATGCCCGAGGGCCAGGAAATTGAGCATCATTTTTTCATCCAGTTGTTTTTCCACCCCCGCCGCCCAGAGGGCCTTCATTTCACTGGCAAAGAGAAAATGTTTTTCATCTTCGTAATAATAAAAGGGTTTTTCCCCAAAACGGTCGCGGGCGGCAAACAGCAGTTGTTCTTCCGCATCCCATATTGCAAAGGCAAACATGCCATCAAACTGGAGAACACAGTTTTCTTTCCAGTAATCATAAGCGGCTGCGATTACTTCGGTATCCGATTGTGAATGAAAATGATAGCCTTTCTGCCGGAGAAAGGAGCGGATCTCAATATAATTGTAGATCTCCCCATTGTGTACAATCTGGTAACGGCCGCGGAAAGAGAGGGGCTGTGCGGCGGCCGGCGTGCAATCAATTACCGCCAGGCGGCGATGCCCCAGCCAAACCGTGCAGGCATCATTATGCCACTGGCCTTCGCCATCGGGGCCCCGGTGTGCCAGGGCATCCGTCATTTTTTTCAGATGCTGCGTTATCTCCGGCCGGCTGGATTGGCCGTTCCGGTTGGCAAGAAGAATACCGGCTATTCCGCACATACTGTAAATATCCGCAAAAACCGGATGATTCCGGCAAGCAGGCTAAAAAACTATCGGCAAGGCCACTTTCACATCATCCCAGGCAATAGTGAGATTGGCGCCCGTAGCCGATTTTTCAAACTGCATTACAAAAGCATCGAGGGGTTCGGTTTGTTTCTGGGTGGGCACATCAATCCGTATCACATCCCTCTTTTCATCGTATTTAAACGAACCCCAGGTATCGGTTTCTTTGTTGATGATCAGGGTCCATTTCTCCGGCAGGGGGATGCAATAGAGGGTATAGCGGCCTTTCTTAACTTTCTTATTGTTGATATGTACAGTTTGGAAAAATTCGATCTCCGTGGCTTCATTGGCACCCAGGCGCCATACTTTTCCATATTCCACCAGCTGCCCGAAAATCACGCGGCCATTTTTCTGCGGCCGGCTGTAGATCACCCTGGCAACGAGGGGTTCGGTGGCTTTATCCTGTATTTTCAGCACCGGGTAGCCCGCCGGGTAATAACTCATATCCATGGGCGATTTATCAAGGGCCGGGAATTTTTGCTGGGCTGTAACCGTTCCGGCCAGCAGGCCCGCCAGTAAAAACAGGAAAACAACTTTTTTCATACAGGAAGTTTTTTTCAAAGATAAAAGAATCAGGATTTCAGCAGCCTGTTAAATTGATCAGCGGCGAATGCCTTCACGGCCGGAAAAAAAAGGGTATAACATTCCTGCAGTATGGCATAATGCGCTTCCAGCAGGGCAAAAGCCGTATCACTCTCTTCGAGGTAGGCCGCTCTCCGCACCAGTCCGCCGAAACTTTTTTGTGTTCCTTCCCGGAATCGGTAATGGTAGAGCCAGTTTTGCGACTGCATATACGGAAACATCATACCAAAACGGGCCGGGAATAAATGGCTTTGTTTTTCCAGTTGTTCATAGGTGGCGGCGGCAAATTGCCGGAGGGCAGCCTCATCTGCAAATACTGCAGAATCGTTGGCCAGGAAATGATCGTATACCACATCGGCAAAGGCACCGGCATAGAGCCGGTAGTGCGGCCTGAAAACATCTTTCATCCGGGCTGTGGCCGGGTGCGTATCGGTAAACTGATCGATGGCCCGGTGCAATTGAATGCCTTTCTGCACGCCGGGTGGATACGCAAACTGTTTTTTCCCTTTCACAAAATCGCTGATCATATTACCCAGCAGTATTTCGGGATGCTGAAAAGAAAGATAGGCATGGGCCAGGTAATTCATACTGCAAACTTTACAAAATGCGGTTAACTTTCCCAATCTATTTTTCTCATCACTTTTAACAGTCTCAATACAATTTTTAGTGTTTTATTAAGAAAATGCCGCAAAGGCTTATTCAGGAAGGGTTTCGCGGTTTCCGGCGGCAGCATTTCCGGCCCTTGTATTTGCCGTTTATCTAACCGGATCTTCCGGCGCTGGTCGTTTATCCTTTTTTATATTCTTTACCGCTGCGCCACCGGGTACTTTTGGATTGTCAATTACACTGCGGCCATGGCAGTGATAGTCAAACCCAAAAAAGTATAGTCATGAAAAGAATGAAAGTTTTATTTACAGCAATGATGCTGTTTGTTGCAGCCAGTGCCTTTGCCACCGGCGAAGAAAACGTATCCACCAGAGTGCAGGAAGCCTTCCGCCAGGATTTTGCAGCGGGTAACAATGTGAAGTGGGAGAAGAGCAATGATTTTTATTTTGCTTCTTTTACCCTTGACAATACAACCGTTAGTTCGGCCTATGATGAGGAAGGTAAGTTACTGGGCACTTCCCGGTCCATCCGCCCTTCGCAGCTGCCGCTCACGGTAACCCTCAGCCTGGAAAAAAAATATGCCGGCTATAAGGTAAGTGAAAATGTGCTGGAACTCAATTTCGACGGCGAAACCCGTTACTATCTTTCTGTGTACAATGAGCACGAACTGGTAAGCCTGAAAGCGCTGAGCGATGGTGAACTCGCCGTTGAACCGAAGAAAAAATAATCAAATACGTTGTTGAAGGGTTGAATGTGAAAGCCCCGGTGATGCCAGGCAGAGCCGGGGCTATTTGTTTACCACTTTATTGATCCAGTTCCCCACCATTGTCAGCACTTCGGGGGCAATGGTTTCGGTGAGCTCGCCATATTCGGCCACCGTGCATTTTTTGCAATGCTGAAACAGGTGATTGCAACCCGGTACTTCATACGTCATGGATAAAGGGTTACCCGATGCTTTGATGAATTGCTGTATTGCGGCCAGGTTCGGGCCGGCGGCCACCTGTATATCCTTTTCCCCGTTGAGGGCCAGTACCGGGCATTTCAGTTTCCCAAGATAATCGGCCGGATTGATTTGCAGGAAGTAGGCAAACCAGGGTTGTCCCGGTGTTCTCAGCTGATGGATAAAGGCATTGAGAAAACGTTTCAAACTGATTTCATCACTCACCCCGGTGGTGTTTATTACAACCGAATCGGCAATATTTTTTTTCCATTCATCGAAAACAAGGCGGGCCTTCGCAAATAACTGGCTGCTGTCTTTCTCCTGCAGTATGGCGGTTACCAGTTTTTTATACAAAGGCCTGTATTGTGCTGCCTGTTCTTTGGGTAATCCCTGCGACAATAACACATCATTGCTTTGCTGTTCCATCAGGTCGGTAATAGTAATGGCAGGTCCGGCCAGCAGGATGATGAATTTGATATCCGGGCGCCGGCTTGCTACCATGGGTGCAATGATACCGCCTTCGCTGTGGCCCAGCAGGCCAATGGCATTGGTGTCCACTTCGGGCCGGCTGCGGAGATAAAGTAAACTGGCGATGGCGTCATCGGCAAAATCGGCGGTGGTGGCTGCCGAAAAGCGACCGGAGGATTTGCCAACACCCCGGTCATCCACCCGTAACACGGCAATACCGTGGCGGGTTAAATAATCGGCCAGCACAGCAAAGGATTTATGATTGAAAATCGTTTCGTCCCTGTCTTGCGGTCCGCTGCCGGTAATCAGCAGTACAGCCGGGTATACCGGGCGCCTGAAATAATTTACGGTGCTGTCGGGCAGGGGCGCTGTAAATGTGGCGCCGAAGTGAATGCTGCGGTCTGCATTATAGTAATCCACTTCTTCCGATTTATACGGATAAGGCGGATGCGGTGTTTGCGGGCGCTGGTTCACTGCGGGCGGACTGGGTTTTTCACTGGTTTTGTGCAGCGCCAGGGGAACGGCGGCTCCCTGGAAAAAGATTCCGTTGATGTTGTCGCCCCGTTTGTTCAGCAAGCCCCTGAAACTGCCGTTGAGGATCTTCATTTTAATAAAAAGACTGTCGCCCGAAATGCTCACTTCATTGCAGGGGAGGTCGAAAGCATTTTGTTTCGGACTGTCGAACCGGGCAGTAAAATGCCCGGAACTGTCCTGGCCGATGTGGAATACAACCGGAATCACATTGTCCTGTACAGACAGGGCGCCTTCCCAGTTACCGGTAATTTGCTGGGAGAACCCAATGGCGGTTAAGATGAACAGGCAGCAGCTCAGCGTAATTGATTTCATTTTTCTGTCGTTGAATTGGTAACGGGGTTCCCCTTGCGGTAAAAATTATAGGAAAAAATGGTTGGCACCAGCACCATCACCGTTATGAGGCTGATCAATACAATAATAAGAGGCCGGTTGGGTAAAACGAAGCCAGCGAGGGCCAGCAGAAGGCCTCCAGCAAACCATACCTTGCTGGCGAGGCGATGTGTTTGCCGCCAGTTTTCCTCGTTTTCGAGGGCCCAGGGTAAGCGGAAGCCTGCGAAGTAATTTGGTTTAATGCTGTAAAACAGGTTCCCGAGATAGGCCATGAATAAGCCCAGCAGTCCTGTCAGTACCGACAGTCCTTCCACCCGGCCTTTCAGTGTCCAGTAACAAATCAGCATGCTTATGGCGCTTAACAGTACAATAACCACCACGGCAATTTTTGCCATAACAGCCGAAGTGGTGGCGGTATACTTTTTCTTGGGATCAATACGATGGATATTGAGCAGGAGAAAGTAGGTGCCGATGCCCACTACGGTCATTGCCAGCGGCGCAAACAGGATCATGTATTTTTCGCCGAACTTATCGGGGGCGCCGCTGGGGCCAAAATGCGTGGGAATGATGGCCGGCAGCTCTTTCCAGATAATGGCCACATACACCCAGGGCAGTGCCATCATGATAAAGGGGAAGAGCCGTTGCAATAATTTTGAAGTTTTCATATCCTGAAATTATTTTTTTGCTGTAAAGCCCATAAACCACTTCACGATTTCATCCATTACGGTGGTGTTGAGCGAATAGTAGATGAACTGTCCTTCTTTGGTGGATTCCACCAGTCCGGCCTGTTTCAGTAAATCGAGGTGATGCGAGATACTGGGTTTACTGATATGAAACTGGTCGGCAATTTCACCCGCGGTGAGATCACCTTTTTTCAGCAGTTCCAGGATCTCCCGCCGCGTGCTGTCGTTCAGTGCCTTGAAGAGGATGTTCATATGCGGATTGTTGTATATTTAGACAAATATCTAAATAATATTGACAAAAACAAATTTAATTTCTGTCTGACCGGAATAAGGAAAGGATGAATGGCGGTTTGGCGGGCCGGGAGCGGCACTACCGGCAGGCTCTCGTTACTGTTTTCATGCAGGGCCTGAATGGCAAAGCAATAATTGTCTTTGGCATACGGCAGCCGGATAGCGGTTTCGGTGGTATAGATGTTACGCGGCCAAACCGGGCTGGTGGTTTCCCGCATCAGTACATAGTAGCCGCCGGGCTTGCCTGCTGCGCCGCTACCACGGGTGGCATTGGTTTGCGTACGGAGCGTTTTACGGGTGCCAATGCTTGCCTGTTGCTGGATATACCTGCGCAGGAAATCGGCCGGCACCTGCTTCACCATTGATTCGGTTTCCGGGTCATGCCGGATAAGGGTTTGGGCATTGACTTGTATCGAGGAGCCGGGTACAAAAAGGATGAGCAGGTTTTTCATCAGCTGATGAATGTCATTTCACCTTGGTAAAAAAGTACGGGCCTTTAGAATGTAAATAAAAGCAAAAAACAGGGTTAATATATAAAGGACTAGCGGCACAAAAAAACCTCCTGCTGGTGAGGCAAGAGGTTTTCAGAAAAGCGTAAACCACTATTTGAACTTCAGGTTCAGCCCTATATTATCTCCCCGCAAACCGGTGGATTGCATATAATGGCCGTACCTTATTTCCAACATGTTGAAAAAGCGTAATCCCAGTACGCCTTTTTGCGGTGTAATCCGCAGATTGATGCCGGCATAGTGTGCATCAAAAGCCGAAAGATCATAGTTGCTGGTGAAATAGTTGTCGCTCAGCGAATGTTCTTTGTAAGGAGCAAAATAGTCAGCCGCTGTTTGTATATAATAACGGTAGAAAGGGGCTACCGATACAAAGGGCGATAGCTTACAGGGTATTTCCAGACTGGCCGTATGCGCTTTCACACCCCAGTTATCAGTGTAGTAGCGGTAATAGGCACGGAGAATGAATTTATCACCCACGAAATAATTCATGCGCAGGGCCACGGGTATCTTAAGACGGTTGGCCGGCAGGTTTTCAATTTTGGCGGTATCATTGGATGCATTAAAATATACACGATGGAAGGGAAGGCTCAGCAAACCGTTCTGTTCCACCACATCGGCAATCAGCGCCGCCTGGAAATTTTTATTTACCACCCTTGAAAGGGTAAGGGAGCCGGCAAAGGTATTCCGGGGACGGGTGGGGATATCATCACTACTGGCGCCCGAGCGGGTGTGGATGACCCGCCCGCTTGCCGTGGTATAGGTAGATACCGATCCGGCCACCGCTTTGGGTGCAAATTCCGATGGTTCAATCATCGTTACCCTGTCGATAAAGGCCTGGCCTTTGAAGGTTACTTCCGTGTTATTGTTTTTGGAAGCTTTGCCGAGCAAAAAGCTGGCACCGATGGAATGGTAATTGTATTCGGTGGAATAGGATAAACCAAACCCGATGGTGCTTTTGTTTTCTTTTTCCACCTGCCAGTTCAGGGAAGGATAGATACGGGTGCCTCCCGTTTTGGAAGCGCCGGTTTTGGAGATATAGGCCTGCGAAGCCGAAGTATGATGGTCGATACCCAGTTCAATCCCGAGCGTGTATTTATTATCGTTGTACCTGCCCCAGTTCATGAATTTCAATTCGAGTACATTGGAAATATCATTGAGCTTTTGTGTACCAATGCCGCCGGTAACGGCTGAGTGATTGCCATCCTGGATGTTATAGCCCGATACAAGATTCACTTCATCCAGACTGAGTTTGGTGCTTTTGTATTCGCTGGTATCCCGTTGAAACTGCTGCGCAAAAGAAGTGGTGAAGAGGAGGTAGATGCCAACCAGTGTTAAACAGATTTTTTTCATTGCTTGTTTTACAGTTACTGATGATTAATTGCAGCCACAGCCGCCGCCAACTTTTCCGCCATTGGCGCCGCTGGCCCCTTCGCGGTAACTCTGGAAATTACTTTCCGGCTTCTCCACTTTTCGCGGACTCAGGGCCATTTCAGCATCATTAATCTTGTTCTTCTGGTATTCTTTCACCGTGGCACAGCTGGTAACAAGGATTACCAGTGCAGCACCTGCCAGGCTCCGGCATAGTTGGTTGTTTGTCATGTTAAGAACATTTTATATTGTTGGATGTATAAAGCCTGTTATTGTCATCAATGATCACGCATTCAACCTGGCTGAGCTGGTTTACCAGGTGCAGCCCGTGCTCCACTCCCATAATGGTTACCGGTGTGGCCATGGCATCACAGATCTCGGCATTGGGCGAAAAAACCGTTACGCTTTTGATACCCTTTACCGGCAGGCCGGTTCTCGGGTCAATTGTGTGCGAATATTTTTTGCCGTTGAGGATTACAAATTTTTCGTAATTGCCCGATGTGGCGACCGCCATATCACTGATATTGATATAAGAAAACGGATACTGCTTCTGATCGGGATGAACGATACCTACAGTCCAGGGAGTACCGTCGGGCTGCAGGCCCCAGGTGGTGAGATCACCGGAGGCATTGACAATGCCGCTGCCGACGCCGTTTTTTTTCATCACCGCCTTTGCCATTTCAGCAGCATAACCCTTGCCAATACCGCCAAAGCCGATGCGCATACCGGCTTCCCGCAGGAAAACCGTTTGTTCATCAGGATCAAGCAGGATGTTTTTGTAATTAATCAGCCGCACCATTTTTTTTGCCACTGAAGCAGGCGGTAAACTTGTCATGTTTTGATCAAAATTCCAGAGCCGTTTGTCGATGCTGCCATAAGTGATATCAAAGGCGCCCTGTGTGATGGCCGATATGCGTTTACTGCGTTCGATGATATCATACACTTCGCGGCTCACTTTCACCGGGGCAATACCGGCATTGCGGTTGATACGGTTGGTTTCACTGTCATCGCTGAATGTGGTGAGCAGTTTTTCAATGCGCTTTATCTCGTCCACCCCTTCACAGATACGGGCATGTGCCCATTCCGGCGAAGACGCTACCACGGTAAGCTCAAACTGGTTGCCCATGAGCTTCATCGTTTCTTTGAATAGGCGGCTGCTCATGCTATCGGGCGGTGGCTTCTGCGTTTTTGATTTCTTCAATAAAACTTTCCACCCCGTTTTTATAAAAACCATCCCACACTTTCACTTTATTGCCATCGGCATCCAGTAAAAGGGTATAGGGAAAATTGCCGTTGGGATCGTAGCGCTCCGCCATGGCATCATTGATTTTTTGCTGTTCTTTCGTGGGCTGGTTTTTGTTCTTGCGGGGAAAATCCGCATTCACCAGCACCAGGTTCTCATTGGCAAAACCGGTAAAGGCTTCGGTATCGAACAGTTCCTTATGCAGACGGATACAGGGCAGGCACCAGTCGGATCCCGAGAAATTCAACAGGATAAATTTATGCTCCTTCCTGGCTTTCTCTTTGGCAGTTGTAATATCATGTAACCAGGCGGGTTCGGTTGTGGCAAGAAATATACCGGTGGTAATCAGCAATAATCTCATCATACATATGGATTGTAAGGAGAAGATACTAAAGGTATCTTTTTCGTTGTCTGAACATTGAACAGAAATTATTTCCTAACGAATCATTAACGTTTATTAACAACCGTTAACAGCCACTTCCACGGAAACAAATGTTTGTTAGTTGGGTTGCCGGTTGCAAAAAATACCCGCCAACCGGTATAGGGGTATGTGTTGCCGGTACTATCTTGCTAAAAAAAGTATGCGTTTCTTCCTGACCCTTTTGTTCGTTCTCCCGGTGTTGGCTGCCCAAAGCCAGGATATTACCGCAACGGCGGATTTCGGCAGCACGGATATTACAAAAGCAAACCCGTTTAATCCCAAAGCCATCTCTGTTTTCGGCGTGCAGCTTACCATGAGTAAGAGCGCCGTTATGGAAGCACTGAATAAGGAGAAAAATCTTATTTGGGAGTTCGATATGTTTAACACCCCTTCCACGGAACTTACCAGCCTCACCGAAACCCGTATGTATGTTTACGAACGGAAGCCAGGCGCTGATAAAGGGCCCTGTCTGTTATACCTGATATGGAATGAAGGTATGGCCGGACTGAACCGCATTGTTTTCTTTACGGATATGAAAGCCCGGGCAGTGGGGGACACCCGAAAATTGTTTTCGCTGGATGCCGTTGATCGCAGTGCTGCTTTTTTCAGGCGGTTCCTGGTAAAGCCCGATGTGCACAAAAATGAAGATTATACCATCAGCGATCACTACTTTTCCAAATCCCTGCAGGTTATTCAGTTCAAGCGGGACGGGGAACCCAACGATATTTATTTTGCACTGGATCTGAACCTGCAGTAAAAGCGGCTTTCTATCGTATCAGTATAAAGGTGCCGGTTATATTTTCCATAACCGGATTACCGTATTCCTGGTACCTGAGCAGGTAAGTGTAGGTTCCGGCATCAGCCGGTTTATTACCGAGGCGGCCATCCCAGCCGGCATTTTTATCCGATGAAGCATAGAGACGCTGCCCGTAACGGTTAAAAATCTGCAGATAAAAAACCGTGATCTTTTCTGTTCCCAGCACTTTAAAACTGTTATTAAGGGCATCATTACCGGGAGTAAAAGCCGCAGGGATATAGATACTGCACACACCCTGTTTTACGCTTATTTCTTTTTGCACCGTACCACAACCGTTCGCAACTGTTAAGGCATACTGGCCGGGACTGTATACCGTATAGCTGTTTTGATGGGAGCCGTCGGGCCAGGTTAGTATCCAGGAGGCCACCGTTTCCACCTGTATCCGGACCGGCTGATTATTGCAGATACTGTAGGGCGGGAGTGTTAAAGCGGGAGTACTGTCTTTTGTAACAACAATGGTGTCCCGGTACGGGCAGCCGTTGATGCTGGCCTGGCACCAGTAAGTGCCTGTATTGCTTACCGTTACCTGCGCTGTTGTTTCGCCGGTACTCCATAGCCAGGCCGTGGCGCCATTGCAGGCTGCATTGAGTGTGAGGTTGCCGGCATCTTTGCAAAACGACTGATCGGCGCCAAGGCTGAACGGGTAGGCCACTGTAATGCTGTTCCGTATGGTATCAGGTTTTTGCAGGCAGGGGGAATGGATATAAACAATTGCCTGTACGGTATACGTTCCCATCCGGGAATAAAGATGTGAGGGATTGAAACTGTTGGAAACATTGGCAGTTCCCGAAGCCGGATCGCCAAAATCCCATCTTACCGAATCCAGGTAAGTTTGATCATTCAAAGCAAAATTCACAATCAGCGGATCGCAGGCAGGGGTGGTTGTAAATGCATAGCCGTTATACAGGGGATCAAAAAGGCTTTGAATAAAAGTGGGCAGTCCGCTGTAACAGATGGCCCGGTCGCCCAGGAAAACAGCTTTTGCTTCATAACCGGCATTGGCGCCACGGCCATTGGGGTTGTTAATGCGGCTCAGATAATGCGAAACATTATCAGCTGCATAAATTTTCTTATCGGGCCCCAGCTGTAAGGCATTATGAATATTATTATCCGTGACAATGGTTTGATGCGAATTTTCAATGGCTGCTGAATCATGTATGCTGATATCAAACTGATCAATCGTAGCCGCTACCGGCCGGGTGATGCCCAGGGCATAGGAGGTGGTAATGTAGAGTTGTTTATTATCGGGCGAAAATTCGGCGCCATAGGCGTAGATATAATCGGTATTGGGAATGGGCTTTCGTTTGGCGATGAGCAGGGTATTGGAAACGATGCCGGTGGCATTATCAAATCTGGATAATTCGGTGGCCGTATCATAATTTACCGATACCAGCTTTTTGGCATCAGGCGAGGCTTTAAGATATCCGATATAATGCCCCGCAAAGCCATTGGCGGGGGATATTACCGGCGTGGAGGAAAGGCCTGCGGGGGTTAACAGCCAGGCGTAATACGATTGAAGCACACTGCTGCGGGTGATGATCCAGATATCCCTGTTATTACAATGCCTTACGGCGGTGATTTTTTCAAAAGTGGGGGTTAGTAATTGCTGCGGAAAGGTTACCACATCCCCCAGGCCATTATCCATTTTCATATTCACGATATTGTAATTAAGTCCTTTGATACCTTCAAAAGCATCTACCGTGAAAATATAATACAGCGAATCGTTGCCGGGCTGCGGAACAATGATGCCCGATTGAGTGCTGGAGCGGTGCCCGTAAAGATGACCGCCCCGCTGCATGATCTGGTGGTTACGGTTCCATACCTGGATACCGTCGGTATAAAAAAGCAGGTTACCGTCTTTATCGCTGATGCTGGCTACCCCTTCGGTGGCATCGGTGGCGCCATCATAAACCGGTTGGGCCGTTCCGCTTGAAAAATTAATGCCGGCTTCGGCGCCAAAATACCAGTTCCAGGATTCTTTCTGGGCAACAGATTCCTTACCAGCAAAGCTTATCAGGAAAAGCAAAATAATTTTTTTAAAGAAAGAAGACATGGAGTGATTGTCGTGATAAAATTATGAAAACCGCCTGATTTGCCTGTGTATACTTGTCTGCTTCCGTTAGTAAGATAAAGAAGGTAAAAAAAAGGCCCTCATGAAAGGGCCTGTTAAATGGTATTCAGATTTTACAGCACTTCAATTTTTTGTGTAAACCGTTCTCCGTTTACCACGTATACGATATAGTAAAGGCCTTTATGCATATACGGTAAGTAGCGGCCGATGGGATAACCGGAGGTTCCGGGTAAGAGTGTCTTTTCCCTGATAATGGTAAAAGCCGGCCGGCCGCTGATATCCACCAGGCAGATGCTGCAAACGGCAACTGACTTCAATGTGATTTTTACCACCGAACCAGCTGTAAGGGGGTTGGCGTTTACCTGGAAGCAAACGGGCTCACCATTGCGCAGCGTTGCTTCCTGCGCCCGGATCGCTGAAACCGGCGCTGATACCACTTTACAGCCGGATGCATTGGTTTCTTCCACCGAATAGTTTCCGCCATTGCTGAAAATATATTCCTGTTGTGTGGCTCCGGGAATCAATTGTCCGTTAAAATACCACTGGTTGCCGGTTGCAGCACTTGACAGCAATAGGTTGCCGATCTGGGTGATCACCGGGAGGGAGGGCAGGAGATTTACCACCACTGCCACTATATCCGATGCCGGGCTTACACAATTATTTGAATCGGTTATCCGTACAGAATAGTTACCCGTGCTGTTAACAGTAATAGCGGGAAAAGTTTGCCCATTGCTCCACAAATAACCAACACCTGTACCCGAAGTCAGCACCACATTACCCCCCTCGCAGAACGTAGTGGGTCCGCCGGCACTGATGGCAGGCCTGGCTGGCAAGGGGTTAACCGTGACTGTTACGGGCGCCGAAGCAGCACTGGTACATCCATTTACCACCACTTTTACGGTATTGATGGAACTGCTGCTTACCTGCACCGATGATTGTGAAGAAGCAATATTATTCCAGATATAACTGTTGCCCGCCACGCTGGATGTAAGGGTTACACTTCCTCCCTGGCAGAAGCTGACAGGACCGTTGGGAAGAATTTGCGGCGTGGCCGGAACCGGGATCATGATGGTGGCGACTGTTGGAGAGGAAAAACTCATGCATCCATTCGCATCACCCACTATCACAGAATAGGTATTGCTGCCGGTACAGGTAACCGAGGCACTGGTGGCTCCATTGCTCCAGAGATAGCTGAGTCCCGGACTGGAACTAAGCAGAATACTGGTGCCCTGGCAGAAGGTGGTGGGGCCACTGGCCGTGATGGCAGGCGTAGCCGGTAATGGATTGGCGGTAGTGATAACAGGAGCTGATGGCAGGCTTATGCAACCATTGGCATCCCCCACCTGTACCGTATAGGTATCAGAAAATCCTGCAGTCACAGAAGCGCTGGTGGCTGCATTGCTCCATAAGTAGCTGAGGCCGGGGCTCGATGTCAGTATTACCGAAGATCCCTGGCAGAATGTGGTGGGCCCGCTGGCGCTGATGGTTGGTGTGGCCGGCAGCGGGTTTACTGTAATGGTTACCGGAACCGCAGGCGGGCTCAGGCATCCATAGCTGTTAGTAACCTGAACGGTATAGGTGCCACTGGTTGTTACGCTGATCTGCTGGGTGGTTTCGCCGGTGCTCCATAAATAGGAAAAGGCCGGACTAGCATTTAACAGGATTGAATTTCCGTCGCAGAACGTGGTAGGTCCAAGCGGCAAAATAGCGGGAGCGGTGGCTGCCGGGTTAACAGTAACCGTTATATCGGATGAAACGCCTCCGCAACCGGTTGTCTGGGTAGTGGTTACATGGAAAGAGCCGCTGTTATAGACGGTAATACTTTGGGTAGTGGCACCCGTGTTCCATAAATAGGTGGCCGCCAGGCTTGCCGTGAGGACAACACTGTCACCGTCACAAAAAGTGGTGCTGCCCGAAGGCGTGATGACCGGTGTAACACCTGATAATACCGTTACCCGCACGGTATCCGGGATTTTTGGAAAACCGGGCTGATCGTTGGCATATAAGATATAATCGGTTGTAACCAGTGGGGTGGCAACCGGATGTGCCGTAAGCGGGTTATTCAGTCCTGTAACCGGCGACCAGGAATAAGTTACGCTGCCATTGGCCATACCATAGTATGCGGGTGTGCCGCCAAGCGTAACACTTTGCCCGGGGCAGATTACCGTATCTCTTCCGGCATTCGCCTTGATAACATTATGATAAAAGATATCAGAAGCAGCAAAGCAGCCCGATGAATAACCGGTTAATGCCTTTACATTCACGGTATAAATACCCCAGGTATTTGTTTGAACAGGCAGACTGCTGTTGGTTCCCACCAATACGCCACTGCTGAACCATTCATAGGAGAGACCGGTATCGGGGGAATTGCAAATCAGCGTATCCACACCCGAACCATTGCCGGAAAGCTGAAGGCTGATTACGGGTTTTACCAACTGGGTTCTGATCGTTACAGTCACTGTATCTCTCAGCACCGAATCACGGGCATCTCTGATGGTAAGAATATAATTTGTTGTGAGGGAAGGAGAAGCAAGCGGGTTTAAAAGAGCCGGATCGTTAAGACCGGCTGCCGGTGACCAGGAAAAAGTGTAAGGTTGCACACCCCCGCTTACCACTACACCCGGGGCCAGGTTGACACTGCCGCCCGGGCAAATAATTTTATCGGCGATGGCCGGCGAAAAGCTGAGGGGACTGACCGGTGGCGTAATACCTTCCAACTTGCTAATAAAGCCGTCAGTGCCCCCCAGGTAGGTTGCGGTAAGATTACCAAAGCCTGCATTTGAAAGGATACCTGCAGCATACGGTTTATCTTTTATTGCCAGCCCATTGATATCTGAATTGGTGTTGGTATACAAAGAAGACCATATTTCGGTACCATAGGTATTGATACAGTGTATCCTGCTTTTTTGATATTCCGGTATGCCGGTTTTAATAATTTTTTCACCCGCATACACCGTATCGTTATAACAAGCCACCCGGGCATTGGAAACCTCTGAGAGTCCGTTATTGATAATGCCGGCGGTATAGTTAACAATCCATTGCTGCAGGCCGGTGTTATTGTATTTAATCAGTTTCATGTAATTGGTGGAAGTGCCCGACCCGGTAAGAGAGGTTTCGGCGCCAATAAAAAAATCGGCATTACTGTTACAGGCAATACTGATTCCGGTGGTCCAGTAACGGCCACTGTTGGTACTGTTCATATCGTCTTTGGCAAATAAAAAGCCACCATTCTGGTTAAGCGCCACGATAAAACCCAGGGACCCATACGTGCGCTGCGGATCCCATACCTCTGATGAAACCAGGCTATCGGTAACCGTTCCGTCAGTGATATAAAGTTTATCCGTGCCTTCATAGCTTCCGCTGATACCGATATTGCCGTTGGGAGCCACACAGAGGGTTTTACATTTATCGGAGCGGCTGCTGTAAATGTAATTGAAAGCCAACGATGTGCTGTAAAGCTGCTTCATCCAGTTAAAAACACCGCTGGTATTGAACCGGGCTATAAAACCATCATTGGAGGCGGTGGCGGTAACCGGCAGGCTGCCGATTGTTGCGGATCCGGTAAAATAGCCACAGATCACTGTATTGCCCTGCGGATCCGCGGCAATATCCTTAACGGTAACATTAGACGCCGGGTTGATCACCCATGATTCGGTGCCGCTACTGCCTATCTTCAAAATAAAATTGCCACCCGGAAAAGGGAGGCTGCCAAATAGGGCAGGGCCGGCACAGGAACCGGTAAGATAAATATTGCTGAGGCTGTCAGTGGCAAGCGCTATAGCATTATCTGTACCGGTGCTGCCATATCGCTTTGCCCAGATCAGGTTACCGGCGGTATCATATTTGGTAAGAAAGATATCATCTCCTCCTCCGTTACTGAGGTTCGTGGCGCCCAACTGCAGGGTGCCGGAAGAAAAACTGCCACAGGTATAGATAAAATTGTCTTTACTGGCCACGATATCATTGGCCTGTTCATTACCGGTACCATTGGCAGTTTTAATCCAGGAAAACCCCGGATTTTGTGCATTTACCGTATTTGAAATAGCGATAACAGCGAGAAGTAGAAGTTTTTTCAAAGGAATGGATTTTGATTAATAACAAAATGCGGAACAGCCTCCCGGTCCCCTGTCTGGTTTTCAGGGCATTGCTGCTCCCGGGGTAAACGAAAAAACGGGCGGAAAAAGTATGTTGGAAAGCGGATATTTTAGCTTCAAAAATGCATTGTTTTCAGGCTTTTTGCCACTGAAAACCAGTAGCTCTTCCGGGTTGCAGGGTATGCCTGCACCGGGGTTAAGTAATTTCGGCTTTTTTGGCCCTTCGATGGATTCCGCTATGTTGGCTGCCAGGTTGCTTTCGGTGGTCTGCATATCTCCAGCGGCGGATTGGTTATCTCTCCGAAAAAAAACCTTAGCAGTAAGGCTGAAGAAAATAGTATCCGTAAGCCTGCCGCCGATCCAAATACTAATCAGCATTTATTGCCGCCGATAGCTGCCTGCTTTGTTAACTTTGCTTTATGTTGCGCAATCTTTTTTTGTTTGTTTTTTTCTTACCGCTGCTGGTAACTGCTCAGGATAATTACGAGATCCAGGTATATGCTTCCCCCACCATGGATAAAGGAACCACCATTTTTGAGCTCCACAGCAACTATACTTTTGTTGGGGAAAAAGACCTGAAAGGAACCGTCCGGCCCAGCTATCACTCCCTCCACGAAACAGTGGAAATCACCCACGGCATCACCGATAATTTTGAGCTGGGCTTTTATATCTTCACCAATGCCACGCATCCCTATGGCTGGCAGTATGTAGGATCACATATCCGCCCCCGGATTTCCGCACCCACACGCTGGAAACTGCCCGTGGGGCTCAGCCTTTCTGCCGAAATTGGCTTCCAGCGCAAAGAGTATTCTTCCGAAACCTGGAGTGTGGAACTCAGACCCATTATTGATAAGCAATGGGACCAGTTATATATTTCGCTGAATCCGGTGCTGGGCTTTCAGTTAAAAGGAGAGCAGCCGGCATCAGCCCCTTCCTTTGCGCCGAATTGTAAAGCCGCCTGGAGCCTTTCCAAAAAAATCAGTCTGGGCGCTGAATACTATGGCGATCTCGGACCCGTAAATCATTTCGATCCGGCAAGTGAACAATCACAGGCCCTGTTTGCGGTGGTGGATCTTTACCTGCATCCCGACTGGGAATTTAACTTTGGCACCGGCTGGGGCTTAACACCCGGCACCGATGGTTTTAATGCAAAACTGATTCTGGGGAGGCATATCAACTGGAAAAAACGAAAACCTTCCGGGAAATGATTTGCGTTTTTGAATAGTAATGAAAAGTCAAAATTAAAAATTCAAAATACCCGTTCAGGCAGCAGCACTCTGCGTAACTCCGGTTCTTTTTTCTCCGCGGTTTAACCCGCAACCCGCAACCGGCAACCCGCATTTTTCTCCGCTAAAATTTTCTACCTTCGCCCCTCAAACCAAACATCATGAGCAAAGGACCTGTTTCTTCTTTTATTGAACATCATTACCGCCATTTTAATGCGGCCGCCCTGATGGATGCCGCCAAAGGCTATGTAACTCACCTGGAAGAGGGGGGTAAAATGATGGTAACCCTGGCCGGCGCCATGAGCACCGCCGAGCTGGGCCTCAGCCTGGCCGAGATGATCCGCCAGGATAAGATCGCCATCATCAGCTGCACGGGTGCCAACCTCGAAGAAGATATCATGAACCTGGTGGCGCACAGCCATTACAAACGAGTGCCCAATTACCGCGATCTGAGTCCGCAGGAAGAATGGGACCTGCTCGAAAACCACTACAACCGCGTTACCGATACCTGCATACCCGAAGAAGAAGCTTTCCGCCGCCTGCAAAAGCATATTCATAAAGTATGGAAAGATGCCGATGATAAGGGCGAGCGCTACTTCCCGCACGAATACATGTACAAGATGCTGCTGAGCGGCGAGCTGGAACAGTACTATGAAATTGATCCCAAAAACAGCTGGATGCTGGCCGCCGCACAAAAGAATATTCCCATCGTGGTGCCGGGCTGGGAAGACAGTACCATGGGTAATATCTTCGCCAGTTATGTGATCAAGAGCGAATTAAAAGCCAGTACCATGAAGAGTGGTATTGAGTATATGGTATGGCTCGCCGACTGGTACCGCAACAACTCTTCCGGCAAGGGCGTGGGTTTCTTCCAGATTGGTGGTGGCATTGCCGGCGATTTCCCCATCTGCGTGGTGCCCATGATGTACCAGGACCTGGAATGGCATGATGTGCCCTTCTGGAGTTATTTCTGCCAGATCAGCGACAGCACCACTTCCTATGGCTCCTACTCCGGCGCCGTGCCCAACGAAAAGATCACCTGGGGCAAGCTGGATATTCATACACCCAAATTCATTGTGGAAAGCGATGCCACGATTGTGGCGCCGTTGATTTTTGCGTGGATTTTAGGATGGTAGATTGGAAGGGAAAGTCAAAAATCAAAACTTGTACACCCCGGCAGTGGTTCAGGACCCTGCCGGTGGATGAAGCGAACTACTTTTTACAATCTTAAGCCCGGAGTAGCTGTTAATGCCCCGAATCAGGGTACAATTGATCCATCGGGTAAGTCAGCTTTGCTTTCAGGCAATGGCGCAGAGAAATTATTATTGATTAAGGAACAGGGACCCTGGTGAAGCCTCTTCCGGTAAACTTACAAACCGAATCTCCGTTTACAATAAACCAAAGTTCGCCGCTGATATCTTTATAAATTCCCCAGACGGCGTCGCCCGGGAGGCCGTCGTTAGTTGTGTAGTTGGTGAGCTTGCTGCCATCGTATTTCCATACACCGGCGTCGATGGTTCCGATCCAGAGATTGCCTTCCTTATCTTCATTGATCGACCATACTCTTGCCAGCGACCCGGGTTTATTAGTAAAATGTCCGCTTAAAAATCCGGGATTGCCCAGGCCTTTTTCTTCGGTGATATTGCTGAGTGTTTTGCCATCGTAGCGGAACAGGCCGCCGCCATTATTACCAAACCAGAGAGTACACTTGCTGTCCTGGAAGAGGGTGCGCACGGCCGGGCCGGCCAGATTTTTTTCTGTGAGATAAGTAAATTTTTTCCCGTCGTAATAACAAACGCCCTGCGATTGGGTGCCAAACCAGATCCGGCCCGCCTTATCCACCAGCGTGGAATAAACGCCATAGGGTCTGTTCATATCATTGGGCGGGGCCTGGTACCCATCGGGGTAAATAACAAAGTTGCTGAAGCGGCGGCCATCGTAAAAGCAAACCCCGCCGGGATGCGCAAAAAACAGTCCGCCCGGGCTATAGTGCAGTCTGCCCAATGGCGCATTTTTTATCGAATCGGTATAATTGGTGAATACCGATCCGTTATACGCACAAACCCCGTCGCGGGTGCTGAACCAGAGGGTGCCGCTGCTGTCTTGCTGAACCGAAAAAACAAAATCACTGCAGAGGCCCTGCTTTTTGGTAAACTGCAGCAATGTTTTGCCATCATAGCGGTACACGCCCTGGCCATTGCTGGCAAACCAGTAATTACCCTGCCGGTCCTGCAGCATGCCATCAATGTCCTTGCCCAGGCCCCCCACCGTTTCGGCAGTGGCGGATGAACTGAAAAACCGGTTATTGCTTTCCGTGTTTTTTTGCACCTGCCCTTTGCATGAGGTAAAAATCACTATAAGAACGGAAACTAACAGGAGCTGCAATGTGGAGGTGAGGCGATGCATTGTATGGTTGATAATGATTAAAATGGGAATATTATTTTGTCTTGCTTGTAGATAATTTTACCGCAAAGTCCCTGGCCCGCACAGATGGCCCAGGAGGAGACGCTGCGGGAAAGGGAGAAGTTACAACAAATTTCGATGCGGAGTTGTCAGCCCGGGATGAAGAGGAATTGCGCACAACTGCTGAAAATTAGTTCTTTGGCCGCAAATGCCTTTAAATGCAATGTTAGCAGTGGTTATAGTAAATTGAAGCTTAAAAAGCCTTTATTATTTTGTTCAGAAGGGTAATAAAATAGCAAAAGGTAAAGGTATTTTGTTTTATGACTATTGGAAGGCTCAATTGAATTTAATTCTTTTAGATCGCCTTTCTCAATGAGTTTTATAAGGGATCTTGTAAATATTTTGTCTGAAAATATCTTGATATTAGATATCTCAGGTAAGGCATTATTTTCCGTAAACTTAAGTTTAAATAGCGCAAATTCTCTTGACTTTATTTTAATTGTTTGCAAACTTGTATCCCATCCTTTTGGCAAAATAAAGTTTATGTGACTTTGATTTTCTAAATCAATATTTCCTTTTTTTAAAAATTCTAGCAAAGTTATTGTTAAGCTCAGCTTTTGTTGTAAATGGTTCTTGTAATTTGGAAATTTTGAATCGTAGTTAATATTGGAAATTTCAATAGAGCCAGAACATGAATTGAACTTGGGAGTGCCTAATGAATCTTTCTTTGCAAAAACTAGCCATATCGAAGTAGGATAAATATTAACTCCACAGTCTGTTATAAATGGATTTTCAGCTTCAATTGTTTTAGTTCTAAGTCCTTTATATAGGCTCATAATTTCAATTTGAATTTCTTGAAATTGAGCAGATGAGGACTTTAAAGACACACTTAGCACTTTTACTTTAGCGATAAAATCTGAGTTTTGATATTGCAATGCAAATGGTGGAATTACACAATCACAAGCTGTTATAAAATTTGATAGCAAGAGACTTAATAAGAAAATGATTACTCTCATTATAATTGAAGGCTTTGTATAATCACTGCTAACGGTCTATTTGCCGCCACTACATCCCACTCCAAATTTAACAAAAAATAAAATTCTTTAATATTATTTTCGGCAATTCTACAAACGGAGACTCATTGGCGAAATATGAACAGGGATGCGCCAGGTTCACCAGGAATCCACTGATTCAGTGAGTAGCAGTATTGCGAATAGGACTCGACGCCTCTCACCCTTCCTCATTCCACATCATTTATGTACTTTGGTATTCCTTTACATCTAACAATAAAGCAAAACAATGAAAACACTCATCCCTGCCCTTTTTTGCCTGCTGATGGCCAGTACCGGCCTTGCCCAGCATGATAAAACCCCGCCCGATTTTAAAAAGATGGAACAGGTAATTGCCGATCAGCAATCGCCCTACTACTACCCGGTATTGCTGAAACGGTATAAGGACAATGATACCAGCCTCACGGATAATGAGTATTACTACCTGTACTATGGCTTCAGCTTTCAGAACAGCTATTCGCCTTATGGCCGCTCGCCCCTGGAAGAGGATATTAAAAAGGCCTCGGAAAAGGACGATACAGATAAAATGATTGAACTGGAAAAGAAATTACTGAACCAGTTTCCCTTTAACCTGCGGGATTTGTATGCCCTGGAACAGCTTTATAAACGCAAGGGAGATACGGTGAATGCCGCGATCTACGAATCCAAACTCATCAATGTGGGACGGGCCATCTATTCCACCGGCGACGGACAAACGGATACCACCGCCATGTATGTGATCAGCGTGGATCATGAATATGACCTGATTGAACTTTTTGGCTTTGAGTTTGGCGGAACCCAGGCACTGATACAAAAGGCCGGGCATTCAATGGATAAGATGCAGCTGAAAAAAAACCAGGAGGGGATCGAATACCTGTATTTTAATGTAGACAGGTTGTTTGCAGCTTTTTTAAAACCCGGGAAGAAGAATTAAGCATTCGTTTTGTTTACGATTGATTTATTTGCCATTCCTGCGGCTCCGCCTTTTCTTAGCGGCTTTGCGTTTTCTTTGCCCGTTTACGTGAAACCGGAACAGCAAAGAAATCTGAAGCGGAGCCTACCCAGCGTTATGGATTATTGAGCTCACCGGTTTTTTACTTTTGAGTTCTGACTTTCTTTTCCTTCAATACGCCAACCGGGTGAGTCACCCCCTCAAGGATGGCTCACCCGGTCAGAGGTGGGGTAGAAAACGATCTTACCTGCTTCCCATATTCAGCGGCGTATCCCGCTTCAGCATGTTATCACGGTTGGCCATGATCCAGGCGGTATGGAAGATCAGCTGTGCCCGCTTTTCGTACAAATCCCAGTTGATCTTGTCAACGGTATCGGTGGGCTTATGGTAATCGGCTTTCAGCATACCGTCATAAAAGAATAAGATGGGTACTCCCTTGCGGGCAAAATTGTAATGATCGCTCCGGAAATAAATGCGGTTGGGATCCTGGGGATCATCAAATTTATAATCGAGTACCAGCCTGGTATACTGGTTATTCATGCCCTCATTGATCGGGGCCAGCTCACTGCTGAGTTTATCATGCCCAATCACGTAAAGATAGTTCAGGCTGTCAGCGGTTTTGCGCTCGGTATCGGTGCGCCCGATCATATCGGTATTTAAATCCACCGTGGTTTTATCCAGCGGGTAGAGCGGATGATCGCTGTAATATTCGCTGCCCCATAAGCCCTTCTCTTCACCGCTAACGGTCATGAATACAATGGTACGCCGCGGCCGGTGCCCTTCGGCGGCGGCTTTGGCAAAGGCATTGGCCATGGCAATCACAGTACAGGTGCCGCTGCCATCGTCATCAGCGCCATACCAGATCTTGCCATCGTGCTTGCCCAGATGATCGTAGTGTCCGGTGAGGAACACGTATTCATCTTTTTTATCCGTGCCTTCAATCACGCCAATCACATTGCTGGCATTGATGGTGGTGCGGTACTTGGTGAAGCTGAAACTGATTTTGTTTTTTCCTTCGGCACGCCAGCGGGGATCTATCTGCATATTGGTTTTAGCCATGCGCAGCAGGGTGTCGAAATCAGCGCCGATCAGCGTTTTGGCATAGGCATGGGATAACTGCGCCACATCCACCGGCCTGGGGGCCGACTCATCATTATTGTTTATGCGGGGGAAATACACACCCGTTTTCTTTCCGTTTTGCACACTGCGTTCGTTAAAGGTTTCCATCGCAGGACTGATAACCAGGGCCCCCACAGCGCCCTTACCGGCAGCCACCGCCAGCTTTTTACTAAGGCCGGGGAAACTCCATTCCGACCCCCGTATGCCGCCCGTGATAAGGAACTTGCCATCCTTCTTGGGTTCGCCCAGAAAAAATACCACCACTTTTCCCTTTACATCCAGCCCGGTATAATCGCTGTATTTGGGGTCGTCTATGCCGTAACCCGCAAACACCCATTTTTTAGATTTGAATTTTCCGTCTTCATTATTATTGAGCGGCGCAACAAAATCCTTTCCGAAAATAGCTTCGGTGCCGTTAATGGAAAGACTGGTGGCCTGCAGACTGTCCTGGAACAGCGGATAGAGCTGCTGGTAGCCATTCAGGGAAGCGGCGGTTTTTAAGCCGATCTCTTTAAACTGTGCTTCAATATAGGCAGCCGCTTTGCGTTGTCCTTCGGTACCGGTTTCGCGGCCCTCCATTTCATCTGAAGCTAAAATGCTGAGGTGTTTTTTCAGGTAGTCGCCGTTGATCAGGGCTGCGTATCTGGCCGGATCAGCCGGTTGGGCCATAACGGCGCCGCAGAGCAGCACCAGGATCATGGAAAGGAAATATCTTTTCATTTTTAAAATTAAGGAAAGCAAAATACTGAAAACTGCAGTTCGTGTTTATGAAAAAGTATGAATGGTAAGGGGTATGGGTTGCAGGTGAAACCGCGGAGAAGGAAGAAACGAAGTGTGCGCAGAAGGCTGTGCACACTAAAAATTGTTAATTCTTACGTACTAATGATTAATTCCATAAAAGAAAGAGTCATCCTCAACAGGGAATCTTCTTCACCCGGTTCTCATGCCGTCCGCCTTCGAAGGCGGTATTCATGAAGATATCGAGCATTTTTTCAGCGTCGCCGTCACGAACAAAGCGGGCGGGGATGCAGATGATATTGGCATCATTATGCTTGCGGGCAAGCTCGGCCAGTTCTTCCCCCCAGCAGATAGCTGCCCGGATGCCCTGGTGCTTGTTGGCCGTAATGGCCACGCCATTGGCGCTGCCACAGAGCAGTACACCAAAGGCGGCTTCACCCTTTTCCACGGCACTGGCAACGGGATGCGCAAAATCGGGATAATCAACAGAGTCTTTATTATAGGTGCCGAAATCGTTAAAAGCCACGCCCTCACCTTCAAGGAAAGAGATCAGATCTTCTTTACAATCAAAACCGGCATGATCACATCCGATGGCAATGGGGAGTTTGAGATTGAACGGAGACATTTTGCGTTAATTAATAATGAGCAATTAATAATTAATAATGGGGAGCAAGCAAAGCGTTACTTGCAGAGCGTAAAGTTACGACCTAAAGGAATTATTAATTTTTAATTCTTAATTCTTCTTTCCCGCAGAGTCTCCTCCTGGGCTTTGTGTGTTAGCCAAGGACTCTGCGGCAGCAGAGAGCAACATTAAATATGTCAGTTGTACCAAACATTATTCTGCTCCGAAATACGCAGAGTCCCGCCCAACACAAGGGCTAACCGGAGACTCTGCGGCAGCAGAGAGCAACATTAAATATGTCAGTTGTACCAAATATTATTCTGCCACGAAATACGCGGAGTCCCGCCCAACACAAGGGCTAACCGGAGACTCTGCGAGAAAAAGACCAAATGGAATTCTCTCTCTTTCCCGCAGAGCCTCCTCCCGGGCTTTGTGCGTTAGCCAGGGACTCTGCGGCAGCAGAGAGCAACATTAAATATGTCAGTTGTACCAAATATTATTTTGCTCCGAAATACGCAGAGTCCCGCCCAACACACGGGCTAACCGGAGACTCTGCGAGAAAAAGAGAACTCAAATTCAGTTCCCTGATCGGTAATTTGAAGCAGTATTAGCAAATTCTTGAACCTGATGCTTTAAAGTTAATAGCTCAACACGTTAATTATTAATTACTCCTAACTCCATTCGGCTTCGGCTTTTGCCTTGCCTTTATCCACGCGGGAAACAATGATTACGCTGATTTCGTAAAGTAAAAGCAGGGGCAGGGCCACGATGGTCTGGCTAGTCCAGTCGGGTGAAGGGGTGATGATGGCCGCCACGATAAGGATCACCACGAAAGCATATTTACGGTAGGTTTTGAGCAAACGCGAAGAAATCAAACCGATCTTGGCCAGCACAAAGGCCAGGATAGGCAGCTCAAATGCGATACCACAACCGAGGATGAGGTTGCTCAGCGTATCTACATAGTCGCTGATATTGGGCTGGTACTGGATGACGCCGGATTTACCCAGTGTGAACGTAGCGAGGAAGTTAAAGGTGAAAGGAGCGAGTAAGTAATAACCGAAAGCAGCGCCCGTAAAAAAGCAAAGGGATACCCAGAAAATACTGCCTCTTGCATAACGCAGTTCTCTGGGCGAGAGGGCGGGTTTTACAAAACGCCAGAGCTCCCAGAAAAGATAGGGGAAGGCCAGGATGAGTCCGCCCACCATCGAGATGGTGATGGCGGAATTAAACGTACCGTTCACCTCGGTTACCAGGAAGTTGATTTTTACGGGGGGCATGCAAAGGCTGTCGCCAATATGCAGCCAGTGCCCGAAACGGCAAAGGGAATCGTAGGTGACAAAATGCTGGCTTGCCGGTGCCAGGATGATATTGTCGTAGATCCAGTCTACATAAATGAAAATAGTAATAGCGGCTGCCAGCCAGGCAATCACCGAGCGCATGAGGTGCCAGCGCAGGGCTTCGAGGTGATCCATAAAGGTCATCTCAACCTGATCTGCATCTCCCTTGCCACGCAGGCGTTTGAAAAATGATTTGCGGTCTGAACTGATATCGGCCACTGTAAAGTATTAAGCCGTTTTGACGGCGGTTTGCAAAGGTAAAGAATCGGGGTGACAGGTAGTGCTTTTCACGCCAGGCTGCAAAGAAAACGCCGGGAAATGATTGCCTTAAATGTGGAAGCCCGGCAGCGGCAGGGTTTCCTGGCCGGCAGGGGCCGGCAAACTGAAATGAAATCAATGCCGAAACCGCCAAAGCCGGTTACGATCATGTTGCTGTTTTCAGGTGGTTTGACCTTTCATGCAAAGGCAGTAAGCAGTCAAACGCATAATCCCTTTACCCCGCCACTTTCTGTACATTTCCTGTCCGCTTGAGGGCGCCCCATCCCTGCAGTTCTCCTTTCAGGGCCTTGCTGAAGGATTTAAAGAGGATATAATACATCAGCTGCCGGTACACAAACCGCTGCGGTATCATCCACACCAGCTTTTTATAATCTTCTTTTTCGTAGGCAAAAGCCAGGGCCGCACCGGCCATATCCACCAGCGAGAAAATGATATAATACAGAATGATATGCCCGGCGCTTACCGGGATCACATTGAATGCTGCCGCCACCAGACTGATTACCAGCACCAGGTCGGCCAGCGGGGCCAGGAAGGGCAGGATCATCTGGAACACGAGGATATGCGGCATGGCAATCATGCCATAATTCTTATAGCGGGGATTGAAAACCGTGTCACGGTGTTTCCAGAAGCACTGCATCACCCCAAAACTCCAGCGGAAACGCTGTTTTAAAAACTGCTTCATGGTTTCGGGCGCTTCGGTATAGGAGATGGCGGTATTACAGTTGCGGATGCTGTAACCCTTGCGGTGCAGGCGCATGGTAAGATCACAGTCTTCGGCAAGGGTATCACTGGTAAAGCCCCCGGCTTCGAGGATGGCTTTTTTGCTGAAAGCGCCGATGGCGCCCGGCACTACGGTAATACAATCGAGGTAATCAAAAGCCCGGCGGTCGAAGTTCTGCGAAGTGATATATTCAATGCTCTGCCAGTGGGTGATCATATTTACTTCATTACCCACTTTAACATTACCGGCCACGGCGCCTACGGAAGCATCGGTGAATTTTGTGAGCAACTGCGAAACGGCATCGGTTTTCAGCTGTGTGTCTGCGTCTATGCATACCAGGTAATCCCCTTCCGCCTGACTGATACCCCTGTTAAGGGCCGAGGCTTTACCGCCATTGGTTTTGGTAAACACTTTTACCCTTGGTTCGCCGGCAAAAGCTTCGCTCACCACGTTGAAGGTATTGTCCTTGCTGCCATCATCCACAAAAATCACCTGCAGGTTCGGGTAATCCTGCAGTAACAGGCTTTTCACCGTGCGTACGGCATTCACTTCTTCATTAAAGGCCGGTACAATGATGCTTACCAGGGGTTGCTGCAGGGTAACAGGCGTCAGCGCTCCGCGGCGTTTTTCTTTTCTCTTTTGCAAAGCGGCCAGGGCCGCCATAAAAAAGATACGGCCAATCGACAGGAAGATACCCACCAGGAAGAGGGCGAAAATAACCTTGCCCGCCCAGTAAATAAATTCAAGGAATATGAGGTTGAAAGAGTTTTTGAAGTCAGCTTTTACCGGCGGCATCACATCATCCCGGGTTTTGCCCATCAGATCGGCAACGGTGGTGAACTGGCAGCCCTTCTTTTTAAAATAATCAATGATGCGTGGAAGCGCCTCTACAGTGGCCTGCCTGCTTTCGCCACCGGCATCGTGCAGGAGGATGATATTGCCATCTCCGGCTTCGGCGATACGGATGGTTCTGGCTACAATCGAATCGGCATTGTTATGGGGATCCCAGTCGTTAGGGTCGATACTTTCTCCTACGGTAACATAATTATCTTTTTTGCTGCGGGCAAGCGGCTCTATTTCTTCAAAGGTCTGCGGTTCACTGTCGGCATTATAGGGCGCCCTGAAAAGAATGGTGGAGCGGCCGGTAACGGCTTCGATGAGCAGCCGGGTGGCTTTCATCTCTATCTCCGCCCTTTCGGGTGTCATCGTGGCAATATTATGATGGGTGAAGGTATGGTTGCCGATTTCGAAGCCGCCTTTATAAATGCGTTGCAGCACCGGCAGGTTTTTCTCGGCTTCCAGTCCCACAATAAAAAAAGTAGCGGGTACTTTTTCCCTTTCCAGGATATCGAGTATCTGGGGGGTGTAATCGCCACTGGGCCCGTCATCAAAAGTGAGGATGATTTTATGATTGGGGCCGATGGGAGTGGTGTCTTCGGCCGATTTTTCGTACACATAGCCGGTAGGCAGCTGTGTATAAACCTGCTCCGAGATCAGTTTCTCGGCGGTATCCATTTCAAGATTGATCTTACCGGGTTCGGGGATGGTAAGAATTTTGAGGATTTCACCGCCTGGCTGTCCAACCCACGAAGGTTTCCGGTTCGGGTCAACCGGGGTGAACTGCAGGGTGCTGAAATCGAAGGGATGCTTTTGTAAGGAAGCATTATCGAGGTCGAGGTTATAAAAACTCCAGAGGCGGGGGTCTTCGCATCCCAGGTACCAGAGGGCCGAGCCGGCTACCCCGTATTCATCCGCAAAACGCATGATATTGAAAGTAGTGGCTGCGTCGGTGAACCAGACCTCATGTTTTACGGGGGGCAGTTTCTTATCCTGCGGGATCTCTGTATAGGCGAAGTGCAGGTTGTAATTATCATTGTCAAAATCAATCACCGCTTTGGATACGGCTGCCAGGTCAATTGCTTCTGAATAGGTAAGATCTCTTACCTGCGTCATCGTATTGCCTTCCTTATCGGTCCAGCTCTGCCAGTCGTAACCATAGCCGGCCAGTCCCAGGATGATCTTGCGGCTGTCGATTTTAGAAGCGGCCTGGTCTACCGCACTCTCCACCCATTTCTGATCGCAGATGGGGCCGGGGCCGGTGGAATTACTGTACTGGTCGTAAGCCATCAGCACCACATAATCATTGTACCGGGATAATTGTTCAAAATCATAATCATCATTGAATGCACTTACATCCTGTGTTACCAGCAGGTTGCGGGCGTGGAGGGTGCGGTAAAGATTTTGCTGGAAGCGGGTGAGGGGCCCGTTGGTTTTTTCGTTCAGTTCTTCAAAATCGATATTGATACCGCTGAATCCATAGGCCAACAGGGTATCGGTTAAGCCGGTGATGAACTGCCGTTGTTTAACGGTATCGTTCAGGATGCTGTGTATCAGGCTGCCATCGAAATCGGGTTGCAGCTCTCCTTCCTTGTTTTTTTTGGTGGAATTATAATTGGTGAGCATCGGGATGATGCGCAGGTTCTTTTTGCGCATGAGGGCCAGTCCGGCCGAATCAATACGCGTTTGCAGGCGGATATTATTGTTGGTGTCAATGAAAAACCATTCGGGAAAGATGGTGTTGATCTTATCGCCGTGCCGTTCCAGGGAGGGCACCGATTTGCTCCGCGACCAGGGGGTATAAAACGCAGCCCGGATATACTGCCCCGAAGTTTTGTTGATGGTGGCCGAATTTTTCCGCAATGAATCCTCCCTGGCTTTTTTCAGCAGGAAATCCTTGAATCCTTTCAGTTCTTTTGATTTCTTTCCGGAACCCTTATGGACGGGTCCGTTCCTGCCCTCGTATTCCCCGGGGGTAAGATTGGTATCGGGGTTTTTGGCCAGGGCGATGGTGAGGATTACAATCGCCAGTACAAATAAAGAAATGAAAAAGAAAATGCGGCCGGTCCATATAACCCTTTTCCAGCGGGACGGACTGCTGGCCTGAAATATCTGGGGTGCGGTTTCCATAATTGGGACAAAGATAGTTGAAGCAGGATGCTTTCCGTTGATAACGGGATGTTATTGAAATAAATAAGCCCCTGTAGAAACAGGGGCCGTTACCAAAACTAACTGCTTATGAGAAAATTTAGAAGACTAATTTGATGTTCTGCTATTATAAACGCAAATCAGGTGCCAGAAGTTTCTTGTCGTTTGTTAAGGTTTCTCTAATACTCTTTCCGGGCCTTTTTGCAGATATATAACGAAAAAAAGAACTTTTTTATTTCACCTCCGCTTTCCTTGCGCCTCCTTATCGGCTGTTTACGGTATATCTGACCGGCGCCGGGCCCCCGGGTTTAATGGAAAAAGAAAAGCGCCCCGTTTTTGGAGGCGCTTTAACATTTTATTAAACAATGAGTTATTTCAGGAAGCCCTGGATCATATCCATCAGCCCGTTTCCGCCCTGTTGCTGCTGGGCATTCTGGGCGCCGCTGGTTATTTTGGAGAAGATATCCATCAGTCCGCCACCGCCGCCCTGCTGGCCGCCACCGGTGAACTGGCTGATAAGGTTCTGGAAATTAAAGCCGCTGTTACCGGCATTCTGCTGATCTTGTACCACCTGGGTACTTTGGCCGCCGGTAAGAGAATGCAACAGGTTATCCAGGGTAAAACTGCTGTTTCCGGGGTCATTGGTTTTATGGATCAGGTTGCTGATTATATTGGGGATCAGGTTGTTGGCCACGCCACTAGCCTGTGCACTGCCCAGTCCGAACTTGCTCATCAGTTTACTGGCAAAATGTCCGATCATCATATTTACGATGGGGTTGCTCATCAGGCTGTTATTGCCGCCCTGCTGATTGCCGCCGCCGCCAAACAGGGAAAGAATATTCTGTAAACCGCCGCCGGCCACCATATTCTGCAGGCCACTGGCAACGGTATTGGTAGCTTCGGCCACCACGGCATCATTATGTTCGTTGGGTACATCCGGATTGTTCACCACGGCATCACCGGCCAATCCTTTTACCATTTCAAATAAGTTGTCTAACATACAGGTCGTTTTTAATTGTTAGGAAGAAAGTGCAGGAATGAAGATAGGGGAAATTGTAAAACCGTTGCGTGCGGAGTAAAATTAAGTAAGGGCGGGACAGAAAGGGCCGTTTAGATGCCAAAAAAGTACAGGCGGAAGTTTTTGTTTGAAGTGTAAGGGGTTCAGGGGGTTAGGCCTGTTCCTGCTGGGAGGCCATTTTTTCGGCATTTTCGGCAAACTGGAGCTTGTCGATGAATTCCTGGATTTCGCCGTTGAGCACTGTATCGAGGTTATACACGGTGAGGCCAATGCGGTGATCGGTAACCCGGCCCTGGGGAAAATTATAGGTGCGGATCTTGGCACTGCGGTCGCCGGTGCTTACCAGGCTCTTGCGGCGGGCGGCAATGGCTTCTTCGTGTTTGCGTACTTCCTCGTCGTAGAGTTTGGTACGCAGCATATCCATGGCTTTCTCGCGGTTGCCCAGCTGGGTGCGCTCGGTTTGGCATACCACGGTGATACCCGTGGGTTTATGCGTGAGGAACACCTTGGTTTCCACCTTGTTTACATTTTGTCCGCCGGCGCCGCCGCTGCGGGCGGTTTCCATCTTAATATCGCTTTCTTTCAGCTCAATATCCACCTCCTCGGCTTCGGGCATTACCGCCACGGTGGCAGCGCTGGTATGTACCCGGCCACTGCTTTCGGTATCGGGTACACGCTGTACGCGGTGCACGCCGCTTTCAAACTTAAGGGTGCCGTACACATCATCCCCCACCACTTCCACCTGAACTTCCTTATACCCGCCCACGGTACCTTCATTTTCACTGAGCACGGCGGTTTTCCATCCTTTCTTCTCACAATACTTGATATACATGCGCAGCAGGTCGCCGGCAAATAAACTGGCTTCATCCCCGCCGGTACCGGCCCTGATTTCGAGGATGGCATTTTTTTCATCAAAGGGATCTTTGGGGATCAGCATATTGCGCAGCAGGGCCTCCATTTCGGTTTTGCGCTCCTCCAGTCCGGGCAATTCCTGCTTGGCCAGTTCCCGCATCTCTTCATCATTGCTGTTGAGGACTTCCCTGTTAAACTCGATATCATCCAGCACTTTTACGTATTCATCACGGGCTTTCACAATTTTTTCCAGGGTGCGGTACTCCTTGCTGAGCGCTGTGAATTTTTTGTTATCCGCAACAATCTCGGGGTTGGTGAGTGATACACCCAGGTTATCGAACCTTCCTTTTATGGCATCCAGTTTATCCAGCATAATCTTTCGTGCTTATAATTGCTATTGTCCCGGAAAATAATCCTTCGCTTATTCCTCCCGCATCTTAGTAAATTTGCCGGGCACAATCCCCGGCGGTTGCCGGGAGGGCGCAAATTTACAATTTTCAATCCATCCGTTTGTACCGAAAATTCAGAGCCGATCATCTTTTTACCGGGCATAGCCTGCTGCCGGCCAATATGGTACTGATTACCGATGAGGAGGGGCGGGTGACCGACCTGGTGGATGCCGGCGCCGCAGGCGGGGGGGTGGAATATTTTCCCGGCTTGCTTACGCCGGGCTTTGTAAATGCCCATTGCCACCTGGAGCTCAGTCATCTGAAAGGGCTGATTCCCGAACATACAGGACTGGTACCTTTTGTGCAGCAGGTAATGGCGCAACGCAACAGGCCCGAAGAAATGATGCAGCAGGCTATGCAGGATGCCTGTGCAGAAATGTGGCAGGGGGGGATTGTGGCCGTGGGAGATATCTGTAATACCGCTCATTCCATCCCGGCCAAACTGAACAGCCCCATCCGCTGGCATAATTTTATTGAAATAACCGGTTTTGTGGAAAGAAATGCAGAGAAAAGACTGGCGGATGCCAGGTTAATACAGGAAGCGTTTTTTAAGTCAGCCACCAGCAGCCGGGTTCCTGCCATTACTCTTTCCCCGCATGCTCCCTATTCTGTTTCGGGCCGGCTCTTTGATTTGCTGGATGTGGCAACAGCCGGGCAACTCATCAGTATGCACAGCCAGGAAACAGCCGATGAAAATCTTTTTTTTGAAAAGAAACAGGGGGGCTTTTTACAGCTCTACCAGCAACTGGGTATCGATATCAGCCATTTCTCTCCTCCCGGAAAAACCAGTCTGCAAAGTACCTGGCCCCATCTCAGCCAGGGCCAATCGGTTATCCTGGTGCATAATACATTTATCAGCCAGGAGGATATTGATTTTGTGAGCGGCAGTCAGCTTTCTTCCGCCAACTGCCAGCAACCCATGGCCAATGATCAACCCGTAACCCTTAACCCGCAACCCGCAACCTCAGCGCCGCAACCCATATTCTGCCTCTGTCCCAATGCCAATCTTTATATAGAAAACCGCCTGCCGCCGGTTGCATTGCTGCGTAAGAATAATGTGCTGATTGTGCTGGGTACCGATAGCTATGCCAGCAACTGGCAGCTGAGTATCCTGGAAGAAATGAAAACCCTGCAGCAGGGCTGTTCGCTGCCGCTGCCCGAATTACTGAAATGGGCCACCCTCAATGGCGCCATTGCGCTGCGGATGAGTGAGCAGCTGGGAAGTTTTGATAAGGGCAAAACACCGGGCATCGTGTGGGTGGATCAGCTGGAGGGGCTGCAGTTATCGGCAGCCTCCGCTTCCCGCAGGATCCTGTAAACTATTTGTATTCCTTGTTTTTCCGCTGCAGTACTCCTGCTTCACTACAACACTTCATGCAATACCATCAGTGTTTTCATCTGCCCGAATTCCGGGATATGCAAAGCATAATAATCCAGGTAACGGATCAGCAGCTGCCGGCGTAAGAGATGGTTGAGCGGTATTTCCTCCAGTTCCGCCGGTTGCATCACTTTGAGCAGTTGTGAAGTGATAAAGGCGGAATCGCCTTCCAGGAAATGCGGGTGATGGGGTAACTGACTGGTATATCCCCCTTCGGTGAGATCGAGAATCGGATTGTTACTGCTGTAATTATCAATAATACGGAAGCCAAAAAAATGAGCCAGGTGGAGGGTGAAGAAAAGGGCAAAGTTGGCTGTTACGGTTTTGGGCGCCTTATCCAGTGCCAGCAGGGCCTCTTCGCAAAACTGGTAGAGTTCGGGATTGGCCTCGGGCTGTTTCAGGCATTTGAATAATAATTCCACCATATAGCAGGCCACACTGTTTTTGATCACATCCTGCAAAAGTTGCTGGTAAATCAGTTGCCAGCCAAATTCCCGGATGCGTTGCATCGATTTGGTATCGCTGTGATACACCACCAGTTCCAGTTGCGCCGCCGGCTGAAACAGGCTGGCCTTGCCGCCCGATTTTTTTGCACTGCGTACGCCATTCACCAGGTAGGTTTGAATGCCAAACAATTCGGTAAATACAGTTACCACCAGGCTGGTTTCGCCGTATTTGATCGTTCGCAATACAATACCCCGGGTTTTATGTGTCATGAAACGGAATTGAATGTAAAAGTAAGAAAACGGAAAGGGATGGCTGTTAGTTGTTGGCCGTCAACCATCACCCACCCACGCCCTCCTTGGGGATGCCGCTTAAATTGGTTTTCTTTGCAAAAATTTTTCCGGGCGGCGGATTTCCGCCGGTTACGCTCACTTCAATTCAACTATCATGTGGCAGGCATTAGGGAAATTCGTTTTAAAAAATAAGCTGGTTTTACTGATCATCCTGGCAGCAACCACGGCATTTATGGCCTATCATGCCAGTAAGGTGAAACTCAGTTATGATTTTGCCAAAGCCATACCTACCGATAATCCCAAATACCAGGCATACCTTGATTTTAAGAAGAAATTCGGCGATGACGGGAACCTGCTGGTGCTGGGCATTCAAACGGATAAGTTTTTTGATGAAGCCATTTTCAAAGCCTATATCCGGCTGCACCAGCAAATTAAAAAAGTAAATTCGGTGCAGGATGTGCTGAGTGTGCCCTATAGTTTCAGTCTGCAAAAAGATACGGCCACGTCCCGTTTCAAACCGGTACGGATCTTTGGCGACAGCCTGGCCGGCCAGGCGCAGATTGACAGCGCCAAAGCCATTTTTTTCAGTCTGCCCTTTTACCGCTCCCTGCTCTGCAATCCCGAAACCAATGCCTGGCTGATGGGGGTGCGTATCAACCGTGATACACTGAATTCGCCTTCCCGCAGCCGCGTGATTGCGGCGATACAGGAGGCTGCTGCGGCATTTGAAAAGCAAACCACGATTCAAACGCACCTGAGCGGTTTACCCCTGATCCGCACCGTGGTGGCCGATCGAATTCAAAAGGAAATGCGGATCTTCCTCATCGCATCTTTTCTCATCAGTGCCCTCATCCTGTTGCTGTTTTTCCGCTCGGTGGGTACGATGCTGCTATCCCTGGGGGTGGTATTGATCGGGGTGATCTGGAGCCTGGGCACCATGCACCTGGCAGGGTATAATATCACCCTACTGAATGCGCTTACTCCTTCGCTGGTAGTGGTGATAGGGGTGCCCAACTGTATCTATTTCATCAATAAATACCACAGCTCCTGGCTGCAATCGGGCGATAAACAGGGCGCCCTGGTGGATATGGTCAGCAAAATGGGAGTGGTTACCCTGTTCTGTAATATCACGGCGGCGATTGGCTTTGCCGTATTTGCCCTTACCCGCAGTGCCATCCTGAAAGAATTCGGTCATGTGGCGGGCATCAGCATCATGCTCATTTTTGTGGTTTCCTTTATTTTATTACCGGCTGTATTGAGTTACCTGCCGGCGCCCAAACCCCGCCAGCTCAGGTACCTGAGCAACCGCCTGATTACGGGTTTCCTGCTCCGGATGGAAACCTGGGTGCTGCATCATAAAAAAACGATTTATGCGGTTACCGGGCTGATGGTGCTGGTTTCGGTGGCCGGCATCCTGCGACTGAAGACTGTTTCCTTCATTGTAGACGATCTGCCCCGCACAGATAAAGTGTATACCGATCTCAAATTTTTTGAAAAGAACTTCAAGGGTGTGATGCCGCTGGAGATAGTAGTGGATACAAAAAAGCGAAGAGGTATTTCGGGAGCCCGGGCCCTTCCCGTTTTTGAACGGATCGATTCACTGGCGCAATATATCACTGCCCAGCCCGAGATGAACCGGCCGCTGAGCATTGCCGAAGGACTGAAATTTGCCAACCAGGCTTTTAATGATGGCGACTCCGGGCATTATTTATTGCCCAACAGCAGTGATATCGTGTTTATTTCGGATTACCTGCAACCCGACAGTAATGATAAAACCAAGGCCAATAATATGGCCAAAATGCTGGCCGGATTCCTGGATACGGCCAAACAAAGCACCCGTGTCAGTGTAAGTATGGCCGATGTGGGCACCGAAAACCTGCCCCGGGTGCTGAATGGTTTGCAGCAGCGGGCCAACGAGCTCTTTGATACGGCCAAATACCGGGTGGAACTAACCGGAACGAGTATTACCTTCCTCGAAGGGAATAAATTCATTGTAAGCGGCCTGCGGGACAGTATTTTCTGGGCCTTCCTGCTCATCAGCCTTTGCATGCTTTACCTGTTCCGTTCGGTGCGGATACTGGTTTGCTCCCTGTTGCCCAACCTGATTCCGCTGCTGATAACTGCGGGGATCATGGGGTGGGCCGGCATTCCGCTGAAACCCTCTACAGTGCTTGTTTTCAGCGTAGCACTGGGGATAGCCATTGATATCACCATCCGCTTCCTGGTAAACTATAAACAGGAGTTACCGGCCTACCATTATAATGTACCCGGTACGGTAAGGGCCACCCTTAAACACACGGGCCTGAGCATCATCTATACCTCACTGGTACTGATAGCCGGTTTTGTGATCTTCTGCGCCAGCAGTTTCGGGGGCACCATTTCGCTGGGATGGCTTACTTCGGTAACCCTGCTAACGGCCACCCTCACCAACCTGGTGCTGTTGCCGGTACTGCTGCTGCTCTTCGCCCCTGCCAGGGCGCCCAAAAAAGCGGAATAGTCATGTAGTCAGTATTATATAGATTGTTATTAATAATTATTTGTTTTTTGCTTTTTTTCAGGCTGATAGCACGATTTCAAAAGGCCGGAAATGCAGCAAAACACATAATAAACTTGTCAAACTATTTGACAAATACACAGAATCTGGTTTATATTTGTCACCATAAACTATTATGCAAATGAGAAAATTGATTGTTACACTAACAGCAGTGTTTGTATTTATTTTAAGTGGCACTGCTCAGGACCGTACTATCAGTGGTGTAGTCACCAATGATAAAGGAAAACCCCTGGAAGCGGTATCCGTTGTTACTGCTGATGGTAAGCAGGGAACCCAGACCGACAAGGACGGTAAATTCACCCTCAAAATATCTCCTGCTGTTAAGAATATCACTTTCTCATTAGTGAGCTATGAAACACAGATCCGGGCGGTAGGTAAACTGACAGAAATGAATGTCAGTCTGCGTGCTTCTGATGCCCGCCTGGAAGAGGTAGTGGTAATGGGGTATGGTACCATCGTAAAAAGAAAGGCAACAGCCGCATCTGCCAGGGTAGATGGTGACGGAATCAGGAATCTTGTAACACCGTCCATCGATCGTGAACTGGCCGGCCGGGCAACCGGTGTGCAGGTTACGGTAGCCGGTGGTTCGGTAAATACACCCGCCCGTATCCGGATCCGCGGTGTGAACTCCGTTTCACTCAGTCGCGACCCGCTCTATGTGGTGGACGGTGTGCCTGTTATCACCGGTAATAATGCCGCAGTAACCAACTCAAATGCATTGGGTGATTTCAACCCGGATGATATCGAAAATATCGAGGTATTAAAAGATGGTTCGGCTACAGCTATCTATGGTTCCAGGGCTGCCAACGGGGTGGTGCTGATCACCACCAAAAAAGGTAAATCTGGCAGAACCCGTGTGAACTATGATGTAACCATGGGCTTCAGCGGAACGGCCAAACGTTTCGACATGCTGAATGCCCAGCAGTTCGTTACCATCGCCAATGAAAAACTGAATAATGCCGGTGGTGCCAACCAGGCTTTCATGCGGGCCGATGGCGCCAGCACCGACTGGCAGAGCGAGATCTTCCGCAACAGCGCTTTCGTTCACAGTCATACCCTGAGCTTCAGCGGTGGTACTGAAAAAACCACGTTCTATACTTCACTGAACTACTCCGACCAGGATGGAACCATCCGTACCAACTATAACAGGCGTTATGGTGCCAACCTGAACTTCGAGTCAGAGATCAACAAATACATGAAATTCGGTAACAACCTCACCATTGCCCGCCAGGAAGACGGCGACCAGCAAAATGGGGGTAATGCCCTGAGTGGTGCCGTACCGGCTGCCCTGCGGGCACTGCCCAACGTTGTGCCGTACAACGCTTCGCACCCCACGGGTTACAACCTGCTGCCGGGTGGTAATGCACTGGCCCGCGATGCCAACACCCGTACCATCGAAAACAACTATGTGAACATTGATTTTGTGCTCGACAAGAATAAATTCTATTCTGATAAATACAGGATCTTCATGACACCCTACCTGGAAATTTCTCCGTTCAAATGGCTGAAATTCCGCACACAGGGTTCAGTTGACTACCAGCTGATCTACGATTTCCTGAGCTACGATCCGCGTCATGGTGATGGTTTCAGCTCTAATGGTATCGTACAGAACACATTTACGCAGAACGATGTACTGGTATGGCAAAACTATTTCACTGCCAACAAGAGCTTCGGCCGTCACAGCATCTATGCCGTGGTAGGTTCTGAAATACAGCGCAACCGTAACAAGTTTGTGGTGGCTCAGGGCAGCAATATTGCCGACCTGTTCTTCCAGCAGTCAAATATCATTACCAATACATTTGCCGTTCAAAGTTCCGGTGGCGGATTCAGCCAGAGTGGTTTCAAATCCTACTTCGGTCGTATAAACTATGACTATGCCGGTAAATATTTCATCCAGTTCTCGCTCCGCCGCGACGCCACTACGGCGCTTAATCCCGACTACCGCTGGGGTAACTTCCCGGGCGTTTCTGCAGGCTGGCGCGTGGGCCAGGAAAAATTCTGGCAAAAATCCATCTTCAGCAAGATTGTTAATGACATGAAGATCCGTGGTTCTTATGCTGTTGTGGGTAACGTATCCGGCGGCTATCCCTATCTCACTACCTATGGCGCCGCTCCTTATGCCTCTATTGGTGGTATCGCCATCAATGCCGTGGGTACCGACAACCTGAAATGGGAAACCAATAAAAAATATGATATCGGTGTGGATCTGTCTATCAACAACAGCCGTATCACTCTTACTTTCGACTGGTTCCGTAACATCAATGATAACCTGATCTTCTTCGTTCCCACACCCAACTCGCTGGGTGTACCGGGTAATGGTACCTTCCAGAATATCGGATCTTCTAAAAACGAAGGTTTTGAAGTAGCCATCACCGATAATATTGTACAAAGGAAGAATTTCAAATGGACGATGACAGCAAACCTGTCTACTATCAATAATAAAATCACCAAACTGTATAAAGGACAGGAAATCCCCCTGGCCGGTGGTAACAATGGTCAGTTCAACGTACTGCGTGAAGGCGAATCCATCAATTCCCTCTACGGTTATGAATGGGCCGGTGTAAACGCCGCCAATGGTAACCCGATGTGGTACAAAGCTGACGGAAGCCTGATTCAGCTGAACATCGCTGATCAGAACTACTACTATGCACTGAGCAAGAATGACCCGAACCTGGGTGTACAGACGACCCTGAGCCTGGCCGACAGGAAAATCCTGGGTACCACAACGCCCACCTGGTTTGGTGCTTTCACCAATTCATTTGAATACAAAAACTGGGGACTGGATGTAATGTTCCGTTACAGCGGCGGCAACTGGGTGTATAACCTTACCCGCCAGGAATCATTGCTGAGCCAGGGCTTTACCAATAACGGAACCGAAATCCTCGACCGCTGGACCAAACCCGGTCAGTGGACCAATGTTCCCAAACTGTGGTATGGACGTGATAACTCTATTAACCTGAATGGCCGTGCGAACTCACGTTTTGTAGAAAAAGGTGATTACCTGCGTCTGCAGAACATTTCGCTGAGCTATACATTTAACAGTAAATTCCTCGAAGAAAAAACCAAGAACCTGATTCACAGCTGCCGCTTCTTTGTACAGGGTCAGAACCTGTGGACATGGAGCAAGTACAAAGGTCTGGATCCTGATAATATCAATGAACTGGGTATTGATAACAACACCTCACCCACGATCAGGACCTTCTCTATGGGCTTTAACTTCGGACTTTAATCAACATTAAATAAATCACGTTTATGCGATACAATAAAATTATTCTGATCTGCTCTCTCTTCACGCTGATTGCGTTATCGGGCTGTAAAAAAGTGCTCGAAACGTCTCCGGCTACTTCGCTGGATGAATCACTGGCCTTTTCTACTGCCGATAAATGTCTGGCAGCCGTAAACGGTGTTTATGATGCTGCCCAGAGTGGTTTCTACGCGGGTGGCGCTGTGCGGGGCTATCCTTTCGGCGGGGCTAATATTGAACAGGGTGATATGCGTGGTGAAGACATGCACAACAATGCCACCTTCTACCAGATCACGTATGAAAGCACTTATGATCCCTCTTCAGCCAATAACGTATACATGTGGCATACGCTCTATGCGCTCATCAACAGGGCCAACCTGGTTCGCGAAGGCGTAAACAGGGCTGCTGCCGCCGGTATCATCACCACCGCTGTAGCTGCACAATATGATGCAGAATGCCGCTTTATGAGGGCATGGGCGCATCACGAACTGCTGATTCATTACTGTCGCCCGTATGCTGATAACAATGGCAATAACCTGGGTGTAACCTACCGTGATACCGGTATCAACAGCATTCAGAAAATTAATGATGCTATTGCTTTCAACCGCCCGCGTGACCTGGTAAGCACCTGCTACAACAAAATTCTCGCTGATCTGAATGCCGCTGAACCGAACTTACCTACTGCCAAAAACACATACCGGGCTACCCGGGCAGCCTGCATTCTCCTGAAAATGCGTGTTAAAATGCATATGGGTGATTGGTCTGCCACCACCGGGGTGGCTTCCGAAGCAGCCAAGCTGATCTCTGGTACCTTCCCCAACTATTCCAGTCCGATCGGCGCTTTCAAATTAACTTCTTCTCCTGATGGGCCGTTCCTGAATAACGCATCGGAAGAATCTATTTTCTCCATTAAGAATGATGCCAACGATAATCCGGGTGTAAATGGTGCCTTACCTGCTATGTACGGAGCCCTTTCAGTAGGCGGCCGTGGCCTGATTGATATTGCACAAACCATGTGGAACTATTCATACTGGCGTTGTGATGACCTGCGCCGTACCTTGCTGACACTGGCAGGTACCACTTATTATTATACCACTAAGTATAAGGATGTGGTAAGCCGTACAGATGCCGCTCCGCAAATGCGTTATGCCGAAGTGCTGCTCACTGCTGCCGAAGCCTATGCCCGTAATGCAGCCGGTACCTCCGTTGATCCTACTGCAGTTGATTACCTCAATGCTGTAAGAAACAGGGCGCTCCCCCCGGCCACACTGCCTGGCTCTGCTTATACCGTTGCTTCATTCGCTACAAAAACAGATCTGCTGAAAGCGATCATTGCTGAGCGCAGGATTGAATTCCTGGCAGAAGGTAAACGCTGGGCCGATATTCACCGCCTGGCGCTTGATCCGGTGCTGGGAACCGGTGGTATCCCTGCTAAAGTGGCTACCCTGTATTCCAACTTTGCCGGTTATAACTGTACTACGAACCCAACCATCCCGACAACTTTAACCGCCAAGCCTTACAGCGATTACCGTTTCATCTGGCCCATACCGGCTGATGAGATCACATCCAACCCGGCTTGTGCACAGAATCCGCTTTATTAATCGAAACTTACTGATAAAACAAAACGGCCAACCTGTACAGGTTGGCCGTTTTGGTATGTATGCGGTGCAGTGATCTTATTTCAATACTTCCGACAGTTTCTGCTGCAGGTCTCCGCCCCGCAAACTGCTGGCAATGATCTTGCCGGAAGGATCCACCAGTACATTAAAGGGAATGCCTTCAATGCCATAAACCGGAACTACAGAACTTTGCCATCCTTTTAAATCACTGATATGCTGCCAGCTGAGTCCGTCGGCGGCAATGGCTTTTTGCCAGGCGGCTTTATCATTATCAAGCGAAACACCCAGTACGGTAAAGTTTTTATCCCTGAACTGTTTGTAAGCCGCCACTACATTTGGATTTTCGCCGCGGCAGGGACCACACCAGCTGGCCCAGAAATCCACCAGTACATATTTGCCCCGCAAACTGCTCAGTGAAAAAGGTTTGCCATTTACATCATTCATCGTAATCTCGGGAGCCATACTACCGATGGCAGCTCCCCCCGATACGGGTGCCGGCTGCTGGATCGTAGTCATCTGCCGGATTAAATTGAGGGCGCCCGCAATTCCGCTGTGGCTGGGAAAACGTTTGGACAGGTTACCAAGCGGCAGCTCCAGTTTTGATTTATCCAGCGGGGCGTAGGTTACCGCCATCAGCGCTACCACCGGGCTTTTGCAGGTATCCGCATAACGGAGGCAATAAAGCTCCAGCGATTCGTTGAGTTTATTTACTTCCTGGTTCAGGGCCATAAAGCTGCTGTCGGTTTCCTTCACGTTGTTGTTTTGCATATCCTTGAGGGCCTTGTATTTTTCAGCACCTGTCCGGGCCACGCTGTCGTAATACGACATGAACTGCCGCAATGAAATATTGGCCGGACTGCTGGCATGAAAATCAGCCAGGGAAGAACTGTCGCCGTTACCGATAGTGAAACGGATTTCAGGCTCATCATTAATCAGTAAGTAACCTTCATTGTTGGTGGAAGTGCGCAGGTGATAAAGTCCTTCTTCTGCCGCGGTTACCGCAAACGAAACCTTGCCATTCGTAATGGCAGCCGAATCAAGCAATTCGGGCGGCTGCTGGTTGAAGTACAACTCCTCCAGGTACACCCTGTTGGCTTTAGTATTTTTGATCTCTCCGGTAATTACGGATTTTCCTTTTTCTGTCCCGGAGTGACAGGAAACCACCAGTGCCGCAAGTGCCGCACCTGCCAGGATTTTTTTCATTATTCAGATTTTAATTTTTCTTCGAGTAGTTGAGTAACCTGTTGCATATCGGCCTTGCCCTTGCTCATTTTTTTTACCTCTCCGGCAAACAGGCCGATAAGTCCTTTTTTGCCTTTCTGGTATTCCTTCACCTTTTCGGGCATTTTCCGGATGGCTTCCATTACCCATTGCTCCAATGAACTGCTGTCACTTTCCTGTAAAAGATTCATTGAGGTAGCCAGTTCCAGGGGCGTGGCCGACGGGTTATCGATAAGGGCATTCATTACGCTGCCCGCCGCATTGCCAAAACTGAGCTGCCCCTGATCTACCAGTTGTATCAGCACTGCCAGTTTTGCCGGCGGCACCGGGAACCCGCTGATCGTAAGTGTATGTTCGTTCAGGTAATTTTTTACCGGGCCCGTCAGCCAGTTGGCTGCCGATTTATAATTCGGGTGATGGCTGATCACCGCTTCAAAGAAGCGGGCCAGTTCCAGGCTCTCGGTGAGCTGGCGGGCATCATAAGGAGACAGGCCGTAATCCTGCTGGTATTTCTCTTCCAGGGCCCCGGGTAAGGGTGGTAGCTGTTGTTGTATGGCTGCCAGGTAATCCTCTGTAAGATGAAAGGGCGACAGATCCGGCTCGGGGAAATAACGGTAATCTTCCGCATCTTCTTTGGTGCGCAGGGAAAAACTGTTTCCGGTATCGGCATCAAAACTGCGGGTTTCCTGCATGATGGGCTGGTTGGCTTCCAGTAAACCAATCAAACGCTCCCCTTCGGCTTCAATAGCCCGCTTTACATTACGGATGCTGTTGAGGTTTTTTACCTCTACCCGTGTACCCAGTTTTTTTTCGCCCTTCAGGCGAACCGAAATATTGGCGTCGCAGCGCATACTGCCTTCTTCCATATTGCCATCGCAGATATTCAGCCAGCGAACCAGTTTACGCAGTTCGGTAAGATAGGCAAAAGCCTCCTCGCTGCTGCGGAGCACCGGCTCGGTTACCACTTCAAGCAGGGGTACACCGGCCCGGTTCAGATCGATGGAAGTATACAGCGGATCATTATCATGAATACTTTTACCCGCATCTTCTTCGAGGTGAATGCGGTTGAGGGCAATCTTCCTTTCAGCCCCGTCGGCCAGGATTGTTACAAATCCATTACGGCAGACCGGAGTGGTGTGCTGCGACACCTGGTATCCCTTGGGAAGGTCGGGGTAGAAATAATTTTTGCGGGCGAAATAATTGTTGCGGGCAATGTCACACTGTAATGCCAGGCCCAGCTTTACGGCATAAGCAACAGCAGCGCTGTTCATTTTGGGTAAGGTACCCGGATGTGCCAGGGTAATGGGGCTCACATGGGTATTGGGGGTTACGGAAAAAGCAGCCGGGTCGCCACAGAAAAGCTTTGTTTTTGTAAGCAGTTGCACATGCACTTCCAGTCCGATAACCAGCTCGTATTTTTCACTATTCATGAGGGAGCAAAGTTAAGCAAAAGCTGCCAGCCCGGCAGAGGTGGCCTTTTTACAAAAAAGAGCCGGTCCACCGGACCGGCCCCTCATCACTAAAAATCGAATAAGTTGAACCGCTGGCAGGGAGCAGGCCCCGCCAGGGTTCACTTCATGGCTTTACAAGTTGGCAGTTTTTAACGGCTTTGGGATTTTGATATCAAAGCTCATTTCTTTTCCATCGCGTTTGGCTTTGATGGTATAGGCATTTTTTTCGCTGGATTCCTGTAACTGTTCGCGGGCCTCATCGGTATTATTCACTTTGGTTCCGGCAATTTCAGTTACGATATCGTCTTTTTTCAGTCCGGCCTTTTCAGCGGGAGAATCCTTATCCACATCCAGGATTTTCACACCTTTCTCCTCTTCGGTATCCTGTATTTTGATCCCCAGCCTGGGACGGCTGTTATAGAAAATATTGCCAAAGCCATTGCCATCGCCGTAACTCCAGTTCAAAGGCGACGTGGAACCAAGACTTTTCAGCTCGGGACCATTGAAAATTTCGATATCGGGCTTTACATTCACCCGCGGTATCGTATAGGAACGGGAAATGCCATCCGGAGTGGTGAGGGAATACGCCATGGTGGCGGGTTCCTTGCGCTCTCCCAGTGTGGCTTTCAGCGATCCGTCTTTACCATCCCTTTTATAGTAAACGGTTACTTCGTCTTTGGGCTTTTTGTCGCCAATCACATCCATCAGGTCTTCCGGGTTCTCAATTTTTTTATCATCAATTTTTGTGATGATGTCGCCGGATTGTAAACCTGCTTTTTCTGCAGCACTTTCTTTGGTTACTTCAGTGATCCTGGCGCCGGCATCATCATCGGTGGTGTTCACACCCAGGAAAGCACGGGTTTTGCCATCGCCGGGGTTGAAGAAAGAATAAGAATCAAACATGTCATTTCCGGAGTACATGAGGCCCATACGGCTGCCATTGCGAACAATGATATTGCGTTTACTTACCGTAACATCATCATCTTTGAACTCCGACATGGGTTTGCCGTTTACGGTAATATTATCGCCATCCACCACAACTGTAACCGGAGCGCCTTTGTCGCCTTTTTTACGAATCACAATTTCCTGTGCCTTGCTGTCATCCAGCATTATTTTCCGTTGTTCTGACTGCAGCTTACGTTGCTCTGAGGCGAGCTTTCTTTTCTGGTCAAGTATCTTCCGCTGCTCGCCATCCAGCTTTCTTTGTTCCTCCTGCAGGCGCAACTGTTCGCTCTCGAGTTTCTTTTTGTCCTGCAGGGTTTTATTCTGCTCCGCCTGGGCCTTGTCATCCTGTGCCTGTGTGCTGTATGGCAGGGCAGCACTCAGCATCAGGGCCAGTATTACAACTACGTTTTTCATGTTACTTTTTTTGATGTACGAAATATTTAGTAGGTCAAAAGTAGAACATTTTCCGGAATTACGAAATCTTTCGCATATAAATTTCCGGCTTTAACTTTTCTTTTAAAATGGGAGGGGGTTCCGGCGGTTTAAGAAGCCGGATTCAGGGAAGGATTAGCCTTTGTATAGGTATGTACAGGGCAATTATCCTCTGTACCGGAACGGGCAAACTGCATACCGATTTTCTCAATAACGTGCCGGGAAGCGAGGTTCTCTGTATGGGCATGGGCTGTGATCAGGGGCAGGTGCAGTTGCTCAAAGCCATAATGGAGGCAGGCCTGCGCCGCCTCGGTGGCATACCCCTTACCCCAGTATTTTTTCATAAGCCGGTAGCCGAGATCAATTTCATCCTTTTCAGCAACATATTTCAATCCGCTCCAGCCGAGGAAGACCTGGTCTTCTTTGCGGTGGATAGCCCAGCGGCCCAGGTTATTCTTGTATTGGGGCAGGATAATATTGCGGATTACCTCCAGCGCCTGTCCGGTAGTTTCCAGCGGGGCCTCATGCACATATTTCAGCACTTCCGGATCGCTGTTGAGTTCCAGCAGCAAAGCTGCATCGGCTTCGGTGAAGCGGCGAAGGAAGAGGCGGGGTGTTTCCAGCACTATATGCATAAATGAAAAATGGTAACCTGTATTAAAGCAGTGCCTTTACCTTTTCAATCACGGCGGCCAGGTTACTGATATCCTGTCCGCCGGCTGTAGCCAGGGTTTTTTGTCCGCCGCCGCCGCCTTTTATCAGCGGGGCAATATGTTCTTTTATGATCTTGCCGGCATCAAGGCCTTTGGCAGCCACTACGGTTTCGGATATGCCAACCGCCACATAGGCCTTGCCATCGATATTGGTACAAAGCACCAGCAGGTGATCGTGCAGGTGATTCTTCATATCGAAACAAAGCTTCTTCAACGCATCGGCATTGCTTACCTCGATGATCTCGCCAATGAAAGTTACATTATCAATGAGCTGGTCTTTCTGCAATAATTCATTGCGGATGCCAACCAGCTGCCGGGCTTCCAGTCCTTCAATACGTTTGCTCAGCAGTGCATTTTCCTGCTGCAGGTTTTCGATAGCTTTTTTCAGGTCGGCGGGATGTTTTAACAGGGCGCCAATTGTGTGCAGGCGGGCGGCCAGTCCGTTCACCAGGTCTTCGGCAGCCTTACCGCAAACCGCTTCCACACGGCGTACGCCTGCCTGTACGGCTGTTTCGTGCCTGATTTTAAAAAGACCCAGTTCACCCGTATGTCCCACATGGGTGCCTCCGCAAAGTTCTACCGAATAGGCAGGGTCCATGATTACCACGCGAACCACATCGCCGTATTTTTCGCCAAAGAGGGCCATGGCGCCCATGGCAATGGCTTCGTCCTTGTTCATGGACTTGATCACTACAGGAATATTTTCGCGGATTTTTTCATTAACGATCGCTTCCACCTGTGCCAGCTCTTCATCGGTTACTTTGGTGAAATGACTGAAATCGAAACGCAGGTGTTCCTCGTTTAAGAGACTGCCTTTTTGCGCCACATGGGTGCCCAGCACTTTCCGCAGCGCCGCATGCATCAGGTGGGTGACACTGTGATGGATAGTGATTTGTTTGCGCCGGCCGGCGTTTACGGTGGCCGTAAGTTCACCGGTAAAGGCGGCGGGGTTTTCTTCTGTAAAATGAACAACCAGGTCGTTCTCCTTTTTGGTGTCAACAACCCGCAGTTGTCCTGCAGCACCATGGATTATACCGGTATCGCCTACCTGCCCGCCGCTTTCGGCATAAAAGGGAGTGGTATCCAGCACCAGCTGATAGGAATCCTTTCCCCGGCTGCTGATCTTGCGGTACCTGATGATGCGGGACCGGGTTTCCAGGGAATCGTATCCCACAAAACCGTCACCGCTGATATCAGTAAGGGTGATCCAGTCTTCCTTGTCGAGGGCGGCAGCGGCCCGGCCTCTTTCCTGCTGCTTTTCTCTTTCCGTTTCATAACCGGCTTCATCAACGCTGAGTTTATTTTCGGCGGCAATCAGTTTGGTTAGGTCGATGGGGAAGCCGTAGGTATCATTCAGTTCAAAGGCGCTTTTACCGTCAATTTCTCCTGTGGCGCGGGAGTTGGTGATGATCGACTCAATCCGCTTGAGTCCTTTATCAAGGGTACGCAAAAAGGCTTCTTCTTCTTCCCTGATCACTTTACCCACAAAATCGGTTTGCTGCTGCAGTTCGGGGAACACGTTTTCGAACTGGTGAGCCAGCACGGATACCAGCTGGTGCAGCAACGGTTGCTTATAATCAAGATAAGAATAATAGTAGCGAACGGCCCGGCGCAGAATACGGCGGATTACATAACCGGCGCCTGTATTCGAAGGCAGCTGCCCATCGGCAATGGTAAAGCTGATGGCCCGGATATGATCGGCCAGCACCCGGAAGGCAATACTTTGTTTTGTGTCATCTCCGGTGTAGGATTTTTTTACAATCCGGCTGATGGCTTCGAGGGTGCCGCTGAATACATCGGTATCATAGTTAGATGTTTTCTGCTGTAATACCCGTACCAGCCGCTCAAAACCCATACCGGTGTCCACGTGTTTGGCCGGGAGGGGTTCCAGGGAGCCGTCTTTGCGGCGGTTGAACTGGATAAATACATTGTTCCAGATTTCAATCACCTGCGGATGATCATTGTTCACCAGGGTTTTGCCATCTATTTGCTTACGCTCTTCATCGGGGCGGCAGTCAACATGTATTTCGGTGCAGGGGCCGCAGGGGCCGGTATCACCCATCTCCCAGAAATTATCTTTTTTATTACCCAGCAGGATGCGGTCTTCGGCAATCACTTTCTTCCATTCAGAAAAAGCCTCTTCATCGCGGGGAAGATTTTCTTTCTCGTCTCCTTCAAATATGGTTACATACAGGCGGTCTTTATCCAGCTTCAGCACATCGGTGAGCAGCTCCCAGCTCCAGGCAATCGCTTCTTTTTTGAAATAATCACCAAAGCTCCAGTTGCCCAGCATTTCAAACATGGTATGGTGGTAGGTATCCACCCCCACTTCCTCGAGGTCGTTATGCTTACCGCTGACCCGTAAACATTTTTGGGTATCGGCAATACGCGGATTGGGTGCCTGCCGGTTGCCCAGGAAATAATCCTTGAACTGGTTCATGCCGGCATTCGTGAACATGAGGGAGGGATCATTTTTAAGAACAATGGGAGCCGAGGGTACAATAGCATGTCCTTTTGACCTGAAAAAATCGAGAAATTGTTGCCGGATAGCAGCGCTCGTCATCATAATACCAAATGTTTATATGGGTTGATTTTTGCGATTAATGGGCCTATATTTGTAAACTTTTGCCAATGGGGGCAAAGGTACTGAAAAACCGGCCTCGGCCCAATCGCAATCGGGTGCTGAAGGGCATCGGGGCCCTGTGGGTTTAAGGAGATCTTTTACCTGTAAAAACCGCGGACTGGTTCGGCGCATGAAAAAAATCAAATACTACTATAACACCCATACGCTCCGTTACGAGAAGCTGGTTACCCCGTTGCGGGTAAAATTGTTGCGGGTATTTGGTTTTATTTCCACCGCCCTGGTCACTTCGGCGCTGATCATCTGGGTGTACACCAGTTTTGTTCCCAAGGCTACCGATAAGGAGACCCAGCTGAAGTACGAGATCATGAAAGATAATTATGCCACACTGAGCGGTAAGGTAAAAACCCTTCAGCAACAGATGGCTGAACTGGAAAAACGCGACAACCAGGTATATCGCTCCATTTTTGAAGCCAATCCCCTGACCGACAGTGCCCGTACCAAACTCATTGAAAAAAAGAAAGAGCTGGACAAAGTGAACCTGATGAATGATGATCAACTGGGCCGCGATATTGCCAAAACACTGAATAATATCACGGCCCGTATTGCTTTCCAGTTTCAGAGTTATGATGATATCGAAAAGCTGATCAAGAACCAGGGCGATAAAATGGCCTGCATCCCCGCCATACAGCCCGTTAGCAATAAAGACCTTACCCGTATTGCCAGTGGTTTCGGCTACCGCATTCATCCCATTTATGGCATTCCCAAAATGCACAATGGCCTCGATTTTACGGCTCCCCAGGGAACTCCTATTTATGCTACCGGTGATGGGGTGGTTACCACTGCCGGAGTGGGCAATGGTACAGGTAATCATGTTGTCATCAACCACGGATATGGCTATGAAACCGTTTATATGCACATGGTGCGCATAAAGGCACAGGAAGGCCAGCACGTGAAAAGAGGGGAAGTGATAGGATGGGTGGGCAGCACCGGTGCCAGTACCGGCCCGCATTGCCATTACGAAGTACATATCAACGGCGAACCGGTGGATCCGGTTTATTTCTTCTATAACGACCTTACTGCCGAGCAGTACGACCGCCTGCTGAAACTGGCTGCCACCGGCAGTGCCAAAAGTTTTGATTAATTTTATTTAAAAGAAGGTGATTCATTTAACGGAAGCTCATTGATTATCACCGGGTAAACAAAGCGGGCGGTAAATAGTATTTTTGCATATCCTTACAATTATGGCGCTTCACCAGATTGCATTTGATTTCGACAGTGTGCCGGCTCCCCCTCCGCGGGTGGAGAAGAAGCCTGCTGTGAAAAAGGAGCCGGAACCCGGGAAAGGGCGGCCCGGGAAATCAACCCGTGGGCGTATGGCCATCAGGGATATGGAAGGGTTGGCCGACCTGGTGGAAGTGCCCGAAGATACTGTCCTTTTCGGGCGCAGCTATTACTCCATGAGTGAAGTGGCCGGCATGTTTAAAATCAGCCAGTCGCTGCTGCGTTTCTGGGCCAATGAATTTGATGTGCTGAAGCCCCGGAAAAACGGCAAGGGGGATCGCCTCTTCCGGCCCGAAGATGTAAAAAACCTTCAGCTGATTTATCACCTGCTCCGCGAAAGAAAATATACGGTGGAGGGCGCTAAGGATTTTATTAAAAACTCGAAAAAGGCGGATGAAAAATTTGCCATGATCGAATCCCTCAAACGGCTGAAAGCTTTCCTGCTGGAGCTGAAAACAAATCTCTAACCATCAGTTAACAATATTAATTTCGGTAGCAGGCCCCGGCTTCTGAACTTCATGGCATAATTTTCAGGCCGGATTAATAATACCCACCAATGAAAAAGATTACACTTAGCTTTATCGGCACCCTCTTTCTGCTAACAGGCTTTTCTCAGGCACAATATGAACTGACGCCCGATCCCAAGCACCCCGAACAGCATATCATGCGGGGGATCATCAATAAGTACCTGTTGCAAAATGATGAAACATATAAATGGTATGCCAGCAGCCAGACTGGGTATAAACCTGATACCGCCACACTTAATGCATTTGAAAAAGCCCGGGGAAAATTTCAGTTTATCCTTTTTGGAGGAACCTGGTGTGAGGATACCCAAACCATCCTGCCTAAATTTTTCAAGCTACAGGAAATGACGGGTGTGGAGGATACCGCCATCAGCTTTTTTGGCGTGAACCGGGCCAAGAAAACACTCAGCAGTCTGGCAGATGCTTTCAATATCACCAATGTACCCACCATTATTGTGATGAAAGACGGAAAGGAACTGGGCCGCGTGGTGGAATACGGTAAAACAGGAAAATGGGATAAGGAGCTGGCGGAACTGCTGAAATAGCGTTTCTTAAGCAACAGCGAAAAAATTCAGAAGAAAAAAATAAAAAGGCAAAATTGCCGGCCCGTAAAACCTGGCCCCTGACCCGGCACATTCCTCACTCGGCTTTCGCTTCCCCGATTACAGTAACCGAACTGGCGGCTGAGGCCAGTTCCACCTGGTTCTCTTCCAGGATTTTTTTCACCATTATATTAATATCCTCTTTGAGCTGGCTGAAGAGATCCATGGTAACCGGCTGGGTAAGAAATTCAATAATAACCGTGAGTCCATTACGGTTTAATTCTGAGAGGAAAACAGAATGACTGGTAAACTGGCTGCTTTTATCATCCAGCATTTTACGGGTGGCGGCCAGTACCTTTTGTATGCCGGCAACGGAAGTGCCGGGTTGCAATTCAATCCGCATTTCGGCCCGCCGGTGGGTACGCATACTGTGATTGTCTACAATACTGTCTACCATTTGTTTATTGGGTACCGTTACCAGGGTTTTATCAGCCGTACGGATACGGGTGCTGCGCAAGCCGATGCGCTCAACATTGCCGGATACATTGTGCACTTTTAAAAAGTCGCCGGTAGTAAAAGGCTTGTCGAAAAATATAATAAAGGAAGCAATCAGGTTTTCCAGGCTTTCCTTGGCCGCAAGCGCCAGCACAGCGCCCACAATGCTCAGGCTGGTGAGCAGGGAGCCGATGGGTTGATTGAAGCAGGCTTTTATCAGCAATAATAAACCCAGCAGGGCGATCAGCACTTTCAGAAAATCACGGAAAAAGATAATCAGCTGGTCGTCGGCTTTATCGTCGGTGGCAATCGCTTTTTGTTCCAGCACCAGGGCAATAAAATCAATGATCCGCAATAAAAACCAGGTAAAAGAAATGATGATGATGCCCATGCCGGCCCGGGAGAGAATTTCTTCGGTATCATGGCCATAGATTTTATAATGCCAGTTATCCGGGAAATTGAGTTTATCAATGGCGAATACCGCGATCAGGATCAGCAGCAACCATTCCAGGGGCTCCACCACCAGGTCGATAAAACTTCTTTTTGGCACATCCTTCCATATCTTTTTGGTGATGCGGAACAGGAGGGAAGCGATATAACGGGAGAGATACCGCTTCAGCAGCACCACCAGCAGGATAATGCCGCCTACAATGCAATAACTGCCGATACTGTTGCCGAGGAAAATATGATCGAGGAAATCCATGGAATAAAAATACTACTTCCGGCGGATACTATTTTACCGAATAGACGTCTATGCGATCTGCCTTGAGGAGGTACACTTTCCGGTTCATGGCCCGGATGGCGGTATAATCGCCCATAAAAGCCGGGAGCAGGTATTCTCTGAGCTGGAGCGAGCTGAGCTCGTAACTATACAGCCGGTTGTTATTGAACCCGTAAAGTTTTTTGCCCGAAACCTCCGTATTGCGCCAGCCGGTGAACGGAAGGCGGTTTTTGAAACTGCCGTAATAGTCGAAAATATAAAAGCCTTTTTCGGGATCGTAGAAATAAACATAATTATCCCGGTCGATGATCTGCGCCGGACTGGGAACCGAATCAAACAACATTCTGAAATCGGTGGACTCGAGCATCACTGTTCCGTTTTCATCTACCTTCTTAAACTTATTGTCCTGCTCATCAAATAGCCAGATATTGTTATCGTAGGAAGCGGCAATCTGCTGCACCGAAAAAATATTCTGCTTGCGGAAATTAATGGTATTGCGGATATTCAGCAGCCTGTCGAGCACCACCACGGTGGAATAAGGCTGGTAGTACAGTAACAGTTTCAGCGGATTGGTAACATCAACGGAGCTGGGATTGCCATAACGCTTTACATCGTTGAAGGCGAGGAGTGAATCACCGGCCGGACTGTACTTCACCAGCTGGCTGCCGTTGTTTACGGCATAAACATTATCCAGGTTATCCACGCTGAAATAAGTGAAACTTCCTTTGATACTGTGCGAAAACCGAAAAAGAGAATCTTCCTGTGCCTGCAGGCCCGGCAGATAGCCGCTGCAGGCCAGCAAAAAGAAAAATAACTTTATGGTAAATGCTTTCTGCATCAGTCTTTATAATAAGTAAGGCTTAGCTCCCGGCCATCGAAAACGGCATAACTGAAATACCTGATCCAATCGCCGAGGTTGATGTACCGGCTGCCGCCGCTGAATGTAAAATCTATAGGCAGGTGCCGGTGACCAAATACCAGAAAATCGTAGTGCTCTTTCTGTAATACTTCTTTGCAGTAACTGATCAGCCATTCGTTTTCCTCACCCAGGAATTTTTCGTCTGTCTGGCCCGTCTGGGCCCTGCTTTTCCTGCTGAAGTAATGGGCAATACCCATGCCAATATAAGGGGGCAGTATTCCAAAAAGCCATTGACAAACCGGGTTACGGAAAACTTTTTTGATGAATTTATAACCGTGGTCGCCCGGGCCCAGCCCGTCGCCATGCCCTACCAGGAATTTTTTTCCTCCAAATTCAAAAGCAGCCGGCTCAAAATATACAGGGATATTCAGTTCTGTTTGAAAGTAATCTTTCATCCACATATCGTGGTTGCCTACAAAAAAATAAACGGGGATGCCATTATCTGTAAGTTCGGCCAGCTTACCCAGGATGCGGGTATAGCCCTTGGGTACCACTTTTTTATACTCGTACCAGAAATCAAAGAGGTCGCCCACAATAAAGATGGCACCGGCCTTGTCTTTTATCGAATCCAGGAAGCGGATCACTTTTTTTTCACGCACAAGGCTGCCGGCGGCATGGGGGGCACCGAGGTGGAAATCGGAGAGGAAATACACTTGCTTGTTGCTGGCCGCGTCCATCAGCTCCTGGGTTTGTTTTTTTCCTGCAGGTACTGCAGCAAATCGCCGGAAAGGATTTCGGGGCAGTTGGCTATATTTCCATTGAACCAGTACACCCATGCTTCTGTGCCTGTGCCGTCTATGTAGGCAGTTACGGGTTCGCGTTTGTAAAGGGGTTTTTCTCCTTCTTCCACATTCAGTCCTTCATAATCATCCAGCTGTTCGATGGCCCATGAAAACTCGGCCGGATCATTAACGGCATAGAGTTCGCCGGAAATAAAACGGTCTTCGGTAGTGGGTTTGGCCACCGGAAATTCGCCCAGATCGAACAATTTGCCACGCACCACGGCATCGCCCACGAGGTGAAAGTAACGGGTAAGGTAATGGTAGATCGGGTTACGGAATCCGCTCCGCAACGAACCATACACGAAAAGTTGAAAAATTTTGTTTTCCATTCCGCTATAAAGATAATCGGAAAAAAGCAATTATGCTTCTACCAGGAAACAATACACTTCGCGGGGGCCATGAACGCCGGTCACGAGGGTTTTTTCGATATCGGCGGTGCGACTGGGGCCGGTGGCAAAACTGATCATTGAGGGGATGTTGCCGGCATATTTATCTTTTAAAAACTGCAGGGCATCTTTTACATCATAGAGGAGCTGGCTGGTGTAGGCGATGCAAATATGCACCGGCGCATAAACGCTGACGGTACGCCCGCTCTGCTGGGCAGCGCTCAGTACCATGGAGCCGGTACGGGCTACCAGGCATTCGCAGCCGGTTACGGCGGCATCACAGCCGGCGAGGTTGATGGTATTGCTGAAAACGGGGTTCCACTTGTCTTCGCTGCAGAATATCCGGGTCCACTCTTTTTCGGCGATCAGTTTTTTAACCTGCTCCTGCATATCGGCTTCATCCGTACAGAAGGCAAATTTTCCCTGCAGCTGGGTAAATTCCTGGGCAAAAAGAACGCCCAGGTCGTCGGTGGCGGGCTGGAATACGCTGTTCACTCCTTCGCTTTGCGAAAAAGGAAGCGCAACCGGATTGCTGAGGGCCTGCCGGATCCGCTTTAAAATATTTTCTTTGGCCGGTGATACCGTCATACGGGTTAGATAGCCGGGGGTGTTTTTAATGAATCATCCATACCGCTCTCCGGTTCATCAATAACTTCTGATTTGGGATCGATATCCAGCGATTTCTTTTCTTCGAAAGGCCGTTTGCCGATCAGGGCTTCCACATCACTCTTGAAGAGCACTTCTTTTTTCAGCAGTTCCCGGGCCAGTTTCTCCACGTCGCCTTTCTTTTCCAGGAGCAGGGCCCTGGTTTTCTGGTAAGCTTCATCAATCAGTTTGCGCACTTCTTCATCAATCATCTTGCCCGTTTCCTCACTGAAGGGTTTGGTGAACATATTTTCCTGGTTGGGATCGTAGTAGCTGATATTGCCAACCTTATCGTTCATGCCATACACCGTGATCATGCTGTAGGCGATCTTGGTTACCTGTTGCAGGTCGTTGCTGGCGCCGGTGCTGATTTTTCCAAAGAAGATGTCTTCACTGGCGCGGCCACCAAGGGTCATGCAGATCTGGTCCATCAGCTGATCGGTATTATAGAGGTACTGCTCTTTGGGAGTGTATTGAGCATAGCCGAGGGCGGCTGTTCCCCTGGGCACAACGGTTACCTTTAAAAGCGGGTAAGCGTGCTCGAGGTACCAGCCGCAGATGGCGTGACCGGCTTCATGATAGGCAATGATCTCTTTTTCTTCGGGAGATATGATTTTGTTTTTCTTCTCCAGTCCGCCAATCACGCGGTCGATCGCATCCTGGAAGTCGGCCATATCCACAAAATCTTTCCCTTTACGGGCGGCGATAAGGGCGGCTTCGTTACAAACGTTGGCGATATCGGCGCCGGCAAAGCCGGGTGTTTGTTCGGCCAGTTTATGGATGTCGAGGGTTTGTGAAACTTTAATGGGTTGCAGGTGCACTTTAAAGATGGCTTCACGGCCCACCATATCGGGGCGGTCGATGGAGATCTGGCGGTCGAAACGGCCCGGGCGCAGCAGGGCGCTGTCGAGCACATCAGGGCGGTTGGTGGCAGCCAGGATGATGATACCGAGATCGGTGCCAAAGCCATCCATTTCCACCAGTAACTGGTTCAGTGTGTTTTCTCTTTCATCATTGCTCATCATCATATTTTTACCACGGGCCCGGCCGATGGCATCAATTTCATCAATGAAGATGATACAAGGCGCTTTTTCGCGGGCCTGCTTAAAGAGGTCGCGTACGCGGCTGGCGCCCACCCCCACAAACATCTCCACAAAATCACTGCCGCTGAGGCTGAAGAAGGGCACCTGGGCTTCACCGGCAACGGCTTTGGCCAGCAGGGTTTTACCGGTACCGGGAGGGCCTACCAGCAAGGCGCCCTTGGGTATCTTACCGCCCAGGTTGGTGTATTTTTTGGGATTTTTAAGGAAATCCACGATCTCCATTACTTCCACTTTGGCTTCATCCAGGCCCGCCACATCGCCGAAGTTGATATTTACGCGGGTGCCTTTATCGAAGAGGGTGGCTTTTGATTTTCCGATATTGAAAATACCGCCGGGACCGCCGCCGCCGCCGGGTCCGCCCACTTTACGGAACATCATCACAAACAACAGGGCGATCAGGAGGAAGGGGAAGATGGTGGTAATGATCTGACCGATCAGTTCACCTTCTTCGGTATAGTTGGGCAATATTCTCTTCAGTGTGGGATTGGCTGCGTAGAAATCATCTACCTGGCGGGCAAAGGTTTCGTCTTTGGCGATATTGCAATAGAGCTGGGGCGCATCCGAGCGCATCAGGCCGTCATAATCGGGTGTGGCGATAAAGGTTTTGTAATAGGCTGCTTTGCGGAGCATGCTGTCTTTTACCATGAAAATCCGTACGATCTTCTTGTTGCGTACCACCACCAGGCCGGTTTTATCTTCATCTTTTTTCAGGTCCTGTTCCACATCGCCTGCTTTCAGCAGTTCGTACACTTTTTCCTGGTTGATCTCCACGCCGGCGCTGCCCACCCCGCGGTAAAGGTTCCAGCCGATGATGGAGATGGCCAGGATGCCATATACCCAGTAAAGGTTGAAACGGCTTCTCTTGCGTTGCGGATCCTCGCCCTTTGGGGGAATATTATCAGGATTGAATTTCCGGTTATTGTCTTGCTGATTCATATTTTTTGGTGCCATTTTAGCCCGCCGCGGCGGGTTCCTGTTCGTGTACAGACGAATAACTGTACGGCTTATTTTATTTTAATAAATTTTCGGTGCCGGATAGCATCACGAGTCGGCGTGTTCGGTTAGTTGTGCATCGTGCCACATTTCCTCGAGCCGGTAAAATTTCCGCGGTTCGGGCAGCATCACATGAACAACTACATTAACGTAATCGATCAGTATCCATTGTTGTGCCTGGCGCCCTTCGTGCTTAAAGGGAAATTCCAGGCATTTTTTCTTTACTTCCATCTCCACAGCATCGGCGATAGCCTTTAACTGAATCGGGTTGCTGGCCTGGCAGATAATGAAAAAATCAGCAACGGCTTCGGGGATCTTGCGGAGGTCGAGGCTGACAATATTTTCACCTTTTTTCTCCTGAATAGCATGGATGATGGCTTTGAAAATCTTACTGTTCCGGGTTAGTCGTGTAATGGTGTTTTTCTTACGGGTATGTAATGCGCTCAGATTATTCAAACGTGTTACTATTTTTTGTTTTGTGCAGATGGAAGGTGCTTACCTGCCCGCTGCCGGTTCTGTTATATTTTTAAATAAAGTAGGTGCTGGTTTTCCAACAATGGCAAAAGTAATATTTCTTTGCCATTTGTTCAGTTATGCAGGGCAGCCCGCTTTTTACCATACTCGACCGTGTTGACAGTACCAACAACTATGCCATGGCAAAGGTTCATGCTGGATTGGCAAGCCATGGGATGGCCTGGCTTGCCCGGGAGCAAACGGCTGGCCGGGGGCAGCGGGGCCGGCATTGGGAATCGGCCCCGGGCCAGAATATTGCCATGAGTATGGTGGTGAACCCCCTCTTGCTGGGCGGGCAGGAACCCTTCTACCTGAGCGCCCTGGTGGCCCTTGCCTGCTGCGACCTGCTCGAAAAATATGCCGGGGAAAGCATTTATGTGAAATGGCCCAATGATTTGTACTGGCGTGACAGAAAGGCAGCGGGGATTCTGATCGAAAATAAATACCGCGGCCAGCAGTGGACCCATGCCGTGGTGGGCATTGGTATCAATGTAAACCAGGCCAGTTTTGGTGACGGGCTCAAAAACCCGGTATCACTCAAAAATATATCCGGAAAAGAATATGATGTTGAGAAAATAGCCCGCGAACTCCATGAACTGCTGCTGATACGCATAGCCGCTGCCGATGCAACGAGTTTTGCCGAAAAAATCGGGTTATATAATAAAAAACTCTATAAAAGAAATGAATGGGTGTACCTGGAAAAAGAGGGCGAAACCCTGCAGGTGAAAATTGAGGGAGTAAATGAAAAAGGCCGTTTACAGGTTAGCGGGGAAAGCCGGCAGGAGTTTGATTTTGGCGAAGTGAGCTGGGTGGGGGGAGATATGAGCTGAGGGGGAAACGGACAGTAGTAAAATCAACAGAAACCCGCCGCTGCAAGCTATAACTCTTCCGCTTCGCGGGCTTCCACTTCAAAACGGTTATTGTGATAGCCTTTGCGGATACTTTCCCAGGTATAACGGAGCAGGAAGCCGGCACATCCATAGCGGCGGTATTGCTGTAAATGGCAACGCTCGTGCTTTACCCATTTTTCATCTTTCAGAAAATCTTCGCGGCTCACGTTGTGGAGATGTATGGTGTTGCCCAGCACCATCGCCACCGCAGAAGTGCCCAGTTTTTTGGCGGCGATACGGGCCAGCCAGGAATTTTCACGGATGCGGAACTCATTTTCCAATGGCTTCCCAGGTTTTGATGATCTCTTCGGCGTGTTGTTTGCTGCGGGGCTTGAGAAAAATTTTGCGGATCACGCCTTTTTCATCGATCAGGAAAGTGGTGCGGTGCAGGCCCATGTAGTGGCGGCCATATAACTGCTTTTCGCCCCATACCCCGTATTTATCGATGATCTTATGATCGGGGTCGGCCAGGAGGGTAAAGGGCAGACTGAATTTGGCTTCAAATTTTTTGTGTTTTTTTTCTTCATCCGGACTGACACCCAGTATTTCGAACCCGGCTTTTTTCAGTAATCCATAATTATCCCGCAGGTTACAGGCCTGTACCGTGCAGGTAGGGGTGTCGTCTTCGGGATAGAAATAGAGAACCAGTTTCTTCCCTTTAAAATCGGCCAGGGATACGGTTTTTCCGTTTTGATCCTTGCCTTTGAATGCCGGGGCTTTTGTTCCTTCGGTGAGCGATGTCATCAGTTAAGAATTAATAGGTAAGAGTTGAACGTTTGCCGGATAGGGCAGCTCTTCTCATTTATTTTTGCTTGTTCTTACTATCGCGTAAAATGATATACCCTTTCCGTACTGTTACCCGCCTGGTCGGTAGCAACTAATTTCAGTTCATGAGTGCCCGGGGCACAGCGGTCATCAAAATCATACACAAAATTTCTGCCTTTATCATTACTGAACCGCAGCCAGTTACCATCAAGGGTGGCACTGAAGTTTTTTATTTCCTCCGTGTTATCGGTTATAACAAAAACCAGCTTTTTTAGTTTACTGCAGTTCATTCCTTCTTTGAATCCGAGTGGAACAATCTGCGGGGGCAGGGTATCCACCAGCAGCTGAAAATTGCCAAACTCCCGGAAGCTGGCTTTATACCAGCCGTTTTCGTTAGTGGCTTTGGCATAATCTTTTGCGTTATTCCAGAAGCGGAACATTACTACTTTATCACTGAGTTCTTTTGGGATATTGGCCCGGATAGAAACCGGGAAGTATACCTGCACGGGTACATTGCCATGGTGGAGGCGATAGATGGGATAGCCGGCGGCAGTGGCAACAGCCGAGTACTGGAACCGGATCGAGTCGTAGAGGGCGTCTTCGGGCAGCAGGCAACGGATTTCATTGTTTTCGAATACGTTTACAAAGCCCGGATGAAATTCGTTTTGCTGGTAACGGGCTGCTGGATCGGCGGCGGGTTTTTGTGTAAGCGGCAGGCCGCGTTTGATTCCAAACTTCAGCAGGGAGATATTGCCGGCGGCATCTCTTACTTCGATCCTGATATTATGAATGCTGTCGTCGTCTATATGTATCACGCCGTCACCGGTTTGCTTTTTATATATGCCATTGGTATAGCCGGGTAACTGCGACAGGTGCTGCACAAAGGGCCCGCCGCTATGCCTCAGTTTATAATCGATATGGGCATTCAGAAAACGGGTTTCATCATAACTGATGCTGTCGATCCGGAAATAAATCACAGGCCGTTCGTTATCAAAAAGCCGGGCCTCAAAAATACCGTTTGCATTGGAGGATCCGTTATAGCGGTCGGTGGCGCCGATGGCAAAACTTACCTTATCGGTATTAATGGTTAGCAGGTCCGGCACGGTGCTGTAGCCTTCTTTTGTTTTTTTCAGTGGTACGAATTTTGGCGTCTGTTCGTAGGTGCTGATACAGCGGTCGTACAGGGCCAGCCGGCTGATATCGGGTGGAATATTATCGGGCAGGGGAAATCCGAATAAGAGGGGGTTCAGTACTTTATCGGATTTGGTGTCCCGGATTTCAAAATGCAGGTGTGGCCCCTGCGAACCGCCGGTATTACCGCTGTACGCGATGAGCTGGCCTTTTTTTACCGGGAATAAATTGGCGGGGATATCAATCAGTACACGCCAGCTTTTTAATTTGTACTGCTGTTCGGTGATATATTTTTCCAGGGCGGGTTCAAAATCATTCAGGTGAGCATAGAGGGTGGTGAATCCATTGGGATGAAAGATATAGATGCAGCGGCCAAACCCGTAGGGCTCTATTTTCACCCGGGCAATATACCCGTCGGCCGCTGCCAGCACCGGGATGTTTTGTTTTTTATCAGTACGGCAATCCAATCCCATATGATAATGATTGGGGCGCAGCTCCCCGAAATTGGCCGCTATGCCCGGAGCCGTTTGCAGCGGCCAGCCGAAATATTGTTGTGGATATTTGTTTGTTTGTGCATCCTGTGAGAAAGCAGGTGTGAAAATAATTGCAAGGGGTACTGCCAGGAGAAGAAAATGCTTCTTTAAATTCATTACAATGAATGCTGATTTGCTTAAATTGAGGTATCCTCCTGCAGAGGTACCTGTAATTTCATGATCCCAAAAGTAAATGCTATGCAACGGTTTATCAACTTTTTTATCGCTCTCTGTCTGACCCAGGTTTGTATGGCACAGAACAGCGACTGTAAAGTGATGGCTGAAAAATTAAAAGGCACTTACCAGGGTGAGTGCAGCGATGGCAAGGCCAACGGGGAGGGCTTTGCCAGGGGCGAGGATGCGTATTCGGGAACCTTTAAAAACGGCCTGCCCAACGGGTTGGGTAAATACACCTGGAGCAATGGCGACTATTACAAGGGTAACTGGAAGAAGGGCCAGCGGGACGGCAAGGGGGAAATGCACTATACCAGCAACGGGAAAGACAGTGTGGTGCAGGGTTTCTGGAAACGCGATGCTTATGAGGGTAAATATGAAGTGCCATACATCGTGCATGATAAAACATTTGATGTGAGCCGGGTGGAAGTAAGCCGCCAGTCGAAAAAAGGAGCTACCGTGGTGGTGGGGGAGCAAACCATGTCGGGACAGGAGTTGAACGGCGTTTCCGGCAATGCGGAATTCAAAATCGGTGCGGGCAATTACCTGTCGGTCGATTCGAAAAGGGTGGGTTCGCAATATGTAACTACTTTCCAGAATGTCAGTTTTCCATTCCGGGTAACCATGTACTACTCAGGCAATTCGGTAGATGTGGAACTGCTGGAGGAAGGAGTCTGGAATATCTCGGTCATGATCAATAAGTAAATTTTGTTATTTTCCCCGCTGAACAGGCTGTGTTTTATCTGCAGCAGCCACTTTTTTTTTACCGTATTTACAAGTAGTTTTGCACGCCATCTCACCGGCAAACTACTATGCCAAAAGACAATTCCATTCAGTCGGTTTTAATTATCGGTTCGGGTCCTATCATTATCGGCCAGGCCTGCGAATTTGACTATTCCGGTACCCAGGCTGCCCGCAGCCTCCGCGAAGAAGGTATCCGGGTAATCCTCATTAACAGCAATCCGGCAACGATCATGACCGATCCTATGATGGCCGATAAGGTATACCTGTTGCCGCTGACCGTGGAGAGTATTGAAACAATCCTGGAGGAAAATAAGATTGATGCCGTATTACCCACGATGGGTGGCCAAACGGCCCTCAACCTCTGTAAGGAAGTGGATGAGCTGGGTATCTGGGAAAAGAATAATGTGCGACTGATTGGTGTGGATATTAAGGCTATTGACAAGGCCGAAGACCGGGAAAAATTCAGGCAGTGGATGATTGAGATGGGTATCCCGGTTTGCCCGGCCCGCATTGCCAACTCTTTCCTGGAAGGAAAAGAATTTGCCCAGCAGATCGGCTTTCCGCTGGTACTGCGGCCTTCGTTTACACTGGGAGGCACCGGCGGGGGAATTGTTTTTAATAAAGAAGACCTGGACGATGCCCTGAATAATGCCCTTACAGCCAGCCCGATCCATGAAGTGCTGGTAGAAAAGGCCGTGCTGGGCTGGAAAGAATTTGAACTGGAATTACTGCGGGATAATAATGACAATGTGGTGATCATCTGCGGGGTCGAAAATTTTGATCCTATGGGTGTGCATACCGGCGATTCCATTACGGTGGCCCCTGTGATGACACTCAGTGATACGGCCTACCAGCTGATGCGCAACACGGCGATCCGGATGATGCGCAACCTGGGCAATTTTGCCGGCGGTTGTAATGTGCAGTTTGCCCTGAACCCCCAAACCGAAGAGATTATCGTGGTGGAGATCAACCCGCGGGTAAGCCGTTCCTCTGCGCTGGCCAGTAAGGCCACCGGTTACCCGATTGCCAAGATTGCCGCGAAACTGGCTATTGGCTATAACCTGGATGAAATCAATAACCAGATCACCCAATCCACTTCGGCGTATTTTGAACCGGCACTGGATTATGTGATTGTAAAAATCCCGCGCTGGAATTTTGATAAGTTCAAAGGCGCCAAAGATACCCTGGGCTTCCAGATGATGAGTGTGGGTGAAGTGATGGGTATCGGCCGCAGTTTTGCAGAAGCCGTGCAGAAAGCCTGTCAGAGTCTGGAAAATGAGGCGGTGGGACTGGGTTATTACGGCAAGAGCCTGATGCATGCCGACGAGCTGATAGAGTATATCAAAACACCGAAATGGGATCGCATTTTCCGGATCAAAGATGCGCTGATGGCCGGCGCCAGTATCAAACGCATTTGTGAAAGCACCAGGATCGACCGCTGGTTTATTTACCAGATACAGAAACTCTGTGAATGCGAAAAGAAGATTGCCCAATACGATCTGAAAACGCTGCCCGATGCTGTTTTGCGGGAGGCCAAACTGCTGGGCTTCAGCGACGAGCAGATCATCCGCATCATGAAAGAAGAAAATCCTGAGCAGTTGTACGAAAGGAGGAAAGCGATGGGGCTGACGCGGGTTTACAAAATGGTGGATACCTGCAGCGCCGAGTTTGAAGCGAAGACACCTTATTTCTATTCCACGTTTGAAGAGAAACCTGTTCAAACCCTGCCAGGAGCCAGCCTGCCGGTTTCCAATGAATCAAATGTATCCGGTAAGAAAAAGATAATTGTACTGGGCAGCGGGCCCAACCGGATTGGCCAGGGCATTGAGTTTGATTACTGCTGTGTGCACGGACTGCTGGCCGTGAAAGAAGCCGGCTACGAAGCCATTATGGTGAACTGTAACCCTGAAACTGTTTCCACGGATTTTGACATTGCGGATAAGCTCTACTTTGAACCGGTATTCTGGGAGCATCTCTGGGAAATTATTGAGCACGAAAAACCCTTCGGCATCATTGTTCAGCTGGGCGGACAAACGGCGCTTAAACTGGCCAAACGCCTGCACGAAAAGGGCATCAATATCATCGGCTCCTCGTATGACAGCATGGATATTGCTGAAGACCGCGGCCGCTTCAGCGATATGCTGAAAGAACTGGGTATTCCCTATCCGCGCTACGGCACTGCGTATAATACAGATGAAGCGATTGAAGTGGCCAAGGAAGTGGGCTATCCCGTACTGGTGCGTCCATCTTATGTACTGGGCGGCCAGCGCATGCGGATCGTACTCAATGATGAAGAACTGGAAAAAGGTGTGCTGAGTTTGCTTAAACATCTGCCCGGCAATAAAATTCTGATTGATCATTTTCTGGATCGTTGCCAGGAAGCCGAAATTGATGCCATCTTCGACGGCGAAGATTTTCATGTAATGGGCGTGATGGAGCATATTGAACCTGCCGGCATTCACAGCGGCGACAGCAATGCGGTGCTGCCCCAGTTTAACCTTTCCCCGCTGATCGTGCATACCATGGAGGAATATGCCGAAAAAATTGCAAGGGCTTTGAAGATCAAAGGGCTCATCAATATCCAGTTTGCCATCAAGGATGGTAATGTATATGTGATTGAAGCCAACCCCCGGGCGAGCCGCACCACACCGTTTATTGCCAAAGCCTACGGAATACCTTACCTGAATATTGCCACCAAAGTGATGCTTGGCTCCAATAAGCTGAAAGACTTTACCTACGATAAAAAACTACAGGGCTTTGCCATCAAGGAGCCTGTTTTCTCTTTCAATAAATTCCCCGGTGTTAACAAAGAACTGGGCCCCGAAATGAAGAGCACCGGTGAAGCCATCCGTTTTATCAAGGATTTACGGGATCCCTATTTCAGGCAGCTGTATAAAGAAAGAAGCATGCATTTGAGTAAATAATTTTTCTGAGTGGGTTGCCTGCAAAAAAGCAACCCATTTTTTTTGCATAGTATTTTCTCCCCTTTACCGTATCCTGTACCAGCTGGTTCCATTGCTTTGTATGGTAATACTGCTGTTGGCAGTTAACGTGATACTGGCCGCGCCGGTAAAATCAATAAAACTGCTGATAGCCTGTACAGAATTATCTTCATTCACAATCGTATATTCCCTCCTCGCACAGGTATTGGCTGCCGGTAACGTGATTACAACGGCCGATGCAGTGGGTAAGATGATGTGGGTGTGATCGAATTCATCCAGTGTGGTGGAAACAGTGGACGTGGAAATAGCATTTGCGATGGAACCGCTTACATCCAGGTAGCTTACGGGTGTTGAAGTGCGGACACCCACAAAGCCGGTATTGTCAATAATCATACGGTTTACGGATCCTCCACTATTGAAATTGATGGAACTGTCGGCTTCAAAAGTAATTCCACTGCGCTGTGGGGTTAATGCATTTCCCGAACGTATCAGGGCAGCGGAACCATTGGGGGTTGAAAACTGTAACGTAAAAATCGAACTGTTTTCAAGGATCAGTCCTGCTTCAGATTGATAGCTTCCGCCGCTGGCGCCATTGCGCATAATATGGAGCCGGGCACCCGGGGTGTTGGTACCGATGCCTACGTTTACGGATGAAGTGGCACCATTCAAACCATTGATACTGCCGAGCACGATAGAATTATTCTGTGAGGCAAAGGCCTGGCTGCCTATAGCGGTAGCGTTGGTGAAATTGCTGCCGGCAACATTTGCATTGGCGCCTATAAATGTATTTTGTGTGCCGATGGTATTGGAAATACCGGCAGCATATCCAACAGCCGTATTTTGATTCCCGTTAAAGTTGATCCTCAGTGCATCCGCACCTACTGCTGTGTTTTCATTTCCGTTATTATTGTTGAAAAGGGATTCTGCACCCAGGGCCGCATTATTAGTACCTCCGGAGTTGCCATACAGGGACCTGAAACCGGCGGCAGTATTATAAGAGGTATTATTGCCGGCAAGGGCCTCCTGGCCGATTGCCGTATTATAGCTGCCGGTTTTATTGCTGAAACCGCCGCCTAATGCATTGTGACCTACCGCTACATTACTGTCGGCATTGATGCGGTATGCCAGGGCAGAAGCACCAACCGCCACATTACCGCTGCCGGTACTGTCGTGATAACCTGCCAACGCCCCGCCATAAAAATTATTAAAACCACTGGAGGTGGAAAAACCTGCCTGGGCACCGATGGCGGTATTAAATCCGCTGCCGGTACTGTTATTTTGTAAGGCCTGAACCCCCACAGCGGTTGTGTAAATAACATTGGCATTTTCCATGGCCTTATTACCAACAGCTGTATTCTGACTGCCCGTTGTGTTATTTTTTAAAGCCCCGGTACCAAGGGCCATATTGCCTGATACATTACTTTTCGCCAGGCTGCTATCACCTACTGCTACATTATCTGTTCCGTTGACCAGGCTGCTTAATGCATTTACTCCAATGGCAATATTTCTGCTGGCAGCCTTATAAATGGCCAATGCACTGTCTCCAACTGCTACATTTCTGCTGCCGGTTGACCCGGGCCCGGGTGTGCCAAACATGGAATAATAACCCATTGATGTATTCTGGCTTCCCCGGGTATTAAACTCCGCGGAACCGAAACCTACTGCTGTATTTTCTTTTCCTTCATTGAGATTGGAAGTTCCCAGTCCATTAAATCCCAATGCGCCACTGCCAATACCTACAATCCTGTCCCTGTTATTGAAACCACCCGCTGAGTTGCCGACAAATACAGCAGAACTTACCGAATCTGATCCCCCCGGAAAACCGTTGCCAGCCCCGTATCCAACGGCCACATTATTGCCACCGGTCTTGTTATTCGACATGGCGGAAACGCCCAGTGCCACATTCGAATAACCGGTTGTATTGTTTTTTAAAGCTGATTCACCCATTGCCGTATTCCCCAGGCCTGTTGTATTCAGATAGAGGGCCTGGTTTCCTATAGCCGTATTATATATGCCATCGAAGGCCGAAGAGGGTTGATTGGAAAACAGCGCTTTGGAACCAAAAGCGGTATTATAAGTAGCATAAGGCACCCCTCCATTTGAAAATGACTGGGAGAAAAGGGCTGAATCACCGAAGGCGGTATTTGCTGTTCCACTCGTATTTTTCTGCCCGGTGCCACTGCCTAAAAAGTAATTACCGGTATTTTTATTGAGTTGCCCCAGCCAGCTGTTGTTTTGTTTGAAACGGATGGGCATATTATCTGTAGTGCCGATAAAATTCACAGAGGTATCCGTTCCGGTATTACCTGTGGTTAGCCATCCCTTTTGTGCAGCAGCCACGGCCAGCCATAACCAGGCACTGCCATTGAAATAATAGAAACCGGTACTGTCGGGTGCATCCTGGTAAACCAGCAAACCCGTTGCCGGCCCCGCTATTGCGTTACGCTGCGCTTTACTCATGCGGGGAACCAGCACTCCCTTGCCGGTGCCTGATACATCAAGTATGGCAGAACTGTGGGCGGGGCTGCCGGTGTTATTAACCGATAAACTTTGCGACAGTACGGTGCTGCTGCCCAACAGCAGCAGGGCTGCCAGGAAGAATACAATTCTCATCGTTGATAAGTATTAAACGAGTTTCTGGTTCAGGGCCTTAGCCACGGCTTCGGCCATGGAGGCCACGTGCAGTTTTTCATATATATTCTTGATATGCGTTTTCACGGTTTCAAAGCGGATCGATAATTTATCAGCCACCATTTTATAACTGTATCCTTCGGTAATGCAGGTAAGCACTTCTTTTTCACGGGGCGTTAGGTTATAATCCGCGGCCTCCGGCGGACGGATAACCGCCGCATGTTCCTGCATTTTGTTAAGCACTTTCCGGGCAATGACGGGGCTCATCGGACTGCCACCTGCCTGCACATCCCGGATATAATCAACCAGCTTGCTGTTGATTTCATTTTTCAGGATATAGCCCGATGCGCCGGCGCATATCGAATCAAATACCCGCTCATCATCATCAAAAACAGTTTGCATCAGTATCTGTACGGCCGGGTATTTTTCTTTGATCAGCTTTACGGCTTCAATACCTGTCATGCCCGGCATTTCAATATCCATGAGGATAATATCCGGCGCCGCTTCGGCAGTATCCTCCAGGCAATGCAGTACATCCTTGTACAGGCCGGTAACCTCGTAGCCCGGCACTGTTCCCAGCAGCATGCTGATACTTTCCAGGATGTTGCGGTTGTCGTCGAAAATGGCAATGCGTAAGCCCATACAGATTATGTTTCAAAGTTGAAGAATTACCGGGGTGTAAAAAATCCCTCAATAGGGGGAGGGAAGCGTGAGGCGGATACGGGTACCCCGGCCCGGCAGACTGTTCAGCTGCAGCTCCGCATTCAGCTCGGCTGCCCGCCGGTGCATATTGGCGATGCCATTGCCTCCCATGCTGTTAATTTTGCCGGATGCGGGGCCAAGTCCCTCGCCATCATCTGCAATCTCCATACATAACCGCCCGTTCGGGCAGCTGATGCTGGTATATATGTTTTGGCACCGGGCATATTTCTGCGCATTATTCAGCGCCTCCTTGAAAATGAGGTAAAAATTCTTTTTCAGTACCATATCCGCCCGGAGCATTTTGCTTTCATCACTGCATACAAAATGCCAGCCGATACCGCTTGCCTGCAGTAAAGGCCTGGCAAAACTGTCCATCCGCTGCAGGAGGTTTTCCATTGAGTCGTTTTTGGGATTGATGGCCCAGACGATATCATTCATTTCACTGATCATATTGCCGGAAGCATCTTCAATGCGGCTCATCGCTTCGTTGAAGGCGGCTGCCTTATCCTGGTCTTTATAAATTTTGGCCACCCGGCTGTAAACGGCAATGCTGCTGAGGGTGGAGCCGATATTGTCGTGCAGGTCGCGGGCAATTTTATTGCGGATTTCCTGTTTGTCCAACAGCAGTTTTTCCTTAGCGGTCATTTCTGCAATCAGTTGCTCCTGTGTTTCAAAAAGCGCTTTCTCTGTTTGTGTACTTTTGTAATGAAGTCCTTTATTGAAAAAATAAATCTCCAGTCCCAGTCCGGCCAGTAACGGATAAAAATAATACTCTCCATCCGCCAGCATCTCCAGCATCATCAGGTAGTTGATCATGTTGGTAAGAAAAATGCCTACCGTAAGGCAGAGGGTGCCGGTAATGATATAGGCCGACAGCCGGTTGCGTACATTCCAGATCCGGAATATCAGGTAGATGGAAGCAGCAAATACCAGGATACTGAAAGCCCCGTAAAGGGTATCCTGCATTTTTGTGTTACCCCTGAACAGCGACTGAACGGCTAACTGGAATACCAGGGAAGCGCCCAGGCAGATGCAAAACCGGTAAATAATTTGATACAGCCGGGGCTGGGTGGTTTTAAGATCCAGGAAGACGATGATAAAAACATTATAAAGAATATACAGCAATACGCCCAGGGGCCGCTTCATCTCATCTGCCCAGAATATTATCCTGGGATGATTCAGCGAAGGAAAGATCATTTCCGGGTAAAGCGAAAACAGGTATAATACGAATACCGAAAGATAAATGCCATAGAGCCCGTACTCACGGCTATCCTGGCGGCGCGACCGGATCATTACATTCAATATCTGTGCGGTGATGATACCGAGAACAAATATGACCATGTTTTAAAAATAGCGGGTTTGTTTTGAAATACATAATTCCCGTTTTGTAAAACAGGACCTTATTGTTAAATTTAATTCATGACCCGTACCCCTTTTGTGCCTGTCTGGAAGACAGCGCCCTTCATCAGGCTTTTATTGCCTTTTGTGGCCGGTATTATTCTGCAATGGCGGCTGCAGTTTCCCCTCTTATTTATTATATCGGCGGTTTCGTGCTTTGCAATTGCCAATGTAATGTTCTCTGCCTTGCCACCGGCCCTTCGGTTCAGGTGGCGAACCGGTCCCGGCCTGCTTTTTAATTTTTTACTGGTCGCAACGGGTATGTTGCTTACCTGGCTGAAAGACGGGCGGCATAGTCCGCAATGGTATGGCAACCTGGTCGACGATAGGGCCGCCCTTACACTGCGTATAACCGATCCGCTACAGGAAAAACCCCGTTCATATAAAACAGAAGCCGCCGTGATCGGGTATTGGAAGGAGGGAACAGTCCATGCCTGCGAAGGCAGGATACTGGTTTACTTTTCTAAGGATAGCGCAGCTGCCAGCATTCGCGAAGGCGACTTGCTGGTCATACATCAACCCCTCCAGTCCATCCGCAACTCAGGTAACCCCGGCGCTTTCGATTATCAGCAATACGCTTCTTTCCGGCAACTCTATCATAGTGTATACCTGGAAAAAAATGATTGGGTGAGAACGGGATCCGGCAGTACCGGTTTCCTTCATCACTTCCTGGCGTCGGCACGAGAGGCGGTGCTGCAGGTATTGCGCAGTAATATTCCTGCTGAAAAAGACCTGTTGGGAATTGCCGAGGCCTTGCTTATCGGCTATACGCAGGATCTGGATAAAGACCTGGTACAGGCATATAGTAACACAGGAGTGGTGCATATCATTGCCATATCGGGAATGCACCTGGCCCTGATATATGTATTGCTGGTTGCCATTTTTGCCAGACTCCCTTTTTTAAAAAGAGCCAAAGGCCTGCAACTGGTCCTGGTTTTAATTGGTCTCTGGCTTTTTGCATTGCTCACAGGTGCCGGCGCCTCTGTGCTGCGCTCGGCTGTGATGTTCAGCTTTGTGGCGCTGGGCAGGCATTTCGGCAAACAGGCCGGTATTTATAATGCGCTGGCGGTGTCGGCCTTTGTTTTGCTTTGCTATAATCCTTTTTACCTCTGGGATGTTGGCTTCCAGCTTTCGTACCTGGCCGTACTGGGGATCGTATTGTTTCAGCGGCCGGTTTATCAGTGCTTACTCGTTAAAAATAAATGGCTCGACAAGGTTTGGCAGCTGGCATCCGTATCCCTAGCGGCCCAGGTGCTTACTTTTCCGGTATGTATTTATTATTTCCACCAGTTCCCCAATCTTTTCCTGCTGGTGAATATGGTGGCGGTGCCTTTATCGGGCCTGATTCTTTATGCAGAAATCCTCCTGCTGGCAGTTGCCTGGATCCCCTTTGCGGGCCCGCTGCTTGGTAAGCTGACGGGGTGGTTACTGGGTTGGATGAATACCTTTATCAGGTGGGTGAACAGCTGGGCGATCGCAGTATGGGATAATATCAGCGCATCTTTATTATCCACCTGCTTATTATACGGGCTGGTGCTGGGAGCCGCCTTTTGGGGTCTCACAAAAAGGAAAGAGCTGCTGCTGGTGTCCCTGGCGATGCTGGTGCTTTTTTTAGCAGCATACAACTGGCGGCTGTACCATTCCTTGCAACAGCAAAAAATCATCGTTTATAATGTACCGCGGCATCCGGCCATTGACCTGGTGCAGGGTACACAGTACCAGTTTATTGGCGACAGCGCCTTACGGGAAGATGCCCTGCTGCGGAATTTTCACCTGAAGCCGGCCAGGATTGCCATGGGACTGAACAGCCATAGCGTTTTACTTGTGCCTGCTTTTAAGGATGGACACTTCTGGCAATTTGGAAAAATGCGGATAGGGCTGATTGATAAAACCAGCCGGTTTGAAACGCCTGATCAGAAAATTGAAATGGATATTTTGATTATTTCCGGTAATCCCCGTATCCGGATAGCCGAACTGCAGCGGGTTTTCGATTGCCCGCTGCTGGTTATGGATGCTGCTAACAGTTTGTGGAAAATTGCAAAATGGAAGAGCGAATGCGAAGCGCTAAATTTGCGTTGCTATTCTGTTCCGGAAGAAGGGGCATTTATTCTCGATCTTTAACGAAATCTCCATGACAAAAAAAATCCGCTCCGCTCTCATCTCTGTTTTTTACAAAGATGGACTGGATGCCATTGTACGGCTGCTGCATCAGCTGGATGTTACGATCTATTCTACCGGTGGAACCCAGCAATTTATTGAAGGACTGAATATACCCTGTGTGCCTGTTGAATCGCTTACCACTTATCCTTCCATTCTGGGCGGGCGGGTAAAAACCCTGCATCCTTCTGTTTTTGGTGGCATTTTGGGAAGAAGAGATAATGAAACAGACCTGCAGGAAATGCAGCAGTACCAGATTCCCGAAATCGACCTGGTAATTGTGGATCTCTATCCTTTCGAGGAAACGGTGAAAAATACCACCGATGAAAAACTGATCATTGAAAAAATAGATATCGGCGGGCCTTCCATGATCCGGGCGGCTGCCAAAAACCATGCATCCGTGCTGGTGGTGGCGGCTAAAAAGGATTACAGTCTGCTGGAACAAATCCTGCAGGAGCAGCAGGGAACCACCACACCCGAACAGCGCCGGGCTTTCGCCATTAAGGCCTTTGATGTGTGTACAGGCTACGATATGGCTATTTCAAATTATTTCAGCGGAACAGGATTTATCAGTCCCTTTGGATTACCCAAAACGGTTTTACGCTATGGTGAAAACCCTCATCAGCAGGGGTTCTTCCTGGGGGAAGCCGCAGCGCTGTTTGATCAGTTGCATGGCAAGGAACTCTCCTATAATAATTTTGTGGATATTGATGCCGCCTTACAGCTGATTGCCGAATTTCCTGACAACCCGGCTGAAGCCGTTTTTGCCATCATCAAACATACCAATGTTTGCGGGGTGGCTGCCAGGAGCTCTGTTGCCGGCGCCTGGGAAGCCGCACTAGCCGGTGATCCCGAAAGCGCTTTTGGCGGCGTACTGATAACCAACCAGCCGGTTGACCTGGCTACAGCCAATGCCATCAATGAAATATTTTTTGAAGTATTGATAGCGCCCGGCTTTGCCACCGATGCCCTGCAGGTGCTGCAATCCAAAAAGAACCGGATCCTGCTGCAACAAAAGCAAAACCAGGCGCTGCGGCAGCAATATAAAACCGTTCTGAATGGATTGCTTGTCCAGGAAACGGATAAAGGCAATGTTGCCGAATGGAAGGAAGTGGGAGGAAGGGCCTGTACAAAAGATGAAGAACAGGATCTTTTATTTGCAAATATTATCTGCAAGCATCTTAAAAGTAATGCCATTGCGCTGGTAAAGAACAAGCAACTGGCCGGCAAGGGGTGCGGACAAACATCCCGTGTGGATTCTTTACGCCAGGCGATTGAAAAGGCCCGGCAGTTCCGTTTTGACCTTACCGGTGCCGTAATGGCCAGTGATGCTTTCTTCCCGTTTAATGATTGTGTGCAGATGGCTCATGCTGCCGGAATTACGGCTATCATTCAGCCGGGAGGCTCTATACGCGATAAAGACTCGGTTGATTATTGTGTTGAACACAAACTGGCCATGGTAATTACCGGCTTGCGGCATTTCAGGCATTGATTCAAATTAAGACATTCCTCTTTTCAACATTCGGACAACCGTGCTTCCTGTTGAGTGAAGAAGCCGGCTCTTGTAACTGACAGCGTATTAATGGATATCAAAACAAAACTTCCGGCCGGAAAAACAGGTGGCTACCTTGCACTGGGTGTCACCAGTATTGTGTGGGGCACCACCTGGGTGGCCAGCAAGATCGGTGTGGCCCGCATGCCGGCGCTGCAGATGGCCTATATCCGGCAGTTTTGTGCGGGGATGATCTTTGTACTCTTCTATATGCTTGTCAAAAAGGCCTCCCTTCCCACGCGCCGCCAGTTTCGCTGGCTGCTGATCATGGGCTTACTGATGTTTGTAATGGCTAACGGGCTCAGCACCTGGAGCCTTCATTATATCCCTACCGGTCTGAGTGCGCTTATCGGCGCCCTCTACCCGCTGAGCGTGGTAATCATCGAAATGATTTTTTTCAGGAGCCGCAGTATGAACGGGCTTACTTTTATCGGGCTCCTGCTGGGCATTTCCGGGGTGGGAATCGTTTTTTATGAAACGGCCTTCACTCAGCACAGCGAAGGGTTCGGTTTTGGTGTGTTCCTGTCTGTCATTGCCATGCTGGCCTGGAGTGCCGGCACCATTTTTATTACCCGCAACCGCATGCAGCTGGATCCCTATTATGCCACCGGCTGGCAGATGCTGCTGGGTTCAGGCATGCTGCTGCTGCTCACAACATTTACACAACCAACGATTCCCTTATCGGATATTCCCGGCACTGCCTGGCTGGCCATTACCTACCTGGTGCTGGCCGGATCGGTTCTCAGTTTTGTGGCTTTTATCTATTCCATGAAAAAACTGCCGGTTTCCATTGCTTCCCTGTATGCTTATATTAACCCGCTGGTGGCCATGGTTACGGCCGCCCTGCTGCTGAATGAACCGCTTACGGTTTATATTATCTGGGGATCGGTGGTTACACTGGCGGGTGTATTCCTGGTTAACTTCAGTATCCGGCGCAAGCGGAAAAAACTTATTGCAGAGCCTGAGCAATAAACCGGGCATAGGCTTCCCGCCAGCCGGCAAATCTTTTATCTGTTCCTGAAAAATTATTGTGCCATATCAAACAGCAGATACCATGATGCTGCCGGCATTCAGTAAAATATTGCAGCATTTCGGCCAGCGCCTCTGCAGGGTTTTGTTTTTGTTCATAAAAGGCATTGGCATCCATGAAACAGAAAGGATGAACCCGCAGTGCTGTTTCCTCTTCCTTCTCCAGATCGTACCAGTTGAACGGAACCGCTATGGAAGCCCGGAAACCATTGATGCTGCCATAGCCCATCGAATAATCTTCTGTGATGCCGGCACGCAGCAATTGCTGGTAAGTGACCGGCAGTTCAAAGCGTATATAGTGTTGCCGGGAACGGGTAATGGTATGGCCGCACATCGCTTCCAGTTGTTCTTTTTCTTTTTGCAATAGGGAAGGCCGTTCACCGCTCTGCCAGGAAGGATGCAGGCCGATATTGTATTTTTTTGCATGCGCTGCCACCAGCTCCCACATCACTTTTTTATGGGGGAGTATGTTTTTATCATAAACACCATTTTGGGCAGCAACCAGGAAAAAATACAGGGGCTTTATTTTACCGTCATGCAATTGATCTAACCATTGATAGCTGTTGAAAGGATCCTCCTGCAACCCCAGCAGCACCTTCAGGCGTTCCAGTGAAGGGGATTTCAGGAAACCGCCTGCAAGGCGGATAAGTCCTTTGTGTTTATACGAGAAGGCGATATCAATATCATAGGTAAGCAAGATGCCTGGTTCAGGCAGTTTTGCCTGGAAGTCAGGGAACCGTTCTGCCAGCTGCCCGGCCAGCTCTTCCACCCAGTAATGCAAGAGGGGCTTATTCAAAAAACCTTCTTTATACGCCAGTGAATTGCTGTGGGCATAGCGCCCGTATTCATCTTTCTCGTGGAGAAGATACTCTTCATAACGGCTTACCAGATAAAAACTGGCAGCGAGTATATCAAAAGGATGATCCGAACGAACGGTTTTAAAAAAAGCCCGTTGATTTTTATAGTCGAAGCAATGAATGGCTTGCGGCAAAATTATTTCCTCAAATAAAAGCGGGTGATTGCGGATGGTATAAGCGCCGGGAATATCCTCTTTGCTGTAATTGATCTTTGCCCCCCCGTATTGGCGGAACGCTTCACTGTCGATAGTGATGGTATACGCTACGCCCATCATTTCCCCAAACAGGAGCCGGCAGATGTACTGCAGGCGGGGAGAACTGGTATGCGTGTACAGGTATATCAACTCCGGAAATTAGCAAATATTCATGAAGGAGCTGTTTTGCCTGGCGATATCCCGTTTGTTATCACGCTGAAATATGGGCGGTGTGGCTGCCGGCAGCTCCCACTCCCGTTCGCGGTAGCGAACGAAGTACTCCGGCCAGGTTCAGCCTTCTCTCACTACCCTTAAAAACTCCGACCAGGGGCCTACGGCTTCTTTGTATTGCCTGGCCATTACGCGACTGATCTGGGCTATATGATCCAGGTCGTGTACTGTCCAGGTGGCCAGCAGCTGTGCCAGGGTTACTTCCCCGAATTTGGGATGAATACCTGTTTTGGAAAGTTCGGCCGGGCCCAGGTTCCATTCCCTCAGCAATTCCGTATTCCGGCTGCGTACCATTGAAAATTCTTCCAGTAATTCATTCAGCGTTTTACCCTTACTGGTTTCCAGCTGGGCAAAGCGGTCGAAGGGTTTAAAATGCTTGTCCCCGCTATCCGATAAAATAATGGCGGCCCGGCTCAACCACTCGGACTTATCCCCATGCAGCAGATGGCCCACTACATCAAAGGGCGACCAGGTCTCGGGGCCCTCATTGGCACTCACCCAATCATTTGAAAGATTACTCAGCAGCGAATGCAGTGTACGGGGCGTTTGTTCCAGCACTTCCAGGGTTTTTGGCAAAGAAAAAAGCATAGTGATGTGTTGGTTTGAAATCCTTTTCTTAAAGTTGTTCCTCCAGTTTTTTCCGGGCATATTCCACCCAGTCTGTCTCTGCCGGTAATTCTACCTGCGGAGGGATACCGGTAAACTCATAACGGGAGTTGCGTTTGTATTTGGTGGTAGTGCTGGCAATATCATAGTTGCCGCAAGGGGTATTGGTATGCATTACATCGCCATAACCAATATAGCCTCCTGAGTGCTGGCCCAGGGTTATCACTTTTTTACTCTGCATACAATACGTGATCATGCCTTCGGCCGAGCTGGCTGTACCCCGGTTAAAAAGCACGGCTATTTTAAGCGGCGTCTTCGACGGGTTTTTCAGCTTCCAGCGGTTTATATTTTTGGCAGTTTGCGGAATAAAACTAAAGGGAGTGGCGGCTTTCATACGTGCAATCAGCACACTGTCGCGGCCGGCTTCCTCATAACGCCGGATATTATCGGCGCTCACCCAAACCTGTACATCATCCACTTCGAGCGGGTTGGTATATATCAGCGGCATCAGGTTGTAATAAGCCCGTTCGCTGCCACCGCCATTGTTGCGCAGATCAATAACCAGGTAAGGTTTTGCTTTCAGTTCAGGCAGGATGGCTTTGTAAAAGGAATCGAGTTCATTGATCAGCGAGGCATTGAAAGAACTCAGCCGCAGGTAATTGGTTTTTTCATCCAGCGCCTTGTATTCATAAGGCAGAAGATTGTTGGAAGCAGGGCCGGCCTGTTTCGAAAATCCGAACTCAGGGATATTGCCGTTCTCTATCCCGAGCGTTTTGGTGATATGCCCGAAGTTGAATCCCAGTAAACCGATATGGTAGGTGCAGCGGTAACGGCCGGGGCCTTCGCTTTTCAATTCCAGCAGTACATGCCCGGGATCCAGGAATTTATTTTTGCGAAGCACGATTCCCTGGTATTCACCGGGGGCTACTTCCCGGATACCGAAATAAATACTGCTGCCGTTGGTATAGAGTCCTTCAATGGAAGCAACAGGTTTCTGCTGTAATTCATGTATCAGGCGGGCGGTATCTGTATCCAGCTTTTTATAGGCCAGGTATTCCGGGCTGGCTTTGAAACTTTCAATTTTTTCGGGAGTGCTGAGGTCTTTGCGGCTGAGATTGACGTTAATGGCACTGTGATGGTCTTTCAGCAGCCCAACATAAGCTTCCATGTAAAGCAGGCAATTATCATTGTCTGTTTCTTTTTGTGTCTCCTGCTGAAGGGAGGCCAGCTCTTTTTGATAACGGGCCCAGGCTTCCGGACTGGCTTTTAACTGCTGAAAAGCCGGGTTATTGTTTTCAAAGTAGTTGACAACAAAATCAAAATCGGTTTTGCAGTTGCAGTTTTGCGCCCAAACGCTAACCGGTAACAGGCCCGCAAGCAGGCAGAAGAGGAGTTTATTCATGGCAAATGAGTATAAACGAACTTATTTAAGCGAAATCAAAAAATCACCGGCTCTCTCATTCCTCGGCCCTGGCGCTCGACTCCGACGAGGATGTCCTGGTTCCGGGACGCTGTCTCATTTCCATTCCGCCACGCCGTTCCCATCACACTTTAAATTTCTCCTTCCACATCTGGTTAAAAGTTTTCGCACTGAAATCCAGTTTACTTCTGTGTTCGGCCCAGCCTTTGAATAGCCCGTTCACCACTTTATTCTTCAGGTTACCCGAACCCATATTCATCAGGCCACGTTTCAGACTGGCTATCTTCCAGATTTTCCAGGCCATTTTTTCGCTGAAGCTGGTGTTACCTTCTTCCACGGCTTTATGCCGGTTCTCCAGCAACAATTCATGCAGATTGATTTTTACGGCACATACTTCGGTACAATTACCGCAAAGCGAGGAGGCATAACTCAGGTGTTTAAATTCCTCCATCCCTTTCAGGTTGGGAGTGATCACGCTGCCGATAGGGCCGCTGTATGTGGTACCATAACTATGGCCGCCAATGTTTTTGTATACAGGGCAGGCATTGAGGCAGGCGCCGCAACGGATGCAGTAGAGGCTTTCTCTTTGTTTGGGATCTTTTAAAATATTGGTGCGGCCGTTATCCAGCAGTATTACATACATTTCCCCGGGTCCGTCGGCCTCGTTTTCCTGCCGGGGTCCGGTAAGGATACTGTTGTAAACGGTTATCTTCTGGCCGGTGCCGAAAGTGGCCAGCAGGGGCCAGAACAATCCCAGGTCGGTCAGGGAGGGAATCATTTTTTCGATGCCCACCACTACAATATGTGTTTTGGGAAAAGAACAGCTCAGCCGGGCATTGCCTTCATTTTCTGTAACCGCAATACCGCCAATATCGCTGATGATGAAATTGGCGCCGGTAACCCCCACTTCGGCCTGTACATATTTTTCGCGTAAGATGTTGCGGGCCACCTGTGTCAGCTCGGCCGGTGTGAGCGAAACGGGGGTACCCAGTTTTTTATTGAACAGGCGGGCCACATCTTCCTTACTCTTGTGCATGGCCGGTGTAACAATATGATAGGGCGGCTCGCCATCCAGTTGCTGAATGTATTCCCCCAGGTCGGTTTCAATGCTTTCGATGCCATTTTTTTCCAGTGCCGCATTCAGATGAATTTCTTCGGTAACCATGCTCTTGCTCTTCACCAGTGTTTTGCAATTTTTTTCCTTGCAAATCTTCAGGATTTCTTCAACAGCCTGTTCTGCCGTTTCGGCCCATACTACTTTGCCGCCGCGTTTGCTGAAATGCAGTTCAAATTCTTCCAGCTGCTGGTCAAGTGTTTCAATAGCCCGCCATTTCAGGTTTTTGGCCCGTTCGCGGGCCAGGTGCAGTTCGGTAAACTGCTCTTTGCCCCGGGGTACCGCAGCGTTGTAACGGCCGATGTTAAAATTGATCTTACGGCGGTGCTCCAGGTCGGCGGCTTTTACAATGCTCTTTGCAGTAAATATTTTGGCGGTATCTGACATGTGTTTTTTCTTTTGTTCACCGGCTCTGGTGTCAGCAGCAACGGCAGGGGGAAACGCTCCGTTCGGCTAATCAACTGCTGTCAGCGTCTTTAGCTGAAGCAAATTTAGTTCACTTTTAGCAACACACCGGTGTGGTAGTTGGCTATTTTATAACTGTCAACAAAAGGCGTATCAGCGGTTCCTTTCCCGGATGTCTTTTTTTCTTTAAGCTTGATCGTGAAAAATTCCACAAACATTTTATCACCTTCCACTTTATAATTATCCACCAGTGTGGCCTCACCTACGGTAAATGCGCCATGAATGCTGTTGCCATGTATATAGCTGTCGAGTACAATGCCATCGCCCTCGTCAACCACCCAATGTCCCAGGGCCGGGTCAACCGGCTTCAGCAGGTAGGGGCGGTTATCTTTTCCATCATCGCCATAGGCAATCGTCCAGGTATATTGCCCGGCGGTATCCGCCGGATGGATGGTTAACCGGGTGCTGTAGGTTACCGGGGCCTTACCGGCCACCAGCCACTGCAGCGTGCCCTTCCAGGTGCCGATAAATTCCTGGGGGAGACGGGTGCTGTCCTGGGCCTGTAAGGTATGGCCAGCCAGCAGCAATACCAAAAAGGAAAAAATCTTTTTCATGCCGGGTTTTTTGGGTAGTAAATGGGTTGCATAATGTTTTGCCGGCAGGATATCAGCCCGGGTTCCGGAGCCGATGCCCGGTTCTGCCGGCACACTTTCATTTCTTTGCAAAGATAGGCCGCCCGGCGGCATTGAAAGAAATACCCTGCCCAGGGTATTGCAGCCGCTGAACCCTGCCTGTATTTTGCGATAAATTTTACAATGATGAAACGGATAACAATAGTATTGACAGCCCTGCTTTGCATGGGCCTCCCGTCTTTTGCCCAAAAAGCCAAAACCCCGTCCAAACCGAAGGCCCGGCCCGTTGCCAAAAAAACCGCAACGGCCAAAAAGGCCGAACCCATTAACATGCCCCTGATGATCCGTAACGAGGATGGCAGCACCAGCTCCTACGATCTGCAGCGGGGCGATCAGCTGGTTTATCATGTGAGCGCCGGAAGCCAGGAATACGATTTTATCGTTACCCTCAATGATGAAAGCTATGAAAAGGGAATCGACTTTTCCTACGAAATGACAGCGCCCGTGAATAAAAAGGGTCATGTAACCATCAGCGCCAACGGAAAAAACAATTCCAGCAAGTATGTCAATTTTTTTGCCGGTGGCGAAATGAAGCTGGAGGATGCCTGCACTGTTTGGTTGACGGGGAAGAATTTCAGTGATATGCCCGAAAAGAAAACGGAGATGACAATTGATGATAATACCCCGGAAACTTTCTACCGCCCCGACAAGGATGAAGTGTTCCCGGAGGTAAAGATCAAAGGGAAGGAAATGAAGATTGAGGGCTTTAAAATCAACAATGCGGCCGATGGCACCGGAAATAAAACCTGGTGGATCAATGGCATCTCCAGCAACTCTCTGATCCTGAAAATGGATATGGGATGGACAATTGAACTGAAAGAAATTCGTTAATTGCGGAGAAAAAAGTTCAGCAGGGCTGCCACCTTTTTTCGGGATGGCAGCTCTGTTATTATATCATATGCGTTTTTTTATCCTTTTAGTACTGCTTTTGGGCACCGGCATTCTCAGGGCCCAGCACTGCCCGCTGGATGGTAGCAGCCTGGTGGCTATCCGGCTGGTGGATGCACGTGGGCAGCTGCTCAATCCCGGCAGGGATACAATTTATCTGCAGGAGGTGGATAACGCCAATCCCGCCCGCTGCTCCTTTGCCGGCGAATTGCTGAAACTTCCCTTACTGGATTCATCCGCGCTATTTGCCCATTATAAAGAGATGTATGGGCCGGTGTACGACAGTTACCTGCACCGGCAATTTCAAAAATACAGGGTGGGTGAGAAAGCTAATTTCATGGTGATCCTGAACCAGGCCCAGGAATCCTGCATGGTGGATAAAGGCAATGAGTACGATTATCACAAACGCAAATTCATCATCAGCCTCTATCACGATCAGAAAATGATCACGGTGCCGGTGCAGGAAGCAGATGTACGCAGCCTCTGTACCGGCAGCAAGGAACTGGAAAACTTCAGGCCGGTGCTGGTAAGAGTTTTTTAATCAACCGGCGTATCGCCGGAATGCTTCGTATAAATTAAGGATACCCGTATACCGCTTTCAGTTTATTGAATTAGATAGATCAGCAGTTTGGGTAATCCAATGGCTATTGCCACACCATACAGCAGATCCAGCCACAAAAAACTTCCGATAGAACCGATGTAGATCAGTCCAACCAGTGGATACCCGATTATCCGCAGCCAGGCCGGGGTACCGGGTTCTTTCAATGCATTCCAGATCTGGTTGCCGTCGCCCGTACTGGGGAAGGCATGCATGGCAATACTCACGCCCAGGTAAATCAGCAGGTAATCCAGCGGGTTGGCCGAGTTGAAACTGAAAACCGGCAGGGCCGCCGGCAGCGCAATCACAGCGCCCAGGATACTGTTTACAAAAAAGGGCCCGATGCTGATCATCACACTATGCCATTTATTAACGGGTGTTTCGTGCATCACGTAGCCGGCGGGGTTGCCCAGCTGGAAATACACAACTTTAAATACGGGAACTTTATAGAGGCGGCAGAATAACTGGTGTGCCAGTTCATGAACAATAATGCCAGGGAAAGTGACTAATGAAATAAGGAAGCCGGGAATGATAAACATGTTGAAGTTATTTTAGTTTCTGAAGGGTTCTTTGCCGTTGATTACATCCACTGCATATTGCAGGGAGCTGCGGGCAGCGGTATCTTTCATATTGGAATACTCTTTGAGGAGGGCATTTTTTTTCTCCACCTGGTTGGTGAAATGATAAGCCAGCAGCAGGGTTGCTTTTACATATACATTATCAGGGGCCAGCGCCGCTGCTGTCTGTACGGCTTTTAAAGCCTCTTTATCATTTTTCATCCAGAGCAGAGTCCTCGCTTTGGAAGCGAAGGCAAGTATATCTTCTTTATTATTAAGCAGCATCCGGTCGCAGGCAGCCAGCGAGGCATCGAATTTGCGTTCCACGCGGTTCTGGCCCGCCGCCAGTAAGAGGGCGGTAGACAGGTCGGGTTTTCGTTGCAGCACTTTGTCAATCAGGGAGTCGGCACGGGCGGTATCCTTATTCTCGATCAGCAGGGCTGCATAAACCGTGGCGGCATAGTTGTTTTCTTTATTGCTGTCGAGGTATTGTTTCAGATCGGCCAGGGATAATTTGTTGATATCGTCTCCGTGCTGATGAAGGGTTTCCAGTAATTTATCATCCGGGAAATAATCGGGGGATTCGTCGAGTATCTGCTGCACCGCAGCAAAAAGTTCCTTATCATCAATGTTCTCCCCTTTTACCTCGTTGAATACCCGGCTCATGGTTACATAATCCTGATTATAAAAAGAAGCAATGATGAGGTAACAGCGGGCTTCCACATGCTGCGGCAACCCTTTCAGGAATTTTTCCAGCTCCTGTTGTGCCGTGATGTATTTTTTTTCGGCCACCGCGGTTTTACCCTTCTCCAGGTGAAGACCCAGCGAAATATTTTTCGGGATTTTATACAGGGAGAACAGGAAAATCAGGCCAATGCCGGCTCCAAAAAATTTGATCCAGTTAGGGATGGGAAAGCGGATAAAACGCTGGCGGCAGTCGGCGCATAAGGGATTGGGATAACCTTGTTCCACTACCGGGTGGCCGCAATTGATACATCCTCCGGCCTGCCCGGTGCCGGCAGAGACGGGTACGGTGTTGTTTTCTTCCATAAGGTATATAAAAGGGTTTGGTAACTACTTCAGCACACCCAGTTCTTTCCCCACTTTTGTAAAGGCCTCCACCGCTTTATCCAGGTGCCGCTGTTCGTGCGCCGCACTCAGCTGTACCCGTATGCGGGCCTGGCCCCTGGCTACAACGGGATAGAAAAACCCGATCACATAGATGCCTTCATCCAGCAGGCGGGCAGCAAAATTTTGCGCCACCACGGCATCATAGAGCATGATGGGAACGATGGGATGCTCGCCGGGTTTGATATCGAAGCCCGCCCCGGTCATCTTTGCACGGAAATATTTGGTGTTCTCTTCCAGCTTATCCCGCAGCTCCGTGGTTTCGCTCAGCATATCAAAAACGGCAATGGAGGCGCCCACGATACTGGGCGCCAGGGTGTTGCTGAAAAGGTAGGGGCGACTGCGCTGGCGCAGCATTTCAATGATCTCTTTACGGCCCGATGTAAAACCACCACTGGCGCCGCCCAGGGCCTTGCCCAGGGTGCCGGTAATGATATCAATGCGGCCCATCACGCCGCGGTATTCGTGGGTGCCCCGGCCGGTTTTACCCAGGAAACCACTGCTATGGCATTCATCAATCATTACAATGGCATTGTATTGATCGGCCAGCCCGCAGATTTTATCCAGTTGCGCAATGGTGCCGTCCATGCTGAAGCTGCCATCGGTAACGATGATGCGGCTGCGCAGGTGAGCGGTTTCTTTCAATTTCGTTTCCAGGTCGTCCATATTATTATGCTCGTAGCGGTAGCGCTGCGCCTTGCAAAGGCGCACCCCATCAATAATGGAAGCATGATTCAGGGCATCACTGATGATCGCGTCCTCCTCATTGAACAGGGGCTCAAACACACCGCCATTGGCATCGAAGGCGGCGGCATATAAGATAGTGTCTTCGGTTCCCAGGAACGCGGATATCTTCTTCTCCAGTTCTTTATGAATATCCTGGGTACCGCAGATAAAGCGCACACTGCTCATGCCATATCCACGGATATCAATGTATTTTTTGGCAGCAGCAATTACTTTGGGATGGGAAGAAAGGCCGAGGTAATTATTGGCGCAGAAATTAAGTACGGTTTTGCCATTTACAATAATTTCGGGACCCTGTTCACTGGTGATGATTCGCTCTTTTTTCAATAAACCGGCGGCTTCTATTTCTTTCAGCTCGGTGGCAATGCGGTCAACAAATGGCTGGTTCATAAGCAATACTTTTGGACAAAAATAGCGGTAAAATGATAAAGCCGGAATGAACTGCAGAGAAAAGAGCAGCAGCAGGGGGGTATAGATTTTATTCTTCTCATTATCAATGCGTTATGAAAAATATTGCTGAATTTGTAACAAATTGGAGTGCTTATTCGTAGATTAAGGGAACAACCAGCTGCCAGCACTGGCCGGATAAACTGTATGACGGAGAGAGAATATAATGAATGCGTAAACCTGTATGCAGACAATGTGTACCGCTTTATCCTCAAAAATCTGAGGCATGAAGAGGATGCCCGTGATGTGGTGCAGGGTGCCTTCGAAAAGCTATGGATCAACCGGCAGCAGGTGGAAAACGACCGCAGTAAAAGTTATCTTTTTACGGTGGCCTATAACCAGATGATTGATCATATCCGTAAAAACAAGCGGATCAGTCTGAAAGAAGATTTCAGCGAAAACAGCCGGGGTTCCGTAGCGCCGCGTCATGATACCCGGCGGATACTGGAAGAAGCCCTGTCGAAACTGAATGAAAAACAACGCAGTCTGGTGATGCTGAAAGATTATGAGGGGTACAGCTACGAGGAAATCGGCCAGATCACCGGGCTGAATGAAAGCCAGGTTAAGGTATATTTGCACAGGGCCCGGCTTGTGTTGCGGGATTATATTGTGAAAGTGGAGAACGTATTATAGCAAATGGTTCATGGATCATCGTTCATAGCGTTATTGCCATGAACCATCAGCCATGAACAATGAACAAGCGAAAAATGAACATCAACCGACATAATTACGAGGAGTACTTCCTGTTGTATGTGGATAATGAATTATCTGCAGCAGACCGGAAGGCTGTTGATCTGTTCATTGCAGAAAACCCCGACTTACGCCAGGAACTCACTATTCTTCAGCAAACCATTCTGGAACCCGGTAGTTTTGTTTTTGATGCCAAGGCCGGTTTACAAAAATCGGAAGCACCCACTCCCCTGCAGGAAGATCTTTTATCTTACCTGGATAATGAATTATCCGCTCCGGCAAAAACAGCAATGGAAGCTTTGCTGGCCCGCCAGGAGGAAGTAAGGGCAGAACTGAACAGTCTGCAGCGCACCCTGCTGGAGCCCGAAACCATTGTGTTTGCTGATAAAGCCTCCCTCTATCGCCACGAAGAAGGCGCCCGTGTAATCCGGATTAAATGGTGGCAGATTGCAGCTGCCGCTTTATTACTCGGGTTTGGTACCTGGACGGGTATCCGGTTTTACATGAATAGCGGCACACAGCCCGGCGGTAACAACCCGGTAGCCCTTGCCACTGATAAGAAAGCCGCTAACAACACGAACACTGAAGTGAACCCTGCCAATACCCCTTCCGGCAACAATGGCAATCTTCCGGCAAATACCAATACAGCTGAGCTGGCAAATAACAAAACCAACCCGGTTCCCGGGCAATCGCTCAATCCTGCTGCCGGTATAACGGGTGATAAGGCAACAGCGCCCGTGGCAGTGAAAAACCGCCGCCCTTCTTCTCCCAGCGAAGAGAATGTGGCTGCCGTTGATAATGTTCCTGAAAAGAAACCCAGTAACAATCTGCCCAGGCCGTATTTTGAAAATATTAACAACCGTGCCGGTAACGAAACGGTTGCCGCTAACGTAACACCTAAGAACGAAAGCAATAACGGTATCAATTCCGGAAACGATAACCCATTGCCTTCTTCCAATAACCGGAACCCATACACGAATAAACTGACAGATGCCAACAGTACACCCGGCATAGCCAGTAATAATGCAGCCATTCCGGCCGTGTATAATCCGGATAACAACGACCGCCTCGTGGATTTGCAGGATGAAAGAGGGAAACGGTCGAAACTGGGCGGCTTCCTCCGTAAGGTAAAACGTACACTGGAACGCACCGCCAATATCAAAACCGGGGATGAAGTAAAAGTTGCCGGCTTTGAAATCGCAATCAAATAATCACTAAAATTTGGAACGTATGAAATGGCTAACCCTCCTGGTAGCAACAGGAATCCTTTGCACTACCGCAACGGCACAGAATCAAAATGACAGCACCGGGCCGAAAAAGACAGATACGGTTCGCGTGGGCAATATGGTCATCGTAAAAAAAGCAGACAGCAAACGGGTTGTAAAAATGACAATCGGCAGCCCCGATGATGAAAAGAAAAAGCATTCCCTTGTCAGCACCAGCTGGGGAGGCATTGACATCGGCTTTGCCAATTATTCCGACCAGACCAATTACAGCAATACCGGTAACTACCTGGTAAACCGCCCGGGCTACCCGGCGCTTGGCAAGAGTGATTTTGACCTGCGTACGGGCAAAAGCATCAACGTAAACATATGGCTTTTAACCCAGGAGATCGGCTTCAGCAAAGACAGGCATGTGAACCTGAAATATAAACTGGGTTTCGAAATTAATAACTACCGGTACCGTTCATCCGTCAGTTATAAAGAAGGTGGTCCTCTTCCCTACAGCAATCCCACGGCCTATGCCAATGAACCCTTTGTATTCCGGGATTCCATCTCCTTTAAAAAGAACAAACTGATGGCGGCTTATATTACCTTACCGGTAATGCTCAACTTCAATTCCAATCCGTTTAAAAGCGACCGTGCCTTTATTTTCAGCGCCGGGGTAAGCCTGGGCTACCTGTACAAACAGCGCAACAAACAGGTAAGCGAGGAGCGGGGTAAATGGAAAAACCGCGGCGATTATGACCTGCAGCGTTTCAAATTTGCCTATGTGGCAGAGATCGGCTACGGCCAACTGCACCTGTACGGATCTTACAGTCCCAGTTCCATGTACAAACGCGGACTGGATATGCGCCCCTATACCATTGGCCTGCGCTTCGGCTACTGATACAAGCTCTCTCACCCAATCCTTTCCCACGGAGGCTTTTGCCAACGTGGGCGAGGGGCGGGGTTGATATACAATACCCCCGGTTCCGGGGGTATTTTGCGTTTACACAACCATCAATTTCAGGCAGGGCCGGTTTGAATCAGTTTACCAGGCAGTCAACCGGATTAACAATAATTCAAACCGGCTCCCCTGCCAAATTTCGGGGAACTCCTTACCTTAGGATCATCTTTCACAATAAAATCTATTTGTATGTCCTACAACATTATCGACATCGAAGGCATAGGTCCTGCCTATGCTGAAAAACTGAACGCTGCAGGAATCCATACCACAGATGATCTCCTCGGCAAAGGCGGCACCAGGGCCGGCCGTAAAGCGCTGGCCGATGCCACCGGTATCGATGAAGGGCGTATCCTTACCTGGGTAAATCACAGCGATCTGCACCGTATTGAGGGTATTGCGGGTCAGACCTCCGAGCTGATGGAAGCCGCAGGTGTGGATACGGTAAAAGAGCTGGCCACCCGGAATGCAGCCAACCTGGCTGCCAGGATGCAGGAAGTGAATGACGCTAAAAACCTCAGCGGGCGGGTACCCTCCGCCGAGCAGCTTCAGAAAATGATTGACCAGGCCAAAACCCTGGAACAAAAAGTTTTCCATTAAAAGCTGCCAGCCTGCCACAACCTTATCCGGTTGGCCGGCCGGAAATTCCCGGCCGGCCAATTATAACAAAATCTTAAACCCGCTTACAATAATTTGCCAGAGCCGTTTCCGTTAATGGCATAAGATTTGAAACTTTATCCATCAAATTTGTTTGAATGAGATCTCTCGGAACCCAATTGATTATTGTATCGCTGGCCTCCCTGGCCCTTGTTTCTTTTATCCCCGGCAAAAAGAAGAAAAAGCAACCCGCCCGTAAACCCGTTGCTGCCAGTGCTAAAAAAACAGCACCTGTGAAAGACAGCGCTGCCAATCCTTATTACATCATTATTGATAAAAGTGATTACGAGCTGAAAGTATATGATGATGAAGGCTGGTATGCCACTTATCCCATTGTGTTTGGCAGTAAAGACCTGAGTGATAAAATGCGGGAAGGGGATAAGCGCACACCCGACGGAAACTTTAAAGTGATATTAAAAAAGATACATCCGCAATGGGGTCCCGAGCTGCTGCTCGATTATCCCAATGAAGAAACCATGCACCGGTTTAATGAACGGAAAGCGCAGGGCCTGATTCCCCGCAATGCCCGGCCCGGTAATGGTATCGCCATCCATGCCACCCGCCCGCAGGAAGAATGGACGGTGGATAATTATTATAACTGGACGGATGGCTGCATCTCTGCCAAGTATTCAGAGATGAAAGATCTGTACAGTTATATCCCCGTGGGCACACCGGTTACCATTCAGCAGTAATGCGGTTAAGCGTTGTACATAATTTGTAACTCTCAACGCATCACCTCAAGCAAACTCCCGTCTCCATAACTCAGAAAACGGAAACCGTGATCGAGGGCATATTCATAAACCTTTCTCCAGTCATTACCAATAGCAGCGGCCACTAATAATAAAAGGGTGGATTGCGGCTGATGAAAATTGGTGATAATATAATTGGCCAGTTTAAAACGGTAACCGGGGGCAATCAGTATCTGGGTTTGTGTGAAGAGGCGCTTCTGCCGGTTTTTTTTCAGCCAGTTCCACAGGCTTTCCAATGCTTCTTTTGCGGTCAGGCTTGTTTCGGCCAATGGCGTCTCGTATACCTCCCATTGCTGAATGGTGAGGGAGGTAAGTTCCGGCTGCAGTGCTGCTTTCACCCCCATCCAGTATAAGCTTTCCAGTGTGCGTAAGGAAGTGGTGCCCACGGCCACAACAGGTTTTCCCAGCTGGGCAATCAGCTGTTCCAGGAAACCGGTTTCCACATCAATCCATTCGGCATGCATGATATGGCCTTCCAGCTGGCTGGCTTTTACCGGTTTAAAGGTACCGGCTCCCACATGCAGGGTAACAAAGGCTTTGCGGATCTGGCGGGCAGCCAGTTTTTCAAAAACGGTTTCGGTAAAATGCAAACCAGCGGTTGGCGCAGCCACCGAGCCTTCGTCGCGGGCATAAATGGTTTGATAACGGTCGGTATCGGCGATATCGGTTTCTCTTTTGATATACGGTGGGAGGGGGATATCGCCTGCTTGTTCGAGGATGGCGGCAAACGGCCAATCGGCCGGCTCCCAGGAAAATTCCACCACATAGGCGTCGGGTAATTTTTCTACCAGCCGGGCCTGCAGGGTCAGCGTGGCGGCTCCTTCTCCGGCCAGTTCTTTCTGCAAAGGCCCTTCCTTCCATTTGCTGGCGCCGCCAATCAGGCATTTCCATCTTACCTGGCCCTTCTTATTCATTACATAACTGTATTCGCTGATCGCCTCGTGAGGTTCCAGGCAAAAAATTTCTATCACGCCGCCCGTAGGTTTCTGAAATAATACCCGGGCCCTGATTACTTTGGTGTTGTTGAATACGAGCAGGCTTTGTTCCGGCAAACAGGCATCAATATCGCGGTACACCGCTTCACGGATTGCTCCCTGCTGGTAAATCAGCAAACGGGAGCTGTCGCGTTCAGCCAGCGGCCGAAGGGCGATGCGTTCATCCGGTAAATCGTAGGTATAATCGAGAATGGAAATTTCTTTGGGGTGCATCATTTTAAAAATTCAGTAACAGTGGTTTTCCATTTCAGGTTTTCTTTTTTGCACAGGGATTCATGGCCGCTGCTGTCGTACACCACCAGTTTTTTTACCCCGGGCAGGTTTTGATAAATCGCATCCGTTTCGCTTCTTGTCACCCTTGGATCATGGGCTCCCCACTGCAGCAGTACGGGGCATTTGATATCCCTGACAAATTCCACAGGTTTCATGCCAAAGGCCCAGAAAGCGTGTTCCACGCCGCCCCAGAAAATAAGGAACCTGGCCAGTGGTTCGCCGGGCAGGTGCATCAGCCGCAGGCGGCCTTCGGCGGCCTGCACAATTGTGGCAAAAGGCATTTCCAGTATCAGTCTGGAAGGCTGTACATCCGGATAATCATGTATGGTTTTGGATACAGCGGCGGCGCCCATTGAAATGCCCCAGAGAATGATATTTTTCTCTCCCTTCCCTTTGATATAATCATATGCCAGTTTCACATCCTCGCTTTCGTAATAACCAATGGTGCTGGTATTGCCATCGCTGTTGCCGTGAGCCCTGAAATCCACCTGCAGGGTATTAAAACCCATGCTGCGGAAAGCCCCGGCCTCATCATTGGTGCCGCTTTTTTTGCCGCCATGTCCATGAAAAAGACAAACCGTACCCCGGGAATTGGTTACGGTATTATACCAGCATTCCAGTTTCAGTCCATTACTTGTTTTCAGCTGCACCACCTGGCAACCCGAATCGGGGGCGTTGTTTTTTTGTTTTTCGGCATTGATGCCAAAAAGAATTTCCCGGGTTTTATCCCATCCGGTTTTTTCTTCAGGGCGTTTGATGCCCGCCGTTCCATTTTCATAAAAGTGAGTAAACTTATAAGCATGGAAAGCGATGATAACATTAAAAAGAAGGAAGACCAGCAGCAGGGTCTTTACTAAAATGCGGATCAGTTTGTTCATGGTGTCTGTCAGAAAAAGTAAAGATAGGGGAAGCTTTTTCAAAATGCAGCACCTGTTTTAAAAAGCCGCATGCAGCTGGCAGGGAGCCTTGTTTTAAGCGGAATCTCTTTGCCTGCAATGGTTTCGGGCTTTCCACCTTGTGTAATTCCGGGGGAAACGGCATCCTGTATATACTATCATTCAACCCAAAACCGTCTGTTATGAAAACGATCTGGATGGGGTTTCTTTGTCTCGCCCCGGGCGCCAACGCCCAAAATACAATTGCCAATGATGTGGTGGAAGGCGGTAAAGCCGTTATCGAACTGATCCGCGTGCTCAAAACACCCAAAGCAGCCATGGCCGCCTCCGTACCGCTACGGCCCGACAGTTGTTCTCTTTACCGGCTGTCTGATATCTCTTTTAAAAATAAAACCGCGAAAACAATTTATATTTCCCTGTACTACCGGGTTGGTAATAGGTACGACAGCATTCCGCTGACCTTATCAGTGGCGCCGGGATATATCGAAACCCTTTACGAAATCCGCAGCGGCATCTATAAATACCGGGTGGAAACAGCCGGGGGCGAAGAAAAAACGCTGCTTCATGAAGGAGAGCTGAAGCTGAACCCCTGCCAGAAAAGGATCCGGGAAATAAAAAGCTAAAATTAGGTTGAGCGGGAATTATGAAAGGAGGATATATTGTACATTTAAGCCCCATTTCATTTTCACAAATCAACCAATATGAAAAAGCTCAAACATGTATTGCTAACAGGGCTGTTATTCCTGTCTGTTGCCGCCATGGCGCAAACGGGCTCCTATGAATGGAAAACAGCCACATCCGGCGGGTACACCTATAAGTATGTAACCAATGACCCTGCCAAAGCCCGCTTTTATACGCTGAAGAACGGGCTTACGGTAATTTTAAGTCCTACCAGTAAAGACCCCCGCATACAGTGTTATGTGGCTACCAAGGCGGGCAGTAAAACCGATCCTGCCGATCATACCGGTCTGGCGCACTACCTCGAGCACATGCTCTTCAAGGGTACGGATAAGTATGGCTCGCTCGACTGGGCAAAGGAAAAGCCTGAACTGGATAAGATTGATGCTTTGTACGAAGAATACAATCATACCACCGATCCGGCGCAAAGAGCAGCTATCTATCACCGCATCGATTCCGTTTCCGGGGTGGCTTCCAAATATGCCATCGCCAACGAGTATGATAAAATGATGTCGTCGATGGGCGCACAGGGCACCAATGCGTTTACTTCTTTCGAACAAACGGTATACACCGATGATGTGCCCTCCAATGCCATCGATAAATACCTGGCAGTTCAGGGCGAGCGTTTCCGTAACCCGGTGCTGCGCATTTTTCATACTGAGCTGGAAGCAGTATACGAGGAGAAAAACCGCGGACTGGATAATGACGGACGCAAAGTGTTTGAAAAACTTTTTGCCGAACTGTTCAAAAATCACAACTACGGCAAACAAACCACTATCGGCACCATTGAACACCTGAAAAATCCTTCTCTCACCGAGATCCGTAAATATTTCAACACCTATTATGTGCCCAATAATATGGGGGTGATCATGAGCGGCGATTTCAATCCGGATGAGATGATAAAAAAAGTAGATGCTACATTCTCGTATATGCAGAACAAAGCTGTTCCGAAATACAGCTTCGAACCAGAACAACCGATCACTGCACCCATCCTTACCGAAGTGGTGGGTCCGGATGCAGAAAATGTGACCATCGGCTTCAGGCTTCCCGGTAATAAATCAAAAGACGTATTACTGGCCGACCTGGTTGGACAGATACTTACCAACGGTAAAGCCGGTTTGATGGACCTGAACCTGGTAAAAAAGCAAAAACTGCTTAGCGCCTCTGCCTCTGCATTCACACTGATCGATTACGGTGTTTTGTTCATGCAGGGACGACCAACACTGGGCCAGAGCCTGGATGAAGTTAAAGCACTAATGCTGGGGGAGATCGATAACCTGAAAAAAGGGAATTTCGACGACAACCTGATCACATCTATCATCAACAACCAGAAGAAGAATAAGATCCTTGCTACCGAGTCGTATGGATCAAGGGCCAACGACCTGATGGACGCATTCACCAACGAACTCGACTGGAAAGAACAGGTGGCATATACCGATATGCTTTCCAGGCTCACCAAAAAAGATATCGTCGATTTTGCGAACAAATACTTCGGCGATAATTATGTCTGCATTCTCAAGCGTAAAGGCGAAGACAAGAATGTGGTAAAGGTGGACAAGCCTCCGATCACACCGGTTGAAACAAACAGAGACGCACAATCCGAATTTGTGAAGAAAGTGAACAATATGCCTGCCACCCTGGTGAAGCCTGTATGGATTGACTATAACAAAGACCTTCAGAAATCAACCATCGGGCCGGCTCAGGTACTGTACGTGCAGAATAAGGATAACAGCATTTTCCGCCTGCGTTACCGCTTTGATGTGGGCACCTGGAATAACAAGAAACTGAGCCTGGCTGCGCAATACCTTCAGTTCCTGGGTACAGACAAAATGAGTACCGAAGAGATCACGAAGGCCTTCTATAAAATTGCATGCAGCTTTACGGTAACTGCAAATACTGAATATACAATGGTGACCATCGAAGGCTTACAGGATAATTTCAGCACCGCTGTAAAACTGTTTGAAGACCTGCTCAAGAATTGCAAGGGCGATGAGAATGCACTGAAATCGCTGAAGGCAAGACTTACCAAGTCAAGAACAGATGCCAAGGCGAACAAAGGAGCGATCATGAACGGGCTTGTATCATATGCACGGTTTGGAAATAAGAACCCATTCAATTATGTGCTTAGCGATGAAGAACTGAAGAATATAACTGCAGATGAACTGGTGGGTATCCTGCACGATCTGAACAACTACTCTCATAAAATATTATACTACGGCCCGCAGCCGCTTGAACAATTCACTGCCGGACTGAAAGCGAATCATAGCATACCGGCCAGCTTCAAGGTAGCGGGCGAAAAAGCGAAATTCACCCCGGTTGAACAGACAAATAACCAGATCCTTTTTGCAGATTACAATATGGTACAATCTGAGATCCGCTGGGTAAGGAACGGTGCCATATACAATGCCGATAAAGAGCCGGTAGTTGATATCTTCAACAATTATTTCGGTGGGGGCATGGGGGCCCTGGTATTCCAGACAATCCGTGAGTCAAAGGCACTGGCTTATTCAACCTTCGCATTCTTTGCGAAGCCCGATAAGAAAGAAGATCCTTTCTATACCCTGGCCTATGTGGGTTGCCAGGCAGATAAATTCAATGAGTCCATCGTGGCGATGAATGAACTGCTGAACGACCTGCCGAATGTGGAAGAGAACATCAAGTTCGCAAGGGCTGGTATCAAAAAGGATATCGAAACAGAACGCATCACGCAGGACGGTATCATCTTCAATTACCTTACTGCCCAGCAGAAAGGACTGAACGAGGATATCCGTAAGAAGATCTATGCCGCCGTTGATAAAATCGGGTACAATGAACTGAAAGCCTTCCACAGCCAGTATATCGCTAATAAGCCTTATACCTATTGCATCGTGGCTTCGGAGAAAAAATTGAGTGCCGATGATATGAAGAAATACGGGGAGTTTAAGAAGCTGAGTCTGGAAGAAATATTCGGGTATTAATTTTTGGATGATAAAATAAATAAAAGGGGCTGACAGGTTTTTGTCAGCCCCTTTTATTTATAATACAAGCGCTTATTGTACCCCGGCTCCTTCTTTGATCCGCACCCGGGTATCCAGCTGTAAATTTTTTATTAGTTCGGTTGTCTGGTTTGCATTGGGCCATTTGATCTCCACTTCTTCGATCGATACGGCCTTGCCCAGTCCGGCTTCCACGCGTAAGGGGTTGCACCCGAAACTGCCGCCGGAACTTACGATATGATAAAAATTCTGTGTGCTGCCATCCGCCATTTTCACCTTTATACGAACACGGGCGCCGATGGCGCTGCGGTTGGCAGTGGTGCCTTCCAGTTTCAGCTGGATCCAGTGATTGCCGGTAACACTGCTGTTCTCAAACAGGGCATTCCGGAACTGATCTCCTTCCACAGCACCGCCAATTACGATATAGATATCCTGGTCGCCATCATTGTCAAAATCGGCAAAGGCCACCCCATGGCCTTTCTGGATATGCCCGGTATTGGTGGCATAGGTGATGTCTTCAAATTTTTTGCCGCCCAGGTTATGATACAATTTGTTGGGAACGATGGTGGTATATTCCGGCGCACCGGTACCCAGGTAATAATCGGGCCAGCCATCATTGTCTATATCGCCAAAATTGGCCCCCATCGCATAGTTCACATGATTCACTCCATAGGCGGCACTGACATCGGTAAAAGTATTGTTGCCGTTATTATGATACAGCCGCGGCAGTTCACCCAGCGGGGGCATGCCCAGCATATCACGGCCCGCATCCCCGCCAACCTGTGAGAAGCGGCGGGTATCATAACCCGAAACAAAAATATCCTGCCAGCCATCGTTATCGAAATCAAAGAACCAGGCAGGGAAACTATAAAGCGGTTCTTCCACACCGGCAGTTTTACTGATATCTTCAAATACCCGCTCACCGGGTTTGGCGCCTGGCTTGTTCAGGTATAACCTGTTGGGAGAACCCAGGGTGCCGATATACAGATCGGGGTAGCCGTCGTTATTGATATCGCCCCACACACAGCTTTTTACATAGGCATTGAGATTAAGGCCCGCCTGTTGTGTGATATCCCTGAACTTCCCTTTTTCATTGATGAAAAGCTGGCTGGGATAGTTCTCGTGTCCTAAAAAAAGATCCAGCCATCCGTCATTATTGAAATCCCCCCAGGTGGCTGTTTGTGTGGGAAAGGCCGAATAGATACCGGTTTCAAAAGTGACATCTTCAAATCTGTTATTGCCGTCATTGCGGATCAGGGAAAGCGGGAATTTGGCATTGCGGCCCCACCAGCCGCCCCGCAGGATTACAAAATCGGTAAGCCCGTCATTATTAAAATCGGCCTGCACCATATTGAGTCCGCCGGTGATGCCCACCAGTCCGGAAGAAGTGGTTTCATTTTTGAATGAACCGTCTTTTTGCTGGTGCATATAACGGATCTGATCGGCCAGCCCGTAAGAAGTGGCCATGATATCCGGTAGCCCGTCATTATCCAGATCGTCCACGATGCAGCCGCCCGAGATACCGTTCATGTCAACACCCTTGCTGCCCCCCACATCTTTCAGCACAATATTGGAACTGTTATTTTGTTTGAAAACCCCGGATTCGATGAGCCATTGTTTGGGCACTTCATCAGGATATTTGCCGAGGGTCATGTAAGCGATATTGAGAAGGTAACGCGATTGCACATCATCAGGAAATTTGTTCAGCAGTATTTTATACACTTCAATCGCCTGCTGTGATCCGGAGGTGAGGGTATGAATACCGCCGCCCTGAATTGGTATGATACAACTCTCGGCATTATGATGGCCGGCACAATTCTCCAGTTCGCCCTTCCGCATGTACGCAATAGCCAGCTGGTCATACAGCATCCTGTTTTGCTGGGTGATTTTATCGGGCGTGAGGCCCAGCCCGTCAATCAGTTGTTTGTAAACACTGATGGCTTCTTCATTGTCACCGGCATTGAGTTTTTCGGTGGCATATTGAAAGTAGAGATCAAGCCGTTTGTTGGGATCCTTTTCAACCAGTAATTGCTTTTTCAGGATCTCGGCTCTTTGTGTATTCATCACAAAAAAATCCTGCGGATTGATATTGTTGTTGATACTGTCGAGGATATGCACCATGCGCAGGGTGCCCGGGGTTTGTTTTACCGTGGAAATAAGTTTCACATTCGCGGGTTCGCAGCAGCTCTTCATCTGTGCGGCGGCAGGTAAAAAAAATAAAAGGCTTACGGTAACTGTCAGCAGCAGGGCCTTCCTGTTCATAGAAAAAAGTTTCAGCACCAAAGGTAAATGAATACGGCGCTATAGCAACAAAAAAGAGGCTGCCTGCTGGCAGCCTCTGGGTATTTGTAAAAAGATATCAGAGTTTTCCATTCTTTATCTCATCCACCACGCCGGGATCCAGCAGGGTGGTGGTATCGCCCAGGTGCTGGGTTTCGCCTTCGGCAATCTTGCGCAGGATCCGGCGCATGATCTTACCGCTGCGGGTTTTGGGCAGGCCGTTTACAAACTGTATCTTATCGGGCTTGGCAATGGGGCCGATGATTTTGGATACAGTTAAGCTGATGTCCATCCGGGTAAGATTTTCATCATCATGATGACCATTGTAAATTACGTAGGCATAGATACCCTGTCCTTTTACATCGTGCGGGTAGCCCACCACAGCGCTTTCCACCACGCCCGAGTGCATGTTGATGGCATTTTCCACTTCGGCGGTGCCAATGCGGTGACCGCTGATATTCAGTACATCATCCACTCGGCCGGTGATGCGGTAATTCCCTTCACTGTCTTTCAGGGCGCCGTCTCCTGTAAAATATAAGCCGGGATAGGTGGCGAAATAATTGGTGCGGCAGCGCTCGTGATCACCATAGGTGGTTCGTAAAATACCCGGCCAGGGGGCCCTGATGCAGAGATTCCCCTTCATGATGCCGTTCTCATCCTTCTCGGTGATTTCATTACCGTTCTCGTCTACCAGTAAGGGTTGTACGCCTGGCATCGGCAGGGTGGCCCAGCTGGGCTTGGAAGGGGTTACACCGGCCATATTGCTGATGAGGCAGGCGCCGGTTTCGGTTTGCCACCAGGTATCCACAATGGGACATTTTTTATGACCGATATTGTCATCATACCAATGCCAGGCTTCTTCATTGATGGGCTCGCCCACAGTCCCGAGTTTGGTCAGCGAAGAAAGATCTTTTCCCTTGAGCGGATCCGTGCCGAAACTCATAAGGCTGCGGATGGCTGTGGGAGCGGTGTAAAGGATATTCACCCTGTGCCGTTCCACGATATCCCAGAAGCGGCCGGCATCGGGCCAGGTGGGAATGCCCTCGAACATCAGCGAAGTGGCGCCAGCGCTGAGTGGACCGTATACAATATAACTATGCCCGGTAACCCAGCCGATATCGGCCGTACAGAAATGCACTTCACCAGGCTTGTAATTAAACACGTTTACAAAAGTATAATTCGTCCATACCATATAGCCCCCGCAGGTATGCACCACCCCTTTGGGCTTGCCGGTGGAGCCGGATGTATACAGGATGAATAAAGGATCCTCTGCATCCATTTCTTCTGCGGGGAAAGAAACCACACCTTCTTTTTCAATCTGAGCTTCGGCATGTTCCATCTCATCTTCCCACCACACATCACGGCCCTTGATCATGGATACCGGGGTGCGGGTGCGGGTGTATACAATCACTCTTTTTACACTGCGGTTGCCGATGAGGGCATCATCAATCACAGATTTAAGCGGGATATCCTTGCCGCCGCGGTAAGCGCCGTCGCAGGTGATAATATATTCGGCCTGCGCATCATAAAGGCGGTCGGCAATACTTTGTGCACTGAAACCACCGAATATCACACTATGAATGGCGCCGATACGTGCACAGCCCAGCACCGCATAGGCCAGTTCGGGAATCATTCCCATATAAATACAAACACGATCGCCTTTTTTAACGCCGTTATTGATCAGGACCTGGGCAAACTGGCAAACGCGTTTGTGGAGGCGTGCATAGGTAACCACGCGAACCCTTTCTTCGGGATTGTTGGGCTCCCAGATGAGGGCCGGTTTATCCGCCATGGCAGGCAGGTGCCGGTCGATACAATTCTCCGTGATATTCAGTTTACCGCCGGCAAACCATTCAACTTTGGGTTCGGTGAAATTCCAGTTAAGCACTTTGTCCCACTTCTTCCGCCAGTAAAAATTTTCAGCAACGCCGCCCCAGAATCCTTCGGGATCTTCCACGCTGCGTTTATAATCGTTGTGATACTGTTCAAGACTGTTAATCTGGTAGGGGTATGACATAGCAATAATCGTTTTGTTACAGGATTAAAAGTAGGAAACAATAAAGAGGGGGAATAATTATTTCCTGCTAAATTGATATAGTTTTGCTAAAATAGTATAGTTAACCACGTATCTTACCGGAATGAAACAGATTGCCTGCCCCCGTTGCCAAAGCCAGTCATTGATCAAAAGTGGCGTCATTAAAGAAAGACAACGCTTCCGCTGCAAGGAATGTTCCTATTCCTTCACCGTGCTCAAGGAAGGAAAAAACATTGATCCCTACTATGTGATCAAGGCGCTTCAGTTGTATATCGAAGGGGTTACCTTTCGTGAAATTGAGCGGATCCTGGGCATCAGCCATGTTTCGGTGATGAACTGGGTACGCAAATACGGTATCCGGGCCCCGGAAAACTATGAGTACCGGCCTACCTATAAAGTGCTTACCCATGCCGAATTGATAAGCTTTTTCAACGACCGCGAAGCCCTCAGAAGTGCCGGCTGCATGGTTACGGAACTGGGCGATAAATTTATGCTCATCAAATGGGAGCGTTTCCGGAAAAATACGCTGTAGTCAGCTATATTTTTAGCAGCAATATATTCCCCGGTTTTTTTTGTGTGAGCTTTCCGCAACATTTGAGTTCTGTTTTTTGGCAATAATGCCCGAACGCAAAACTAATAACGATGAAAAAGCTTGCTCTCTCTTCACTCCTGCTCTGCACGTTCCTGCTTATGCTGTTTCCGCTGGTTAAGGCCCAGAAGGCCCCCGCCACCACTCCTGCCAAACCGGCTGATAACCCCTCCGGATGGGGCGTCAAACTGTATGGCTTTATCCGCAATGATATTATGTATGATACCCGCCAGGTAGTATCCGCCCGCCCGGCCACACAGGGTGAACTCCTGCTGTACCCGGCTGCCATTTCCAAAGATGCCAATGGCAAGGATATCAACGCCGCTTCCTCTTTTTCCATGCTGGCCATCACCAGCCGCCTGGGCGTATCCATTACGGGACCCGATGCGCTGGGCGCCAAAACCTCCGGCACGCTCGAAGCCGAATTCTTTGGTAATGCCAACGGTAACGAAAACGTATTTCGCCTGCGGCATGCATGGGCCCGGCTCGACTGGCCTACAACGCAGCTGGCATTCGGGCAGTACTGGCACCCGCTTTTTGTGGTGGATTGCTTTCCGGGTGTGATCAGTTTTAATACCGGGATGCCCTTCCAGCCCTTCGCCCGTAACCCGCAGATCCGGCTGACACAGAAATTTGCAAAAGACTTCAATCTTATCGTAGCGGCTTCTTCCCAAACAGAAGCATTTGTAAGTCCGGGCTCTTCCACCGGTATCGCCCTGGGCAGCGCTTCGGCTTCACAAACTTTTGCCAATAACTCCGGTATCCCCAACCTGCATGCCCAGCTTCAATATAAAAGCAAGTGGCTGGTGGCCGGTGTTGCCTATGATTTTAAACAATTGCGTCCCGCTTTAAAAGCCACTTCCGGCAGCGCAACGGTTTCCACCAGTGAAAAAGTTAAGAGCTCCACTTTTGAAGCCTATGCCAAACTGATTACCAAACCGGTTGTATGGAAAGTAGAATACGTGGCCGGACAAAATATGTATGATCACCTGATGTTTGGCGGTTACCTGGCTTATGGCACCACCCCCAATATCACTTACAAGCCGATGAAAGTAACTTCGTTCTGGACAGAAATTTCAGGAACCGGTAAGAAATTTGTACCGGCTATTTTCTTCGGATATGCTAAAAATAACGGAGCTTCGGCCACCGGCGCAGTGGCCAGTTATGCCCGCTCTGTATCAGCCGGAGGCAGTTCTATTGATAATGTCTGGCGTATTGCCCCCCGTGCAGAATACATTGCCGGTAAATTCAAATTTGCAGCGGAAATTGAACATACGGCCGCAGTATATGGTACTGCCGGCACAGACGGGAAAGTGACAGGTACTACTGATAAAGTGGCCAATACCCGCCTGCTCTTCACCACCACTTATTCTTTTTAACAACAAAACCAACCCGCTATATGAGTACTTCAAACAATACTAGTGAAAAAGGGATGGGCTTTATCATAGGCGCTTCCTCGGTGGGCACACTGATCGAATGGTATGATTTTTACATCTTCGGTATGCTGGCCACCATTATCTCGAAACAGTTTTTTCCTGAAGATTCAGGTACATCGGCCTTGCTGAGCACACTGGCCATCTTTGCGGCTGGTTTTATTGTGCGCCCCTTTGGCGCCCTCGTGTTTGGCCGGCTGGGCGATCTGATCGGTCGTAAGTATACCTTCCTGCTTACCCTGATACTGATGGGTGGTTCCACATTTGCCATCGGACTGGTGCCCGGATTTAAAACCATCGGATGGGCCGCCCCCATTATCGTACTGGTGCTGCGCCTGGTTCAGGGCCTGGCACTCGGCGGAGAATACGGCGGCGCCGCAACCTATGTGGCCGAACACACTACAGGCCATCGCCGCGGTTACTGGACCAGCTGGATTCAAACAACCGCCACACTGGGCTTATTCCTGGCTTTGGGTATCATCATCCTTATCCGCGAAAACCAGGGGGTGGACAATTTCTCTGCCGAATGGGGTGGCTGGCGCTATCCTTTCTGGATATCCCTGCTGCTGGTAATTGTATCAATCATCATCCGCATGCGCATGAGCGAATCGCCCATGTTTGCCAAAGTGAAATCAGAGGGCAAGGCTTCGGTTAACCCGCTCAAAGAAAGCTTCGGACACCGGGCCAATTTTAAAATGGTGCTGGTGGCTTTGTTTGGTGCTGTGATGGGACAGGGCGTGGTTTGGTACACCGGCCAGTTCTATGCACAAAGCTTTATCGAAAATACCTGTAAGGTTAACTTCATCGATTCCCGCAATATCCTGCTGGTGGCCATCCTTTTTGTAACGCCCTTCTTTGTTTTCTTTGGATGGCTGAGCGACCGGGTGGGCCGTAAATGGATCATGCTGACGGGTATGTTCCTGGCCGTGATTTCGTATCGTTATATCTATCAGCAATTCCTGGATTATACCAACCCGGCTGCGAAACGGGCCATGGTGGATGTGAGCAAAACAACCAAATCAGACCCCACCGCCGCCCCGGATGCAAAAGACAAAAAGAAAGTACTCGTGAGTGTTAAGTATGATTCAGTTTATACTGACGGGGCAAAATACAGTTTCACCAAAACAGATACGGTGCACCTCGCAGCTGATTATACAGGCATCACCGCTTCCATCGGGTATATCCTGCCCGGCAAAACCGATTCCACCAAACTGGATACGGTAATTGCAAAAGTGAAACCGCCAAAGGGCAAAGCACTTGCCGATGGCATTACCTATGTGAGCGCTGATAAAAAATCGGCCAAGCCGGGTGTGGTGATCGAGAAGCAACTCGACAGCAGTACCTTCTGGAAAATGGTGGGCTGGGTGTTTTTGCTGATCCTCTATGTAACCATGGTGTATGGTCCGATCGCAGCCTTCCTGGTAGAACTCTTCCCCACCAAGATCCGGTATACCTCCATGTCGTTACCCTATCATATCGGTAATGGTGTGTTTGGCGGACTGGTGCCCTTCCTGGGAACACTTATCGTGGAGTTCACCAAAACCAGGGAAGTGCCTGCCGGTGATCCGCTGGCCGGTCTCTGGTATCCCATCGGTGTGGCAGCGCTTTGCTTTATTATCGGCGCCATCTACCTGCGCAATAAGATCGATGAGGATGTGATGGATTAATTTCAAAACTGTAAAAACGAATGATATGAACGCATTAAAAAAATACCTCGGCATTGTCTGGATGCTTTTATCTCCCTCTATTATCGGTTTCCTTTTCTGGCAGGCGGCGGATAAAATCGGAAAAGCAACCGAAGCTACCAGGGCCAATGTAACACTGCAGTGGTCGATTATTCTTATCATCTTTATCCCTATCTGTATCGGACTGATGATATTCGGTTACTATGCCCTCAAAGATGCCTACCATCATCTGCCCGAGAGCTCGGCCGAAATTGATGACTATTAATTCAGCAATGAGTTTTTGACAGGATAACATAGTTTGCCTAAATTCGGTGAACTATGTTATCCTTTTTATTGGGTATATATGCAGAATAAGATCAGGCAGCAAAAGCTGGTGTTCCTGGGCCTCTTCCTGCTGCTTTTATTTACTTATCCCTTCATCACCATCGCCAACCGTCTTGCCCTGGTGGCGGGATTCCCTGTTCTTCTTCTTTACATATTTACGGCATGGATCGCCGGCATCATTGTCCTCTACATTATAACCGATAAACAGCGGCGCAAACCCCCGGATGAGTAACCTGCTTACCATATCAAGTGCACTGCTGTACCTGGGCATCCTCTTTGCCGTGGCCTATTATGCCGAGTTCCGCCAGCGTAAAGGCAACAGCCTTATCAATAATGGAAATGTATATGCTTTGTCGCTGGCTGTGTATTGCACGGCCTGGACATATTACGGAAGCGTGGGACAGGCTTCTGCCAACGGGGCGGCCTTTTTACCCATCTACCTGGGCCCCACCATCGGGGCGGCCCTCTGCTGGCCCGTATTGCGCAAGATTATCCGTATCTGTAAAACACAGCGCATCAGCAGTATCGCCGATCTGATCTCCACCCGCTATGGAAAAAACTTTTCCATCGCCGTAGTGGTAACCGTGCTTTGCGTGGCTGGCATCATTCCCTATATCTCCCTGCAACTGAAAGCCATCTCCAACAGTATTCATGTACTTACAGAAAATGCCGTGAGCAGCGCTTCGCTGGGGAATTTTTTCCGGGATGATACTTTTTACATCACCCTTATTCTCTCGGTGTTTATTATACTTTTCGGCACCCGCTCCACGGATGCCTCTGAGAAACACGAAGGCCTGGTGGCGGCCATCGCTTTTGAATCGATTGTAAAACTGGTGGCTTTTATCGCGGCCGGTATTTTTGTGGTGTACGGATTGTACAATGGCTTTGGCGATATTTTTTCGAAGGCCCTCCGGGATGCCAAACTGCAACAGCTGTTCCGGATAGGCGATACTACTTCTTATGCCACCTGGACCGGGCTGATGATGGTATCCATGCTGGCTGTGATTTTTTTGCCCCGCCAGTTCCAGGTAAGTGTGGTGGAGAATGTGCAGGAAAAACATATAACACGGGCCGCCTGGCTCTTTCCCCTCTACCTGCTGATCATCAACATATTTGTATTGCCCATTGCCCTGGGCGGAAAACTGATTTTTGCCGATGGAGCCGTAAATGCCGATACCTATGTGCTGGCCCTGCCGCTCCAGCATCACCAGAACTGGCTGAGCCTGCTGGTGTTTATCGGCGGCTTCTCTGCCGCCAGCGGAATGATCATCGTGGAAACCATTGCCCTTAGCACCATGATGAGCAATAATATTGCAATGCCGCTTTTTCTCAGCGCCAAAAATTTCAAACCCGGCGCCGAAGGCACCCTCAGTGGCGCCATCCTGAATATACGCCGCTTCAGCATTGTGATTATTCTGGTGCTGGCCTATGTATATGATAAAACCATTGCCCAGCATTTTTCGCTGGTGTCCATCGGCCTGGTATCCTTTGTGGCAGTAGCCCAGTTTGCCCCCGCCATACTGGGCGGTATATACTGGAAACAGGCTTCTAAAAACGGGGCAATGAGTGCCATCTGTACCGGTTTCGTGATCTGGTTCTTTACACTGGTGGTGCCCTCCCTGGTGAGCGCTCACCTCCTCAGCGAACGGATAATGACCGAAGGTTTGCTGGGTATCAGCTGGCTTAAACCCTTCTCTTTATTTGGGATAGAAGGCATGGATTCGATCACCCATGCTGCCTTCTGGAGTCTTTTTTTCAACGTTGTGGTGTTTGTAACGGTTTCGCTGAACAGCAAAAAAAATGCACAGGAAATTTACCAGGGCGAAATTTTTGTCGACATCTTCCGGCACTCCGCCAAATCGGATAACGGCATCTGGAAGGGTACGGCCTACCTGCCCGACCTGCATTCCCTGCTTGAAAATTTCCTGGGCAAAGAGCGGGCTGAAAAAATTCTTACCAATTATGCCAACCGCCATAAAATACCCCTGGATACGCGAAGGGCAGATCCCCGCCTGGTAACCTTTGTGGAGAAGCTGCTGACCGGTGTGATCGGCTCGGCGTCGGCCAGGATCATGGTGGGAAGTGTTACCAAGGAGGAAGAACTGAAAATTGATGAAGTGCTCCGCATCCTCCGCGAATCGCAGCAGATGATCGAACTGAATAAGGAACTGAAAAAGAAATCATCCGATCTGCAAAAAGCCACCCAGCAGCTCACCGAGGCCAACGAACAACTGCGGGATATGGATACCCTGAAGGATGAATTTCTGTATACGGTTACCCATGAACTGCGTACGCCCATCACTTCCATACGGGCAATGACAGAGATTGTACATGATAATGCCGATATGCCGGATGAACAAAAGCAGCAATTCCTGGCTAATGTGATCCGCGAAACAGAACGGCTCAGTCACCTCATTACACAGGTACTCAACCTCGAACGCTATGAAAGCGGGCGCCAGCAACTTAGCCGGGAGCCCGTGGTACTCAACGATCTTATCAGGCAAAGCCGGGAAGCCCTGCAGCCCCTGGCGGATGAGAAGCGTATCCTACTTCAGTTACTGATTCCGGATTCGATGTTTATTGTCCGCTGTGATCACGACCTGGTGCAGCAGGTATTGTATAACCTGATTTCCAATGCCATCAAATTTGTGGAAGAAGGGAAGGGGCTTATCAAAGTGATGCTGCAGACGAATGAAGACGAAGTGCAGATAACGGTGGAAGATAATGGCCGCGGTATTCCGGCCGGCTTACAGGAACTGATATTTGATAAATTTTTTCAGGCCCGCAACCAGACACTGAAAAAGCCGGAGGGCAGCGGGCTGGGACTGGCCATCTGCAAAAAGATCGTGGAAATGCATAACGGGCAAATATGGGTGGAGAGTGAAGAAAATAAGGGATCCCGTTTTATCTTTACCCTGCCAAATAATTAGAATGGGAACTGCACATAAAATACTGGTTGTGGATGATGATCCGTACATCCTGCTCTCCCTCGAGTTCCTGATGCGCAAGAACGGGTTTGATGTAATGGTGGCCCGAAACGGCACCGAGGCGCTGGACCTGCTGGAAAAACAGGTACCCGACCTGGTTTTGCTGGATATCATGATGCCGGATGTGGATGGGTATGAAATCTGCCGGCATATCAAAAAATCAGCAAAACTGAAAGCCATCAAAGTGGTATTTATCAGCGCCAAATCAAAAGAGAGCGATATCCGGAAAAGTTACGAACTGGGCGCTTCGCTCTATATCACCAAACCCTTCAGCACAAGAGAATTATTAAAGCAGGTGAAGGAATTGCTGATTGCTGAATAATGATTTTACCAGATCATCGCCTGGTAAACGGCTTCCATCATTTTGCCTCTTACATTCAGGTTCAGTAATCGCTTGTTGTCGCCGCCTTCGGGGTTAACCCGGTTACTCAGGAAAATAAAAACAAAGCGGCTGGCCGGATCGGCCCATACACAGGTACCCGTAAAACCCGTATGCCCGAAGGTATAGGGTGAGTTGCTGAGGCAGGGATAAGGTTCGGGGCGGGTGGTATTATCCTTTTCAGGTTTGTCAAAACCATAGCCGCGGCGGCTGATAGGACTGTGATAGGAAGAAAACAACCGGATGGTTTCTTTTTTGATGTATTGCTTTCCGTTGAAACTGCCTCCGTCCACCAGCATCTCCATGATCACGGCCAGGTCGTGTGCATTGCTGAACAGGCCCGCGTGACCCGATACGCCACCAAACAGCGCAGCGCCGGGATCATGCACATCGCCGTGCAGGTGCTGCAGGCGGAAATATTTTTCATCTTCCGTAGGGGCCACCCGCGTCAGCGGAAAACGCTCTCTTGGTTTAAAACCAGTTGATAGCAAACCCAGGGGTTGATAAAAATTCTGCTGCACGTATTCATCCAGCGGTAACCCGCTGATGGCTTCTACAATCTTACCCAGGAAAATAAAATCATTATCACTGTAAATGTAACGGCCCTCCTGCCCCAGGGGACTTTGCAAAATCCTTTTGTAAATTGTATCCCGCCAGTCGGTGCGCATGTAAAGATTTTCTGCCACCCGGATGCCGAAGCCCGCTTCCGGCGTGGGCGAAAAATATTTGCTGAGGGGTACGCCGGCAGGGCTGATCATCTCTTTATAAAAAGGGATATAGGCCACGAGGCCGCCCTGGTGCAGCAGCATATCCTCCACCTTGATATTCTCTTTATCGCTGCCCCTTGTCCAGGGCAGGTAATCGCCAAGACGTTTCTGCAGGTCCAGTTTGCCTTCATCATATAATTTCATCAGGGAGAGGGTGGTGGCGCACACTTTTGTTACCGATGCCATATCGTAGATAGTGCCGGTATCCACCGGCTCATAAAATCCATAGTTGAAATTTCCATAGGCTTTTTCGTAAGCGATACGCCCGTTGCGGGCTACCAGCACCACGCAACCGGGTGTGGCGCCCTTGCTGATGGCATCAGCGGCTATGGAATCAAGGATGGATAGCCGGGTACTGTCGAGGCCCACAGCGGCTGGCGGGGCCGGGACAAAAAAAAACCGGAGCCGGCTATGCCGCTGCCGTAATGGTATTGATCACAAACCGTAACCGGTAATGTGCCTTTGGGATTGATTTTTCCCTCGAGCAGATCAGCGGCGGTTTGCTGCACAATTTCATCATCTTCATAACAGGCCACCAGGTTGCGGGCACCGCACCAGTTTTTGATGGCATAGGGATTGCCAAAAACGAAGCTGACACTGTTGTTCAACTGCTGCAGGCGGCTTACCAGGTCGACCGCCGCCTTGCTGATCCCGAAATTATTGGCCGGGTAGGAGCTGTAGGCATGTACCCCAATGATAACCTGTTTGTATGTTTTCTTTAAGGAATCTGCCAGTTTATTGACTGTGCTGCTGTCTTGTTTATAATCGAAATAAAAAACATCCGCCTGGTAATCACTGCGCAGGCGTTTGGCAAATGCGTTATCAGCGTTGGTGCCCACGCTTACCAGGGCTACAGTGCCACCCACAGGCTGGAGCGGCGCCGGAAAGGGAAAGAAAGCCGGGTTGTCTTTGGCCAGTACCGTGAGTGCATTTTCGGCCACTTTTCTTCTCATGGCAGCCACTCCCTTATTGAGGTCGGCTACCAGGTTCATCGTGTCAACCGGTTGCAGGTTCGCCAGGCCATAATAATATTTGGCAAGCAACACTTTTTTGCAACGCTGATCCAGGTCGGCCCGGCTCAGTTTCTTCTGGGCGATTGCTTTTTTTATTTTGGCCAGGGTGAGCGGAATATCATCCGGCAGGCAAAGCATATCATTACCGGCGATGAGGGCCTGCACGGCGATCTCTCCGTCAGGGAAAAATTTGGCAACACCCTTCATGCCCAGGGCATCGGTAAAGGTGAGTCCCTGGAAGCCCAGCTGGTTGCGGAGTAAGCCCGTTACATTGTTTTTAGAAAGCGAAGTGGCCCGGTTGGCGGCGGTATCAATGGCCGGTATATAAAGATGGGCTATCATGGCGCTGGCTACCCCCGCTTTGAACAGCTGGCGGAATGGATAGAGTTCCAGGGAATCCAGTTGCTGTAAGCTTTTATTGATTACCGGAAGATCGAGGTGCGAATCAACAGCTACATCACCATGGCCCGGAAAATGTTTGGCGCAGGCCATTACGCCGTTATCCTGCAGGCCCTTCATGTACTGGATGCCGAAGCGGCTCACTTTGTATTTATCTTCCCCAAAACTGCGTTCATTGATTACCGGGTTGGAGGGGTTATTGTTTACATCCACCACCGGGGCATAGTTTACCTGGATGCCAAAGCGTTTGCATTGCCCGGCCACCAGCTTTCCATATTCATAAACAATCGAAGAATCCTGCATGGCGCCCAGCATCATCTGTTTGGGAAGCGGCATCACGCTGTCGAGCAGGCGCATCCCCAGGCCCCACTCGGCATCGATGCACATGAGCAGGGGTGTTTTAGCAGCAGCCTGCAGGGCATTAAAGGTTTTGGCCTGCATTACCGGGGCCCCCTGAAATACACATACGCTGCCGATATTATATTGCTTTACGAGGTCGGAAACTTTTTTATCAAAATACGTAACCTGGCCGGTTTTTCTGTCGTAGGTGGACAGGCGCACCACCATCAGCTGGGCGATGCGTTGTTCGGGCGTCAGGCTTTTAAAAACACTGTCCGCCCATTGCTGGGCCGCTTTATTTTGAGCAGAAGCCGAAAGAACCGACAGGCAGCCAATAGCCGCAATGAGTTTACGCATGTTTTTCAAAACGAATTCAAGTGGGAACTAAGTGTTATTTTTGACGTTCTAAATTACAGGATTTTGCCCGATATCATTCAATTATTGCCCGATAACATCGCCAACCAGATTGCGGCGGGTGAAGTTATTCAGCGGCCCGCCAGTGCGGTGAAGGAACTGCTCGAAAATGCAGTGGATGCCGGGGCTGATGAGATCCGCCTGATCATCCAGGATGCCGGCAAGGCCCTGGTGCAGGTGATTGATAACGGGAAGGGGATGTCGGAAACAGATGCCCGTATGGCATTTGAACGGCATGCCACCTCCAAGATCCGGAATATAGATGATCTCTTTCATATCAAAACCATGGGTTTCCGCGGTGAGGCGCTGGCGAGTATCGCCGCCGTGGCACAGGTGGAGCTGAAAACGAAAAGGGACGGGGATTCCGCCGGTATTTATATCGAAATTGATAACAGTACGGTAAAAAAACAGGAACCCGTGGCGGTGCCCACCGGCACCAGTATCGCCATGAAGAATCTTTTCTTCAATGTGCCGGCCCGGCGCAATTTTTTGAAAACGAATGCGGCCGAGATGCGGCATATCGTGGATGAATTTTCGCGGGTGGCCATGGCTTTTCCGGGTATTTTCTTTTCACTCACGGCCAATGGACAGGAATTGTATCATCTCGAAAAGGGCACCCTCAAACAGCGGATCGTGCAATTGCTGGGGAATAATTATTCGGCCCGGCTGGTAAGTGTACAGGAACAAACTGATTATATGAATATCTATGGTTTTGTGGGCAAACCCGAAACGGCCCGTAAAACCAGGGGGGACCAGTATTTTTTTGTGAATAACCGCTTTATTAAAAGTCCCTACCTCAACCATGCGGTGATGCAGGCTTTTGATGAGATGATTGCCAAAGACAGTTTCCCGATGTACGCACTGTTCATCGACCTTGATCCTTCGCAACTCGATATTAACGTACATCCCACCAAGCAGGAGATCAAGTTTGAGGATGAGAAGATTGTATACGCTTTTGTGCAATCAGCCGTAAAGCATGCTCTGGCCCAGTTCAGCATCACTCCTGCACTGGATTTTGATCTGGATGCCTCCATTCAGCAGCTGGATGCCGTAAGCAAACCCTTTACCGAAGAAAAAAAATCATCCACCGTTTCTTCCTCACTTTATCAAACCTTTACACAAAAAAATCAGTCGCATTTTATTGAAAGCAAAAGCGGGCTGAAAGACTGGAAACAGTTTTTTGAACCGGATAAGGCCGAAGTTGTCAGTCAGCAGGCTGTAGTTGATACTTTTCTGCCCGATACCCGCAACCAGCCGCCGGCAGCCATTGGCCAGGCCGGTCTTTTCTTCCAGCTGAATAACACCTATATAATCGCCCCTGCTGCAAACGGCTACCTGCTCATTCACCAGCAGAATGCCCATGAGCGGGTATTGTACGAACGCTTCCGCGAAGCCATGACAGGGAAGCCCGTGGCTACCCAACAGAGCATGTTTCCGGCAACGCTGGAGCTGGCCCCTGCGGATGCGGTGCTGTTGGGTGAATTACTGGACGACCTCCATGCCACGGGGTACTGGCTGGAACCTTTTGGTAAAAACAGTTTTGTGATACAGGGTACGCCTGCCGATGTGGAGGCCGGTAATGAGAAAAGAACAATTGAAAAGATGCTGGAGCAATATAAACATTTCAGCAGCGACCTGAAATTTGATAAACGCGAAAAACTGCTGCGCTCCCTGGCCCTGCAGCAGGCTGTGAAAGCCGGAACGGCTATGGAACAGGCCGAACTGCAGCAGTTGGTAGCGGCATTATTTGCCTGCAGCACCCCTAATAGCACGGCTAATGGCAAGCCCACTTATCTTGAAGTTACCTATGAGGAGCTGGGCAAGATATTCGGGCGATAAGTAAAATGGCAACAGCTGACCAATAAAAAATCCCTGCCAGGCGGCAGGGATTTTGCTTTATGCGATTGTTTTTCAATTTATAATTTCTGGAACTGTGCGTAGCAGATGCTGTTGCCATGTATCACCTTAATGGTGTAGGAGCCGGCCGGTAATGTGCCGATAGCCATGGTAACCACATTGTTTCCGGGGAAACCCTGCTGTTGCGCCTGGCCAACCAGTACATTCAGCGAATTATAGATGTACGCATTGATCATTTCTGCAGTGGCCAGGTTAACATTCACACTCACCGATGTGGTAGCCGGATTCGGATATGCCTGCAGGGTACAGGCTGAAGGCGGCGCCAGCTGGGTGATATGAACGGTGGTACATACTTCTTTCACACAACCACCTGATGTAACAGCCCGCAGGCAAACACTGTAATATCCAGTATCGGGGAATACATAGCCCGGGTTGTTCTGGTGAAGGATCACCGGGTTGCCGTTGGGCAGTTTTTTGATCGTCCAGGTCTGATCCAGGATCGGGAAATTCGAATTGGCTGCGAAGTATAATTTATTCGGCACATTCGGATCCCGCTGGAAATTGATCATTACATGTACGCTGTCGCAATTGAACTGCAGCGGTACCTGGATGGTTTTGCAGGTGGTGCTGGCACAATTGGCGCTGCGCCATACGGTGAGGCATACTGTATAAGTGCCCGGGTTGGTATAATGATGTGTGGCCAGCATATCATGGCTGCCGGTGCCGTCACCAAATGTCCAGGTATATACGGCGGAAGAATTCTGGTAGTCGGGAACAAAATACCAGGTCTGGCTGTTGGCCGTTGTACGCAGGGCTGCAAAATTGCTTTGGTTGTTGCAGGGTGGGGGCGGGGGGGCCACCAGGATGGTATCGCAGGTGGTACGGATACAGGTATTGCTCAGCTGCACTTTGAGGCATACATAGTAGCGGCCGGGTTGTGCATATTCGTGCACAGCATTCCAGCTGGTGGCGGTGGTACCATCACCAAAACTCCAGGTGGCAATTGCAGTGGCACTCGGTGTAATGGTGGTATTCGTGAAAATGATCTTCTTAAAATTAGTGGCATCCGGCTGCCAGGTGAAGCTGGGCTGGAAATTACAGTTAGAAGTAACGATAATGGTTTTGCAGATTTCTCTTACGCAACCCTGTGTGCCGGCAGGAGTGGGCTTGGCCACCCGCAGGCAAACCGTGTAAGTACCCGGCTGGGCATAGGTATGATCGGGGTTCATCAGGCTGGATGAAGTACCGTCTCCAAATGTCCAGCGGATAGAATCAGCAGCTGCCAGGGGAGCAGAAAGATTGGTAAACCAAATCTTCTGCGGATTCAGTGAATCAGGGTGAGAGGAGAAATTAACCACGAGGGTACAGGGAGCCGTAACAACAACTGTCTTGCAAATGTATTTTATGCAGGGCGAGCTGTTGGGCCAGGGATATTTCTTCACAATCAGGCAAACATTATAAGTGCCCGCATTGGCATAGGTATGAACCGGATTTACATTGGTGGAAGTGCTGCCATCTCCGAAATTCCAGAAGCAGGAATCGGTAGCGGCCAGCGGAGTGCTCAGGTTATGGAACTCATAGATCAGCGGACTGGCAGTAGAAACCGTCCAGTTGAAATCGGCCACCAGGGTACAGGCCGGACCTTGTATGACAATGGTTTTACAAGTTGTTTTTACACAGGGTTGTGTTCCGGCTCCGGTAAACCTTACCACGGTGAGGCAAACATTATAGGTGCCGGGGCCGGGGAAGATATGTACCGGGTTGATGGTATGATTGAGCGGTGAGCCATCTCCGAAATTCCAGGTGATGGAATCAGTGAGGGATACAGAGCTGGTCAGGTTATGGAACTCAAATTGCAGCGGATTGGCCGCAGTAATCGTCCAGTTAAAATCAACCGTGTAATTACAGCTGGGCGGGGGTGCCTGCACCACCACTGTTTTGCAGATATAACGGATACAGGGCTGTGTGCCGGGTGTATTGTTATTCTTCTTAACGATCAGGCAAACGGTATAAGAACCGGGTGCGGTGTACGTGTGCGAAGGATTCGGGGCATAAGAGCTGGTGCCGTCGCCAAAACTCCAGGTAGTGGAGTCGGAGGGTTCCAGCGGGGTACTCAGGTTGGTGAACTGCAGCGAAAGCGGGTTCGAGGTGGAAACCGTCCAGCTGAAATCCACTACTAAGTTACAGGCAGGCGGAACGGATTGTATCACGATACTGTGTGTAATGGATCCCGTACAAACCGGGGCTCCATTGGTGCCATACCGCACCATGGTATGGATAACATTGTAAGTGCCGGGCGCCGTGTAAACATGGTTGGGTGATACGGCAACTGAAGCGGGGCTGCCATCACCAAAATTCCACTGGTGCTGAACCAGCGGCGAATCATTAACGGCCGGGGTGAATTTAACGTTGTTGCTGGTAAGGAACTGCCATCCGAACTCAGCGTTGCAGGTTGTGGGCTGCGCCTGCGCTTTAAAAGCAAAGGCGGCCAGCAGCAACCAGATAAGGGTAAAAAGTTTTTTCATAACAAACGTTTTTGGTTTTGGGAAGGATAGTTGTTTTACATGATAATGGATACTTAACACATTTAATGAGATGCGTCAAGTAATGACTCTGTTGCCCGGTAACAGATAAAAATTTTTAATTTTCTTCGCGGAGTGCCTCTAAATATTGTTCTGTGGCCTTTCTGATGGGGGTGGCGCCGGTCTGGTAATGATTGGCTAAGATAGAAAAAATAAGCAGTTTTCCCTTACGGGTAATAAGATATCCGCTGAGGGCGCAATGATTACTGAGGGTTCCGGTTTTGGCATAGATAAAACCACTGTCTTTGCGGAAATAGGATTTAAGGGTACCCTCTCCGCCCGTTGGAAGGATCTCTTTCATTCGTTCCCAGCCGAATTCATCTTTCATTTTCTTTAATATATAAACAAACGACTGGGGCGTAAACAGGTTGTAGCGGCTCAGTCCGCTGCCATCCACCCACTTGGGCTGCTGGGGCACGGTAGCCAGGACGGTTTTCAGCAGGGTATCAGTGATCTCCCTGTCGCTCATAAAACCCAGTTGCTGATTGCTTACCATCAGGAGGGTTTGCTCGGCAAAGAAATTATCACTCCGGTGCATCATGTACTTAAACAGGGAATCTGATGGCTGCGAATAAATCACCCTGAAGCCGGAAGCAGGAAAGGCATAATCCCCCGCGTCGGCCTGTATCCATGAATAATTGGCGTGCAGCAGCTGGAGCGCTGTTTTCATTCCATTGGTGATAAACGGAAACTGCTTTTCCACGCTGAAGGCCTTATCGGCAAAAGCCACATCTATGTCATTGTCATTGGCATGGCGGGTTATTTGCGGACTGCCATACCTGTCATCAATTTTAAAATTATGGGACAGATAAAAACCGCGGGGCGGACTGATCAGCGACAAGGTCCGGTAGGTGATCGAATCGGCAGTTTGGGCCGCATTCAGGATCTTATTATTGGTGAGTCCCACTTTCATAAGGTTACCATAAACCGGCAGGGCATTTCTTTCCACCATATAATCATCGGTGGCATCATCCCAGGCCCAGCCTCTTCCGAATTTTTCGGCCCTGATTTCTGTATTGATAAATTTCACGGGCAGCTTCAGGGCGGCCAGCCGTTCAATAACCGGCTGCCGGCTGAAACCGGGATGCAGCAAACACGGATCCCCGGAAGGCAGGGCATACACGGTATCGTGCTGTATCGTGTAGCGAAGTCCGGTGATGCTGTCGCCCAGGTAACGCAAACCGGCATAGAGCGTGAAAAGCTTGGTATTGCTGGCCGGAACGAAATACTTCTCAGCATCATACTGGTACCAGTACTTATCGGTGGCCGGCTCATAGATGCAGATACCGATATGGCCGGTACGGATGGCACTGTCTTTCAGTAATATGTCGGGACTGGTTTTGACGGCGGTTTTGGTAACCGAACAGGCGCTGAATAATCCGCCGGCCAGTATGACCAACATCATGGAAGCAATTGATATTTTTACTGCATTCATTTGGCCTTAAAGTTATACTTTTCGCAAGTAAAATGGGTAAAACAACACGTATCAAGCAATGGAAGATACTCACCCGGCTCTTCTGGCCGGTGGGGGTTTTGCTGGGAACCATTCTTTTTGGAACGGCCGGCTATATGCTGATTGAAAAGTTCAGTCTGATGGATGGCCTGTACATGACTGTTACCACTATCTCCACGGTTGGATTCGGGGAAATCCGGCCTCTCTCCGAAGCCGGCCGCGTATTCACCATCATCCTGATCCTGGTGAACCTGGGGCAGTTCACTTATTTTGTAAGCCTGCTTACGCGATTGTATTCAGACGGAGAATTTATCAAACTGTATAAACAGATCAAGATGGAAAACAGGATCAATAAACTCAGGCAGCACGTAATCATCTGCGGGTTTGGCCGCAATGGCAAGGAAAGTGCGCAGGTTTTGTTCAATAACAAGATACCTTTTGTGGTACTGGAACAGAAGAATGAACTGGACCCGGCTCTTGATTTTACAGTGGATTATTTTCTTCGGGGAGATGCCACCCGCGATGATGTGTTACGCGAAGCCGGCATCATGAATGCCCGCGCCCTGATTACCACCCTGCCCGTGGATGCCGATAACCTCTTTGTAGTACTTACGGCCAGGCAGCTGAATCCTTCGTTGAAAGTGATCAGCCGGGCCTCGCAGGATTCATCTGTAAGTAAACTGAAAACCGGCGGCGCCGATAATGTGATCATGCCCGATAAAATCGGCGGGGCCCATATGGCTACCCTGGTGATGCTGCCCGATGTGGTGGAAGTGTTATCGATCATGGGCACCCAGAACAATGAGCAGTTCCGCGTGGCCGAAATCATCTGCCATAAAAATATTTCGGTAGGAGAACTCAATCTCTGGAACCGCACCAACTGCACCATCCTGGGCATCAAAAATCCCGGTAACCAATACACGGTCAATCCCCCGGCGGCTTATGAGCTCAATCCCGGTGAGCGGCTGATTGTGATGGGCAATGATGAGCAGATTAAGCAGGCGGGAGTATTGCTGGGGAATTGATTGTTTGTTTCACCCCAAAGAAGAGAAAAGCGAAGCTCCTGCAGCGACTCTCCACAGAAAAAAACTCAGCCTCTTTCCTGTGCCCGCAACCATCTTTCCGGGATATCATTATGGCTGGCCTGCCGGTAATCGGCATAGCTGCAGGCGATAAATTTTTTATTGGGCAGCTGCATCCACCAGCGGCCGGTTTTCTTACTCTGTAAAAAAACGGTTTCCACTTCGGTGAACGTGCAATGAAATTCATTGAAATTGTGCCGGTCGTCCAGCGCCGATTCCTGCCGGGCCCGGTTACGGCCATCAATAAAATACCAGAGCATCTGTGCAATCTGCCGGGCGGTGAGTTCATTTACATCCCGGTTGGGCTGATAGCCGTAAATACCGATACTGCTGAGGGTTGGGCTCATGCCCGCAAAGCGGGTGAGCATGCAGGCTTCTTCCCCGGAAAACCCATTGGGGCTCAGCTGCCCGGCCGGGGCATCACTGTATTTGAGGGCATGGATATCAAAGCTCACCAGGTGCGAATTGCGCAGCACGGGTTCCATCTCGTCGATATTATCTTTTACGGCGCCCACCCGGAAACAATCGAAGCGGAGCTTATCCATCGTTTCCAGCATACGGGGATGCACAAAATAACTCTGGAAACCGATATGATTATAATGTTTCACCAGGTTGGGTTCGCTGGTAAGCATCTCCATTAAAAAGTTTTCGCTGCGCAGGTTGCTTTCGCCCCGCAGGTCAATCGTGGCGTCAATGCCGGTGGCTTCCACCACCTGTTCCAGTTCCTTATAGGCAAAATACTGGGCCAGGGTGATATCGTGCGAACCACCGATGAGCACCACGGTTTTTTGGAGGCGCAGCAGTTCGGCCAGTACCGTTTTTACGGCGGCATAACTGTCGGCCAGGCCAGCCCCTGTTTTGATATTGCCGATATCGGCGATGCGGATATCATGGTGCCAGTAGTAGAGTTGGTACAGTTGCCGGCGGATGCAGTCGGCTGCAGAGGGTCCCTCTTCCGTTACTCCCGTGCCCCTTGTTTCGGTAACCCCCACCAGCACAATATCTGCGGTGCTGATATCGGGTAATTGTTCTTCAAAAATGGCAATATGCTTGGCCAGTTGCCCGTCGTTATAACCATTGTCATCGTTGAGCTGATGAACGGCCACGGGCCATAAAAAATCGTGTAAATCGTGCATCCCGAAAATTTGAACAAACCTAACGGATTAATTTCAGAATCGGGTTTACTGCAGTAAATTTTCTGACCAAAGTCATGCACATCCAACACAGTAAAACCTTAACTTCGTGACTCAACAAAAATGAACAATGAATACGAAAGAAGAAGTACTCAGTGACGTGGTGATCAAGTTTGCCGGCGACAGCGGTGATGGTATGCAGCTGACCGGCAGCCAGTTCACCAACAACACGGCTTTGCTGGGGATCGACCTGGCTACTTTCCCTGATTTTCCGGCCGAAATCCGTGCCCCGATCGGCACCCTGCCGGGCGTGAGCGGATTCCAGCTGCGCTTTTCATCTGATCGTATCTATACACCCGGCGATGCCTGTGATGTACTGGTGGCGATGAATGCGGCGGCCTTAAAAACCAACCTGAAGGCCCTGAAGCCGGGAGGAAAGATCATTGTGAATACCGATGGGTTCGACAGCAAGAACCTGCGCCTGGCGAATTATCCCGAAGGCGTAAACCCGCTTGAAAATGACAGCCTGGGTAACTACGAGGTTATCAAAATGGATGTTACCAAGATGACGCGGGAGGCCCTCAAGGACATTACCATGGGGGTGAAGGAAAAGGACCGGGCAAAAAACATGTTTGTACTGGGATTTTTGTACTGGATGTATAACCGCGACCTGGAAAGCACCCTGGCTTTTCTGAAAGATAAGTTTGGTAAAAAACCCGAAATATTTGAAAGTAATACCAGGGCCCTGCAGGCTGGTTATTATTTTGGCGAAACCACCGAAACCTTTACCACCCGTTTTAAGGTGGAGAAAGCGAAAATGGAGCCCGGTACCTACCGCTCTATCATGGGCAACCAGGCAGTGGCCTACGGATTGATTGCTGCATCCGAGAAAAGCGGGTTGCCGCTCTTCCTGGGCAGCTATCCCATCACCCCTGCCAGTGATATCCTGCACGATCTGAGCCGGTACAAAACATTTGGGGTGAAGACCTTCCAGGCCGAAGATGAAATCGCCGCCATTGCAGCGTCTATCGGCGCCAGTTATGGAGGCAGTCTTGCGGTTACCACGAGCAGTGGTCCCGGTATCGCCCTCAAAGGCGAGGCGATGGGCCTGGCTGTGATGCTGGAACTACCCCTGGTGGTGGTGAATATTCAGCGGGGCGGTCCTTCCACGGGTTTGCCCACCAAAACCGAGCAAAGCGATCTGATGCAGGCTTACTATGGCCGTAACGGCGAATGCCCCATGCCGGTGATTGCCGCTTCCACGCCCAGTGATTGTTTCGATACGATTTACGAAGCAGCCCGCATTGCTGTGCAGCATATGACGCCTGTTATGTTCCTGAGTGACGGGTATATTGCCAATGGCGCCGAGCCCTGGAAATTCCCGCAGGCTGCTGATCTGCCGCCCATCAAAACAGCATTTGCCTCACCGAATCATGCCGCGGATATGGATGAAAACGGCGTATTCAGGCCCTATAAGCGGGACGAAAAACTGGTACGGCCCTGGGCCATTCCCGGTACCCCGGGTTTTGAACACCGGGTGGGTGGCCTGGAGAAACAGGATGTTACCGGTAATATCAGCTACGATCCCGAAAATCACCAGCACATGGTGAAAACCCGCCAGGCAAAAGTGGATATGATTGCCGATCATATCCCTGCCCAACAGCTTGACAGCGGTCCGGAAAAAGGAAAAGTGCTGGTACTGGGATGGGGTAGCACCTACGGGGCGATCAAAAGCGCCTGCGCTGAGCTGCAAAGTGCCGGTCATGCCGTATCACATGCGCACCTGCGTTATGTTAGGCCTTTCCCCAAAAACCTGGGTGATATCATTAAAAACTTCGACCAGGTACTGATTCCCGAAATCAACAATGGCCAGCTGATCCGCATCATCCGTGATGTATATCATGTGGATGCCAAAGGATACAATAAGATCATGGGTGTGCCCATCACCAAGGGTGAACTGGTTACAGCCATCCAGGCCATGCTCTAAAGGCGGCCTTACTGCAATAAAAAACGTCCCGGCTATGCCGGGACGTTTTTTATTAGTGTGCCAATGTATTTATGAACTACTGTTTGATCCGCTGGCGGCCAAAAGAGTAAGCAATTTTTATGTTAACAGAGAAATAGGCATCCTTGTTCTTAGGATTGCCCCGCTGGTCGCCATCAGCCACATTATAGCTGGGATCCAGTTCTTTCTGGCGGGCATTCAATGCCAGGGCATTGGCCAGTTTGGTGCCGGTGAAATAGCTGTAATATTCGTTCGGATCGATATAAGTGGTGCTTACATCATCCAGGTAGTCGGTATTGAGGAAGCGGTATACGATTTCGCCCCGGAGGTTAATATTGTTGGTGAGTTCGTAACGAACACCCAGTCCAACAGGAATACATACCTGGTGCAGGTTATATTTTTTACGGTCGGGATATTTGGCAAAGCCTTCCCCTTCGGTGCTAAGGGGTTGCAGATCAACCCATTTTCCGTTGAGGTTGGCCTGCGGATTAAAAGAGAAGAAGCCAATACCGCCCGTAAGATAAGGGCAGATGCGGGCCGGTTGCCATTCTTCGTCTTTCTTGTGGAATATATTCAGCGGGTAGGCTTCAATACCCACCTGGAATTCTGATATTTTGCTGCGGAAGCTGAGGTTACGCTCGTAACGGCCATAGGTTGACGGGGCTACTTTGCGCAGCACTTTGTCATCGCCGGCAATATTTCCGAAATTATATTCCAGCCGGAGCGTAGCCATATCGCGGTACGTGGCAGCGAGGGAAAGTCCGCCGGAGAACTTGGTTTTACCGAGGTTAAGATCCTTTACGAACTTTTTTCCAATACCCTTGTTACCGCCTACATCGGTAAGACAGTTCATGATACCTATTGAGCCGCCTACTTCAAAGATCAGTGGGGCATCGTAATACTTATCGTCATAGAAATAGTACTGTGCGGATGCCTTTTGCGCTGACCCAAACGCAAAAATTAAAACTAAAAGAAATGGTAGTTTTTTCATGCCTAATTTTAAAGTCCTTGATTATTAAAAATAGTCGGGCTCTAGGGTAATACCGATTTATCTACAAATAAAACGATTATTCCCCAATTATCTTTAAACTTTCGCAAATTTGTTGACAAATTTACAGATACTTTTTAAGCCGCATTCGCTGCATTTGGGATTCCTTGCCAGGCAGGTATAACGTCCGTGCAGTATCAGCCAATGATGGGCCTTATGAATATATTCCGCCGGAATATGTTTTACCAGTTGCTTCTCGGCAGCGAGTGGCGTTTTGGCATTGGTGGTTAAGCCGAGCCGGGCGCTAACCCTGAACACATGTGTATCAACTGCCATATTTGGCTGGGCATCAATCACCGAGGTGATTACATTCGCAGTTTTTCTTCCCACTCCCGGCAACTGAATCAGTTCCTCCACCGTCATGGGCACCTGCCCGCTAAATTTTTCCTGCAGCAGGCGGGCCATACCGATCAGGTGCTTTGTTTTATTGTTGGGATACGATATGCTTCTGATGAGGGGAAAAAGTTCGTCGAAACTGGCTTTGCTGAGGGATTCGGCATCGGGGTAGCGGGCAAAGATGCCGGGGGTGGTCATGTTCACCCGTTTATCGGTGCACTGGGCCGACAGGATCACGGCTACCAGTAGCTGAAAGGGGCTGTCGTAGATAAGTTCCGTTTCGGCATCGGGACTATGTTCCAGGAAATAGTTGATCAGAAAACGATACCGCTCATTTTTGGTCATAAAAAAATCCTCCGCTGGGAGGATAAAATTACATTAAATGAACCTAAAAGAATCAGGCATGGGTGATCGTGAGCTCACCGATTGCCTTTTCTGCATAGGCCAAAATGTTATCGATGGTTTGCTGACTGGGCGACATTTTTAATGCCTCCAGCCGTTGCTGGGCCGACGAGATCACTTCATATTTTTCACGTAAACTCCAATCCGCCTCAAGCGCAGCCTTGATTTCAGCCGTTTTTTCGGGGGAGGTTTCGTGATACAAATACTGCAGCAAATCGTCAGGGGTAAAGTTGTGCATACAAGTTTAAGTGGCTTGTGTTAAGTAATTAAATATCCATATCCGGTAATAAAACGGGGGAAGCGTAAGAATATTGTATTTAGGGCGAAATTACCTGCTTGAAATTTCGGAATTTACGATGAAGATGTCTTCATTATCCTTCTTCATCAGGTATTTTTCGCGGGCGTATTTTTCAATGGTTTGGGCATTGGTTTTCAACAGGTTAAGCTCTTTCTGGGTATTGGCAATCAGCTCCGAAAGCTGTTTTTCACTTTTTTTAAGCTCATTGAGGTGGGCCCGGTGGGTAAAGTCGCTTGTCAGGTCTTTTTGATCAAAAAAAGCCATCCAGATCACAAAAAAACTGCCAGCCAGGAAGTATTTATTCTTCAGCCAGGCCGGAATCCGGTTCAGGCCCCTCCGGAGGAGGGGCTGAACGGCGGTAGTATTTTCGGTTATTTTTTCCATAATAACGGGCCCGGCATCAGTATCAGGCTTTTCCAAATTTAATCTTTCCTTTCGGATATAGGGCCGATTCGGCTAACATTTCTTCAATACGGATCAGCTGGTTGTACTTGGCCATCCTGTCGGTACGGGAAGCCGAGCCGGTTTTGATCTGGCCGCAATTGAGGGCCACGGCCAGGTCGGCGATGGTGGTATCCTCGGTTTCGCCGCTGCGATGGCTCATGATGGTGTTATAGCCATTATTTTGTGCCATGCTCACGGCATTGATCGTTTCGGTAACGGTGCCAATCTGGTTAACCTTTACCAGCAGGGCATTGGCGATGCCTTCATTGATACCTTTTTCGAGGCGGGTTACATTGGTCACAAACAGGTCGTCGCCCACCAGCTGGCACTTACTGCCGATGGCTTCGGTGAGCATTTTCCAGCCCTTCCAGTCGTCTTCGGCCATACCGTCTTCGATAGAACAGATGGGGTATTTTTTCACCCAGTTTTCCCAGTATTTAACCAGTTGCTCACTGGTCATTTTTTTGCCATCACTTTTATGGAAAACATATTTTTTTTCTTTCGCATTCCAGAGTTCGCTATTGGCGGCATCCATCGCAATCATGATCTGACTGCCGGTTTTATAGCCGGCGGCCTGGATAGCCGTGAGCACGGTTTCGATCGCTTCTTCATTGCTCTGGATATTGGGGGCAAAGCCACCTTCATCTCCTACATTGGTGCTGAAACCTTTTTTCTTTAACACGCTTTTCAGGGCATGAAAAATTTCAACGCCCCATTGCAATCCTTCACTGAAGGAAGAAGCACCAACGGGCATCACCATAAATTCCTGGAAATCGATTTTATTATCGGCATGGGCACCGCCGTTAAGGATATTCATCATCGGTACCGGTAATATTTTGGCATTGGTACCGCCGATATAACGGTAGAGGGGCAGGTTGGCTTCGAGGGCAGCGGCTTTGGCCACAGCCATACTTACGGCCAGCATGGCATTGGCGCCCAGTTTGCCTTTGTTGGCTGTGCCATCAAGGGCAATGAGCATATTGTCGATGCCGGTTTGATCGGCCACATCCCATCCCAGCAGGTTATCGGCAATGATCGTGTTTACATTTTTAACAGCCTTGAGCACGCTTTTACCGCCATAGAATTTTTTATTTCCATCACGCAGCTCCACCGCCTCGTGCACGCCGGTACTGGCGCCACTGGGTACCGCCGCACGGCCCAGGTGTTCGTTTTCGGTTAATATATCAACTTCTACTGTGGGGTTGCCGCGACTGTCGAGTATCTGACGGGCATGAATGGAGGCTACGTAGCTCATAATAATGGGGATTTATATTTTTAGATGCTATTGAATGAAATACTCATTTCAATTTTATTTCAATAGCAGGCAAGTAAAAAAACAAAAGGGAAACCTAAACTTAAATTCAAAATTCTCAACTCTCAACCTCCCTTGTCAAACTCCTGAAAATTTCTTCCAGGCTGTTGCTTTCGCTTTGCAAAGAAACGATGTTCCAGTTGTTCTGCAAACTCAATTCGAGCAGTTGTTTGCGAACCTGCTCGGGTTGTTCTGTAATCAGCTTCCAGGCGTTCTGACCGGTTGCCTGAACCGATTTTACCTGTTTCAGACCATTGAAAGCCGCCGGCGCAACATTTTCTTTTAAAACCACCGACACCACATGATCGCCGTTGCCGGAGCGTTGCAGGTTGGCCAGGGTATCATCGGCAACAATTTTTCCTTTGTTGATGATGATCACCCGGTCGCACACGGCCTGTACCTCCTGTAAAATATGGGAAGAGAACAAAACTGTTTTATTTTGCCCGAGCTTTTTGATGAGCTCCCGGATTTCCACGATCTGGTTAGGATCCAGCCCGGTGGTGGGTTCATCCAGTATCAGCACTTCCGGGTCGTGCAGCAGGGCAGCGGCTAAGCCTACCCGTTGCTTGTACCCTTTACTGAGCTGCCCGATTTTTTTATTGGCTTCGATGGTTAATCCCGTGAGGCCGATCACTTCTTCAATACGGGGGCCGGCATGGGTTACCTGGTTGATCCCGGCAATAAAATCCAGGTATTCCCGCACATACATATCGTAATACAGCGGATTGGCTTCGGGCAGGTAGCCGATCTTTTTCTTAGTAGCAGCGGGGTTGTTGCCTACATTTATGCCACACACATGGGCGTCCCCTGCATCGGGTAACAGGTAGCCGGTGATGATCTTCATGGTAGTGGATTTACCGGCGCCATTGGGCCCCAGGAATCCTACAATTTCGGAATCACCCGCCCGGAAGGAAACACCGTCCACCGCCTTTTGCGTGCCGTAAATTTTGGTGAGATTATTGACTGTGATAGACATGCGGCTATGATAGCACTAAATTACAAAGCGGGCCCGCAATTATTAATTATTAATTACTAATTATTAATTAAAACTACTTTTTCCCCTGCTGATTGCCTTTATTGGGTTGTTGCTGGCGCTGCTGTTTTTGCTGGTTATTACCACCGCCGCGGTTTTGGTTATTGCGCCGCTGATCATTTCCACGGTTCTGGCCACCACCCTGCTGCTGCCTGTTTTCCTGCTGCCGCTGCTGACCCTGGCCTTGCTGCTGGTTACCGCGTTGCTGGTTTTGATTGCCACCGCGGTTCTGTCCGCCGCCTTGCCTTCCCTTTTGCTGGTCTTTTTCTTTGTCGCGGCGTTTGCGACTGGTTTTTTCCAGCGATTTCAGACTGATTTGTCCTACCAGGTCGGCATACACAGGTTCAACTTCCTTGGGCTTGCCGGTGGAAACTTCGGCGGGTTCCAGTTCCTCGGGGCGGATGCCCTGGCGGTTGAGTTCCTTGATTTTTTTCACCCTTTCGATGGTGAGGGGATACTGTTTGGTGCTGTCGGGCAGCGTGTACCACATCAGGTTGCGGAAAATATCTTTCTTTACCAGGAAGGCCCGGCTGCGGGCGGTTTCGATGGTATCAGCATCATCGGGGAAAAACTGGAGTGCATCCAGGTAAGTATCCAGCTCGTAGTTGAGGCAGCATTTAAGGCGTCCGCACTGGCCGCTGAGCTTGCTCTGGTTGATGCTCAGGTTCTGGTAACGGGCTGCATTGGTATTTACACTTTTAAAATCGGAGAGCCAGCTGCTGCAGCAGAGTTCGCGGCCACAGCTGCCGATACCGCCAACCTTACCGGCTTCCTGGCGGGCGCCGATCTGGCGCATCTCCACCTTTACTTTAAATTCACCGGCGTATAATTTGATGAGTTCCCGGAAATCCACCCGGTCATCCGCGATATAAAAATAAGTGGCTTTGCGGCCATCGGCCTGTATCTCCACTTCGGCCATCTTCATTTCCAGTTTCAGCTGGCGGGCAATGGCCCGGCTGCGGATCAGCATCTGCGCTTCGCGGGATTTGGATTCTTTCATTTTTGAAAGATCCGTTTCGTTGGCACGGCGGAGCACTTTTTTTATCTCGGGGCTTTTTTCGTCTATCCGGTGTTTTTTCAGCTGCAGGCGCACCAGCTCGCCGGTAAGGTTCACCATGCCCACATCATAGCCACTCACACCTTCCACGGCAATCATATCTCCTTTTTCGAAAAACTGGTTGGTGCTATTCCGGAAATAATCCTTACGGCTGCCGTTATTAAAGCTTACCTCAATTACGCGGCAGGCGCTCTCGGGGTCGCTGAAGGGCAGGTTGGCCAGCCAGTCGAACACATTCATACGGTTACAGCTGCCGCTGGCGCAGCTGCCATGGCTCTGGCATCCGCCGGGGATACCATTTTTTGCCGTACCGCAGGATCCACATCCCATATCGGAATTAATAATTGATAATGAATAATTAGTGATGAAAAAGTCCGGGCGGGTTGGCCTGGTAAACCAGGCGGACTATGGTGGAACCAGCAGTTGATTTTCTGTCGGCTTCGGTGGCGTCGCACGCTTGTGCAGTTTATCCCTGTTCAGCCAATTGCTGAATAAGGGTATGCGGCAGAAGTGAGTGACACAACGATGCTGAACAATGATTATATGCTGGTAACAGAATAATCGGCTTTTTAACCCTTCGGCTCCGGAAACATTCTCCTCAATCCATCAAAATTACGGAATTGTTACTAATAATATGGTACAGGCGGATGGTGAGGGCATGGAAGAGCATTTTGGCGTTGGCATTCCGCTCGATATAATAACTGGCATTGTTGAGCTCATTGATGATGGCTTCCTGCTGGTCAATACTGCATAACTTATTGAGCCGCAGGGCAAAATCCTGTTCACTGCTGCTTTCGGCAATACTTTCTCCGTTGATAATGCGGAGGCGGAGGGCCAGCTCCAGCAGGTGGGTGAAATACTTCAGGAACTGCTTTTGTTTTTCGCGGCCCATTTTGGCAGCTTCCTCGATCCATTTCACCTGGGCAAGGGGGCCGGTACGGAGGGTGGCGTTGAGCCATTCGCGGAGCAGGCCCTGCCAGTCGTCTTCGGAATGCTGGAGCAGCGAGAGGGCTTCGCGGTAATTGCCTTCGGCCACGGCGGCAATCTGCCGGGCTTTTTCCATGGGTACGCCGGTCCTGAGTTCCAGGGCAGCTTCCACATCCTGCTTGTGCAGGGCCGGAATTTTTACCAGCTGGGTGCGGGAGAGGATGGTGGGCAGGATGAGGTCATCGTTTTCGGCCACAAAAATGAAGAGGGTATTGGGGGGCGGCTCTTCAATCAGTTTCAGCAGTTTATTGCCTTCCTTGCCCAGGAACTCGGGCATCCACATGATAAGGATCTTGTATTCGCTCTCGAAACTTTTAAGGTTGAGTTTGCGGATGATATCATTGCATTCGCTGGCGGTGATATTACCCTGCTTGTTCTCGGCATCGATGAACTGGAGCCAGTCGTAAATATTACCGTAGGGATACAGGGTAAAAAACTCGCGCCACTCTTTTATAAAATCAGTGCTGATGGGTTTCTCGCCCGATTTTTTGGTGATGACCGGGTACGAAAAATGGATATCAGGGTGCACCAGTTTTTCGGCTTTGAGGCAGGAGGGGCAGGTGCCGCAGGCATCGGTAAGTGGTAGGGGTTGCGGGTTAGCGGGTTCCGGTTCGCCGAAGAGGGAGGGGCCTGCGGGTTCGGGTTTGCGTTCCTTGCCGCCGGTTTTTTCGCAAACGATGTATTGGGCGAAAGCCATGGCCAGCGGCAGGGTGCCGGCGCCTTCCTTACCTAAGAAGAGCAGGGCATGGCTGAGCCGGTTTTGCTGCAGCAATTGTACCAGTTGTTCTTTAATTTCCTTCTGACCGATGACCGATTGGAATGGCATGGGTGCAAGTTATGCGTTAAAAGTTAAGAGTGGGAGTTATGAGTTCAGAATTATGAGTGACGGACTGACCTTAGGAAGATGTTGCAGGAGGATGGCCGGGGGAAAATAAGTAACTATTCAATGGCGAGGTTCACTTTAATAGCAGCTTTTTCAATGTAGCTGAGCAGCCGGCCAAAACTTACAGAGTTGTAGTTTTCGGCTTCGTAGCGTTGCAACTGTTGCTCTTTGATACCGAGGATTTCGGCGTATTGTTTTTGGGTGAAGCCTTTGGCTATTTTATATTCGATAAGAACGGCAGGTAGCTGGGCGATGCTGATTTTCCGGCGCAGGGGGAGGCCTTTGGACTGAAGGCGCTCGTATTTTTTGATTTCATCTTTAAGACCAGCAGTGATACGGAGTAGAGAGTTAACAGCAGCTTCTTCTTTTGAACCCGCTATGGCCTTTGTTTTATTGGCGGCAATGGATTTCTCCATTTCGGCGAGGCGCTTTTTGGAAATGCGGTATTGTTTTTCGTTTTTGATCATGGTAACCTCCCGGTTAAGTAGATTTTCAGGATGCCCTTAGGCTCGTCGTTGCGGCCTCTTTGAAAAAAACGCAGGATACTATCTTCGAAGGCATTCATTGCATAAAACTCCGATTTGTATTTTAGCTTCTGAATCCGGCTCCCATTACGGATATCGTTGAACTCAGGATGCTGTCTGATGAATGCTTCCCAGTTCATCGGGCCGTTATCATAGCATACATCAATATCGTTGGGTAGGGTTTTGGCGGTAACAAAACTGCCGTCAATATATACATCGCGGCAGCCGTACCGGTACAAGAGATTTAATCCCTTTTTCAATTCCTCCAGCAACTGCAGCCGGTGAGGGTTAAATCCGAATTTTTCAACGAACTCTTCCCAGGTTGTAAGGTAAATACCGGATGGAAGAAGACCTGATTTCTTTAAAGCTGGAATCATAAAAGTTTCTTTAAAACAGACTAAAATGCATTAATACCTTCCTAAAAAGACGTAGTTACCATCTTTTCATTTTGTTAGGACCAGACATATATGCGTTGCCTGTTCTTCCAGCTAAAAAAGCTATGATATCAGATTTTCAATACAAAAATACTGTTTTTAACAACACAACAAAATAATTGTGTTTGTTTTTTTCTGTCAGCTTAAGGAGATTATTCTCCCCCCATCCCCCATCCGCCGGCAGGGTTGGGAATCCCCTTCGGGATGTTATTAGGTTTGTGGTAAAACAAAAGGCCCCGCCGCAGGCGGGGCCTTTTGTTTTTGTATATTTCAGTATTATAATTTGCTGGTGATCTCGGTACTCATCGGCGTTACTTTACTCGGGTACCAATCCAGAATGGTGCCGTTTTCGTCGATCAGGAATTTATTGAAATTCCATTTGATGGTGGCATCCAGTACGCCATTTTCGCTTTTGTTGCAGAGCCATTTATAGATGGGGGCCGTATCATCTCCTTTCACAGAGATCTTGGCGGCCATGGGAAAGGTGACGCCATAATTTTTGGTGCAGAACTCTTTAATCTGGGCATTGGTACCGGGTTCCTGGCTCAGGAAATTATTGGCCGGAAAACCCACCACCACCAGGCGGTCTTTATACGTTTGATATAATTTTTCCAGCTCTTCATACTGCGGTGTATAGCCGCACTTGCTGGCGGTATTAACCACCAGGATTTTCTTGCCTTTGAAAGCGGCAAAATCAATCGTGCCGCCATCAAGCGATTCTACCTTGAAATCGTAAATGGATTTTTGCTGGGCAGGCGCCGGCTGAACAACCGGGGCAGTTTCGCTGCGCAGCAGATTTTTAATGGTATTGCTTTGCGTGATGGCCAGCAAGGCAATACCGGCGATGGCTATAGACTTAATCATAACGAAAAGATTTTGTGCTTCGCGGTGTTATAAAGTAGCCCGCGGGGCGGTGACGAAATGATAACGCTTTGCTGTAAAAATTGTTCGCCGGATGCAGCTATTGCTTTTCGTAGCAGCCCATATCCGGGATACCGAAGTTACGGGTTTTATCATCCAGGTCTTTCGGGAAACTTGTTAATGCGCCGCTATTGATGCCGGGGGCGGATGCATTTTTGGTTATATGGAAATCGAAATAGTGTTTATATACATCAATGCTGTCGAACAGGGGATCCAGGTTTTTCAGGTTACCGCTGAAGGTTGCATTGGAGGGATCGGTTTGTGCCCGGTAAAGGTTTTTGTCAAAAAGAACATTAAAGATGTTGCTGCCATCTTTTAGCACGGATATCTCATTATTAATAAAGCCTTCATCGCCCCAGAAGATACAGTTACGGAAAACAGCATTGATATCGGCCGTAAGATTGCCGCCACTGCCGGCTGCCGTAAAATTGGTTACCTGCAAAACAGGTGTTTTGTGGAAAAAATAACTGGTGGAATAAGCGGCTACCGTACAGTGTGTCATATTGTAAGTGCCGCCATACAGGAGGGCCACATTGCCCCCGCAATTGCTTATCAGGCAATTGTCGGCCTGCATACTTGTGTTAACACAAAGCAGTCCGGCATCATAGGCATTATCAATAATACACTGGTGCAATACCAGTTTGGGATTGGCATTGATGGAGGGTTTTTCGGCCACCACTGCCTGGTATGCATTTTTAATGATAGCATGGGTAAGCACATTGTTTTTGCTGGTACCCCTGAAATAGATACCGGGCCATCCGGCCGGCAGGTTTTTATAATCCGGATCGAGGCGGTCGCCGGCAAAAACCACGCTATCGGTTTTGGTGCCATTTATTATAAGGGTGCCATCCACAATAAAGGGAGCATCGGCATGCGAATAGATACGGCAGCCGGCCGAGAGGGTAAGGGTGGCGGTAGTGTCTATCCGCAAACTGCCCAGGATCACATAGGGCAGGTTATTGGGCCATACCACATTGCCGGTGATAACCCGGTTGCGCAGGAAATTGGCATTTTGTCCATAGGCCTGCAATTGCACATAACGGGTATTACCGTTGTAACTGAGCTGTATGCTGTCGCTCACAATAAACGGGAGATTGGCGGCATTGGGGTTGATGGTTACGGAAACAAAAACATAGATGCTGTCATTGGCATCAATCAGCAGGTCGCTGGCCCCGGTGGTGGCCACCCCGTCTACATTCATTTTATAGGCGGAGGCGGCGCCTCCCATCAGTTTTACAGAACTGATGCGCAGTTTCTGATCATTGTTGTTAAAAATTTTGAACGACTTTGTTACCGAACCGGTGGAGGTGAATACCGTATCATATTTAAGTGTATCGGCCGAAAGAGAAAGACGGGCATCCGCACTGCTGATGATGGAATCTTTTTTACAGGACAGCAAAAAAAGTCCGCATAAAAAACTCAGGGTGATAAGCAGGGGTGCAGTGCGCTTCATGCATCAAATTTAAGTTTTTTAGTCAGATACGCTCTATTTATCCGCATGCGCCAGGGTGGCAATGCTGAGAGCGCCGGCACCGGCAGTAAGGATGCTGCTGCCGCAGGCTTCCAGTGTGGCGCCGGTGGTTACTACATCATCCACCAGTAAAAAATGTTTGCCCGGCAGGCTTTTTTCCTGAGGCACCACAAAACTCTGGTCAACATTTTTCCATCGCTCGGTACGGTGCTTCCGGGTTTGCGTTTCGGTGGGGCGGCGCCTCACAACAATATTTTCCAGTACGGGGATATTCATGGTAACAGACATTCCCTGGCAGATGATGGCTGCCTGGTTATAACCCCGCTGCCGTTGCTTTTCCGGGTAAAGGGGAAGGGGTACCAGTCCATCCACCTGTAAAAAACGCCCGGTTTGTACCAGGGTGTCTCCCATGATCCGCCCCAGGTATTGGCCGATATCCAGGTTGCTTTTGTATTTCAACTGATGAATCAGCCGCTGCACCAGGCCTCCTTTAGCAAAATAAAATTCACTGTGCGCAGCCGCCAGGGGCAGGCGCCCCCAAAAATATTTTTCAACGGGATTGGCTGCAAAGAACCCAAAGCGGGTGTGCGGCAACTGGTGGATGCAGGGCAAACAAAGCTGGTTGCCCTTGCTGATGATGTCGCTGCCGCAACCGGTACATACATGCGGGTAAAACAGGTGCAGCGTATCGCTGAGCAGGGATTGAAAGGAGGGCACGGTACTGAATTTGAGTAGCCCAATTTAGCCGGCTTTGAGAGAAAGACAAAAGGAAAAAGGCAAACGCAGTAAGTTGTTTTCCCCGGTCAGCTCTTACCCTGCCGGTGGTTGTTACCCCTGGCAGCGGCTGAAATGAGATGAGGGATATCCTGCTTCCGGTCCGGCTATCCAAATAAATACTGGTACAATTCTTCCACCTTGCCGAGGGGCACCACTTCAATATTGAATTTTTGTTTGGAAAGCGATTTGGCGTTGTACCTGCTTACAATGATCTTCTCAAATCCCAGCTTCTCGGCTTCTGCAATACGCTGTTCAATGCGGTTAACGGCACGGATCTCGCCACTGAGTCCTACTTCTCCGGCAAAACAATAATGCTGGTTTACCGGTATGTCTTCATAACTGCTGAGCAGGGCGGTTACAATGGCAAGGTCGATGGAAGGGTCTTCCACTTTTAAGCCACCGGCGATATTTACAAAAACATCTTTTACGCCAAAATGGAAACCGCCGCGTTTTTCCAGTACGGCCAGCAGGAGCTGCAGTCGCCGGAGATCGAAACCGGTAACGGTGCGTTGCGGGGTGCCATATACGCTTTGGGTTACCAGGGCCTGCCCTTCAATGAGCAGGGGCCGCATGCCTTCCATGGTGGCCGCAATGGCGATGCCGCTCAGCAGGTCTTCTTTCTGGCTGATGAGTAATTCCGAAGGGTTGCTGACGGTACGCATACCCCCGCTGGTCATTTCATAAATACCCAGTTCGGCCGTTGAGCCGAAACGGTTCTTCAGTGTGCGCAGGATGCGGTAGGTATGGTTGCGGTCGCCCTCGAATTGCAAAACGGTATCCACCATATGCTCCAGGATTTTCGGACCGGCGATGGTGCCGTCCTTTGTAATATGTCCGATCAGGAATACGGGGGTATGGGTTTCTTTGGCGAAGCGCTGAAACTCGGCGGCACATTCCCGTATCTGGCTTACGCTGCCCGGTCCGCTTTCCACATAGGGTGATTGCAGGGTCTGGATGGAATCGACAATCACCAGGTCGGGCCGCAGCTTTTTTATTTCCTGGAAAATGGTTTTGGTATTTGTTTCGGTGAGCAGGTAAAAGTTTTCATTGCGGATACCGATCCTGTCGGCCCGCATTTTTATCTGCTGTTCACTCTCTTCGCCACTGATATATAAAATGGTACTGCTTTGCAACTGTAACCCGTCCTGCAGAAATAAGGTTGATTTACCAATCCCCGGTTCGCCGGCCACCAGTACTATGGATCCGGGAACGATGCCGCCACCCAGTACGCGGTTTAATTCGGCATCTTGTGTGGGTAATCTCGTTTCAGCGGCACTGTTTACTTCATTGATGGAAATGGTTTTGCTGTTGCCGTCTTTTTTAAATTCCGACCAGTCGTTTTTATCTTTTGTATCTGTTCCTTTTATAATGATCTCTTCCACAAATGTATTCCAGCTGTTACAGGCCGGACATTTACCCAGCCATTTAGCACTTTCATAACCACATTGCTGACAAAAGAATGCCGATTTTGTTTTGCTCATGCTGTAAAAGTAAATCCTAAAATCTATTACCGGCGCATTTGCATCCGGCGGAATGGCCTGAATAAAAAAATGATTCAGTTAAATGCGATGAAAGCATCGGGATGGAAGAAGAAAGGACTGCAGAAAAATGATGATCCCTGTCATCATTTTAAAAGTAAAAGGGTCAACATTTCTGCTGACCCTTTGTACTTACTAACCCATTAAATTCTGTTGCTAAATTACAAATTGCCGCCACAAAAAAAAATAAATTTTAGCAGCGGTTTCCGGGAAATACCCCCGGTTGGGCCTCCCGGGTACCAGTCCAGGAAGCCACATAAATAATTTATAATCAATAAATTATAAAGAATTAAGATTTTCGGAATGGCCCTGTTTTATCAGCCATCAAAAAAATTTTTTAGAGAATTAATTTGGTTTATAAAATAAACTACTTTACATTTGTATCAAATTTCTGGCAGATGAAAAAGCTATTGACAGGTTTACTATTGCTGCTCGGTTATGGTGCTTTTGCGCAGGTGAAAATCAGCGGAAAAATCACCGATGGGAAGAACAGGCCGCTGGCTGGTATAAGTATATCAATCCGAAACAGTTACGACGGGGCCACCACCGATTCCCTGGGGAATTACTCCTTTACCACTACCGAAAAAGGCGACCAGGTACTGGAAGCCTCCGCCGTTGGTTTCAGGCCGTTTGAACAAAAGCTTACTATCAGCAACGCGCCGGTTGTATTAAATATATCTTTAAAGGAACTGATTACAGAGATGAAGGCCGTGGTTATTTCGGCCGGTTCCTTTGAGGCCAGCGATAAGAAAAAAGGAGCTGTGCTCAGTCCGATTGATATTGTAACCACCCCCAGCGCCAACGGAGATGTAACCAGCGCCTTTAAAACCCTGCCGGGTACCCAGCAGGTAGGGGAAAGCGAGGGTTTATTTGTGCGGGGCGGTACGGCCACCGAGAGCAAAATCTATATGGATGGCAACCTGGTAAATAATTTCTTTTACAGCAGTACCCCGGGGATTGCCACCCGTGGCCGCTTTAACCCCTTTCTTTTTAAAGGAACGGTTTTCAGCACCGGCGGCTACTCCGCCTTATACGGGCAGGCATTGTCCTCTGCACTGATACTGGAGAGTAAAGATCTGCCGGATCGTACCGAGGCCGACCTGAGTATCTCTGTTGTGGGATTGGGCGGTGGTATCCAGCACCTGGCAAAAGACAAAAAATCATCCTGGGGGGTATCCTATAATTATCTCAACCTCTGGCTGGCTTTTCAGGTAAACAAATACAAGCAGGATTTTTATGAGATCCCCGAATACCACCAGGGCGACGCCAACTTCCGCATTAAAACCAAATCGGGCGGCTTCATCAAATACTTCGGTTATTTCAGCTCCAATAAAACCGGCTTCCGTAATCACGACCTGGATTCGCTGAGCCTTAAAGATGCTTTTGCACTCAAAAACCTCAACACCTACCAAAACCTGAGCTGGCGGGATGTGCTGGGCCAGGGGTGGAAGATCAATACCGGCATCAGCTTCAGCACCAATAAAGACGATATCTTAAACGAACTGCAGGATGCTGCCAACAATAAAACCCTGCTCACCACACCGGCTTTTTATGCGTTTAAAAATTTCAGCCTGAAAAACACCGCCTCCTATGCCCAGGCCCGCCTGGTGCTGGAGAAAAAACTGAAGGGGCTTTCGGCGGTTCGTTTCGGCAGCGATTATTTTTACAGCAATGAAAAATCCACCTATACGCTTTATAACGGAACGCAGCTTCCCGAAACCGTTACCGATAACCTGGTGGCTGTTTTCGGAGAAGGGGATGTTTACCTCACCAATTCACTGGCTGCTAAAGTGGGTACGCGTATCGAGCATTCGGCCATGCTGAATAAATGGAATATTGCCCCGCGCTTATCCATTGCGTATAAATTTGCCGATAACAGCCAGGCCTCTTTTGCCTACGGCATTTTTTACCAGAATCCCGAACGCAAATACCTGCCAACGGCTGCCGGACTGGATTACTCCAGGGCTTCCCATTATATCCTGCAGTACCAGAAGCTCACCGCCAACCGCACTTTCCGGGTAGAAGCATTTTACAAAAAATATGATGATCTCTATAAAACAACCGTAACCAGCACCGGCCGGGAAATTGCCAGCAATAACAACGGCTATGGCGATGCCAGGGGCTTTGAACTGTTCTGGCGGGATAAAAAAACATTCAAGGATGTGGATTACTGGGTTTCGTACTCTTACCTGGATACCAAGCGCAATTTCCTGAACTATCCCACATCCATCACCCCTTCCTTTGCCGCCAATCATACCGCATCCCTGGTGGTGAAAAAATTTGTGGTGCGCTGGAAAACCGGCTTCAATGTGAGTTACAATTTTGCCACCGGCCGGCCCTACTATCGCATTGCCTATGATAACAGCACGGCCCGGTACCTGATTACGGATGCAGGCCGCACGATTAATTACAACAGCATGAGCTTCAGTGTAAACTATCTGCCCGGACTGGGAAAGAAAAATGCAAAAGCCTTTACGGTATGGGTGCTGGGTGTGAATAATGTGCTGGGACAGAACCAGGTGTTCAGCTATAATTATAATAACGACGGAAGCCGTAAGGAGGCCGTAACACCGCCTTCCAAACGCTTTATTTTCCTGGGCTGCTTTATCAGTTTTGGAATCGACCGCACCCAGGATGCGATCAATAATAATCTCTAATTAACTTTTAACCGCTGTGCTGCGCCAACCCGGCGCCACGGCATAAAACAAGCGCCATGTCAAAGTATGAACCCGCTCCCGAAGGAAAAGACCCCGTTTTATGGGAGCTTGCACAAAAAAGAGCCAGTTTCAAAAAACACTTTATCAGCTATGTACTGGTTAACGGATTTTTATGGGCCTTATGGTTTATAACCGAAGGCCGCCATGATGTGTTTGCCGGCAAGGACTTATTCTGGGGTTATAATATTCCCTGGCCCGTATGGCCCACATTCGGCTGGGGTATTGGTATCGTTTCTCATTTTGCCTCCGCCTATATTTTCCCGGAAGCCAATTCTGTGGAACGCGAATATGAAAAACTGAAAAACAAAAAATAAACGCATAAAATCAATTACATGAAAAAATTACTGTTCCTTCCCCTTGTACTCGTGCTGGCTGTCGGTGCCCATGCCCAGAGCGACAAATTTGTTGGCGCCATGAAAAAAAATATCGACCTGCTCGACAGTGCCTTCCGCGACCTGGCCACCATGCAATCTCTGGCCAATAATTTTGAACGCATTGCCAATGCCGAAAAAAACCAATGGCTGGCTTATTACTATGCCGCCTACTGTCAGATCAATTCAGGTTATATTGATAAGGACAAGAGTAAAACAGACAGTTATGCCGATAAAGCGGCTTCCCTGATTGCCCGGGCTGATTCACTTTCGCCTAAAAATTCTGAAATATCCTGTATCAAAAGCATGATCGCCTCACTGCACATGATGGTGAACCCCATGCAGCGATACATGCAGTACGGGCAGGAGATACAGACCGAAATGGAGAATGCCATGGAGCAGGATCCTTCCAATCCGCGTCCTTACCTCCTGAAGGGGCAGGGCCTTCGCTATACGCCCGAACAATTCGGGGGTGGCTGTGCCACGGCCAAACCGGAATTGCAGAAAGCCGCTGATCTTTTCAGTGCTTTCAAACCGGCCAGCGAGATCCATCCTAACTGGGGTAAGCAACGTACAGCACAATTGCTGGGCGAATGCAGTAAGTAGTTTTTATCACCCGTTCATTTCCCTGCACCCGCTGCTGGGAAATGAACGGTCTTCAAATACTTCATTATGCAACAGGAAAATTTTTCTCCGCAGGACAGTCTGCAGCTGATCCAGAATATGATCGATAAAACGAAAGATGATATGGGCGATAATGCCATCCATTTTTTGTTGTGGGGCTGGACGATATTTGCCGCCTGTGTGGGGCAGTTTGTGCTGAAAAATGTTTTCGGTTTCGAAAAGCACTACCTCGTGTGGTGGATTATTATCCCCACAATGATCGCCGCGGTGATCATTGGCCTGCGGCAGGATAAAAAGCAGCGCATCAGTACCTATGTGGGTGACAGTATGAAGTATTTATGGACCGGTATGGGCATCAGCTTTTTTATACTGGCGGTGATCCTTACCCGCAAACCCTGGGATATCACGGCCTTCCCGGTTTATATGCTTTTATATGGTACCGGTACCTTTATTTCGGGCCAGGTATTAAAATTCAAACCGCTTACCTACGGCGGCCTTATCGCCTGGGCCATGGCAATTGCTGCTGCTTTCAGCAACGCCGATTACCAGCTCCTGTTTGGCGCCGGTTCCATCCTGGCGAGCTATATTGTACCGGCTTACCTGCTACGCAGTAAAATGAATAAAAAAACCAACTCCTGATTGTATGCCAGAACCATCCCAACCACTCAGCGAAAAAGAAAGTCTGCAGCTTATTACCGAGATGATCGGAAAAGCAAAATCCAGCTTTCACTCCAATGGCACCAGTGCCATTTTATGGGGATCTGTAATCTTCTTTTGCAGTATAGTTACTTTTCTGCAGCTGCAGTTTACTACAGAGCTGCCCTTTGATGTCTGGTGGCTGCAGTGGCTGGCCGTAGTACCGCAGGTGATATTCATTTACCGCAACCGGGGTAACCGGAAAGCAGTGGGGTACGAGGAAACTACGATGACCTATACCTGGCTGGCTTTTGCGGCCAGTGTGCTGTTACTGATGTTTTACGTTTCGTTATATCAGCCCGGGCATGCGGCATCACTGTACCTGCTGATCTTCGGTATTCCCACCTTTATTACCGGCGGCGCCTGCCAGTTCCGTCCGATGCTCATCGGGGGGCTGATCTGCTGGATATTGTTTCTGGTATCATTGCATACGCCTTTAAAAATAAATATGTTACTGATGGCACTGGCCGCCTTATCGGCCTGGCTGATACCCGGCTTATTATTACGGAAGCGTTACCGGGAAGCGGCCCAAAATACAGCACATGGAGTTTAAAGAACTGGATCCCATATTGCACTCGCAGTTACGACTGGCCGTAATGAGTCTTCTCATCAGCGTGAAGGAGGCGGAGTTTACCTTTTTAAAGGAGAAAACCAATGCCACGGCAGGCAACCTCAGTGTGCAGATCAATAAGTTAAAGGATGCCGGTTATATAGAGGTAACCAAACAGTTCAGCAATAATTACCCGCAAACCATTTGCAAAATCACCCGCAAGGGAATCGAATCCTTTGAAAACTATGTGCAGGCCCTGCAAACCTATATGAATCCCCCTGCGGGAAACCCTTCCTGATTTTTTTAAATTAAGCATTCTTTTGAACGATTTGTGCCGGCATCCGTTATACCTTTGATTATATTTATACCATGCCAGCCCTCATCAGCGTCAATCATCTTTCCAAGCAGTTTAATGAGATCAGGGCCGTGGATGCCCTTTCCTTTACGGTAAATGAGGGAGATGTGTATGGTTTCCTGGGCCAGAACGGCGCCGGCAAATCCACCACCATCCGCATGCTGCTCACCCTGGTGCAACCCAGCAGCGGGGATATCCGCATCTTCGGAAAAAATCTTTCTACCCACCGTTCCGAGATTTTGCGGCAGGTGGGCGCAGTCATTGAAAAACCCGATCTCTATCTTTTTTTATCAGCTTATGATAACCTGTCCATCTTTGCCCGTATGAGCGGGCTGAATCCTTCGCGGGAATTTTTATTGCAGCAACTGCGGCAGGTGGGGCTTGAAGAGCGGGCCTTCAGTAAGGTAAAAACCTTCAGTCAGGGAATGAAACAACGGCTGGGGATCGCCACCGCCCTGGTACATGATCCGGCCCTGATCATCCTGGATGAACCCGTAAACGGACTTGACCCGCAGGGTATCGCTGATATCCGCAACCTGATCCGGCAACTCAGTAAAGAAAGAGGAAAAACCATCCTTGTTTCTTCACACCTGCTCAGTGAGATAGAACTGGTGGCCAACCGCATGCTGATCATTCACAAGGGTAAGAAAATGGTGGAAGGTGACGTGGCGCAATTGCTGGATCCGGCGCATTCGCTGGTACAGGTGGATACAACCGATAATGCAGCCGCCCGGGCACAGATCAGCGGCACAGCCTGGCAACTGCTGCTTCAACCGGGCACCAGCCGCCTGCAATTCAGGATGAACAAGGCCGAAGTGCCGCAACTGGTGCAATTCCTGATTGAAAAGAACATACGCGTGCTCGGCGTGACGCCGGTGAATTCCCTGGAAGACTATTTTTTATCGCTTACAACGAAAACCGGTTATGTGGAAGCTTTTGCAAATTGAACTGTTTAAAATTTTCAGGAAGCCGCGTACCTATATTGCGTTTGCGGCCATCGGTGCCATTATCCTGCTGATACAGCTGGCCCTGCTGGTAAACGGCAAACAATACCTGCAGTTTGTACTGAGCTTCCTTGATGATTCCTTTGAAATACCCTACGAGAAAATTAATAACGGTTACTGGATCTGCTTCGCCATTCTCAACCTGCTGCTGATCCATGTGCCCATACTGGTGGCCCTGGTGGCCGGGGATATTGTTTCGGGTGAGGCCAATATGGGCACACTGCGCCTGCTGGTATCCAAACCCATCAGCCGCACACAGATCATCCTCACCAAATTTATTGCTGCTTCTGTTTATGTGGTCACGCTGTTATTATGGATGGCCCTGATTGCGCTGGCCCTGAGTGTGGTTTTGTTTGGGGCCAATGATGTGGTGGTGGCCAAATCCAATGAGCTGCACCAGATCGAAAAAGCCGATGTGCTCTGGCGCTATTTTGCGGCTTTTGGCTTTGCGGCCATTGCCCTTATCATGGTGGCAGCCCTGGCCCTGTTTCTTTCGGTGTTATCGGATAACTCTATCGGTCCCATAGTGGCCACGGTTTGCGTGATTATCGTATGCACGGTTATCAGTGAGATGCAGATCCCCCTTTACGATAAATACCTGAAACCCTATCTCTTCACTACCTATATGCTGGGCTGGAAGGGATTCTTCTACATAGGGGTGGATGCCGACGGGCAAACCATCCGGGGTTCCCTGCAGAACTGGCCCGCCATTTTAAAGAGCATGCTGGTGCTGGTGGGGTATACCGTGGGGTTTGTGGGGGCTGCCATCTTTGTTTTCCGTAAAAAAGATATACTCTCGTAATATGAAAATGCTTGTGCAATTTATCGGGTGCCTGATGCTGTGTGCCGGTGCCGGCGCCCAGGATGTGAACCAGCTGGTGCAAAAAGTGAAAGCCAGGCTGGAACTGGTAAATGATTATGAAGCATCGGGTAAACTGAAAACCAATGTGAGTTTTTTAAAAGTGCCGGTGGCCAATGTGAAGATCTATTTTAAAAAACCCAACCAGCTGAAGATTAAGAATGAAAACGGAATCTCTTTTATTCCCAGGGGGGCCGTAAGTATTAACCTGAACAATGTTTTCAGCAGTGGTAAATACAGTGTACTGGATGCCGGGAATGATAAAATCGGCGGCCAGGCGGTGCGGGTGGTGCGCCTGCTGCCCGAAGATGATAATGCGGATATTGTACTGTCCACCCTTTATATTGACGAGGCCAACCAGGTGATTCTGAAAAGCAAAACCACCACCCGCGAGAACGGCAGTTATGAGCTGGAAATGAACTATGGAAAATACATGGCTTACGGGCTTCCCGATAAAGTGATTTTCTCTTTTAATACCCGCGATTACAAACTTCCCAAAGGCGTAACCTTCGATTTTGATGATGGCAGTGCCAGTAAAGCGCAGGAGGATAAATCAAAAAACAGGAAGGGAAGGGCCGAGATCACGATCAGTACTTACAATATCAATAAGGGGATTCCGGATGGGGTGTTTAAGTGAGGAAAGAGAATAGTTCATTGTTCACAGGTTCGACAGGAGCTGCCCCGGAACCTGCCATCTGCCATTATCCATAAGCCATTCTCCATCCGCCGGAACCTACTCCGGAATATCCGTTGTTTTCTGATCCACGGCATTGCCCACCACGGCCGAACTCATCTTCTTCAACGGGTTTTTATATTGTTCATCATATTCCTTACGGGCATTAATGATATCTATACAGCGGAACAGGGCTTCGCGGAAAGAGGCTTCATCGGCTTTGCCCTTTCCGGCAATATCGAAAGCCACACCATGATCGGGAGAAGTGCGTACCACATTCAGTCCGGCAGTGAAATTAATTCCTTCCCCGATAGCCAGGGATTTGAAGGGAATCAGTCCCTGGTCGTGGTACAGGGCCAGGATGCCGTCAAATTTTTCGTGCTGCCCGCGGGCAAAAAAGGCATCAGCCGGGTAGGGGCCGAAACAAAAAACATCTTTTTGCTTGGCATCCTTGATAGCCGGCCGGATGATTTCTTCCTCTTCCTTACCAATCAATCCTTCATCACCGGCATGGGGGTTAAGCGCCAGTACGGCAATGCGGGGCTTGCTGATACCGAAATCCCTTTTCAGCGAGGCATTAACCTGCTGCAGTTTGCTGATGATGGCTTCGCGGGAAATTTTACCGGCAATATCCTTTACTGCCACATGCTCGGTAAGCAGGGCCACCCGCATGTTTTCGGCCACCATAAACATAACCACTTCATTGGCGCCAAAATATTGTTTTAAGAAGGGGGTATGCCCGGTGTAATTAAAATCGGGCGACTGGATATTTTTTTTATTGATGGGGCCGGTTACCAGTCCGGCGATTTTACCCTCTTTCAGTGCCTGTGCCGCCGCCAGCAGGCTTTTGGCCGCGTATTTGCCCCCGGTTTCATTGGCAATGCCGGGGGTTATGGTGATTTCTTCTTCCCAACAATTAAAAAGATTCAGTTGTTTATGGTTCACCCGGCCCGTTTCCCTGATGCTGGTGAAGTTGATATTCAGCTCGGGTAAACTTTTCCGGTAAAAATTGATCAGTTTGTTATTGGCAAAGATCACCGGAGTGCAAAAATCGAGCACCCGGCTGTCGGCCAGTATTTTGATGATCAGCTCTGTTCCGATACCATTGATATCGCCGCAGGTAAAACCGATAACAGGTTTATTTTCCGGGTGTGCACTCATACGCGTGGTTGATTGAGGGATAAAAATACGATAAGTTGCCGAATCGCAGCCAGCAGGAGCAGTGCTAAAAAATAAGGGAGCCGTGTTGCCACTGCTCCCTTGATATTGTTGGGGGTTAGTTTATTGTTTTACCAGGCGGATGGTATGGATCTTTTCGCCTTCGGCAACAGCCGATACCAGGTAAGCACCGGCAACCAGTTTATTGGTGGCAATGCTGATCTCGTTCATACCCGGTTCTACCATTGCTTTCTGTTCCTGCAGTTTCCGGCCGCTGAAATCGGTGAGGGTGATTGTTATTTCTTTCTTCTCCCGGGCATTGATTTTCAGTTTGGCGGAAGCGGTGGTAACGGGGTTGGGACTGATATTCACCAGTTCGAAGCGATCGGTTTTGAGTGTCAGCACCACAATATTGCTGTATTCGGTTTTGCCATCCACATCCAGCATCCGGATCCGGTAATAGTTATTGCCGGCCAATGGTAATTCATCTGTAAAATCAAACGGATCGCTGCAGCGCAGCTGGCTGGCGGTGATATTCCCGATTGCGGTGAAGTGCACGCCATCACCACTTCTTTCGATATCAAATACGGCACGGGTGGAAGTGCAATTGACCATCCAGCTTAATACATGTTTTTTATCCACCTGCACGCCGCGGAAATAAACCAGGTTTATAGGCAGGGAGCCGGTTTTTTTACTGGTAAGATAAAAGCCGGAGAAGCCCGTAACCGGAACGGTTACCTCCCACCAGCTGCGGGTAGCATCCCATACTACGGTAAAACCGGCACTGGCAGTGGTAAAATCCTGGTAGCCACCGGTGTAGTTATTGGGGTTGGTTCCGGTACCATGAAACTGGCGGATCGTAAGGTTGCTGATGCCTGCGGCATCGGCCGGCCCGGTGGGCAATGGTTTATGGCCGCTGTCGTTGGCTTTCAGGTTAAAATCATCAAACTCGCTCTGCGGGTAGTATAAGATTACATTGGCTGTTGAAGTGGCAGGGTTGATGAGCGGTTCAATATCATATTGACGCGGCCCGTAGAGATAAGTGGTGCCCCGCTTGGTGGAGCCGGTGGCCAGGGTAAGGCAGGTATTGATGGAATTGCTTACCGGGCTGGCCCCTGCGGGAACAACTTTGGCGATGAGATTACAGTTGCTGATATCACGGTAATTGGTGCCGCCGGCTGCAACGCTGATATTATGACAAATCTGGGGACCTCCCGCCGTACCCGCCAGTGTATAGGAAGTGGGGTTAATAGTTACGGTTACGGTATTGCTGCCGGTAAATCCATTTGAAGGATTAACCGCATTAACGGTATAGGTGGTGGTGGCAGAGGGCGTGGCGGTAACGCTGGCGCCGGTGGTGCTGCTTAAGCCGCCGGCGGGCGACCAGGTATAATTAATAACATCCGGTGTAAAGCGGTACGAGTTGGTATAACCGGTACCGTTCCAGTTAGTGGTATTGTTGCGGCCCGTTACCACGCTGTAAACGGAGCCGGTACTGTTTTCAATACCCTGCAATTTTCCGAGCGTGGTATTGCTGCAGTCGGATGTATGAATCTCTATAATATTGGAGGTTTCATACAGTACCACCTGCACATTGCCGGTGCCGCCTCCCGAAAGGAATTTGATGTTGCCATAGCTGATCACAAAAATCCGGTTCGGAGCTGATCCGTCTTCAAAATATTCAATATAGGAAGTGGTGGTGGGTTTAAAGTTCAGATCGGCCGTCATGGCATGAATTACCGCATTGGGTGCGGCGGCGGCAGGCAGCGATGTACCCATACCGGTGGTAACGGAATTGGTAAAGCCTAGTCCCACCCAGCCATTTGTACTGACATTCACATACGAATAGTCAATGCCGTAAAACCGAAAGGTAAAGGGAAGGGCGATACCATCCCAGCGGCCATCATCAAGGTTACCCGCGCTCAGGCCGGCAATATCGAGTCCGTCCTGGCAAAGTATATTCATTCCCCAGAAGGGTTGCATGCTCGTTGAAACGGTGCTTACCGTATAACCAACAGGAGATGCCGAAGCTGAAAGGGCGGTGGAATTTCCGGCACAGATCGTAGGAGTGGTTGCTGTGGCTGTTACGGTTAACTGGCTGAAACCAGTATATCCCAGGCACAATAAAGTAACCAGCAGGTATAGTTTCTTCATAATATTGGATTGTTCTTCAACCTTTTTAAACGCTTGTACGGGTGCTTTATTGTGAGTATAATACATTACTACCATATGCATTTTGCAGCCGGACTGTTAATACCGGCAATTTTTACAACAGAATGGCTACAAAAAACGTTATATAAAAAGAGATTTTTGAAACAATGGACCGGCAAAAGCGCCCAAAATCGTAAAACTACCTGGTACAACTACGTATGAAAAATTTTATTTATGAGGTTTTTCGAAAAATTAAGCAGCGTTCGCACAATAAAATGTATCTTTGTACGTAAATGTAGAGTGGAGTTGTAGAAATCTTTCTATCTGGGGGGTAGAAAGCTGCGACAGGGTTCAGTAGAAAAGTATCGTTAAATCCAATTCATGAAAAAAGGTTCTTCTCTTACCTGGTTTACTATGCCTTCCACTCATGAGGATTTTCCCTTCTCTTTCTTTTGAATCTTCTTTTACAAATTCCTGGCCAAAGTTTTAATTAGCAGACATTTTCTGAAATTAAAATTTGCGCAACACAGTCACCCTGCTGGCTGAAAAACCGGAAAACCATTACTGATCAGTGTTTTGGCTGATCAGGAAGAATAAAGGATAATATCTCTATAACAAAATTTTTGTTCTAGGGAAGAATATCTAAAAGAATCCAATATGAGAAAATCTTTACTTCTTATTATCGTATCCCTGCTTGTGCTGGTGGGTGGCCTGCATGCGCAGAAGGCGACAAAAAGTATTCCTGTGTCGCTGGGCAGAGGGAACTGCGGTTCCGCTACTGACTCCATATTCTTCTTTGACTATACCAGTCCGGCACTTACCCGGGCTGCCTACCCCTTGCCTTATCGTCCGAAACTGCGTATTGGCTCTTCCACTACCAGCCGTTTCACCGATAACCTGGCAAGTATTGCGTATAATCCCAAAGATCAGAAACTGTATTATCTCTGGACAACCTATTCTCCTTCCACCCGTACCTATGTATGGCGCTGGAAGCCTGATACCACATTTGCCACAGGTAGTATGACATTGGCGAATAGCCTGGATACCGTTCGCTCTTTTGCCTATGACCTTGCCGGTGTGGCTTTTGATAATAATGGATTAGGCTGGACGATTGAATTTCCTACGGCTCCCTGTAAAAGAGCCTTTATGCGCCCCATTGATTTTGCCGCAGGTATTATTTATGGAGCAGATACACTTGATTTCACCACCGGACCCGGTGGTATCGGTGATACCCTGTTCAATGTGGGAAGCGGTGATATTACCCGTTTACCTAACGGGCAGATGTATTATAATTTCGACAACAAGCTTTATACGCCCGATTACCAGAGCTGGGGTGGTGCCACGCATCACTTCAAATCCACGTATATAGATACCACGCGTCTCCCAACAGGTACCAATGCCCTGGTGGGGCTTGCCTATGCCGATGGGGATCTTATCGCGGCATATGGAACTTCGAGTGGTACGGGTTGCTTTTACCGGCGCATTGATCCGGTAACAGGGGATACCGCCACCGTTACCTTCCCCACCGGAACGCCGGGTATCAAATCATCGGATATGACCCAGATCAACACCGGTATCGGCGTAGCCAAAAAACTGGTTTCCGTAACGCCTACGGGTACCAGCGGGCAGTACGATGTGGTGTATGACATATTTGTGAAGAACTATGGTAACATGCCGGTTACCAATATACAGGTGAAAGACAGTTTGGGTGCCATTAACGGAAACGCCAACGTATCCAACGTGTCGGCCGTATTTACCAGTAACCCGGCCGGCCTTACGCTGAATGCCGGCTATAATGGCACAGGTACTCCTAACCTGCTGAATGCCGGCCAGACATTAACTCATTATCCCACAGCTAATAATAATTTTACCATAAGGGTATCCTGCCGCCTGTCGAATATCCTGGCCGGTGTGGTATATAATAACTCAGCGATCGGAACAGCTTCCGGCTGGAACAACTACGCCCTGCGGGATAGCTCCACCAATGGTACCAACCCCGATCTTAACCAAAATGATAAACCTGATGATGTGGGCGAAGGTCAGCCAACGCCATTTGTAATCATTCTTACACCTACCACACCGCCCTGCTCTACACTGAGCCAGGTATTATATAACCAGGATTTTGGAACAGGCACCGGTTTGTCAACAGTATGGCCGGGTGCCATCTCTGCCAGTACAGGTTATGTGGGTTCCACCACGCAACCGTTGGGAACCAACCGCTATTCGCTGGCCGATACTGCTGTGCAGGGCGACCGGAATAACTGGATAGCCCTTACGGATCATACCAATCCTGCCGGTCATGGACGTATGATGATTGTCAACGCAGATGCTCCTCCCACGGTATTCTACCGCGATACGATGCCGGTAGCCTGCCCGGGTCAGCAGTATTCAGTTTCTTTCTGGACAGCCTTTACCGGTAACGCCACTTATCAAACAATTTGTAATGGATTAGGCGGATTTAAATATCCCAAATACCTGATCAAGATACGCGACCTGGCAACGGGTTTAACCATAACACAATTCACCACCAGTGATATCACTTCAAATTCCTGGCAGCAACTGGGTATGAAATGGGTGATGCCTCCCGGTTATACCAATGTAATTCTTGAACTTTCCAATGCGGGGCCCGGCGGATGCGGAAACGATTTTGCCATCGATGATATTCAGTTCGGCATCTGTACACCCTTACCCACTGTTAGTGTGGGAGCGGGCTGTGTGGGACTGGCACAAACATTTACATCTGCTTTATCTGATACCACCGTGGTACCCGGTACCCGGGATTATCAATGGCAGATTTCGAATTCACCAAGCGGTCCCTGGAGCAATATCGGTGGTGCCAATTCATCTACTTATACCATTAACCCCGTTACAGCAGCTGATACAGGGCGTTACTACCGTGTAATTGTAGCCGCTTCCGGTAATATAGGTATTTCCACATGCCAGTATGCTTCACCGGCTGTATTGCTGTCGGGTAAGGTAATCTCCTTTGCCGCCTCTTCGGCTACCAGGAGTAAGAATAATATTTGTCCCGGTATCTCTGTCAACCTCGGTTTAACAGGCGGATCACTCGGTACCGGCGGCAGCTGGAAATGGTACAGCGGCTCCTGCGGCGGAACACTGGTAGGAACCGGTAGCTCCCTTTCTGTAACACCGGCCACCACCACCACCTACTATGTACGGGCTGAGGGTGACTGTAATAATACCACCTGCGTTGCAGTAACGGTTAACGTTAGCTGTAATATCGATAAAGACCGGGATGGTATTCCGGATTGGGTGGAAAGTAATATGGCGGCCGCCTTCCAGGATGCCAACAGTAATGGTATTCTGAATGCCTATGATCCTACGTATGCAGGTTTTGTAGATAATAATAACGATTATATCAATGATAACTTCCAGGCAGATGGTGATTCTGACAACGACGGTATCCTGAACTACCTGGATACGGATTTCCCGGGACGGGTGGACAGTAACCTGGACGGAGTGGATGACCGCTTTGATACGGACCTGGATGGAAAAATAAATATGCTCGACCTGGATAGTGATAATGACGGTATTCCCGATGTGGTGGAAGCCTATGGCGTGGATACCGATGGCGATGGTAAGATAGACAGCTTTGTTGATACGGATGCAGACGGGCTTTCAGACCAGGTGGATACCAACCTGAGCGGTGCCAGCAATACCGGCTTAGGTTTGAACAAACCCGATCTTGATAACGATGGTGTTCCCAATTACCTTGATCTGGACAGCGACAATGACGGTATCCCTGATATTATTGAAGCAGGCGCTCCGGATATTAATAATAATGGTAAGGTAGATGTGTTTGTGGATGCCAATAGTGACGGATTAGCCGATGCTTACTACATGGCTACGGCGTTGCTGAAAACAGGCGCCGATTCGAACGGCGACGGTAAGGCGGATTCTTATCCGAACCGGAACCTTGATAATGATGCCAAACCCAATCCGTATGATATGGATAGTGATGGTGATGGTATTGTGGATGTAATCGAAGCCGGTTTGCCGGATGCCAACCTGAATGGTATTGTGGATGGTGTGTTTGGCGCCAATGGCTGGTCTACCACCGTTTCCGGTATGGCCGCCCCGCTGAGCATCCGCAGTACGGATGCCGATGGCAAACCTGATTACCTGGATATTGATTCTGATGATGATGGTATTCCCGATAATATCGAAGGGATGTCAACCGCCGGTTATCTCCTGCCTTCTACCACCGATACGGATGGCGACGGGCTGGTGAACACCTACGACAACGTAGTGGGCTTTGGCGGAACAGGCATCACTGTTTATGATCATGATGGTGATGGTACACCTGATTACCGTGATACAGATTCCGATGCAGATGGCCAGCCCGACAGGATTGAAGGAAATGATTTTAATATGAATAACCTGGCGGATGATAATGTCACCCTTACCGGTTTGGATACAGACGGAGACGGACTGGATAACCGGTTTGATTCCCTCAACTCGGTTATTAATGTGAAAGGCACTTCTTACCGAATGGGTAATGGCGGCAGTTTCACAGGGGATGCCACACCTGGTGCCAAATGTCCGCTCACCAAACGGAATGTAGCCGATATCGACAGGGCCTGGCGTTTTGTGGGAGCCGTGCTGCCGGTGCAGTTTGTAACACTGAATGGTAACTATTCGCAGGGGAAAACATTGCTGAACTGGACCGTTATCGCCAGTAAAGAGGTAGATCATTTTGAAGTGGAACGAAGTACGGATAACCAGTCCTACCGCAAAACAGGTACTGTCTCGGGTCCTGTAAAACTGAATGAAGCGCAGAGCTTTGTCTTCAATGAAGATGTATCAGGTCTGGCAGCAGATGTGATTTATTACCGCATTAAAGTGATCGGTAAGGCCGGAGAAGTACAATATAGTAATGTTGTGATCATCCGGAAGCAAACCACGAAAACATTACTGAGTATCATGCCGAACCCGGCGCGTGATAACGTGGCAATCAGTTTCTTCTCCACCACTGACGGAGATGTTACCCTCCGCCTGATTGATAATATGGGTAAAACTGTAATAGTGGAAACCCGTAAAGTGGTGAAGGGCAGCAATACCATCACGATTACTGAGCTCAACAAAAACAGTAACGGTATTTACTCGCTGCAGGTTTTTGTAAACGGAGAAGTGGTAACACAAAAACTGGTACTGCTCAATTAAACTTTGTATAACCCCCATTTTCATGAATTGCCCCTTCTGAAAAGAAGGGGTTTTTTCTTTTCAGTGAGCCTGTATATTGCTGGTAAAAACATACGTTAGTTACCAACCCTCCGCCTGATAGCATTAACCAATAACCTTCAATCATAAGCCATCCATCAACCCCAACCATTATCCCGTAACACTTACCTTTGCCGCATGTATACGTTGAAAAAATCCCTGGGGCAGCATTTTCTGAAAGATGGGGTCATAATAGACCGGATCATGGCTGCAGTTGGGCAGGATGCCTGTAACCGTATGCTGGAAGTAGGCCCCGGTGCAGGGGCCCTCACCCGTCATCTGCTGCAGTTACCGGGAGTGGATTTTAAAGCGGTGGAACTGGACAAGGAAAAAGTGGATTATCTGCTGAAGCAATATCCCTCCCTGGAGGGCCGCCTCATTCATGCCAGCTTCCTGGATATATCCATTCCTTTCAGCGATAGCTTCCTGCTTGTGGGCAACTTTCCCTATAATATCTCTACGCAGATTCTTTTCAGGGTGCTCGATTGGCGCCAGCAGGTGCCGGTAATGATTGGCATGTTTCAGAAGGAAGTGGCCCAACGGGTGGCAGCGGCATCGGGCAGCAAGGTATACGGGGTGCTGAGCGTGCTGGTGCAGGCTTATTATGATGTGGAATATCTTTTTGATGTTGACAGAAACTGTTTTACCCCGCCGCCGCAGGTACAGAGCGGGGTAATACGCCTGCGCCGGAGGGAGAGCCCCCTGCAGGTTAAATCCGATAAGGCCTTCTGGCTGCTGGTGAAAACAGCTTTTAACCAGCGGCGAAAAACATTGCGCAATGCCGTAAGAGGGCTGTTTACTGGTGCAGCACTGGAAGACCCTCTCTTTAATAAACGGGCAGAAGCTTTGACGATTGATGACTTTGCCGCCCTTACTTTCCGGATGCAATAAAACAGGATAAAAAGAAAGCCGGTCTTATGCAGACCGGCTTTTTAGTGGGGGTTCTTCTTATTAACTTATTTCTTGCTCAGGCTGAGGCTTCTGTTAATAGTGAAACCGATTGCAAAATTGCCATCTTTGATGCTGCTGGTATTCCGTGCCAGTTGATCAATGTTGGAAGCATCGGTGGTGCTGCCTACATAGAACTGGAACAGGTGGTTTCCGGTATTGATTTCCACACCGGCAGAAAGCAGGTCGGGATGATAATTAAGAATGGTTCCGCTTTTTGTGATCAGGTTTTCATACATATTCAGCTGGCGGGCATATTCAAAAGTAACATTGATTTTGCTGGTGGCTTTGTATTTGCCGGCCAGTCCCAGTGAAAATACCTCATTGCTGTTGTTGATACCATAAGGAACCACGTTGAAGTGAATCCAGGTAGGCAGCAATTCCAGTGAAAAACGGCTATTGAATTTCCGTGCTATGATCAATTGGTTCATGAAAGAAATTTTATTGGCAGTAAGTTCCACATCCGGATCCTTGGCGGTATTGATATTGATCATGGAGTACCAGCCAACGGTTACGGGGATATTCATTTTGCCTGTCTGCTGCCGCAGGAGTTTGAATTTTGCCCATCCTTCATATTTGGAACTACCGGCAAAAGCCACACCCAGGTTCATAAAACGGGTGGGAGAATAGTCGAAAGAAAGATAGGTATGTGCCACGCCTGAGTTCAGTCCGAAGAACTGTGCCAGGTTCTGTGAGCCACCGTCTTTTGTCCAGATATTGCTGAAGTGGTGAGAAATCAGTACCTGCAGACTGCCTTTACTTACGATCTCACTGCTCTGCATGTTTATAACCTTGGTAGAATTAAATGTGGCACGGGCGAATTTGGCTTGTTTGCCTTCCGGTTTGGCGGCTTCCTGGGCTATGCCTTGAACAAACAGGGCCAGGCAAAAAACAAGCAGCGATAATATCTTTTTCATAACATCTGATTTTAGTGTAACGAGTTTCATTTTAGATTAAAGCCTATTGGGGCTGGCCCTGGGATATCCAGGAGTTGAATGTATTTACTGTACAGGTGCTGAGGCTGAGGGTACCGCCCGGGTGACCGGTTGTACCGCCACTGTTCATCATATCGGTGAGAACAGATTTTTTGGCAACCATTTTACTGTAATCCAGTGCTACGGCAATACCGCCATGGCAGGTAGAACCTTTACAGGTGGTATTGTATAACGGCAGGATATTTTTGGTATACGTGATAGTGCCGGTAACCGTACAGCCACCACCATCATCTTTGGCACCTTCATCAATCCATTTTTTAATAATGGTTTTTTGAGTAGAGGTAAAGTCGATAGCGCCGGCTCCGGGGTGTGTACCACCGTTTACCCAGGCACTGAATAATGAAACCCTTGAGAGGATGGCGTCATAAAAAACAGTATCGGCATGAGAGAACTGAACCGCACGGGTGCCCTGGCCATTATTGTGGCATCCGCAGTTACCGGATACGATAATGGGAACAACATCGCTACGGAATGAGGTGGTAGGTAAGGCCATTACGTCTTCCCTGTTCTTATAGCAGGATGACAGAAGATAAACCAGCATTGATGTCACCGCAGCCATTGATATAATTAACTTTTTCATAAATCAGAATTTTTTAAATGATTTTTTCTCAGTGATCGTTCGGTTGCTTATTGTTTAATGATATTGCCTGTTTTCCTGTATTTGAAAATACCGGCATTGGCATTACCATATTTCCATACACTGGGAACATTGGGGTCGCCAAAATACCAGGCCTTGATCAGGGCAATTTCAGGGGCTTTCAAACCGCCATCACCATACGCCATATCGCCTTGCTGACTAGTGGCATAAATACCGGTGAACGGATTAGCCAGTAAGAGGCAGGAGTCGATGCGGCTTACCAATGAACTGGTTACATTCAGATAATTGCCTTTTACGTAATAGGTTTTCAGTGTAACCGGATCGGTATACTGAACTGAGGAGTTGCTGCGGGCGCTCTTCGGATACATAATATCAAGCATGATATCATCATAATTATTCAGCGGGCCACGGGTGCTTGAAGCAGAACGGGGTGTGGCAAAGGTTTTCCAGGGCCTGAAGCTGGCATTGGCAACGGTGTCGGCATAGAATTTCCGCACGCTGTCTTTATATGCTCCCCAAACCTGGTTGCGCAGGGCCACATTGGATAACTGGCAATAAATTGTTTGCACACCGGTGGAAGGATTGATATAAACATACTGGGTGGTATCTGCAGAGGTTAAGCCGGAGATGAAGCCTGCACGGGCCCATCCGCCGGTGGCGGTAGCCTGGTTGTGACAGTTGGCAGAACCACATCCGTTTACGATCAGGGAAATGGCGGCGGGCCTGAAATCACTCAGGTTGGGTTTTTCTTTGGCGCCATTGGTAATCCAGTTGTACACCAGGGCTTTATCACTGATGTTCATTTCGTGGTTAGAGTTAACGGGCGGCATGGCTTTGTCGAAATCATTAGTTGTAATGTATTCCCACAATTTGCTGCTGCCGGGTTGGCCCGGGGTAACATATTTCATTATATCAGCGTAAGTATCAAACTTCGGACTGATCGGACCGCCATGGCAGTTAGAGGTTCCGCAATATTCATGAATAATGGTTTGCACACCCCTCATTTTAATAACATCGTTTACATCGGGTGTGGCATCAGACGGAGTAATCGTATTACTCTCGTAGAATGCGGCATAGACAGTAGAGTCGGCAGACCCCTTATACGACCTGTCGAGGTTTTTTACAAGATCACCTTCCTTTTTGCATTGGAATACGGAAGCAGATAAGAACATCACTCCAAGGAAAAGTGTCGTCGCTTTAATGAATGAAATCTTTTTCATAAAAAATTAGTTTACTAATTGAACAATTGCACGGTGTAAGAACTAGGTTGCTAAATGAACGGTCAAATGTAGAACGGCAAGGCTGACAGTTTCATGACAAATGATTCTGTGAAATATGACTTTCCTCATGCCCGCCTGAAGCATAGATCAGAATTTCAGGCGAAATGATATTACTCACACCGCTTCTTGATGAATGTCATGAAATTGTCAGGGGCCGCGGAATAAATTGCGGATCAATTTTGTAACATTTAAACCAACCGTTTATGGATGACAATAAAAATACCGGCCTTAAATCCCGCCGCTGGTTTTTATCCCTGTTCGCCAACCGGAATGCAAAACCCACCGAAGATGAAATGGTAAAAATGCTCACACCCGACGGTAAACTGGTGACAATCAGTAAGGCTGTACTGGAAGCGGCTTCCAAAAAGAAAAAAGCATCTAACCAGGATATCTATAACTGGATGGACAACCCTTCTAAATAAAATACCTGATCCTTTCAATATTATACAATGAAAGAACAAGAAATCATAAATGACAACAGCCGGCGGGACTTTCTTAAGACCATGGCTGTAGCCACCGTGGCAACCGCCGCCTGCGGCAGCCTGGCCTGCTCCTGCTCTTCTAAAAATACGGGCAACGAAAAGGTTAAGCTGCTCTCTCCTGATGGCGAAATCGTGGAAATCGATTCCAACTATCTCAACCACCAGGAACATATGGCTATTGTTTCCAAGCTGGAAGCCCGCCAGGGTATCGCCGGCAAAAAATTTGTAATGGTGGTTGACCTGGCCCGTTGCAAAAATGCCCGCAAATGTATCAGCGCCTGCCAGAAATGGCATTACCGCCCCGAAGACAAGGAGTGGTTAACCGTTAAGCTGATGAAAGACAGTGAAAAGGGGGCCCCCTACTGGTTCCCCAAACAATGCTTCCATTGCGATAATCCGCCCTGCGTGAAAGTATGCCCGGTGGATGCCACCTATAAACGGCAGGATGGACTGGTACTGATCGATAACGATCGTTGTATCGGCTGTAAATTCTGCATGGCGGCCTGCCCTTATTCCACCCGCGTGTTTAACTGGAGCGAACCCGAAAACCCCAAAGAAATTGCCAACCTGCCTTCCAATCCCGAAACCAACCTCCCGGCTAAAGTAGGTACTGTTGAAAAATGTGATTTCTGCCCCGACCGTGCCCGCGAAGGTATGCTGCCACCCTGCGTGGAAGCCTGCCCCAACGGCGTATTCTATTTCGGTGACGAAAATGAAGACACGGTTACCAATGGCGATGAAACGGTTAGCTTCAGCCAGTTGATAAAAGACCGTGCCGCTTATCGTTTCCTTGAAGAACTGGGCACCAAGCCGCGGGTATATTATCTGCCGCCGAAAGACCGCCAGTTCCCCGTAGAAAGAGGGTACGAAAATCTTCCTGACAACCTGAAAGCCAGATTCAAGGATATAATGGAACCAGGTAACAGTAATAAAAAATAATTATAACCGGCACGCCCGGTTTCACCACGAATACTTTTAATTATGGAACTCAATGCATATCAAAAAGAAGCGTTTGATCACCAGCGGTCCACTATCGAAAAATTCGGTAAGCGGAATTATTTCTGGTCTGCCTTCTTTTTATTGTGGATCCTGGCAGGGGGCTATGCGCTCTACCTGCAAATCACCAAAGGCCATGTCATCACCGGTATGCGGGATAATGTAGTGTGGGGCCTTTTCATTGTAAACTTTATTTTCTTTATCGGTCTCAGCTATGCCGGCGCCATTATTGCCGGTCTGCTCCACCTTTCCAAAGCCTCCTGGGGCAAGCCCATTATCCGGCTGGCCCAGATGATGACCATTATCTCGGTAATCGTAGGGCCCGTTTTTATCCTTCTCTGTGTGGGACGTTTCGACAGGCTGTATCACCTGTTTTTGTATCCCCGCCTGCAATCACCAATGACCTGGGACGTACTTGCCATCCTTACTTATTTTGTGGGTAGTGTACTGTTCCTGTATATGGCATTGGTAAAAGATTTTGCTGTATACCGGGATGCCGGTTTGCAGATTCCCAAATGGAAACAGAAACTCTATAAAATCCTGGCTATCGGATACCGCGGGGCCGCCAGCCAGAAAAGGCACCTGCTAATCTCCCAGAACCTGCTGGCTATTATCATGATCCCGCTTTCGATTATCGTTAGCTCAATCCTTTCCTGGATTTTCGGTATGACACTGCGCCCCGGATGGCACAGCACCATCTTTGGCCCCTATTTCGTACTGGGCGCCCTTTACTCCGGCTCCGGTGTGCTGATCTGCGCCATGTGGGTATACCGCAGGATGTATAACCTGGGGAACTATTTTACCGACAGGCATTTCAGTTACCTGGGCTTTATTATGATGATCCTGGCTGCCGGATATGGCTACTTTACATTCTCTGAATATTTTACTGACTGGTTTGGTTCGGCCAAATGGGACAGCGAAGTGATCGATAAATTATTCAGTCTGAAACAATATGGCTGGTGGACCCTCTTTGCCAACCTCGTGGGCATCATCCTGCCCATCCTGATTGTGGCGCTCCCGGCCACCCGCAAGCCCAACTGGATCTCCCTGGTGGCTTTCTTCATGGTGATTGCCCTTTGGGTGAAACGCTACCTCATCATTGTTCCCACCCTCGAAACACCGGCCTTGCCGATGCAGGATACCCGCCACGAATTTGTTAAATATTCAGCCACCTGGCCCGAGTGGACACTCACTATTGCCGGTATTGCCACCTTCCTGCTGTTCTTCACACTGATGTCAAAATTTGTGACCGTGGTGCCGGTGTCCGGACTGGAAGAACCTGATTTCAGCAACCAGCATCACGTTGGCCATCACCATGTACATGAAACCAAAACCGCATAATAGCAAGCTTAAATAATTATGTTATGAAAAAAGCTTCTCCCTATATTTCGCTTAACCGGGTTCGGCACCTGCTGGCAGCAGGCTGCGTACTGTTACTGGCTTACTGGCCGGTTACCGCCCGGGCCCAGGCCGACAGCGCCAAACAACCGCCGGCTGCTGCAACCGACAGTACGGCCAAACCCGAAGAACCTTCCCAGCTCTCTCCCATCATTGATTTTATCGCGGTGCAAAAACCCGATAACACAGTCGATTTACGGGTTGCGATGAAAGCAAAATTTAAAGCAGCGGCCATCCGCCTGGCTTACCTGAAAGTAAAATTCCTGCTGGTGAAAGATACCGCAGAAACCGAACTGGGATCAGTGGTAACCGACCTCGCCGGTAAAGCAGTACTGAATTGTAAAGCCGAAGCCCTGCAGCCAGATAAAGAAGGAAAACTGCATTTCAAAGCAGTGTATGCAGGGAATAAAACCTTTGAAGAAGCCGAAGGCGAGGCTACAGTGAAAAGAGCCCGGCTCGAAATAACACCCGTAAAAGAAGACTCCCTGCTGAGTGTTACCGTGAAACTGACCGACCTCGCCGATGGCAAGGAAACCCCTGTTGATAAAACTACCGTTGGCGTATACGTGAAACGCAGTTTCTTCCCGTTGAAACTGGGCGAAGGCACTACCGATGAAACCGGTACCGCCACCATTGAAATTCCGCAGCAATTACCCGGTGATGCCAGGGGAAATATCACCCTGATGGCCCGCCTCGATGAAAATGAGCTGTATGGCAATATGGAAGCCACCGTTACACAACCCTGGGGGGTAGCCGTTTCGGATAAGATTGTGGAGCAACCCCGGGCCCTCTGGAGCGCCCATCCGCCTATCTGGATGCTGATTACTTTCATTATCCTGATGGGAACTGTTTGGGGGCATTACCTGGTGATAGTGATCCAGTTATACCGCCTCCGGAAAGAAGAACCCCATGCGGATGCCGCATAACCATTTATTAACTAAAAGATTGGAACTCTTTTTGTATATTAATCGTCTAACCTTTAGTAAACAATAAAAAAACAATAGAAAATGAAAAAGAAAATCACTGTGCTCTTTGCCGGATTGTTTGCAATTGCCCTGCTGGCTTTTGTTCCTAAAGCAAACCTGCAACCGAAACCCTGGAACGTTCCTGATGCCGCCAAAAACAAGGCGAATCCTGTGAAAAGCGATGCTACCTCACTTGCCAAAGGAAAAGAACTTTACAATACCCATTGCAAATCCTGCCATGGAAACAAGGGTAAAGGTGATGGTCCGAAAGCCGCCCAGCTGGATACCGAATGCGGTGATTTCTCCAAACCCGCCTTCCAGGGACAAACCGACGGGTCTTTGTACTATAAAACATATGAAGGACGCAAAGACATGCCGTCTTTCAAAACCAAGATCCCGGATGCTAATGATATCTGGGCTGTAGTGAACTACATGCGTACGTTTAAATAGTGAAATAACCCTTTCACGCATTGCTTGCTGCTTGTATAAATGTTCATCCCCAACGGGGATGAACATTTTTTTATCAATTTTGACAAAAGCAATGCAGCCATTTGCCTGCTTTCCGTATCTATAGGGTGGATTTTTTACTAAACACTATTACCATGAAAACATTTTTGAAAATCAATCACTTATCTCTTGCCCTGCTGATTCTTTCTCTTTTCGCACTCGCTTCCTGCTCCACACCCCGGTATGCTTACAGCCCTTCGGCGCATAATGTACCCGTACTCGAAAAAAAGGGTGATGGCAAACTGGGTGCCTTCTATTCCACCAATCTTACCGCCGACAGCCGCCTCAACGATTACCCGGTTACCAGCCGTACCCGCGGAGCGGATGTACAGGGCGCTTATGCCATCACGGATAATATTGCCATACAGGCCAATTATTACAATCGCTGGGAAAAAACAACCGGCGGTCCCGATACTGTAAGCATTACCTATCACCGGAATATTACCGAACTGGGCCTGGGTTATTATATGCCCTTATCGGCCAGCAGAAAGAATATCTTTTTCCAGGTATTTTTAGGGGGAGGGCTCGGGAAGTTCAGCTTCACGGATCTGCGGCCAACCGGCAGTGGTTATTTTCATGATGCCAATGTTACCAAGATATACATTCAGCCCGGTTTTGTTTACCGTTCAAAGGGAAGCTTCTCATCAGCCGTTTCCCTGCGGGCCAGCATTATTAATTTCAGTAAGATAAAAACAAATTATTCCTACAGCCAGCTCGAGGATTATAAGCTCGACAGCCTTAACAGCCGCTCAAAAGTATTCTTTGAACCCGCTTTTACCGGCAGCTTTGGCTTAAAAGGAATACCCGCCCTCCGGTTTGAATTCCAGGCAGGGGTATCCTTCCTGGCTGCCCATAACCTGCTGGATTATCACCCTTTCTGCCTCTCATTGGGTACTTATATGAACCTGGGAGATCTGTTGCATAAAAAAGCAGAATAACCCTTTGGGAACATACTATTACAGTTAACAGGCTGTCCCGGCAGGACAGCCTGTTGTTTTTACCGGCTGCCATCCATCCGCTTCCGTTTAGTTTTTACGCCCTTTAATTGTAATTTTGAGCCACGATTGCAGGCCCGGCTGTTAAAGCCGGGAAAAAAATAATTGCCAAATTTTATGTCTGTTGCCGCTCCAAAAAAAATCAGGATAGTTACTGCCGCCAGCTTATTCGACGGGCACGATGCCGCTATTAACGTGATGCGCCGTATCATGCAGAGCAAGGGCGCCGAAATCATCCACCTGGGCCATAACCGCAGTGTGCACGAAATCGTGGAAGCGGCCATTGAAGAAGATGCCCAGGGCATTGCCATTACCAGCTACCAGGGAGGCCACCTCGAGTTTTTTAAATACATGAAAGACCTGCTGGATGAAAACGGCTGCGGGCATATCAAAATATTCGGCGGCGGCGGTGGCACCATCCTTCCGGATGAAATTGAAGAACTGCACCGCTATGGAATCACCAAGATTTACAGTCCGGATGACGGCCGCCACATGGGGCTCGAAGGAATGATTGAAGACGTGATCAGTAAAAGCGCTCCGGCAACAGAGGAAAATCCCAAATGGAACGGTAAACTGCCCCTTAATGAAGTGAAGGACATCCGCAAAATTGCCCGGGCCATTTCCCTGGCCGAGGACGGCAAACCCTACGACAGCTATCTTTCGCAGGTGGCAGTTGCCGCTGCTAAAGCTCCCGTACTGGGTATCACCGGTACCGGCGGCGCCGGTAAAAGCAGTGTTACCGATGAAATTGTAAGGCGCTTCCTGAATAATTTCACGGATAAAACCATCGCGGTTATCTCCGTGGATCCCAGCAAGAAAAAAACCGGCGGCGCCCTGCTGGGCGACCGTATCCGCATGAATGCCATCTCGCATCCGAGGGCCTACATGCGCAGCCTCGCCACCCGCGAGGATAACACGGCCCTGAGCGCCCATGTGCAGGAAGCCCTCGCAATCTGCCGCCAGGCGGGTTTTGACATGGTGATACTGGAAAGTGCAGGGGTGGGACAAAGCGATGCCTCCATCCTCGAATTCTGTGATGTAAGTATGTACGTGATGACACCGGAATACGGAGCCGCATCTCAACTGGAAAAGATCAATATGCTGGATTATGCAGATGTGGTTTGCATCAATAAATTTGATAAGCCCGGCGCCCTTGATGCCTACCAGGATGTTTGCAAGCAATACAAACGCAATCATGGCCTGTTCACCGCCAAAAATGAAGAGCTGCCTGTAATCGGCACGATTGCCAGTAAATTCAACGATGAAGGCGTGAACCAGCTTTTTATAAAATTGCTGGAAGCCGTCGAGAAGAAAACATCGCATCGTTTTGGCGACTATCATTTTAATGCCACCGCCAAAGTTTCACAGGCTATCATCCCCTCCTCCCGGGTGCGGTACCTGAGCGAGATATCCGGCGCTATCAGGGATTATGGCCGCCTGGTGGAAGAACAAGCAGCCATCGCTTCCAAACTGTATCAATTACAGGGAAGCCTGGATATGCTCCGGACCCTGAAACCGGATACGGCCGGACAGGCCTCCCTGCAGGCAGTGCTGGAAAAGCAAATTGCTTTTTACACCGAACAGCTTACACCGGTTGCCCGTAAACTCGTATTTAACTGGCCCGAAAAATTAAAGGCTTACGGGAAAGATTATTTTGAATACAATGTGCGGGATAAAATCATCCGGCAGGAAATGTTCAGCACCAGCCTCAGCGGTACCCGGATTCCCAAAGTGCTTTTACCCAAATACAAAGATTGGGGCGATATCCTGAAATGGCAGGCACAGGAAAATGCGCCCGGCCATTTTCCCTTTACAGCAGGCGTATTCCCGCTGAAACGCGAAGGAGAAGATCCCACCCGCATGTTTGCAGGGGAAGGAGGTCCCGAGCGCACCAACCGCCGCTTCCATTACGTATCCGAAGGACAAGCCGCGAAACGCCTGAGCACGGCTTTTGACAGTGTGACGCTTTATGGGGAGGACCCGGCTTACCGCCCGGATATTTATGGTAAGATCGGGAACAGCGGTGTAAGCGTGGCTACGGTAGACGATGCCAAAAAACTTTACAGCGGCTTTGATCTTTGTGATCCCAAAACATCGGTGAGCATGACCATCAATGGTCCGGCGCCGGTGCTGCTGGCATTTTTCCTGAACGCCGCCATCGATCAGCAATGCGAAAAATATATCCTTGCCAATAACCTGGGCGAACAGGTAAATGCACTCATCGGATCGAAATTCAATAAAGAGGCGTTGCCCAGCTATACCGGTACGGATGGCAAACCGGTTGATCCGCAATCGCTCAGTACCGGCCAGGCGGCGCTGCCGAATGGCAATAACGGACTGGGCTTACGGCTGCTGGGGCTCAGCGGAGAAGATGTGCTGCCCGCAGTTGTTTACCAGCAGATCCGCCAGCAGGCCCTGCAGAATGTGAGGGGTACGGTACAGGCGGATATTCTGAAAGAAGACCAGGCACAGAATACCTGCATCTTCAGCACCGAGTTTGCACTGAAGCTGATGGGCGATGTGCAGGAATATTTTATCCGTGAGAAAGTGCGCAATTTTTACAGCGTCAGCATCAGCGGCTATCATATCGCCGAAGCCGGCGCCAATCCTATTACCCAGCTGGCTTTCACCCTGAGTAATGGGTTTACTTACGTGGAATATTATCTCAGCCGCGGCATGCATATTGATGATTTTGCCCCCAACCTTTCTTTCTTCTTCAGTAACGGAATGGATCCCGAGTACAGTGTGATCGGAAGGGTGGCCCGCCGCATCTGGGCCAAGGCGATGAAATATAAATACAAGGCTAACAAGCGCAGCCAGATGCTGAAGTATCATATTCAAACCTCGGGCCGCAGCCTGCATGCCCAGGAAATTGATTTCAATGATATCCGCACCACGCTGCAGGCACTGTATGCCATATACGATAACTGCAATTCGCTGCACACCAATGCTTATGATGAGGCCATCACCACACCTACCGAAGAAAGTGTGCGCCGGGCCATGGCCATACAACTGATCATTAACCGGGAGCTGGGTACTGCCAAAAATGAAAACCCCAACCAGGGCGCTTATTTGATTGAGGAACTGACCGACCTGGTGGAAGAAGCCGTAATGACCGAATTTGACCGGATCACCGAGCGGGGAGGTGTACTGGGAGCTATGGAACGCATGTACCAGCGCAATAAAATCCAGGAAGAAAGCCTGCATTACGAAATGCTGAAGCATACGGGTGAATATCCTATCGTGGGCGTGAATACCTTCCTGAATAAAAACGGATCACCCACGGTGCAGCCCGGCGAAGTGATCCGCAGCACCACCGAAGAAAAAGAACAGCAGATTCATAACCTCGACGCTTTCAAAAAACGCAATGCTGAGAAAGCAGAGGCCGCATTAGGGCAACTGCAACAAACCGCGATTGAGAATGGGAATATTTTTGAGGCGCTGATGGAAACGGTGAAGTATTGCTCACTGGGACAGATCACTTCGGCGCTTTATGCCGTGGGCGGACAGTACCGGCGCAATATGTAAGAACAGCTGCTGGCTGATCGCTTTAACTGCTATCCGCTCCGGCTTCCTTCATACCAGTTCCTCGCACAAAAAGCCGGCCTTTTCCAGTAAAATCTCAATCTCCCGGGGCAGCATGTGCTCGGTAACAATACGGAGTACCTTATCGCAGTCATGCAGGTCTACATTCCACTGCACAATACCCGGATGCACATCCAGTGAAGGTTTTACCACCTCAATACAGGCGGTATCCGAAAGATTGGTTTTGAAAACTAGTATAGACATAAACAGGTAAAAAAACAATTGCCTGCAGCATAACCGCAGGCAACTGGTTTATTCAGCAGCAGGACTGGCGCCTGCTTTTTCGGTATGGCCGTACATGCTCCAGCGATGGCCGCAGCGGGTTTTCCATTCCGATTGAAATTTTTCACGTTCTTCAGGCGTCATGTTCATCCAGCGCCGCATCATCCTGTCTTTCCACGGACGGGGGCCGCGATGATGTTTTCCGCCAAAGCCGCCGAACAAAATCTTACTGAGCACCAGGATGCCCATGGCCTGCCAGAAGCTGATCATTTTTACGCCCAGTACGGCAGGCAGAATACCATTCCAGAGGGCCATCACCACCCAGGTAAAGAGAAAGGTGGCACCCACGATGAGGAAGAAAAATAAAATGCCTTTTCCAATCCAGTTCTTTTTCATTTTTTTATTTTTTTGAGGAGGGCTGCTTGATGGGCCGCCTTCCGTTAGTGAGTTAAATATTGTTTAGTAATTCTTCTTTTAATACACCGAGCCGTTCCCGGAGATGCAATACCGCATAACGTTTCCGGCTGAGCAGCGTAGGCACGGGTTCACCGGTACGGGCTGCAATTTCCTTGAAGGGGATCCCTTCAATTTCTGTTTGGATAAAAACCGACCGCTGTTCTTCGGGCAGTTCGTCCAGCGCCTTTTGCAGTTCTTCCCAGAACAGGTTGCGCAGGTATTCGGTTTCGGGATTCGATTTGTCGGGCAGCAACATTTCCCGCCAGTCGAAACCCTCATCGTCACCTTCCGCCGAACCCAGCACATCATCAGCCAGGGGCAGTTTTTGTTTACGGTAGCTGTCGATGATCTTGTTACGGGCTACCCGGAACAACCAGCTGCTGGCCTGTTCGATGGGTTCGGTATTGCCGGCAAACTGGTAAAAAACATCCTGCAGAATGTCTTCAGCGTCTTCCGTGCTGCCCACCCGCTGCCGGATAAAGCTGAACAGGCGCCTGCTCAGCGATTTGATTGTATTACTGATATTGCTACTGCGCTCGGCGCTCATTGCAGGCGGTATTGCCAGTACGTCTTCCATGTATGTCTGGGTAGACGAACCGGGATAAGAGATATTTTAAAAAATGCAAAAAATCTTCGCGTAACTCCTTTTCTCCCTTCTTTGGAGTTCCCGGCAGCAAGGTACGCCCTTCTTTCAGCCCATAAAAAAGCCGGGAGCCACTTTTCAGCAGTTCCCGGCTTTTTTTGGCATTCGGTGGGGTTAGTCCGCTTTTTTCATATTATTCAGATCAAGGTCATTATCGTATTTTACCTTATTGCTGCTGTAAAGCGTTTCGATAAACTGACGCATAGCGGCCCGGGTATAAAATTTTTGTTCGGTTATATCGGAAGAAAGCAGCCTGATGCTGAGCTCACCCCTGCTGAAAAAGGTTTCTCCAAAATAATAGTTCTTGGTGTCCATATCATAAAAGGTGATCAGCTGGCGGTTTCCAACGGCAGAGTACCAGGCATAAAACCGGTAGGGTTCGTATTTGCCCTCGTCATTTTCAATTTTGGCGGTTACGGCATAGGTTTTTGTATTCCACCGCATGATTTTTACTTCTGTGGAATCTTTGGGGTAACCCGGTTTATGCCAGGTGCCCAGTAATTCTTCCTTCAGCGGCACGTTGGTGTCATCATCCATACTCACAGTGGATTTATAAGGGCAGGCCCAGAGCAGTACCGTAACAGCAAGCAGGGAAGCCCCGGTGAATATCTGTTTCATTTTTTTGTTTCAAAGATAGCAAACAGCTTCAGCAGCCCTATACCCTTCAGCCGGTATTTCATTGCAGGCGCTGCAGGTTTAACTGCCGGATGACAGAAGGAATGAGTTGCAGACTGATGAAGTATTTTTTTATTTCCGTTTTATCGCCCGGATCATAAGCGCCAGGCTCCAGCATATCGCTGCCGGTGGGAACTGCCACATAGCAATTACCGGCCACAAAAGAAAAGGAAACCGGCAGCCGGGTGAAACGGCAGATGGTTAATAAACTGGCTTGCATACCTGCATCCAGTATTTCCACAGCCTGGGAGGGCCAGGTGCTCAGTACCCTGAAAATGCGGTGAAACTCGCCACCGGCAATACTCATTTCCACCGCATGCGGGGGCGGCCCCAGCCAGTAATAATGCCCTAATGCCGAGTATGCATCAAATCCGCGGTGGCGGGGCATAACATAGGTGCCACCGGTAAAACGGGCGCCGATCTGTATTACAAAAAACATCCCGTGAAAAACAGTTTTATCCCTGCTGCTGCGCCGCGATTCAACTATTTTGCTGCTGTGTACTTCCGAACAACGAAAGGAGATGCCATCTAGTTGGCCGGAGATAAGATCATCGCTGTCGAAATAATCATATGCATAGCGGTATAACCCGCTCAGTTTATATTCTTTGGGTTCTATGCCTTCTTCCGGCTGGTAAAGCAATCCGGGATAAATATGATCCAGTATTTTTTTTATGATGGCCGATTTCAGTACGGCTGCAAAGCGGTCGCTGCGTTTGCTGTAATAATAAATGGATACGAGCAGCATACAGCCTCCTGTGATGCACATCCATAAACTGATGTCACCCAGCGATTGGCCGGTAAAGAGCAGCAGGGCCCCCGCAAAAAATACCAGGAATGCAACCACGCCCGTGATTCCCCAGCTGTCTGCCTGCCGGCAGGCTTCCCGCACCTCCGGCAGCACGGGTAATAAATGATCCTTGTAAAAACGTTCAAAATCGTTTTCGGCGGCAGGATATGTAAGGGCGTCGTCTGTCACGGGCCGGGAATTGGCTGAGGGATAAAATTGATCATAAATCTATCAAAGTTTTCTGGCTTCTTCATTAGCTTTAGGGCATGAACAAAATAATCCTGTGCCTCTTACTCCTGCCCCTGTTAACGGCCAGTGCGCAAAATAAACTTGTATACTACAACTGGCAATGGAAACCCTGTGAACCCGGCGATGCCCGCTTTGTTTCGGATGCCTATCAAACAGACAGCGGATGGTACCGCAGGGATTATTTCCTGGAAACCCGCAAACTCCAGATGAAGGGTTTGTATACCGACAGTACCTGCAAATTTCAAAACGGCTTTTTCACCTGGTATTATGTAAATGGAGTGGTAAAATCCATCGGGCGCTATGCCGCTAATAAAAAAGAAGGCACCTGGCTTAATTTTTACTACAACGGGATGCTGGAGGATTCGGCCGTTTACAAGGAAGGCAAGCCGGTGGGAGTAAGCCGCAGCTGGCATGCCAATGGATTTGAACGGGATTCAATTGAATACAATGCGGATGGAACTGCTGTAGTGGTAAACTGGTTTGACAACGGACAGCCGGCTGCTGCAGGGCACCTGAAAGACGGAAAACTAAACGGGCGATGGGTATATTATCATACTAATGGCCAGAAAGCGGCCGTGGAAGATTATGCAGACGGCATCATGGCAGACAGGGCTTATTATGATGAAAAGGGTATTGCACAAACGGGCGACGAGCCTTTAGAAAGAGAACTGGCATTTCCGGGCGGTATGGAAAAATGGAAAAAGATGATGGAAAAGAAACTGGAATTTCCGCATGATGTGAAACTCGTCAATACCGACCAGATAACCGTGGTGGTAAATTTCAGGGTGGATGAAGAAGGTAATGTGAGAGATGCTTATGTGGATGTGCCCTTTCATCCGCTGTTTGATGAAGAGGCATTACGGGTTATAAAAAAATCGCCGCAATGGATTCCGGAGATGAAACATAATCGCCGGGTTTCTGTATGGGCCCGGCAGGTGATCCATTTCGGGCAGGAGGAATTTTAAGGCACCCGATTTTCAAACATTTCCTGCGGGCTGAATAGTATGAACAAAAATATCCTGGCGGTTGTGCTTTTGTTTTTTTCGGCGGCTTCCGCACAAAAAATCCAGTATTATGATTACGACTGGAAAGAGTGCGGAGCAGAAAAAGCATCCTTTAAGATGGAGTCGTATAAGGATGACAGCGGCTGGCATTACAGGTCCAGTTACCTGCCTTCCCTGAAACCGGCATCGGAAACTCATTTTATTACCATTGCCGGTACCCATGAATACGGATGGGTGGTGAGCTATTATGCAAATGGCCGGATCTCGGAGCATTTACTTATTTATAATAAGCGGTTGGAAGGCCCGGATCTCCGCTACTACTACAATGGTATGCTGAAAGATTCGGTTGTGTTTCATAACGGGAACGAAACCGGCATCGCCCTGGGCTGGTATGCCAGCGGAGCAATCAGGGATTCTGTCAACTATGCCGGAGATGGAAAAAGCGTGCAGGTGAATTGGTATGAAAACGGCCAGCTTGCCAGTGCCGGCCACTGGAATAATTACCTGCGAAACGGCCGCTGGTTGTATTATCATCCCAATGGCATCAACGCCGCTATTGAAGATTATCAAAATGGCACCCTCTTGCATGCCCTGTACTATGATGAGGATGGCGTGCAACTAACAGATACCAGCCATACCCAACGAAACGCAGCCTTCCCCGGTGGCCATGAAAAATGGCTGAAGCTGATCAAAGAAAACCTGCAGTTTCCGCCAGGGGTAAAACTCGAAAACACCAGGGAAATTGCGGTAGTGGTGAGTTTCCGGGTCGACGAAGAGGGCCATGTAAAAGATGCCTGGGTGGAAATCCCATTTCAACCTCTTTTTGATGCAGAGGCCCTGCGGTTGGTTGCATTATCTCCGCGGTGGATCCCGGCGATCAGTCATAACCAGCGAATCTCTTCTGATCAGCGGCAAGTAATCTATTTCAGGCAGGAGTAATTGTAAGGGTAGCCGTAATTCTACAGCAGTTTCAATGTCGTTCTATCTCTTACCCGGCCGGCCGGGTTTATTTTTGCGTAGAGTTTAAAGATAAGTTTTGGTTTTTGATCCTTTATCCCTTTTGCAGAAAAATAGTTTTAGACGGAAAGCGTAGACCACTAGTCAGTTTTTGTTTTAACCCCGTAAGGGGTTTTTTTTATTGCTGGCAGGTTTAACAAGACCTGACAGGTTTATGTAACTTTAGCACATGAAACCTTCCGGCTTATTTTACATCCTTTTGGTAATTGTTATCCTGGTTGCCGGCTGTGCCGCCAATCCTTACCGCAGCGCCAACCGCAGCTACCGCCAGCAGGTGAAGGCCTTTGCCCGGCTGCTGAAAGAGCAGCCGGCCTATATCGACAGCACCCCGGCGCCGGATTATTGGGTGGGCACCACCAATTTTGGTATGCGCAAGCCTAATTTTGTTATCATCCATCATACGGCGCAAACGGCCTGTGATACCACCCTTCATACATTCACACTTCCCCGCACGCAGGTGAGCGCTCATTATGTAATTTGTAAAGACGGCACCATCCACCATATGCTGAACGATTACCTGCGGGCCTGGCATGCCGGGGTATCGCAATGGGGCAACCTTACCGATGTAAACAGCAGCAGTATCGGCATCGAACTGGATAATAACGGATTTGAGCCCTTCCCCGAAGCACAGATCAGCAGCCTGCTGCAATTACTGAAAAAACTGAAGAAAGATAATGGCATCCCCACGGCCAATTTTATCGGGCACGCCGATGTGGCTCCCAAACGGAAAAATGATCCCAACCGCTATTTCCCCTGGGAGCAACTGGCCCGTAATGGATATGGGTACTGGTATGATACGGCCGCCACACAAGTGCCCGCCGGTTTCGATCCCCTGCCTTCGCTGCGGATCATCGGTTACAATGTAAAAGATCCGGTGGCGGCCATCAAGGCCTTTAAACTGCATTTTGTGCAGCAGGATACCCTGCCCCGGCTCACCGAAGCGGATAAGAAGATTATTTATGAGCTGAGTAAAAAGTATATGTAAGAGCAGATGACGGAATCTGAAAAGTTCATAATCCGGTAATGAAGTTTTGCCCGAATCCCCGATTAGCATCGTAACTTTATTGCAAATCCATTGCTATGCGAATAAAATTGATGCTGCCGGTTTTCCTGCTCTTTTCTTATGCGGGTATTGCCCAGACACCCCGCCCGCTTACCCTGCCCAACGGGTGGTCGCTTTCGCCCGCCGGCCGCAGCCTGCTCCTGGGGGATCTCCCGCTTAATATGACCGTGAGCGCTTCCAAAAAGTGGATCGCCGTTACCAATAACGGCCAAAGCAAACAAACCCTGCAATTAATAGATGCCCGCACCGAAAAGCAACTGGATAAAACTGAAATTGGTAAGGCCTGGCTGGGCCTTAAATTCAGCGCCGATGAAAAATACCTCTATGTCAGCGGTGGTAATGATAACTGGATTCTCCAGTATGCGGTTGGAGCCGGCAAACTGGTGCTGGCCGACAGTATTAAACTGGGCGACAAATGGCCGAACAGGATTTCACCCGCCGGCATCGATATTGATGATGCCCGCCATTTACTGTACGTGGTTACCAAGGATAATAATTCACTGTACGTGATTGATCTGTCAACAAAAAAAATAGTGCAGCAGGTAAAGCTGGCCGGTGAAGGGTATGCCTGTGTTTTATCACCCGATAAAAACAGGCTCTATATCTCTGTATGGGGTGGCAAACAGGTACTGTTGTACAATACTCAAACCAACCGTGCAGAAACTTTTATCAATACCGGTGGGCATCCGAATGAGCTCTGCCTCAGTAAGGATGGCCGGTTCCTTTATGTAGCCAATGCCGAAGATAATTCGGTAAGTGTGATCAATACCGCTGAGCAGCGCACCGTGGAAACCTTAACGGCTTCCCTGTACCCGGATGCCCCGCAGGGGAGTGCCACCAACGGACTGGCACTCAGCGAGGATAATAAAACCCTCTTTATAGCCAATGCCGATAATAATTGCCTCGCCGTATTTGATGTGCAGCATCCGGGTAACAGTATATCGAAAGGATTTATCCCGGTGGGATGGTATCCTACCTGCGTACGGGTGATCGGGAAAAAAATATTTGTGAGCAATGGCAAGGGTTTTTCTTCTTTTGCCAATCCGCGTGGCCCCAACCCGGTGAAGCGGCGCGTAAAATACCAGGGAGATGATGAAGACGGACCGGAGTACATTGCCGGCCTGATGAAAGGCACGATGAGCATTATTGATATGCCCTCGGTGAAACAACTGGCCACCTATTCGCAGCAGGTGTATAAGAATACGCCTTATTCCAAAGAAAAAGAAAGCTTATCGAAAGGCGAAACCGGTAATCCCATTCCGCAACGCATCGGTGATCCCTCTCCGGTCAAATATGTTTTTTATATCGTGAAAGAAAACCGCACTTACGATCAGGTGCTGGGTGATATGGCCGGCGGCAATGGAGATACCTCACTGGTTTTGTTCGGCGAAAATGTTACCCCCAATCAGCATAAACTGGCCCGTGATTTTGTATTGCTCGATAATTTTTATGTGGATGGAGAAGTGAGCGCCGATGGCCATAACTGGAGCCTGGGCGCCTATGCCAATGATTACCTCGAAAAGAACTGGGTAACCAGTTATGGCGGACGCGGGGGCGGTTATGATGCCGAGGGAACCCGGGAGATGGCAAATAACAAAGGCGGTTTTATCTGGAATGCAGCCCTGCGGGCCGGTGTGAGCTACCGCACCTATGGCGAATTTGCCGATGATTACAAGGCCAATATCCCCGTGCTCGAAAATCATTTCTGCAAATACTTTACCAGCTGGGATCAGCGGGTGCGGGATACCACCCGGGTGGGTCAGTGGAAAAGGGATTTCGACAGCCTGCTCGCTATCAATGCCGTTCCCCGGCTGAATACCTTACGACTGATCAATGATCATACCGAAGGGATGAGTAAGGGCAAACCCAGTCCTTTTGCTCACGTGGCCGATAACGACCTGGCCGTGGGTATGTTTATCGATTACCTGAGCAAGAGTAAAATATGGAATGAATCGGTGGTGTTCATACTGGAGGATGATGCACAAAACGGACCGGATCATGTGGATGCACACCGCAGTACAGCCTATCTGGCAGGGCCTTTTGTGAAAAGAAATTTCATCGACCATACACCCTATACCACGAGTGGTATGTTACGCACCATAGAACTGATACTGGGACTGAAACCCATGAGCCAGTATGATGCCGGGGCCACTCCCATGTGGCGCTGCTTCACCGCCGTGCCGGATTACACGCCATTCACGGCTGTACCCGCCCGGGCAGACATCACCGAAAAAAATATGGCCTGGAATGAACTCTCCGAAAAATCGGCACAGTTTGATTTTACAAAAGAAGACCGCATCCCCGATCTTGAATTCAGTGATGTGATCTGGAGAGGGATTAAAGGGGTGAACAGTGTGATGCCGGCCCCCCGGCATGCGGCTTTCCTGCGGGCAAGGATTGAGAAGGATGATGACTAGTCAGGAATAAAAAATAAGGGATGTTGAAGATGTTCAGTAATCAACCGGCTAAATTCAATGCCCGGGGATAAGCATTTTATCAGCTGTCCGCCAAATCCGCCGCCAGTGTTTCCAGGGTAATTTCTTCCAGTATTATTCTGGCAGCCTTATCAGCATCCGAATGCCATTTGATCAGACGGATAGAACCGTTCTCAATTTCGATACCGGTGATATCTCCGTCGCTGAAACAACAGCAGCCGGTATTAAAATAACCGGGGCTCATTTTTTCTTCCTCAGCTGTTTCAATATAGTTGGCGGGATGAGGGGAATATTTTCCCGAAGCAAATACCGGCAGGTGTGTATGGCCGGTAACCAGTACCAGGTTTTTATGCAGCTTACTCCATTCGTACATGAGCCGGTTGTGGCGGTTGCGTAACCGGTCATCCTTGCTGGGCGTGTTTTCATTGATCTGCAGGTAACGCTGCAGGGGTGTCCAGATATGCGCCACGATCCAGGTGCTGAATGCATTGTTATCACTCATTTTATCGCCCTGGTGACCATGTGTCAAAAAAATATGCAGGGGCTGCTGGTTCACTGCAGTGCGCAGCAGGATGCCTTCGGGGACGGGCAGGGGCAGACTGAAATCTCCTTTCAGTAAACGTTTTACATCCCAGCTGTTCTTCCAGATCAGGTCGTGGTTGCCAAACGTGCGGAAATATTTTTTATCCTGCTGAAAGGCAGCTTCGGCGGCCAGGGCTTTCCGCACCTTCGGCAAAACCTCTTCGGGTTTGTATTTCCAGAGTTCCTCGCAATCGCCCAGGTTGATATAAGCAAAGCACCGGGCGTGATAGTATTCCAGTGCTGCGATATAGTTATCCTCAGATCTGGCAAAGAGATCAGCGCTGTCTTTATTTCCTTTATGCTGATCGCTGAAAATGATAAAGGAATCATTTTGCAGGATGTCGAGCACAATCACCCGCCTGTTCTTTTTAGTTTGCGCCAGCCGGTACAGGCGGCCAAGGGAGCGGAATACGGCTTCCTTTTGCGGGGCGCCCGATAATGTATTGGCCAGCCAGGTCAGGGGCTTGCGCAGAAGATATTGCAGGAGTTTACGCATGGAGCCGGTTTCGTATCAACAGAAAGTAAGTTAATTCATTATGCGCTGAAATACTTGCCGATTACCGGTAATTTGGGCAATTCTTTTTTCTCGATGCGGGCAACAAAAACAATAAATGCCATTGTAAGAAAAACCGCCAGTGCCAGACCGGCAAACACATTGCTGATAAAATGCGTGAGGCCCTGGTGAACAAAATAAAGCAACACCACAATCACCAGGTAAGCCGTTAGTTTTTTCCAGGCATAGGGGATACGGTATTCCTTCTGTCCCCATACAAAGGAGATCACCATCATGCTGCCGTAGCAGGCAAAGGTAGCCCAGGCACAGGCCATATAGCTGAAGCGGGGGATTAAAAAATAGTTGATCAGGAATGTAATCGTAACACCGGCCAGTGTGATCCAGGCGCCTGCCATGGTTTTGTGCGACAGCTTATACCAGATGGACAGGTTGTAATAGATGCCCAGGAACATATTGGCCAGCAGCAGGATGGGCACTACGGCCAGCCCTTCCCAGTATTTAGGTCCGATAAAATGTTTCCAGACGGGAATAAAAAGGCTCACCACCAGGAACATGGTGGCAATGATGATCACAAAAAATTTCATCACCCGGGCATAGGTGCGTTGCGGATGCTGGCCTTCTGCCTGTTTGAAGAAAAAGGGTTCGGCACCCAGCCGGAATGCCTGTATGAACAGGGTGATCAGGATTGATAATTTATAACAGGCATTATAAATACCTACCTGCTCTTCCCTGAATTCCTGGGTACCGGGTAACCACCACACCAGCATCAGCCGGTCGAATGTTTCATTGATCATGCCCGCCATGCCGGCAACAACCAGCGGCAGGGAGTATACCATCATCCTGCGCCAGAGGCTGAAATCGAAACGCAGGCGGGTCATCATGATTTCTTTGCTCAGTAAAAGCAGCGTGATAGCCGATTGGATCAGGTTGGCGAGGATCACATATACAACTGGATTCACCGCAGGGTCATAAAACCTGCTTACCCAGCTGCCGGGATGCTGCTGCAGGTGCAGCGGGCAATAGCGTACAAAAAACCAGGTGAGCAGGATATTGAACAGAATACCGGTGATTTTAACAAAAGCATATTTTTTGGGCCGCCCGCTTTCACGGAGCCGGGCAAAGGGAATGGTGCTCAGGGCATCCAGGGCGATAATGAAAATGCTTAACCGGATGATGGTGGGAAAATCTTCCAGTCCGATGATGCGGGCAAAACTCCCCTGGTTCAGCCATAGCAGGGCAGTAAGCAACAGGGTGGTAAAAAGAATCGAAAGGGTGGCCGTGCTGTAAATGGTTTTTTTGTATTCTTCTTTGGCCGCAAAACGGAAATAAGCCGTTTCAAAACCATAAGTGAAAACCACATTCAGGATGGGGATGGCCGAGTAGATCAATCCCATCTTGCCAAAATCACTGGTATGGGCCAGGTTATAGGTAAGCAGCGGCGTGAGCAGGTAATTGATAAAACGGGCGGCAATAGAACTGGCCCCATACCAGATCGTTTGTCCTGCCAATTTTTTAATACCGCTCAATTATGTTGAATTTGGGCTCAAATTTACCTTTATAATTTCAATTTTTGGATTGTATGGGTTTTGCAACCCTTTTACGGTAAAATCTATCTTTGTAAAAAAGAAAACTTTATGAAAAAGATAACGATCACCGTATTAGTCCTGTTAACCGGCTTCCGGGCAGCCAACGCCCAGTCTTACCTCAGTTCGGTGGAGTACCAGAAAGTACAGCACCAGGCAGTTGTTTGCGAAGTGCCGTTCCCGGAAAAAACGGTATCCAATGCAATTGAAGACAAGCTCGAGAAGATGGGCTACAAGGGAAAGGAATCAAAAGGATTCGTGGTTTTTAAAGGAGTAAAGATGAATGAACTGGGCAATGATGCACTGGATATGTATTTTATGGTTGACCGGAAAAGCCGTAAGGAAAAAGAAACCAGTGTGATCACCTTACTGCTTTCAAAAGGCTTTGAAGAGTTTATCACCGAAAAGGATAATCCCGGGCTGATGCAAAAGGCAAAAGCCTATCTCGACAGCATCCGCAATACTATCTATGATTACGACCTGGAAGTGCAGATTACCGACCAGGAAAATGTGGTTAAGGATAATGAAAAGAAATCCACCAAACTGGCGGAAGATGCCGAGGACTTGCAAAAGAAGAAAAAGAAACTCGAAAAAGATATAGAGGATAACCTGAAAGATCAGGAAAACCAGAAGAATGAAGCAGCCAAACAGCAACAGATACTGGAAACCCTCCGGGCTAAAAGAAGAAATTAGTGCGGGTGAATATTAAAGACCGTGAGTCCATTGGGCGTGGCATAGCGGGGGTCTTTAATCAGTAAGGAATCGGTAAGGGTGTACAGGAAATAGGTAAGAGAATTTTTTTCAAACGGGGTCAGATTGATGGGCTTTCGCAGCGCACTATCCAGCCCCGTTTGTTTTATATCGATACCGCTGCGGTAATGCTCAATCACCTGGGTGATGCTGGGGAAACGGCCATCATGCATATAGGGCCCCGTGATGGCCACATTGCGCAGGCTGGGTACCTTGAACTTAAAAGAGTCCTGCGGATTACCGGTCGTTTTTACGTACCCGTAATCGGGCCGGAAAGAAGAGAGCGGCAGCCCGTTGTTCCGGAAGCTGTTGTCGGTGAAAAGCGGCTCCGGGTGGCAGGCGGCACAATTTTTTTTGTAAATGGTATAGCCGTTTTCCTCACTGAACGTGAACCTGGCTTCCCCTCTTTTTACTTTATCATATTTTGAATTGTACGAGAGAATACTGCCCACAAACTGGGTGAGGGCCTTCATCATCCGCTCTGTATTGATCTCGGGTGTTCCGAAAGCGGCTTTAAACATACGCGGATAGGCCGTGTCTTTGCGCAACTTCTCCAGCACATGATTGATTTCTTCGCCCATTTCAACCGGGTTACTGATGGGCGCCAGCGGCTGTACTTCGATATGATTAATAGCGCCATCCCAATGCAATTGTTTCATCCAGGCCAGGTTGAAAAGCGCCGGTGCATTCCGGATGGTGAAATTATTATTGATGCCATGGCTGAAATCATGGTCGTAGTTGGCAAAGGCGGCATATTGCTGGTGACAGCTGGCACAGGGAAAATTGCCATCGCGGCTCAGCTGGCCGTCATAAAATAATTTTCTTCCCAGCTGAAAGCCCTCTTCGGTAAGGGGGTTATTGGCAAAAATATTAACAGGTGGTTTGGGCCATCCCGCGGGTATCACAAATTTCAATGGCCTGGGTTTGGCAGGCGGCCATTCCCCGCCATTATGTTTACGGCCGGCCCCCAGCAGGCTGCAGGCCACTACCAGTGAAACAATTATTCCTATCGTGAGCCGCATTTTCATTGAATCAGCAGCCGGTAGCTTTTTAAGGAAAACAGGTTGGCATAATTATCCGCTATTCTTTTTGCATCTTCACCCGGCACTGCGCAAACGGGGGTCTCTTTTATTCGCAGGGGACTGCTGCTGTTCCACCATTGCTGTATATCGGCTTCAATTTCCAGTTCAAGGGATGCACTGCTGACAAAGAGCTGGTTATCTTTTTCGGGAAACAGCAGCATGATTTTGCGGATGCTGTTATGCTCACCGCCATAGCCGCCGATATGATATTCGATGCGCTGATTGGGAGCCGTGGACAGGGGAGAGCGCCCCTCGAGTTTTGCCATGATATAACCGCTTTTCCATGTCCAGAACATATCTTTCGCCGGGTCCAGGTCGCCGCCCTGTATACCGCTGACATTCCGGGCGCTGTCCACTCCAATAAGAAAACTGATACTGGTGTACGATTGCCGTCCGGGCTTCAGGCGGATCTGCAGGGTGCTGCTGTCCTGTGCATCCAGCAGGTGATAACTGTTCTTCTCGGCAAAATGTACTTTAGGGCCATTCAGCTCGATATTGCTGATATAATATTTGAAACGGGATACCGTATAGTTTTCTCCAAAGGGATTGGTATAAACACTATCCTGCAAAACCAGCGGCTGGTGATTGACAGTATTTATAAACCGGATATGAACCGGCAGGGCAGGGTAGCCGGTTTTGCCCCGTTTAACAGGGCGTTGCTGGGCGGCTGCCTGCAGCATGGGTATGCAAAGCAGGGCCGGGAGGAGGTAGCGGAACATTGCTTTTACCATGAATCAGGTCTTATTTTTTTCCGGTTCTCTTTAATGAGCCCGGTTTTCTTTTTATGGTCAATTCTTTTTTCTTTTACTGCCGCCGGAACCTTTGTGGCTTTGCGGGGTTTGGGTTGGATAAGAGCCTTGCTTACCAGGGTGTTTATCTTACGGATCACTTCGGCTTTGTTAGCCAATTGTGTGCGTTCTGCCTGGCTTTTCACCAGCAGACAGCCATCGGCATTGATCCGGGCCGCCAGCTTCTCCCTGATTAATTCCTTTTCTGCAGTATCAAAAAGAAGAGAAGCGGCGATATCCCAATAGCCTTCCACCATGGTTTCCACCTTGTTTACATGTTGCCCGCCCTTGCCGCCGCTGCGGGCTGTTTTAAACCGTATCTCCCCGGAAAGGTCTTTCATTTGCTCAAAAGTAGGCATAAAATCGGCCACTAAAGGATTATCCATGGTTTTACGCCAGGCGGTATGCCGGTAGGGTGTTTTTTTATACTTTTGCAGGTAACATGCACCAGGAAACGAATAAAGGCATCTATCATTCGCTGACGGAACGGAAAAGGCTGGGCCGTAAATCATTTGCCGTACTGATCGACCCCGATAAGGTGAACGACAGCAGCATGGAGCGATTGGTGGAGCTGGCTGTGGAAGCCCGGGTGGATTATTTCCTGGCCGGCGGCAGCCTCGTAATTTCTGATTACCTGGATGAATGTGTGCAATACATAAAGCGGAGTTGCGATATCCCCGTGATTCTCTTCCCGGGCAGTCCCTCCCAGGTAAGTAAATATGCAGATGCCCTGCTATATCTTTCCCTGATCAGCGGCCGTAATGCCGATCTGCTCATCGGGCAGCATGTGGTATCGGCCCCGGTGGTAAAACAAAGCGGCCTCGAAATCATGCCTACGGGTTATATGGTGATTGATGGCGGTGCGCCTACCACGGTTTCCTATATCTCTAATGCGGCACCCCTGCCGGCTGATAAAAATGAGATTGCCATGTGTACGGCCATGGCCGGCGAAATGCTGGGCATGAAACTGATTTATATGGATGCCGGCAGCGGCGCCAAAAGAGCCATCTCCGAAAATATGATTGCCCGGGTGGCGGGCTGCATCCAGGTGCCCCTGATTGTGGGAGGGGGTATCGTGGAACCCGAAAAAGCCTACCTCAACTGCAAGGCGGGCGCCGATGTGATTGTAGTAGGCAATGCCATCGAAAAAGATCCCAACCTCATCAAAGAAATGGCCGCTGCGGTTCACAGTGTGCCGGTTAAAGCCTGATATTTTTTCTTCCTAAGCCACTTCGCTGACGGGTTGTGGCGCAGTACCGCACCGGTACGGTGAATTACTCGTTTTCTATTGCGATACGTGTGGGGGTGTCTTTTCCGCTGATAATACTGCGGCTGCTGAGGGCGATGGCTTTAATGATGGCTGCCATATTCGTCATATCCAGCGTTTCAATTTCGTCTTCGGTGGTATGATAAAATTTTTCATTGTCCATTTTGGAAGTGGAAATGGTATGCGCCGGCACGCCCTGTTCGGCCAGGGTGGCATTATCGCTGCGATAAAATAATTTCTGGGCAGGATAGGGATCGGGTTCGAAATGGAAGGCCGTGCCATCGAGGTTGGCCTGGAGGATATTGCCCATATTGCTCTTTTCGTAACCGGTGATATAGGCGCTGTTGGTGCCCCACTTGCTTTCGGTGCCAATCATTTCAATATTGAACATTGCCACCACGGAAGCGGGGTCGGTCTGTTTGCTGAAATAGCGGCTGCCGAAGCCGCCGATTTCTTCACCGGTAAAAGCTGCAAAAACAAGGGTGCGCTCATTGTTGTGCAGGGCGCCGAAATAGCGGGCCAGCATCATCACCGCAGTGGTGCCGGCGGCATCATCATTGGCGCCGTTATAAATACTGTCCTGGTTTTCATTGGGCTTGCCAATACCCAGGTGATCATAATGCCCCGAAAATATCACCAGCTCATTGGCTTTCGATTTACCCGGCAGTATGCCCACTACGTTTTTCAGGTGCTGCGGATTCAGGTCCAGCTTAATATCAAGCTCAATGCCGGCAGGATTCAGGTTGGGGGTAAGGATCAGCACCTGGGAGTATTTCGAAGGGAACCTGGCATTGCCGGCAAAGCGTTGCATACTCTTAAAACGGCGGGCAAAAGAAGTGTCTACCAGTACCAGGAAGTTTTTATCCTTATCAAACAAAGGAAAGATCACTTTGGAAAAATCATCCCCCTTCTGCACTTTCACCAGTTCATAATCAGTCAGCTGGCGGATATGAATTTCATTGAAGGTGGTGATGGCCGCCACATTAGCGGTACTGAGCGTCAGGGTATCCAGCCGGCCGCTGAGCGAGCTGGGTTTGGCCCTTGTCATGGCAAATTCCTGGAAATACGAGTTGCTGCCTTTGAGGAACTGCAGCTTTGATTTGGCAAACTCGCCGGCAATAAAATCAGCGGCCCGGTCAATGGCCGGACTGAAGGTTTTGCGGCCCTGCATATCATCGGCGGCCAGTACTTTTTCAATCCGTTCCACTTCGGCCGGGTTGATGATCTTGTCGATATCCTGTGCCTGCACGGTAATGGCCTGTAGCAGCAGTACCGCAACTGCCGGTAAAAACGTTCGTTTCATGATAGAGGGGTTTGCCTGTTTTGATCAATCAGAGGCTCATCATTTCCTTAAACTTAACAGCCTGCCGGCGGCTCACTTCCACTTTTTCGCCGCCATGCAGTTCCAGTAAGAGGCCGCCATTGAAGTAGGGTTCAATTTTTTCGATCATGCGCAGGTTGACGATATGTTTGCGGTTGGCCCTGAAAAATACTTTTTCATCCAGCCGTTCTTCCAGCGCATTCAGCGATTTTAAGATAAGGGGCTTGTAAGCGCCGAAGAATACCTTGGCATAATTGCCCACACTTTCAAAAAGCCGCACTTCGCCGAGTTTTACAAACCAGCAGCGTTCGCCGTCTTTTACAAATACCTGGTCCTGCTCGGTAAGTACACCCCTGTTGATACCGGCTACGGCGGCGGCCACTTCTTTCTCTTCGGCCAGCTGCAGTTTCTGCAGGGCATCGGCCAGTCGCTTGGGTTCCACGGGTTTCATCAGGTAATCGAGGGCGTTTACTTCAAAGGCCTTGAGGGCGTATTCATCATAGGCCGTGGTGAAGATCACATGCGGGGCACTGTCGAGTTCGGTAAGCATATCAAAGCCGGTTTTCCCGGGCATCTGGATGTCGAGGAAGATAAGGTCGGGAGAGAGGGTTTCAATTTTAGCAATGCCTTCTGTGGCATTGGCGGCTTCGCCCACCACCTCAACTTCGGGGAAATCAAGCAATAATTTCTTTAACTCGTTACGGGCCAGCCTTTCGTCGTCGATAATTACAGCTTTATGCATAACATTCTTTTTTGTATTCACCGGGGAAAATTTAAACAATCACGGGTACGACTACTTTTGATTCAACCGTCTGGGCATCGGCGTTTTTAATTTCAAATACCGCCTTGCCCTGGTACATCAGGTTGAGGCGGTCCTGTGTGCTGCGGATGCCAAAACCATCACCATTGATCACGGGCGCCAGCTGGCCGGTATTGCGCACCAGCAGTTCCAGGTGATCGCCCAGGTAGCGGGCTATTACCATTACCTCGCCGCCGTTTACCTGTTTACTGATACCATGTTTAATAGCATTTTCTACCAGGGTTTGGAGCATCATCGGGGGTACCGGGTGTTGCAGGGTTTCTTCTTCTATATCAAATTTTACCCTCAGCCTTTCTTCAAAACGCATCTGTTCCAGGGCCAGGTAATCCTTTACAATATCAAGCTCCCGTTCCAGGGATACGGTTTCGGCTTTTTCGGCCTGCATGCTGCTGCGCAGGATATTACTCAGCTCAGTAATAGCCCGGCGGGCCCGCTCGGGATTTTCGTCTACCAGGGCCCGTATGCTGTTGAGTGAATTGAAAATGAAATGCGGATTGATATGCGATTTGATCGTTTTCAGCTCCAGTTCTTTCACCGTGGTTTCGAGGCGGAGTTTATCCAGCTGGTCGTTCCTGTTTTTGTTGATATAATGCCAAACCAGGTAAATCAGCAGCCACATCGACATCAGGATGAAAGTGATGATATAATTCCAGAACTCCCGTCCTTTCATCGGTTCTTCAAAAACCCATTGGCCCGATTGGTTGCGGTACCAGCCCGTATTCTTTTTAAGCTTCTGGGTCATGTTATACTCCGAAGAATCGCCCATCGGGAGTTTCTTCATCAGGTAATAATCACTGTTGGCCAGTCCGGCATCCGCTTCCATCTTTTGTGCTTTCTGGAAACGTTCGTTATTTACATAGTGATTGAAGGAGGAGTTGGTAAGACGGGCAGTGGTACGGGCGCCATAAAATTGTAACAGGCCTGTTACGGCCACGCTGATGATAAACATCAGCACCACTTTATCGATCGAAAAGCGCATCCAGTTGGCCTTTTTCAGTACCAGGCGCAACAGGTGGGTAGTAAGGATACACCAGAAGAAGTCAACCAGTACACTGGCAAAGAAGATATTCCGCTTTTCTTCCGGCGAGAAGTAAAAATCACTGGCAAAAAGATAGGCACTGGAAATATTCAGAAAAAACCATCCTCCCCAGCCCAGCACCTGGCATAGCCAATATCTGATATTCAATTTGGGCATAGCTCAAAATTAACCCCCAATATAAGGAAAATACGTCCAGGAATGATTAATGGTGAAATGAATGGGTGAGAGGCGGGCTTTCATTGGCTGAGTGGCGAAAATGATGAACCCGCCTGTGTTTGGGCGGGTTCAGTACCGGGGCGGTTATTTTTTTAACAATTTAAAAGCATGATTCCAGCGGTTTTCGCGGAAGCCCGGCAGGCACCAGAGGATACAGAGGGGTTCGATGGCCCTGGCCGATTCGGCCATTCCCATATCTTCCACCTCCCAGCCAAAACTGCTGAGGATATCCGTTACGGTTTGTTTGGCGCCTTCGTCATTACCACAGATGAACATGGTGGGTTGCTGACCGCCAAAATCGGGTTTGTACATATGGGCATTGCCCACACAACTGAAAGCTTTTACCAGTTTGGCAGCCGGCAGTGTTTTTTGCAGCTCTTCCATCAGCGAATAATTGGGAGCCGTAAAGAAATTGAGCACCCCGTTAACCGGCGCCGTTTTGGCGATGGGGTTCGTGGCATCAATTACTGTCTTGCCTTCAAAATTGGCCAGGCCTGCCAGCTGCACCGCCTCCACGGCAATATCTCCGCTGACGGCAATCACAATGAGTTCGGCTCCGGCAGCCATATCGGCAAATGAAGCAACCGGGATTCCGGGGTTTTCTGCTTTAAAAGCATCCAGTTCGGGTTTGCCGGGGTTACGGGTTCCCAGGGTAACCGTATGCCCTTCGCTGGCAAAAGCGCGGGCCAGTACTTTGCCCACGATGCCACTTCCTAAAATTCCTATTTTCATGGTTGATGGTTTTGTGATGAATGATGATTAGTTTTACACCTGTTGTGCTGTTACAGTGACGAAATCTGATCCGAAACCCTTTTTCGTCCCCGTATCCGCCGGGGATGCAATGGTTCTGAGACTCCGTCTCACCAGCCTCGCTTCAGCAATACCAAGCTGTATAACAGCACAGCACCTTAAATTTACAATATCAGTCCAAAATAGTTCATGGCCAACAAAAATTTAAACAGCGATAAAGAGAACCTGAGTGCAGCGGATGCCCTTTTCGAAAACAGTATCCGGCCGGCCGCTATCGTGGATTTTTCGGGGCAACCGCAGATCATCGAAAATATCAGCATCTTTATCAAGGCGGCTAAAATGCGGGGCGAAGCCCTGGATCATATCCTCTTTCACGGCCCTCCCGGTTTGGGAAAGACAACCCTGTCGCGTATCGTGGCCAATGAACTGGGGGTGAATATCAAGGAAACCAGCGGCCCGGTGATAGAAAAACCAGGCGATCTGGCCGGACTGCTCACCAACCTGGAACCCAATGATGTGCTTTTTATTGATGAGATCCACCGGCTGAGTACGGTGGTGGAGGAATACCTTTATGCAGCGATGGAGGATTACCGGATTGATATCATGATCGACAGCGGTCCCAATGCCCGCAGTGTGCAGATCAACCTCAATCCTTTTACCCTCATCGGCGCCACCACCCGCAGCGGATTATTAACGGCACCGCTTTTATCACGTTTCGGAATCAAATCCCGGCTCGAATATTATGATGCCAATACCCTGCAGCATATTATCCTGCGCTCGGCTTCCATATTAGGCACGAAGATCACCAGCGATGCAGCAGCCGAGATTGCCCGCCGCAGCCGTGGTACGCCGCGTATTGCCAATGGTTTGCTGCGCCGCGTAAGGGATTTTGCACAGGTTCTCAGTAATGGCGTGATCGACCTGGCTATTACCGAACATGCCCTGCGGGCCCTCAATGTAGATAAACACGGCCTTGATGAAATGGATAACCGTATTCTTTCCGTGATCATCGAAAAATTCAAAGGCGGCCCCGTGGGCATCACCACCATTGCCACGGCCGTAGGGGAAGAAGCCGGAACCCTGGAAGAAGTATACGAACCCTTCCTCATCCAGGAAGGCTTTATACAGCGCACAGCCCGCGGCCGCGAAGCCACGGCCAAAGCCTATGAGCACCTCGGAAAGAAATCGGGCAGGGCCGGCGGGGGGATGTTGTTTGGGGAAGAATAACATCCCCGGCTGCTGTTGTTTTTTCATTTTTTCACAGAAAGGGAAAAGATATGGACGCCTCAAGAGCGGTTTTAAAAGATATAACGGGCTTTTCAGAGGGCGAAATGGACATTGTTTTGAAGTATTTCGTGCGAAAAAGCTTCAGGAAGAAAACGATGCTTATCGAAAGCGGAAAAGTAGCCAACGAAGTGTACTTTATCTCCGAAGGGCTTATTCGCCTTTTCTGTGAAAAAGGAGGGGAGGAGCTGACCACTTATTTCTTTACTGAGAATATGTTTGCCGGAACTTACGACAGTTTTATTTCCCGGAAACCCTCACGTGTTGCTATGGAGACGCTGGAAGATACACAGGTGCTGGCATTGTCTTACGAATCCCTGGAACAGCTTTACAGCGTATTTCCCAAAATGAATGAATTTGTCAGGAAGTCTATTGAGCAACGGTTTGTAGTATTACACGATCTGTTTACTTCATACCTGTTAAACAGCCCTGAGGAGCGTTATATTGCTTTGCTGAAAGACCGGCCCGACCTTCTTCAAAGGGTTACACAACATCAGCTGGCATCCTTCATAGGCGTTACTCCGGTTTCATTAAGCCGTATACGAAACAGGATAGCCCGGAAGTAGAATTTCTTATCCTTTGTTATCGTTTTTCCTTCAGCCGTCATTCTAATTTTGCATAAAAATTCCCTTTATGGCTATGCGAAAAAGAACCAAACAAATCCTGGCGGGTGCAGGCATTTTTGCCGGACTGGTACTGCTTTGTGGCGGCTGGTTTATTTATAAATTCAATTCCGAGACCTCCCGGATGAGGCCGGTTAATACGGGCCCCGTAACTTCAGATGTTATAGCCGTAAAAGATGAATTTGTTAATATGTACCTCGTGAAGAACGGTGCTCATTATGTTGCTGTTGACGCCGGCAAAGATTTGAAAATTGTAGCAGAAGAATTGCAGAAAATCCGGGTTAATCCGGATATGGTTGATGCGGTTTTTCTGACTCATACCGATATGGATCATGTGGCGGCCCTTCCCTTGTTTAAAAATGCAAAACTGTATTTTGCAAGGGAAGAACTAAAGATGCTGAATGGTAAAAAGCAAAAAATCCCTTTTTACAATAACCATATCAGCCGCGATAACTATACTTTGCTGGATGACGGGCAAACAATAAATACCGGGGAAATAAGGATATCATGTATTCTCACTGCCGGGCATACCAGCGGATCTATGTGCTACCAGATCAATGATAAGTATTTATTTACCGGCGATATTTTAAGTCTGCACGACGGGAAGTTGGGTAAATCGGTAAAATTCTTTGACCTGGACCATGAAATGACCACCCAATCAATTTCCCGGATAATAAACCTGGCAGGTGTTCAATATCTGCTCACTTCGCATTGGGGTATTAGTGATGACTATACGAATGCCGTAAAAGGATGGAAAGAACAGGCCGGGGCCCCTTAGTTATTTTTTATCCGGGCTGGCAGTCCGGACACTCTTTCCGCCTTGACTTCCGGATTTGTAGTAATTTTATACCTGCTACCGGCAGGATTCCTGCCCTCCCTGCCTGCACATCCTGGTTACCGGGATAAGATTGATTGTTTGCCACTAATATCCAACAGTATGCTACGCAAGATTATGAAACCCGAAAGTTTGATGATGTCGTATGGCTATCGTCCCGAACTTTCAGAAGGGGCCGTTAAGTGCCCGATCTTTCAAACCTCCACTTTCGCGTTCAAAAGTGCGGAAGAAGGAAAGGCTTTTTTTGAATTAGCCTATGGACTGCGTCCGCAACAGGAAGGAGAGGAACTGGGGCTGATTTACAGCCGTATCAATAACCCCGATCTCGAAATACTTGAAAACCGGCTGACACTCTGGGATGACGCTGAAGAGTGTGCGGTGTTTGAAAGCGGCATGTCTGCCATCACCACTGTGTTATTTGAGTTTCTGAAACCGGGCGATCTGTTACTGATCAGCAGCCCCTTGTATGGGGGCAGTGATCACTTCATCAAAAAAATTCTTCCGAAATTCGGTATAAACGTAGCCGAATTCCGGGTGGGGCAGCCGAAGGAGGAAGTGATTGAGATCATTAAAAAAACAGGGCTGGCCGAAAACCTGGCACTCATATTCATTGAAACGCCGGCGAATCCCACCAATGATTTAATTGATATAGCCGGTAAAAAGGAGATAGCCCGTTACTTTTCAACGCCTGAAAAACAAATATACCTGGCCGTTGATAATACCTATATGGGACCACTGTGGCAACATCCGCTCAAGCACGGGGCCGATCTGGTTTTATACTCGGCCACCAAATACATTGGAGGGCACAGTGACGTAATTGCCGGCGCCTGCCTGGGTTCATCAGCACTGATAAAAAGGGTTAAAGGACTGCGAACGTTCCTGGGAAATATGGCCAGTCCTAATACCGGCTGGCTCCTGCTTCGCAGCCTGGAAACCCTGAAAGCCAGAATGGATATACAAGCCGGCAATGCTGATAAAGTTGCCTTTTTTCTGAATAATCATCCCGCAGTGGAAAAAGTATACTATCCCGGTAATTTAACAGAGAAAGACGGGGAACAATTTGCCGTGAAGCAGAAACAATGCCTGTCCAATGGCGGTATGATTTCGTTTGATATCAAAGGAACGGAGAAAGAAGCCTTCAGGTTTTTAAATTCCCTGAAGCTTGTTAAACTTGCAGTGAGTTTGGGCGGAACCGAAAGCCTGGCCGAACATCCGGCTACCATGACGCATGTGGATGTGGACTCCCGGCTTAAAAACGAGCTATCCATAACGGAGAAAATGATCAGGCTTTCTATCGGCGTGGAAAACCATGAGGATATAATTTATGATATCGGGCAGGCACTGGAACAGATATATCTTTAATACAATGGCATACCTTGTGCCCGGGCGGCGGCTGTACTGCAAAACAGAATTTATTCATAGATTGAATATCAAAAATTATCCCGGTCGCTGCCGGCAGCTAATAACCAGTTTTTATTTTGTTTATGACTAAAACAGTTTTCTGTATCATTTTTTTATTCCTGTTACAGGTAACCGCTTTCCCGCAGGCAACCGGCCGGATTGATACCATCCGTGTAAAAGAAATTGTTTCAGACTTCACGCGCCTGGCCTATACCAAGGCCGATAAAGACAGTCTGATCGGCTTAATGGGTTTTCCGCTTTATATCCATGAAGGCAAGGCTAAGCGGATTTTTAACAGTGCGGCCGACCTGCGAAAAGAGTTGCAGAAAAAATATAAAAATGAAAAATTCAGTCCTGTAGAATATTATATTGACAGCATCAGTGGCCCGGCTTTCTGCCGGTTACCTGAGCTGAAAACCAAAACCTGTATCTGCCTCACTGCGCACCTGGTGCTGCCGCATACCGGGCAAGATCCGAAGGGAATGATACTGGCCACCACGTTCTACCTCGAACGTAAACCGCCTTATAAAGTGATTGGTACCAGTAATCAGTATAACTGAGGCCTCCTGTTGAAGGCATAGTGTGTTAAACGGGCACAAGTATAAAAGAAGCAGCGGCAACTTTTCTGTAAATACCGGCTCTTTATAACGGATGAATATTACACAACAAAATACCCTGGCAGCAAGCAACGAAACCGGTAGTACGGGTATATTCCATTTGAAAAGATTATGGGGCAAGGCGATGCATGCAGACACACAACGGTATCCTGATGAAGCAGCGCTGGATTCGGCATTACTGGATGCACTGGGCATCGGACTCCTCCCTGCTTACCAGTTTTTACATGAGCAACGGCCCGGGTTTGATCAGTTTGAAGCATGGGTGATTCAGCAACAGGGAGGATCCATGAGCGCCGAAACCGTTGCCACCTGCAATGCCCTGGTTAACAAAACGGTTGCAGGCGCCGGACTGTTGGAGGAGGATGTACTGACAGCTGAGGAGCTGGCTTTCTGGAATGAAAACGGGTATGTGATTTTACGCCAGGCGATATCCGAAGAAGATTGCCGGGCCGCCCGTGAAGTGATCTGGCATTATCTGCAAATGGAAGAAAATAAGGAAGAATCCTGGTACCAGCCCAATGAAGCGATGCAGGGCATCATGCTGCCGCTGTACCGGGATCCGGCCATTGATAAAAACAGGCAGGCTCCACGTATCCGGCGGGCCTTTGAACAAATATGGAAAAATAAGAATCTTGCGGTTACAACCGATAAATGCGGTTTCAATCCGCCTGAAACAACCGGTTTTACCTACAGGGGTATCGGGTTGCATTGGGATGTCAGCCTTGCAAGGCCCATCCCGTTTGGCACTCAGGGTATTTTATATCTAACGGATACGGCTGCCCATCAGGGGGCTCTTACATTGGTGCCGGGCTTTCATAAAATCATAGAAAGCTGGCTTAGCGGCTTGCCCAAAGAGGTTGATCCGCGGAATACAGATTTTTCAGCCTGGTCGCCCATACCTGTAGCTGCGGGAGCCGGCGATTTCATCATCTGGGATCACCGGCTGCCACATAGCAGCAGTCCTAACAGGGCCCATGCACCCCGCCTGGTGCAATATATCAACTGGTACGATCCCTTGCAGGAAAAGCAACGTGAGTGGATTTGATTTGTTAAACAAGATTTGTCGAGCAATAAAATACATCCGTATGAAACATCCGCATATTCAAACCATCGAAGAAATTAAAAAGCTGCATAGTCCGGCCTTGAATGCGAATGCCCGGCACAAGGCCTCTTTGTCGGTACTCGATAAAATGGCCTTATGGATCACTGATCAGGTGGGCAGCATGGGATTTTTTATCCTGATCTTTTGCTGGACGGTTGGCTGGCTGGGCTGGAATATGCTGGCGCCAGCCAGTTTGCGTTTCGATCCTTACCCGGCCTTTGTACTCTGGTTGTTTATTTCCAATATGATCCAGATTTTCCTGATGCCCCTGATCATGATTGGTCAGAACCTGCAATCACGGCACTCCGAGATCAGGGCCGAACAGGATTTTGCGGTGAACAAAAAAGCCGAAACGGAAGTGGAAACGATTTTAAAACACCTCGAAAATCAGAATGAACTGATATTGCAGATACTGGCTAAAATGGAAAAACTGGAGGGCCGTTAACAGGCTGCTATTGATCCGTTACATTAAATTTGTGCCTAACCATACTAGAACTCTATGAACGATCAGGATTCCATATTTCAGGATCTCAGTCCGGATGAAACACCTGCCGATCCCGTTCCGCGTTTTTTCGCCATTATCACCGACAGTCTTATTAACCTCGGTTTGATGCTCCTGTTGATCCGTAATCTTCCCCCGGCTGTCTTCAACAGTGTTTTCCTGAACAGTAACTGGCGGATATTTGTATTTGTGGTGCTGGTCCTGAGCTGTTACCGGGTGGCGGCCCTTTTTATCTTTGGAAAAACTATCGGCATGTGGCTGTTCAGGTTAAAATACCTTAACAGCCGGCTGCAGCCCTTATCAGCGGGTCAAAAACTCCTGGCTCTTTTTATCACCCAGGGCCATGGAATCAGGCTCTACAAAAACAAGTGAGAGAATGCCTTTTTTTCTGAAATATTTTATTGCCTGGTTCCCGATGCTGCTAATCGCCGTTATCAATGGCAGTTTCCGCGATTTGTGGTATAAAAAATACCTGGGCGAACTGCGGGCACACCAGCTCTCTACCCTCACCCTGCTTATCTTCTTTACGGTATACATCCGCTTTGTCATCAAAAAATATCCTCCGGCTTCTTCCGCAATTGCAATGGCTCTTGGTTTATACTGGATGTTGCTCACACTGGCATTTGAATTCGGATTCGGCCGCATGCGGGGTAACAGCTGGGAAAAATTACTGGCCGATTATAATATCGCCGCCGGCCGTATCTGGGTACTGATTCCTTTGTTCCTGCTGATTGCCCCTTATATTATTTATCGCTCTCACTCCCGGTAACTCATCCGGAGAAATGGCTTTTCCGGAAAATAAAAAAACCGGTGCGTGGGCACCGGCTTCTTTTTATAACAGGGGAATCATTACTCGGTAACTACCAGGCGGAAACCATTGCCATGAATATTCACGATTTCAATCGAAGTGTCTTCTTTGAGATACTTGCGTAATTTGGCGATGTATACATCCATGCTGCGGCCATTGAAGTAGGTATCGCTGCCCCAGATTTTTTTAAGGGCGGTTTCCCGGCTGAGCAGGTCGTTTTTATACTCGCTCAGCATTTTCAGTAATTCATTTTCTTTGGGCGATAAGGTTTGCACCTTCCCATTGATGCTCAGCTCCCGCAGGCGGGGGTTGAAATGGTATTTACCCAGGTCGAATTCGGCATTTACTTCTTCGCGATGCATTTCTTCATTGCGTTTTAAGATAGCCTTGATCTTGTGCAGCAACACCTCGCTGTCGAAAGGCTTGGTGATATAATCATCAGCACCCAGTTTATAACCCTGGATGATATCGTCTTTCATAGTTTTGGCGCTGAGGAAGAACAGGGGCACATCGGGGTTCACATCCCGGATCTCTTCGGCCAGGGTGAAGCCATCCATATTCGGCATCATCACATCCAGCAGGCAGATATCGAATTTCTCCCGCTGAAAAGCTGCCAGGCCGAGGCGTCCGTCTCGTTCCAGGGTTACTTCATAATCATTCAGCTCCAGGTAGTTCTTCAATACCATCCCCAGGTTATTATCATCCTCGCACAGTAATATTTTGGGTTTTGAGGGTTCCATGTTTTTGTTGGTTTATTGGCAAATAAAATTAATTCAGTTTTTATGCAGCGAATATAGTGCCTAATTTTTTGTTAAAGGTAAAAATGCAGCGGATAGCACTTAGCTGTCAGCTTTTAGCAGGAACAAAGTAAATAAAAGCATTACCCATGCATCCTTCAAATCCGGGTGCCGGCTGTAATCAACTGAACATTCCTGACTTCCGGCTATGAACTTTTCTTATACCGGCGGTCTGTTAATGTTTTCAAAAAACTCACGAGGTCTTTTTTCTCCCGCTCTGTAAGGCCGAGGGGTTTCAGCAGCAGGCTGTCGGTATTGATGGCATCGGGTACCACTTTACGGGGATCGTTATAATAGTTCACCACTTCTTCCAGTGTTGTAAACATCCCATTGTGCATATAGGGCGCCGTAACAGCGATATTGCGTAACCCGGGTATTTTAAATTTACCCCGGTCGCTTTCTTTTTTGGTGATCGCATACAAACCGGCATCATTGAGTGATTGCCCGTTGTATAATCCGATATTGCGGAATTCATCGGTGGTAAAATCTTCCATGGCATGGCAGTCGAAACACCTGGCTTTATCGCCGATAAACAACTGCCGGCCTCTTTCTTCTGCCGGGCTCAGTTTGCCGGTATTATTACTCCAGTCGTCGAATTTACTGTTCACGGTTTCCAGCGTTTGTTCATAGGCCGCCAGGGCTGCGGAAAGATTGCTGGCAGAAGGGCCTTCATGAAAGATCCGCTGAAACAGGGATTTGTAGAGGGGCGACTGGTTCAGCCGGCTGATGGCTTCTTCAATGGTTAATCCCATTTCATCCGGGTTCTGAATGGGCATCAGTGATTGCTCTTCCAGGGAACCTGCCCTTCCATCCCAGAAATAATAAGGCCGGTTGCGCATATTCAGTACCGAAGGCGTATTACGTTGTGTCAGCTTTCCTTCGATCCCCCTGCTGAATGCCGTGGTATCGGCAAAAGCAAATGCAGGCTTATGGCAGCTGGCACAGCTTACGGAAGAATCTTTGGAGAGCATTTTTTCGCTGAAGAGTTTTTTCCCCAGGGCCGCTTTGGTTTTGATTTCGGGATCGGCCGGCGTTTTCAGCCCGTTTGAAAAAGCAGCCAGGAAAAAGATAACCGTTAGCAGAAACAGGAAGGATTTCATACAGTAAAGTTCCGCTAAAATCGCCAAAAAATCATGTGATTCAATTCAAAACCTGTCGTAACTTTCAAAAAAATAAAAGATTTATGGCAGACAAAAATGCTTTCATCCAGGCCATCAGCAACGGCTATAGTTTCAAAGGCGAATCGGTGAAGATAGGGGCCGCGGTACTGGACGGGGAAGTGGTGGCTGAAGCCGGGGTGTTCCTGCCCCTGAAAACAATGAACCGCCATGGCCTGATAGCCGGGGCAACGGGTACGGGTAAAACCAAAACCCTGCAAATGATCAGTGAGTTCCTGAGCGATGCCAGTGTACCCGTTCTGGTGATGGATATCAAGGGCGACCTCAGCGGTATCGCTGCTATGGGCGCCATTAATGATAAGGTGAAAGACCGGTACCAGAAGCTGAACCTGGAATACAAGCCGGCTGTTTTTCCGGCCGAACTGATGACCCTCAGCGGCCAAAATGGGGTGCACTTACGGGCTACTGTAAGCGAATTCGGGCCGGTGCTGCTTAGCAAAATCCTGGAGCTCAATGATATCCAGGGAGGCGTGGTGGCAATGATTTTTAAATACTGCGATGATAATAAATTGCCCCTGCTGGACCTCAAGGATTTTATCAAAGTATTGCAATATGTTGGCGATGAGGGGAAGGCCGAACTGGAAAAAACTTATGGAAAAATCTCCACCAGTTCCACCGGCACCATCCTGCGCAAAGTAATTGAATTGCAGCAGCAGGGCGCCGATATCTTCTTTGGCGAAAAAAGCTTTGAAGTAGACGACCTGATGCGCATCAGCGATGATGGACGGGGTATGATAAATGTGTTGCGGGTGACGGATCTGCAGGATAAGCCCAAACTCTTCTCCACTTTTATGCTGCAGATGCTGGCCGAGTTGTACGCCACCTGTCCCGAAGAAGGAGATCTGGATAAGCCTAAGCTGGTGATTTTTATTGATGAGGCTCACCTGGTATTCCAGGATGCCAGCAGTGCCCTGCTGCAGCAGATTGAAACCATTGTAAAACTGATCCGCTCCAAAGGCATCGGTATTTTCTTCTGTACCCAAAACCCCATGGATGTGCCCGCCAGCGTACTGGCGCAACTGGGTTTGAAAGTGCAGCATGCCCTGCGGGCCTTTACCGCTGCCGACCGCAAAGTAATCAAGCAAACAGCCGAAAACTATCCCGAAACGGAGTTTTATAAAACAGAGGATCTTATCACCCAGCTGGGTATCGGCGAAGCCCTCGTAACAATGCTGAACGAAAAAGGCATCCCCACGCCGCTGGCGCATACTATGTTATGCGCACCCCGCAGCCGCATGGATGTACTTACCCAGGAGGAAGTGAATGCAATCAACAGTAAATCCAAACTGGTAGCCAAGTACAACCAGGAAATTGATTCGGAAAGTGCATATGAAATTCTTACGGCGAAACTGGAAGAAGCAGCTGCCAAAAACCAGGCCGCCGGTGAGGATAAGGGCGATAAGAAGCAGGATAAAGAAGAGCCTTCCGTGATTGAGAAGATAGGTAATAACTCCATTGTAAAGAGTATGGTACGTACCGCAGGCAATACCATTGTGCGCTCGTTGCTGGGAGCGCTCGGCCTGGGCGGCAGAAGCAGCAGCCGTAAAAAAAGCGGCTGGTTCTGATGCCGCAGGTTTTGTTAAAATCTGCTGCCTGCCATCATTAGTTTTGACAAGCTGCCTTAAACCATAGGCGAGTTTGTATTTTTGCCGCATGAAGAAACTGGCCCCTGTATTTCAACACCGGTTTGGTCCGCTGGCCGTTTTACTGCTGCTGGTAACGGGCCTCAGCCTGCTTACCCGCATTTTCCTTTTTATCAAATCCTGGCCCAACCTGGATATGAATCCTCTCCACTGGCTGGGGATCTTTCTGATAGGCTTCTTTTATGATATCGTGGTATGGAGTTTTTTTGCCATCCCTGTGGCGCTGTTTTGCTGGCTGATCAATGACACCTGGTACCGGAAAAAATGGCTCCGCATACCCCTTTTCTTCCTCTTCTTTATTATCACCCTGATCCTTGTTTTCAATGCCATAGCTGAAGTGGTTTTCTGGGACGAGTTCAACGTGCGTTTCAATTTTATTGCGGTGGATTACCTGATCTATACCACCGAAGTGTTGCAGAATATCTGGGAATCGTATAATGTACCCCTGATCCTGGGCGGGGTGATCCTGGTGGCAGGGTTGCTGCTGTTTCTGTTACGCAGAAGGCTGATGGATTCGCAACGCGTGAGCATGTATGCTGGCCGCCGTACGCGTTTCTTTCTTTTGTTCCTGCTGGTACCGCTGGCTGCTTATTTCGGGGTGAATAACCGGATCAAAAACTTTAGCGATAATAATTATGTGAATGAACTCAGCGGCAACGGGGTTTATGAATTCGGCACCGCTTTCTGGAATAATGAGATCAAGTATACCCGCTTTTATGCGGTACAAAATGATACCACTAATTTTTCTATCCTGCGTAAGCTGCTGGCGGCGCCCAACGCCGTATTTACCGGCGACCCGCTGAGCATTGAACGCCGTATCAGCAACGACAGTCCGGCCCACAACTGGAATGTGGTGCTGGTAAGCGTGGAAAGTCTCAGCGGCGATTACCTGCAGCATTTCGGGAATAAGGAAAAGATCACCCCTTATTTGGATTCACTGATTCCGCACAGCCTTTTCTTTGAAAATTTTTATGCTTCAGGCACCCGTACCGTAAGGGGCCTCGAAGCCTTATCCCTGGCGATACCGCCCACGCCCGGCCAGTCGATAGTACGCCGGCCGGAGAATGAAGATATGTTTACCATGGGCAGTGTGCTCAGGGCCCGGGGTTATGATGTGAGCTTTGTATATGGCGGTAACAGCTTTTTTGATAATATGGGTTATTTCTTCAGCCATAACAGCTATACGGTGCTCGATAAACGCGATATACCGGATAGTATGGTGCACCATGTTACTGCCTGGGGGGTGGATGATGAGGCCGCTTTCAACTATACCCTGCAGCAATGCGATAAAAGCTATGCCGCCGGAAAATTATTCTTCAATCATATTATGACGGTGAGCAACCACCGCCCGTATACCTACCCGGATGGCCGGATTGATATCCCTTCTTCCACCCAATCCATTGCCGGCGGGGTGAAATATACCGATTATGCCATCAATAAATTTTTGCTGGATGCCTCCCGCAAACCCTGGTTCGGCAATACGCTGTTTGTGATTGTGGCTGATCATTGCGCCAAAAGCGCCGGTAAAACCGATCTGCCCGTGAACCGCTATCACATACCCTGCTGGGTATACGCTCCGCAGCTGGTAACGCCGCGTAGGGAGGCCAGACTTACCAGCCAGATCGACCTGGCACCTACGGTACTCGGGCTCCTCAACCTCAGTTATACCAGCCGCTTCCTGGGTTATGATATCTACCGCACACCCGTTGAGCGTGACCGCATTTTCATCAGCACTTACCAGGATATGGGCTATCTCCGCGATGGCAAACTGGTTGTTCTTTCACCCCAGCAAAAGGTAAAAATGTACCAGCCCGATATGATCACCGGACAGGCTGTTTCCATTGCTCCGGCCGATAGCCTGGTTGCTGAAGCCATTGCCTGGTATCAGGGTGCAAGCTATCTTTTCAAAAATGCAGGGTATAAGGCGGTGAAATAGCTGTAATAATATGGTATTCAATTTATTAACGAATGATTTTTTTCTGGCAATTGTGTAGATTTTACACGTATAATTGAATATCTTTTTTTTAAAATAGATGCTGAAAATGTTGCAGAATAGTAATTTCCGCATTATCTTCGCCTTGGTTTTTCATAGGATATTGGATTTTAAAGCGGGACTAGATTTCTATCTTGGTCCCTTTTTTATTTTATACCCTTTATGTTTTAAGCAGTCAGCAGCAAAACAAATGTTTGTTAGTCATTCCATTTGATTAAACCTTTCTCATCAATGGTTAAACGTTTTTCGGCCACCAGGTAATTAATCACCTCCCAAACCTTTTCTTTTTTGACGGATGAACAGGCTTCCAGCAATTCGGTGATGCCTGCAGGCCGTTCCCGGCTCAGCCGTATCAGCTGTTCCCGTACCAGGCTGAAATCGGCAGCGGTTACCGGCAGCTTTTTGTTGCGGATACAATTATCGCAGATGCCGCATTGCAGGAAATTATCCGCGCCGAAATAACGGGCAATCAGTTTGCTCCGGCAGGGCTTTGCAGCCCCGGCATAATCAATGATGGCGGCCACGCGTGTTTCAAAATTCTTTTTCCGGGCCAGGTATTCAGCGGTATTGATCCGGAAGCTGTCCGTATACATGCGGTTTTGCAGAATGAACACCTGCGGCCCCTCTTTCTGTGGTTCGTAGCGGATGAGGCCAAACTCCTGCAGTTGCCGCAGCCCGTTTTTTACCGTCTCCGGGTCGCTGTTAATGAAACGGGCCAGCCGGCTCTCACTGATGCTGGCAGGGAAATCAAATATGCCTTCATAGGAACGTAACAGTCCTTTGAGTAAAGGCTCCCATTCCGGGTGCTGTGCTTCGAAATCAAATAAGCTGTCCCGGGTACAGGTGAATACCACTACCGCGGGTTTAAAAAAACTTTCGCTGAAACTGATCAGACCCTCCTGCTCCAGTATTTTCAGGCCATACGTTACTGTGAGACTGTTAAGATTGAAAGCACTGCCAAATGCCGCCAGGTCAACCGGGTAATATTGTCCCTCCCCGCTGCCCGCCGGCACCTGCAGGTAATTCATCAGGGCTGTATATATTTCCTTTATCTTTTCGGGGTGCGGGTAGCGGATATCGGTTTGTTGCAGCAGGTTTTCGGATTCCCGGGGCTGATATAACAGTACGGCATAGGCTCTTTTCCCGTCACGCCCGGCCCGCCCGGCTTCCTGGTAGTAATTCTCCAGGCAATCGGGCATATCATAATGCACCACCACCCGCACATCCGGCTTATCAATCCCCATTCCAAAGGCATTGGTGCAAACCATGATCCGCGTTTTATTGGCAATCCACTCTTCCTGCTTGCGGTGGCGGTCGTCATTACCCAGTCCGGCATGATAATAATCGGCACTGAAGCCATGCATGCGCAGCAGGTCGGCCACTTCGCGGGTATGGCGACGGCTCTTGCAGTAAACGATACCCGTTCCGGGCACATTTTTCAGTATCTCCAGTAATTTGGTTTGCTTAGCCGGCACATCAAAAACGCTGTAAGAAAGATTGGCTCTTTCAAATGATTGCATGAAGTGCCGCTGCGAAGCGCCAAACAATAATTTTTCAGCGATATCTTCCTGCACCCTTTTGGTGGCTGATGCAGTAAGCGCCAGCACCGGTACCCCCGGCAACTCTTCCCGGATGGCGGCAATGCGGGTATAAGTGGGGCGGAAATCATAGCCCCATTGCGAGATACAATGCGCTTCATCCACGGCCAGCAGGTTGATCTGTAAGGCGGGCAGGTACTCCCTGAATAAACGGGTTTCGAGTCGCTCGGGGGAGACATAGAGGAACTTGTAGTTGCCATGGATGGCATTTTGCAGGGTTTGCCGGATCTCGCCATAACTCATCCCTGAATAGATGGCCAGCGCCCCGATTCCTTTTTGCCGGAGGTTTTCCACCTGGTCTTTGATGAGGGCGATGAGCGGACTGATCACTAAACATATACCCTCGCGGCTCATGGCCGGTACCTGGAAGCAGATGGATTTGCCCCCGCCCGTGGGCAAGAGGGCCAGGGTATCATGGCCCTCCAGCACGGAGTGGATAATGTCCTCCTGCATCGGGCGGAAATGATCGTAACCCCAGTAATGTTTTAATATGGTATGAATGGCGGCGCTCATTTCATTCGGGCCTGAAATTAATTCACTTTATGCAAAGAAAGGCCCTTGCCTGTTTTTTACTGAATGTGCGAAGGATACCCCTGTGGTGGTGGGGCATTTTACTGGTAACACAACCAGTTGGAAAATTGAATACATTTGAACTCCACAATTTTTTTTACAGACATTTCTGCCCTGATAATGAAAACGATCCTCTTATTAATCGCCGGTTGCTGGAGCCTTCCGGTTTTTGCACAAAAGCCCGTTTCCGCTGCTACAAAGGATAAGCCGGAAAAGGAAAAATTTGTAACCATCCGGCTGGCTAAATTCCCGGTGGCCGATTTCCCGGATAAAAATGAACTGCGTGTGGCAGGTATCAGTATCGTGCAGCAGGTAACAGATAGTTTTCGCCTGGGTTTTGCCCTGAAGGGGATGGATAATAATAAACTGGCTACCCTGGTGCCGGCCGGTGATCTTACGGCCTTTTTGCAGGAACTGGTAACCAGAATGTATAAACATGATTACAAAAAGGACGGAGTGCAGTTGCTGTGGATGATAAAAGAACTGCGCATGGCAGAAAAGGCCGATCCCGGCGATATAGGATTTCTGCGTATGGCCGCGGATGTATATGTGGCGAAAGAAGCGGATCAATATTATCCGGTTTATTCAATCGATAGTGTTTTTGTAAGGGAGGCGGGTGGCGATGTTACTGTCTGGCACGAAGAAGATATCGAAATTGCTTTCAAAACAATTTTGAGAAAATCATTGCCCCTGGCCGAAAAAGCATTGACCAATACTGGTGCTGCACTTACCCGGGAAGCCATTGCAGGAAAGCGGCAACACGCCCGCTCATGGCCCATTCTGTCGGATACGGCTTACCAGGAGGGGGCCTATGCCAGTTTCGGGGAGTTTCTGCAGAATCGTCCCTCGATCAGCCATTTTGATGCAGTGATGGTGGATAAGAAGAGCCAAAGAATAAAAATCATCAGTAAATCCACTCCCGCCGACACACTTACCATCTGGGGTTTGTGCCGGAACGGAGAAATTTATAAATACAGTGATGAAAGTCTGATTCCCCTTGAGCGGCAGGGGAACGGATTTATTGTTTCTAATTTTATTGAAAGCGCTATCCGGCATAACCAGCTGAGTTATCTGAGTGTTATTACCGTGGTAGTGGGCGGACTTGCAGGAGCTCCTGCAGCGCCTGTCTTTTACCGGGTGCCCAATAAAAATCAACTGCTCGTAAAAAATATTCCTTCTCTTACCGATCCGGCGATGCAACCGGTGGCTGCCCGTATTGATATGGATACCGGGGAATTGGGATTTTAGATCACTTTCTTATAATTCAGCCGCACCGAATTAACCGCCAGCACCACATCGCTGAAACCCATAGCCAGGGCGGCCACGCCGGGATTGAGTAAACCCATGGCGGCAATGGGGATGGCCACCACATTATAAATAAAGGCCCAGAATAAATTTTCTTTAATTGTGTTAAAACTGTGTTTGCCAAGGCCCAGGGCCAGGGGCAGGTGCTGAATACCCTTGTTCATCAATACCACCTGTGCTGTTTGCATGGCCAGTTGCGTGGCATCGCTCATGGAGATGCCGATGGTGGCTTTGGCCAGGGCCGGGGCATCATTGATGCCATCACCCACCATGGCAACCGGTGAACGTTTGTTGAGTTCATCAATGAGTACCAGTTTTTCTTCCGGGGAACGGCCGGCATACACTTTGTCGATACCCAGGGCGCCGGCTACAGCCAGGCACCGATCCTCACTGTCGCCACTTAACAAAACAGTCTGGATATTTTTACTGTGCAGATAACTGATCACTTCTCTGGCCTCTGTTCTTAATTCATCCTCCATATCCAGCCAGCCGATGAGCTGATTGTTTTTGATAAGGTAGGCGGTATGCCAGTCGTCTTTTGTATATGGGGCGGCCATTTTATGCGCCCCCAGCTGGTAGGTATTGCCTTCTTTGTCTTCGGCTTTAATACCGAGTCCTTTTATTTCTTCGATTTTGTGCCAGCTAACCAACTGGTTGTTTTTCCATTGCAGGCTGATGGCTTTGGCGATGGGATGATTCGAAAATTTTTCCATCGAATATACCAGCTGCTTAAAAGTATTTTCATCAATACTGGTTTCCCAGCGGTGAATACACAACTCTCCTTTTGTTAGCGTACCGGTTTTATCAAAAACCACGGTGCTGATATTTTTAAATAACTCCAGGCTTCTGGCATTGCGGAAGAGAATTCCGTTGCGGGCTGCCCGGCCCAGGCCTACGGCGATGGCCGCGGGCGTGGCCAGCCCCATGGCACAGGGGCAACTGATCACCAGCACGGCAATGCTGCGCATGAGCGAATGCGTGCCATCCACATGAAATACATAATAATTGAGCAGGAAGCTGATTACAGAAATACTCACCACGGCAGGCACAAAAATGGCGCTGATCTTATCGGCCAGTTGCTGGATGGGCGGCTTTTCACCCTGGGCCTGTTTTACCAGGTTGAGGATATTACTGAGTACGGTGTCTTTACCGGCAGCTGTTACCTGTGCCTTAACGGTTCCTTCGGTGAGCAGGCTGCCGCCAATCAGCAGGTCTTTTTTCTGTTTGTGCAGGGGCTTGCTTTCGCCGGTGAGCAGGGCCTCACTTACATGCGCTTCGCCCCAGAGAATTTTGCAATCGGCCGGTACCTGCTCGCCCGTTTTGATGAGGATGAGATCGCCGCTGCGTAATTGCGTATTTTCAACCGGGAAGATTTGCTCTTTATGCTCATCATCAAAGGCAATCATATTGGCCATGGTTACCTGGGTGCGTTCGAGCTGGCGCAGGGCTTTTTGGGTGGTTTGCACACTCCGGTGCTCCACCCATTCGCCCAGGAATACAAGGGTGATGATGGTGGCGGTGGTTTCATAAAAAATATAATCCATGCCCAGCCCGTATAAAGTGCCGATCAGGCTGTATATAAAAGCAGCGAGGGCGCCGGTAGCAATCAGCACATTCATGTTGGGAATACCGCGGCGCAGACTTTTCCAGGCGCTAACCCCAAAATAGCCCATGCCTACTATAAATACGGGCAGGCAGATCAGCAGCTGGATCCAGGGGTTCATCAGGAAATGAATATGCCAGGGCAGCATGTGCAGCATCAGCACCAGGGTGAAGGGCAGGCAGAAAAGAAAACGCTGGAGATGGTTGGAAAAAAATACTTTTTTGCGGGGCACTGCGGCGGGCGTGGGGGTTACCACGGTATAGCCTAAGCCTTCGATGCCTTTTTGCAGCTCTTCCTTGCTTTTAGTGCCTTCAAAAATAAAGCTCAGGTCGCCACCGATAAAATTCACCTTTACTTCCTTTTGCCCGGCTTTTTGCAGGTATTGGGAGATAGTGAGGGCGCAATTGGTGCAATCCATCCCTTCTACTTTCCATTCAACTTTTTCCATACTGCAAAATTATTCCGGCCGGATCGTACCTGATTACCAGAGCGGGAAAATATATTTGCAACATGGATTTAAATTTTACGCTGGATGAGATTGATGCCGCGGCGGAAAAGCTGTTAACCGCCATCGGCGGAAGCCGTGTAATCGCCTTACATGGCGAAATGGGAGCGGGAAAAACCACGTTTGTGCACGCCCTGTGCAGGCAACTGGGAGTGGGAGATGCTGTTTCGAGTCCTACCTTTTCGATTATCAATGAATACAGAACCGCTGCCGGCGAGCCGGTATTTCACATCGATTTATACCGGCTCAAAGACGCCGAGGAAGCCATGAATGCCGGGGTGGAGGATTGCATCTGCTCCGGGCATCTTACCCTGGTGGAATGGCCCGAAAAAGCGCCGGGCCTCTTTCCGGATGATACGGTACGGGTTAGTTTAACTGCCCTGGATGCAAATACCCGAAAGCTGCAAATTAATTTGTAATTTTCAGACAGCTAATCAAAGCTGCACTATGGCAACATCAAAACCTTTTGTTTCTCCTTCCTTCAGTTACGAAACACTGGAAGAAACCCTCGATATCAAACCCAAAGGGCAGGAGTTGCTGATTGGTATCCCCAAGGAAACCTCCTTTAATGAGAACCGGGTGGCCCTCACCCCTGAAGCCGTAGGGGTGATGGTGGCCAACGGGCACCGGGTGGTGGTGGAAACCAGGGCCGGACTGGGCGCCAGCTACAGTGATAAAGATTACAGTGATGCCGGGGCGAAAATTGCCTATGATAAAAAAGAAGTGTTTGCGTGTGATATACTGGTAAAAAGTGCACCGGTAAGTGAGGCCGAATGCGATTTGCTGAAGCCCAACCAGTATGTGATATCGCCGATTCACCTGGCGGTGATGAAACGGGAGATACTGCAGAAAATGATGGATAAAAAGATCACCGCCCTGAGTTTTGAAAACCTGAAAGATGATACCGGGCATAATCCCATCGTTCGCAGCATGAGTGAGATTGCCGGCAGCGCCGTGATGCTGATTGCCGGGCAGTACCTGAGCAATGCCAATAACGGCAAGGGGGTGCTGGTAGGCGGTATCAGCGGTATCCCCCCCACCAAAGTGATCATCATCGGGGCGGGTATCGTGGGCGAATATGCGGCCCGTACCGCCCTGGCCATGGGTGCCAGTGTGAAGATATTTGACAACAGTATCTATCGCCTGAAGCGCCTGCAAAACAATATTGGCGGGCGTTTATGGACTTCCGTTATTGAACCCAAGATTTTATCCAAGCAGCTGAAAACCTGCGATGTGGCCGTTGGGGCACTCAGCAGTGCCGGGGGCCGCACCCCCATTGTGGCTACCGAAGAAATGGTGAGTAATATGCGGCCGGGATCGGTGATTGTGGATGTGAGTATCGACCGTGGTGGCTGCTTTGAAACCAGTGAGGTAACCTCGCACGAGCACCCGGTGTTCGTAAAATATGATGTGATCCATTACTGCGTACCCAATATCCCCAGCGGCTTTGCCCGTACGGCCTCCCAGGCGATCAGCAATGTACTGATGCCCCTGCTGCTGGAAACGGCCGAGGATGGCGGTATTGATAACGTGATCTGGTATAAGATCAATATCCGGAGCGGAATTTATTTATTCAAGGGAAGCCTTACCAATTTTTACCTGAGCGAACGGTTTGATTTAAAATATACGGACCTGAACCTGCTGATTGCGAGTAAGCGATAGGTTTAGGGAAGCAGCGGTTGGTTCGCTCCGGATGTCTTTTTTATAAACCCCGATGAAAATGAAACAGCTTGTACCCCTCCTGTTGCTGGCAAGTCTGCCTGCAATGGCCCAATTTAAATTCGGCGTTAAAGCCGGTGTCAATGCTTCTTCTGCTATTTACCGCCCTAAAGGAGCTATTAATAATCATGGTATAACCGCCTGGCAGACGGGTGCTTTCGCACAGTTTGGCCTTGGGAAATCAATATTACTAAAAGCCGGCTTGCTGCTGAATCAAAAGGGCAATTATGCTGATAATGCCGAACACGCCGTAGATTATTACCAAAAACTAACCTACCGGCTGACCTACCTGGAGGCCGACCTGGCTATTGCTTTCAAAATAAAGATGAGCCGCCACTTCAGTTTCAATATCGGCGCTGGTCCCTACCTGGGAAGGGGCATTTATGGCCGGGAAAAAGGGTATGAATACAATTTTGGTGCAATCGGGTCGATCAACCGGAAAGTGATTTTCTCCGACAGTCAGAAACCAACAGTCTCTCAATCAACTTTTAAGCAGTACGATTATGGCCTGAACGTTAATGCAACAGTGCAGTACCGGAAATATTTTCTCTATGCTAATTTTCAGCGGGGACTGAGCGACAGGGTGATTTCGGATCTGGCAGGATGGAATTCACAAAACCAGGTTTTTACAGCCGGACTGGGGTATTATTTTAAGTGAGGGGCGGGGAAGCTGAGTTGACGGCACTTGTTCAAAAAAAATATTACTGCTTATCTGTACTGCGTTCAATTAACGGGATATCGGCAATTTGAAAATGGATCATTTGCTAATTTTCAAATTGCCAAATTTTCAAATTAGTATTCAGGCTGTTTTATAATCATTGATCGACAGCACTTCTTCGCAGAAAGCATATTCCTGTTTATCATTACTGCTCACAATTACCAGCCGGTTGGGGGTATGTTCTTTCACCAGTTGCAGGTAGAGGGCTACTCCTTCCGCATCAAGATTGGTGGTGGGCTCATCCAGTAACAACACGGGTGTATCACTGAAAAAAGCCTGCGCCAGTTTAAGGCGTTGCTTCATCCCGCTGCTGAAATAGCGCATTTGTTTATCGGTTGCTTTTGTGAGTCCCACCTTGGCCAGGATATCTTTGATGGGCGCCGTCAGGGGTTTAAACTGCTCATGAAACTGCAGGATTTCCTTTGCCGTCATTTCTTCGATCAGGTCGAGATAGGGGGCGGCAATGGCGAGGTGGCGGTGAATATTGGTTAAGGGTTGCGGGTTGATTGTGGGCCGGGGATCGCTGGCAGTTGCTGGTTGAGCGCTGGTGGAAGAGAGGTATTGTATGCCTCCTTCGGAATGTTGTACGGCGCCGGCAATTACCTGTAATAAGGTAGACTTACCCGAGCCGTTGGGGCCGGTGATGGCATAGGCTTTTCCGCTTTGAAAGGTATGACTGCAATGCCGGAATATCCATTCGCGGTTGAATCGTTTGCCGGTATTTTGGAGAATGATATTCATTATGACAGTGGCCGGGCCAGTTTGATCAGCAAGGGTATGCCGTTGAAGGGAGTGACACAACGATGCTGCCCAAAGTTATGAAGCCGGTGACAAAAAAAGGATTAATGTGCTGCGAAGATTTATTCATCATCCATGCTGCCCTTGGTATAGCGCTTGATGATGCCGCGGCCGCTTTCGCGGATGAAGGTAACAATCTCATCGCGTTCGTCGGTGGCGGGCAGTTCTTCCTCGATATAGTTGAGCGCCTGCGAAGTGTTCATGCCCTTGTTATAGATGATGCGGTAGATATCCAGGATCTTATTGATACGGTCGAGCGAAAATCCCCTTCTTTTTAAACCGATGGAATTTACGCCGGCATAGCTGAGCGGAGTGCGGCCGGCCTTTATATAGGGCGGCACATCCTTACCCACCAGCGAGCCGCCGCTGATAAAGGTATGCTGGCCAATCTGTACAAACTGGTGAACGGCACACATGCCGCCCACGATGGCATAATCGCCCAGCACCACGTGGCCGGCCACCTGGGTATTGTTACTGAGGATGCAGTTATTACCGATGATACAATCGTGCGCAATATGGCTGTAGGCCATGATGAGGCAGTTGTTGCCGAGGCGGGTGGTCCAGCGGTCTTTACTGCCCCTGTTAACCGTTACAAACTCGCGGATGGTGGTATTATCGCCGATTTCCACGGTGGTTTGTTCGCCGTCGAATTTGAGATCCTGCGGGATGGCCGCAATAACAGCACCCGGGAAGATGCGGCAATTTTTGCCGATGCGGGCTCCATCCATGATGGTAACATTGCTGCCCACCCAGGTGCCTTCACCGATTTCCACGTTTTGGTGAATAACACTGAAGGGGTCAACCTTTACGTTGGTCGCCAGTTTGGCGTTGGGATGGATGTATGTATGCGGATGAATCATCAGGTTACAGTCTTTTACCGGGCTAAAGATAGGCAGGTATTTTGAATGGCCAACAAATTACGCTGCATTATAGGGGTTTAACTTTGTTTTACGAGCTGGGCGGTGAGGTCGGCCTCGGTGCACAGTTTATTGCCTACAAATACGCTTCCGTGCATTACGCAGATACCGCGGCGGATGGGCTCAATGAGTTCCATCTTCAGTAACATGGTATCCCCGGGCACTACTTTTTGCTTGAATTTGCAGTTATCGATCTTCAGGAAATAAGTATCATACTTACCCTCGGGCATGGCATTGATGCAAAGCAGGCCGCCTGTCTGGGCCAGGGCTTCTATCTGCAGCACGCCGGGCATTACCGGGTTACCGGGAAAATGGCCCTGGAAAAAATATTCGTTGAAGGTTACATTTTTTACGCCCACGATATGCATATCCGTGAGTTCAATCACCTTATCCACCAGCAGGAAGGGGTATCGGTGCGGCAGGGTTTTTTCGATCTGTTGCTGCGTGAAAACCGGCGGCTGGTTGGGGTCATAAAAAGGAACGTCTTTGGTGTGACGGTTCTTTTTGATGTATTGTTTGATGCGTTTGGCAAATTCCACATTGCTGCTGTGGCCGGGGCGGCTGGCAATGATATGGGCCTTGATGGGATAGCCGATCAGGGCCAGGTCGCCCACCACATCCAGTAATTTATGACGGGCGGGTTCGTTGGGGAAGCGCAGCTCGAGGTTATTGAGGTATCCCTCGCTTTTCACTTCCACATGTTCGCGGCCAAAGGCCTTGGCCAGGCGTGCCATTTCCTCATCGGTAACAGGCTTATCCACCACCACAATGGCATTATTGATATCACCGCCTTTGATCAGGTTATTATCCAGCAGCATTTCCAGTTCGTGCAGGAAGCAGAAAGTGCGGCAGGGGGCAATCTCGGCCCGGAACTCCCGGAGGCTTTTTAAGCCGGCGTGCTGGGTGCCCAGCACCGGGCTGTTGAAATCGATAAGGGTGGTGATCTGGTAATTGGTGGCCGGCAGGGCGGTCATTTCGACCCGCTTCACATCATCGATAAAAGAAAGGTTGGTATCAATGGTATACCAGATTTTGGCGGCATCCTGTTCCACCACGCCCACACTGTCGATCAGTTTTACAAAGGGGTCGCTGCTGCCGTCGATGATGGGTATTTCCGGGCCGTTCAGTTCAATCAGGCAGTTATCAACGCCCATGCCCACGAGGGCGGCCAGGATATGCTCCACGGTGCTCACTTTCATCTCGCCCTGTTCCAGAGTGGTGCCGCGGGAAGTATCTGTTACCAGGTCGCAATCGGCCTTCATAACCGGTTTACCCGGCAGGTCGATCCGCTGAAACTGGAAGCCAAAACCCGGGTTGGCAGGCCGCAGCATCATGTCTACATTGATACCGGTATGCAAGCCGGTACCGGAAATGCCGATGGCATCGCCCAGGGTGTGTTGTTTATCGGGGTTGAAATTTTTGTCCATTCGTTTGGCCAGATTTGGCGGCAAAGATATCTAAAATATGGTTAGCCACGCCTCATCCCAACCCCCGCCGGCCGGAGAGGGGAAGCGCTGAAAAGGTATTCCGTTGCTCAAGGGAATCAGGCTGATTGATTAAAACTGCAGCTGGAAACTGCCAAACACTCCAAACCTTGAGTTTTTGGGAACAGCAGAGGGGGTGGGAGAAACCCGCCATACAAAATCGAGGCGCAGCAGCCGGAAAATATTATCGATACCGGTTCCCAGTTCCATATAGGTTTTGCCGTTCAGGCTTTTAAACCGGCTTACCGCAAGGGGATCGGGTACATTTAAGGCGGTATTGGCGGCACTGAGCGAACTCCATAATGTTTTTACATTCCAGAACTGCCGCCATTTGAGCTTGCGGGTGATGGGAATGAAACGGAAAAGCCCGGAGCCGATATTATGCTCGAGGTTGATACCGGCATACTGATCTCCCAGGTATTCGAACCGGGTCATCAGGTTATAGGTATTCATGTTGTAATAATAAAGGTCGTTGCCCGGATGATTTTCGAGGAAGGCATAAGGAGCCGTACCAAATACCTTACCGCCGTACACTTTATAGCGCAGGGTGCCATAGGGAGATATTTTGGCCACATCTTTCACAGAAGCGGATACCTTGGTATAATGATAGGCGCTGTTGAAAATACCCGGGATGGCCTGCGAAAGCATCAGCTCCACCACGGGGTACCGGGTGCCGGTGGAATACCGGAAATAATCCGTTTCGATATAGCGCTCCAGGTAGGCCCAGCGCAGTTTAACAGCCACTTCAAAATTAGTGAGGGCGGTGCCGGTGCTGGTGGGGAAATTGCTTTTGGCCGGCAGGTTGCTGAGGGGATTGTATTGCCGGTGCACCAGAAACCACTCGGTGGAGAAGCCCTTGCCCCAATCGTTTAACAGCTCCAGCCGCCAGTCTTTGATCTCGATAAACTTCCGGAAATTATTATGCTTGCGGATGGCGATGGAGAAGATATTATCCTGGCTCACTTCGCCCACCTGGCTGATGCCATAATCGATATCATTGGTATAAGAAGCATGCAGGCGCAGCAGTTTGGGATCGCGTTTAATGAGCCAGAAGGCTTCGGCCTGGCCTTTGAATTTTTGATCACCGAAGCCATAGGCCAGGTAGCCGTGCAGGTAGATCTTTTTATTGAAGCCGGTATTGGTACCAAGGTCGAACCGGGCCCTCCAGCCCTGGATGGAGTCGAAGCTGACCCAGTTGAACCAGGGGCCGATTTCGTAATTACCGATTTCGCGGTAGCCGGAGCCGAGGAATTTAAGCCTTCGCTCGAGCCGCTGAAATTTGGGCGATTCCAGCAAGCGGTCGATCGTGGTATAGATTGCTTTCTCATTGGCAGATAAGCTGTCGTGCCGCAGGGTTTTCCATACCGAATCCGATTTTTCGGTCATTCCTTTTTCGGAGGTTACCAGTTCCTGAACATTTTGCTTGTCAAACAGGCTGGTTATCGAATCGCTGTTGATGACAATATTTTTATAGGAAGTGGTTTTGCGTCCGATCAGGGTCAGCGTGTTCTTTCCCATCACCCTGAAATCGGCAAAAAACTTATCCCGGTTCAGGAAGATAACAGTATCATTCAGGGGGATGAATTCCTGGAAGATGCTTACACGGTCGATAAAGTTGATATTCGCCTCCTTGCCCAGGTACATCGAAATGCGCTGTATCTGGAAGGTTTTTTCGGTTACCCAGGCATCGCCGTTAAATGTGTTTTGCCCGGGATGTTTGGGATTGAAAACGAAATGGAATATTTTTTTGCCGTTCACCACCTGGGTATCGGGCACCGAGAAACTGTAATACACATCGGCATTGTCATTGAACGGACTGATAAAATCCTTGTCCATCACGTTGACAAAATTGTTGTAGATGTTCACATTCTGATCCATTACCCCCGTAAGCCGGCTGATGCTTTCATTCCTGAACCCCTTGGTATTGCTGGCTTTCATGTTCTCGAAATATTTTTTCGGGGTTTTCTGGTAGGCATAATCGCTTACGCTTTCCACCAGGTAGGCCGGCAGGAAGGGCTGCTTTTCGGAACTGCTGTCCACATTTTCCAGGATAAAGGAAAACGGTTTAAAGAGAAGCGTCTTCAGCACCGCATTGTTGTTAAAGTTTTTCAGGTCCACTTCCAGTTTATTATAGGCTTCGTAGCTGAAGTTGGTAAGATTATACCGGTTGTACTGTTTTTTACGGCTCATGATTTTTTTCCAGAGAAAGAGCCCCTTGTTGATCTTGTTCCGCACCACCACCACATTATTTAATCCGCCCCGCTGCAGCTGAATGACAATGGGTTTATTGTTATCGGCAGCGGTTACGGGAATTTTATACAACTCATATCCCACATAACTCACCACCAGGGTGTCATTGGTAAAATTGCGGAGATAAAAATCGAAATGGCCACTGGTGTCGGAAGCTTTTCCGATACCGGATTTCTGGAAATAAATGGAGGCGTAGGTAACCGGTTCCTTGGTATGTGCATCCTGGATGATGCCCGTGATGCTGACCTGGGCGGCAGCGGGAAGGGTGATAATGAAAAGAAGGAGGAAAACGAGTATGGATCGAATGTTCATCAAGGCTATCTTAACGGCTTTAAAAGGCGGTAAAGATACCTCATTTTTGCAGTAGCTTTTGTTAATACCCGCAACAGGCAGCCGTAAGGCGCTGCGCCCACTCTGCTGCTCCTTTCTCCGGGTAAATAATTATTTATGCTGCAACTGCTGCACAAGTGCTTCCAGCTCTTTGATGCGTTTTTCCAGCTCGGGCAGGCGGCGGCTGATGGCCTGGCTGCGCAGGGCCGCAGTGTATTCAAAAGCCGGTGATCCGGTAATGGCCGTATTGGGTGTTTTTACTGATTTGCTCACGCCACTCTGGGCATTGATCTTGGTGCCATCTGCAATCTGCAGGTGGCCTACGATGCCCACCTGTCCGCCAATCATTACGCCATTGCCGATCTTGGTGCTGCCACTGATACCGGCCTGTGCTGCAATCACCGAATGATGACCCACTTCCACATTATGGGCAATTTGTAAGAGATTATCCAGTTTGGCTCCCGACTTAATCAGGGTGCTGCCGATGGTGGCCCGGTCGATGGTGGTATTGGCGCCTATTTCCACCCCGTCTTCAATCACCACATTGCCCAGCTGGGGTACTTTCTTAAAAGTGCCGTCGGCCTGGGGGGCAAAACCAAAACCGTCGCTGCCGATAACCGTGCCGGCATGGATGGTTACATCTTTACCGATCACACAATCGTGGTAGATGCGTACCCCGGGATAAAGGGTTGCGTTGGCACCTACCCGCACATTATCGCCCAGGTAAACCTGCGGATAAATTTTCGCTCCATCACCCACCACCACATTTTCGCCGAGGTAGGCAAAGGCACCGATAAATACATTGTCACCGGTTTTGGCCGTGGCGGCAATATAAACAGGCTGCTGGATGCCACTGAGTTGCTGCCGTTGTATCTGCTGGTATTTTTCGAGCAGACTGGCAAAGGCGCTGTAGGCATCGGGTACGCGTATGAGGGCGGCTTTCACCGGTTGTTTCAGTTCCAGGGATTCATTAACGATGATCACCGAAGCGCCGGTACTGTAAAGGAATTCCTCGTATTTGGGGTTGGCCAGAAAGGCGAGCTGCCCGGCTTCGGCCTCTTCGATTTTTCCGAATGAACCCACGGCGGCATTTTCGTCTCCTTCCACCTTTCCGCCGATCATGGCGGCTATTTGTGCTGCGGTAAATTGCATAGTGTATGCTTTTAGCTCTTAGCGGATAGCTATTAGTAGCGCTGCTAATGGCTAACAGCTAATAACTAACGGCTATCTTAAATAACAAATGTAATATTTTTTAACCTTGCCCCTGAGGTTTTGATTGATGAGGGCATTATCCACCGAGGAGATATCTTTTATCGTTCCGTCTTTGAAAAGGATATTGATCTGCTCGTCTTCAAAATTGTAGGTACTGCCCGAGGCTTCGCCGGTAAACACCAGCCAGCCGGACTCTTCTTTACTCAGTTGCAGGCGGCTGCAGGCTTCTTCTGTTTTTTCGGCTATCCATGCTGCCGGCACGGGCTCGCCGTAATATTTCACTTTCAGCAAACGCCGCTCCATCAGGCCCTTGCAGAGGAAGGAAAGGATTGGGTCTTCGTGCCGGCACCAGGCCTTGATTGCCGCCATCACATCATGATCATCAATGCTGCAGAATTCCTCCAGGGTTACGGTATGGAGGGGGCCGGCGATAAAACTGTTGAGGATACCCGGCGCCGGTGCTTTCAGCAGTTTGGCTCTTTTTATGGCCCGCTGCAGCATCTGCTCGGCACATAGTACGGTTTTGTGCAGGTATACCTGCCAGTACATCAGCCGCCGGGCCACCAGAAATTTCTCGATCGAGTAAATGCCTTTCTCCTCCACCATCAGCTCGCCATTGTGTACCACCAGCATTTTGAGGATACGGTCGTACCCGATCACCCCTTCATTCACGCCGCTGAAAAAACTGTCGCGGGTGAGATAATCCATCCGGTCCACATCCAGCTGCCCGCTGATAAGCTGGTGCAGGAATTTTTTGGGGTGATTGCCGGTGAAGATATCAATAGCCAGCTGCAATTGTCCGTTGAACTGCTGGTTGAGCTCTTTCATGATCAGCAAAGAAATCGTTTCGTGGTGCATGCCTTCTATCAGTACATCTTCGAGGGCATGACTGAAGGGCCCGTGTCCGATATCATGCAGCAGGATCGCAATTTTGGCGGCCTGGTCTTCTGCCGGGCTGATTTCCACGCCCTTGCTTCTGAGTTCATTCAGGGCGCTGTACATCAGGTGATAGGCGCCCAGGGAATGATGCAGGCGGGTGTGCACGGCTCCCGGGTACACCAGGCTGGCCAGGGCCATCTGGTTGATGCGGCGCAGGCGCTGGTAATAAGGGTGCGCAATCACCTGGTGAATCAATTCATCGTCGACGGTAATAAATCCATACACCGGATCGTTAATGATTTTGCGGAAGCTCATGAAGTTGATGCGTTTGGTATTAATTTGTTAAATCTGGCGGAAGCCGGTTGGCAAAGCTACAAATACCAATCCTGAAACTATTATATTTGCTTACTTACATTCATTATTTGCCACTGCATATCGTTTAATTCTACTTTTGTATTACATCCCTGCGGGGCGCCCGGCGCCGGTTGATGCAGGATCGTTTTAACCCATTACCGTTAAACCAATAGTTGCCGGCTGCAAACCGGTACCGCCACAACACATTATGAGCATAGCAAAAATTCTTTGGGTGGATGATGAGATCGAAAGTCTTACTTCCCAGATCCTGTTCCTGGAAAATAAAGGGTACGAAGTGGAAACCAAAACCAATGGTTTTGATGCCGTGGAATTTGTAAAGGAGAATATTGTGGATGTGGTATTACTGGATGAAACCATGCCCGGTATCACGGGTCTGCAAACCCTGCAGCAGATCAAGGAACACAATAATGCCCTGCCGGTGGTGCTCATCACCAAGAACGAAGCCGAGAACCTGATGGATGAAGCCATCGGCTCGCAGATCAGTGATTACCTGATCAAACCCGTAAATCCCAACCAGGTATGGCTGAGCCTAAAAAAGATCATCGATAATAAACGCCTCGTGGCCGAAAAAACCACTTCGGCCTACCAGCAGGAATTCCGCAGCCTGTTTATGGCACTTAACAGCAACCCGGATTATAATGAGTGGATGGAGATCTATAAAAAACTGGTATACTGGGAACTGGAAATGAAGAAGAGCGACAGCCCGGAGATGCAGGAAGTGTTTCAGACACAGAAGGCTGAAGCCAATACCGAGTTTTTTAAATTCATCTCTAAAAACTATGCTTCCTGGGTGAGTCCCAAAAGCAGTGACGGCCCCATCATGAGCCATACGCTGATGAAATTTAAGGTGCTGCCCCACCTCGAAAAGGGCGTGCCATTGTTTTTTGTGCTGATTGATAACCTGCGTTTTGATCAGTGGAAGATCATTCAGCCCATTTTTGGCGAAAGCTTCCGTATCCATGAGGAAGATACGTTTTACTCCATCCTGCCCACGGCCACCCAATATGCACGGAATGCCATCTTTTCGGGACTGATGCCCATTGATATTGAAAAACAATTCCCGGTGCAATGGCGCAATGATGATGAGGAGGGGGGTAAAAACCTGTTTGAAGAGGATTTTTTCAAAGCGCAGCTGAAAAGGCTCGGCAAAAGCGATATCAAATATTCCTACACCAAGATCACCAATAATAACGATGGGCAGAAACTGGTGGATAATATCCATAACCTGGTGCAGAATGACCTGAATATTATCGTGTACAATTTTGTGGATATGCTGAGTCATGCCCGTACCGAAATGGAAGTGCTGAAGGAGCTGGCCGGCGACGAAACCAGCTACCGCAGCATTACCGAAAGCTGGTTTACCCATTCTCCCCTGCACCAGGCGCTCAAAAAAATTGCCGATAAAAAACTGACGATGATTGTGGCAACCGATCATGGCAGTGTGCGGGTGAAAACGCCTGCCAAAGTGATCGGGGATAAGCAAACCACCTCCAACCTGCGTTACAAACACGGCCGTAACCTGAATTACGAAGCCCGTGATGTACTGGCATTCCGCGATCCGCGGGAGGCGGGGCTGCCGGTACCCAATGTCAATTCCTCCTTCATTTTTGCTAAGGGCGATATCTACCTCTGCTATCCCAATAACTATAATCATTTTGCCAATTACTACCGCAATACCTTCCAGCACGGAGGCATCAGTCTGGAAGAAATGATTGTTCCGGTGGTGAGGCTCACCAATAAGTAAAAAGTAAAAAGCAAAAGCAAAAACTTTTTATCCCAAAAAAACTATTCACGTATGGTGATAACTTTCTGTGTCATAAATTTTGTGTGTCGTTAATTTTGGCAAAACAGTTAATCCCGGCGGATAGCTTTTTGGGCTTTGACTTTTAACTTTTGCGTTTTTGATGAAATATACACAGCACACATTAGACAAGATTGAAAAAGTAATTGAGGAAGGTGGCTATATCATCCGTTACGAAAGAGGATCCTTCCAGAGCGGCTACTGCATCCTGAAAGATAAAAAGGTGGTGGTGCTCAATAAATTCTTCCAAACCGAAGGCCGGATCAATACACTCATCGATCTCATGCCCCAGTTAGAGATCAATGTGGATCTGCTTACCCATGAAAGCCAGAAATGGTACGATGAGGTAATGCTGGCCGGTGTGGTGAAGTAAAATTCCTGTTACCCGATGGTGGCTGATGGTTCATGGTGATTGCCATTGAATAGTGCATTTCGTTGATTGAATATTTTCCGGATTACTTCATCCTTCCCTGTTCATCCTTCCCTTTCTTTATTTTTTTTACCTGCGGCCATGCCGTAATTTTAGGGCGTGATTTGTCCCCCGCTTACCATAACCTTCCTGGGTACGGGCACCAGCAGCGGTGTGCCGATGATCGGCTGCGATTGTGAGGTATGTCTTTCTGCCGATAAAAAAGATAAACGCCTGCGCAGCAGCATCCTGGTGGAGAGTGCACAAACCCGTTTTGTAATTGATACCACCCCCGATTTCCGCTACCAGATGCTGCGGGCCAATATCAAAAACCTGGATGCGGTTTTGTTTACGCATCCGCACAAGGATCATGTGGCCGGACTGGATGATGTGCGGGCCTATAATTTCTTTCAGCAAAAAGCCATGGAGATCTATGCCAATTCGCTTACCGAAGAGGCCCTTAAAAGAGAATTCGCCTATGCTTTTTCGGATAAACGTTATCCCGGTATTCCCGAGCTCAGTTTGAATACCATCGGCGACGAAAGTTTTTATATCGGGGATATACCCGTTACCCCCATCCTGGTATGGCACCTGCGCATGCCCGTGCTGGGCTTCCGGATGGGCAGCTTCACCTATATCACCGATGCCAACCGCATCGAGCCCGAAGAACTGGATAAGATTAAGGGCAGCGAAGTGCTGGTACTGAATGCCCTGCGCCATAAGGAACATATCTCTCATTTTACCCTCGATGAAGCCGTGGCCCTGGCACAGCAACTGGAAGTAAAACAGGCCTGGTTTACGCATGTGAGCCACCAGATGGGCCTCCATGCGGCGGTGAATGAAACCCTGCCCGAAGGGATCAGCCTGGCCTGGGATGGATTACAACTCCACATCAACTAGAATTTTCTTCTCTCATTGCCGTCTATTTCTCTTTCTGAAACAAACCGATGATTTTATTTTGGTGTGTACCCATGCCACACAAGCTCCTCCGCGAATATTTTTCTTATTCCAAAAAAGAAAGAACCGGTATCACAGTACTCCTGGTTTTAATCCTGCTGCTAACGATACTCCCTTTTTTGCTGCCTTTTTTTATTCATCATCCTAAACAGGATGACAGCGCATTCCGGCAGGCAATCGCCAGCCTGCAAAGCAGCCAGGCAGACAGCGGCAACCGTTTTCCGGCAACAGACAGAGAAGGGTATCCCGAGCGGCCTTATGCCCAGTACAACCGGCCGGCTGGTAAAAATGCCGGTGCTGTTTCATACCGTCTTTTCAATTTTGATCCCAATACCCTTTCTGCCGGCGGCTGGCAGGAGCTCGGTATCCGCGAAAAAACAATCGGCACCATTCAGCACTACCTCGCCAGCGGGGGACGCTTTAAAGAACCGGATGATATCCGGAAAATATGGGGCCTGCATGCCGATGAAGTGGAACGATTACTGCCTTATGTAAAAATTGAGACAGAAGACCAACCTGCAAAAATCCCCTCCGGCAACAGTTATCCGGCTTATCCGAAAAAAGAAAAACCCCTGTCTCCGTTCGATATCAATACGGCCGATACAGCTGCCTTTATCGCCCTGCCGGGGATTGGCAGCAAGCTGGCCGCCCGGATCGTTTCTTTCCGCGACAAACTGGGCGGTTTTTATGCAGCGGCGCAGGTGGCGGAAACATTCGGACTGGCTGATTCGGTTTTCAATCGCATCCGGCCTTACCTGCTGGTTATTGAACCCCGGCTCCGCAGCATACATATTAATAAGGCCGGGCTGGAAGAATTGAAATCACACCCCTATATCCGCTACAACCTGGCCCAGGCCATTATCCAATACCGCAACCAGCATGGTACATTCAAAGAGGTGGGGGATATCAAAAAAATTATGATGGTGGATGAGGAGCTTTACAAACGGCTGGTGCCCTATCTTTCTGCTGATTAGCCGGGTTTGAAATAATACCTGCAGAATCGGATAGCCGGTCATTGCACTTGCAAAAAATCCCCTAATTTGCAGGCTTAACGATTGCTTGCTTTTTATGAATTTTGCTACCAATGAGCTTACCCTGCAGGTAGGCCAAACGGCAAAGGATTTTGCCCAACAATATATTAAGCCCCACCTGATGGAGTGGGATGAATCGCAGGAATTCCCTGTACACATTTTCAAAGAATTAGGAAAGCTGGGGATGATGGGAGTGCTGGTACCCGAAGCCTACGGAGGCAGCGGCCTCGGCTATTTCGAGTACAGCACCATTATCCAGGAAGTGGCCAAAGTATGCGGCTCCATCGGTTTATCACTGGCGGCCCATAATTCGCTCTGCACCGGCCATATCCTCAGCTTCGGCAATGAGGAACAGAAAAAGAAATACCTGCCCAAACTGGCTACCGCCGAATTTATCGGAGCCTGGGGCCTCACCGAAGCCAATACCGGCAGTGATGCCGGCAATATGCGAACCACAGCCACCCGTGATGGCGACGACTGGATCATCAGCGGCACCAAAAACTGGATCACACACGGCAAGAGCGGAGATGTGGCCGTAGTGATCTGCCGTACCGGCGAACCCCGCACAAAAGATAATTCCACTGCTTTTATCATCGAAAGAGGCACCCCGGGCTTCAGCGCGGGTAAAAAGGAAAACAAGCTGGGTATGCGGGCCAGTGAAACCGCCGAAATGATTTTTGACAACTGCCGTATCCCCGATGCCAACCGCCTGGGTAATATCGGCGAAGGATTTAAACAAAGTATGAAAGTGCTGGATGGCGGCCGTATCTCCATCGCGGCACTGGCGCTGGGTATTGCCAAAGGCGCTTATGAAGCCTCCATCGCCTATTCGAAAGAAAGATACCAGTTTGATCAGCCGATTGCCAATTTCCAGGGAATCAGTTTTAAGCTGGCGGATATGGCCACCAAAATCGCTGCCGCCGAATTACTGATTAACCAGGCATGTGATCTGAAAATGAGGGGCCTGCCTATGACAAAAGAGGCCGCCATGGCAAAATACTATGCCAGCGAGGTATCGGTGGAAGTGAGTACCGATGCCGTACAGATTTTTGGCGGTTATGGCTATACGAAAGATTTTCCCGTTGAGAAATTTTACCGCGACAGCAAGCTCTGCACCATCGGCGAGGGTACCAGTGAGATACAGAAGCTGGTGATCAGCCGGGAGGTGCTGAGGTAGGGAATATATAAGAATGATTTTTTTTGAGAGGCAGCGGTTTTAAAACTGCTGCCTCTTTTTTTGCTGTCTTTTGCCTGGCGGAGCTCCTGATCAGCAAAAACCCGGCAAAACCTGCCAGCCCTGGCTTTCAACAATGAATAAACAATAGGCAGCGATCAATATTCAATTTTCAGCAGATGCCCTTTCCGGGATGCACCAATGCTTTGAAAACGATTTGGGGGGAGGCCAAAAAAGAAGCCGTGTTATCTATCAAACACGGCTCCTTTCATTGATCCCGAAAAGACACTATTTTTATTTTTTATCGCCTCCAAACATTCCACCCAGTTTGTCTTTCAGGCTGTCAAATACTTCCTCGGCTTTGTGAGCGGCATTCTTGGCAAATTCTTCCACTTTTTCGCCGGCCTGGCCGGGGATTACATCGCTGATTTTATCCATGATGCTGCCATCATCTTTTTTAGATTCTTCAGCGGTGGGCTGGGTAGCTTGCTGTGCAGCGGCATTTTCGGCCTGAGGGGCAAACATATTGTCTACAGCGCCGGACAACATGGGGAATTTTTCTTTCACAAAATCCTTGATGGTATCAATGGCTTTTCCGGCCTGTTCGGCACTGATGCCTGCTTTTTCAGTGAGGCGATTAATCAGTTCTTGCATGATAATTAGTTTTTAGTTTGAGACTACAAATATGACTCGTTTTTATCGCATTCGGTTGCGGGCCAGGGTGAATATATTGTTAACGAAAGGCAGTTCAGCAGGGAGCATGCAGCCTTATGCGGAAAGGAAATAAAGGGCCAGGGCTGAATTCATAAGGATTACCTGTTACTCCGTATCATACCGGTCTACCCGCTCAATACCCGGCAAATCGGTGAGCCGTTGCACCAGCTCATCCAGTTCTTCTTTATCGTGTAAGTAGATTTTTACATTGCCTTCAAAAATGCCTTCCCTGGCTTCGATGGTCATGGCCGAAATATTGAATTTCATTTCGCCGCTGATCAGGTTGGTGATTTTGTGAATCACACCCACATCATCCAGTCCGATGATCCGTAAGCCGGTAAGGAAGGATATCTCTTTGTTTTTGGCCCACTTGGTTTTCACCACCCGGTGGCCATAGTTGGCCATGAGGCGGGCGGCATTGGGGCAGTTGGTACGGTGTATTTTAAGGCCTTCGCCGGTGGTAACAAAGCCGAACACATCATCACCGGGAATGGGTTTACAGCAGTTGGCCAGGGTGTACTGGATCTTATCACTGCTTTCGCCAAAGATAACCAGCTCGGCATCTTTTTTATTAAAATGCCGGTCGGAGGTTTCGTGCACCGGCTTTTCCTCGTGCACCGGTTTTACGGGACGTGGCGGTATCAGCTTGTCGCCGGCGGTAGTGAATTCCTTCAGTTCCTTCAGGTCGATTTTCTTAACGGCAATATCATACAAAAGATCGAGCGAAGAATTGAGTTTATAAAATACGGCCAGTTCTTCCATATTTCCCTGGCTCATGGCAGCGCCCATGCCATCCAGTTTGCGTTGCAGGATATATTTGCCCTCCTCGGCCACTTTTCTTTTTTCTTCCTTGAGCGTGTCTTTGATCTTGGTTTTGGCCTTGCTCGTCACCACAAAATTCAGCCATTCGGTATTGGGCTTTTGTTTGGCGCTGGTGATGATTTCAATCTGGTCGCCGCTGCGTAGCTTATGACTGATCGGCACGAGCTTGTGATTTACCTTGGCGCCGATACACTGGCTGCCCACCATGGTATGCACGCTGAAAGCGAAGTCGAGGGCCGTGGCGCCAATGGGCAGCATCTTTACTTCGCCCTTGGGGGTGTACACATAAATTTCTTCGGCGAGGAAAGAGGTTTTAAAATCCTGCAGAAAATCTATCGTGTTGCCATCCTGGCTGCTGAGCGCTTCGCGTATCTGCTGAAACCATTTGTCGAAGCGGCTTTCATCATCCTTGCCTTCCTTGTATTTCCAGTGTGCCGCCAGGCCCTTCTCGGCAATCTCGTTCATGCGCTTGGTGCGTATCTGCACTTCCACCCATTTACCCTGCGGGCCCATCACGGTGGTGTGCAGCGCTTCGTAGCCATTGCTCTTGGGGTTGCTGAGCCAGTCGCGTAGGCGTTCGGGCGATGGTGTGTATTCATCCGTAATCAAACTGTACACTTTCCAGCAGTCTTCTTTTTCTTTCTCCACCGGCGAGTTTACGATGATGCGGATGGCGAAGAGATCGTACACTTCTTCAAAAGCCACGCCCTTTTTCTTCATCTTGTTCCAGATGGAGTGGATGCTCTTGGGGCGGCCGTATATTTCAAAATCGAAACCCCCTTTTTCAAGCTTTTCTTTCAGCGGGCGGATGAAGTCGTTGATGTATTTAGAGCGCTCCCGCTTGGTATCGCTGAGTTTTTGGGCGATGTAGCGGTAGGTATCGGGCTCCATGTATTTCATGGAAAGGTCTTCCAGCTCGGTTTTGATGGTGTAGAGCCCCATGCGGTGGGCCAGCGGCGCATATACATATACCGTTTCGCTCGAGATTTTGAGCTGCTTCTCCCGCTTCATGCTGTCGAGCGTGCGCATATTATGCAGCCGGTCGGCCAGCTTGATGAGTATCACACGGGGATCGTCGGTAAGGGTGAGGAGGATCTTCTTAAAATTCTCAGCCTGCTGTGAGGTATTGGTATCCATCACATTGCTGATCTTGGTTAAGCCGTCCACAATCCGGGCTACCTCATTCCCAAATTCACGCCTGATATCTTCGAGGGTGATATCGGTATCTTCCACCGTATCGTGCAGCAGGGCGCAGAGCGAACTGCGTACCCCCAGGCCAATCTCTTCCACGCAGATGCGGGCCACGGCCAGCGGGTGCAGGATATAGGGCTCGCCGCTTTTGCGGCGCATGGTTTTGTGGGCCTCCACGGCCATTTCAAAGGCATTGCGCAATAACTCTTTGTCGCCCGGCTTCAGCTTGGGTTTCAGTACCTTCAGCAGGGCCCGGTAATGGCGCAGAATCTCTTTCTTTTCTTCTTCGGCCGAGAGGTTATAGGCGGGTATGTTTACAGCAGTCTCCATCGTATATCAACGAATTTACGGAAAACAAATCTGTTTTTAAATCTTGTTTAAAGGTCGTACCTTTGCCCCCCTTTAATGGAGGCCTGGCCCGCAAGCAGCCTTCATTACGCGGATGTGGCGAAACTGGCAGACGCACCAGACTTAGGATCTGGCGCCGCAAGGCATGTAGGTTCGATTCCTATCATCCGCACCAGGGAATACTGAACAGGGAATCCGGTACAACGGGCCCCCTGTTCATCATTCAAACAGATAAACAACGAAAAATGGCAACGGTAGTACGCGAAAACATTGGTAACCTGCACGATAAACTGGTGGTTACCGTTAGTAAGGAAGATTATTATGCTTCTTTCGACAAGAAACTGAAAGATTACAGCAAGAATGCGAATATCCCCGGCTTCCGCAAGGGCATGGTGCCGGCCGGGATGATTAAGAAAATGTACGGTCAGTCGATCTTTACCGACGAAGTGCTGAAAACTGTGGAGAAAGAACTGTACAGCTATCTCAATACCGAAAAGCCCGAAATCTTTGCCCAGCCGCTGCCACTGGCCAGTGAGCTGCAAAACCTGGATGTGCAAAATCCCGGTGAATATGTTTTCAATTTTGAAATAGGGCTGAAACCCGAATATACCCTGGCTGATCTTTCCAAAGCGAAGGTGACCCTGCACAAAGTGGCGGTAACCGATGCTATGCTGGAGGAGGAGATCGGGCATATGCAGATCAAGGCCGGCAAAATGACCGAGCCCGAAGCCGTCACTTCAGAGGAGAATGTGCTGAACCTGATGTTCCGCGAAGCCGATGCAACTGGTAATATTATTGAAGGCGGTATCGCGAAAGAAAACTCGGTGCTGGTAAAATATTTCACACCTGCAGTGCAGAAAGAACTGATGGGCAAGAAGCTCACCGAAGAAATCCTGGTGCAACTTGGTAAGGCTTTTGAAGGAGATAAATTAGCGGCTATTGTGAAAGACCTGGGCCTCGAAGCCGATGAAAACGCCGCCGCAGATAAATATTTTAAGCTCGAGATTGTGAAAGTGGGCCTGGTGGAAAAGCGGGAGTTAAATGAAGAGTTTTTCAAAGAAGTATATCCTGCCAAAGACATCAAAACACTGGATGAACTGAAAGCGGCCCTGCGGGAGGAGATGCAGCAATACTGGGACAGCCAGAGCCGTAACCAGCTGCAGGATCAGCTTTACCACTATGTGCTCGATGAAACGAAGATGGATTTCCCGGCTGATTTCCTGAAGCGCTGGCTGCAGAATGGTGGCGATAAACCCAAAACCGCCGAGCAGGCCGAAGCCGAGTTCCCCGGTTTCAGCAACCAGTTGAAATGGACCCTGATCAGCGATAAGCTGATGAAGGATAACCAGCTGGATGTGAGCCAGGATGAACTGCGCCAGTACATGAAAACGGAAGTGATGCGTTACTTCGGAGCGGCCAACCTGGATGATGACAACAGCTGGATGGAAAGTTATATAGACCGTATGATGAAGGATGAAAAGCAGGTAGACAGCAGCTACCGCCGCCTCATCACCGAAAAATTATTCGGCTGGATGGAAACGCAGGTGAAGCCCGCCGAGAAAGAAGTAACGCCCGAAGAACTGGCGGGCATGATGCACCATCATCATTAAGAAGACCGGGAGGAAAACCAGTTGTTTTTTTGTGCTTTGTTTACAGCTTCCAGTTTTGTATGGATGCGCAGTTTACCGTAGATATTCTCGATATGTTTACGGACTGTACCATGGCTGATAAATAATTTCTCACCAATCTGTTTATAGGTAAGACCTGAAACAAGTAATTCCAGTAGCTGGCACTCTCTTTCAGATAAATTATAGTCTGCAGGGTTTTCGACAGACTCGCTTGTCAGGCCGTTATTCCTAAGCAGCGCCAGCGTTTTACTGGCGATATGGGGGCTCATTGGGGCGCCGCCATCCATTACATCTTCAATCGCATTCACGATCCTGATGGATTTACTGTCTTTCAGTAAATACCCCGATGCGCCTGCTTTGATCGCTTCAAAAATTTTGTCATCATTATCAAATACCGTTAATATCAGTACTTTAATACCGGTTTCCTGGGTAATCACCTTCGTTGCTTCGATGCCATTCATTACAGGCATTTCGATATCCATTAATATTAAATCCGGTAATTTTTCAGCATGTACCAGTTTGCTCATCAAATCGCTTCCATTCGAGGCTGTAAACAGCACGTCAATTATCCCAGCGGCTGAGAGGTTTTCAGACAGTTGATGTAACAATACACTATTGTCATCAACGATGGCGATCTTGATTTTATCAGGCATGATCTGCTGCTTTGAAAGTGATTTCAATCCTTGTTCCGGCTTCTTTTTCAGACCTGATTTCGATGCATCCGTTAAGCTCCCTGGCCCGCTGCTGCATATTTCGTAAACCATTGGTATCCGAAAATTCGTTAATGTCAAATCCTTTACCATTGTCTGCTATTAGCGCTTTCACTTCCTGGTTATCAGTAGTGAAAATATATTTTACATGAGAGGCCTTCGCATGCTTGCATATATTCTGGCTGGCTTCCTGGAGGATGCGAAACAGTTGTAATGTCTGGTTGGGGCCGAGCATTACTTCATGCGTGGGTGCTGCTATGTCCCAATCAATGTTCGTAGGGGCGTATAAGCGCTGCAAAAAAAACCTCAGCCTTAATACAAAATCACTGATCGAATGTGATTTTTCCTGCACGGCCCAGATGGTTTCCCGGAGTATATTCAGTGCATTCCGGGTTTCATCACTTAACTGTTGCGTTTTGATAAGCGCCTCACTGCTGTTTTGTTGAGCAAGTTTCATTTCAATATTATCGCTTTGCGCCAGTATGGTCACGAGGCTGGTGCCAAGGTTGTCGTGCAGATCCTTGCTTATGCGTACCCTTTCTGCAGTGAGTCTTGCATTCAGTTGCTCATCTTTTTTCAATTGTCTTAATTTTCTTTTTTGAATGAGAATAAAAATTCCAAAAATTATACTGGCAAGCAGCAAACTGGTAAGGATATAGAACCATCCTTGCTGCCAGAAAGGGGGCGTTACGCTGAAACTCGCTAAAACGAGCGCTTCACTTTCCAAGCCATCAGCATTCTTGGTTTTTGCCACCAGGCGGTAATGGCCGCTCGATAGTTTATAAAATTTCACCGTTAAGGAGTCCCGTAGTTCCCCGAACTCTTCGGAAATACCTTCCAGGCGGTAATAGGTGGTCGATGCGGTAAAGGGGTTGACGTCAAATGGAGCGAAGGTGAAGGCGAGTTGATTAAAATCAAGCGGTATTTCAAATCCCGAAAAGCCACTAACGGGACGGGAGTCATATTGTATGGAAGTGAGAGCAGGCCTGAGAGCAGGCTTTTTAGATTTGATATGTGTCAGGTTGTTGAGGTACAGACCATACAGGCCCCCCGTAACCAGTGTGTTGCTGGGCCGGTTAAAAAGACAGGTATTGATAAGGTCACTCTTATTGTCTTTTACCAATGCTGACGAGTAAGTAACCACTTTCCCGTTTAAATAGCGGGCGAGGTATTTATCAGTTACGATCCAATAAGCACCCGTGGTATCATGAAATGAATAAATACACCTGTTTCCAACGAGGCCCTGTTCCGCAGTAATTGTTTTTACTATTTTACCGTTAGTGTAAACGGCGATGCCGCTTTTCGTGCTGATCCAGGTGGTGTCCCTGTATTCCTCAATATGATACACGCAGTTGGAAGGCAACCCGTTTTTTTGGGTTAGTGTGACAGGCGTTCTTCCCTGGGCAATAAAACGGATGCCGTCTTCATAGTTATAGCAGGCGTAACCGTTTTTTGTGGACTGAACTCTTTCGCTTACGAAAAATGAGGCGCTGTCTTTCACCTGCCCCTCCAGGTTTTCATTGAATGAAAAAACATAAGTGCCAAATGTGCCGGCGAGATATTTATCTTCACTGTGAATTACATTGCACAAGCCTGCCCCGCAAGAAAAACTGCCTGTTTTTAATAATTTATCTTTCTTGTAATTATAAGCCGACAGGCCGTTCAGCGTGGAGATAAAAAGCCTGCTTCCGAAAGCATCAATGCTTTGGATATTCTTATCTGAAACAGGTAGGGACCTGGTCCTGAATGCTCTGCCAAGGTCAAGGGATATCAATTTGTTTTCAGTAATGGCGAATACGTTACTGCCATTTTGGGATAAAGCCTTTACCGTACCGCCTTCAATATTGATAACCGCATTACCGTCGGTAAGCTTGTATGACAACCCGCCCCCAAGGGTACCAATCAGCAACCCTCCATTGCGCAGGTGACATAGCGAGGTTACCATATCATTTGGCAGCCCTTCTGCTTCGGTATAGTGAATGGTTTTTCCTTCATCCGTGATATAGAATAACCCGTTTTTTTCATTCCATGCCCATGTGCCTCCGGCATCCCGCAAAGTATTGTTGTATTTATTGTGTTCCTGGAATAATGGGATCCGGGTATAAGGCGAATCATCCCCTTTGGCAATATACAGGCTGGTGGCGCTTTTGAAAATATGATCACTCACCTTTTTTACAAGCCCTATATACTCATGTACCTTGCTGCTCCTGACCACCCTCCATTTCGATGACTGCAGCGCTATGTTATAGCCGGTCGAAACCGGAAAACTATCTGTCAGTAATACGATTTCTTTGCTGATAAAATCAGTATAAATACAATTTATTCTGCTGAAATTGGAAATAGTGAAACAGCATTCCTGGCTGCCGGGCTTTAACGGACTTACGGAATAGCCCCTCAATGTGTCATTTGTCCTGGTATAATAGAAAATATTACCACTGCTGTCGCTTTCAAATAAATGGTCCATTGCATCACTGGCGATATAGGTATATTTTTTTTGCACGATATCATAATGAAATAACCCTTTGACCGATAACCCCAGCCATAAACCCCTGTGGTTATCCGGCAAGATCATCCGTACGTAATTGCCGGGCATGCCATTGTCTGTATTGAAAGTCTGCCAGCGAAATCCGTCATATTGCGCAAGCCCTTTGTCAGTTCCCAACCAAAGAAATCCATTTTCATCCTCACTAACACTTAAAACATAATTGCTGGGTAAGCCTTCCTTTTTTGTGATGGACTGGAATAAAGACACCTGCTGCCCCTTTACATGATTGCAAACGCACAATATGATGATTACATATGAAACAATAGCCCTTCGCACCGATTTTTTGTAAAGTTTAATAAGTATAAGAGTATAAAAATACGCAGTTCGTCGTATTTAGAAGAATGGAACTTAGGTAATCTTTAAGGCGTAAAATAACTAATCATGAAACACTATAAGAAAAAACCGATACGCTTACTCATATTATTATGCCTCGGAGTTTCGCTGGCGAATGCCATGGATGGAAATATCAGCCTCTACGCTTTATTTACTGACACCTGCTTGCAGTATTCCGGCAAGTATGTACCTGCCGGTGATTTTTGCAAAGACTTAAAGAAGATCATCAGGGAAAGCGGCAATGGATTTAAAGACGTGCGCCTCAATAAGAAAGAAGATGAAGACAGCGAGGGGGCCTATACTTACGAAACGCACTTGCCAAAGATGGGATTTGAAAGCATAAAGATATTTGAAGAATCGGCAATGAGTAATGACAAGGGCATTAAAACAATTTACAGTTGCCGCCTCGACCTCGACATTGAGAATAGCGTCACCGCTGAAAAGAAGTATACCGAAACAGTTGATGCGGTGAAGAACTGCCTGGGTAAAAGCGGAGAATTAAAAAAGTCTGATGGCCTGCAACACTGTGATATTGCATTTGAGGAAAACGGGCTGATGAAAGAGGTTACCATCAGCCTTACAAAATACGCATCTTCCAGTTCGCTTACAATCGAGGTATTCTTTTACAGTAAGAATTAGCAACCGGAGCGAATTCAAAACCAGCAATTTGACACTCTTCTTAAATGGATACAATCAAGCCGGCAACAAAAGTAAACCCATGAGAACAAAAAGGCGCTGTCACTTTCCGCTTCTGTTTCTTTTCGTACTTCTCCTGCAAGGGTATGCTGGATTTTCTCAAACAACCATAATCAACGGCCCGCCCGGCAGCAGGCAGTTTGGCTATGTAACCGTGTTGACCAATGGAAATTTTGTGGTTAGGGATCCTTACTATACAGAAGCCGGGTTGCAAGAGATTGGGGCTGTGTATTTATATAATGGCGTCACCCATATGCTTATCAGTACCTTAAAAGGAGCTAAGGCCTACGACAGAGTGGGCATTTTCGGTATTGTAGCCCTCAACAACGGAAACTATGTTGTATTAAGTCCTGAATGGGATGGTACGGGGATTAGTACGAACGCAGGTGCAGCAACCTGGTGTAACGGAACAACCGGAATCAACGGCATTGTAAGCACGGCCAATTCCTTGTGCGGGTCAAGCTCTGAAGACAGGGTTGGCAATAGTGCGATTGCCTTACCTAACGGAAATTATGTTGTTTTGTCTTATTCCTGGGACAATGCCTCTTTTTCCGATGCCGGCGCTATTACCTGGTGTAATGGTGCAACCGGTCTTACAGGTATAGTAAATGCCTCCAACTCCCTGGTAGGAACAACGAGCGGAGATAAAATAGGTCAGTACACCCTCCCTCTGCCTAATGGAAATTGCGTGGCAATTAGTACTTATTGGGATAATGGTTCAGCTACCGATGCCGGCGCGGTAACCTGGATCAATGGTAATTCTGGTATTACAGGAACCATCAGCAGTGCCAACTCGCTCGTTGGAACAAAAACAAATGATCTCGTTGGTTACTATTATTCTATCACCATACTTACAAACGGAAACTATGTGATCTCAAGCCCCTATTGGGATGATGGTTCCATTACAGATGTTGGTGCTGTTACCTGGGGAAGCGGCAATGCTCCGCTTACCGGGGTAATCAACAGCGCTAATTCGCTCATCGGCGGTACCATAAATGACCAGATAGGCAGCAATACAGTGAAAGCGCTGAGTAATGGCAACTATGTTGTTAATAGCCCCTACTGGAAGCCTTATCCACCTTCCTACATATATTTTGGAGCGGTTACCTGGGGCAATGGGGCTACAGGAACAACCGGTATCGTAAATAATAGTAATTCTTTAACAGGCTCGCAGCCAAATGATGTTGTTGGCAATGGAGGGGTGTTTCCGCTATCAAATGGTAATTATGTGGTTAGCAGTATTAACTGGCCGGCCGGTGCTGGTAAAGGAGCTGTTACCTGGTGTAACGGTACAACAGTTACCTCGGATCTGGTAAACGTTTCAAATTCATTGACTGGAAGTACTTCCAGTGACTGGTTAGGGGGCGGCGGAAATGGCGGCACTGTGGTACCCTTAACTAACGGAAATTATGTAGTGGTAAGTCCCTGGTGGGATGATGGCAGTATAGTTAATGCTGGCGCTGTTACCTGGTGTACGGGCACGGCAACTACTACGGCAACGGTTAGTAGTGCCAATTCGTTGATAGGCAGCACTGCAAATGACATGGTAGGCTCCGCTAACCCTGGAAACAACGTTGTTAATACGGTTGCACTTACCAACGGCAATTATGTAGTAGGAAGTTATTATTGGGATAATGGCAGCGTAACAGATGCCGGTGCCGTAACATGGGCAAATGGTACTGCGGGGATAACCGGTACCATTTCAGTAGCTAACTCACTGGTAGGCACAACGGCCAACGACAAGGTTGGAAGAATATATCCTCTTACAAATGGTAATTTTATTATAAACGCAATAAACTGGGATAACGGCAGTATAGCAAATGCCGGTGCCATAACCTGGGTTAATGGCTCAACGGGTACTACCGGCACCATATCTGCTGGCAATTCGCTGGTAGGTAGTTCTGCAAATGACCAGCTGGGCGAAGAAAATATAACTACTCTATTTAATGGAAACGCCATTAGTCCCAGTTCACTTTGGGATAATGGAACCATTCCAGATGCTGGTGCATACACCTGGATAAATGGCAGTATCGGCATTACGGGTGTTATCAATAGCACCAACTCCCTGATAGGCACACAACCCGGCGATCGGGTTGGGAATGGATCCTATTACGTTGGGAATGCCGATTATTATGCTGCCCATACAATTTACTGGGATAATGGACCCGTTGTTAATGCCGGTGCTACTATCATTGGAGATGGTTTTACTGGCCTTACCGGTTATATCACTCCATGTAACAGTGTTTTAGGTACAGTTGCTAACGGTACTTTTCCTGGTCAGGTTACCAATAACCCCGTTTATCATTATTATATAGTGGCAAAATCTGCCGAGAATAAGATAGTACTTTTTAAGCCTGCCGCTACTACACTGGCTGATGCAAGTAGCAGCCAGTCACAAAATATCAGCGGCACATCCCCGTTGTCTTTTTATTCGGACAACTGTAAGCTGATAGCAACAGTTCAACCCGTTGCGCTGAGCGGTCTTACGAGTGCCAAAATATGGATAGAGCCTTCTGTACCCAGCTATGCCGGAAAACCTTTTGTGGCACGTCATTTTGAAATTACTCCTGCAAGTAATGCTGCGGCTTCCACAGGGAGGATTACGTTGTACTTCACACAGCAGGATTTTGATGATTTCAATGCAGATCCAGGCAGTTATCTGGATTTGCCTTCCGGGCCGGGTGATTTTTTTGGCAAAGCCAATCTTAAAATTGGTAAATATCCCGGCACTAGTACTAACGGTACCGGCTTGCCCGGGTCCTATAACCAGCCAGGGCAGATAATCAATCCGGCTGATAGCGATATTGTTTGGAACAGTTCCATGAATCGTTGGGAAGTGAGCTTTAATGTAAACGGCTTCAGTGGGTTTATCGTTCAAACCAACAACTTTGTACTTCCCATTAGCCAGCTATCATTTACCGCTTTTTTCTGCGACCGGCAACAGGTTTGCCTTTTATGGAGTGCCACAGCCGAAACAGGGGTTTCCTCCTACACCGCAGAACGCAGTATCGATGGTATTCATTTTTCAACAGTCGCTGTAAGACCAGCGCTTAACGGGAGCAATCATCTATATACGGTAACTGATGATGTAAAAACAGTAGAGGCATTCCCTGTATTGTATTACCGGCTTAGGGTCAATCAACAAAACGGGGATGTAGATTATAGTCCGGTTGAAAAAATACTGCAACATGGGAAAGATAATTTGTTTACTTGGCCCAACCCAGTTACGGCCCGCTTGTTTATTTCTGAACCTGCCGCATTGCAGGCAGTGTATTTGTATGATATGAAGGGCGCACTGTTGAGCACATGGGTTGCTTTTTCTGACGGCATTGATATCAAAACTGTTCCAGCGGGAGTTTATGTACTTCTCTTACAAAAAAAGGATGGGCAGCTGATCAGGCAAAGAATTATTAAAACAGAATAAACTTCTGCACAATTCTTATCACACTAAAAACAAACAAAAGGATGAAAAAACTTGTATTCATTTTTGCCCTGTCATTTTTTCTGCTGAATACAGCGCATGCCCAGCTTGGGTTTTTAAAAAAGAAAAAGGATAAAGATCCGGCAGCAGCCGACAGCACAAAACCAGTTGCAAAATCGGAGGAACCCGAAAAGAAAAAAAACAGAGGCTTCTTTCAGAAAATGGTGGGCTCAGTAGCCAAAGTAGCTGGTAATTCGGTGGGCAGTATGAGTGGGATGGTAACATCGGTTGATAATCTTAATGATGCCGATATCATTGTTTCAGTGGGTACCAATATTTATTCTAAAGACCTGGGATTGATTGTTACGGATTTTCTGGGTAAAGACTGGATCAATAATGGAGATTTTACCATGCTGCAGCTGGCTTCAAAAAGAGCTTATCAAACCTGCAAATACAGCGGTTTAGTGAAAGTGAACGGAAAGGAGCTAAAGCATGTAAGCATGGGAGTACATACCGCTACAGAAAATCCGGGTACGGGGCCTAAGCGTATTTCATTTGAAAAGAACGGAGTCGAGGAAGGCAGTTTTGAGGTGCCCGTTCCGGCGAAAAATATAAAGCTGGTTGCAGTGAATGGTCAGTCAAAAAATGCAAAAATTGATTTTAGCAAGGAGGTGGTATTGGAATTGGAGAATTACTCCACCGGCCCTGATGCGCTGGTACGGGTAGATGTTGTGGGAACTATCATGGGTATCCGCTCACTGTATATGGTATGTTATATAAAACCGGCAGATAAAGTGATAATTCCGGCCGCGGCTTTCCGGAATATTGAAACAACCAACAAAGGGGTGAAGTTTAAGGATTGTTACATGGCGGTAAGTGATCAGCAACTGGTAAAAGTGATGAACCGTAAAGGAAATATTCCCGCCGATCAAATGGCTGTTACCGGGAGTAATGACGGAATATGGATAGATGTATCCGGCAGCGAGCCCAATTCAGAGGGGTTTAAAATTATGTCCGGCAACAGTGTAACCGAAAAGAAAAATGCCGCTTATGCGCCGCCTCTCTCTTTTGCAAAAAATGTGGCCGTTAGCAGTTTCTTTACCTACGGAACCACTTATCTCTATGATGTGAGCACCAATCACTGGAATCAGATGCAAACCACCAAAACGCTCGATTTTCCTGAAATTCCGGATAGCTATCTTGATAAGATGCTGGACGACCTGTATAAAAAACTCACCACCACCTTCAGCAGCATCACAGGCAGCAATGTGATGCCTGCAGAAACAATACCAGGTGTGCCGGCCTATGAGAATACAAAGAAATTTTTCCCGGGGGAAGTAAATGATGATAGTAAATTTCTGAAAGTATATAAGCATCTTGACCCTACACAGTCGTTAACCTCCATAAGCAGCCGTTATTATGGTGAAAATGCTTTGCTGCACCAGTCGAATACCGATGCCTTACTGAAAGTTTCACTGATTTGCCAGCTCAGCTGGGATAGCAAACCGCAGATGACACCGTACCTCACTATTGAACTAGTAGGTGTCAGTAATGGTGATTTCCGCTCCTATTCTGGCAACACAAAATATTTTACAATGAACATAAAGGGAGAGTCTTATACATTAAAGAAAAAGGAACCTGTTGATTTTGATAAGATTTTCCAGGTAGATCAGTTTACTGAAGCATTCAGGAATGCACTTACTGAATTGAAGGTAAAAGAAGGTGTAATTAAGGATTATGAGCAAATATGGAAACTGCAGCACTAATTGTTTTTATCAAAATCAATCAGCAAATGCTAATTCCATTAGTAGGTTTACCTGCTAAGGGCGCAAAATATTAGAAGGCTCTTGTGGTTTATGTAGATTTGAAAGCTGAGGCCGGGCACTTTGCCGGCCCTTTTTATTTACACTGTTTTTCGTTTAACATTTTTTTACAGTCCGCTGCATAAAGCAGGTGAAGGTTGTGGCGTTTGCTATTTTGCCCCAACTCTACCCAACTAAACTACCAGCTATGCAAACAAAACTAATCGCATGCGTATGCGCATCCGCTATGCTATTGCTTGTTGGGGCCTGTAATAACCAGGGCTCCGGAGTAAAAGACAGCAGCCTTTCCCCACTTCCTGATCCGCTCGCTAATCAGTCTTCACCCACAGACCTGCTAACGGTACCAATTCCTCTCGCGGCTTTTGCAGAAGCGGCCATGCAGCATTTTGAGGCCGCCGCCGGAACACAAACAATAATAACGGCCAAAGGCGGCTTGCGGGTAAAGGTTAATCCGGCCGTTCTTGAAAGCGAAGACGGGCAGCCTGTTAAGGGCACGGTAAGGGTAAGTGTGCTGGAGCTTACCAGCAGCCAGGATCTGTTCAAAGCCAATGCGGCCACCATCAGCAACGGGCGCCTGCTGGTATCAGGAGGAAGTTATTATGTGGGGATGGAGAGTGAGGGAAAAAAGCTCAGGATACGAAAGGGGGACCAGTTGGAAATGGAATTCCCCCGGCTAAAGAATGACGGCATGCAGTTGTTTTATGGTAACCGGGATGAGCAGGGGAATATGAACTGGGGGCAGCCGGTAAACAACCTGCAAACACAGTATACAATCATCAATACCGCCAATAGCGACTGGGAAAACAGCAACCAGGAAAATTACGGACTGGCATACGCCCGGGCCGGCTTTCCGAAGCGGCCTGTTCATATTTTTATACCCCACACTCATTTATTTTCTTCTGTGGGCACAAAGGTTTTCTTCCAGGACCGCAGCATGTCAATCCGCGAAATGGTGAATATTTTGCAGCAGAAAGGGGTGGATAAAATCCTGGATACAGTGTATGGCATCACCAATCGTAAAACACGCAAAACTTTTTACAAGCTCTTCCTGGATGAAGACAAAACAGATTACGACTCCGACAAATACTGGAAAGACACCAGTTTGTTTTTCCGGATTATCCCTTCGCAGCTTGCCAAAACAGAGAAGGATTCTGTGCGCCAGGTTTTCGGTGAGTACCAGCAAAAACAGCTGGAAGCAAGGGCCCGCTATGAGAAATTGCTGGCCGAACTCAAAATTGAAAGACCCAGCCTCAGCCGGCAACTGGCACTCTACTATGCCCCTGCCGGTGTAACCGAACTGGGCTGGATCAATTGCGATCATTTCTACGACCGGCCCTGTGATGCCGATATCCCCATTTCCATGAGCAATGATTTCAGGGGGCTGGGTATTCAATACTTCATCATTTACCGGGCCTTTAACGGTTTAATCAGCGGCACGCTGGATGCTTCGCAAACTGTATTAAAGAATATGCCCGCCGGTGAACCGGTAACACTTGTGGGTTTTGTTAGAAAAGGGGATATTATTTACCAGTTCCGGAAGGATTTCACGACGGAAAAAAACAAACCTGTGGAAGCAGATTTTAAGGAAATATCAGCGGAGGAAATAACGAAGATGTTCGGGAAGAATGCAGTGATCTGAAGCTTACAGCTTGATCTCCTCATCGCTGTCATCGAAGAAATGGAACTCGGTGAGGTGGTAGTTATTGTTGGCTTTCAGTTTGATCTTCTGCTTGTACTTACGGCGCCATTTAGAAAGTTTGGAGAACATCCAGCCCTTGGTTAAATACGCGTAAAGGATGGGGTGCAGTTCCACCGTGAGCCCTTTATGCTTTTGCATGATGAGGTAGCTGAGGTTCTTTTCGATTTCATCTTCCAGGATCAGGGTGGAGGAGATTTTTCCGGTACCGTTACAGCTGGGGCATACTTCGCTGGTGTTGATGGTCATCTCGGGCTTCATGCGCTGGCGGGTGATCTGCATCAGTCCGAATTTACTGATGGGCAGCACGGCATGCTTGGCCCGGTCAGTGCGCATGAACTGATCCATGGCATCGGCCAGTTTTTTCTTGTTCTCGGCCAGCTTCATATCAATGAAGTCAACCACAATAATACCACCCAAATCACGCAGGCGCAGCTGCCGGGAAATTTCTTCCGCCGCCTCCAGGTTGGTTTCCAGGGCATTTTGCTCCTGGTTATTGCTCACGCTTTTATAGCCGCTGTTTACATCAATAACATGCAGCGCTTCGGTATGCTCAATAATGAGATAAGCACCGCTGGGCAGGTTAACGGTTTTTCCAAAAGCCGCTTTCACCTGCTTGGTGATACCAAAGCTGTCGAATATCGGGGAGCCGTTATGGTAGTAAGAAACGATTTCTGTTTTCTCCGGTGCAATCCGTTGTATATAGTTACGGGTATCCGAAAAAATGTTTTTATCGTTCACCACGATGCGGTTAAAATCTTCGTTGAGCAGGTCACGGAGGATGCTGGTGGTTTTACCCTGTTCGCTCAGGATACGGGCGGGGGGCACGGCGCCTTTCAGGTTGCGCTGGATACTTTTCCAGGTATCAATCAGGCTCAGCAGGTCTTCGTGCAGCTCGGCGGTATTCTTGCCTTCGGCAGCCGTACGCACAATCACGCCCAGGTTTTTGGGCTTGATGGCTTCAATGATTTTGTGCAGGCGCTTGCGCTCATCCGAAGAATGGATCTTACGGGAGATGGCAATGATATCATTAAAGGGGGTTACCACTACAAAGCGGCCGGGTAAGGAGAGTTCGCAGCTCAGGCGCGGGCCTTTGGCGGCGATAGGCTCTTTCAGGATCTGTACCAGCACATTAGGGCGGCCGCTGAGCACTTCGGCAATTTTACCGGTTTTTACAATCTCCGGTTCTACTTTAAACCTGGAAAAATCGGCGCCCTGTTCTGATTTATCGTGGATGGCCTCGTTGGTGAATTTGAGGATAGAACGTACATAGGGACTGAGGTCGGTGTAATGCAAAAAAGCATCTTTTTCAAACCCCACATCAATAAATGCCGCATTGAGCCCGGGGATCAGTTTTTTCACTTTTCCGAGGTAAAGATCGCCTACCCCGAAACTTGCATCCGCTTTTTCGGTATGTAACTCTACGAGTTTTTTATCTTCCAGCAGGGCAATTTCAACACCCTGCGGTGCAGCATTTATAATCAGTTCCTTGGTCAAAGCTTCGCTTTTTTAACAGACCATTGCGTCGGGGGAAGAAGAACATACAACGTATACACAACCGGTCTGTACCAGTTATGTATACGGATATGCAGGCCGGGATGAAGATTCCCGGTCACGTTAAGAAGAAATTATTTCTTCTTATGACGGTTCTTTCTCAAACGTTTTTTACGCTTGTGAGTGGCTATTTTATGACGTTTTCTTTTTTTACCACAAGGCATATCCAAGTCTTTTTTTGTGAAACAATATTTTTAAATGTATTTATACCGGATGTGTCCGGAATATTACCTGAGTTGTTTGATCCTTTCATCCACTTCGCGGAGATAACCGGGATCATTCGTCATGCGTTTTACAACGCCGTACCATTTGAGGGCATTTGCTTTGTCGCCTTTAGCGGCATAGGTATCGGCCAGCATGGCCACGGCCTCAAAATTATCCGGCTGGGCGTTCACCACTTTTGTTAAACGGTCAACGGCCTTATCGTATTGCCCGGATACAAATCCGCCGATACCCAAAACCAGCTGCGCCTTCATATTGGTGGAATCCTTCCGCACCACGCCCAGGAGTAACTGAATGCCCTTCATCGTTTCTTCTGCTGTACCAGTCCGGCCCCTGCCGAAAATATAGCTGCTGGCCAGTCCGATCTTCAGGTCGTCACTTTCGGGATTCAGCTCCAATGCCTTTTCAAATAACGAAACGGCCTCTCCGGCCTCCCAGTTCATTTTAGCCTCGTCGTTCTCCGACCGCAGGTTGTCTAAAAATAATTGGGCTGCAAAGGTGAGGTTTTTTTCTGACTTATCCAATTTAGCGGCTTCAGCCACATAAAATGCATAAGGCTCGAAGGCCCGGGCGCTGTCTTTCCAGAAATTGGCAACCTGCATATTCGCAGTGATCTGCTGGGAAATCACATCACCCCGGCTGATACTGTTTTCCAGTTTACTGAGGGCAATGGCCTGTGAGGGAGTAAGTTGTTTTTTTGATGCCTGGATGAACTCGTTGATATTGAAGGCATTAGCCTTTGGCTGAGGCATGGGCGCCAACTTGCTTTTGCTGGATACTGTTTTTCCGAAAAAAAATAATCCCAGCACCAATGCAATACCAACAATACTGAGTATGAGTTGTTTATTCACCTGGAAATGGCTTCCGGTTTAAGCGGAAGGGTGCCAAAGTTACATCAGTCTTCGTTCTCATCAATGAAATCCGTAGTCTCTTTGATGTTTTTCGAAGATTTTATTTCCTGCATGAACTCTTTGGCGGGTTTAAAGGCCGGGATAAAATGTTCGGGTATTTCTACCGCAACATTCTTCTTTATATTGCGCCCCACTTTGGCGGCTCTTTTTTTGGTGATAAAGCTGCCAAACCCGCGGATATAAATGTTTTCACCGTTTGCAAGTGAATGCTTAACGGCTTTAAACATGGTTTCCAGGGTTACCAGTACGTCAACTTTGGGAATACCAGTTTTCTCGGAGATTTGATTAATCAGGTCGGCTTTTCTCATTGTGATTGATTTTTAAGTAATTGGCAAAAGAAAATTACGACAAAAAATTTAAATTTTCAAATTAAAGTGATGATTATCAACAGGTTTGTACTAGATTGCCGGTTTCGCCGGCCCGGAATTCTTCGCAATTAATTGATTTTTAATAATATATACTCAAAACGTTATCAGCTGAAAAATCGTATATAAATCTTCTTCTACCTGATGAATGCCCAACAGAAATATTTTACAAGCCGGCTGATGGAATGGAATCGCGTGTCCAACAACCGGCAGATGCCCTGGAAAGGAGAGAAGGATCCATATAAAATCTGGCTGAGCGAAATTATACTTCAGCAAACCCGGGTGGAGCAGGGCCGGGCATATTATGAACGCTTTATCAAAAAATTTCCAACGATTCAGCAATTGGCCGCTGCGCCCGAAACAGCTGTTTTCAAATTATGGGAAGGCCTGGGTTATTATTCCCGCTGCAAAAACCTGATTGCCACCGCCCGGCTCATCACTGAAAAATACGGGGGGCGTTTTCCGGCGGTTTATGAAGAGATACTGGCACTCAAAGGCGTGGGGCCTTATACGGCCGCTGCCATCGCTTCTTTTGCCTTTCAGTTGCCGCATGCTGTGGTGGATGGAAACGTATTCAGGGTACTGGCCCGTTATTTTGGGGATGATACCCCTGCCGACAGTACAGCCGGGAAAAAATCCTTTACCGCACTTGCCGGCCTGTTACTGGATAAAAAAATGCCCGGCCTTTATAACCAGGCCCTGATGGACTTTGGCGCCACTATCTGCAAGCCGCAGGCACCCCGTTGCCCGGAATGTCCCCTGCGCCGCCGCTGCCGGGCCTTTGCAGCCGGTACCATTGCCTTGCTGCCGGTAAAGGAGAAAAAAATCACCCTCCGCCGCCGATGGTTCTACTACCTGCAGGTGGAATATAACGGTAAAGTATACGTGCGGAAAAGGAGCGCCGGGGATATCTGGGAGAATCTTTATGAATTTGTACTATACGAGTCGTCAGAGCCCCTGGCTGTAACCCGCTTGCAGAAAAAGGCCTGGCTCCGCAAACAGCTGGGGCAGGTACATGCAGCGGTGCTGAATTTTTCTCCCGTACTCCGGCAACAGCTTTCGCACCAGCTGATTGAGGGCCAAATCATTCATTTACAGGCAATGGAACCGCCCCACCTGCCGGGTTATGAGGCCGTTACGGCAAAACAACTGGCCCGGCTGCCCTTTCCCTGGCTCCTGGCCGGCTGGCTGAACCCGAAAAATAGCCGCCCGGGATTTGAAAGATAAAATAGTATCTTTAAATTTGTTTCAATAGCCCCCGCGGGCAGGCAGATACTAAAATTCAATTTTATGCGTGGTGTTAACAGGGTAATGCTGATCGGTAACCTGGGCAAGGATCCGGATATGCAGTTCCTGGAAGGGAATATTGCCGTGGCCAAATTTTCACTGGCCACCACCGAAACATATAAAGACCGCAGCGGCAAACTGATTTCTCAAACCGAATGGCATACCGTGGTATTGTGGCGGGGACTGGCCGAGCTGGCCCAGAAATACCTGCACAAAGGGAGCCTTGTATACATTGAGGGTCGCCTCAAAACAAGAAGTTGGGAAGATAAGGAAGGAAATAAGAAATTTGCCACCGAAATTGTGGGCGATAACCTGATCATGCTGGATAAAAGGGGGGAGGCGGCAGGTGCCGGTACAGAAGGAATAGAGGGAATGGGCAATACCGAAATACCCCCCGCAGAAGAAGGGAACGAGCAATTACCATTTTAAAACAGCCGGGCCCGGAATGGGCTTTATTATTTACGAAAACTGATTGTTTTGGACTATCATTCGGTCACTGACCTGAAAATATTCTCTTTCACATTTTTAGCCATAGCCCCTGCGGCAACCATCGTACTGATTTTTCTGGTGGTACTTCTTTTCAGTATCTCTTTTTTACTGGCCGGTTCGGAAGTGGCTTTTTTCTCCCTTACGCTGAAAGATATCAATGTACTCAAAACAAAGCAGCAGCCTGCTTACCGCCGCATCGTAACCCTGCTTGAACAGCCCAAAACCCTGCTGGCGGCCATGCTGATCACCAACAGTTTTGTCAATATCGGCATCATCCTCATCTCCAATATCCTGATCGATGACTGGATTGGCAGCCTGCATTTTAACTTCTGGCTGGTATTCTTTATCAAAGTGGTTATTGTAACCTTCTTCCTCCTGCTCTTTGGAGAAGTGCTGCCCAAGGTATGGGCCACCCATCATAAAATATGGTTTGCGGCCACGGCTTCCCTGGTGGTGGAGATATTCAACAGTATTTTCTACCGCTTCAGCAAACGCATGGTGAAGCTCAGCGACAGGATCGAAAAACGCTTTACTGCGGCCGATGCCGCTTCGATGGACAGCAGTAACCTGGACTATGCGATCGACCTTCTTCCCGAACACGAAGCCACTACAGAAGAAAAGCAGATCCTCAAAGGCATCCGCAAATTCGGGGATACCACGGTAAAACAGATCATGCGCACCCGCCTTGATGTAAGCGGGATCGAATTCAACTCGAGCTTTGGTGATACCGTACGCAAGATCGAAGAACTGCATTACTCCCGCCTGCCGGTATACCGCAGCAGCCTTGATGAAATCGTGGGGGTACTGCACACCAAGGATGTACTTCCCCACCTCCACGAACCCGCTAACTTCAACTGGCACACCCTGATGCGCCAGCCCTATTTTGTACACGAACAAAAACTGATTGAAGACCTGCTGCAGGAATTCCGCAACCGGCGCATGCACTTTGCCGTGGTGGTGGATGAATTCGGGGGCACTTCCGGTATCGTTACCCTCGAAGATGTGATGGAAGAGATCATCGGCGAGATCAAGGATGAGTTTGATGATGAAGAAAGCAGCAATAAAAAACTGGATGATCATAACTATATCTTCGAAGGCAAAACAATGATCAACGATGCCTGCAAGGCCATGGGCCTGCCGGCCGACACCTTCGACAGCGTCAGGGGCGACAGTGATTCCATGGCCGGACTGGTGCTGGAGATTGCCGGGGAATTTCCGCAGGTAAATGAGGAAGTAGTGCAGGGCGACTTTACACTGATTCCCCTCGAGATCAATAAGAACCGGATTGATAAAATTAAAGTGACGATCAGAACAGCGGGTACCTGATGCTGCCAGACTTTTTTTTTTACTTTTGATGTCCCCCTCCGCCTGCGTATCTTCGTGCTTCTTACCGTAAAAAGAACGGTACTATCATTTTTACATGCAGCTGATGAAAAAAAGAAGTTTATGGCTGGTGGTTACAGTGCTGGCACTGACAGAACTGTTTACCCTTTTCTCCTGTAATTCCAATTATACTTCCCGGCGGCGGGGCTATTTCAGGATCGATTTTCCCGAACGGAGCTATGTAAAATTTGAGCAGCCCGGTTATCCCTACAGCTTCGAATACCCGGCCTATGCCCGGGTGATCAAAGACAGCACTTTTTTTGACGCCAGTCCGGAGAACCCTTACTGGATCAATATTGATTTTCCGCAGTTCGGCAGCCGCATCTTCCTGAGTTATAAAATCATTGGCGGCTATGCACCCTATAAAGTCAAGCAGGCCAATGGCACTTATAAAGATTCAATGGGACTGAACGTTTTTGATAAACTGGTGAACGATGCTTTTAAGCTTACCAGTAAAAATGAAACTGTGGCCACTTCCATTAAAGACAGTCTGATGCATACCGCCAACGGGGTTACGGGCGTTTACTTCCGGGTGGGGGGTAATGCGGCAACGGCCCGACAGTTCTTTCTCACGGATACCACCCGTAATTTTTTCAGGGGCGCCCTTTATTTTGATGTAACACCCAATGCCGATTCCCTTCGTCCCGTTCTGGATTTTCTGCAGGCAGATATTGATCATCTGATAAACAGCTTCCGCTGGACAAATACGGCTGCCGCCAAATAATCAATCCTTTTTTTGTTTACCTGTTTCGTTGCGCAAGGGTGCCCGCGAAAACATTTTACTGCTGATCTTTGGCAGCGTTGTTTGTTTGGCTTCCGCTGTGGCTTCCGCAGGGGCGGTGGCCGCTGCACCGGCGCTTACCTTGATCTCAGCGGGTTTTACGGGTTCTTCCATTTTTGTTTCCAGGATCAGTTCCGGCTCGGGAATACGGGCCCTCGAAAACTCATCCAGGTTGATATCCCGCTTTTCCACCTTTGTTTTTTTGGCTGCCGGCTTTACTGTAACCGGGATTTTATTACCGGTTTTGCTTTGTTCCGTAATGGTAACCGGGCTGGCGGTTTTCTTTACTTCCGTTGCAACCGAAGGGGCCGGCTCATCCTTGTAAAGATGCTCGAGCTGCCCCTTACGGCTGGCTGCAAAATAATCGGTAATGCCATAAACGGAGGCGGCTCCGAAGAGAATGGCGCCTGCATAAATAATTGCTTTCATATTTGTTGGTTTTAGTGTATGGGATGATGCGAAACGGAAGCCGTTTCTTTGTTTAGAAGGCGAAGGTTTTGAGGTAATGCCGGCTCTTCCGGAAGATCAGGTATTCGGCTACCAGCATATTACCCAGGACGCTGATCCAGAGTGAAATCTCGTAGTTATGCAAATGATCCACCCCGAAATAATAAAAAAAGATATGGTACACCCGGAAGGTTACGGCTGTCATGGCCATGCTGTAACTGCGGATCATCCAGTTTTTATGGGCCAGCACATTTTTCTGCCGGATGGTTTGCAATCCTTTGGCAGTGCTGTAAAACCAGTAAACGGCCATGAACATAAATAAGATCCGTTCCCAGAAACTGCCTTTGGCAAAAAAGCTCATATACAGGCCGGTGGGGGCGCCCAGCAACAATACCACCAATACATAGATCTTACCCATCCATACATGAATGGCTTTTCTTTTTTTCAGTAAATAGGAAGAGAACTGCGTGAGGGCTGCGGTTATGCAGAACATGCCCGCAAAAATGTGGAGGTAAAAACTCCAGCGGTAAACGGGTTGCAGAAAGAGAATGGCCCGCTCTTCAATAAAGCTGAAATGGCTGCTGAAAGAAAAATAAGGGAGGGTGTTTTTTACCAGCAGGAGGCTGAAGAATGTAACGGGTATCCAAAACAGGGCCGCGAAAAAATAGCGAACGCTGTGCTGGAGAGTGAGTTGCCGGCTGTTGCGCATAAGGGTTGGTTTGTTGTTGGGATGAAACTGCTGCCGGCAGTTCATAAAACCGGCTGTTAGAACTTTGTTAAACCAGCCTGCGCCCCGGGTTTGCAGGCGTAAACATTCTGTAAGCAGGGCCGCAGCGAATCCTTACCTTTGCGCCCATGATTGCTATTGATAATAAACTCATCAGTGATGAAGTGGTGAAGGAGCAGTTTGTGTGCGACCTCACCCGCTGCAAAGGCGCCTGCTGTGTGGACGGAGATGCCGGTGCCCCCCTGGATTCGAAAGAGCTGGATAAGCTGAACGAAGTGTACGATAAAGTGCTGCCCTACCTGGATGCCGAGAGTGTACGGGAGCTGGAAAAACAGGGCCGTTATGTGTACGACAGGGAATTTGGCTGGGTAACCCCCACCATCAACAGCAAGGTATGCGTATACGGGATCAAAGATGCGGCCGGGATTGTTAAATGCGGTATCGAGCAGGCCTACCTGGATGGAAAAGTGAAATGGAAAAAACCGGTGAGCTGTCATCTCTTCCCCATCATCACCAAAAAAAGCAAGCATACCGAAACCGAATATGTGAATTACGAACCCCGTACCGATCATTGCAAAGCCGCCTGCAGCCTGGGTAAAAAGCTGAAGGTGCCGGTATATGTTTTTCTGAAAGAAGCGCTCATACGAAAATTCGGGACTAAATTTTACGAAGCCCTTGAAGCCACGGCTCAGCACCTGAATAATAAATAACCGTTCAACTGATAATAACTATGTTACTGATCAAGCTTACGAGGATTTTCTTTTTGTTTACAATGACTGCGGCCCTGTTGCTGTCGTGCACCGTCAACAAAGCCAAAACAGACAATAGCTTAAAAAAGTATTTTGATGAAAATAAGGTGGATGGCTGCTTTACGATGCTGGATAATGCCAGCGGGCAGATAACGGTGTATAATATGCAGCTGGATACCCAGCGGTTTTCGCCGGCCTCTACGTTTAAGATCGTCAATTCCCTGATCGGTTTGCAAACCGGGCGTATCACCAACGACACCATGGTAATTAAATGGGATGGGGTGAAACGCCCTGTGGAAGCCTGGAACAAGGACATGAATATGCAGGAGGCATTTAAGGTGAGCTGCGTGCCCTACTACCAGGAAGTGGCCCGCCGCATCGGCCGGGATACCATGCAGCGCTGGATCGACAGTCTGGGTTATGGAAATAAGCAGATCAGCGGTCCGGTCGATTCATTCTGGCTTAACAATACATTGAAAATATCTCCGGATGAACAGCTGGGATTGGTGAAGCGGCTTTATTTCGATCTGCTGCCTTTCCGTAAAAGTGTGCAGCAGATGGTGAGGGATGTGATGGTGCAGGAAGCGAATACGGCCTATAAGTTCAGCTATAAAACCGGCTGGAATTATGATGAAAAAGGTAGGGCCCAGGGTTGGGTGGTTGGCTGGATAGAGGAGAACCGCCATGTATATTTCTTTGTAACCTATGTAAAGGGCCCCGATGAAAAAACGGATATTGGTACGGTAAGAATGAATGTTACAAAAGGGATATTGAAGCAACTGGGCTTTTTTCAGGGGAAGAAATAATTTTGAAAACCGGGTAATTTGAAAATGAACTTATCCCGGCTGGGTTAATATTATTTACCCCAATGTATTTTAACAATTCGGCTTAGTCCCAAAAGTTTAATTTGCGTATCCTGATATGATCCGCTTTCAGCATCCCGAATACTTATATGGCCTGGCCCTGCTTCCCCTGGTGGCCGCCCTGTATTTCTATGTGCTGAACTGGAAAAAAAAGACGGCGGCCCGTATCGGCGATCCCGCTCTGGTAAAAGATCTCATCAAAAATTATGATCCCCGCCGCTTTGCCATCAAAACTGGTTTGCTGCTGCTGGCGGTGACGCTGGCAATCCTGGCATTGGCAAACCCGCGTTCAAGAGCCGGCGTGGAAAAAGTGAGCCGGAACGGCATTGATGTAATGATCGCCCTGGATGTGAGCAAGAGCATGCTGGCGCAGGATATTAAACCATCGCGGCTCGACAGGGCCCGGCAGCTGCTTGGCAAGCTGATTGATAAAATGGGTAACGACCGCATCGGCCTCGTGGTTTTTGCCGGAAGGGCCTACCTGCAAATGCCGCTCACCAGTGATCATGCCGCCGCAAAAATGTATCTCTCCGCATCTTCTCCCGATATGGTGCCCACCCAGGGAACCGTTTTATCGGATGCCCTTAAAATGTGTTATGCCGGCTTCAACAGTAAGGAAAAAAAATATAAATCCATCCTGCTGGTGAGTGATGGCGAAGATCATGATGAAGGGGCCGAAAAGATGGCAGCCCGGCTGGCTGATGAGGGAATTGTAGTTAATACGGTTGGCATCGGCTCACCGGAAGGCGCCAATATCATCGACCCGGTAACGAATGAACCCAAAAAAGATGAGCAAGGTAATCCGGTTGTTACAAAACTGAATGAAAAAGAACTGGAAACAATTGCCCGCAAAACAAATGGGATTTATCAGCTGTATACCAATACCGGGGAGGTAACCGATAAACTGCTGGCACAGCTGGACAGTATGGATCAGCGCCCGGTTACGGAAGACGCCCTGGTAAACTACCGGTATTTTTTTCAATGGCTGCTGTTGCTGGGCATACTGGCCCTGGTGGCCGAGTTGCTGCTCTCCGAAAGGCGGCGGCAAAAAAGAGAGACTGCTTTTCCGGTTCTGAAAAAAGCGATGCCCCTGCTCCTGCTCCTGGGTGGCGTTGGCATTTCCGCCAGGGCACAAAATGCACAAAAACTGATCCGGGAAGGCAATAAGGCATACCAGCAAAATCAATTTGGCAAAGCAGCAGAACAGTACCGGAAGGCCCTGCAGAAAAATGCCTCCAGCAGCGTGGCGCAATATAACCTGGGCAATGCCCTTTACCGGGATAATAAGGCCGGCGATGCCATAACGGCTTATGAGGCCGCCGCCTCCGGTGCGGGATCGAATGAGGAAAAAGCCCGGGCTTTCTATAATAAAGGCGTTGTTTTACAAAATAACAAACAGCTCCCCGAGTGCATCACGGCCTATAAAAATGCCCTCAAGCTGAATCCGCAGGATGATGATGCCCGGCAGAACCTGCAAAAAGCCCTGGTACAGCAGCGCCAGCAACAGGAACAACAAAAAAAGGATAAGCAACAACAACAGCAGCCAAAGCAGGACGATAACAAAAAGGATAAACAAAAGCAGCAGGATCAGGATAAAAATGATCAGCCGCGTCCGCAGCCTTCCAAACTGAGTAAGGAGGATGCCGAACAAAAACTGAAAGCCCTGCAGGAGCAGGAGAAAAATTTGCAGGATAAATTACATAAGGCCAGCAGCGCCTCCCCTTCGCGTCCGGAAAAAGACTGGTAAGCCGTCTCCGGGAATTTTCTTTACCATTTAATTAAGCCGGCAAAGCCGTGTTTCTTGTTATTTTTGCAGTAATTCTGTTATATGCAAGTCTACTGCGAAAGTCTTACCGCCTACCGCCGCCTTCCCACCCGTGAAGTGCGTATTGGAAATGTCTTTATCGGCAACAATCATCCTGTTTTGATACAAACCATGACCACCACCGACACCCTGGATACCCAGGCCACGGTGGAGCAGGCTATCCGTTGTATTGAGGCGGGCGCTCAGCTGGTAAGGATTACGGCACCCTCCAAAAAAGAAGCCGAAAACCTGTTGCCCATCCGGGATGAGTTGCGGAAACGGGGCTATGATACACCGCTGGTTGCTGATATTCACTTTACCCCGAATGCAGCGGAGATTGCAGCGGGTATCGTAGAAAAAGTAAGGATCAACCCGGGGAATTATGTAGACAAGAAAAAATTTGAACAGCTCGAATACACGGATGCCGAATATGCCGAAGAGATTGAACGCATCCGCGAACGTTTTGTACCGCTGATCCGCATCTGCAAAGAACATGGTACAGCCATGCGCATCGGCACCAACCATGGAAGCCTGAGCGACCGCATCATGAGCCGTTATGGCGATACGGCCATCGGTATGGTGGAAAGTGCCATGGAATTTTTGCGGATTGCCCGCAGTGAAAATTATCACCAGATTGTGCTGAGTATGAAAAGCAGTAACCCGCAGGTGATGGTGCAGGCCTATCGCCTGCTGGTGCAGCATATGATGGGCGAGTTTGGCGAATGTTACCCGCTGCACCTGGGGGTAACGGAGGCGGGTGACGGGGAAGACGGCCGTATTAAATCGGCAATTGGCATCGGTACCTTACTGGAGGATGGCATCGGTGATACGATCCGCGTTAGCCTTACCGAAGATCCCGAACTCGAAATTCCTGTTTGCCGCGACATTGTAAGAAGATATACAACAGCGCCAACAAGTGCCTACGGCATCCCGCCGGTAACAAAACTGCCGTATTCACCCTTTGCATACAAACGCAGGGAAAGTTTTGCGGTTACTAATATCGGCGCGGGGCAGGTGCCTGTGGTGGTGGCCGATTTCAGTAAGCTGCAAACAATTACGGCTGCTCAGCTGGAAGAGATTGGTTATCACTATGAAGCCGCCACAGATAAATGGACCATCGGCGATGCAGCAGCCGATTACCTTTTTACCGGCGATAAGGAACTTTCCTTTGCATTGCCCGGCACCCTGAAAGTGATTGTTTACCTGCGGGCCTGGCAGGCAGTGGCCGATAAGGATAAATATGTGCCCATCCTGGAAGCCGGCGAGTACCTGGATGCAGCCATTGAAAAATCAGCCAGTCTGAATTTTGTGATGCTGGATTGTTATTCGTCAGACAGCCCGGCAACGGAGGAGGCCTTGTTAAAACTGAAGAATGATCCCACCGCTGTCATCTGCCTCAGCACCACCAATAAAAATGCTTTGCAGAGTGTGCGCCGCCGCTTTGTGGATTTGCTGGAGCGGGAAATCCGTAACCCGGTTATCCTGGTATGCAACAGCAATGATGAAACAGCCGATCAGAGCCTGATTCATTATGCCATCGAAGCCGGTGGGTTGTTGCTCGATGGTTTTTGCGATGGTGTTTGTTTTGGGTATCATTTCAATGATCCCGGACTGTTACCGCCTTTTAAAATGATCAATTCGGTGGCGTTTGGTATCCTGCAGGCCACCCGTACGCGAATCTCCAAAACAGAATATATCAGCTGCCCCAGCTGCGGCCGCACCTTATTTGATTTGCAGGAAACCACGGCAAAGATCCGGGCGGTTACCAACCACCTTAAGGGCGTAAAGATTGCTATTATGGGTTGTATCGTTAACGGACCCGGAGAAATGGCCGATGCCGATTTTGGTTATGTGGGCAGCGGGGTGGGAAAGATCACCCTTTATAAGGGGAAAGAAATTGTTAAGCGGAGTATCGACAGTGCCATTGCGGTGGATGAACTGATCAACCTGCTGAAAGAGAACGGTGCCTGGGTGGAGCCGGCACTCACGCGGTAAGCCTTGCCCGTTACAGCAGCGCACGTCTGTTGCCCTTTCTGCACAGTTGTAAATTACCGGCAGCGGTTTCCCGCAGTATCATTGCATATATTAAGCAAAGAAGCTATTTTAGCGGTAATCCGATAACCAATCATCGACCCATGCGAAAGATTCTACCATTTGTAAGTTTTCTTCTTATAACTCATTTACCTGCTGCTGCAGAAGTTAAAACCTGGGTCGGTATCAATACGCACTGGGATGATCCCAATAACTGGATGCCAGCGGGGGTTCCCATCAAGAATGACAGTGTTATTATCAATGCAGGAGCTTCTTTTTATCCCGTACTGGATAAAGACTTGGAGGTGTATAAACATATCGGTCCGGCAGTGCCGGCAACGCCCTATACCTGCCAGTATCTTTACCTGGCCAGCGGTGCCTCGTTGAGTGATGATGGCTCTCTCAGGGCCTTGTACCTTTCTGCCAATGCAGATATTTTTGGCGACATTAATATGGCAAACGGAAACATCGACTGTAGTGTTGAAGATGAGATACTGGATAGCTTTCATGTTAATTTTAATGGAGCCACAATTCACACCAGGAGTTTTGGAACATTTATACCCTTTGCTTTAGGATTGGGTGTACATGATACTTATACAAATTGTTATATCGAAGGATATATCTCTCTGGGTACATCAATATTAACAAATACGGTACTGGTGGGATCAGTTTATTTTGGCTCAGCGGCAACGCAGATGACGGGTTGTACAATACGGCTGAAAGAAAAATACGGGGCCCGTATTTTTGGTTTCAATCCTTTTTTGCTGGGGCAAAACAGTGTTCCGTTTCATTCCTCCATTACCTGCGATATAACTAATGATTCGCCTGCAGATGATACGCTTTATATCATGGTGGCTCCTTATCCCGGCGCCACCTGGTTAACCGGGTTAAATGGAAATATAACCATCAACACGGCCAATGAATGTGCCCGTATTTATATGGGGCAGGGTGCACACCGGGTGCCCGCCAACACTACCTGTCCGGTAACCTGGGGCCCTGATGATTCTTTAAAAATAAATGGTAATATCACCCTTGTCAATAAAGGGATTATAGAATTTAAATCGGTGGAACAAATTTCGGGAACGCTTACCATCAACCAGGGCAGGGTTATCCGCACGTATGCCTGTGCGGTCAACAATTTCCCTCCGGGAGATTCCCTTAATTGCCCGATTAATTTTAGCCAGGGACAGTTGGATTTAAGCGCTGGTAAACTTGTGATCAATGCGGATATAGCAGCTGATTATATCAATAATGCCGATGCCAGTCATTACCTGGTAACCAATGCTGCCGGCAGCAGCCTCACCCGCACCGTTGCCAATACCAACGGGAATGTACTTTTTCCGGTTGGTGTAAACGACAGCTATACGCCCCTCTATCTTTCGGAAGCGGGCGCAACAGGCATTAATTATTCCGTGCGGGTATCGCCCGGAGTGTATGATCAGGGTACATCGGGTAATCTCTATACATCGAAAGTGGTGAACCGCACCTGGCATATTTCAAAACCCGCCAACGCCAATGCCAATGCCACGCTCACGCTGCAATGGAATGCAGCTGATGAATTGCCCAATTTCTTCCATGATTACTGCAGTGTTTCGCACTTCAGTAACGGCGTTTGGCATTCGGGCCCGGGAGGCCTGGCCACCGGAACCGGCCCCTTCCAGCAAACCCTGGCTAATCAAAGCAGTTTCTCACCTTTTGCCGTTGGATCAGGCGGCGTATTGCCGTTGGGCTGTATCAGCTTCACCGGTGTACAGAAGGATAATAAAATTGAACTGAGCTGGACAACCGGTTCGGGCACCGGTCATTATCATTTCCTGGTGCAGCGCAGCCCGGATGGAATCCATTTTGCCGATATCGCCAATATAGATGCGGGCATCATCAGCGCATCCCGTAATTTTTATTATTCCGACACCCGGTTCCTTAATGGCGATAATTATTACCGTGTGTTTGAAGTGGATGCTGCCGGCAATAAAATACAGCTCTGTAATATCATCCGTATCAAAGGATCAGCGGCCATGCCTTTTGTGCTGTTGCTGCAGAATCCTGTACGGCAGCAACTGCCGCTGCAGTTCACGGTGGAGGCCGACCAGGAAGTGGCGATTGCGGTATATGATCTGGCCGGAAGAAAACTGATCGGGCAGCAGGCTTTTATTAAGAAGGGCACATCCGGCTATTCGGTTGATATCAGTGCCCTGGCAAGGGGGCAATACCTGTTAAAAGTGAGCGGAGTGGCCGCTGCAGAGAACTTATTCTTTACCCATTAGTAAAAGCGGCGCATGACATGGTTTCCGTCTAACTGCAATATTTGTGGTTGTGGGCAGCGTAGCGGGTCAGTTTGAATGTCAATGCGGGGCTCCGCCGAAGCTTCCCGCTCTTAATAGCGTATTACCTTCAGGAGCCTCAGGCTGGCATCCTTTCGGATAACAATAATTCAGCAAACCCGCTATTTTGTACAGAATAGTGCTGTTTGGAACTTCGAAAAGGCTGTGTCTCCTGTTACCAGTTGTTGACGAATCTCCAACAGGTATCATCAAAACCCGGCAGTTACAAAATAAGCCCGGTGACAGGGAACAGAATTGCCTGTAATCATTGTTTTTCGCTGGTAGTAGTGGTATTTTAGCGTGTACTCTCAGTTAAAATCTGCTGTTATGAAACGTATCCTGACTATTGCTTTCATTATCTTTTTTATACCTGCCAGCCGGGCAACTGTAAAAACCTGGGTGGGAATCAATACACACTGGGATGATCCTAATAACTGGTCTCCTGCGGGTGTTCCCATAAAGAATGATAGTGTATATATTAATAACGGTGCGGCAAATTACCCGTTATTAAGAAAAGACCTCACTGTGTACTTTTATCCTGTTGCTGAAGCAGATACCAGTTTTTACACCTGCCAGTATCTTTTCCTAGCTGATAATGCCCGGATTGATGGAGAGCTCACCGTTCGGCATACAATTACATTTTCGGCAGATGCGGATATCTATGGAGTCATCAACCTGCATGGAACTATTTGGTGTGAGCAGGGTTGGGGAAACAGAGTTTTTCATACCAATTTCACTGGTGCTCATCTGATTGATGTAGGCCTGGCGGCGGGTGTTGCGATCTGCGGAATGAATTTTCCGATTGACACCTATACCAACTGTTATATAGAAGGAGGGGTAAGTCCCAACTCTGCTCCGTTCTTTAACTGCACGATTACAGGATCAGTAGGTCTTGATCCGTATTTCCCTCCTTATATGCCCGGCTGCCAGATCCGGCTTAAGGAAAAATACGGGGCCAGCATCCGGATATATAATTATCAATCTTGTTTTAGCTCAACCGGGCCGGATAGCAGTTTTGTTACAGTTAATATTGTTAATGACAGTAATGATGATGATACACTCTATGTTTTTTCTAATATTATCAGCAGTAATGCACATTATCTGAATGGCGTGATCAATTTCAATACCACCAACGAATGCGGCCGGCTTTATATCGGAGAAATCCCCATTAACCATGTTTATGGGTATATTCCCTGCCCGGTTCATTATACTTCCAGCGACAGTACTATTATCAAGGCGGGTATCACGATTCAAAACAAAGGCATTGTTGAATTCAGGGGGCCTGTAGCCCTGCTGGGAACCATGACGGCCAATGGCGGACATTTTATCAAAACCTATCCCTGTGCCGTGAATACTTTTCCGCCCGGAGATACGATCAATTGTCCCCTTGATCTGCGTCGGGCCCGCATAGATCTTGCATCCGGAAAACTGTTTATAAATAATGCGCTGAGTGCTGATAGCATCCTGCATGCCGATACATCCCATTATCTTGTTACGCTGCCCAATGGTACTTATGCAAGTACCATTATGCCAGCTCTTGGCAATGTGTTGTTTCCGGTAGGTACCAATTCGAGCTATACGCCTTTATGGCTGAATGAAGCCGCTGCAACAGGCAACAGCTATGCCGTTCATGTTACAGCAGGGGTATATGATCAGGGAACATCGGGTAATTTGTATACATCGAAAGTAGTGGACCGTACCTGGCATATTTCCAAACTCACCCCCAATAATGCCAATGCCACGCTTACGCTGCAGTGGAATGCTGCCGATGAGTTACCTAATTTCTTCCATGATTACTGCAGTGTTTCGCACTTCAGTAACGGTGTTTGGCATTCGGGCCCCGGCGGCCTGGCAACGGGCACCGGCCCCTTCCAGCAAACCCTGGCCAGCCAAACCAGTTTCTCTCCCTTTGCCGTTGGATCGGGAGGCGTATTGCCGCTGGGATGCCTGAGTTTTACCGGTGTGCAAAAAGAAAATAAGATCGAACTGAGCTGGACCACCGGCACAGGCAGCGATCATTATCATTTCCTGGTGCAGCGCAGTCCGGATGGAATCCATTTCAGCGATATCGCCGATATGGATGCGGGCATCATCAGTGCACCCCGTAATTTTTATTATTCCGATACCCGCTTCCTTAATGGCGATAATTATTACCGTGTTTTTGAAGTGGATGCCGGCGGCAATAAAATACAACTCTGTAATATCATCCGTATCAAAGGATCAGCGGCAATGCCTTTTGTATTGCTGCTGCAGAACCCGGTTCAGCAACAACTGCCGTTGCAGTTCACCGTGGAGGCCGACCAGGAAGTGGCGATAGCAGTGTATGATCTGGCCGGAAGAAAACTGATCGGTCAGCAGGCTTTTATTAAAAAAGGCACATCCGGCTATTCGCTTGATATCAGTGCCCTGGCAAGGGGGCAATACCTGCTGAAAGTGAGCAGTAATAACACTACCGAAAATTTATTCTTCACCCATTAGCAAAAATCATACTGCCCTCCAGGGCTTATTTTGGGCGCCTTGTTAAACCGGCCGGGAAACGCTTTCAGCGACTGATTCTGTTGTAAATTCGCATTTCCGGAAGGCAGCAGCCTCCGGGAATATTTTATTATCCGACAGGTTTAACAAATCATGCAAACAGATTTTCTTGTAATTGGCAGTGGGATAGCTGGGCTCACCTATGCCCTGAAACTGGCAGAGGCCTGCCCTGATAAAAAAATCACGATTCTCACCAAAACGCAGAGCGACGAAACCAATACCAAGTACGCCCAGGGAGGCATTGCCGGTGTAATGGATGCTGATAAGGACAGTTTTGAAAAACATATTGAAGATACCCTGGTGGCTGGCGACGGACTTTGTAACCGGGCCGTGGTGGAGATTGTGGTGAAAGAAGGGGTGGAGCGTATCCGCGAAATCATCGACTGGGGTGCGCAGTTTGATAAAGAGCCCGACGGCGATTATAAATTGGGAAAAGAAGGCGGGCACAGCGAGTACCGGATCCTGCATCACAAAGATGTTACCGGCAAGGAAATGGAACGGGCATTACTGGCTGCCATCGCCCGGAAACAGAATATTGAGCTGATCAGCCATTGCTTTGTGCTGGATATCATCACCCAGCATCACCTGGGTTATCTGGTAACCAAATCCACCACTGATATCGAATGCTACGGGGTGTATGTGCTGAACCTCAGTACCAATAAAATTGAAAAAATCATTGCTGCCACTACCTTACTCGCCACCGGCGGAAACGGACAGGTATACCGCACCACCACCAATCCTTCCATTGCTACCGGTGATGGCGTGGCCATGGTGTACCGGGCCAAGGGAAGAATTGAAAACATGGAGTTCATCCAGTTTCATCCCACTGCTTTGTATGAACCGGGTGTAAGGGGCCAGTCGTTCCTGATTACAGAAGCCGTAAGGGGAGATGGGGGCATACTGCGCAACCAGGCCGGTGAGGCTTTTATGGAAAAATATGATGCCCGTAAAGACCTGGCCCCCCGTGATATTGTGGCCCGTGCCATAGATAATGAAATGAAGATTGCCGGTACCGAACATGTGTATCTCGACTGCCGGCATTTTGATAAAGAAAAATTTATCGAGCACTTCCCCAATATTTATGAAAAATGCCTGAGCATAGGTATTGATATCACAAAAGATATGATCCCGGTTTCACCGGCTGCCCATTACAGCTGCGGGGGTATCAAAACGGATGAGCAGGCACGCACTTCCATCCGCAATTTATATGCGGCCGGTGAATGTGCCAGTACCGGACTTCATGGAGCCAACCGGCTGGCGAGCAATAGTTTGCTCGAAGCCATGGTGTTTGCCCACCGGGCCTACCTGGATGTATTGCAAACGGTGAAAGGCAAAGGGCTGCCGGATATGGATGGCATCGCTGCACAAATTCCCGACTGGAATACTGCCGGTACGTCCACTCCCCGGGAAATGATCCTGATTACACAGAGTGTGAAAGAGATGAAGCTGGTGATGAGCGATTATGTGGGCATTGTGCGCAATAATGAACGTTTGCAAAGGGCCAACCGGCGCCTGGATCTGCTGCACGAAGAAACAGAAGCGCTTTATCAGAAAACAGCCGTTTCGCCCCAGCTCTGCGAATTACGCAACATGATCACGGTGGCCTACCTGGTTGTTAAATCGGCCGGTTTCCGGAAAGAAAGCAGGGGCCTTCATTTTAATACAGATTATCCGCAAAAAGCTGCACTGGTGCAGAACATTATTCTGTAGAAAGCAACGGTAAAAATCAAAACATTGTTGCCCGGTCATCCGTTTTTAATGCCGCACATAGTCTTGTAAGCACTACTGGAAGTCAATTTTTTATCTTTGTGGTATAGCCATGTACTACCTCATTTACCCGTTCCTGTATTTGTTTTCATTGCTGCCCTTTTTTGTTCTTTACGGCATCAGTGACAGTATTGCTTTTTTACTCTGCTTTGTGGCGGGTTACCGGCGCAAAGTGGTGTTGCAGAATCTCCGCATCGCCTTTCCCGAAAAAACAGAGAAAGAGCGCAGGGTCATTGCCTGGCGCTTTTACCGCAACTTCACCGATTCGTTTATTGAAACCATCAAGCTGCTGAGTATTTCCAGAAAGACACTCGCCAAAAGGGCTACCAGTAATTTTGAACTGCTGGAAAATCTGTTCAGCGCCGGAAAAAATGTAAATATCCTTTGCGGGCACCAGTTTAACTGGGAGTATGGTTACCTGGCTTATACGCAGCAAATAAAGCAGCCGCTGGTGGGGGTATACATTCCTGTAAAAAACAAAGCCTTCAACCGGATTATTAATAAGATCCGGGGGCGCTTTGGCGGCCTGCTGATTACACCGGATGAATTCAGTAAACGGATGCATAACGTGGTGAAAAGCCGCTATGCCCTGGTGCTGGCCGCCGATCAGTCGCCGGCCATACCTACATCCGGTTACTGGATTAATTTTTTCGGCCGTCCCACGCTATTCATTGCCGGGCCCGAAAAGACGGCTATCCGCTATAAAGTGGCGGTGATCGCTTTCTCGTTTAAGAAGATAAAAAGAGGGCATTATCATTTCGAATCGGTACTGCTCACCGAAGATGCCGGCACAGTCAGCGGCAGGGGGCAGCTCACCCGCCTGTACCGGGATGTGCTGGAACAATCCATACAGGCCGACCCGGCCAATTACCTCTGGAGTCATAAGCGGTTTAAGTTTAACTGGGAGCCGGCGTATGGCAAAAAACTGGAATAAAAGCGCCGCACGGTATAATATCACTATCTTTAAAAGAACAATGTAATGAATGTATTATATCGTTTACCCGTTGCTGTATCTTGTTTCACTGCTTCCTTTTTTCATTTTATATGGTATCAGTGATGCGGTTGCATTTTTACTGCATACGGTATTCCGGTACCGCCGCGGCGTGGTGGCGGGTAACCTGGCCATTGCTTTCCCTGAAAAAAGCCTGGCCGAACGCGAAGCGATAGCCCGGAAATTTTACCAGTATTTTACCGATACGTTTATAGAAACCATTAAGTGCATTTCCATCAGCCGGAAGCAGCTCGAAAAGCGGAACAGCGGAAATGCTGCCTTTTTTAACCAGCTGCTGGCCGAAGGGAGAAATATCTATGTGCTGGGCGGCCACCAGTTTAACTGGGAATATGGCAGTTTGTTTTATGCCCTGCATCTCACTATTCCCGTAACAGCAGTTTATATGCCCATTGCCAGTAAGGCGCTCGACAAAATATTTTATGATATACGCACGCGTAACGGATCCATTTTTGTAAGTGCCACGGCGTTTAAAGAACAGATGAACGAAATGGCTTCCCGCCAGTTTATCCTGGCCCTGGCCGCAGATCAGAATCCCGGGGCGCCGCAATTTGCCTACTGGTTAAAATTTTTCGGCCGGCTTACGCCCTTTGTTACCGGTCCCGAAAAAGGAGCCATCCGCAATAATGCCGCGGTGGTGTTTGTAAACTTTAAAAAGATTAAAAGAGGGCATTATCATTTTGAGCCGGTATTGCTTACCGGTGAGCCGCAGGGCCATCCCGAGGGTACCCTTACCTGCCTCTACCGGGATGCCCTGGAAAAATCCATCCGCAACGATCCCGCCAATTACCTCTGGAGCCACCGGCGGTTTAAGTTTGAGTGGAAGGAAGGAGGCGGAAACCTGGTGGAAAAAAAATGAAAGGCACTTCCTTCTGCCGGCAGCATTTTTTAGTTGCTGCCGGAATTACCCCCATTTTTATTTTTAAGGAAATTGCTGAAACCGAAATGAAATCCGCCTACGGCAAACATTTTTGACGGATCGCTGTAATGCGTGGAATTGCCATCAAAGTTGCTGCCGAAAGTGGCGGTAAATGTTACCATGTCGTTGAGCTTATAGCTAAGTGTGAAATCGGTACGGAAGGTATAGCCTTTTTTAACCGTAGCGGGTTTGTTGGTGAGATAACGGTAAATACCTTCCCCGGATACACTCAGTTTATTATGTGTCCATTGTAGCTTGGCCCCCGCGTCAACATAATTACTGGTATCCACATTTTTGGCATTCAGGGTGATCCGGGCTACCGCCATCAGGTCGATAAAGTCGATCACTTTGGGATCCTTATTGATATTAAAGCGATAAGAAGGTGTGATCCAGATAGCTGTTTTGGCACTCTGTAATTTATTCCATTCATTATTCCCTGCTACGCTTGCGTTGGCAATGGCCAGTTCCAGCATGAAGCCCTCCCGGGTAAGCGGAAACTGGTACTCATTAATTTTCTCCACCGCATTTTGCGAAACAGCTTTTGTTTTGTCGCGGAGGGCCCTGATCCTGGGTAAATCCTTTGGGGTAGCAGTATTCTTCGGAAAAGCGCTTTTGAAGGCAAGCTTTATGTTTTCAATTTCATCAGCCGAATAGGGAATCTTGCCTTTATCCGCAAGGCTTTTGTTCCAGCGGTTAATCTGGTTTTCGAGCCAGTTCTCCATATCATTTATTTTTCCGTTTGTTTCCAGGTCTGCTATCAGTTGCTCCCAGTTGATCTCCACTTTATTATTAATATGCCAGGTGGTTAAATTTTTGGAAACAGTGGGACTTACATGTCCCTGGAACAATTGCATATGTGCCCCGATGCCCAGGCCGGTACCCACGGGAATTTTCCCAAACGTGAAACTGTCGGAAGGAGAAGTGGCAAAGGAAAGTGTAAAACTCCTGGCGAGGTTCTCCCAGAAATCATTTTTCAAAAGATATTCGTGCACGTCAAATTTTTTTGCACCGGATTTTCCCTTACTCCAGTAATAGGGCGAGGTTTCCATGGCAAAATTTGGCTGCAGTTTTTCATTTACCAAAGCCGATTGCACACTGGCGATAAAATCGGTAGGCGAATTGGGCCGCTGAATATTTTCAGGGTCCACTCCCAATACCACAAAGGCGGGGGAAGAGTTGAGCCGGAGCGACTTCACCTGGTCTTCAATGCTGTTTTGCGCCTTGCTCTTATGATGCCACAGAAAAATGAATACGGCAAAAAGAATGAGTTTTATGCGGGTCATGCTTCTAATTTAAAAGTGATTTTTGTATAAAATGTTACAGGATTTGTTTCATCGCTGGTGAGTGAGAATTTCTGGTCAACCACTTCATCTCCTGCACTGAATTGCAGGGTGTAGGTTACTTTCGGTGCCTTGGGGGTGCCGCCGTTGCGGATGCGGGTGGCGATAGACGCCAGCGCAAATTTTTTGCCATTCAGTTTTTTTCCGGTGTCGAGGTCGGCACTCATGTCATCCGCGGTGGGATCAAAATCAAGCGACTTACCTGTCAGGGCCATCGCATGAATCATATCCAGCTCCCATTTCTCCTTTGAAAGCGTGGCTGTAATACTTACGGAAATTTTTTTGGCACCAAAGCTCTTGGGTATGATAAATTCAGGGTATTGTCCGTTATCCGTTGTGCGGATGGGGTTGTTGTTTGGCATGCTGAAATTTTTTTTGTTTGTTGAATATGGACAGTTAAAAATATTTTACACCTGCCTTATACCGGTTCAGCCGGTCATTGAGGCCGTTATAGCCGCCATTGATTTTTTTGGTAATGGCCTGGTAATTGACCAGGTTATTGCCGCTGTCGATGGGCTTGCTGATATCAATCAGGTCGGCCAGGTCATTCAGCTTCCGGCTTTTCCAGAACCAGGCAGCGCTCAGGGCGGCATATTTTAACTGGTCGGCCGAACAGTTGTTTACATTTTTGCCTCCCAGCAGTGGCGGATTTTTTACAAAATCCACTCCCAGGGCATCTCCCACCGCTTTATAGTTGGCCCGTCCCGTGATCTGGATCAGGCCCCGGCCCTTGAAACGCACACCATCTCCTTTCTGAACATTGCCCAGGCTTTTCCGGCCTTCGTAGGCCGCACCGGAAGCCAGCTCTTCGGTGTAAAACAAGCCACCGCTTTCGTGCCCGGTCTGCGCCAGGAAACAAAGCTGCCTTACAGGTGTATCAATATTGAATTGCGTACAGGCATTATTGATGGCGTCAAGGAACCTGGCGGCGTTGGCCGAAGTGGAACAGGTGGCTTCTTTGATTTGTCCGAGTGTCATAAAGTATACGTTTTATTTAATGATGATGTCTTTACTGGGCAGTACGGGCTTATTGTCTTTATCCACCACCAGCAATACCGCCTTGCCGGCTGCCACGGCTGCTGCGGTGGGGGTATATGTAAATGTGATCTGGGTGGAGGAAATGGATGCCGGGGTTACCGGACTGGCATCCATACTGATGATGAGGCCCGCCTTATCAAGATTTTTTCCAACCAGGGTAAGGGTGGTGGCTGCACCCGGCGAAATGCTGGTGGGGAATACGGTACTGATAGATGCATCGGATAATTTATCGGCCCGCTCATCTTTGGGCTTAAAGATCACTTCAAACACTTCTTTCAGCTTCAGCGTGGCGCTGTCGGTAAACAGGCCTGCCAGGGCCGAGAGGGCCAGTATGCCGTAAAGGCTGATATTGCTGGCACCGGTACCATAACTGAGAAAGCCGGCCCGGATTATAAAGTAAACAATAAGGGCCAAACCGGCTGCCGTAAAGGGTTTAACCCAATACCACAGGATCCAGGATTTTTTAAAATCATTATTACCCACATAGGTGGTGAAGGAGGATGAAATATGAATCATGTTACCCAATAACCCCATCAGGGCCACCAGGAGTAAGAGAATCGTATTCAGGTGGATCCGGCATTGGTTTTCTTCTTTACAGCAAACCGGTTTTGTTTCCGCGGCGGCACTGATCTGTTTTTCCAGGCTGCTCACCTGGCTGCTCAGGCGTGCGTTGGCAGAACTGTCTTTCCCGTTTGCAATACTGTCTTTTGCCAGGGCCAGTAGTTTTTTCAGGCTGTCGGTTCTTTTTACATCGGTGGCGGGTGCTGTACAGGGAGAGTCTTTTATCAGGCTCACATGAAATAATTTAAAGCGATACCAGGAAGCATCATCGGATGCATTTACCGGCGGGGTGCGGTCGGGCCAAATAGCAATTATCGCGGTTATCGCTAAAACTGTAACGAAAACCAGCACAAAGCCGGCCCAGAACTTTCCACTTTTGGTAATCTCATTTCCTCCGCCGGCGGGGGCATCGTTTTTTTTAGGGGGGGCTGTATTGGTATTGCTGCCTCCATTGCCGGAGGTAGTATTGCTGTTGGGAGGAGTAGTGTCGGTCATAGAAAAAGCTGTTGTATTTATGAAGGGGTATTAAAAAAGGGTTTTGCCAGCCATCCCGGATTGCCTTCCAGTTGCGGTTCCTGGGTATAATGGGCCTTTTTGAGCGCCTGATTAATTTTTTGCACCAGGGTAATGAGCGAATCGGAAGCGCCTGTTTTTCCCTTCAGTAATTTCAGCAGGTTATACGTAAGCGCTCCGTTGGCCCGGTTATTGAAAACCGCGTCGGCGCTTTCCTGCTCACTTTTACAGCCGCTGATCAGCGCCAGGTTTTTTTGTTTGCTGGCGCTTGCCAGGGGTTTTACTTTGATAGTGGTGGCATCAATACTGCGGTTGCGCCAGGCAATATCGGCCGGAGGAATCATGGTTCTGAATTTGAATACACCGGGTATCATCATACCCCTTGAAAGATCGGCCGAATGGCAGGAATCGGAAACCCATATCAGCTGCACGCCTTTGGGAACAGCGGCAAAAATTTTGGCAAACTCTTTATCCCGCAGGGCGGTTTTATCCGTCCAGTCGAAATCATAAGGGCAGATCACTTCATCCAGTCCGTCCAATTCTCCTTTTTTGGAGCGGGTGGCCAGTTGGGCGCCATGACCGCTGTAATGAAAATAAAGCTCGTCGCCGGCCTTGCTGCCTGCCACCAGCCATTGCAGGCGTTCCAGGATAGCGGCCTTAGTGGCCCTGTTATCCGTAAGCAGGCGCACATCGGGCATGGCAAAATTTCGTTTGCTCACCAAAAAATCAGCCGCATCATTTACATCATTCACGCAGCCATGCAGTTCATTGCGGGGATCGGGGTATATGTTGATACCCACCAATAAAGCTTTTTTCATCAGAACTTAATTTGGAGTATGTGCCGAAAAGGTTTTGCTTTCACTACCACGATCGTCAGTCGCTTGCTGTATATCTGTCTGAGGATACCGGAAAGGAGATTTTTGCTAATGTCTGAACAGGAATTAAATATAATACGGGGTTTTGAGAAAAGCAATTATTTCGGCAGTATATATAAAATTCAACCGGTTGCCCCGATTCATCGGGGCAACCGGCCGGGTTATGACTGCTCCAGCACAACCCTGACCCTGGTAGCAGGGTGTGCTTTGGAATAAGCGATGGCAGCTGCTTCTGCATCAGCTTCATTGGTAAAGGGCCCGTCAACCCTTACCCATCTTGCATGAGGCCGGGCCTCTACATAATATTCAACCAGGCTGAAACCTTTTTTGTGCGAACCCGAAAGGGTAAACCGTGTACTGAGTACAGTTCTGTTTTTTTGTGTCATGATGTTTTATTTTAAGAATATTTTATTAAAGGGAATATTAGTACTGATGCCGATGACTTTATTCTGCCATACCGATTTACCGGTTTTACCGGTATCTGTCATATCCGGGAACTGAACGAATACCTCAAAATTTACCTGGGCCTTGCTTTTTTTATCGTCCGGATCAAAATCACTGTTGGCCATGGATACGATTACACCCAGCCGGCTGTTAAATGCAGGGCTGCCGGCATCCGAAAACCTGGATTGGGCCAGCAGGTTGATACCCACATTCGATTTTTTTGTGAACATGGCGGTATAAGAAGCACTGAACCCATGCTGCAATATTTTTTTAAAGGCTATCCCGGTTATATCCCTGGCTTTTTTAGCTGTCTGGGAAAGAATGGTGGTATCTATATTGCTTCCCAGCACCACATTTTTAAGCATGTCTTTTGGTGATAACGACTCGTAGTTGTTTGTAAGCTCCGGCTCATACGTGATCCCCGCATACCAGCTCCTCACAAAACCCGGCTGGTTAATGTTTTGCTGAAACCAGTTGTACGACATCTTCAGGCCAAATGCATCAAAATCTTTGGATGTAAAGCGCTTGCTGACAGGCAGGGCTCCGTTATAAAGCGCATACTGATTTTTTGAGTAGGTTATGGCAAAGCTAAACCAGCGGAGCTGGTATTTTTCCCATACGGGTTTTCCTGTGATCGCTTTATAATAGTCTTCGAGGTAATTTTTTTCAATTTTATCTGCCGCCTCATCAACGCCTGCATCCGTAATGCCCGTTTCGGACAGCTGTTTTTCGATGCTCTCCTTTTCGTTATAAAGCTTTGTAACGGAGGCGTCGGCGGTCTGGGAACAGGCACAAAGATCTGCCTGCTGCTTCTGCAGCTGAACTTCCAGAAGAACAATGGCCGCCTCCTCTGCCTTTGTCTTGCCGGGCAGGCTGCTCAGTGAATCGCGTACTGCTTTGAGGCGCTGCTGCACAGCCGCTATTTCCGTACAACAATCCCGGGGTGTTTCCGCCAGTTGGGTTTCTATTTGCCTCAGCCTGCTTATTAACGCCGGATACTTGTTATCCTGCAGGGCCCTCACATATTTATCGTAAAAATTAGAATTGTAATACCGGGTAAGCTTCCGCGATAATTTGGCGATGGCAGCAGACGGGATTCTTTGTCCGTTTTCAAATTCCGATTTCGAAGTAACAAACCTTGAATTGCCAAGAATGGAAATATTGCCAAAAAAAGATGTGCCCGCACTCGCCGAATTTCCCCTGAAGAGCTCGGCTATACCATCTCCCAGTTTAGCCTTTACGCCGCCTGTAATAATGGCCTTTATTCTTTCGCCCTCATTTTGTATTTTTTTGGAGAGCGTGAGCTTAAGGGAGGTAGAATTATCTGCAATATCCAGCGCCGCCGAATTACCCGTTGGCAGTTCCGACCTGTTGAAACTGAGGTAAGTAAATTTATTTTCGATGAAACGGTTGATGACAAATGGCGACATGACAGCTTTAGTATCAGCTGCCAGCATGCCTTTTAGTTTGCTGTCAAGTTCCTGTATCTTTTGGCTGAATAATCCGGCCGAGGCAGTATACAGCCTCGCCTTTTCTTCCGGGGTTTGCTGTGCATGGGCTGCCAGTGACACCATGCTGAATAAACAGAGAAATAAATTTTTCATGATAATTTTTTTTACAACACAAATGTTTGAATATGCTGAATTAGCAGCAAGGCTGTAATCACCCATTCGGGGATGGTGAAATAACGCTTTTGCGGATTCCTGCGAGAGCCTGCCGGTAAACGGATAAAAAACAAAGGCCGGACACATTTTACGTATCCGGCACTGGAAAACGATTTCAACAGTGTAATCCGGACGCCATTTTTCCTGATCCCCAACCTGTTGACAGCCAGGTTCAGGATCCGGGTTTGGCCGCCTTTGCAGCTGTAGTATTTCCGGGCAAAACTTTGCTCATAAATCCTTCAATGAAATCTGTTCCGGCATAGCCGATTCCAATAAGGGCAGAGAGCACCGTTTTATCCTTTATGGGCTGCGAAAGATCCACAGCAAAAAGCCCTCCCAGGGCACCCGCTATGAATCCGATAAGCAGGCTTAACCATAAACGGCCACTGCTGAATGTTGTGCCGGGTATCTCAGGTGCTGCAGGATTCTCTGCTCTCCGGGCAGCTTCCTCTTTTTGGCCTTCATTCATTTTTTTGAGCCCGATGATTACACGGATCCCCTGGCCAAGGGTTCCCAGCAGGCCGCCCACGAGGATCTGGTAAATGATAGTTGTTAGTTCCATTTTCAACTTTTTTTAACTGCCTACTCTTTGATACCGTTTTCGGCTAACCGGTTTTGACTTCACAAAAGTTTTGTTTCCGGCTTTATTGATCAAGGAGATTATCACTGAAAATGACAGCGTGAAAACACGGCTTTTCAAACGGCATTGATTGTGTAATAATTTTAAGTAAATTGTAATCACTTTAGGCAAGCCTGCCTGGTTTCCTGAACCAGGTATTATTGATGCTGCTTCCAATAAGCGATAACGGGATATGTAAGCGAAAAGAGTTGTGAAAACTTTGATTCCAGGAAACCAAAAGAAGTAATTTTTATTTGAGCTGTACGATAAGTATACGGCGGAGTTATTTGTGAAGGAGAAGAAGGGGAAGCGTGAGGGCAGGAAGTGATACCGCTTCTCCAACGGCCGCCTGAAACCGGCCATTAGTGCTTAATACCGTTCATTTACTATTTAAAACAGGTGATTTCAACGTTGCCCCGTTTTGGGCATCGTATATTTTTGATTGTTGATCATTTTTCACCTTTAAAATGTTTTTTATGAATGACAAAACCGAACAAATAACGTTAAGTAATCCCCCCTTTACTGAAGAAAAATTGCTTCAAATCCTTCTTTTCCTGGATTTGAATGACGCCCGTACTGTTTTTATGAATTTTATCGGCCGCTGGATGGGTGTGGGCTTTCATATTAAAAGTACATCGGGCGTTGTTCCCCAGCCCATTGTCCCGGGTGAAAAGCAAAGTCTTGTTTTTGCCCCGGACATTAATGAGCTGCGAACAATATTAAACCCGTCAACCACCCAGGTCGGTTGCGTTTTGTGTCTGTCAGATATCGGCACAGCCACCGAAGCCAATGAAGTGTTGTCGGTGATGCTGGTGGGCTTAGACAACAGCAGCCGGCCTACCAATAATAAAATAATCGAAAAATGGCCTACCAAGGCTATGATAAAGGACCCGACCAAATTTTATACAATCCGGGAAGGCTCAGCAAAAGTGGTTACCGATTTACTTTCAACCCCTCCGGCAGGCACCAGTACTAATTATATAAAGGCGAAAACCATGCTGGAGTATTTTGAGCGGCAATGGACGCATCTGCAGGCTGATGTAACATCACCAGCGGGCCCGGTTCCCGTGCCGAGGCCAAATTTAAAAATGGATGATATTGTGGTGGCATTCCAGCTGCCCAGGGCGCCTTTTGATACGCTGATTTCAGCCCCCGGCGTTGATTCCATTGTTGGTTTATTCGGCTGTAATGAAAATGACGCTGCCAGCAGTGCCAAGGCGGATATTTGCCCCTTCTTTATCGGGCTTAATACAAACGGGGAACCCGTTACTGATATTGTTTTTACGGATTCGTTCAGTAAAAAATCCTACTATACCGATTACGCATTGGTAAGAGATCTGATGTTAACGCACCCTTAAAGTAAGCCGCTGTAGTAAAACAGTACCGTTTCATTATGAAAATACTCTATTATCTTCTTATAGCAGCCTCTTTATTGATGTTGGTCATCAACAGACAGCATCTTGACAAGAGGCTGCGATTATTTATGCCATTGCTGATACTGGCCCTACTGTCGGATGGAGCGACAGATTTGCTTGGCAGCGATCACTGGTTCAGAAATTTTGTTTTTATCATTTACACCCCGCTGGAATATCTGTTGCTATGTTTGATTATAGCCTCTTATTTGCACAATAAAACCATCAGGAAAATCATCTATATTTCCATACCGGTTTTTATTATTATTTCGCTGGTGGATCAGTTATGGCTTAAAGAAAAAGGGAGCTATTTTTATGATTACCTGGATGTACTTATAGAAAACCCGCTGATATGTGTGTGGACTTTATTTTATTTTTTTCAACTGGCCAGTGATAATAATGAGCTGAGTTTCAGGAACAACCCTATGTTCTGGGTGTGTCTTGGTAACCTGTTATTTTATTCCGCTACCAGTTTTTCGTATGGATTTGGCGGCTATTTAAAACACATAGGCAATAAGGAATATGCCGATATTGTTGATTTTATCGGGAAAGTATTTAATTTATTATTGTACTTCTTCTACATAATCGCATTCTCCTGCACATGGACGAGGAAAAAATTCTGATATTGGCGATAATCGGGGCGCTGGTTACTATTATATTATGCCTGGCGGTACTTGCATTTATTGTAATTTTTCAGCGAAAAAAAGTTCAGCATTTTGCCGAGGCCAACCGGCATAAAGAAGAACTCCTCCGCACTCAGCTCGAAATCCAGGAACAAACCCTTAAAACCATCAGCGAGGAAATACATGATAATGTGGGGCAGGTGCTCAGCCTCGTAAAGCTGAACCTGGGTACGGTGGATAACCCGGAAGATCCCAAAATCAGGGATACCAAAGCACTCGTTAGTAAAGCTATCAACGACCTGCGTAACCTCAGCCGCAGCATGCACAGTGATATCATCGCCGAATCGGGCCTGCAGGTTTCCCTGCAAAATGAACTCGCTATTATCGAAAATACCCGGCAGTTCCTTACCGGCTTGCAGGTAAATGGAATTCCGTACCGGCTGGATAAGCAAAAAGAAATGGTGATCTTCCGCATTGCCCAGGAAGCCCTGCATAATGCCATAAAATATTCCAAAGCAAAGAACATCTGCGTGGATATACACTATTCGCCTGCAGCCTTTTCCTTGCTGGTTAAAGATGACGGTGTGGGCTTTGGCGGCAATACCGGTTCGGGTATCGGTTTTAAAAGCATGCAAAACCGGGCCCGGATCATCGGAGCAGAATTATTGGTGGAGTCGTCTCCCGGTAATGGCACCGAAGTGAAGCTGCTGCTGCCGCTTGTAAACGAAAAATTGTAATTTCAATAACAGAACGACAGATACGCATACCCTTTCATGCCAAAACCCCAACCATGCATACCATCGCCCTTGTAGATGATCATGTACTGCTCCGTAACGGACTGGCCTCCCTGGTACAACGGCTTGGCCATACGGTAATTTTAGAAGCGGATAACGGAAATGACTTTACCAGTAAGCTGAACACCCAACAAGTGCCCCAACTGGTACTGATGGATATCAATATGCCGGAAAAGGATGGCTATGAAACCACCCAATGGCTCAAACACAATCACCCGGATATTAAAGTACTCGCCCTCAGTATGTATGATAATGAAGCTGCCATCATCCGCATGCTCAAATGCGGGGCCAAGGGATATATTCTGAAAGACAGCGAGCCGGCCGAACTCCGCACAGCGATTGAGGATGTGATGAATAAAGGCTTTTATTACAGTGAGCTGGTAAGCGGCAAGCTCATCAATGCCATCAATAAAATTGAAGACGAAGGCACCGATATCAATACGGTGAATAACCTCAACGACCGGGAAACCGATTTTCTGAAATATGCCTGCACGGAAATGACGTATAAGGAGATTGCGGATAAAATGTATGTTAGTCCGCGTACCATTGACGGTTACCGCGACGCCCTCTTTGAAAAACTAAATGTAAAAACACGGGTAGGACTGGTAATGTTTGCCATCAAGAACGGAATCGTACGGGTGTAAGGGAATTGAGGAGGAAGGATGAATGTTGGGCTATGAATGTTGAATTGTAAATTTTACTAGTAAATGGGCTACCCTGAAAACTCAAAAGTACTTACTCATAATTATAACGCTAAACTTTTAATTGAGCACACTCGCTTCCTTGTCTACCTTAATTCCTTCCTGTTCTTTTATCTTTCCCCATCCGCCTAGCACATTCCGCAGGTTATGGATGCCCTGTTTTTTCATCAGCGAGCTGGCGATCACGCTGCGATAGCCGCCGGCACAATGCACATACAGGTTCTGGGTTTCTTCAAAGCCGGCAATAGGGGTAATATCCGTCATGGTTTCCAGCGGTATATTCCGGGCATTGGCCACATGGCCGTCGGCAAATTCGGTTTCACGCCGGACATCCACCACCACCAGGTTGGGGTCGTGCGGAATATCCATGGCCAGTTCGTCGGCTTCCACATCAATGATCATATCAATGGGTTCGCCGGCGGCCACCCAGGCTTCGTAGCCACCCTGCAGATATCCCTGCATCTTATCAAAGCCCACACGGGATAAGCGCACAACTGATTCTTCTTCTTTGCCCGCTTCGGTTACCAGTATCATCGGCTTATCAAAGGGTAATAAACTGCCTGCCCATTCGGCGAAGCGGCCCTCCAGTCCGATAAAAAGACTGCCGGGAATAAAGCCCTGGGTAAAAACCGATGCCGGCCGGGTATCCAGTAAGATCATATCCTCTTCCTGCATGCGTTGTTTAAAAGTAGCCATATCCAGCGCCGTAAGGCCCTTTTGTTTTACGGCTTCCAGACTGTCGTATCCTTCCATATTGATACGGGCGTTGATGGCAAAATATTTGGGAGCTGTGCCCAGGCCTTCGGTTACGGCTTTGATAAATTCTTCTTTTGATTGGGGCTGCAGGGCATAGTTGCTTTGCTTCTGCTCACCGATGGTGCTGAAGGTTTGCGGACCCAGGTTTTTACCACAGCTGCTGCCGGCACCATGCGCCGGGTATACTAAAATATCATCTGCCAGGGGTAATAACTTGTTTTGAATGGTATCGTACATGATCGAAGCCAGCTCTTCACTGCTGAGATTACCACTGCTCAGGTCGGGCCGGCCCACATCCCCTACAAAAAGGGTATCGCCGGTAAAGAGGGCATGCGGTTTATCCTGTTCATCGCGGAGCAGATAACAACTGCTCTCGAGGGTATGTCCCGGGGTATGCAGTACTTCCAGGCTAACCGCTCCCAGTTTAAAAATCTCGCCATCCTTACTGATATGGGCTTTGAAATGGGTTTGCGCTGCCGGCCCGTATATGATGGGGGCACCGGTTTGCTGACTGAGATCGAGATGTCCGCTCACAAAATCGGCATGGAAATGCGTTTCAAAAATATATTTGATACGGGCCTTTCTTTCTTTGGCCAGTTCCCGGTACACATCAGTATCCCGCAGGGGGTCGATGATGGCGGCCTCGCCCTCACTTTCGATATAATAAGCGGCTTCGCTGAGACAGCCCGTGTATAATTGCTTAATGTACATGATGCATATATTTTTTAAAAAAAAAGGGGATGCAAAGGTACAGGTAAATCCTTTATGGGCCCGCCTGTTTAAGAAGCGGGTGCAAACCCGTATGGCAAAAATACGGAGATAAAAAAAGCGGATGTTGTGCTGACATCCGCTTTACCATTTTTTTATGCCGGATTAACCTACCAGGTCTTTCACAAAAGCGCTGATTTCTTCCAGTCTTTTGTAATTAACGCTGTAGAAAATGAATTTGCCATCACGTTCCGTAGAAACGATGCCTGCTTTGCGCAGGATAGCCAGGTGCTGGGAAGCAACCGACTGTTCAAGGCGCAGGCGCACATAAATTTCTGTCACCGTGATGCGTTTTTCGTCTTCAATCAACTTCAGTAATTGCTGGCGAAGTTTGTGATTGAGGGCTCTTAAAACGAGTGCGGCTTTTTTAAGAGCTTGGTAATCGAGGTTAATAGAAGAATCCGGCTTTGATTTTGCAGATAAGCCACTCTGCTCCAGTGATTGGGTTGCAACCATCATAAAGGATTAAATTTAAGAATGCTTGAACAATGTTTGAACGTTACAAAGATATCCATTAATTGCCTATGCAACTATTAATCGCTAAACAAATATAAACAAAATTGACTTTGTAGTAAAATAACTACAAAGTTTTTGTAGTATACACTTCTTTTACATAAATCGGTTCAGAATCAACAAGTTGTGTGAAGGAGCCGGACTGGTAACGTTTAAAAGAGAGGGTGGCCATAGGGCCGGGGCTGTTATCAGCAGGGATAAATCTTGCATTTTCATGCCTGCAAACTGCCTCCCATTTGGCGGCACCGCTGCCACTGAAATACATTGTATGGTCTGTAAGGTAATTGCCGAAAGAATCAGGCTCCAGCAGCAGTGCCGCTGCAGGAATTATTAATTCCAGTGCTGGTGTATAAAGGGCCGTAAACACTTCCATACGGCGGGCATCAATCATCGGGCAAAGCAGCCTGTTGCCGTTATTGGCTTCTTCTGGCAACTGCATACCGGCCGCCATGATTTCAAGCGTACTGATATTGATCAGTGGAATATTCAGGGCATAGCAAAGCCCTTTGGCACTGGCCATACCTACCCGCAAACCCGTATAGGATCCCGGGCCGGCGCTCACGGCAACGGCTGCCAATTGCTGAACGGTAAGTCCCTGCTGTTGCAAAAGGCTGCTGATAGCGGGTTGTAAAAAACCGGCATGATCTTTCTGCGAAACACTGCTGAGCCCGCCAAGCACAATGCCTTCCTTTGCCAGGCTCACCTGCGCCCTGCTGCCGGCCGTATCGATATTCAGAATTATATTCATGCAACAGATTGCTTGCTTTCTTGCATTAATAAAGTACAGGGCTGGTAGCGGGTATCGGTTTCGCTTAACCGGGTTAACAGGCCTGCAATTTTATCAGCACCGATTTTTGACGCCCATTCAAATGGGCCATAGGGATAATTAGTGCCCAGCTTCATGGCGGTATCAATTTCTTCCTTGCTGCTTACCGCAGCGGACAGCGCAAAATAAGCTTCATTAATTATCATCGCAATCACCCGTGCCGCCACCAGGCCGGGTTCATCGGCCACCACAACAGGTTGCCTGTTTAATAGCGCCAGTACCTCCGCTGCCTGCGCTGTAAGAACTCCCGCGATTTCCCAATGCGTTCTTTCCAGGAAACCCGGCCAGCCATTGATGCGGAATACATGGGCGGGTAAATGGTTTTCCCGCAGGGTGGTGGTAACCGCATTGATAAAAACTGGTTGTTGCAACAAACTGTAATCCGCCTTTGCGGCATCTTCATCCAGGTTAAAAAAAGCGGCTGCATCCGGGAACCCGGTAAAAGCGCTGGCGGCACCTACCCGTATGCAGGCACCGGGCGCCATTGCCAGCAGGATTTCACAGGCAGCATCGGGTCCGCAGATGATTATCGGCATGAAGTATTTTTTTACAAAAATACGTGGTTGGGAAAAGATATATTTGTATTCCGCAAAACAAATTGCATGAATAAACAGATCATCAACACGCCGGATGCCCCGGCACCCATCGGACCTTACAACCAGGCGGTCCTGACCGGCGATTTATTATTTATCTCGGGCCAGATTGCCCTGGTGCCCGGTACCTCCGACCTGGTGAGCAGCAGCATTGCCGATGAAACCCGCCAGGTAATGCAAAACCTGGCCGCTATCCTCAGGGCAGCCGGCATGGGTTTCGATAATGTGGTAAAAACCACCATCTTCCTCAGCGGCATGGAGTTATTTACACAGGTAAATGAGGTGTACGGGAGTTTTTTTACCGCCGATTTTCCGGCAAGGGAAACCGTGGCCGTAAAGGGGCTGCCCAAAAACGTGAATGTTGAAATCAGTATGATTGCTGCCCGCTGATTACTGCAGCTCGGGTAAGGTATTGATACTGCAATTGATCCGGGGCCGCTCGCCCAAAGGTACCAGCACGATAATATTATCGCGGAGGGTTTCGCCATTGCGGAAAATATACCCGGCTTTCACCTGTTGCGTGGTTTCCTTTCCATTCTCCGTAACTTTTGCGTTCACATAAAAATCCCGTGCCCGCACGGTACCCGATTTGGATGTGAGGCGTTTGCCATTGGCATTGGTGCAATTATACGTGGCAAGCAAATTGGGGGCATCATACGAAAAACTGCTGTTGCGGAGTGCAAACAATTTGGTGCAACCGCTTTTATTGGTGGCATAAAGCGTTACCTCGTAACGGCTGTATTCTTCGCCTTTGGCTTCTTTGGTTTGTTCGTTTTTGATGATATAACCGTATTCGATTCCATTCAGCCATACGGGCTTCTTTTCTTCCAGGTCGGTAAGCTGGGCCCGGGCGCCACAGGAGAATGCGGTTACGAATAAAATCAGCAGGCTGGTTTTGCGACGCATAAATGGAGTTAAATTTGGCAGATAATTCAATTGTAAAGTACATAATTTATTTACATGCCCGCTTCACCAATGGTAATCATCACAGCCCCGGCCCCCACGCTGCTTACGGATACCCTCACTGCAAAGGGCTACAAAGTGGCTTACCTGCCGGCAGTAACCTACGACGAGTTGAAAGCCATCATTGCAGATGCCACCGGGCTGATTGTTACCACCCGCTTGAAAATCGACCGTCCGTTAATTGATGCGGCTCCCGCATTAAAGTGGATCGGAAGACTGGGAAGCGGTATGGAACTGATTGATGTGGCCTATGCACAGTTACGTGGCATCCGTTGCGAAAGCAGTCCCGAAGGCAACCGAAATGCCGTGGCCGAGCATGCCCTGGGCATGCTGCTGAACCTGCTCAATAAACTGGGTACCAGTTTTGAAGAAGTCAAACAGGGCCGGTGGATAAGGGATGCCAACCGCGGAACCGAGCTGAGCGGGAAAACTGTGGGCATCATTGGTTTTGGCAACACGGGAAGCGCATTTGCAAAATTGCTGGCAGCCTTTGATGTTACCATACTGGCTTATGATAAGTATAAATTTGGTTTTGGCGGGTCGCTTGTTAAGGAAGCCTCGATGGAACAGATCTGCCGTTATGCCGATGTGATCAGTTTTCATGTGCCGCTCACGGATGAAACACATTATATGGCCGGCCCTTCCTTTTTTGATCAGCTGGCCGGCTGTCCTTATATCATCAATACTTCCCGCGGCCCGGTGGTGGATACAAAGGCCCTGGCGGCGGCGCTGGCAGCAGGAAAAATCGCCGGTGCGGCACTCGATGTGCTTGAAAATGAGAAGCCCGCAACCTGGCAGGCCGGAGAAAAGGAACTGCTGCAATCCTTACTGCAGCATCCGTCGGTAATGATCACCCCGCATATTGCAGGCTACTCAAAAGAAGCCTATATAAAAATGAGCGAGGTAATCATTAAAAAACTGGGAATCTGAAAATTTTACTACTTTTGTTGACACTGCAACGCCTTGGTCATTCCGGGGCGTTGTATTTTTTTTGTTTTATTTAAAAGAAAGATCATGAGCGAAACCAATTATGTAACCCGGGATACGTTTGAGAAAATGAAGGCAGAGCTTCAGCTTATGAAAACCGTAGACAGGCCGGCGGCCAGTAAAGCAATTGCCGAGGCCCGCGAAAAAGGCGATCTGAAAGAAAATGCAGAATACGATGCCGCGAAGGAGGCCCAGGGCCTGCTGGAAGCCCGCATCAAATACCTGGAAGGCGTTATTGCCACCGCCCGTATACTGGATGAAAATTCGATAGATACCAGCAAGGTATCCATCCTTACCCGGGTAACCCTTACCAATGTAGCCACCAAAAAACAGGTTACCTATAAAATTGTATCAGAGAAAGAAGCCGATCTGAAACAGGGAAAGATATCCGTAACCTCCCCGATCGGCAAAGGCCTGCTGGGTAAAGTGATCGGTGATGTGGTGGAGGTGAAAGTGCCTGCCGGTACGATTAATTTTAAGGTTGAGAATATTGAATTGTAAGCAAGGTTGTATGTAATAAGTGTTACGTTGTAAAGAATAAGTGCTGATTGCATCAGCTTACTGCTTATACCGCTAAACTTTTAACGCTTAACTGTCATGACCATCTTCTCCAAAATCATCGCCGGCCAGATTCCCTGCTATAAAATTGCCGAATCGGAAAAGCATTTTGCCTTTCTCGATATAGAGCCGGTTGTACCGGGGCATGTACTGGTGGTGCCCAAAACAGAAACGGATAAGATTTTTGATGTGCCCGATGAATACCTGGCGGAGATGCTGGTATTTGCCAAACCCATTGCCCATGCCATCGAAAAGGCCTTTGACTGCCGGCGCTGCGGAATCAGTGTCATCGGGCTCGAAGTGCCGCATGCCCATATGCACCTCTTACCGATCAACTCGGCCGCGGATCTTAATTTTACCCGTCCCAAGTATAAATTAACGGATGCGGAAATGAAAGCGGTGCAGGAAAAAATACTGGCCTGCCTCTAAGCCGGCACATGCAGGCGGAAACCCACACCGTGAATGGTTTCGAGTACCAGGGCGGGATCATTTTTAAAATGCTTGCGCAGTTTGGTGATAAACACGTCCATACTGCGGCCCAGGAAATAATCGTCCTTTCCCCAGACATTCAGCAGCACTTCTTCTCTTTTTAATATTTTATTGGGATGCTGGGCAAAGAAACGCAGCAGATCAGATTCCCGCTGGGTAAGCGTGGTTACTTCATCGCCATTGTATATTTTCAGTTCGTTGAACGCAAAGCGCAGTTTCCCCAGCTGGTACTCTTCGCGTGAATCGGCTTGTAATTTTTTTGTGCGGCGCAGGAACACGTCCATGCGCATCAGCAGTTCTTCCATGCTGAAGGGTTTGGTGATATAATCATCGGCCCCGGTTTGAAAGCCTTTGATTTTATCTTCCTGCAAACTTTTGGCAGTCAGAAATATAATAGGGATCACATCACTTTGCTGGCGGATTTTTTTGGTCAGCGAAAACCCGTCGCGGGCCGGCATATTGATATCAAGCAGGCAAATATCGAAATCCTTTTTCTGGAACTGCTGCCAGGCCGCTTCGCCATCGGGGCAATGCGAAACTTCGTAGCCGGCATCCTGCAGGTTATCTTTTATCACAAAGCCTAACGAGAGGTCGTCTTCGGCCAGTAATACTTTTGCTTTACTCATACTTGGGGTTTTAGTTACGGGGTATTTTAACCGTGAATGTGCTTCCTTTACCCGGTTCACTTTCCACCTCTATCTTACCATTGTGGGCGTCTATGATCTTCTTAACAAAATTCAGGCCAAGGCCAAAGCCTTTGGTATTATGCAGCTCGCCCTGGGGCACCCGGAAAAACCGGTCGAATATCTTTTTCCTGAATTGCCGGGGTATGCCAATGCCGTTATCGGCCACCGTGATGGCAATATCGGATCCGTTGTCGGCCGTACTGATGCGGATAACAGGGTTGGGAGCATACTTAATGGCATTCTCCACCAGGTTGATGAGGGCGAGGAGGAGATAGGCCTTATCTGCATTCACCCGGTGACTGGCTGCATTAAAAGACGTATTGATAACCGCTCCTTTTTGTTCGATCAGGGGATGGATATCATTGATGGCCTGCCCGATCAGCTCATTGATATCCAGGGCCTCCTTATTAATAGACATGGAAGTGCGGTCGGTATAGGCGATTTCGAGCAGGCGCTGAATCTGCGCCTGCAGGTGAGCGGTTTGTTCGCCGATGATACTGGCATAGTTCTGCAACCGGTCGGGCTTTTCCTTGATATTGGGTTGCTGCAGCACATCGGCAGCAATCTTGATCACCGCCAGCGGGGTTTTAAACTCGTGCGTGAAATTGTTTACAAAGTCCTTCTGCGTTTCGTTCAGAAATTTTTGCTGGTAGAAGAAAAAGATACTGGCGCCGAAACCAATCAGCACCAGCAGCAGCAATCCGCTCGAGGCGATCCAGAACCGCATTTGTTTGATGATATACTGGCTGCGGTGCGGAAAATAAAGCATGATATAGGAATAATCCCTTTTCAGCACCTGCAGGGGCTTTTCCCTGGCGCTCGAAAAATACTGATCGGGCAGGTCAATATACTCCTGAGCCGTAAAGGTATTTTTATCCATGCTGTAGATGGCGGCCTTGCAGTCGGTATAAACATCAAAATCGGTAAACTCGGCTTTGAGGTTCAGCCAGAGACTGTCCAGGTTGGGCCCGCAGTCAATCCGCAGCAGGTACAGATCGGGTTGCGGATTTTCAATTACTTTCTGCACATTGTCCGAAACATCGTTTACGAGTTCCATATCGTCATACAGGCCCCGGATACTTTTGGATACATTGATATTGAACTGTTTCTCTTCATAGAAGTATACCTTTTGCAGCCAGAACAGCTGGATGCCGATGATGATCGTCATCAGCACCGTGCTGGTAAGAATAACCAATCGTAATGTTTTGGAGCGGATAACCATACTGGCTTTATAGTGGTAACAAAGATTTTGGATTAATGGCGCTTGCTGTGTTAATGACAGGTTAATTGTAAGGTCCGGGTTGGGCGTGACGGGTTTGTTTTGCCTGGTTTCGGCAGCTTACTGCTGCAGTAAACGGCCGGTACCTGACAGCCAGATGCTAACATAAAATGCCAAAGCCATAACCGCAGCTCATAAGCTTCAATTCTTTTTCACCCTCGCCGGGTTCTGTGTGATAAAGGCGGCCCAGTCCTTCACTTTTGCTGCCTTCAGCAGCGGATTTTTTTGCTGCAGGGAATGACATACCGCCACGGCCAGGGCATCAGTAGCATCAAAATGTTTGGGATCTTCTTTAAAAGCCAGCAGGTGCTGCAGCATTTTCATTACCTGTTCTTTTCCGGCGTTTCCGTTTCCGGTAACGGCCTGTTTCACTTTTTTGGGCGAGTATTCGGTTACTTCCAGTCCGTGCCGCATAGCCGCGGCGATGGCTACGCCCTGTGCCCTTCCGAGTTTCAGCATGCTTTGTACATTTTTACCAAAAAACGGGGCTTCAATGGCAAAGGCATCGGGCTGGTAGCGGGTAATGAGTCCGCTGACGGTATTAAAGATCAGCTGCAGCTTTTTATAATTGTCTTTCACTTTTCCGGGTTTTAGCACCCCCATATCAAGGAAGGAAAGCGTATTGCCGCTTACCTGTACCAGGCCATATCCCATAATCAACGTACCCGGATCGATCCCCAGGATGATGCTTGGTTTTTTTTGCAAGGAGTGATTATTTTTTGAATCTTTAATTAGCCTAACATTGTGTATTGAACAAAAGTATCAAAATATTTATCAAGTGGGTGGCGGGCCCTTTGCTGGGAGCCTGGTTATTCTGGTCGCTCTGGCAGCAGGTGAAAAACCAGCCCGGCCTGGATAAGGCCCTGGCGCTGATCCGTTCGGTGCCTTTCGGTCCTGGTGCCTGGCGATTCTGGCTCACGCTGCTGCTGGTATTTGTTAACTGGGGTATCGAGGCCCGAAAATGGCAGCTGCTGATGCGGGCGCTGGAAAAGATGCCCTACGGGCGTGCATTAAAATCGGTTTTGTGCGGCGTTACGCTTTCACTGAATACGCCCAACCGCATGGGCGAATATGCGGGACGGGTGCTATTTGTAAAAGAAGGACACCGGCTGCAGGCGGTATCCTTATCCATCGCCGGCAGCATGGCACAGCTGATCATCACGATGGGGATGGGCTGTCTGGGGATTCTTTATTTATTGATTACGCTGAAAGAGGGGGCCACCGTGATGGGATTGTCTGCTTTCTGGCTGCAGGTGTTTTTGTTCGGCAGCACAGCGGGCACCCTGGTTTTTGCCCTGTTTTTTTTCAGGCTGGGCTGGCTGGTGCGACTGGTGGAACGGCTGCCTTATTCGCAGCGCTTCACCAAATATGTCAGCGTGCTGGAAACCTTCGATGCGAAAATTTTGTTAAGGTTACTGGGCCTGTCGTTCCTGCGGTATGTTGTTTTCGTTTTCCAATACATCTTTATGCTGCAATTGATGCAGGTAGAGGCGGGATACGGGCCGGGCTTCTGGCTGGTAAGTGTTTTATTCTGGATCCTGGCCATCATTCCTTCTGTGGCAATTGCCGAATTAGGGATACGGGGCACGGTGGCCAATGCCCTTTTTGCTTACAGCGCCAATACGGTTGGCATCCTGGCCGTTACATTTGGTATATGGTTTGCTAACCTGTTCGTGCCAGCCCTGGTTGGAAGTTTACTGATTTTGGGAATCAAAATAAATAAACAATAGCCAATGACAAAAAACACCCGAATTACCCTGCTGTTCATGGGATTATGCTGTGTCAGCTTCAAACCCCGCTATGAAGAATTCTGCGGAATAAAAAACACGGCTTTTCGCGTGGATGAAAAAGTGACCATGAAAGTTTTTTACAGCACCCTTGGCATGTATGTAGGTGCCGGGGAAGCTGTTTTTACCACCTCCCTGGAGCGCTTTAACGGCAAACCGGTTTACCACTGCGTAGGCGATGGCAAAACCTATTCTTTCTTTGATAATTTTTATAAGGTGCGTGACCGCTATGAAAGCTATATCGATACAGCTTCCATGCTGCCGGTGAAATTTGTACGTAATATCAGCGAAGGCAGTTATAAGAAATACAATAATGTAACCTTTAATCATGATGCCAACACGGCGGTAAGCACCAATGGCGTATTCAAGGTAACCGATTGTATCCAGGACGTGATGAGTGCGGTGTATTATGCCCGTAACATCAATTTTGATAAATATAAAAAGGACGATAAGATTTCCTTCGATATGTTCCTGGATGATGAAGTGTACCACATGTATATCCGGTATATGGGCAAGGAAACCATCCGCACCCGTTTTGGCAAATACAATGCGGTTCGCATCAAGCCCCTGCTTATCAAGGGCACTATCTTTGAAGGCGGTGAAAAAATGAATGCCTGGCTCAGTGATGATCCCAACCATCTTCTGCTGCGGGTGGAAAGCCCGATATCAGTGGGGAGTATTAAAGTGGATATGATGAACTACCAGAATCTGCGGTATCCGCTGACGTCGCAGATAGAATAAAATAGTTAAAAAGCAAAAGGCAAATGATGAAGTTTGGTTGTTTCGTAACAGCAATAACCTGAGCAGTAAAATATGCTTCGGTTTTGAATTTTTAATTTTGATTTTTTATTTTATAAATCCTCCAGCCTGAACATTTCATTCGCCCGTATGCCTTTTTCTGTTTGCTGCAGGTTGCAGCATTCATTTACGGGATCGTGTTCAAAGAAGAGCACAAAATCTTTTTCCAGCGCCTCAGTAAGGAATGCTTTTTTTTCCTGCAGGGTGGTGAGCGGAAACATATCATAGCCCATTACATAGGGCAGGGGAATATGCGCCACGGAGGGGAGCAGGTCGGCCATAAAAACGATCGTCTTTCCCCTGTACTCCACCTGCGGCAGCATCATGGCGTCGGTATGGCCAAAAGCCTGCCGGATTGTAATAAAGGAAGGAAATTCAGCCGCATCGGTTTCGATGAATTTCAGCCGGCCGCTTTCCTGTATTGGCAGAATATTTTCTTTCAGAAAACTCGCTTTCTCGCGGTCGTTCGGTTCTGTAGCCCATTTCCAGTGACGCTGGTTGCTCCAGAAAACAGCCTTTTTAAAAGCCGGCACCAGCCGGTCGCCCTCGCGTACAATACTGCCGCCGCAATGATCAAAATGCAGGTGGCTCAGTATTACATCGGTGATATCATCCTTGCTGAAACCGTGCCGGGCCAGTGATTTATCCAGGCTGTCATCCCCATGCATATAATAGTGGCCGAAAAACCTGGCATCCTGTTTATCCCCCATGCCGTTATCCACCAGCACCAGCCGGTTGCCCTCCTGTATCAGCAGGCAACGCAGGGCCCAGCTGCACATATTGTTTTCATCGGCAGGGTTCAGTTTGTTCCAGATGCTTTTGGGTACCACGCCAAACATAGCGCCCCCGTCTAACTTAAAATAACCGGTATTGATACTATAGAGCTGCATAACTACAATCAGTTTGATAATTTTTTTTGAATACGAAGGGCCGAGTACAACAGCAGGAGGCCGATGAAGAAATAAACCATCAGCACCAGCACCGAGTTGCGCTGCGAACCCGTGAGCTCATTGATATAACCAAAGCTGAACATGCCAATCACCACGGCTATTTTTTCGGTTACATCATAAAAGCTGAAAAAAGAGGCCGTGTCTTTTGTTTCAGGCATCATCTTGGCGTAAGTGCTGCGGCTGAGCGACTGGATACCGCCCATCACAAAGCCCACTGCTACCGCCAGTCCATAAAACTGGTAGATGCCATTGCGGGGAACAAAATAGGCAGCAATACAGATCAGCACCCATATGCATACCACCACCATCAATGCCTGCAGGTTGCCGATGCGGGAAGATAATCTGGAAATCAGGAAAGCCCCCAGTATGGCCACCAGCTGAATTACAAGAATGGCGATGATAAGATTGGAGGTGGGGATATTTAATTCGCTTTTGCCATAAAGTGTGGCGGCCAGCATCGTGGTCTGCACCCCCATATTGTAAAAAAAGAAAGCCCCCAGGTAGCGCCGGATTACATGCATCTGCCTGAGCTGGTTCCATACGATCCGGAGTTCTTTATAACCGTTGGTGATTACATTTTTCTTTTCGCCGCTGTTGCCGTTGAGCGCTGCCAGCGGCTTGGGTAAACGGCTCAGCGAAAAGTAGCCAAAGCCCAGCCACCACACACATACCAGGAGGAAGGAAAGACGTGCGGGAAAGGTTTTATCGGCAAACCACTGATCGTTTAAAACAAATACAAAACAAATGATCTGCAGGATGACACTGCCGATATAACCCATGGCAAAGCCCCTGGCGCTCACACGGTCCTGGTCTTCGGGGGCCGCGATCTCGGGCAGGTACGAGTTGGAAAACACATAGCTGCTCCAGAAACCGATACAGGCAATGATCATGCAAAGAATACCGATCCAGAGCGTGCTTTTATCATGAAAAAAATAAAGGCCGCCGCAGGCGATACTGCCCATCGTGAAGAAAAAGGCCATGAAATTTTTCTTGCTGCCTTTATAGTCGGCAATCGATGTAAGCAGGGGCAGCAGGAGGGCCACAATGAGCAGGGCAATACCAAGGGCATAATTGTAAAGGGAGGTGTTTACAAAAGTGCGCCCGAGAAAGACAACCGTATCCGGACTGGTGTTTTCGTTTCCGTCGCCGGTAATACTCTCAAAAAAAGCGGGGAAGATGGTGGACGTGATAACCAGGTTGTAAACACTGTTGGCCCAGTCGAACATGGCCCATCCGTTGATTACTTTTTTGGAGGCAGTTTGCATGGTAGTGGTAAATGAAAATTGAAAATACTAAAAATAGTTTTTCAATACTTTTAAATAATGACGGTAATACAATTGCTGCCGGTAAAAAGGCACCCACCCGGTTTTTTGAGTGTAATGCCAGCGATATATCCCTGCAGGATTGTGTATGTCTCCGGGGCTTCCCGGCTGGTTACCGGTATGGAAAATGAAGACAATGCCCAGACTTTGCGGGCGCCCGGCGGCTAAAAAAAAAACCGTTGCCACTGCCTGGCAACGGGTGGGTATAACCAATTCGGTGCTGTTTATTGAACGCCACTTTCTTTTGAAGCCGCCGGGGACCCCTCTTCGGTTAAGGGCGGCGCAAAGCCCAGACTTTTTACTTTGGCGAAATATTCATCGATATAATTTACGTTAACGGGTTTGCCCTCGTACACTTTGTTCGAAATAAAACCACCGATCTTGATGAAAAGGGAATCGTACATCGGGGTGACTTTTGTTTTATCGATCACGAAGTTAATGTTAACGGTATCTTTTGTTTCCGGGGTTTTGGTGATCTGTACGGTAAGGGCCTTATCACTGCCGAAATACTGTATCTCGGCGAGGTAGTTGGCCAGTTTTTTGGCAGCCGCCTCATCCAGGCCATCGCCTTTGTAATATACGTTCTGATTTTTATTGTAATCGTAGCGTTTGCCATTGTTGGAGCAGCTTGCCAGCAGGGTCAGCATGCCGGCCAGTAAAAGAAGGAAATTGATTTTTTTCATTGTCATTATTTTTCAGTGCATAGATACAACGCCGTACTTGAAAATGCAATACCCGTCACCGGGTATTTAGCGGGCAAGGTAGCCGGTGAAAATCAGCGCCAGGAGTACCAGGCCGAGTACAATCCGGTACCAGCCCCAGATCCGGAATCCGTGTTTTTTCAAAAAGCCGATAAAAAATTTAATGGCCAGCATAGCCACCACAAAAGCCACCAGATTGCCAATGGCCAGTTGCTGAATATCCCGGGAAGAGAATCCGCCGGCTTCCTTATAATATTTATAAAGTTTGTAGCCGGTAGCGGCCAGCATGGTGGGCACCGCCAGGAAGAAAGAGAATTCCGCGGCGGCACTGCGGGTTAATTGCTGCTGCATGCCCCCGATGATGGAAGCGGCACTGCGGCTGACGCCCGGTATCATCGCCAGGCATTGCCAGCAGCCGATGGCAACGGCACGGGGCAGACTGATTTTTTCTTCGGTATCAAATTTGGGGTTCCTGAAAAAATTATCTGCAAATAAAAGCAGGATACCGCCGGCCAGCATGCTGATGGCCACGGTGAGTGAACTTTCGAGCAGGGCGTCAATTTTTTTGGAGAGCAGAAAACCCAGTATCAGAGCCGGCACTACGGCTGCCGCCAGCTTTACATAGAACTGCCATTTTTTGAAATCGAAGAATTTTCTCCAGTACAGCACCACCACGGCCAGGATGGCGCCCAGCTGGATGGCCACGGTAAACATTTTCACAAAACCGGTTTCGGGCAGCTGCAGCAGTTTTTCGGTGATGATCATATGGCCGGTGGAAGAAATGGGAAGGAATTCGGTAAGCCCTTCCACGATGGCAACGATAACTGATTGTATGGTATCCATTTGGTTTTTTTACGGGTTGAAAATTAGGGAAAATAAAAAGGCGAAGTAAATAAACTTCGCCGGGAATATGACAGAAAACGGGATCTGTTACCCATTATTGCTTTTAGGTTTTTTCATGATCGCGAAAATCTCTACCAGGAGGCCGCCGATGATGAGAATGGGCGCAATGGTGATGCGGGTGGTACTGTACACCTCGTTGTCGTTGAACTGGTTGGCATTGCTGCTTTTACCACCGGCCATCAGAAAAAAGCCCAGGGCCATGATGCCCAGCCCGATCAGCATCCACATATAATTTTGTTTTCCGAAAAGGCTGTTATCGGCCGTATTGGTTTTCTTTTCGTTGCTCATGTTTTTATAATTAGGCGGCTAAATTAATATAAATCATCCAATTTCATGCGCAGGTACTTGATTACCGAGCGGTGGGTGCTGATGAGGGTGATACTGATACCCAGCACAATGATCACAAAAAACAGCAGCAGGAGGCTTTTGGTATCCCGCAGCAGCCTGAAATCGGGGGTAAAGGCTTCGATGAGCAGGATGGTACCCCAGATGGCCGCAATGGCAATCACCGAGGCAATCAGCCCGTTGATGATGGCCCTGATATTGATGGGCCGGGCAATAAAGCCACGGGTGGCCCCCACCATCTGCATGGTTTTAATAAGGAAGCGGTTGCTGTACATCGCCAGGCGGATGGTATTATCAATCGAAAAAACCACCAGGATGGTAAGCAGGATGGCGGCAACCAGGAATATAATCGCCGCATTTTTTACGTATTTGCTCACTTTGGCAATCGTTTCGGTGGGAAACTGAAACTGGCTGATTACGCCCGGGTAAGCGCTCTGGAGGTTGCCGGAAAGCTGGTTCAGACTGTCTTTCTGCACATACTCGGCCTTGATATAAAAATCGATGCTTTCGGGGAGGGGGTTATTATCCAGGAATTTTTTCCAGCTGGAATCGTTATCCTGGTTCCAGATGCGGGCCGCTTTTTCCCTGGTGATATAATCCACATCACGGGCATAGGGCAGGGCTGCAATATAGTTTTTGAGGCTGTCGATTCTTTTCTTGGTGGCATCGGGGCTCAGCCAGGCATGCACCTGTATCTTTTCCTTTACAAAATCACCCGTTTTACGCAGGTTCAGGAAGAACCAACCAACAATGCCAAACAGGAATAACACCAGGGCTACCCCGATGATGGCATAGGCATAAGTGGGTTTTCCTCTTTTACTGCTTGCTTTACCAAATTGCGACATTCCGATTCCGAATTTTAAGGTTAGTATTTTACTGTAATGGGTAAGGCAAAACTACAGATTTTTGGCTGCTTTGCCTTATTTTTGCTGTCTTCAGAACGAGTGCCTGCCAAATATATTTTCATCCGTTTGATAAAATTACCGGCGCCGGTTTAATATAACTTTTCTTTCACATTAAGCAGGCGGGGTAAGGGGTGCAAACCGATGAACAAGACAGGCTGAACAGCGGTATGCGGTACAAGTGAGTGACACAACGATGCTGAACAGCCTTACAAAAGCCGGTAAAAAAATAAAAATTCAGAAACAGCAATGGAATACGATTTCAGGAAGATAGAACAGCAATGGCAGGCGCAATGGAAAGCCAGTAAGGTTTATAAAGTAACCAATGATACGTCAAAGCCCAAGTATTATGTACTGGATATGTTTCCGTACCCGAGTGGGGCAGGCCTGCATGTGGGGCACCCGCTGGGGTATATTGCCAGCGATATCTTCAGCCGCTATAAACGCCTGAAGGGTTTTAATGTGTTGCACCCCATGGGTTTCGACAGTTTTGGCTTACCCGCCGAACAATATGCGCTGGAAACCGGTCAGCACCCCGCCGAAACCACGCGGAAAAATATCGCCACTTTTAAAAACCAGCTGGATAAGATCGGTTTTTGTTACGACTGGGACCGCGAAATATGGACCAGCAATCCTGATTACTACCGCTGGACACAGTGGATCTTCCTGCAATTATTTGCCTCTTTCTTTAACCGCAGCACCGCTAAGGCGGAGCCCATCAGTGTTTTGGTGGCCGCTTTTGAAAAAGAAGGCAATGCCGGGCACCCCATGCCCAACCAGCAGCATGCACATACCCATTTTGATGCAGCCGCCTGGCAGGCTTTTGATGAGAAAACGAAACAGGATATCCTGATGCAATACCGCCTTGCCTATTGCGGCTATGGCGAAGTGAACTGGTGTGAGGCCCTGGGCACCGTACTGGCCAATGATGAAGTGGTGAACGGCGTGAGTGAACGCGGTGGCCACCCGGTGGTGAAAAAGAAGCTGCGCCAGTGGTACCTGCGCATTACCGAATATGCCGACCGGCTGCTGGAGGGATTGCAGACCGTTGATTTCAGCGAGGCGATGAAGGAAATGCAAACCAACTGGATTGGCAAGAGTGAGGGAGCGGAAGTGGAGTTTTGCCTCAAAGATCTGGCAGGTGCGGTTATCCGCGTGTACACCACCCGCCCCGATACCATCTTTGGGGTTGATTTTATGGTGCTGGCCCCCGAGCATGAGCTGGTGGAACAGCTTACCACGGCCGGGCAAAAAAAGGCGGTGGAAGAATATATTGCCTATGTAAAGAGCCGGAGCGAACGGGAACGTATGGCCGAAAAAAAGATCACCGGCTGTTTTACCGGGGCTTATGCCATCAACCCCTTCAGCGGGCGGGAAATACCGGTGTGGATCAGTGAATATGTGCTGGCCGGTTACGGCACCGGCGCCATCATGGCAGTGCCCTGCGGCGATGAACGGGATTTTAAGTTTGCCACTCATTTTAATATCCCGGTTACTAATATCATAGGATCGTATTTTAACGGGCAGGAGGCCAATCCCACCAAGGACGCCATCCTGGAGAACTCGGGTTTCCTGGATGGTATGCTGATGAAGGATGCCATCGGCGCTGCGGTAAAAGCCATCGAGGAAAAAGGTATCGGGGTAAGAAAGGTGAATTATAAAATGAGGGATGCTGCTTTCAGCCGCCAGCGCTACTGGGGCGAACCCTTCCCCATTACCTGGAAAGAAGGCGTGGCAGTGCCGCTTGAAGAAAACGAACTGCCGCTGGAACTGCCGCATGTGGATACCTATAGTCCGGGCCCCGATGGACAGGGCCCCCTGGCCAATATACCCGATTGGGTGCAACGGGAGCTGGAAACTAATACTATGCCCGGTTATGCCGGCAGCAGCTGGTATTTTCTGCGCTATATGGATCCGCAGAACAGCGCATCTTTCTGCAGCCGTGAAGCAAGCGATTACTGGAACCAGGTGGATCTGTACATTGGCGGTACCGAGCATGCAGTGGGGCATTTGCTGTACAGCCGGATGTGGACGAAGGTTTTGTACGACCTGGGCCTGATTGGTTTTGAAGAGCCCTTCCGCAAGCTGCTGAACCAGGGGATGATACAGGGAAGCAGCCGGTTTGTGTACAGGTTGGCCAATACGAATACATTTGTTTCCAAGAACATCTATTTGAACGGCATTAATACTCAAAGTAGCGATCAGACTATTCAAAAACTTGTTGATGAAAACAGGTATAATGAGACACATAATGTAAGCGCTGAGTTATATGGAATAAGCCCAGTCCAGGTATTACATGTGGATGTGAATCTGGTTGATGGCGATGTTCTCGATATTGAGGCGTATAAAAAATGGAGACCAGAATATGCAAATGCAAGCTTTGTTACCGAAGACGGGAAATACATCTGCGGCGTAGAAACCGAAAAGATGTCCAAATCCAAATACAACACTGTTAACCCCAATGATCTCTGTGATAAATACGGCGCCGATACTTTCCGGATGTACGAGATGTTCCTGGGGCCGGTGGAAGCCAGCAAACCCTGGGATACCAAGGGTATTGAGGGGGTGCATCGTTTCCTGCGCAAACTCTGGCGCCTGTTTTTTGATGAGCTGAAAGGGAAGGTATGGAATGAAGAAAAAGCCACGGAAGCCGAGCTGAAAATCCTGCACCGTACCATCAAAAAAATTGAAGAAGATACGGAGCGTTATAGTTTTAATACGGCTGTCAGCACGTTTATGATCTGTGTAAATGAACTGGCCGATTTAAAGTGCAGCAAGAGGGAAGTGCTGGAGCCTTTGCTGATATTGCTCACTCCCTATGCACCTCATATTGCCGAAGAACTCTGGCACCAGCTGGGGCATAACAGCAGCATCCTGGATGCGGCCTTCCCGGCTTATAACCCGGCCCTGCTGGTAGAATCGGCCAAGGAATACCCGGTATCGGTGAACGGGAAACTGCGTACTACGATTACCCTGGCGGTCGACCTGGATCAGCCGCAGGTGGAGGCCGCCGTACTGCAAAATGAGATTGTTCAGAAATGGCTGGAGGGTAAAGCACCCAAAAAGATCATCTACGTAAAAAATAAGATGATTAACGTGGTGGTGTAAGGATTTTTTTCACTTCCCCGGTGAGTCACCCCTGCAAAGGGTAACTCTCCGGGGGAGGGCTCCCAACTGATTTCCCTAATTATTAACCGGTTATAATAATAAACTCTTCTTTATGGGGAGTTTTTTATTTTTCTGCTGATCAGGCAGAACACCCGGCTCCCTCCGCCGTAGTAACAGCGCCTTTTACCCAATGACCAAAATCACCATACCGGGGCCCACGATATATGTTAAACTAAATTTGTTCCGTAGCAAAAATTCAATATCTTTCAAGTTGAAGCCTTTCCCAAAGGCCCCTGATAATCGTCTAACCAAACTCTGTTTATGAAGAAAGTGATCTTTCTGCTGCTTGCATTGTTACCATTTGCAACAGTATTATCCCAAAGCACAGCTAATTACGCATTCTCTACCAACACATCCGGAACACTTACGGATATGTCGGCCGGCACTACCCAGCTGGTAGCGGCCAGTACAGATGACGGCGCTTCGGCTGTAACAAATATCGGATTTGACTTCTGGTTTATGGGCACCCGCTACACCCAGTTCTCGGTGAACAGTAACGGGTTGATGCAGTTGGGTTCCACAGCCGTGGGTACCTCTACCAATGTTCAGATCGGAGGTACTGCCACTACGGCTTATATCTCTGCATTTTCCTTCGACCAGAAAACCGGTTCCGCCGGTAAAGTGCATTATAAGCTGATCGGCACTGCACCCAACCGGCAACTGGTTATTGAATGGCTGAATATGGCTATCGGCTGGAATGCCACTACCACCGATGATGTATACCAGGTGATTTTATCTGAAACCTCCGGTATTATCAGTTTCATTTATGGCAACATGGTTTACCGGTATGCGCCGGGCACCACCACCGTCTCCATCGGCATACAGAGTTCCAACACGAATAATACCTATGCCACCATTAATGAAAATACCAACGTGGTTACCACAACAGGAGGAACCACTAACTATGATCTTGGTACCACGGTGCCTGTGAACATGCAGGTGCATTCAACCGTGGAAGGAACCCGCAGGGTATATAACTTTACCCCGGCCATTCCTTCGGCACCAACGGGGCTCAACTTTACCGGTATCAACACTTCAACAATGACACTTAACTGGACGGATAATGCCAGTAATGAAGTGGGATATGCAATTTATCGTTCAACAGATGGGATTAACTATACTTTTGTTTCACAAACAGCGGCTAATGCTGTTTCTTCTCTGCAGGGAGGACTGGCTCCTCTTACTCTTTATTACTGGAGGGTATATGCCGTTTCGGAAGGGGGGGTTAGCACCCCTGTTTCGGGAAGCAGCAGCACTACTGCCTGCGGTGGTATCAGCGGTGTTATCCCGGTGGGTCCTACAGGAACCTATCCTACCATAACAGCGGCTTTGGCTGCAGCGGGTGGCGGTTTATCCGGCAGTGTGATATTTGAGCTGCAGCCCACCTATACCAGCGGTGGTGAAACCTACCCGATTACATTCCTGGCAAATGGTTGCGTAACGCCTGCACAAACCATCACGGTCCGCCCGCAAACAGGAGCAACGGGATTAACCATTTCCAGCTCCAACACCACCGCCACTATTGACCTTAACGGGGCAAAATATTTCACTATCGATGGCCGCCCTGGCGGATTGGGCACTACATCGCAGCTGACCATTACCAATACGTCTACCACCAGTGGTGCTGCAATACGCTTTATTAATGACGCTTCGAATAATACGATTACTTATTGTGCACTACAGGGATCGGCTACCGCGGCAGCGAATGGCGTGGTGCTGTTCAGCAGTGGTACAACTACCGGTAACGATAACAATACTTTAAGCAATAATAATATCGGCCCGGCCGGCGCCAACCTTCCGCTGAATGGCATTTACTCGGTGGGTACCAGTGCTGTTGTGGATAACAGTGGTAATACGGTTACGGCTAACAATATATTTGATTATTTCAATGCCGCTTCTGCAACAAGTGGTATGAATATCAATACGGGCAACTCGGGCTGGGTAATAACCAATAACCGCCTGTATCAAACCGCCAACCGGTTGTATACTTCTGCAAACACCCATAATGGTATTAATATTACTTCCGGTTCGGGGTATACCATTACCGGTAATATCATTGGTTATGCCAACAGTACCGGAACCGGTACCACCAATATGGTAGGTAACTCGGTTAACCTTACCGGTACCTTCCCCAGTTCTTATACCACCACCGGTACGGCCAATGCCACCCGTTATGTGGCAATCAATGCCGCATTTACGGCCGGCGGTGCGGTATCATCTATTCAGAATAACACGATTGCCGGATTTGCACTCTATACTTCCAGCGGTGCCACCACCGCTAATGGTGTATTTTGTGGAATTGCGGTTACATCAGGCGCGGCAAATATCGGAACCGTAACGGGCAACACCATTGGAGCCACTTCCGGAACGGGATCCATTTATACGGCAGCCACTACTAATGGTGGTATGATTGCCGGTATTTATGTTACTTCTTCTGATCCGATCAATATTCAGAATAACACGATCGGCGCCCTCGATGCCATGGGAACCACCGCCACACTGAGTGGTTCCATCAATGGTATCAATGTTGCAGGTACGTCCACCAGCTATACTATTAATAATAATATTGTTGGTAACAGTACCAATCCCAACCTCAGGACCGGTAACCTTACCACCGGTGCCAACCTTTCAAATGTGGGTACCACTTTTGGGGTGGCATCCGGCAGTGTAACCTGTGTGGGTATCCTCAGTTCACTTACCAGTGCCGGTAACATCGGTACGGTAGCTCAGCCGAATATTATCCGCAATATGTCTATCAATGCCAGCGGTGCCTCTACTTCGGTAAGGGGTATCACGGCCAGTGGTAGTCCGCTGATCGTGGGTAACCAGATCAATAATATCACATCTGCAAGTACCAATACAGGTGTAGCCAGTACCTTGCTCGCCGAAATGGGTATCTTCCTTAACTCGATATCCACCAACGGGGCCGTTGTATCCAGGAACGTGATCAATTCACTTTCGCTGAATAACACCACTACTTCTGGTACCAACCTGGCAGCAATTGCGGTTTATGCCGGTACTACAGAAATTTCTTATAACAGGATATACGACCTGAGTAATGCCAGCACTTCCACCACCACCACAACGCCCGGAACGGCTTCAGCCATCTTCATGCGGCAGCCTGCGGGTACACAATCGGTGTTTAATAATATGATTTCGCTGGGTAACGGGCAAACGGCCAACACCTCTTTCAATGGTATCTGGCAGCAAAACTCAGCCGTTGCATACACACTGAACTGTTATTTCAACAGTATTAATATTGAGGGTACGGCAGCTTCCGGCGCCCAGCCAAGCTTCTGTCTTAACCGCGGCTCCTATACAACCACAACGGTTACCATTACAGAAGATATCCGTAATAATATCTTTACCAATACCCGTTCGGGCGGTACCGGTAAGCATTATGCCATTGCCAATAACTATGGTGCAACTGCCACAGCCACGGGCTGGCCGGCCAATGCATCCAATTATAATATTTTAAATGCTGCTGCAGCAACAGTAGGTTACTGGACCACAGACCAGACTTTTGCAGCCTGGAAAACCAGTTCATCCTGTGATGGAAATTCTCAGTCTGGTGTAACTATCACCTATACGAATACGGCTACAGGTGACCTACATATCAGTGGAATTCCGACACCCATCGAAAGTGCAGGTACGGTTATCGCCACGGTTACCGACGATTATGACGGTCAGATCCGTGCGAATTTCTCTCCCACGGATATTGGTGCCGATGCCGATAACTTCTTCAACTACCCGGTTATCACTTACACGCCATTAACCAGCAACTGCGTTACCACTGCCAGGACCCTTGTAGCTACGATCACGGATCCGGATGGTGTTCCCACAGTAGGGGCCGGATTACCGGTTCTTTACTGGAAAGTAAATGCGGGCGCCTACAGTCCGGCTGTGGCAACCTATCTGGGCAGTAACCAATACCAGTTTACATTTGGCGGCGGTACAGCAATAGGCGATGTGATTTCCTATTATATTGCTGCACAGGACAACCTGTTGAATGTAGGAACCAGTCCTTCCCTGGGAGCCGCTGGTTTCACTGCCAATCCTCCGGCAGCGGCCACACCGCCCACAACGCCGAATACCTATTCTGTATTACCCACCCTTTCCGGTACTTATACTGTGGGTGTCGGCGGAAATTATACCACCCTTACGGCTGCAATCAATGCTTATAATAACAGCTGTCTGGGAGGCCCGGTTGTATTCAGCTTAACGGATGCAACCTATCCCTCTGAAACATTCCCGCTTACCATTAATGCCAATTTCTCAGCCAGCGCCATTAATACCCTGACTATTAAACCTGCTACAGGCGTTACACCTACGATCAGCGGTTTGGCCGCCACTACGGTAATATTCAGGTATGTGGGCGCCGATTATGTTACCATCGACGGAAGTAACACGGCCGGTGGCACAACAAAAGATCTTACGATCAAGAGTATCAATACCACTACCAGCGGAGCCCCGGTATTCTGGATTGGCAGCCAGGGTGTGGGTGCAGGCGCCACCAACAATACCATTAAGAACTGTAATATCCAGGGCGGAACTGTAGGAAGCAGCACACTGGTTACATTTGGTATTTTCCTGGGTGATGCCACTGGTGCTGCCAACGGATCAGACAATGACAACTTTACAGTTCAAAATAATGCCATCAGCAATTGCTACTACGGCATCCAGGCATTTGGCGGAGCCGTTTCTCCGGATGATGACAACCTTGTTATCACCAATAACACAATTGGTACCGGTACTCCTGCCACCTCAATTGGTTCGTACGGTATCCTTGTAGGCCAGCAAACTAATGCCACGATCACCGGTAATACAGTAAATAATGTTGGAAGCAATACCGCTACCACCCAAACCATCGGTATCGGGTTGGGATCAGCCTGTAACGGGGTGAACATCAGCCAGAATACCATTAGTAATGTGGTTACCAACGGCTCGGTGAGTGGTACGGGTTCCAACACCGGTATTTATATCGGTGCCAATGCCGCCAATGTGGTGGTGAACAGGAACAAGATTACCGGTGTGGTTAATACCAGCACTGGTGGCTGGGGTGCCCGTGCTCTTATTATTAACACCGGACTGGCGGCATCCAATCTTACTGTTTCCAACAATATGATTTCGGATGTATACTCGTATTCAGACGCGTCAGCCAGTTTCTGGCCCATCGGAATTGATATCGACGGAACCTCCGGCGGTGTGAACATCTTTAATAACAGCGTAAACCTGTTTGGTTCGCATACCGGTCTCACATCGGCTTCCGGATCTGCTGCCATGTATATTAATACATCCGGCACCAACATTGATATCCGGAATAATATTTTCAGCAGCTCTTATGATAACGCAACTTCAACAACCGATAAAAACTATGCGATCTATTCTTCCGGAACTTCCGGCGCACAGTTCTCAACTATCGATTACAATGATTACTATGTAACGGGTGCTTCAACGGTACTGGGTAGCATTAATGCTACCGACCGGCTGACACTGGCAGCCATCCAGGCCGGCTTTGGCGGAAATGCCAATTCCCGGAATGTGGCTCCGGTATACACTTCCAGCACGGATCTGCACCTTAGCAATGCCGTTGGCGCCAACTGGTGTCTGAATGGAACCGGTATCACCATCCCGGCTATCACAAATGATTTCGACGGGGACCTGCGCAATAATCCGCCCGATATCGGTGCCGATGAATTCATTGCAGCGGGAGATGCTGTAGCAACTCCTGCCTCACAGACGATCTGTTCGGGATCTGCCATCACAACTATTGTATTATCCGGTACGGCCTCTTCCTATAGCTGGACCCGGGATAATACGGGTTCTGTAACCGGTATTGCCGGAAGCGGTACAGGAAATATTTCAGGATCGCTTACCAATACCACTACGGCCCCCATAACCGTTACGTTTACTATTTCCCCGGTTGATGCTGGCGGATGCAGTGGTCCTTCCATTACTGCTACCGTTGTGGTGAATCCCACTCCCAATGCAGTGGCTGCACCGTCTTCACAAACTATTTGTTCAGCCAGCGCTATTAGTACCATCACTCTTTCCGGTGCTGTAGCCGGTACAACTTTCAGCTGGACAAGGGATAATACCGGTACCGTAACCGGCATCGCCGGCAGCGGTGCAGGAGATATCAGTGGCTCATTAACCAATACCACCAATATTCCTGTAACAGTTACCTTTACGATTACGCCCACTGCCAATGGTTGCCCGGGTACGCCCACCACGGCTACCGTGCTGGTAAACCCCACACCGAATGCAGTGGCTAACCCGGCTTCACAAACTAAATGTTCAGGAAGCCCGATCACCACGATTGTGCTCACGAGTGCTGTGAGTGGAACCACTTATAACTGGACAAGAGATAATACCGTTAGTGTTACCGGTATCGCTTCCAGCGGTGCAGGTGATATCAGTGGAACCCTTACCAATACCACGAATGCACCCATAACGGTAACCTTTACAATCACCCCAACTGCCAATGGCTGTCCGGGTGCTCCCATTACCGCTACTGTGCTGGTGAACCCCACACCGAATGCCACAGCCATCCCGGCTACGCAAACGGTATGCTCTGGTTCTGCTATTACAACCATTGTGCTCAGCAGTACCACAGCCGGAACTACAACCTATAGCTGGACAAGGGATAATACCGCTACGGCAACCGGTATGGCAGCCAGCGGTTCAGGTAATATCAGCGGCACACTCACTAATACAACCAATGCACCTGTAACAGTAACCTTTACGATTACACCGTCTAACAGCGGATGTTCAGGTACGCCGATAACAGCTACGGTTACCGTAGATCCGATCCCGGATGTGAACCAGCCGGCAAACCAGGTGGTGTGCAATAACAGCGCCACCACCCCTGTAACATTTACAGGGTCTGTAGCCGGTACTATTTTTAACTGGACCAACAGTAATACCGCAATAGGGCTGGCAGCCAGCGGAACGGGTAATATACCCAGCTTCACAGCTACCAATGCCACGAATGCGCCGATAACGGGTACGATTACCGTTACGCCCACCTTCACAAGCGGATTTACTTCTCAAACATTTAATTACACCGGTGGGGTACAAACATTCACCGTACCTCCGGGTGTAACTTCTCTTAATATCACCTGCTTCGGTGCCCAGGGCGAAAATGCAGCCATTGGCGGAACCGGCGGTAAAGGAGCTTCTGCCACCGGCACCCTGGCCGTAACACCTGGCCAGGTACTGAATATTTATGTAGGAGGAGCCGGCAATGGCGGAATCGGTGGTTTCAATGGCGGTGGAAACGGTGGTGCGATGGGCAATACTTTCTTTGGTGGAACCACTCCGGGCAATGGACCCGCTGGCGGAGGTGCTTCTGATATACGTGTGGGAGGAACCGCTCTTGCAAACAGGGTTCTCGTTGCCGGCGGCGGCGGTGGCGCAGGAGCGAATGGCGATTGGCCAGGTTGCCAACCAGCTGGCCCCGCAGGAAATGGCGGAGACGCCGGCCTTGTTGGTAGCGACGGCACCGGTGGTGTGGGTGTAAATGCCTGTAACTGCGGCGATGGCGGTGGAGATAAAGGAACAGGCGGCACCAATCTGGCCGGAGGAAATGCCGGAGGTTACAGGGGCAGTACCAACTGTCTCAGGGCTAACTGGACTATTGGTGCAAATGGAGCTTCGGGTAACGGCGGTAATGGATCTGCTGTCTACTTCAACGGCACCGGTGGCGGTGGCGGTGGTGGCGGCGGCTACTTTGGCGGCGGCTCCGGAGGCAACGGATCTGATACCTCACCCGGCGGTGGTGGTGGCGGCGGATCCTCTTATACCGGAGGTGTAAGTTCCGGCTCAGTAACCGGCGGGGTTCGCACAGGCGATGGAATGATCGTTATCAGCTTCGTTGGTGGTACACCTTGTACCGGTACTCCGAAAACATTTACCTATACTGTTAATCCCACTGCTACTGTTAATGCAGTTGCCAACCAGGCTGTTTGCTCTGGCGGAACAACCGCTCCTGTTAACTTCAGCAGTCCCACAACCGGTGGTACCATAGTTTATAACTGGACGAATAATCAGCCCGGTATTGGCCTCGCTGCCAGCGGAACCGGTGATATCCCGTCTTTCACGGCAACCAATGCGGGTGCTGCACCCATCGTTGCTACCATTACAGTTACTCCTTCTTATACAAATGGCGTAACCTGTGCAGGCACTCCAATGACCTTCACCATCACGGTGAATCCGTTACCGGCTCTGTCTGCAACATTTACACAGCCTTCAACCTGTGTGGCTGCTGATGGCGCTATCAATCTTAACATAGCAAGCCCGGCCGGTCCTTACACTTTTGCCTGGACAGGCACAGGTGTGAACCCGACCAGTCAGAACCAGACAGGCCTGACGATCGGAACCTATAATGTGACGGTGACGGTGAATGCCACCGGTTGCCAGTCCAGTGCTTCTTATAACCTGGTTGGACCGGGCGGATGTTCAATTTGCCCGACGATACCGTCATTCAGTTCAACACCCAATATTGCCTGTTCCGGCCAGCCGGTTACATTAAGTACATCAGGCATGACCAATATGGGTATTTCCTATGGTGTGATATTCAAGTATTCAGCAACTCCGCTGGCTGATCCGTATACGGGCGGTACCACAATCGCCACTATTCCTAACGGAGGTCTCACCAGCGGTGGTACAGCTGCCAGCACCAGCACCAGCTTTGCAACAGCAGGTACCTATTATGTATATGCGATACTTACACCCACACCGATAGATCCTGCCTGCCGTCCGTTCGGTAGCAAAACACTGCAGGTAGAGCAGACGCCTTCACTGGCTCCTGTAGCAAATCTTACTTATTGTAACAGTACACCTACTGCTATCATAGTATTTGGAGCTTCTCCGGGTATTTCAGTTAACTGGACTAATAGTAACACAGCCATCGGCCTTGCTGCCAGCGGAAGTGGTAACATTCCTTCATTTGTTACCAGCAATGCCACCACAGCACCGATAACGGCAACGATTACTGCAACTCCATTCTCTGCTAACTGTACGGGTACCCCTGTTACGTTTACAATCACGGTGAACCCGACGGCTACGGTGAACGCAGTAGCGAACCAGACACTGTGTGCTGGTACGGCTACCACGGCGGTTAACTTCAGCAGTCCCACTACCGGTGGTACACTGAGCTATGGCTGGACGAATTCTAATACGCTGATTGGTTTGCCGGCCAGTGGTACGGGTAATATAGCCAGCTTCACAGCAGCTAATCCCACCAATGCGCCGATCACATCTACCATTACTGTAACGCCATACTTCACAAACGGCGGTGTAACCTGCGCCGGAACGGCAAGGAGCTTCACGATCACGGTGAACCCTGTACCGACGGTGAATGCGGTAGCCAACCAGACGGTATGTAATGGGGCGACTACGGCGGCCGTAACGTTTACGGGTGCCGTACCGGGAACGGTATATAACTGGACGAATAACAATACGGCTATTGGTTTAGGTGCCAGTGGTACGGGTAATATAGGAGCCTTTACGGCGACCAATGCCACAACGGCGCCGATCACGGCCACGATCACGGTAACGCCGAGCTATACGAGCGGAGCGGTAACCTGTACGGGCACCCCGCGAACGTTCACGATCACGGTGAACCCGACGGCTGTGATGAATACGCCGGCCAATGTGACGGTATGTAATAATGCAGTGGCGGGTCCGATCAACTTCACGAGCGCCAATACGGGCGGAACGATAACATATGCGTGGACGAACAGCAATACGTCAATCGGCCTGGCTTCGGGGGGTATTGGTAATATCGGAGCCTTTACGGCGCTCAATGCTACCAATGCACCTGTGACGGCCACGATTACGGTGACCCCGACATTTACCAATGGCGGAGTGAGCTGTACGGGTAATGCGGTAACGTTCACGATTACAGTGAACCCGACACCTGTGGCGAACCCTCCGCTTCCTGGCAACCAGGTATTGTGTAACGGCAGCAATACGGCTGCAGTGACATTTACCAGCTCACAGGCAGGTGTGTTCTTCCAGTGGACGAACAACCAGCCCTCGATTGGTTTGGCGGGAGCCGGTGTGGGTAATATTCCGAGCTTCACGGCGATCAATACGGGTACATCCCCTGTAACGGCTACGGTAACGGTGACACCGGTATCGGCGACAGGCTGTCCGGGGGTACCGGTAACGTTCACGATTACGGTGAACCCGACGCCTGCAGTAAATGCGATAGCGAGCCAGAGTGTATGTAATGGGGCGACGGTGGCTGCCATCACGCCTGCGGGTCCTGTAGCGGGCACGGTATACACCTGGACGAATAACAATACCAGTATCGGTCTGTCTTCAGGCGGCACGGGTACGATCCCCGGCTTCACGGCGGTGAATAACACGAGCGCCCCTGTAACGGCCACGATCACGGTAACGCCGAACTACAGCAATGCCGGCGTGAGCTGTGCGGGCACACCGGTTACCTATACAATCACGGTGAACCCGACGGGCAGTGTGAACGCGGTGGGTAATAAGGTGCTGTGCAATGGAGCGGCCACGGGCGCTATCAACTTCAGCAGTGCAGTGGCGGGGACCACGTTTGCGTGGACGAACAGCAATACGTCCATTGGTCTTGCGGCCAGCGGGACGGGTAATATTGCGAGCTTCACGGCCACCAATGCCACGAGTGCGCCGATTACGGCGACGATCACGGTGACGCCGACGGCGGGTACATGTGGGGGCACGGCGATGAGCTTTACGATCACGGTGAACCCGACGGCCAGTGTGAATGCGATAGCGAACCAGACGGTATGTAATGGCAGCACGACGGCAGCTGTTACGCCGACGAGCAGTGTGGCGGGCGTGGTCTTCAACTGGACGATCGACAATCCCTCAATAGGGGTGGGTCTTGTACCGGGAGGTACGGGTAGCTTCCCGAGCTTCACGGCGATCAATACGACAAACAGCCCGATCACGGCTACGGTTACGTACACGGCTACGCTGATCAGCGGTGGCGCCACTTGTGCGGGTCCTGCCCGTACGTTCACGATCACGGTGAATCCGAGCCCCAATGTGGTGTTTACGAATATGCCTCCGCGTGTATGTCTGACGGATACGGTGGTGGTGCTGAATGCGACGCCTGCGGGCGGAGTATGGAGCGGCCGGGGTGTGGTGAACAATACGTTCAACGCGAGACTGGCGGGCCTGGGAGCATCCACGATCACGTATACGTATACGAACAGCAGCGGCTGTACCAATGCGGTGAATGCGACGATAGTGGTGAATGATTGTATCGAGCGTCACAATGTGTTTGCGACGGCGATCCGGATCTATCCCAACCCGAACAATGGCCGCTTTAACATCCGTTTCCTGAGTGATGTGTACAAGGAGTTCAATGTGAGGATTGTGGCGGCAGATGGTAAGGTGATGAAGGAATACCACTTCACGGGTCTGCTGTACGGCAGTGTGATCCCGATGAATGAGACAAACCTGCCCAGTGGTACCTACTTCCTGGAAGTGTACAATACACAGGAGAAGGCCAGCTTCCCGTTTGTGATAGCCCGCTGATAAAGCAGTAATTGAAATAACTACCAGGGCCGGTCAGCAATGACCGGCCCTTTTTTATCGGAGGTAGTGGCGGTACCCAAAATCCCGTAATACTGTTATACCTTTAATCTGTCATTACAAGAAAGTGTTTATGAACGACCTGTCAGGTATCTTACTAAAAAACAGAAATAATTTTGCAGCAGTGGTTGCATTTGATCCGGAAAAGGAAAAAATAATTCAGCTTCACCTGGATGAATCGAATACAGCATTAAAGGCGGTAGATATAAATGATACAGCTGCTTTTTCTGTGTATATCGACACTTTACTTCGTGAACAGGGAGCCCGTTATGCCATCGGAGGGTACAATGAAAACCGTAGTTTGTACCGGCGCAGTAAACTGTTCAGCGGATCTGAACCCCGTACCCTGCACCTGGGTACGGATATCTGGGGAGAGGCCGGTACCCGGGTTTTTTCGCCATTAGGAGGAGTGGTGCACAGCTTTTCTTTTAATAATCAGTTTGGAGATTATGGCGCTACCATCGTAATACAATACCAGCTGGAAGCGAAAGTGTTCCATGTTTTATACGGGCACCTCAGTTTGAAAGATATTTCCGGACTGGTGGAAGGTAAATTCATCAACCGCGGTGAGCTGATTGGTCATTTCGGGGAGGCGGCAGAAAACGGTAACTGGCCTCCGCATCTGCATATCCAGCTGATCAGTGATATGCGGGTACACCGGGGCGATTATCCCGGTGTATGCAGTCTGAAGGAAAAAGATTTCTACCTTGCCAACTGCCCTGATCCCGATCTTTTGCTGAATATGCTGAAGTATACCGGCTGAGCCGGTAGAATCATTCTCAGATACCCTGAAAGGCGGCGCTGCATACAGCGAATCCGGCCAGTAACAGAATTCCCCCGCTTAAAAGAAAACCCCTGCCGGCAGCATAATTTTCCTGTCCCGTAAGAAAAAGTACAATAGCGATCAGGATATCCAGCACAGCTATTCCCAGGCAGCAAATGCCCAGCAGGATCATAAAATCCCCACTGGCAAAATGCCCGTTGTTGCCAAAGGAAAAAAGAAGCGCCAGCGCCACTGCCAGTGCGCCATTGATGGCCACGATCCTGAAAGGAGTATTCATACTAGGTATTTGGGGTGGTTAATTGAAGAGTTCTTTCTTCCCGCAGCTGCTGCACTATTTTTTCTTTTTCATCCCGGTAAAAAAGGTTCATGGTTTCGAAGGGAATGATACGTCCGTCTTTGTGAACAATATGTACACAGCTTTTCTTAATCGCCCTTACATCAAAATCATAAGCATCCATGAACCGCATAATGATGATACGGAAAAGATTTTCGTAGGCCAGTCCGGGTGCCTGTATCTGCGGCAAACAACAAAGTAATTGCTGCATATTTTCTTCTGCACGGTCAACCGAGATCCCGGTGCTGAAAATCGAAATCATTTTTTCGTGAAGGGCCGTATCCTGCTCGTAGACAATTGTATTGCGGCTGTTATCGAGCAGCAGTGAGGGATCAATATAGCGGGTGAGCGGAAAGGTTTGTCCGGCCAGCTTTAGTGCATATCCCATCACGAGTGCATCAGGATTGCAGGGAACCGGTATCAGGTCGGCTTCCGTAAACAAAGCGGTTTGATCCAGTATCTGCTGCCGCACTTCGGTAAGGGTAAGCCGGTCTTTTGCCGGATCAAAATTTTCCACCCGGCCGGCCAGCTGGGTGGGCTGGAAAGTTACCCCGCGGACACATCTTTGCTGTAATGCAAAATCGATGATCGCCCCAATCTCATCATCATTCACATTTTTCTGGAGTGTTACCACCAGGGTGGTGGAAAGATTGAGGGCGTTCAGGTGTTCAAGGGCCTTCATGCGCACGTCGGTAAGATCCTGCCCGCGTAACTTTTTTAACGCTTCGGGTTTAAATGAATCGAACTGCAGATAGATTTCAAAATCAGGCGCATAGGAAGCCAGTTGTTGGGCAAATGCAAAATCCCTGGCAATCCGGATGCCATTGGTATTCACCATCAGATGACGGATCGGTTTCTTTTTTGCGATATCCAGGATAGCAAAAAAATCAGGATGAATGGTGGGTTCTCCGCCACTGATCTGCACCACATCCGGTTGCCCTTCACTGGCCACAATGGTATCCAGCATCTGTTCCACTTCGGCGGGTGTCCGGTGCCGCCCATAATGCGGCGAACTCATGGCATAACAGGTGGGACAGCTCAGGTTGCAGCGGTCGGTTATCTCAATTACAGTGAGGCAGCTGTGCTGTTCATGATCGGTGCATAACCCGCAATCATAAGGACACCCGTAATGGGTTTTCGTGGTAAACTGCAGGGGCATTTCCGAGGGCTTATTGTAATTGCGGATATTCTTATAGTAGGTTTTGTCAGAAGCGATCAGCACTTTCTGAAAGCCGTGTTCGGGGCAGTTTTTCAGCATGAAAACCTGTTCGCCTTCAAAAACAATTTTCGCATCGGTGCGCCGCAGGCAGGTGTTGCAAATACTCAGGGTGAAATCGTAATAGGTATAGGGACGTTCAGGCATGATGCGGTAAAGTTAAATTTTTAGGCCGAACCAGGTAGCGGTAATAATAGACCAGTCCGGCCAGGCAAATAAGCTGCAGGGAGGAAAGGCCGATGGGCCAGGTATAATGCGGTTTGATGAAATCGAGCAACAGGCGGAAAACAAGATAGGCGATCATGAAAATTTTAAACCGGCCGCCGGGGGCCAGGGCCGTCCGGCTCTCCAGTCGCCTCAATCCCACCCATACCAAAATCAGAAAGGCAATTTCATAGAGGCATACGGGGTGCCGCAAAAGGCCGTCTCCTAAATCAATTCCGGTAAAAAGGGAGGTGGGGGTGCCATAGGTTTCTTCATAGACACCCATGCTGAAACAGCCGATCCGCCCGATTAGCAATGCCAGCAGCATGGGATAGGTAAAGAGGTCGCCGCTACTGGTTTTTTCCCCGATCAGTTTTTTTATGAGTTCGACACCTGCCAGCCCTCCCAGGAAGCCTCCCACCACCGTTTTTTGCTGGTAACAGTACAATAAAGGGTTAGCGGCCCTCAGCAGGGCCGGGGGATTTTCCAGTCCGCCCGCCAGCCTGGAACCGATCAGCGCCCCAAAGATGGCGCCGATAAGCACCCAGGTACGATGGGTATTTTGGATAGGATCCCCCTGTTTTTTGCGCAAGTAAAGAAAATACCGGAAACCGGCAAACATACCGAGGGGCTCCAGGATCGTATGAAGCAGGATCCTGGTGCCGGCAATATCGATGGTAAATGGAAAATGCAATCTTTTTCTATGAAATTAAGCGAAAATCCGGCTTTCCGCCTGAACCAATATCGTTAAAATTTGTTTCACCGTAAGGCCCCGTGCACTGAAAAACAGTAACTTTGACCGGTTAAAATAATCAATTTTTCATCAGCCACAACCTGCGGCGGTGAAGTAAAAAATAAGCAATGGAAATTAAAGCAGGAACCTTATTAAGTCAGATCAACAATCCCGATGACCTGAAAAAACTGAGCCGGGAACAACTGCACCAGGTTTGTGATGAACTGCGCCACTATATTATCGATGTGGTGAGTGTGTATGGCGGGCATTTCGGCGCCAGCCTGGGTGTGGTGGAACTGACAGTGGCCCTGCACTACGTTTTCAATACGCCTTACGATCAGCTGGTATGGGATGTGGGGCACCAGGCTTACGGGCATAAAATTCTTACCGGCCGCCGGGATGCATTTCCCACCAACCGGAAATACCATGGACTGAGCGGCTTTCCCAAAAGAAGCGAAAGCGAGTATGATACATTTGGCGTGGGGCACTCTTCCACTTCTATTTCGGCTGCCCTGGGAATGGCCATGGCTTCTCATTACAAGGGAGAAAAGGACAGGCAGCATGTGGCCATCATTGGTGATGGCGCCATGACAGCGGGTCTTGCTTTTGAAGCCATGAATCATGCAGGAATTGAGAAAAGCAATGTGCTTATCATCCTTAACGATAACTGTATGAGCATCGACCCCAATGTGGGGGCGCTCAAAGAATACCTTACCGATATTACCACCTCCCATACGTACAATGATTTCCGCGATACAGTGTGGAAGGTATTGGGTAAGCTGCCCGTAGGTAAGCATTTTACCCGTGAAATGGCCAGCAAGCTGGAAGCCGGGCTCAAGGGCATGGTGAGTAAGAGCAGTAATCTTTTTGAATCCCTGCAGCTGCGTTATTTCGGGCCGATTGACGGGCACAATATCACCAAGCTGGTGGATACGCTCAGTGATCTGAAGGATATTCCCGGTGCCAAACTCCTGCATATTAAAACCGTGAAGGGGAAAGGTTATGCGCTGGCTGAAAAAGATCAGACCAAATGGCATGCACCCGGTCTCTTTGATAAGGTTACCGGCGAGATACAGAAAAAAGTGTTTGACCTGCCGCAACCTCCCAAATACCAGGATGTTTTCGGGCACACAATTATTGAACTGGCAGAGCAAAATGAAAAGATTTTCGGTATCACCCCGGCTATGCCCAGTGGTTCTTCCCTGAAATTTATGATGGATCAGATGCCCGACCGGGCTTTTGATGTGGGCATCTGCGAGCAGCACGCCGTTACACTGAGTGCCGGTATGGCTACCCAGGGCATGCGGGTGTTCTGCAACATTTACTCCTCTTTCATGCAAAGGGCTTATGATATGGTGGTGCATGATGTGGCGATCCAGAACCTGCCGGTGGTATTTTGTCTCGACCGGGCAGGCCTTGTAGGAGATGATGGCCCCACGCATCATGGCTGCTATGATATTGCGTATATGCGCTGTATTCCCAACATGATCGTCAGTGCCCCGATGAATGAAAGTGAATTGCGTAACCTCATGTATACCGCCCAGCTGGAGTCTACAAAAAATCCTTTTGTGATCCGCTATCCCCGCGGGGAAGGTGTGATGCCCGAATGGCGAACACCGTTCCAGGAGATTAAGATCGGAACCGGCCGCAAGCTGAAAGACGGGAACGAAATCGCCATCCTCACCATTGGTCATCCAGGTAATTTTGCAGCGGCCGCCATCCGGGAGCTGAGAGGCGAAGGAATCGATCCGGCCCATTACGATATGCGTTTTGTAAAGCCGCTGGATGAAGAAATGCTGCACGAGGTATTCAGCCGCTATTCCAAAATCATTACCGTTGAAGATGGAACGGTGGTAGGCGGTTTTGGCAGTGCTGTGCTTGAGTTTATGAATGCCCATGGATACAAGGCCGATGTAAAACTGCTGGGTATTCCCGACCGGATTGTGGAACACGGCACACCCAAACAGTTATATGAAGAAATCGGTATTGATGCGCATGCCATTGCCAACTCTATCCGTGAAATGGCAAAACTGGAACTGGCAATCCTGAAATAACCGCTTAAATATTTTGATACAGCCTGTTGCATTGCAACAGGCTTTTTTATTTTATTTAACAGCCGCGAAAAAATTTTGTGGAATACAGGTCGTTAAGCATCCAATTACACACATCCTGCTATGCGACTGCTCATGCGTATCCTTTCGATTTTTTTCCTGTTGCTGCTTACAGCAAGTTCCCTGGCCTGGTATTTCTGGCACCGCCCCAAATTCAACCCTGCTAAAAACAGCCAACCCTTCTCCCTGCACAAAGCGGATGAAAATAAAGCGGTGATGGAAAGGCTGAAACAAAAGGCGGCCGGCGCCATTGCTTACTTGCGGGGGGCTCACTTCGAGGAGCAATATTGTTTCCTGCTGGACATGCGTATTGCATCCGGTAAGAAGCGTTTCTTTGTTTATAACCTGGAAAAGGATTCGATAGAAAAGGCCGGACTGGTTACCCATGGAACCGGGTCGGATAAGGGAGACGAAATGTATTTTTCCAACACCCCAAACAGCAACTGTACCTCATTAGGTAAATATAAGGTGGGTAAATCGTATTATGGCAATTTCGGGCTGGCCTATAAATTATACGGACTGGAAAGCTCCAACAGCAAGGCCTTTGAACGATATGTGGTACTGCACAGTCATAGTTGCGTACCCGTGGGAGAAGTATACCCGGTGGGCATTTGCGAGAGCTGGGGTTGTCCAACAGTAGCTCCTGCATTTCTGCAGGAGCTGAAAAAGTATATTGATAAGGCAGAAAAGCCCGTACTGTTGTGGATCTATTACTGAGGAAAATCCATGGGTATTTCGATAGCCAGTAACCGGGCTCCGCCGGAACTGGATACAGAAAAGCTATCGCTTTCCGAAATGCCAATTGCATCCCGCTTGCCAAGCGCTTGTCCATCCACCACCGCATCTCCTTCAATCACTACGAGAAAGACGCCGTTACCGCTGAATGCATTCTGGTAACGGATGCTTTTCCCTGCTTCCAGGTGAGTGAGTGAAAACCGGGCATCCTGGTTGATCCAGAGGGCCTGGTCTTCTTCCCGGGGCGAAACAACGATCTGCCATTGGTTATGGCCGTCGGCCAGGTTAAAAGTGCGCTGGTCGTACCGGGGTTTGATATTCCGCAGTTTCGGGTATATCCATACCTGGAATAAGGTTACAGGTTCTGTTTCGGATGCATTGAATTCGGAGTGCTGCACGCCGGTACCGGCGCTCATGATCTGGATATCACCGGCCTGTATCACGCCCTGGCCGCCGGTACTGTCTTTATGCTGCAGGGCCCCGGTAAAGGGGATGGTTACAATTTCCATGTTATCATGGGGATGCGTGGGAAACCCGCCGCCACCGGCAATGAAATCATCATTGAGCACCCGTAAGAGCCCGAAATGAATCTTTGCGGGATCATAATACTGGGCAAAACTGAAATAATAATTGGGTTTGAGCCAGCCATAGTCGGCCGTACCCCTGTCGCCTGCTTTGTATACGATTGTTTTCATTTGCGTGGTTGTTTTATTTCAATGTTTAAACATCAAATTAAATGCCGGACCGGTAAACCTGCCATTCTGCCATAAAAAAATCCCGGTTTACCGGGATTTGAATCAGTTCAGCGAAGCGGCTTCTTCGCCGGGCAGCATACCCGGCAATTCCTCCTCCCGGTTCTCATTCCATTCCACGATAAAATTATTTCTGCCCTCCCCGGTGAGCAGGGTCATATAGCGTTGTTGCACCAGTTCCAGCAGCGAAAGAAAAAGGAAAATGGCATGGATGCGGTTTTCGCAAACATCAAAGATCTTTTCAAACGATACATTTCTTTCTTTCCGGCATACATCCAGCATGTACTCACGGCTTTCTTCCATGGTATAGTTATAGCGTACCACGGTATGTACCGGTTTGTTATTGCGTTCCTGCAGTTTCAGCACCACTTTTTCAAAGGCCTTCATCAGCTTGAAAAGGGTTACTGTTTGTATTTCGGTTCCTTCCCCGGCTTCTTCCCCGATCTGGGAAAGTTCTTTCTGCAGGTTGCCGCGTTTAACCATCAGCATGCGCAGGGCTTCCATTTCGGCCATCTGGGCAGCGGCTTCCTTGAATTTTTTGTACTCCAGGATCTTGTTGATCAGTTCCTGGCGGGGATCAATTTCATTTCCCTGCGCATCCAGTTCCTTGCGGGGTAACAGCATTTTAGCCTTGATGCGCATCAGCGTACTTACAAACAGGATAAATTCACTGCTGAGCTCGATATTGAGCTTTTCAGTCTGGTGGATATAATCCAGGAAATCATTCGTGATCCGGGTGATGGGAATATTATAAATATCAAGCTCGTCGCGCTCAATAAAAAACAAGAGGAGGTCGAATGGCCCCTGGAACTGCTCCAGTTTGATCTGGTAGGTGGATGTCTTCAGCACAGTAATGAATTTAAAAAAAGCCTCCCGCCAAGGCGGGAGGGCAAATGTATAAAATATAGGGCTTTAATTGCTGTTTGGGGGCCTTATTCGGGACTATTGTGTATAAAATAGGCCTATTTAAGGGCGATGGTAATACCGATACCCAGGATTTCCTTCAATTGGGTCTTTTTCAGGATATCATCATCGTAAAGAATATCCACGCTGAGGTTGGTAGCCAGCCATTTATTGAATTTCATCGTAAGCAGGTTGTTGAACAGTACATCCACATTCCCGGGGTTATGCCGGTAGTTGCTGAACAGGTCCAGCCGGCCGGTATAAGTGGCCCACCTGGTAAAGGCCTTTGTATACTTGGCGGTAAGATAGGCGCCGATTTCGGTATAGGATTTTTTGGCTGAATCCACGCCAAATTTGTTGAGGGCGTAAAAACTCTTATCAGATTTGAATATCCAGCGCACCGTAGCCGGCGATACAAACAGGGAAAAATCACTGTTGGGCCTGAAATCAAAACCAGGTGACAGCAACAGTTTGCCAGGTGTGAGAAAGTTCGAGATCTTGGTATTGGGCGTGGTGGTATAATCATACCCGGGCATTGATTGGGAATTGAAATTTACCAGTAACCCGTAGTAAAGTTTTTTTGTGAGCTGGCGGCCATATTTGGTGGTGATATCAATGCGGTCGTCTGTTTTGCGGAAACGGCCAAAGCTGGTGGCATTCTGGAAACCAATAGCCAGGTCGAAATAATTATCCCAGGTATTCTTGCCCTTGCGGAAATTGATACCATAGTTGAAAAGGGCATTGATGCCCAGTGTATTTTGTTCACCGCCGGCGGCCCAGTTGCTCAGGGTTCCCTGGTTGATGTTAAGGGAGAAAATACCCCCTCTTTTCCACCCGTCTTTTTCATTTGATTTTACTTCTTTGGAGGCAGTGGCTTTCATGTCTTTCACGGTTCCATCCTGTGCCTGTACTGCGGCTATGCTGATAAGACTTAACAGGCCTGCGGAAATGATCTTTTTCATGATGATTGATTTAATAAAAAATGCAGTCGTATAGACTGCATTTTTTATTAAAGGGTTGTATCTGCAACTTACTTTTTCAGTGCATCGCGGATTTCCATCAGCAATGCATCAGTGGAAGAAGGACCGGCAGGCGCTTCTTCCTGTTTTTTCTTCATACTGTTCATCCCCTTGATGATGAGGAACAGTACAAAGGCCACGATGAGGAAATCAACTGCAGCTTGTATAAAATGGCCGTACATAACGTCAACCCCGTTGATTTTGGCCGAAAGTTCATTAAAGCCCTTTCCGGTAAATGTACCGATAACCGGCATCAGAATATCATCTACCAGCGCTGTGATAATTTTGCCAAAAGCACCACCAATGATTACGGCAATAGCCAGATCCATGATGTTGCCCTTCATGGCAAACTCTTTGAATTCTTTGATAAATCCCATACGTGTAAGTTTTAGCGGTTAAAAAAGTTGTTGAGCTAAGACAGGAAAAACTGTGTAATAGTTACACTAAGTAACTCTTTTTTTGCCAAAAATCAAACAGGCGCCGCCGAAAGCTTCTTTTTTGCCGGATTTCCCGTTTACGGAAAGACATCTCATTTTTTTACAGCATTTTTGCGCACTGTATGCAAAACAAGAACCTGCTTAACTGGCTAATTTTCCTGCTTTTATCCCTTATCTGGGGCAGCAGTTTTATCATGATGAAGGAGGGCTTACTGCACCTTTCTTCCTACCAGGTGGCTTCCCTGCGTATCATTTTCTCTGGCCTGGTATTATTGCCCTGGGCCGTGCGCTACCTACCAAAAGTGCCCGGGAATAAAATTTTTATCATTTTCATGTCGGGGGTACTTGGCAGCCTCCTGCCTGCCTACCTGTTTTGTGCTGCCGAAGAGGGGCTCGACAGCGCCCTGGCAGGCACCCTCAATTCCCTGACTCCGATTTTCGTGATCATCACCGGCGTATTGTTCTTTCATTCCAAAACGGCTACCAATAAAATCATCGGCATACTGGTGGCCCTTACCGGAAGTGTATTGTTGCTGTTAAGCAAGGGGGAACTGAAAGAAAACCAAAACCTCTTTCATGTTTCGCTTGTGGTATTGGCTACGCTTTTTTACGGGTTCAATGTTAACATGGTGTACAAGCATCTCCAGCAAATCGGTTCCCTGCAGATTGCCGCCATTGCGCTGGCCCTGAACGCCCTTCCGGCGTTGATAGTGCTTTATTTTACCGGTTATTTCAACCTGCCCCTTACCAGTAAGGAGATACTCTACTCTACCGGCCAGTCGGCCCTGCTGGGTGTTTTCAGCTCTTCCATAGCATCTGTCATTTTTTATGTACTGGTTAAAAGAGCCGGTGCAGTATTGCCTCTGCCCATAAGGTATCCCCGTTATTGCAAACGGCTGGGGCATTGTGTATGGTGAGAGAAGTGGGCTGGAAACAGTTTGGCTGCCTCTTTATCCTGCTGGCCGGTGTTTATATCGCCAACCGGCAACCCCGTGTGTCAGCCGCTCAGGGAGAAACACTGTAGCTTACCTGGTGCTGCTCCAGGAATTCCCTGATCCTGTCGGCATGCACACAGAGCCCCACATGCAGGAAGGGATAGTTGGAAACTTTGTTCCGTTTGCCATGGCTGATGACTTCATAATTATCCAGGTCGAAACCCAGGTGTAAGTGATTGGTGGCAAACTGCATCCCGTATACATAACCGTTACTGTCGAACAGGGGCCCGCCGCTCTGCCCTCTTAATCCCGGTGTGCTCATTTCGATGCCCGTGATGTGTTGCTGCGAATCGCCCACAAAACGGGTTACGATACCATCAATCGGGAAGGAAGGAGAACTGGGATTGCCGGTATTCGTCCATTCAATATCATCTGTTGCAGCGTTGTATTGAAAATTACTGAACTCGGGAAAGGGGAACCCGATGCGGCAGAGTGACTTGCCCGGCCGGATCTGGCTGCTGTCTTTCAGGAAAACGGCGTGCCCTGAATAGAATCGTTCATTGAAACCCTTAAACTCCAGTATGGCCAGGTCGAGCGCAGGATGCGGGTGACAGGTAATGGCTTCGATTTTATCAAAACAGTTCAGAAAATTATTTTTCAGCTGGATGGTAGTATCTGCATGATACTTGTATTTGAGCTCCAGGCCGTGCAGCTGCCGCTGGTATTTACCGTCGCGGGGAATGCGGTCGCGTTCGGCGCGGAACTGCTGGTAGCTTTGCTGCAGGTTTTCAGCCGCCGGGATCAGGTCGAGCACATGCTTGCAGGTAACCGCAAATCCCTTGTCGTTTACAAAAAAGAATGTGGAGCTGCCGGGTAATAACAATCCGCCGTAGGTACGGGAAATGGTATGGATGGGCCGCGTAAATTGCAGCATCTGCTCAATCGCTGATTCGAACATAAGTTGAATTTAAAGTGCTTTTTTTTCTTTCAGTTCCTGCCGTAACTCTCTGGCCGTTTTGCTGCTGCCATCATGGCTCCAGCCCGGCGGCATGAAAAGATACTTCAGTTTGGTGGCGACGGGCATCTTTTTACCCATATCTTTTCCAATACTTATCCATTCATGAAAAACCATCGTAAGCGGGTTTTGCTTCGCCGCAACGGGTTTGGTGAGCCCGTATCTTACCGGCTCTCCGGGCAGTTCTTCCTGGAATGTACCGAATAGTTTATCCCAGATGATCAGGCACATGCCCATGTTTTTATCCAGGTAGATGATATTGCTGGCATGATGCACGCGGTGGTGGCTGGGACTTACAAACAACCATTCGAACCAGCGGGGCATTTTATTGATGTATTGCGTATGCACGAGTATGCCATAGGTTTGGGTAAGCGCATACATGAAAACGATGTCGATGGGCCGGAAACCCAGCAGGCAAAGCGGGATAAAGTAAATAAAGCGGTATACCGGCTGCAATACCGAGGAGCGGAAGCCGGTGGTAAGGTTGAATTGTTCGGATGAATGATGGGTAATATGCACGGCCCAGAAAATGCGGCAATAGTGATCCACGCGGTGCTCAGCATAGAAAGCAAGATCTTCCAGGATAAACAGCAAAAACCAATACAGGTAAGGATTTTCAAGTTGCGTGAAACGGTGATTGTAACACCATACCAATACGGCAATGTAAAAAAGGCTGCGGAGCAGCAGGTCGATGGAGGCATTGAGTACCGTAAAATAAATATTCTGCAGAGTGTCTTTCAGGGTATAAAAACCCTTTTGCTGCCAGTTACTGAGCAGTATTTCTGTTCCGATAACGATACTGTAAAGCGGAATGGAAAGCAGAATGAACCATGTTTCCCTCGCGTATTGCATAGCATGCGTATTAGCACCCGCCGGTCATTTTTTTGCTTATACGGCCATAATTTCCTTGTCCTTGGCAGTCAGGTGTTTTTCAACCAGCACGATGTATTTGTCGGTAATGTCCTGGATTTCTTTTTCAGCATCTTTGGCAATGTCTTCACTCAGGCCGTCTTTCTGCAATTTCTTGATATGTTCGATGGCATCCCGGCGGATATTGCGTACAGCTACTTTTGCATGTTCACCTTCGCCATTACAGCGCTTCACCAGTTCTTTCCTTCTTTCTTCGGTTAAGGGGGGCAGGAAGAGCCGGATGATATTACCATCGTTCTGCGGGTTGATACCGATATTGGCAGCGATGATGGCCCTTTCGATGGGCTGTAACATATTTTTTTCCCAGGGCTGTACCGCAATGGTACGGGCATCCATAACGGAAACATTGGCAATCTGGTTGATAGGAGTAGGGTTACCATAATATTCGGCAACAATGCCATCCAGCATATTCGGATTGGCTTTGCCGGCACGGATCTTTACCAGCTCTGCTTCCAGGTGGTTCAGCGCTTTTGTCATGGAAGATTCGGTGTCGCTGATGATTTTATTGAGTTCCTCAGACATATTCTTGGTTTTATTGGCTGCAAAGCTATAAAAAACAATGTTATCCGGCTAAAGAAAAAGGAGGCAGGCGGGGCAGGCGGGCAGACTGACTATTACTCGGCTTCCACCCCCTCGGAGGCCAGTGAGAGCACTTTGTGGGGCTTGATGATACCGGCTTTGGATATACTCTCTTTACCGGCTTTTTTGTGTTTGGGGCGCTTGTAATAGATGATGCCGATAAAGGTAAAGGCCGAAACCAGCAGGATGCCCAGCAGGGTGGTGGTACCCAGGTGACGCAGGAAATAGGCCAGTGCAATAAACCCGATATTGAGGGTTACACAGGTGAGGGTAACGGCCCGGTGACTGAGGCCCAGATCGAGCAGGAAATGGTGGATATGGGTGCGGTCGGGACTGAACGGCGAACGTCTGTCAAGTATGCGAAGCCCAAAAACCCGCAGCGTATCGAACAGGGGTATCATAAGGATGGCGAAACCGATGGCCGGAGCCGATTCTATTGGGAAATTGGCTACGGGGTTGCTGGCCACGGTGATGAATTTCACCACCAGGATGGAATTGATCAGTCCTAAAAGCAGGGAACCCGTATCGCCCATAAATATCTTGGCCGGGGAAAAGTTATATATCAGGAAGGCCAGTGTACCGCCCGCCAGGGCAAAAGCCATTACGGCATAGGGCAGGGTCGCCGGACCGGCGAAATAAAAATAGATACCGAAAACCAGTGTGGTGAGCACTCCCAGGCTTCCGGCCAGTCCGTCAACACCATCAATCAGGTTAAAGGAATTGGTGATTACAATAACAGTAAAGATGGTAAGCACCACGCTGGCCGTGTAGGGGATCTCGTGCAATCCCATAAAGCCGTACATGCTGGTGATCCGGATATCACCGAATTTGATGATGATACCGGCCGCAATGAGCTGCCCGATGAATTTTTTACTGGCCGATAAAACGAGGATGTCATCCTTGATACCCAGGAAGAAAATGGCGGTGGCGGCTGCGGCAAAATACTGCAGTTCGGAGGCCATATTTTTGGGAACCCCCATCAGCAGGGCGATGATAAAACCGGCAAAGATGCCCAATCCTCCCAGGGTTGGAATAACATTCTTGTGCACTTTGCGCTCATCAGGTTCATCAAACAATTTTTTGTCTTTTGCCACCTGGATAATCACCGGGATGGCAAAAAACGTGATGATGAAAGCAAGTGCCGCACTCAGAATAATATTATCCATTCTTATAATTTGAGGATGTCCGCTTTACCCTGCAAAAGTATCGAATATGTTTCGAGGATAAAAACTAAATAGCTTATTTATTAGACTTCCCGACAGGTGAAACAGTTGCCTGAAAGTGAACAAATTGAGCTAATTCCACCGGGGTATCAACCGCTACGGTAATTATCTAACGTACAAATTATGAACTTATTATCAACGGGCAGCTCCCGTAAGCTCTATTTTACTTTGGGGTAACTCTATTTATGTTTAGGTTTGCAGCGCTCCGGGAAGTACCGGAATACCTATTACCAATTTTAATGCCGATTTTATGAGTAATCTTAAAGATATCGCCACCCAGATCCGCCGGGATATTGTAAGAATGGTGCATGCCGTTCAGAGTGGTCACCCGGGCGGTTCTCTGGGATGTACCGATTTCCTTACGGCCCTGTATTTTGATGTGATGAAACACGACCCGGCCTTTCATATGGACGGGATTGGGGAGGATGTTTTCTTCCTGAGTAACGGGCATATCTCGCCGGCTTTTTACAGTGTGCTGGCCCGCAGCGGTTATTTCCCCATTGCCGAGCTGGCTACTTTCCGCAAGATCAACAGCCGGCTGCAGGGCCACCCCACCACACACGAGCATTTACCGGGAGTGCGCATGGCCAGCGGTTCGCTGGGGCAGGGGATGAGTGTGGCGGCAGGAGCGGCCCTGGCAAAAAAGCTCAATAATGACGATCGTATTGTATACTCCCTGCATGGCGATGGCGAACTGGATGAAGGGCAGAACTGGGAAGCTATCATGTTTGCCGCACATAAAAAAGTTGATAACCTGATTGCCACTATTGATTGCAACGGGCAACAGATTGACGGTCCCACCGAATCGGTAATGGCCCTGCAAAGCCTGAAAGCAAAATTTGAAGCCTTTAACTGGCAGGTACTGGAAATGGAGGGCAATGATATGGATGCCGTGTTAGCGGGTTTGCATACGGCCAAAACCTATGTGGGCAAAGGAAAACCGGTTGTGATACTGATGAAAACCGAAATGGGTAAGGGGGTTGATTTTATGGAAGGAAGCCACGAATGGCATGGTATTCCACCTAATGATGAACAACTGCAAAAAGCGCTGGCACAGCTGCCCGAAACCCTGGGGGATTATTAAGGCCTCGCCCCAGCCCCCCTCCGCCCGGAGAGGGGCCAGCAGAGAATATGTAATCAAACTTCCTGCTGAGTTTAATAGTGAGAACAAAATGCTCACTAATTAAATGCTCCAAAAGCATTACAAACCGGCAATGACTTATGGCTGACAACCGCTCTGCGTAACCGTGACTTCTCTTTACTCCGCGGCGGGCTTATCACAATTCAAAATGTTGTTTCGATGCTTTGAGCGCCGGAAACCAGGCGGCCAGGAAGGCGATAAAGAAAGCGGTGGCGCTTACCAGTAGAAAATCGGTGGCCACCAGTTTTACCGGGAAATAATCGATAAGGAAAGAGCCGCCGGTGAGTTTGATGAACTTATATTTCAGTTGCAGGAGGCAGATGATAATGGCCAGGGTGATGCCGGCCACGGTTCCAATCGCCCCCAGCAATAAGCCTTCACTTAAAAAGATACGCTGAATATCCCGGCTGCCGGCGCCAAGGCTTTGCAATACACTGATATCTTTTCTTTTTTCCAGTACCAGCATGGTAAGGGCGCTCACCATATTAAAGGCCGCGATGATGAGGATGAGTGTTAACACCGCATAGATGGCCCATTTCTCCAGCCGCATCGTATTATACAGGTTGGTATTTTGCTGGTAGCGGGTTTGTACATTGAAGGAACTGCCCAGCAGGGCGGCCAGCCTGGTTTTGCCCGCTTCCATATCTGCACCCGGTTTCAGTTTGATTTCCACGGCACTGTATTCATCTGCGCCAAAACCGAGTTGCTGCTTCACAAAATCAATATTGGTGATGGCATAGCGGTCATCAAATTCCTGCTGTATCATAAATACGCCTGAAGCTGTGATATCACCCTCGCTTACCGATTCCAGCGGATCGATACTGCTGGTGCGTTTGGGCAGGATTGCAGTCAGCGCCGTTACGGGAAGGGCGGGATCCACATTGATATCAACGGCATTCTGCACGCCGGCACCGGCAATGATGAAGGGAGATCCGGCGGTACCGGTATTGAATTTTCCCTGTGTGGTTTTTTGCGCTACGCCGCTTACTTTTTCGTAGTTGGCATCAACCCCCTTTAACAGGATGGCTACCTGGGCATCATAGTTCTTGTTTTTGAGCAGGGCTTTTTCTTCGGCCTCCATTGATAAATTTTCAACAAAGGGTTGTTGTTGCAGCAGGGCCACCTGTTCTTTGCTGAGTACAAAGGTTTTTCCCTGTGCCGGCACAATGCGGATATCGGTATAGAAAGAGGAGTACAATGATTTTACCAGGCCTTCAAATCCGTTGAAAACACTCAGCACCAGTACCTGGCAACAGGTGGCAAAAGCAATCACCCCCGTGGTAACCCATGCAATGATATTGATGGCATTGGTGCTTTTTTTTGCTTTGAAGTAGCGCCAGGCGAAGGTGAGATACATGAGGGAATAATAGGTTGTAAGTTTTATGCGGGGAAGCCGGTAGTCATCAGCCAACTCTCATCCGTTAACCAACAATCCGTAACCAGTAACCCGTAACTTCTTTTACTCTTCCTTTTTCTTAATCGACTTGAACAATTCTTCCATCTTATCAACATACTCCAGTGTATCGTCGATATAGAAATTGAGCACGGGCATGCTGCGCAGCTGGTGGCGCACCCGGGCGGTGAGTTCTTTCTTGATCTCCCAGCCGCGTTCCTGTATTTTTTTAAGGGCGGCGGCACTATCGGCTATCTTATAAAAACTGAGATAGATACGGGCCTCGTAAAGATCGGGTGTCACTTTCACTGAAGCGATCGACACCATACCGCCATCCATCATCGATAAGCCCAGGCGCTGGAAAATAGCGCTGAGTTCTTCATTGAGCAGTCCGGCCACCTGTTTCTGTCTTTTGCCTTCCAACATGATAGTTTGCTTTAATCCCTGTAAAATTAGTTACTTTGCTGCGTTTTTACATTTTAATCTTTTAGCGGGTATGAAGAGTTTACGTACAATTTTCCGGTATATCCGGAATTATCCCCGGTTGGTGATCAGCTATTTTGGATTCAACCTGCTTTCAGCCATTTTTGGCGTGATCTCTTTGGGTTTATTAAGCCCGTTCCTGATGCTCATTTTTAAACAGGGCGATGCATTTAAAGCAGTAAGCAATAATGGCTTTTTCAGCCGTATTAACCCGGTTAACTATTTTAAGGAATGGCTCTATGAACTCATCAACCAGCCCGGAGGTAATGTGAAGGCCCTGATGGTAATCTGTTTAGTGGTTTTTTCGGCGGTATTACTCAAAAACTTATTTGCGTATTTAAGTCTCTACTTTCTCAATCCGATCCGCAACCGCATACTCAACGATATGCGCAGTCATATGTATGGTAAAATTCTTGAACTCCCGGTTGGTTATTTCAATGAACAGCGCAAGGGAGATATCATGAGCAAGCTGTCGAACGATTTGGGCGATGTGGAAGGCAGCACCATCAGTGTGCTTGAAAGCCTGTTCCGGGAACCCATCACCATCCTGCTTTTTTTCGTGTATATGGTGATCTTAAGTCCTCAGCTTACGCTCTTCCTCATTATTTTTCTGCCGGTAGCGGGCCTTATTTTAGGAAGAATCGGACGTTCACTTAAAAAGGAGAATAAAAAAGTATTGCAGCAGTTCGGACGCTTATTTTCCACCATTGAGGAAACGCTGGGGGGGATCCGTATCATCAAAGCGTTTAATGCAGAGAAAAAAATACAGCGAAAATTTGAGCAGGAAAACGAAGAGATGTATATGTTGAAGAACCGGGCCAACCGCCGCCGCGACCTGGCTTCGCCTGTTTCGGAAGCGCTCGGGGTTACGGCCGTGTTGTGTATACTCTGGTACGGCGGGCGGCTGGTGTTAAGTGGCAATCCGTCCTTCACGCTGAATGCCGGTGATTTCCTGGCCTACATTGCCATATTCACACAATTGATTCAACCGCTTAAAAATTTATCCAGCGCCTCTTATAATATCCAGAAAGGGGCGGCCAGTATTGAACGTATTGAAAAGCTCATCAACGAAAATGTAGAGATCAGGGAATTGCCGGATGCAAAAGTGCTGGAAACATTTACGAAATCCATTGAATTTAAAAATGTGAGTTTCGGGTATGATGATGTAACCGTTTTGAAAAATGTTAACCTGACGATAGAAAAAGGAAAAATGGTGGCCCTCGTGGGCAGCAGCGGTGCCGGTAAAAGCACGTTGGTGGATTTGATCCCCCGCTTTATCGACGCCAGCGAAGGCGAAGTGCTCATTGATGGCGTAAATATTAAAAATTACACCCTGCATTCGATCCGTAACCAAATGGGTATTGTAACCCAGGAGGCAATTCTTTTCAATGATACGATTGCAGCTAATATCGCATTAGGAAAAGACAATGCCACACAGGAAGAGATAGCCCAGGCGGCCCTGATTGCCAATGCCGCTAATTATATTTCCACAAAAGAGCAGGGGTACGAAACCAATATCGGCGACAGGGGCCTTAAGCTCAGCGGCGGCGAACGCCAGCGCCTTACCATTGCCAGGGCGGTGCTGAAAAATCCTCCCATCCTGATCCTGGATGAAGCCACCTCCTCCCTCGATACGGAAAGCGAACGCCTGGTGCAGGATGCCATCAATAACCTGATGAGCAACCGTACTTCCGTGGTAATTGCTCACCGCCTCAGCACCATCCGGCATGCTGATGAAATCATTGTACTGCAAAAAGGGGAGATCGTGGAACGGGGCACCCACGATTCGCTGATAGCGCAAAATGGTTTTTATAAGCGGCTGGTGGATATGCAGGAAGTGAAATAAACCCTAGTCACCGCTTAATTCCTTCAGCATCTGCTGCGCTTCTTCCCCCGCCCGGGTACCGGCGGGAATCTCTTTTAAAACCCGGATACATTCTTCTTTCTTTTGCTGGCGGAGTAAAACAAGGGCCTGCCAGATACGGGCATCATACCTGAAAATACTGTTGCCGGCGGCCAGTTCTTTAAAGCCCGGCATTGCTTTATCATAGGCAGCCGTTTCCAGGTAACAGGTATACAGGGCCATCTTCCACTGCGCATTGGACGTATCTGTTTGCAGCAGCTGTTGCAGCAGGGGCAGCGCCGTACTGTAATTTTTATTATTATAATGAAGGGCTGCCGCCCGCTCCAGTGAATCCATGGCATTCCCCCTGGTGGCCATGGGCAATTCCACCGGAACCGCATGCCGCTGATATATTTCGGCGAGCGGGAGAGGCCGGGATTGCCAGGGTTTAACAATAAATAATGCGATAAGCAAACAAGCCGCAGCGGCAGCCGGCCACCATTTGCGGATCAGCTGACGAACCGGTGTATGGTTTTGTTGCGGGGCTGCTGCAAAATGTTTTTCCGACAGTGCAGCCAAAGCCGTTTTCAGTGCCGCTTCCTCTTCGCTGACCTGCATTTCATTCGTAACCGATTGATACAGGCGGAAGGTTCCGGCAAAGGCCGGATCATGCTGAAGCCGTTGCTCAAAATCCTGAACAGCTGCAGCATCCAGTGCGCCATCCAGGTATTGCATTATCAGTTCAATATCATTCACGCGGTCAGTTTAATAAGAGTTTGTATTCCGGCGATGCTTTTATCAGTTCAAGCAGCTTTTGCATACATTCACTTTTTTTCTTCCGGATATAATTATAGGTGGTTTGCAGCAGCGTGGCCAGTTCCTCCAGTTTATGGCCGGCCCAGTTTTTTTTCAGCAGGTCGCGGCAGCCGGCTCCCAGCTCTTCCAGTTTCTGATTGATCAGCGCTTTCCGGTGCTGGGAGAGAAAGATTTCTTCGGCCACCGCAAAACTGTCTTCACTCACTAAATTACTATATCCCTCCTCTTCCGAAAATGTTACACTGTTATATTTTTTCCGCCCGAGGTGGCTGAGCCAGCGGTTCCTGCATATCAGGAAAAGAAAGGCATCCAGCGGGCAACTGAGTACAAAACCCGATTTTGCCTTCCGGTAAATATCGGTGAGCGCTTCCTGGAACAGATCGGCAGCATCGGCCACCGAACCCTGATGTTGTAAAACAAAACTTCTGATCTTCGGACTGAAGCGTGCATACAGTTCATCCAGCATTACCCGGTCGTGCTCCAGCAGGGCAGTAATATATTTCTGATCAGGGTGTATGGACGACATGGAATAAATATAGTTACTTGTAAGGGAATTGCAATAAGCACTGATCTGCCGGATACTTTCAGGCGCTGCCCTTTCACTCACAGAAATTACCTTTTCACACAGTTCCCGTTCAACTACCATTTATAAGCATTAATTTTAAACTGATAAATTTCCCCTATGCCATTAGAAGCCTTACTGGTTGATGACGAGATCAATAATCTGGAGAACCTGCGCTACATGCTTGAAAACGACTGTACGGGTATTGCTGTTGCCGGCCAGGTTGTCAGCGGGCCCGAAGCAAGGGACTGGTTACAGCAACACAGGGCCGACGTGCTCTTCCTGGATATCAGTATGCCTGGTGAAAATGGTTTTGAGATGCTCGAAAAAATTCCTGATTACAGCGGATCGGTTGTTTTTGTCACGGCGCACAATGAGTTTGCGCTGCAGGCCATCAAGGCCAGCGCCGTGGATTACCTGCTGAAGCCGGTAAATATCACCGAACTGCAAAAGGCGGTACAAAAAATTCAGCTGGTACAGCATAACCAGTTGCTTCTGCAGCAAAACCAGGAACTGATGCAGCACCTGCTTAAAAACCTGCAGCCCGGGCAGGCGCCCACGCGGGTAGCTTTACCGCAACTGGGAGGGATCAATTTCCTGGATGTAAATGAAATCATTTCATTGCAGGCCGATAGTAATTACACCGTTATTCACAAACAGGATATGCAAAAGCTGGTGGTTACCAAAACACTCAAGGATTTTGAAGAGATACTGGACACGGATCAGTTTGTGCGCATTCATAAAAGCTATATCATCAACCTCCGCTATGTAACAGAATACAGTACAGCTGATGGTGGAATGGTTAAAATGACGGATGGGAATATCTGGAGTATCAGCCGCCGGCAGCTGGATCAGTTTCTCCGGAAAATGAAAACCTACAATGTTGTCTTCTTCAAATAAATCTTAAATCCTTTCCCGGAATGCTCCTGAAGATCATGCGGATCGGTTTCATGGCGGCGATCCTGTTCTTAACAGGCAGCGCCTCTATGGCACAATCCTTCCGGGTGCAGGCATTTTCTGTCAATGACGGCCTGGCGGTGAACAATGTTTTTGCTGCAGCGCAGAACGAAAAAGGGATTCTCTGGCTGGGTACCGATTTCGGCGTTTCCCGGTTTGATGGCTATCGCTTCCGGAATTATTACCAGGCCGATGGGCTGGTGAATAAGGCCGTAACAGATATTATCTATGCCGGCGGCGATTCCTGCTTACTGGCATCCTACCCGGATGCCCTGCTGTCGGTGCATGATGATGGCCGCGTGGTGAAACTGGTAACGGGCAGCCAGGCGCGGGTGGAGCAGCTGATTATGCATAATGGACGGGTTTATTTCTATCAACGCGGAACCGGTATAACAGGCGTATGGGAAAAAGGAGCTTCGCACAACCTGAAACTCGACAGCCTGTTTGGTTTAAAAGATATACAGCTACGTTCCCTTTTTGCTATTTCTCCATCCGAGCTGGGCTTTTGTACGAATAAGGGCCTATTCGTTTTTTCGGAAAACAGGTATGCCCGCTTGCTCTGCGGCCTGGATGTTTTGTACGGACTGGTGAATCCCCGGCATACCATTACGGTCATCGTGGGGGATACTGTACTGGAGGCAGATTACAATCGCGACTTCAGGCCCACCGGGATCCGGTTGCCCGTAAACTTTTTTGTAGCGCATGCTTTGTTTACGCCGGATGGTGATTTATGGCTGCGGGGCATGGCGGCCGGTGTATACCGGGTGCGCAAAGACGGTTTACAGGAAATGTCGGCAGTGCTGGGCCTTCAGAATAAAACCATCAATAAGTTTTTCAGCGATCAGGATGGCAATACCTGGTTTTGTACCGATGGTGCCGGATTGTTGCTGCATCCCGAAACAGCTTTTGCCAATTATGGGACGGATAATAATATTCCGAATGATAAGATCACCGCTCTGCTAAAAAAGGACCATACGCTTTATATCGGCACCAGTGATGGTCTTTGCCGTATGGAGAATGGCCGTATTGATCCGATCCGGCTGCCCCGTACCGGTGTGGGCCTGCAATACGTGCATTACCTCGCCAATCTGCAGGATGGAAGTATCGGCATCTGTATGGCAAAAACCTTTGCGTATGAGCAAAGCGGGAATGCGGTGCGTACGGTCATGCTCCGCCATACGATCGAAAAAAGAGCCTTTACCTCATTTCACAATTTTGCTGCCTGGCAACAGGATGATATTTATTGGATCATCAATGATAACCATCTTGTAAAAGTGCAGCAGGATGCCATTACAGGGATCTACGATATGGGGCAGCTGGGAGCCCGTAAGGGTTATGCCATCGGTTATTTTGACAACCGGCTTTGGCTGGGTACCGATAAAGGTATTTTTTATCTGAGCGATGGAAAATTTACCAGGACGGATTCGATTGATGCTGTATTTACCGGTCAGGTGTTCCAGTTTTTGCCAGGGGGCGCAGATACCCTGCTGATTGCCACCGAAAAGGGCCTGGCTGCCAAAACAAAGAACGGCATCCACTTCCTGGCCCGCGATAAAAATGATTATGCCGGCAGTTACTGCTGCTCCCTTGCAGCGGATAAAGAAGGCGGGATTTGGTGCGCCACCTGGAACGGGCTGCTTTGTTACAAGGGCGGTGAGATAAAACGCTATGGCACCAGCCAGGGCCTGGCTTCGCGTATATGCAATACGGTTTTGTATGATTCCGCAACCGACCACCTCGTTATCGGCACGGATAACGGACTGAGCATAATCGACAGGCAAAAACTGGGGCCTTCCATAGCAACCGAAGCCGTGAGTATTGCCGCCGATCTGGCTGATACCATTCCCGTTACGGATGGGATGCAATTACCACCGGGAGAGACAGGCCTGCGCCTGTATTTCAATTTTCCCTATTATCCGGGTATCCATGAAGTGCAGTACGAATACAGTTTTGATAAAACACACTGGATAAAAACAACTACTCCCTATGTTTATCTTTCTGATATCAGTGGAGGAGAACATACGGTGTATGCCCGGGCCCTGATCAATGGCAAGACGGTAACCCTGCGGGACACCTCATTTACATTCCGGATAAAAAGTCCTTTTTATAAAACACCCTGGTTCTGGTTATTGGGCGCCCTGCTGTTGCAGCTGATTATTTTCCTGCTTATCAGCCGGCGGAATAAAAAAATACAGGAACGCAAACTGGCCCTGCAAAAACAGGAAGCCGAGTATGCCTCTCTGAAGCAGCAGGCCTTTACACAATTACTGAACCCTCATTTTATCTTCAATGCGCTGAACAGTATTCAGCATTATATCAATAAGCAGGACCGCCAGAGCGTTAACCAGTATCTCAGTGATTTTGCCCGCCTGATCCGGAAAAGTTTTGAAGCCGCTCAAAAGCCGCATGTTTCACTGGGAGAGGAAATGGATTCCATACGTCTCTACCTGCAGCTCGAAAAAATGCGGCATGCCGGTAAGTTTGATTATGCTATCCATGTGGAAGAATCACTCGATGAAGAAGAGTGGCTGCTGCCCAGCATGCTGCTGCAGCCGTTCCTCGAAAATGCCGTGCTGCACGGTCTGGCGCCGCTGAAGAGCGGAGGTTTTATCAGTGTAGCCGCCCGCTCGGTACAAGGCAGCCTGGAAATTGTTATCAGCGATAATGGCATCGGCATGGAAAAAAGCAGGCAGCTCCGCAACGGTAACCTGCACCAGAGCCGGGGCATGCAACTGATCCGGGAGCGGATCCGGTTGCTCAGCCAGCTGGGGAAGGAACCGGTGCAATTAACTATCACAGAAAAAGATCCCGGCGCCGAAAATCCCGGTACCGTAATTACACTTCTTTTCCCGCAGCAGCTTTTCCGGTAAACGCCTTTCAGTCAGCATCCTTTTGAATGACTAATGACCCGGAACCGGGAATGCGATTTCCCAGACAGGCACAACCGCCTGGGAGGCGGCGGTGCCCGCTGATCCGGCGGTGCTTTATTCTATCCTGAAAAAAAATAAAAAAATCTTCCCGGAGGGGGTAACATTCTCTTGCCTCCTGTGATATACTCCTGTGCGCACATAAAGCATCCGGATGCATTTGGGCAGTCTGGCCGACTGCAGTTAACAATCATCATTAACAATCAAATGCACATTTATCATGAAGAAGTTTTTTTACAGCAGTATTGCTGCTATTGTATTGATCATCGGTTTAAGCCTTACCGCTAACAGGGTTGTGGCCCTTCCTCAAACAGAAACCCTGCAACGGATAGCGCCTGATAAACCCCGCGACACCCCTTATCTTGCTGTGGTACGTGTTTTCACCGGGGCAGATACGCCTTATCTCAGTTTTGCCATTGACCCCCAGCTGGTGTACAGCCAGGTGAACAGTGTCGTGGTATGGATACCGGGGAATATTCATGTGGTCATCAGTTTTATGAATAAAGAAGGCGAACTGATCAGTGAAGAGGAATACTATTTCAACAGCCATGGGTAATTCATTTATCATTCCGGGTGCCCCGCACCCGGAATGATTTACCGCAGGCTCAACTGGAAACGGATTACACACAACCGTACCGGGTCTTAACACAGGCTGCCTTGCCGGCCGCGGAGAATGAAAATACTTTTAGTCTCATTATCAGTAAAACACAACGGATACCAATGAAAAAGTTATTGCTGCTCTTTATCAGTTTTTGGGTATGGGTCAGCCAGGCTCAAAACCTTATTGCTCCTGTTAGTATCAGTCTGCCCGCCAGTCCTTCGGCCAATACCGCCGATTGGGGCACGCAATTACCCCCCGTTATGATCACGGCTCAGTCGAAACTACGCAACGGCCAGGTTCCTCCCGAAGTAGTGGAAAGTAAAGTGCTGGTTACTATCCGGGGCGGGAATACAGTTGTTTGCGGTTCATATACAGCATCCACTGCCCCTGCCAGCAACTTCAGCACGGCTGTAAAAAACTGGACAGGCCCTGCTGCAGTGGCCTTGCTGGGTAAGGATTGTAAACTGCCGCCTGGCACTTATGAACTATGCGTACAGTTTTATGCAATGAACGCAGCGGCGGGAAATGGTTTACTGGGAGAGGCCTGCAAAACATTTACGATTGGGGATGACAAACCACAAAGCTATTCGCCTCCGCAAAATGTGATGCCGGCAGACGGAAAGCAGATGGCGGAGAAAGAAATAACGCAACCCATTACTTTCCGCTGGACACCGGTTTGGCCCCGGCCAAAGGAAGATGTTCTTTATAAATTGCGGATAAGAGAGATTAGTACGGGGCAGGCAAAAATGCAGGCGCTGAAAGAGAACCCGGTGCTGGAAGAACAGGAGCTGAAAAATATCACCCAGGCAACTGTCAGGCTGGCCAAAAGGTATAACGGATTAATTTGGAATGTGGAAGCTGTTGGGAAGGAAGGGGAAAAACTGGGAACCAGTGAGCCAACGGTATTCAGTGCGCCGGCTGTGACGAAACCGGCCAACCCGGATCAAAACCAATGCCAGCCGCCCTCAATAATTCAGCCAGCCGGGCATATTTATAAACTGAACAATAAGCAGCCACTTGAAATTAAAGGAAGCAGTTTAGGAGATATCGAAAAAATAAGTCTCCTCGTTTACAAAGTCAGCGATGACCCTTCTTTTTTGCAACAACTGGATGCCCAGGGTGCTACACAGGTATCCGCCGCACCATTAGAGTCATTTGATTACAGGACCCGCTCGGCAGGATTTTCGGTTATGAAAAATTCCTTTCCGGTAGTGGCCGGAAATAATGCTGCTGAACGGAATATGAAAAATGAAAAACCGTTCAAGGCTGTTTTAAATGCCGCCGACCTTGCGCAGGGCAGTTATTATGCCGTATTTCAGCAGGGCAACTGCCAGTCTCTCCCCGCTCCCCTGAGTGTTACGGGTAATTGCAATGTGGATCTTTCCATCACCCGAATCAGCGATTCCTGTATCGGTTTTCAGCAGGGAATGTATGTTCACCGGATTTGCTTTGATGTAAATTACCAAAGTCCCACCTGTGCTTTGCAATACCTGAATCCCGCCAGTGGAATCAAGGTATGGAAAAATGATTACAGCACCAGCTATGGTATTATCTCCACTGTGCCGGCATTAGCGGGTCAGCCGCAAAACACCACATCACCCACTGTAAAAAGTTACTGTATAACCACATTGATTCCGGCTGCTGAAACATCCGTGATATTGTCGGTTCAGGGAGATGCCTGCTACACCACACCGGTGCTTTGTCAGCCGGGAGCCTTTGAACCGGTAGCACTTACATTCTGTAAATGCAGTTTCTGTGATAATGTGAAATGGGAGCTCAGCAATGATTCTGTTGTAAGACCATTTAAGGATAAAGAGGGTAACTGGTATCTGGCGGTTTCACAGGAAATCAATATAGCCGGTATTCAGGTTAAGAGTGTTAAGGCAGAACTGATCAGCTTTACACATCGTCCGGCAAATGGAAATGAGGAGTGTATTGTATGTGATAAGAACAGCAGCACCTTCGGCAATATTACAGCGGGAGAACTCACCACACCGGTCTGGGGAAGCCTGCAGGGAGTATTGCCTGTAATTCCCGGGGGAAGCGGCAATACCCATCATACCATGAACTGGTTTACGGCAGCCGGTACCACCACCAGTTTTGGTGGAAATGTTAAGTTGCTGCTATCGGCGCCGCCGTTCAGTACCCTCGCTTGCTGCGATGATGTGCTGGAATGCTGCATCCGGTATACAATCACCACGAAGTCATGCGAAAGCTGCAGTGTTATTGTGTGTTATGGCGCTACCCGTAAGCACAAAAAAGATTAATCATCCCACAAAAAAACAAGCGATGAAAAGTTTAATAATAAAGTTACTGTTTACAGGATGCGGGATTTTGGCAATGCTGGCTTCCCATGCCCAGCTTCCGCTTCAGCAAGGGGATATGGTAATAACCTATAAATATGGTTTGTACGATTTGTCAAATCCTTTTTCAACTAATGTTGTTTCCATTATTAAGTCACGCAATACCACTTCTGCCACGCCGGGATCGGTATGGAATAGTGCAGGCTGGTATTCGAATGCAAACTGGACAACGGCCAACCTGGGTAATGTTTTCGGAATTGCCATCGACCAGGCAAAAAATATTTACCTGAGCAGCACGTCTGTTTATGGTGGCGGGAGCGGGGGAACCGACCGGATATTTATGATTAATGGCAGTACTGAAGCGGTATCTGTTATTGCCAGTCATGCCATTAATACCGCCTTTGTTGGGCCTTATGGCAATTTAAAAATAGCCAATATCGGGGGAACTGAATATATGTATGTATCTGACTGGGGCAATGGTTTTATTCACCGGTTAAAAAATACAGGAAGCGGCTGGCAATACCTTAACTCTCTCAATCCCGAATTTGGCCGGGGCAGTGCAACGCCTTTATTGCAGAATGGATATACTGATGGCCAGCTGCCCTACGGTTTGAATATCAGGAATGTTGGGGGCGGACAAAGATTGTATTATGCCCGTATGGGTAATTCCTATAGCCGGAACCATGGCTCCGGAATGACAAATGGTTATCCGAATGATATATGGTATATAAACCTGGATGCAACAGGCGATTTTGTTACAAGCGGCCCCGGCCTGGGTGAAACTCTTCAAACCATTCCTTATGACATAGGGAACACACCCACAACCGGCGTATCAGGTTTTCGTTATCAGAACCCGTTTGCTGATATCGCTTTCTCAAAAGACGGTACCCGTATGTTGCTGGCCCAGCAACCACTGGTAAGCCTTACATTCCTGGGCGCCCACTCTTCAGAAGTCAGGGAGGTGGTGGAAACAAGTACGGATAACTGGACACTCAGTACCAATAAATTCCCCACCGGTAATCAGTACCAGACGGGCACTCCCATTTACCAAACGAATGCTGTGGGCGGTATCAGTTATTCTAACAGCATTTTGTACGGAGATGAAAAGGCTGTTAAATGTGATACTACGGTCTGGGCTGTTTCCGACTTTATTTTTTTCCCCGTGGCAACCATTCCTGCCAGTCCTTCCACAGCCAGTTATACCTACGGATTGATGGGCTATGGCAGCGCCGGTATACCGTATTATAATGGCACTACCGTAACCAGTTACCAAACTGCATTGCTGATTGATGCAGACAATGAGTATGGCTCTGCCGATAAATATCATTTGGGTGATGTGGAAGTGTACAATGCCCCGCTGGATTGTTCGCCTTGCGCCTGTGGTGAATTTAGCGTTCCCACCCTTAATGGCAACCCTGTTCAAAAGGGCGCTGTGCCTCTGAAAGGCAGCAGTCCTGTGGCTTCAGCTGTTACATACCAGTTGAATTTTGTGAAAGGAAATGTATCAGGGCTTTTTAATATCAAATATACCTGCAAAGGAAATTGCAGTGCCACTACAAAATGGACCATAACAAAAGATGCCGGGGGTGGCAGTATCGGTCCTGTTTCAGGCACCGGCGATATCAGCATTGATTTCAGTACGTACAGTAACCGCCTTGACTGCGGCGCTTACACCCTTACCATTGTGCCCACGTGTAACGGTAAAGAATGTGATCCGTTTAAACTGAATATTGTAATTGTATGTGAGCCGCCTTCCTGCTGCCCGGTTCAGATTTCAACGGACAAAGTTCAGTTTAGTGTTAACAGCACCACCAACCCGGCTGCTGCAAGTACCCTGAACGGCACGATTAATTTTTCTGCCAATGCATTTATGTCAGCAATCAGGATGGAAGTGGAAGAGTTCAGGCTGCAGGCTAATTCACAGCATTGTTTGCTCTGTTCTAACCGCCCGCAAACATGGGGCAATATCCTGCGGGCTTCTTTTAATGGTATTCCCGGCAAATTATTTAACGGCAGCCCGATTCCAAGCCCGGCCATGTCCGCAGATTATCGCGAAGCAGTCTTTGCCGGTAATCAGCCAATTGATATCAATAACGGCAAACTGATTTTCAGTCTCAGCCTCCCGGCTATAACCGATCTTGACTGTTGCGATGTTTCCGTATACCTCTGTATAAAAGTGACTTTCAGGGATAACAACTGTAAAGAATGTGTTCAGATGATCTGTAAGGAAATAAAACTGGCAAAGCCAAAACAAAAGACTGATCTGAAAAATGAAACAGAAACGCGGACGGAAGTATTTAAACTGTTCAATTAAAGTGCTCTTATTTTTTGCCTGTATATTGCTGTTTGCTGCCGGAACTTTTTCCCAGACATTCAGCGCCCCTGGCAGAAAATTGTACGATTACTATGGATATTATTACAGGCAGGCTTTCCGGATTGAGGTTTCGGGCCTGCCGTTGAAGGCGGATACATCTTTCGGACTGGAAATGGCTTGTATCACTATTCATCACAACCGGGTGAGCGATCTGAAAATAACACTGGAGAGCCCCGACGGAACCAGTATCTGGCTTACCACCCGTAACGGCGGAGATACCGGAAGGAATTATATCCAAACCTGCTTTTCACAATCTGGCAGCGACGGGTATATTCATCTGGCCCGGGCGCCATTTACGGGAACCTATCAGCCAGACGGGCAGCTCGAATTTCTTAATCACGGAGAAAATCCAAACGGCAGCTGGATAATTTATGTGGAAGATCTTATGAAGGAGGAAGCCGGTGTTGTGGATTCAGTTTCCCTCCGTTTTGGTAATCAGCCGGCAAGAACTGTTATTTCCAGGGGATGTGGTACTGGCGATTATTCCATGTGCCGTTGCGCAAATCAGGATACCACCTGTGATTTGCTGCCAGATCTTGTCATCCTGCCTTTCTTCACGGAACATCATTATGAAGAATATGCGTACGATGATAAATATTATCCGGGCCAGTTACGCTTCGCCGCCACTATTGCGAACCTGGGTTTTGGCCCGATGGAAGTTGTGGGTACCAGGCAATGGGTTTGTGGCATGACACATATGGACAGCGGATTTATCTGTCCGGATGGAACTGAAGTACGCCAGCTCGTGCAACAACGGGTATATAGCAAGACCGGCGATTCCATATCAGCAAGACTTGTTAATGCCGGCACTATGTATTACGATAATCATACCGGGCATAATCACTACCATGTTGATAACTGGGTAGCATTCCGTCTGGTTGACAGCACAGGAGGGCAACGAAAGGTGATTGCCACGGGAAACAAAGTTAGTTACTGCCTTTTTACTACTGGTTCCTGCTATGAGGGTGATGGGGTTTGCACGTTTCAGGGAAAAACGTTTGGACAAACAATGCCTAATTACGGGATGGGGGTATATCCCTCCTGCAATTTCGATAAGCAGGGAATAAGTGTGGGGGGCTATGACACCTATGGCTTAATGTACGAAGGGCAATACTTACAACTGCCGCGTGGACTCAAAAACGGTGAATACTGGCTCGAAATTGAAGTGGATCCGGATCACCGGTATCTGGAAAGTGATATTGCCAATAATATTTTCAGCATGAAAGTGAATTTAAAAAAGCAACAACCATGAAAAAAGCACTAACGGGAATATTGTTTCTTTTTTGCGTACAGGTATATGCTCAAAAAAACAGGCCTCTTTTTACTGTTTCCGGCTCCGCCGGCGTATCCTACGAAGGTTATGGCCTTACCCTGCATCCGCATGCGCCCTACTTTTATGGGCCACGGCGGCCCTGGAACCAGGTACGTTTCAATATTGCCCCGCAGATTAATATTGGTAAGAATTTCAGTCTGCCCCTGAATTTCAACTTTGCCACCAGGGCCACCAACTTTGCAGGGCCTTATGCCGGCATTGGTTCATTGGGCCATCAAAGCTTCTGGCAATTTATTGGCAACCCGCTGAACAGCTTCTCCATCAATCCAACCTATAAATCCTCGAAGCTGCTGCTGGGTACCCAATACCTGAATTACAGTGAGCTTTCCACCGGCGATATCGGCATCTTTGGCGCCGGATTCGATCTCAATCCAAGGGGGTTTATCATTAAATTCTTTTATGGCAATTCGCAACAGGGTATTAATGCATCTACAACGCCCCCGGTGACAGGTGCTTACAAGCAAACCAACTGGATGTTTCAGCTGGGAAAGGGAAAAAAGGGGCAGTATAAAATGGCATTCACTGTGGTGAAGGGAAGAGACAGTTATTACAGTGCCTCTCCGCCGCCGGCGTTGGTTACACCCCGGGAAGGTATTGTATTCAGTGTGATCAATAATGCCTATTTCAAAAAAGGGTACTATGCCGAACTGGAGGGCGCTCATAGTATCTACTCCAATAACTTCAATGCCGGTCCGGCCCTCCCGGGTATCAGCTCCTTTAAGCCGCTGATTACTGCCAATGCCTCTACCGTAAAAGATTATGCCGCAACAGTGGCGCTGGGGAAGAAGTCGGCCAACTTTGATATCGGCGCCAAACTCAAATACCTCGGCGCCGGCTTTCATGCGATGGGTTATCCTTATCAGCAACCCGATAAACTCGATGCCACACTGAATACCCGCTTTAATGCGTGGAAAGACAAGAATAATAATTTTAAAATGAATGTGATAGCCAGTATCGGCGACCGCGTGAATAATATCAGCAGCGCCGGCACCCGCAACAACCAGTTCCTGGCCAATATCAACTGGTTCACCCAGTTCAGTGATCACTGGAGCCTGAACCTGGGCTATAATAATTTCGGATTCACTGCCAATGGCAGCACGCTCACCGGTGTACCCAGTGTCAAAAACGTAAGCAATGATCTCAGCGTGAACCCCACGTATACCTGGAGTAACAGCCGCATGAGCCATACCCTGACACTCAGCTATACCTACAGCAAGTATAAAGAAACCAGCACGGTTTCGGGCATCACCACCATCACCAATAATAATACGCATACAGCGTTGCTGAATTATGTGCCTGTTTATTTCTCTAAAAATATCAGCCCCGATTTCAGCGCACTTTATTTCCTGAACGAAGTACCGGGCTACCGGATGCAACTGTTCACGCTGAGTACGGGGCTGGGCGTATCAATGGCAAAATCAAAACTGAACCTCAAGGGGCAGTTGCAATATACATTGGGAAAAAATGCCGCTTTCACCCATACTAATAACCTGGTGGCGGGATGCAACCTGGATTATGCCCTCACCAAAAAGCTGAAATGGAATCTTTTTATGAGCACTAACTACTTTAAGTATGGAAACGAACTGGGCAGTCTGCTCATTGGCGCTAATTACCTGGAAAGCAATCTCCATACAGGACTTACTTACACCTGGAAATAAATAAAATAATTGTTATGAAAAAACTGTTCTTCTTAGCTATACTGATTTGTGGCAGCACCCCTTTGCTGGCGCAGGCAAATATTATTCTTACGATGAGTCCTAAGCCTGTGCCGCATGTCGCCGACTGGGCTGTCCGCCGCGATATTACCAACCTGGTTGTTTCACCGGCAGCTGTTGGAACTTATCCGGTGCGGGTAAAAATAAACACCACGATTCAAACCACCGATGGCACTACTGTGGCGGTAACGGATATGCAGAAAGCACTGGTACATACTTTACTGCCGGGCACCACTACTTTATTCACCGGTGCCGACATTATCAGCTTTGAAGCGATGCAGTTCCAGGGCAGCTATCTCACCCGGATCAAACGCACCGGCATGCTGCCATCGGGGAATTACCAGCTGGTTGTGCGGCTTGATTCGGCCGAACTGCCGGTAGCAGTTAGCAATACGCAAACCAAATTCTTCTTTCTTTCGGCCACGCAATTGCCTGTATTAATAGCACCTGCTGCCAATGCCGGACTGCCTGCGGAAACAGCCCAATCTGCAATCAGCTTTCGCTGGACACCCGTTTGCCCGCGGCCCAGCGAACCCGTGCATTACCGCGTTCAGGTTTTTGAAGTGCTGACTTCACAATCTCCAATGCAGGCGCTGCGCAGTAATCAACCCCTGCTGAACCAGGAAGTGACGGGTACCACACAATATATCTGGCGGCCGGGCCTGAGTTTTGCTGATGCGAAGGAACATCGTTTTGTATGGACGATTCAGACTTATGATTACAATGGCCAGCTGATAACCGGTGAAACGGGCAATGGAGAAGGAAGAAGTGAGGCGGGAGTGTTTACAGTAATATCAAAAGCGCCCGGAGAAAGGCCCCGGAATTAATACAACTAAAAATATAACAATATGAGAGACTACCGCTGACTCAACCGGTAGCACATAACAGACAATAGAACCGGAATTATACGCAATACCTGTTGCCTTCGCTGGCATTACGGTTATATTTGTATATACCAAAACTACTGTTATGAAAACTTTCTTCACCTCTTTACTGGTGATGTTATGCCTGCTCATACATGTAAAAGCACAGGTAATTACACCCGTAATAACAAGTGCCCCCTTTTCAGAAATACCCGGCTCGCAGGGAGATTATATTTACATACATCCGCCCCCGGGCTACCCGCCTTATTTACCATCTGGTTCCTGGTATGTAAATAATACAACAAAAGGAGGCAGGGTGGCAAGAATACGTACCTCTTTTTTAATGGAATACGGAGACGGGGGTTTTACTACAATAGATTCTGCGGTCCATGTTTACAGGATACCAAATCCAATCTTACTACTTACAATGCGGGGAAAATATGACACCATTCATCCGCATGGAAATGTTGTGGCGCAAACTCTTCAGCCCACCTCCATTAATGCAGCAGCCTCGCAGCACTTACTGCCTTCCGGAACAAATATAATGCTGACTTCAGACGTGATCGACCTTATGGCTGCGGATACCATTCAAACCGTCATTACATTTAAAAAGCGATTCACGGGCAGGGGAAAAATACTGTTTTACTATAATGGCATTCAGCGTGTTTTTAAAACAATCAGTCAGGGTAATAATGAAGTGCTGAAAATGATCCCGGGCCTTGGTACTTTTAAAACTGTAAGGACCTACCAGGATCCGCTTGTGCCGGACCTGGAACATACCGTTCCGGGTAGTTTAACCCGCTACTCTCCTTATGATGTGATGGGAAACAATACAACTTTCAATTATGTAAATAATGCACAAATAAACCTGCAAACGCCGGATGTAATGGTGTTTGATTTGCCTGAATCCTTTGATACCACACGGGAGCACAATATCTTCATTTCATTGTTTACCCTGGGAAGCGAAATTTACCGGGCACCTTTAGCCGGCTCCTCCATTAAAGCATATATCGTGGAGGATAAAGAACCGGCAAGTACAGATCAGCAGGGACTCGACCATCAGTTAATTCCTAATTCAGCGGGTATTGATTTTTTAATTCTCCAGGGCGACCCGGATAACCCCAATCCCAACCAACTCCTCCCGCACGATCCCAATTATATCATTGCCGACAAACGCTGTACCAATACCTGCGATTCAATAATATGGCCCGGACCTGCTGTGAACCCGGGCGAGAGTTTTAACTACAGGGTACATTTTCAAAACGATGGCGCCGGTCGTGCTGATTCGATAATTGTAACGGTATTTCTGCATAAAAAACTGGATACGGTTTTAACGAATATCTCCGCAAATGTTGCGGGTGTGCCCGTTACGGGGAATAAGCTGAAAATTGCCCCGGCTGTTCGTGCAGGCGAATGGAACAGAATTGTATTCACTCTTTATGATTCCCGAAGGGCAAATGCACAGGTACATCTTTACGGCACACAGGGTATGAAGATGCCCGAGACTGATTTTCGGACCATGGGAGATATTAAGTTTACGGTAAGATCCAGGCCGGGCACAAAGCCAAGTTATTTCAGTATTGCGTCCATCGTATTTGAGACCCAGCTACCGGTAGTAACCCGGATGAACCGTATAAAATGCTGCGAGAGAATGACCAACCCCAATATACCCGTCAATGACCCGGTTCCTCCCCGGCCCTTCGGCAGGAAGGGAAGAGATATCAGCGATATTGATGGAAAGCCGGCTAAAGCGGTTGAGATTAAAAAAGTAACCGGAAAAGTAAAACAGAATGGTTAGGAAGGGGTATTACATTATCACAATTTTTTTTCTGCTGCTGGTATCCTGCCTGGATAAAAGCGGGGGTACCGGCCATAGTACTTTGAAAAAAACCGCGCCAGGCAGGGATAGTTTGCGCTCTTTTATCAAACAGCAAACAGCGCAATACCGGGCACTCTGCTCGGCCGGGAAAAATGAGGAAGGACTAGCCTGTCTTCAGCGTATATGCTTACTGTCGCCTTATTGCAGCCAACCGGATTCTCTTACTGCCGCTTACCGCTCAGCCATGCTCACTTATGCATTTGAACTGGATAACCGGGAGCAATATTTTCAGGCAGAAGACATACTGCAGGGGCTCCTGAGTAAACCCGAATTGCCCTGGCTGAACCGTTTTCATCCGGCAGATGCCGCTACGATACTGGGTAATATCTATACCCGGTATGGAGATTATAAAAAAGCATTGCTATGGCTGCACCAGGCGGGGGTGGGCTATAAACTGGAGAAAGATACCCTGTACTTTGTAAAGGCAATGAATAATGAAGCGATTGCCCTGATGGAACTGAAACAATATCAGCCTGCAAAAGAATTACTGGCGATAGCGGCAGCATGGAAAACCCCGCAGCCCGAAAGCAGGTTTCTTAATTACTGGTTGCTGGCTGCTGTTAACCTGAAACTGCAATTAGCAGCACAGGCAAATGCCTGTGCCGATACGGCCCGGCGGATACTGCCAACCACCGGCCCCGGCTTTCAAACCTGTACCAGTTTGCTGATGGAGCTTAGGGCTGAGTTGTTGAAACAGGAGGGAAGATTCTTTGCAGCCATCAATATGCTAAAAGCCGCTTTCAATAGTAATGTAGCCGTTGATGACCGGTACCGGCTCTCCCGGGAGGCTGGTAAACTGCTGGATAAACTGGCATCATGTTACCTTGATGCCGGCTTTCCCGATTCAGCACTCTCTTATTCCCACAAGGCACTTTGTTCGGTGATAAGGTTAGATACAGCTGCTGTTTTAACAATTCCATCTTCTTCACAACTATATGCCGAAAATACCATTCAGGAAGTTCTCACAACAAAGGCGCATGCGCTGGAGGCGCTTTATCAGCAACGGGGTGATACCAATTACCTGATTACGGCAGTGCAATGTTATGCCCTGGGTTTTGAAGTGGAGCGAAAATTAATGCAGTATTTCAGCTATGACGAAAGTAAAATGCTGCTGCTGGACGAAAGCCGGATGCAAACGCAGAGGGCTATCTCTCTTTGTTACCGCTTAATGGAACTCACCCATAATTCCGGGTGGGCCGAAAAGGCATTCCGTTTTTCTGAAATGAACAAAGCCTTTGTTTTACTGGAATCTGTCAGGCGAAATCTTGCGGCCAATTCGGATCTTACAACCGATACGCTTTATAGCAAAACCCAGTCCCTGCAATTGCAACTGGCTTTTACAGAACGGAGTCTGCAGGAAGCGGAAACTGATTCCGCAAAAAATAAAATAACCGACCAAAAAAACAAACTCGAAAACGAGCTGCTGACAGCTAAAACTGCTTTTGCTCACCTTCACAGGGATGAAGAAGGGTTGACAGACCGGGATGACAGCATTTCGGGCGTCCGGCTGGGCGAACAACTACTCAATGAACAAAGGGTGCTTGTTGAATTTTTTTCAGGCGACAGCGGAACTTTTTCCTTTGTTCTTTCGCGGGAGCAACCACTCATATTCTCAAAGCTCCCCGCATCGTTGAATCAATCAGTAGATTCGCTTTTGCTCTTTTTTCAGGAACCAGCTGCGATTGCCAGTAATCCCGCCCGTTATGAACAACTGGCTTTCCGGGTTTACAGGGAGCTGCCGTTTGATGCACTGCCTGCAACAATTAAAGAGCTTATCATCATCCCGGATGGGCGCCTTCGCTTCCTGCCTTTTGATGCACTGATAACCAGGCGGGGAATGGATATTGATCTCCGGCAAGCCAATTGGTTCATAAATCGGTTCAATGCTGTGTATGGGTACTCCGCTGCCATCCTCTTACAACAGAATAAGCACCCTGCTGCCGGAGGAGGGCAGGTTAGCGTCTTTGCCCCTGTTTTCCATTTCGGCCAGCGTGACTTGCCACCTCTTGTTTATACCCGGATGGAAGCCGATGCCATCACCCGCCAAACCCATTCACGGCTTTTTATTGAAAGTGATGCCAGCCTCTTTAATTTCAGAGAGCAGTTTAGTAATACCGCCATCCTCCATATCGCGACACATGCTTTTGCGGATACCAGCGGCAAAAAAGAGCCCCGCATTGAACTTGCCGACAGCAGTCTTACCCTCAGCGAGCTCTATGCCCTGCATACCAATGCCTCGCTGGTAGTGCTCAGTGCCTGCGAAACGGGAATGGGTGCTCTCAGCAGCAGTGAGGGCCCGCTAAGCCTGGCCCGCGGCTTTTATTATGCCGGTGCCCGGAATGTGATTACCAGTTACTGGGCGGTAGACGACAAAAGCACGGCTCAGTTATTTACATCTTTTTACAGCAACTTACCCGGCCATTCCTCAGCAGCGGCCCTGTACCAGGCCAAACGCAGCTATTTAAAAAATGCCAGGGGTGCGTATGCTTCCCCTTTTTACTGGGCCGGCTTTGTGCATTTTGGAGCAGATTCTCCAGTTGTAACCGGCCCGTCGGCCCGCTGGTGGTGGCTGATGCTCTTACTCCTGCCGCTGTTCCTGTTACTGCAACGCCTGTACGCCAGGGCATAAATACCCGCCATTGGGTATTGCGGGGTACAACAGCCAGGCTAATTTCACCCAAAATTTTTACCAATGAAAAAACTGGGAATCCTCCTGGCCTGTTTTTTTTCCGTACACTTTTCCTTTGCACAGGGAAATGCACTGCGTCCGCATCTTTGTGCGGTTGCCGACAGCGCCGGTAAAACCGTATATGAACTCTGCAATGGGGTGAAATTTAACGGCTTCCGCAGTAATGACGGTTTTGAGCGGGTGGTAAAACGTATCACAGGCCTGATTGGTCTCAAGCCAAATTTTATCCTTGTTCCCTGTCCCAATATTCAAAATTGTGCAGCACTCAACTACGATGATAACCTGCGCTATATCGTGTATGATAAAGTGTTCATGGATGAGATAGCCCATTCGGTTGGTACCAACTGGACGCATACGATGATCCTCGCCCACGAGATCGGGCATCACCTCAATGGCCATACCCTGCGGCAGGTAAACAAGGAAGAATCAAGGGAGGAAGAACTGGAGGCTGATGAATTCGCCGGTTTTATCCTGGGCAAACTGGGCGCCACCCTCAACCAGGCAGTGGCCGCCATGGATGGCTTACCCCACCCGGAATGTGATATTGAATATTTCTCCGATCATCCCTGTAAAGTGAAGCGGGTGGCTGCTATCCGTAAAGGATGGGCAAAGGCAACGGGCAAACTTATCCCAACGGCTAAACAAAAAGCAGCACAGAATAAAACCTACCCGGTTACCAGGGGCATTCTCACCGGTACCTGGTATACCGAACTGGATAATGAACGGAACACCGACGGATTCATTCCGCTGACGATCAGCTTTTCGGATGCCACTACCATTCACTACAAATTCTTTAATGCAAAGGGCGACTCGGTGATAACAGAATACGACAGCAAGTTCACGCTCAAAAACGGAATACTCACCGAAGAACTTCCTTATGTGAATGGAGAAACAAAAGCAACGGCGAGGGTGGAAATGATCAGCAACCGGGCCTTCCTGCTCACCATCATCGACAATGGTACGCCGGGCTATGAAGGATTGAAAAGGGTGTATGTGAAGCTGAAAGAAGAGGAGTAGGCAGCGGGTAAGGGCTAATGACAGGCGCCGGACATTGGCTGCTGCCGGGGATTTACAGGAGTGCCGGAGTTTTGGATTGCATGACTGACCTTGTTGTAAAAAGGGGGACCCAATCTACCAGCGCATCTATTTCCCATTTATTTAAACCCCAGGCTGGCATATTTAGCCTTTATACTTTCATCATCAAAAGTAGTAACATAAACTGTCTTCCCGGTTTTGCAGGCACAGGCATTACAGGGATCTGCCTGCGTTTCCTGTTTAATACTGATCCCGGCTATATAGAGGTTATTGGAAGTAATAAAATTTCTGATATTCACAACAGTCAGGCTATCAGAAGAGAGATTTGTCCAGGGATCAGCACAAATAGTTTGTCTGTAAGACAGGGTTACATAATTGTCTTCCTGTAATGGCTTTTTTGAACAGGAAAAAAAGGTTGCGATCAGTACAGATAAAAAAATAGTTTTCAGTTTCACAAATTAAGAGGTGTTGCTTCAACCAAATCAACTTAGCTGAAGGTTGATTTTTTTAGAATTGATTATGAATTGCACTCACTTCTCCGTACCATTTTTGAAATACCAGTTTAATCTCATTCTTCTTTTGTTGCGTTATTGAAGTTGGAAAAGTATGGATGAATGCATCAGAAATTCCATGATCAAATATACCTCCTGAAATGCCAGCCTCCTTAAAAACTAATAAGGGTAATTTCAAACCAAATAATATCCCGGCTTCAATCTGATTCCATGGGGTAGGAAATAGCAACACGTCTGTTATGTCTTTTTCAGCTGGTGTGCCGGCTTTAATTTTACCTGCAGTAGCTCTGATTTGTTCAAAACCTAATATAATACCACCACAACACCTCTTGGCTATGATCGCAATTTCTTTAAGCGGAAAATCTTTTGGATAATCACTTCTGCCTAAAGCCCTGGGTTCAAGATTGAGGTCTTCAAGTAATGACAGAAAAAACTTTCTTAGCTCGTTTTGCTTTTTTGTAAGTGTTGTAGGACATGAAATGAAAACCGGGATCCTGCTCATAAAGAAAGTCTTTGATTTTACTTAAAAATAAAACAGTTTCTGCATAAATAGGCTATGGCCAATAGCAGCACAGCCTTTTCAGGTTAAGCATCAGCAACCTATCCTTTCATTCCCTGATATACAATAACCCGTATCCGTAACTCCTAACCCTCCTCAATCAACCCTACCGCATTGCCCCAGGGATCCAGCACGGCGGCTACTTTAATATTGTCGCCCACTTCATTTACCGGTTGCAGCATTTTGGCGCCGCCTTCCAGCAATTTGCTAACGCAATCGTGAATGGCATCCACACTCCAGTATACATAGGAGTGATTGCCATCGGTATAGCTGCTTCCGTCGGGGTCGAGGCCCAGCTCACAGCCGTTGATATCAAAACCCACATAGAAGGGCATATCGAAATAAGGATCAATACCGGTGATATGGCGGTACCACTCTTTTGCTTTTTCGAGGTCGGTTACATGGTAAACGACGGTGCGGAGTTTTTTAAACATAGGAGAAAGATACAACATGCGGGAGAGAAAAAGAAGTATCGGGCTAAAGCGCCTCACCCCCCCCTCCTGTAGGAGAGGGGAGCCACTCCGCAAATGGGTTTCATTTGAGCATTTAAAATTGAGCGTTGAACATTGCCTATTTCCTGATTACTTGTTTTCTACTCCCGACTAATGACTCCTGACTGCTTTTATCTTACGCACAAAAAAAGAGGATGATTTTTCATCCTCTTCAAATATTGTAATGTAACAACTGCTTACTTAACCGCTCCCATCTTGGCTTCGATACTCAGGGTGGCATGCGGAACGGCACGCAGGCGGGCCTTATCAATCAGGCGACCGGTTACGCGGCAGATGCCATAGGTTTTGTTTTCAATGCGCATCAGGGCTTTTTCCAGGTGATCAATGAAGGTGATCTGGCGGCTGGCCATCTGGCTCAGCTGCTCCCTTTCCATGCTCATGCTGCCATCTTCCATCGTCATGTAGCGGGCATCATCATTATCACCGCCCATTTCATCCTTGCGGGTGATCAGTCCCTGCAGGTATGCCAGTTCTTTTTTTGCCGATTCCAGTTTGCGCTGGATCAGTTCTTTGAACTCATTCAGTTCGGCATCGCTGTAACGAACAATCGGGGCGCCGGGGTCGGCCTTGGGCTGATCCAATACCGAACGGGTAAAATCAGGCTGGTATTTGCGGGCCGTTTTAGTGGCGATCTTGGGAAGAACCACTGGTTTGGCGGGTTCAATCTTAATATCTTTTGCGCGGGCGGGCAACTGGGGCTTGGCAGGCGCTTTTTTCTCTTCTACTTTTTTAACAGGGGCTTTGGCTGCAACCGGAGCCGGTTTTTTAGCGGCCGGAGCCGGTTTAGCAACCGGTTTTGCGGCGGGCCTGGCAACCGGTTTGGCAACTTTTTTAGGAGCAGGCTTGGCTACGGGCTTTTTAGCGGCAGGCTTGGCAGCGGGCTTTACGGCTTTTTTAGGAGCCGGTTTGGCGGCCGGCTTCTTAGGGGCCGGTTTTTTTGCTGCGGGCTTGGGCTTGGCGGCCGGTTTTTTGGCCGGGGCTGCTTTTTTCACGGGTTTAGCCGCTTTTTTAGGGGCTGGTTTAGCCGCTTTCTTTTTGGTTGCCATACTATTTATCTGTTTTTAGTACGTTCACGTATAGTTTCGCATCATTCACTTCAATTTCAATGCCGTTGGAGACCGTCGGTAAAAAAGCCAGTGAATCTGCCAGAATTTCGGCGCAAATATAGGCTTTATATTGAATTAACGCCGGTTGCACGCTGGCATTTTCACTTATCGAAACCGCAATGCGGTCGGTAAGGTTAAAGCCGCTGTCTTTGCGGATATTCTGAATGCGGTTCACAAATTCCCGGGCGTCGCCTTCCTGCTTCAAATTATCAGTAATTGTTATATCTAAAGCCACTGTTAGCGAGCCTTTAGCAGCTACTTCGTAGCCGGGAATATGGTCGGTATACACTTCCAGGTCTTCGGCCGATATAACCACGGCTTCTTCGCCCTTTTCCGCAAAATCGGGATTAAGGGTATACTCCCCGGCCAGCACCTTATCAATTGTTGTATTATCAAATCCGCTAATAAGCTCGGCCGCCCATTTCATCCGGGCGCCCAGTTTTTTGCCGAGGGTTTTGAAATTGGCCTTGGCTTTTTTGCGGATAAAGTCGTTATCGGCACTCAGGATATCTACCTCTTTTATATTGGTTTCGGCCTTGATGATCTCTTCCACCTGCCGGATCCGGTTGGCCATATCACTATCCAGTGCCGGGATGAAAACTTTCCGGAGCGGCTGCCGCACTTTGATATTCATTTTTTTGCGGAGCGACAGGATCAGTGAAGAGGCATCCTGTGCCAGCTGCATCCGCTTCTCCAGCTCGGTGTTGATCACTTCCTCCACGGCTTGCGGGAAAAGGGTATGATGAACAGAGCTGGCCGTTGAACGGCGGGTAACCTGGTTCAGGTTATTGAACAGCCAGTCGGCAAAGAAAGGTGCCACGGGGGCCATCAGCTGGCTCAGTTTTTCGAGGCACTCAAACAGGGTCTGGTAAGCACAGATCTTATCATGCTCATATTCGCCCTTCCAGAAACGGCGGCGGCAAAGCCGTACATACCAGTTGCTGAGGTGTTCATCCACAAAATCCTCGATGGCGCGACCCGCCTGGGTGGGTTCGTATTCATCAAAATTGGCCTGCGCCGTTTTGATAAGCGTATTGAGCGAAGAGAGAATCCACTGGTCTATTTCGGGCCGGTCTTTCACCGGGATATAATCTTCTTTGAAGCAGAAGCCATCCACGTTGGCATACAGGGCAAAAAACTGGTAGGTATTATAAAGGGTGCCGAAGAATTTACGCTGCACTTCTTCAATTCCTTTGCTATCAAATTTCAGACTGTCCCAGGGCGAAGCATTGGTGATAAGATACCAGCGGGTGGCATCGGGCCCGTATTTTTCAATGGTTTCAAAAGGATCGACCACATTGCCCAGGCGCTTGCTCATTTTGTTACCATTCTTATCCAGCACCAGCCCGTTACTAACAACAGTTTTATACGCCACCGAATCAAACAGGAGGGCAGCCAGGGCATGCAGGGTATAAAACCAGCCGCGTGTCTGATCAACCCCCTCGGCGATAAAATCAGCAGGGAATGCCTGTTGAAAGGTTTCTTTGTTTTCGAACGGGAAATGCCATTGGGCATAGGGCATGGCACCGCTGTCGAACCAAACATCAATCAGATCGGGTACCCGTTTCATCGGCTTGCCTGTATCACTCACCAGCACAATTTCATCCACATAGGGTTTATGCAGGTCAAGAATTCCTTCATGGAGATAGTTTTTATTGGTATCACCCCCCAGGGCAGCTGCAGCTTTTTTAATTTCGCTATTCAGTTCCTCAACGCTGCCGATGCATATCTGTTCCTCTCCGTCTTCTGTTTTCCAGATGGGCAAAGGCGTTCCCCAGAAACGGCTGCGGCTGAGGTTCCAGTCAACCATATTCTCGAGCCAGTTACCAAAACGGCCTGTGCCGGTGGCGGCGGGTTTCCAGTTGATGGTTTGGTTCAGTTCCACCATGCGGTCTTTCACCGCCGTGGTTTTGATGAACCAGGCATCCAGCGGGTAGTAAATGATGGGCTTATCGGTGCGCCAGCAATGGGGATAGTTGTGTTCGTATTTTTCTACTTTAAAAGCCCTGTTTTCTTTTTTCAGTTTTACGCTGATATCAACATTCACATCCACATAACCGGGCTGGTCTTTGTAATTCTTTACATACCGCCCGCTGAATTCACCCACACCCGCTACAAATTTTCCTTCCTTATCCACCAGGGTAAGAATGCCCAGGTTATTCTTTTTTCCCACGCGGAAGTCATTCGCGCCAAAGGCGGGAGCGGTATGCACGATACCGGTACCATCTTCGGTGGTTACAAAATCGCCGGTGATCACGCGGAAGGGATCGGCTCCGGGTGTGATCTCCTGAATGCGTTCCAGTGTGTTGGCCTCGCCGGGTAACAATTGTTCGTAGCGCCAGCCTTCCATTTCAGCGCCTTTGAAAGAGGCCAGGATGCTCCAGGGCAGCAGCTTATCGCCTTCTTTGTAACCGGCGAAATCGCCGTTTTCGCCTTCGGGTTTAAAATATTTTCCCAGCAGGGCTTTTGCCAGTATCACATGTACAGGCAGATGGGTATAGGGATTAAATGTTTTTACCAGTACGTACTCAATATCGGGGCCTACCGTTAAGCCAAGATTGGAAGGCAGTGTCCAGGGGGTGGTTGTCCAGGCTAATAAGAAAGCTTCCCCATCAAAATTCTGGATTTTGAATTTTGAATCCTGAACTATCCGGAACATCACCACCGCACTGGTATCCTTCACATCCTTATAGGTGCCCGGCTGGTTCAGTTCATGCGATGACAAACCCGTTCCGGCAGCCGGCGAATAAGGCTGAATGCTTACACTTTCGTAGAGATACCCTTTCTTGTATAATTCTTTGAGGCACCACCAGAGGGTTTCGATATAATTATTGTCGAACGTGATATAGGGGTCGTTCAGATCCACCCAATAACCCATTTTCTGGGTAATATCATCCCATTTATCCTTATAGCGCATCACCACTTCACGGCATTTTTTGTTGTAATCCTCTACGGAAATTTTTTTGCCGATATCTTCTTTGGTGATACCCAGTTCTTTCTCCACACCGAGTTCCACGGGGAGGCCATGGGTATCCCAGCCACCCTTGCGTTTTACCTGGAAGCCCTGCATGGTTTTATAACGGCAAACCAGGTCTTTCAGCGTACGGGAAATAACATGATGGATACCCGGCATACCATTGGCGCTGGGGGGGCCTTCATAAAAAACGAAGGGCGTGTTACCCTCTCTCAGCGTAACGCTTTGTTCAAAACTTTTCTCCTGGTTCCATTTGTCCAGTATTTCCTTTCCGATGGAGGGCAGGTTCAGTTGCTGGTACTCGGTGTATTTATTGCTCATAAAAAATCCTGTCGTTAATGCCCCGGCCAAAAGCGGCCGGCTGAAAATAAGGGTGCAAAGGTACTAAAATCAGGGCTTTCTGAGCAGCTGAGTACCGCTTTGGCAGGGGTTCAGTTTGAATCTGAATGTCAGCCAGGCAATGTATCGGGATAACGATCATTAAAACTGCTGCATATACTTGTATCAACGGAAAGGATGCGTTTTACCATTCCTGCAGGAACAGCAGGGAAATTTGCAATCGCTTCAGCGGATTTTACTAATACCAGTTAGGAAAATTGCGGAATAAACTGACGTCCGGTTTTCCGTTTTATGTTCCCGGAAATGGAAGAAGGATTTTTCCCAGCATTGCGTAAAAACCGCACCAGTACTAATTTTTATTGAAGTTATCCACATTTTTCGGGTTTTGGCATAGTATTGGCAAATAAAGAAAATGTGCAGCGAAGGCATATTGTGTGAAGCGAAAAAGCAAGACCGGTTATAAATAATTGAACATAAAGATTTTTGCTGGTTTAGGGTTTTATTAGGGTAAAAGACGGGGGCAGTCTTACCCCCGTCAATTTTTAAGTTTTGATAGTCCTGCTTTAAAATCCATAGTAACTGAAAAACAGGTATCCAGTCCGTTGAAAAATATTACAGATTCTCCCCCCAATTGAGAATGCGTTTGAATTAGATACTCGACCTTGCACAAACAAAGAAAAGGCCTCCACCAGGAGGCCTTTTCTTTTAAACAATGCAAACAATATTAAATTCAATCAAAAATTCCGGGAACTGTTCGACTGGTAGGTATAGCGGAAACGGTAGATCAGGCGCACCGGGGTGGGACCGGTAAAGGGCTCATAATCAACCGCCAGTAATTCCATCTTTACATAATGGTTGTCGGCCGTACGGAAAATAAAGGTTTGGCCGGCCTTGGGAGTGAAGGCATGCGTGGTAACATTATAATCGTACCAGCTGCCGTCTTTAATCGCTTTCTGCGAAGCGGTGGTGTCATAAGCATATCCGTCAGCCGGCGCTACGGCCACATTGCTGTAAATGCTGTTCTGCAGGATGGCAGCGGCATTACCGGGCCCGTAGGTATGACTGTTCAGGATAAAGGTGGTGAAACGCAGTCCAAAATCCCATTTGGTGCTGGCGCTGTCACTGTTGGCTACAACCTGGTCATTCTGGAAACTGAAAAATGTGTACGGTTGGGCACTGCTGAAATACACTTTAATAGAATCTGTCTTTTGAACAGCAGTTTGTACAAATTCAGTATCTGCCTTTTTACAGGAGCTAAAGCCGATCACGGCGAACAGAAACAAAACGGCCACGCCGTAAATCATCTTTTTCATAATTGTGATTTTTTATTTTTAGAAAACAGTTTTTCGAGTTCTACAGAACAATTCACAAAGAAGGTACGGCCGCTCAGGTTGGGCAGCCTGTCTTTGTCGGTATGATTAAAAATATTTTCGGCGCCTGCCTGTACCAGCAGCCCTTTGCTGAAAGTGTAACCGGCGCTTCCGTTGAGCAGGCAGTATCCTTTTACATATTCGCGGTCATCATCCAGGATATTATCGCCATTGATATCGGCATAGCCGAAACGGCCGCGGTACACAGCCCGTAAACTGCCCATCCAGCCGGTTGTGCCCTGGTTGTACGCCAGCTGCAGGTTTGCACTGTGTTTGCTGCGGTTGAAAAGGCCGCCATATTCTCCGCGGGTTACATAGGCACTCTGGTAGGTAACGGGATCCCGTTTTACAACGGTACCGGCCTTGAGGCGGTCCAGCACATCTTTGTCCTTTGCATCCAGGTACTGATACCCGGCATTGATATTGAAATGTTTCAGGAACGATTGGGTAAGGCAGATATCAACCCCCTGGGTATATACCCGGTTGATATTTACATAACTGTATATCGCCTGGTTATTGGTTTTGGTAAAGGGAAGATTGTACCGGTCGATCAGGTGATTGATATCATTGCGGAAGGCCGCGGCACTGATCTCGGTTGTATTGAAAGGCCTGTACCGGAAACCGATATTAATACCGGTGGATTTTTCCGGCGACAGGGTATGATCGGTAAGATAGGGCGCCAGGTTGATGGCAGGATCAATCTGTCCTTCCTGCTGCAGGCGGATCAGCCCGGCATTCAGTTCATTGGCGCCAAACAGGGTATAGCCTACCAGTGAATTGGTGAAGCTGAGGAATTGCTGGCGGAAATCGGGTGCTTTAAAACCGGTTCCTACGGAGCCGATGAGCGTGAGGCGGGAACTGGCTTTGAAAGCCAGGGCCAGTTTGGGATTGAACTGCCAGTTATAGAGGCTGTGTTTATCCAGCCGGGCGCCGGCGGTTATATTCAGCCGGGGAACGGGCAGCCATTCTTTTTGCACAAATGCATAAAAGGCATTGAGCTGCTGCGCTGCTGCGTAGCGGCTGGCAGCAATCGTTTCGTAATTGTAACCCAGTCCGGCAATCAGTAACTGGTTGGGCCGGCCACCCAATTCCAGCTGAACTTCGGGTTTGAGCAGGAACTGCCGCAGGTTGGAATGATCATAAAGGGAATCATTTTTCTGCAGGTACACATCTGCGTTATCCTGGTAGCCTGTGGCATAAAGCCGGGTGATGAGGTTAAGCTTTTTTGAAAAACGGTGATAGAGCTGGTTGCTGAATCCCCAGTCGGTTTCGCGGGTGCTGCCATCCACGGTTTCGGGCTGGGCGCCGGTGTATACCAGGTAGTTGTTGAACTGCTTTTGTGTGAAGAGGCGGGCACTGGCGATCCACTGCGTGCGGGCATTGAAATCATAAATCAGCTTGGCAGAAAAAGAATAGTTGCGGTAGGGATCAACGGTCTTTCCGTAAATCGTTTTATCCAGGTCGTATCCGCTGCTGCTGTACCGGTTACCAAATAACTGGAGGGCCAGTTTATTTGTTTTGACGGCCTGGCTGAGGGTAAAGCCCCAGGTATTATGGCTGGCGCTGTGGAGTTGCACCTGGGTACTGTTGGTTTTTGGCTTTTCGGTTATAATATTAATAACACCGGCCAGGGCATCGGAGCCGTATAAACTGGTGGCGGGTCCTTTTACAATTTCAATTTGTTTGATATTGCCAACGGCGATACGGCCCAGGTTGAGAATACCGGCATTGCGGCCTGTGAGGGGTTCGCCATCCAATAAGATCAGTGTGTAGGCCGGATCCAGTCCCTGCAGCTGCACACCGCTGCCGAAGGGGTTGGGATAACCCTGGAGGGCCTGGCCCAGGGGGTTATCGGCCAGTACCAGACCAGTTTGCTGTTGTAAGATATCGATCAGCTTCTGGGAACCCGTTTGCTGAATGAATTTTTTCCCGATCACCTGAACAGGTACCGGAATATCGCCGATACTTTTCTGGGTACGGGTGGCGGTAACAATCACCTCACGGATGGTGGTGGTGTCGTTAAATTTTTTCTGGGCCATTCCCACCTGTGCACTCAGTACAAGGAGGGTGGTGCCGGAAAGGATCGTATGGAAATATCGGTTGCGCATTGCGACACAAAATTGTTTTAATGCGCAGGTAGTTTTATCACAGAATTGTCATCAAATCCAAAACAGGCCTAGTTTTACGCGGATGTGACATTTCGGGGAACAGAATCAGTTTGCCACCTGATAAAGATCATAAGCGGGCAAAAAGAATAATGTTATAACATGGACTTTCCGGGCCGTGCAGCACTTAATTTTTTCCCAGCAGCAGTTCGCAGGGCTTTAAACCGGTATGCTTTTTAAAGGCGGTGGAGAAGTGGGATATGGAAGAATAACCCAGCAGCAGGGACACTTCGGTAACACTTAATCCTTTTTCGTACAAAAGATATTTGGCATGTTCCATGCGCTGACCCTGGTAGAAATCAAAAATGGTGGTGCCGAAGATTTCTTTGAAACCTTTTTTAAGATAACATTCATTGATGGCCACTTTGCGGCTCAGGGCCTTGATGGTAATGGGATCACCGATATGGGCCAGGAGCACTTCACGGGCTTTCATGATCTTTTCCCGGTCATCCGCATTTTCCAGGAATTTGCAGCTGAAATCGGTTTCGCGGTCACCCAGCATACATTCCAGGCTGTAGAGCAGCAGGATCTGTGTCTGGGCATTGATGAAAATATTTTCCAGGGCGTCGGTATAGGTATGGTTCAGCAGGGCTTCGATGGCATTGCGTGTTTTACCGCATAAGGGCAATTGCTTGCTGAAAGCGGTGGGATGCCCGAAAGAAAGCACTTTATCGCTGAACGTGGGTTTTTTGGTGCTGCGGGTGCTGAACTGGTGGAGGTAAGCCGGCTTAAAATGAAAGCTGAGCACATCCACACTTTCGATCTTCTCCACACAGCCCGGGGAAGCGTTCATCTTGCAAAGATCACATTCGGCCTGTTTTTGCCGGCAGTAGAGGTTGCCGGTTACACAAAACTTCAGCTCGAGGTAATTTTCGGAGGGGTTGTCTTTTACCACATGATAAACCAGCATTCCGGTATCATCGATGTTCCACTGGGGCATTTTACGATAGCGGCGTATCATATAATGCACTGATCCGGGTACATCGCGGTCAACATCCTGTAATATATCCAGCTCTTCCTGCAGGAGGGGCTGTTTATAGGCCAGGGTCATTATATCGGACGACTGATTCATTGAAAAATTTCGATACAAAGATATAACAATTATCGGGGGAAAAAGTTAAAAACTGTGTAAATGGGGTTTACCATTGACTGGTACCATTACCATTTACCATTTAAATTATCATTCTGATCGTAGCCCTGAGCCCTTAACCCGTAACTGTTTTTCCCCGCCTTTCGGATGTGGAAATCTTTTGACAAAAACCGGGGTAAAATCGACCCTGTTTAATTGCCCGGAACCCTTGATTTTTCGTACATTTGCCCGAATCGGAGATTTACAAATTTTAAAGTGATTTTGAACTATTTATGAGCACAGAAACAGTAACCATTCCTACCCCTTCCGGCAACAATTACGGGGCCGACAGCATACAGGTATTAGAGGGGCTCGAGGCCGTGCGGAAACGCCCGGCGATGTATATCGGAGATGTGGGCGTAAAGGGGCTGCATCACCTGGTTTACGAGGTGGTTGATAACTCAATTGACGAGGCCCTTGCCGGTCATTGTAAAAATATTACCGTTACAATAAACGAAGATAATTCCATCACCGTGGAAGACGACGGCCGGGGTATCCCCACCGGCATGCACTCCAAGGAAAACCGCAGTGCGCTGGAAGTGGTGATGACGGTACTTCATGCCGGCGGTAAGTTTGATAAGGACTCTTACAAGGTTTCCGGTGGTTTGCACGGGGTGGGTGTGAGTTGCGTGAACGCCCTCAGCACCAAACTGCACGTGGTGGTAAAAAGAGATGGGAAAATTTTTGAACAGGAATACGAGCGCGGGGTGCCCAAATATGCCGTAAGAGAAATCGGTAATTCCGATGAGCATGGAACCACAACACAATTCTGGCCCGATACCACCATCTTTACCTCGGGTATATACAACCGCGGTATCCTCGAGGGCCGCCTGCGGGAACTGGCTTACCTGAACCGTAAGATTACTATTACACTGAATGACCTGCGTGAAAAAGATGAAAACGGTACCAGCTGGACAAAAACTTTTTACAGCGAAGGCGGTATTGTTGAGTTTGTGGATATGTTGGATAAAACCGCCAACCGGCAGTCGCTCCTGCCTTCCGTAATCTATTGCGAAGGAAGGGATGAAGCCACGAATGTGACGGTGGAAGTAGCCATGATCTATAATACCGGCTACCAGGAACATCTGTTCAGCTATGTAAATAATATCAACACCATCGAAGGAGGTACTCATGTGGCCGGCTTCCGGAGGGCCATTACCCGGGTGTTTAAAAGCTATGGTGAAAAAGAAGGCCTTTTTGAAAAAGCAAAAGTAGAGATCGAAGGAGACGATTTCCGGGAAGGGTTAAGCGCCATCATCTCGGTAAAAGTACCCGAACCGCAGTTTGAAGGGCAAACCAAAACCAAACTTGGTAATAATGAAGTGATGGGTGTGGTGGATGCCACACTGAGCCGCGTGCTGGTGGCCTATCTTGAAGAAAATCCCAAAGACGCCAAAACAATCATCCAGAAAGTAATACTCGCGGCACAGGCCCGTGCAGCCGCCCGCAAGGCCCGCGAAATGGTGCAGCGCAAGAGTGTGCTCACCGGCGGCGGCTTACCGGGTAAACTGGCCGATTGCAGTGATAAAGACCCTAACCGTTGCGAGCTTTACCTGGTGGAGGGCGACTCGGCCGGTGGTACGGCCAAACAGGGCCGCGACCGCAGTTTCCAGGCCATCCTGCCCCTGCGGGGTAAGATCCTCAACGTAGAGAAAGCCATGGAACATAAGATCTACGATAATGAAGAGATCCGTAACATGTTCACCGCCCTGGGTGTGAAAATCGGGACGGCCGATGACCCCAAGGCCCTCGATCTTTCCAAACTGCGGTACCATAAGCTGATCATCATGACCGATGCCGACGTGGACGGAAGCCATATCGCCACCCTGATCCTCACCTTTGTGTTCCGTTATATGAAAGAAATGGTGGAACAGGGCTTTGTATATATCGCCCAGCCCCCGCTTTACCTGGTGAAAAAAGGCAAGGAGCAGGAGTATGCCTGGAATGATGAAGAAAGAAAGGCGCTGGTGGCCCAACTGGGCCATGGTAAGGACGACAGTGTAACCATTCAGCGGTATAAAGGTTTGGGAGAGATGAATGCCGAACAGCTTTGGGAAACCACGATGAACCCGGCTACCCGTACCCTGAAACAGGTTACTATTGAAAGCGCCGCCGAAGCCGACAGGGTATTCAGTATGCTGATGGGCGATGAGGTACCCCCCCGCCGGGAGTTTATCGAAACGCATGCCCGCTATGCTAAAATTGATGCCTGATAGAAATTTTGTATTATATATTTTGTTGATTATCAAATTATTAACATCGCCCTGGCTTTTAAACCGGGGCGTTTTTTTGCCAAACCCGATATTTTTAAGTAGCTTGTAAAAGCAAGCGGGGTGAACACCCTTATTAACTAACCATAAATTCAACCAAGATGTCAAAAATGTTAACCGCTTATTGCATGAAAACGAAAGAAAAGAACGTTCCCATGCAGGATGCCGTAATAACCAAAACCGCCCGCGGGGGTTATATGGCCCAGGGCCATGATGGAAAGGGTAATAAGATGACAACGATGCTCAATGAAGCAACAGCGCTGGAAGCCGTTAAAAACGGTGTGGCTAAAAAGGGCTGGTAAAAAAATTATCTGAATACAATGGGCTACCTGCACGGCAGGTAGCTTTTTTTATGCCATACCGGAAGATTTTTTTTATATTTAAATGTGACCAAAACTAATCTTCTTCTGCCCGCCGCCGGCAAATGCCGGACGGAATACCAAAATGTGTCTGCCCCCCGGCGGGAACAACAGGTTAGCCTGACAAAGCCTGTCCGTTGGATCGTATTGCTGTTCCTGTTTTACAGCCCTCTTACGCGGGCCCAGTTCAGCCCGGTTCCCGTTACTGGTTTCAACCAGGATGTGGTAGCCGAAACCGGCACCAGTTCCCTAACCACCACCACGATGGCGCTTGACGCCGTACCGGCCTCCAACCGGGTGATGTATACAAATACGTTTCGCATAAGTAATGGTTTTGGGGGTGGCGGACTTCCGGACAATGGCCTGATTACGAGCGGGGCTGATAGTTACCAGCTGGCGGATTATGCAGCCAGCAACGCCCTGCTGCTGCAACGTACACAGACAGGGGATCTCGGTCTTGTAACACCCGATAAGTTTTCCAGAATAAGAGTACTGGCGTTTACCACCGAGGGTACCAGCCTGGTTAATATTGTACTCACTTTTACCGATGGCACCACCAGCATTGCAGCCACCAATTATGCCTTATCGGATTGGTTCAATGCCTCTGCCAACCTGGTGATCTCGGGCTTTGGCCGCTGCGCCCGTTCAACCCCTGCCGGTAGTGCCGATGGGTATCCCACCAACCCCCGGATGTATTATATAGATATTCCGCTTTCCTGTGCCGATCGTGCCAGGAACCTGGCAAAAATCAGTTTTACCAATGTTACCACCGGCGGCAGCAATGCCCCTTATCCCAATGCGGTGTTTATGGCGGTATCCGGCCTGGTGAGTAATCCGGCCATCAGTTCAAGCATCACCGATGCCACCTGTACGGTTAACGGAAGTGTTACCCTCAGCATCTCGGGCGTACTGGCTCCTTATACCGTTACATGGAACACCACGCCCGTACAAACAGGTGTTACGGCCACCAATCTTACCCCGGGTAATTACCAGGCCACCATCACGGATGCAACCGGCTGTACTATCTATTATCCTGTTACCATCGGGCTGCTGAATAATCTTTTTCTTACCACCCATATTGATACTTTTGTTTGCGCCGGCTCCTCTTTCAGCTCCAATACCAATAGTAATGCACTCAATTTCAGCTGGTCGCCCACCACGGGGGTAAGCGATCCCCTGATCATGAATCCTGTTCTCACCCCCACGGGTAATGTAACCTATACCGTTACCGGCACCACCGGCAACTGTGTGATCAGCAAGAGCTTCAATGTTTTCTTCCTGGCAAAGGCAATCGCTGATTTTGATGTAACGGTAAAGCCCTGCAGTAACGACCCCGTGCTCTTTACCGACCGCTCCTCTGTTACCGGGGGGGCTCCCAATCAATGGCACTGGACTGAGAACGGCGTACTGATCAGCACCCAGCAAAACCCCCAACTGCCTTTCAGCGAAGGACCGCACCGGGTGGGATTGATAGTGAACGGCACCGTTGGCTGTACCAGTGATACTACATTTAAAACCTTTACCGTAACCGGCAAGCCCCTTATTGATATACTTTTTTCTGATGCCTGTAAAGGAAGCCTGGTTGATTTTACAGCGAAGGAACTGAACAGCACCGGGGTGAATAACTGGTTCTGGCTTTTTTTGGATGATGGCAGCACGGCAAGTGGTGCGTCCACCCTGCACCGGTTTAACAGCAGCGGCAGCATCGCCGTTAAGCTGGCTGCCAGTTCCGCTGCGGGCTGCTTATCCGATACCATTACCCGGTTTATCAATATCTACAGTACCCAGGCCTATGCCGGCCGTGACACCGTTACGGCATCCGGGATACCGGTTCAGTTGCAGGGCAGCGGGGGTACCAGTTATAGCTGGACACCGGCCCAGTATCTCAATAACCCGAATATGGCCAACCCGATGGCAACCGTTTACCGGGATCAGCAATTTATCCTGAAGGCCTATACGCCGCTTGGATGCGAATCCTACGATACCGTACTGGTAAAGGTTTCGGAGGTGGCAGATATTTACCTGCCGGGGGCTTTCAGTCCGGGCGGTACCAACATCCTCTATCATGCCCTCCCGGTTGGCATACGCGAATTCAGGTACCTGCGGATTTATAACCGGTACGGTCAGCAGGTATTCAATACCACCGATTACAGGAAGGGATGGGATGGCGCCCTTACGGGCAAACAGCAGAACAGCGGTGTGTATGTTGCCATGGCAGCCGGAGTGGATTACCATGGTGTGCTGGTGGAGCGGCAAACTTCCTTCCTGCTGATCCGGTAAAAGAACAGTAATGGGATCAGCTTTTATAATCATCCTCTGCGAATCGGTACCGATGCAGTAACTTTATAGCTGGTATGAAAAAAGTTGCTGTACTATTATTGGCTGTTCTCTGTGGGTTGGTTCCAAGGGCACAGTATACGGTTAACGGCAACGCCACGCAGATTTCCTGCAACGAGTACCGGCTTACCGATGCCATCGCCACCCAGAGCGGTTCGGTATGGAATAATAATAAGATTGATCTTACCCAGTCCTTCGATTTTAAGTTTGATGTTTTCCTTGGTTCCAAAGATGCGGATGGCGCCGACGGGATTGTTTTTGTGCTGCAGCCCATCAGCACCAGTGTGGGGAGTTCGGGGGGCGGACTGGGGTACGAAAATATCACGCCGGCTGCCGGCATTACCATTGATACCTATCAAAACGGCAATAACAGCGACCCGGTTTATGATCATATCGCCATACAGCTGAACGGCGATATCAGTCATACCACCCCCAACAATATTGCCGGCCCGGTTACTGCCATCAGCGGGAATGACAATATTGAAGACGGGCAATGGCATGCCCTGCGGGTGGTATGGGATGCCCCCACATTTAAACTCACGGCCTATATCGACGGCGTACTGCGGGTATCGGCCAATAAAGACCTGGTGACCGATGTTTTTTCGGGTAACCCGATGGTATACTGGGGTTTTACCGGCAGCACCGGCGGCCTCAATAACTACCAGGGTTTTAAAATTGCCCTGAATCCGCTTTTTCATTTATTGCCCAATCAGAAACGTTGTTTGAATGTACCCGTTCAGTTTATTGATTCCACGGTTTCGTTCACCAATATTGTTAAGTTTTACTGGGATTTCGGGGATGGCTCACCCATCGATTCGGTTAACCTGAACCCCGTGCATACCTATTCGGTACCCAACGATTATGTGGTAAAGCACCGGGCTATTGGGGCAGATGGATGCGAAGCTGTCACCCAGCAAACCATTCGTATCGGCAGTAAGCCGGTGGCCGGTTTCAGTTATGCCGACAGCTGTATTGGTAACAGTATCAGCTTTCATGATACCTCTTCGGTAACAGTGGGCACCCTGAATAACTGGTACTGGGATTTTGGCAATGGAAATACATCCACACAGCAGCATCCTGTAAGCAGTTATGTTACAGGTGGTACTAAAACCATCCGGCTGGCGGTAAAAAGCCTGGAAGGCTGCGAGTCGGATACCCTCGTTAAAACGATTCATATTTATACGCCTCCGGGCATCAGTTTTTCGTTTACCGATTCGGTTTGTATCGGATCGCCCACGTTTTTTAATGCGCTGGTAACGGCGGCCCCGGATCCGGTAACCAACTGGAGCTGGACGATTGACGGGCAGAATTTTACCAGCGCTAATCCCAACTATATTTTTCCGGATGCGGGTCCGCATACCGTTGGTCTGTCGGCCACCAGCAACAACAGCTGGGCCTGCTCCACCACAGTGCAGAAAACCGTATTTGTAGCAGCCAGGCCGGTTGCTGCCTGCCGGGAGGTACGGATCTGTCAGCAGGCGCCGGTGCAGTTGTCCGATTCTTCTTATTCGCCCGACGGTATACCGGTTACACAATGGTGGTGGGATCTGGGCAACGGGCAGTTTTCTGTTCAGCAAAACCCGCAAACTGTTTACAGTACGGACGGACCGGTACGGGTGAAGCTCGTGGTAGGGAATGCCCGCGGCTGTTATTCAGATACCCTGTACCGCGATTTTATTGTACATGCCAAACCGCAGGCCCGTTTCGGTTACCTTAACCGCCTCTGCGGCAATGAGCCCGTGCAGTTTCTTGATTCTTCATGGGTTAATAATGCCGCTGTTGTGCAGTGGAGCTGGATTTACAATGGACAGACTTTCAGCAGCGATCCGCAACCCGTTTATAGTTTCCCGGCTGGTCCGCAAACAGTTGGGCTCCTGGTTACCAGCAGTTGGGGCTGTGTTAGTGATACTACGAACCACAGCTTCTTCATACAAAATAAGCCGGTGATCAGTATGCATTTCAGCAATGCCTGCAAGGGGGAGTCCGTGCCTTTCACCGCCACCGAAACAACCGGAACCGCTGTGGGTGCCTGGAGCTGGAGCTTTGGTGATGGTGGCAGCGGCAGCGGTGCTGCAGTTCAGCATACCTATACGGATGCCGGTACGTACCTCGTACGTTTGTCGGCCGTATCCACCTTTGGTTGCACTGCCAACCTGAACCGGCGCAGCATTACCATTTACGATTCGCATGCCAATGCCGGGGCCGATTCGCTCACGGCGGCCGGTCAACCGGTTCAGTTGCATGGCAGCGGAGGTATCAGTTACCTGTGGAGTCCGGCTGCATTACTGAACAATGCAACCATTGCCAATCCCATCGCCCTGATTGATCACGACCAGACCTTTTTGCTGAAGGCCTTTACCCCGGAGGGCTGCGAGAGTTATGATGAAGTAACCATCAAAGTGTACAAGGGACCGGATATTTATCTGCCGAATGCATTTACCCCCAACCACGACGGGCGCAATGATGTATACCGGGGCATACCGGTGGGCATTGCCCAATTCGGTTACCTGGCGGTTTATAACCGTTTCGGGCAGCAGTTGTTTTATACCAGCAATTACCGGAATGGCTGGGATGGCAGCTGGAAAGGGCAGGAACAGGAAAACGGTACCTATGTGGTGATTGCCTATGGCATTGATTTCAGGGGCCAACCGGTACATAAAAAGCAAAGTTTTATCCTGCTGCACTGACGGGCTATCCAAAAAATTGATATCTTGGGTTTCCCTGTAACCGTTAACCCTAAACATTCCGTTATAATGAAGCCACTCGCTTTAGTGCTTATTTCATCTGCCATTTTATTTTTTAGAACTGCTGCGCAGGATAAATTGCCTGCATTTGGCATGCCCGACAAAGCGGAATTGGAATTAAAAGACTGCAGTTTTGATCCCGGTGCCGAAGCCGTGGTGTTATTTGAAGAAGGGGATTTTAAACATGAATACCTGATGAATGTGGGCTGGAATACCACCCAGAATTTCAGGGTCCGTATTAAAGTGCTTAAAGATAAAGGCACCCATCTTGCGGAGGTAAAACTGCATTATTATTTTGTAAATGGCTACGAATCGATAAGTAATATCGGTGGCATTGCTTATAATCTGGATCAGAATGGGAATATTGAAATCACGAAACTGCAAAAATCGGCTATCTATGAAAAGTCGGTTTCAAAAGTAATAAGTGAAATATCCTTTGCTATTCCGAATGTGAGAGTGGGAACGGTTTTTGAATTTCGTTACAAAAGAACCATGCTGGGGATTGCCGGCATACCGCCATGGACTTTTCAGCGGGAGATACCGGTAAAGTATTCAGCCTATCATGTGGTTGTGGCACAATATGTGGAATATAATCTTCTTACTATTAAACGCCAGGAAATGACGAAAATAGAAGGGGAGAGTCCGGAGGATGGGGTGTGGTACATTATGCATAATGTGCCGGGGCTGAAGGATGAGCCCCACAGCTATGCCAGGGAACATTATATGCAGCGGATCGAATTTGAGATATCCAGAATTAATGCTCCGGGGTATACCAAAGAGTTCCGGACTACCTGGAAAAAAATAATTGATGAGTTACTGGAAGATGAAAATTTTCAAGAAATCTACCGGAAAAAATTTGCGGCACCTGATGAGCTGACGGAAGCGCTTAAAAAAGCTACATCCCTGAAAGAGACGATCGGGACCATTTATGCTTATGTACAGAAAAATATGGAATGGGATCAGGACGAGAGTATTTACGCGGGGAAAGACATGAAAGAAATATGGGACAAGAAGAGAGGTAATACCGCCGAAATAAATTTTATCCTCCTGCGCTGGCTGCGGGATGCCGGGGTGAAGGCCTATCCGCTCCTGGTTAGTACAAAAGAAAACGGTCCTATTTCCCTGACCTATCCTTTCCTGAGGCAATTCAATGCGCTAATGGTGTACGCACTTGACGGAACGGATAAATATGTGCTGAATGCTGCCGATAAGGAAAATGCCATTGATCTGATACCTGTTAATGTATTATACACCAATGCGCTCCTGGTGGCTTCCGCTGAAGAAGGTGGCGGCATTGTGGAATTGAACAATGACCGGAAATACATTGAGAATATATTTTTCTCCTGCAATGTTGGAAATGACGGAAACCTGTCAGGGCAGGCAAAGCTGACCGACAAGGATTATGCCCGTGGGATACGGCAGAAAATGATCAGGGAAGATAAACTCAGGCTGATGCTCGAAGAGAATGAAGGCGTAACCATAAAAGTGGATTCGGTGGATGTACCGTACCAGCAGGACAGGAGCCGGCCACTTGAACAGGATTTCAGTTTTACCGGAAAACTGGAAAATAGCGGTGAGTATTATTTTATGCCCTTTAACCTGTTTACCGGACTGAAAAAAAATCCATTTATACAGGAGGACCGGGTAATGGAAATTGATCTGGATTATCCGCAAACCATAATGATAGCAGGCACCTACCGGCTTCCCGAAAACCTGGCGGTTACAGAATTACCTGGTAATACGCGGATGATCATGCCTGATACCAGCATTATCCTTACCCGTATTGCGCAGCAGGACGGGAATGCCGTAAGCTTCCGGATCACCCTTGAAATTGTGGCTTCGGGTTATTCGGTGGAAGGCTATCCCTACCTGAAACAATTTTACACCAAAATGTATGAAATGCTCAACGAGCGAATTGTGCTGAAAAAAAAATAATCCCGATGTGCCGCCTGGCTTTCTTTCTTACCGCTTTTCTTTTTTCGGCTGCCGCCGCCGGGCAGAGCCTGCCCTATGCATTCCAGCTCATCCCCGATTCCCTGCGCAGGGAGGCGGATGTGGTGCTGCGGGAAGAATACAGGAAACTTACACTGAAATCGAAAAATACAGGACGCTATGAAGTGCACAGCATCTGCACGGTAATGAATGAACAGGGAAAAAACAATCTTCTGTTTGTTTATTTCTCAGACAAATTTTCGGTGCTTGATGATGCACAGATGAAAGTGTACGATGCCAACGGTGTGCTGAAAAATACTTATTCGAAAAAAGAGATGAGCTCATTTGTTTATGGAGAAGGACTGGTGGTGGAGGGCAAGCTTACCTATTTTATAGTAACGGCTCCCGCTTATCCCATCACGGTGGAACTTAATTATTCGGTTAAACTAAAGGGGACATTGTACCTGCCCGGTTATAATTTTCAGCCCGCCCGGCAATCGGTTCAACACAGTGTGTTTGAAGTGGAAACCCCTGCGGCGCTGGGGGTGAGGTATAAATTGCTCAATCATAACATGGAGCCCCTTCGCAGCCGGGAGGGCGATCTGGAAAATTTCAGATGGGAAATCAATAACCTGGTAGCCTACAAAGCAGAGAAAGGCGCTGGCGCTCCCGATACCTATGAGCCCCGTGTTCTGATTGCTCCTACAAAATTCCAGATGGATGAATACGACGGAGATATGACCAGCTGGAAAAATTTCGGTATGTGGATCAATGAACTTTACAGCACCACCACTGCCTTACCGGCCAACCGTAAACAATTTTACCAGGACCTTGTAAAACCGGCGGGTAATGATAAAGAGAAGATCCGGATTTTATATCAATACCTGCAGCAAAACATGCGGTATGTAAGCATACAGCTGGGCATTGGGGGCTTCAAGCCATTCCCGGCCAGTTTTGTGGATGAAAAAAAATACGGCGATTGCAAAGCGCTCAGTAATTACCTGCGTTCGGCATTGGATGCCGTGGGTGTTAAATCCAACGTGGTGATCATCCAGGGCGACCGGCAGCCAAAGACTGTGATGCCTGATTTCCCGGCCGATTATTTTAATCATGTCATTCTCTGTGTTCCCTCCCCGCAGGATACCACCTGGCTGGAATGTACCAGCACCACCCTGCCATTTGGTGAGCTGAGCTCTTTCACTGAAAACCGGAAAGCAATGCTGATTACTGATACCGGTGGTGTCCTGGTAAATACACCCCGCAGCACTTACCGGCACAATAACCGGGGTATTTTAACCCAGATCAGCGTGAATGCAGATGGCGGCGCCCGGGTGCAAACCACCTGCAGTGTTACCGGCGGAGAAAGCAACGATATGCTTCTCAATGGTTTTCATGAGATGAAAGAGGATGACCGGCGTAAATATTTTTTCAACTTATACAACTGGCGCCAGCCGGCTTACATAGACATTCAGCCCTTTCAACGATCCGACAATCCCTTTGGCTTCCGGGCCTCTATGGAATATGAAAAAATTTATGCTTTCCGCTCGGGCAGCAAATATTTCTTCGATGCCCGGCTCTATCCTCTGTTCCCTGCCGAAATACCGGATGAAGCAAAGCGAAAAACTGATTATTGCTTTGAGTATCCTTACCGCCTTGCCGATACCACGGTATACGAGTTTCCCAAAAACTTCAGTCCCGAAACCGTGCCCGCCACTAAAAAAATTGAACTGCCCTTTGCCAGTTATACCTGTCAGTATAAATGGGATGCCGGAAAAAGCAGTTACACCATCATCGCCGCACTGGAGATAAAAGAAAGGGTGATAGCGGCGGCCGATTATAATAAACTGGCGGATTTTAAAAAGCAGCTGACCAGCGCTTTGAATGAGAAACTGGTGATGAAGGTGGAATAGGGGATTGCAGAACGGCACTTCCGTTTGCAAAGACAGTCTTTTTTAACTACTTCAAATATAATACTATGGCAAAATATACACTCCCCTGCTTTGGGCAACTGGACACTGAAAATCTTGAGGAATATTATGACACCGTTATCCGTTATAATAACAGCGAGGTGAGTATTGATTTAAATTTCTGTGATACCAGGGTTGACCCCGGCCGGCTTGAGATTGCAAAGAAATTTATAGAACAGATTGGGGATTTTGACCTGAAGAACAAGCAATATATCGAACAGGATTACCGGGATGAAGACGCCGATACTGTCAGGGAATATGTTGCGCACCATCTGGAAGAATTGGGGGATGATGAGCTGGACGCTTTGATCGACCCTTCGAATAAAAAACTGAACAAAGAAGAACAGTTGGTTAAAAGGCTTTCGCTGGTAAGGATGGGACTTTACCCGGATAGCGATGATCAATTTGCCATATTTGATTATTCTATCGGCCCGGACATTACCCAATACCTGGTTGTGCTGTTTACCGATGAATTTGGTAACCTGGATTATATAACCATGGAAAGTTAGGCAATGACCGGCCAACCGGGCTTAACGTTCACAGGAGATCGTCATCTGTCTGCAGTACTGTGCGGAGCGGGCCCGGATTATTTCATCCTGTAATATTAAATTCAGCGCATTTAGCACGCAGAAAGCATGAGTGGATAACAATACTGTGAAATGTGGCATAGACAGCAAAGGATTTTTATGGGGGATTTCGCAAAACAGGCTCAACGCTTTAGGTCCTGGATCTTCCACAACTACCCATCACTGCATTAAAAATCTTCAGGGTGTTTCCCGGCGCCGGGATATTATTACTTAAGAAAGCTGCATGCCTGGAAAATTCCTGAAATGGTAAGTCATTTGTTCATCGAAGGCGGCGCTAAAAGAGAAGGATAATTATCTTTGCCCGGTGAGATGCATTGCGCTGATATTTGTATGCTATACCTTCCTGCTGGCATTTATTCCCTGCGGGGAACTGGTTGCTGCTGCTTTGCAGGCCGAAACGGTGGCGGCCAATACAGGCGAGCATCAGCACGCCGGAGAAGAAACCTGTACTCCTTTTTGTATTTGCAATTGCTGCGGACAAAATTTCTCTGTTACCGGCACCGCTTATAAACCCCTTACGGAAAAACCTTTGCTGCAGGCAAAGGAATATTTTTCCGGCAACAGTTTTTTTCTGCCATCCGGCTTTTTCGATTGCATCTGGCAGCCTCCCCGGTTAAGTTAAACAATTTCGGTATCCCGCTTTGTTGTTCTTCTGCAAGAGCAAAGCCATTTTTATTGTTTAACTTAATTATTACAGTGTGAAATATTACTTTGTAAGTATACTGATCCTTTTGTCGCAACTGGCAAAGGGGCAACAGCCTGTGCGGCTTATTATCAGCGACGACCAAACAAAAGCCCCCATCCAAGGGGTAACCATTGAATTACTGAAAGAGCACCAACTTGTTATCACGGATACAAGTGGTTCCGCCAATATCAGTAAACTGACTGATGGGGTGCATACTTTCCGGATCAGCTCTTCAGGTTATCAGTCTCAAACAATTACACTCACGCTTCCTGTAAGGAACCCTGTTGAAATTTTCCTGATCGCGGAACCTGTTGACATGGAAGCGATCATCATTCAGTCTACCCGAACCAGCAGGAGTTTTCAGCGAACGCCCACCCGCGTGGAAACGATTGATGCCGAAGAAGTGGAGGAAAAAGCCAATATGCGCCCGGGCAATGTGAGTATGTTGCTGCACGAGAGCACCGGTATACAGGTGCAGCAGGTATCGGCCACCAGCGGCAGCGCCAGTATCCGCGTACAGGGACTGGACGGGCGTTATACGCAGTTGCTGAAAGACGGGTATCCCAATTTTGGCAATTTTGCCAGTGGCCTTAGCATTCTTGAAATACCACCGCTGGATCTGCAACAGGTGGAGATCATCAAGGGGCCGGCATCCACTCTCTATGGCGGGGGGGCTATTGCCGGGGTTATCAATTTTGTTTCGAAAACACCCGGAAAAAAACCAGTGTATAATTTTATACTCAATCATTCCAATATCGGACAATCCAATATTGGGGTGTATGCCTCACAAAGGAAAGGCAAAATCGGCTATACCGTATTGGGCCTGGTGAATTACCAGGAATCCTATGATGCGGATAAGGATGATTTTTCGGAAATACCCCAAGGGTATCAGTTTACTATCAATCCCCGCTTATTCATTTACCCGGGAGAGAAAAGTACTGTTATTATAGGCAATAGTTTCAGCAAAGGGGATATGAAAGGCGGCGATATGCATGTGCTGGCCGGTGGTAAAGACAGCGGACATGTATATTTTGAAACCAACAATTCGATCCGGAATACTACCAGCCTGGAATGGGAACAAAAACTGAATAAGTCGCTCCGGTTGAAATTAAAGCAAAGCCTGAGTATTTTCAGTCGCGGTATTGATATCCCCGGTTATTCCTTCGCCGGTGTAAATACCAACAGCTTTACGGATGTATCCTTCCTGGTTAATAAGAATACGTATACCCTGGTGGGCGGATTGAACCTGGTGTACGACCGCTTTCGCCAGCGCCGGGCCGATAGCCTGGATGCACATTCCTTTACTTCAGGCCTGTACCTGCAGCATACCTGGGATATTTCGGCGCCTGTTAAACTGGAGAGCGGATTGCGCTTTGAAAATGCACAATACCGGGGATCCCGGTTAAACTATGGACAGTTTTTTGTGCTGCCCCGGGTTTCGCTGATGGTTACCATCAATAGGCACTTAACAAGCAGAATCGGAGGCGGACTCGGGTATAAAGGGCCCACCATTTTTACAGAGCAAACCGAAGCAATGCAATACCAGCAGGTAGCGCCCTTACAAGGCGTAAGGGCGGAAAGAAGCAGAGGTGCTACCGTGGATATCAACTATAAAACGAATTTCGGGGCCAGCTGGCACTTGGCATTTAACCAGCTGTTTTTTGTCAGTTCGATCCGCCAACCGATGATCCTGCAGCCTTATGCCAGTGGCTATGCCTTTGCCAATGCCAGCCGGCCGGTTATCAGCAAGGGGCTCGAATCGAACCTGAAAATAATATTTAAGGAGGATTTCAAATTATTTGCCGGCTACACCTTTACGCATGCCCGGGCGGATTACCTGCCCGGCCAGCCGTTTCTGCCCCTGCAACCCCGGCACAAACTGAACCTGGCCCTGATTTATGAAAAGGAACAAAACCTGAAACTGGGCCTGGAGGCTTATTTTACCGGCCGTCAATATCTCAGCAATAGAACACAAGCACCCGCCTTCTGGGAATTCGGTTTCATGGCCGAGAAAACATTCAGGGAAAAATTATCACTGTTTATCAATTTTGAGAATTTTACGGATGTACGGCAAAGCCGCTACAAAAGAATTGTAAACGGGCCGAATGACCGGCCTTCTTTTGATGAGATATGGACGCACCTGGAAGGGTTTACGTTGAATGGCGGTATTAAACTCCGGTTGTAAAGGCCCGGAATTAGCTAACAGAAAGGGATGCTAGTATGAGCAGCAGGCTTTTTCAGTGAAAAGGCCTGCTGCTCTTTTATGTTTCGATAAAGTCGAGGTCTTTACCAAAACTCTCTCTGGTATAATAGAGTGCCGATAAGGAAACAAGCAACACAACGACGCCGATGATCCAGGCTGCCGTTACATAATCTGTGAAGCGGCGTAGCTGCGCAAAACAAAACAGCAGCAGGGGGGTAAATCCTCTTACCATATTGGTGATGGAGATGGAGGCCGAGGCCCGCAGGTTGGTTCCAAACTGCTCAGCTGATGTGGTGATATAGAGAACAGATATGCCTGAACCAAATCCTAACCCGGCACAGAGAAAATAAAAATAGGCCAGGGATGATTCCTGCTGGATAAAGAAAAGCAGGGCAAACAGGGCAAAGAGCAGGTAGAAGACAAACAGCGCTTTTTTACGGCTCTTCAGCCAGTTGCTTAATAAGCCGGCGCTGATATCGCCCAATCCCAGTCCGATATACTGGTAAAGGAGTGCGTCGCCGGGTTTGATGCCGGGAGTGCCCATCCTTTTGCCAAACTCATCTGCAAAAGAAATCAGCATACCGATGGTATACCAAACCGGCAGGCCGATAAGGATGCCCCGGAGATAACGAAAGAAGCGTTCCCGGCTGGTAAAGAACTGTGCAAAATTTCCGAGCACCACGGGGCTGTTACGGGTTTGCCGGTACAAGCCGCTCTCTGCAACGCTTACACGCAGTACCAGCAATACCAGCCCCATGCCGCCCCCGATAAAATAAAGCAACCGCCAGTTGTTGAAATAGTTGTACAGCAACGCGGCGCTGATGCCGCCCAGCACACCGGTGCTGGCAATGAGGGTGGCGGCCAGCCCTCTTTTTTCCTTTGGCAATAATTCGCTGGTGAGGGTGATGCCGGCGCCCAGTTCACCGGCCAGTCCTATACCTGCCAGCAGGCGGATGATCATGTATTGCGGGATGGTTTGTACAAAACCGTTGGCGATATTGGCCAGTGAATAAAGCAGGATGGAGCCAAATAATACCTGTAACCTTCCTTTTTTATCACCCAGGATTCCCCAGCAAATGCCGCCCAGCATCATGCCAATCATCTGCAGGCTCAGGATCCATTCGCCCTGGCTCAGTACCTGGTCGGGGGGGAGCCCTAATTCCTTAAAACTGGGTTTGCGAACAATGCCGAACAGAAGCAGGTCAAAAACATCCACAAAGAAACCCATGGCTGCCACGAGTACGGGCAGGGAAAGCAGTCCGTATGCCTTATTCTTCATCCCTTAAAATTAAGGAGATTGTGGCGCAGGAAAAACTCCGGGGAAGGGATTCATCCTTTGAATATAATTTTGGATACGGAATAAAAAAGGGGATGGCGGTTGTATCCCGGGATGAAGCACAACGGCTGGCGTGTTAATGCTGAAAAATAAAATTCTCCTCAGTGTACCACGAGTCGCAGTGTTTGACTGCTGTTTTCTGATTGAACAAGCAGATTGTATAATCCGGCAGGCAACTGCCGGGTGGTTATGCTGATCCGTTGGCCATTAGCGGGCAGGGTCCAATGTTGTACACCGATTCTTCTTCCTGTCATATCGGTGATCAGCACCGTGCCTTTAAGGGCATCCGGTTTTCCTCCGGCTATCAGTATGGCGTCCTGCCCTGCCGGCAGGGGATTCATTGCAAGGGATAGTTTTACCACATTGCCCCGGGTCAGTGTGATGGTGCGGGTATAGGAAGCGGTGCCATCTTTTTCAATAATCCGCAGCCGATAATAAACTATATTGCCGGCCACAGTTTTATCGGAGTAGTTGTACCGGGTACTGCTGCCATTGATCCCCGTGGCGGGGATGGGGGCGAGTGCCGCGAACTGAATCCCGTCATAACTTCTTTCCACTACATAGGTTGCCAGATTCAGCTCATTGGAGGTGATCCATTGGATATTTGTTTCATTATCATTTACGAAACTACCGGTGAAGCTGATCAAGGTTAGTGGCAGCGGTGTGGCACTCATGCCATAAGCGCCCATCGTGTACCCGGGCGGATAACGCCAGGGACCATACACCTGGCCGGTTATAGCGGTGGCCTTGCTGTATTCAACTCTTGCCCTGATCTTGGTTTGTTTGCCGCGTTTTTGTGCATTGTTCTTTAGTTCGGTGCCGCTGATTCCTAAATCGGTATAGAAGGTTTGCTTGTCGTAATAAGCAACACTGTTGCTGAGCGGATTACCACTGAATGGCTGTCCCTGTTGTTTTACTTCCCATGCCAGTTTGGCTTTTGTTCTGCCTAAAAACGATTTGCTGAAAAGACCGGCGCCGAAGAGATTGGGATTGTTAATATTGCTTTTTTGTATAGGCGTAACCAGGTCGGTATTATAAAGGCGGAGGTTATTGCGTAGTCCATTCCCGGCATTGCCGGTGTAAAGAAATGCGGCACCTTCGCTGCTTTCGGCATTGCTGAATATTCTGCTGCCCACCAGTACGTCACTATATCCGTCGGCATTTACATCACCCGCAGAACTTACACTATTGCCAAATAATGCACCAGCCTGGTTACTTTCGGCCATCCAACCGGCCGAAGCCGATAACCCACTGGCAGAACCATAGTAAACAAAACACATGCCTTCATTGGTTTGTCCATTTGTGTAATAAGGGCAGCCTATAAGCACGTCACTGTATCCGTCGCCATTAACATCGCCTGCCGATGAAACGGCGGCGCCAAATCCTGCTGAACCCTGGTTACTTTCCCCTGTCCAGTTTGGCGTAGCGGATAAGCCGGCGGCTGAACCATGAAACACAAAGGCCCTGCCTTCGAGCAATTCCCCGTTAGAATAATTATTGGCTCCCACAATAACATCGCTGTATCCATCACCATTTACATCCCCGGCCGAAGCAACCGACTCTCCCAGTGTGGCGGCGGCCTGGTTGCACTCAAAACTCCAGGATATACTAACAGAGGGGCCGGCGGCGGCACCATAGTAAACAAATACTTTTCCTTCATTAACCTGCCCGTTCTGGTAATTACGGCTGCCAATAATAATATCGCCGTATCCATCTCCGTTCACATCGCCTGCACCGGCCACAGAGGTGCCATATTGCGCATTGGCCTGGTTGCTCTCGCCCGACCAGAGCGGGGTTACAGAAAGCCCGGTTGCTGAGCCTTTATAAACAAAGGCCGCTCCTTCTGCGCTTTCACCATAGGTGGCATTACCCGCGCCGATTATCACATCACTATATCCATCTCCATTTACATCACCGGCACTGGCTACGGCATTTCCAAACAGGGCATTGGCCTGGTTACTTTCTGACGTCCAGTTTGCCGTTGCAGATAAGCCTGCTGCCGACCCATGATAAACAAATGCGGCCCCTTCCGAAGATTGACCGTTGCTATAGCCGGGCGCTCCAATTATAACATCGCTGTACCCATCTCCGTTTACATCACCGGCACCTGAAACTGCAGAACCAAAGTAGGTATTGGCAAGATTGATCTCTGCGGTCCAGTCGGCTGTGGTTAATAAGCCGGCCGGTCTTCCATGATACACATAAGCCCGCCCTTCAAAAGATTGTCCGTTATCATAATAAGGGGCACCAATGATCACATCACTGTATCCATCGCCGTTCACATCACCGGCACAGGAAACGGAGAATCCCATTTCTGCACCTGCCTGGTTGCTTTCTATCTGAGTGGTGAATGTGCTGCTGATGCCATTGGCAGCACCGTGATAGGTAAAAGTACTGCCTTCATCCGTCTGGCCGTTATCGAAGGTATGTGCTCCCACAATCACATCACTGTACCCATCTCCGTTCACATCCCCGGCAGAAGCAACTGAAATGCCGAAACTGGCGCCGGCCTGGTTGCTTTCAGCAGTCCATGCCGTGGCGGCAGATAAACCAGTTGCCGATCCCATGTAAAGAAAAGCCCTGCCCTCGTTGGCCTGACCATTCGAGTAGGTATAGGCTCCCACAATCACATCACTGTACCCATCACCATTAACATCACCTGCCGATGCCACGCTTCTGCCATAAAAACTGGCGTTTTGATTGCTGTCGCCGGTCCAGCTGGCGCTGGCAGATAACCCACTGGCCGATCCCTGATAAACAAATGCTGCACCTTCATTCACGGTTCCATTATCATATAAATAGGCGCCTACAATCACATCACTGTACCCATCACCATTAACATCACCTGCCGAAGCCACCGCTATGCCCAGGTTGGCACTGGCCTGGTTGCTTTCTGCTGTCCAGTTGGCCGTAGCAGATAATCCGCTGGCTGAACCATGGTAAACAAAAGCGGCCCCTTCGCTTGCCTGTCCGTTTGTATACTGATAAGCTCCTATAATCACATCACTGTATCCATCACCATTCACATCACCCGCTGAAGCCACACTCCTGCCGAATAAGGCAGCGGCCTGGTTGCTTTCGGCACTCCAGTTGGCGGTGGTGGATAACCCGCTGGCCGAACCCTGGTAAACAAAAGCGGCCCCTTCACCTGTTTGTCCGTTCGAATAACCATTGGCGCCTACGATCACATCACTGTATCCATCACCATTTACATCCCCGGCCGAAGCAACGGAAATGCCGAATTGTGCATTTATCTGGTTGGATTCGGCCTGCCAGGCAGGCGTAGTTGATAATCCTGAGGCAGAACCATGATAAACAAAGGCTCCTCCCTCACCTGTTTGGCCATTGGCATACAGGTAGGCGCCCACAATTACATCACTGTATCCATCACCATTTACATCCCCGGCCGTAGCTACTGATGTACCATAAAATGAGGGCTGGGTTGTTGATGTTGTCCAGTTCACGGTAGAAGACAGCCCGGTTGCCGAACCATGATAAACAAAAGCGGCTCCGGAACCTCCTCCAACAGAATAGTTGTATGCGCCTATTATTACATCACTGTAGCCGTCGCCATTTACATCGCCCGCACTGGAAACCGAGTAACCGAAATAGGCAGAAGCCTGGTTGCTCTCTGCAGTCCAGTCGGCAGTTGTGGAAAGCGGATCAACCGTAATAGGATAAGCAGCATTTGTTGTATTTACATTGATGGCAATTTCATTTCCTTTTACTTCAAATGCAGCTTCCAGTTTTTTATTATCTGCATCCCACACATTTAAATCTTTGTACGTGATTTTTTTCTCAAATCCATCACCCTTCGCTTTGGCAAAATGAATTTCACCGGGCGCCACTTTATTAACGTACCATCCTTTATTGGCCTTCAGGCGAATACTGAGTTGCCGGGGTTTTGAAGCCGGCTCTTTATGGATGATGAAATTCTGCCGCACGCCTTCTTTGCTGTTGATGTACTCGGTGATGAAGTTATCAGCATGATTAAAGCGGATGCTGGCACCGTTTTGCGTGATGATTGGCTCAGAGGTGGGGGCGTATAATAACTGTTGCTTTGCAAAAATACCGGTGGTGCTGAGTTCCAGTTTCCATTTATCATTACCGCCGGTCCGCGGCTGCAGGGTAAACAAAGTACTGTTGTATTGGCAGCGAAGATCCTGCGAACGGTTGGGGGAGGTGTAGGATTTAGTATCTTCCTGGTAACTGATATTGTATTCGCTGCGTTCAATGTTCTCAAGCGCCTCTTTGTACCAGTTGGATTGCTTAAGCGATGTAGTATCGGGGGTTGCTGGTGCCGGATGGTGACCGGATATAAGATCGTTTATTGCTGTTGTGGGTTTGATATGCCGCAGCCAGGACAGCGATATTTTTCCGGCGGGCTGATTCACCGGAAGAAAACGGTCCCCCATAAGCGGGGAAAGACAGAGCACTGCATACAAAACGATTTTTCGCATGGCCTGATCATTTGATCTGTTAAGTGAAAATTGCCGGACAGGGGAATTTCGGGAATCGGATCTTGATTGGGTAATACTAAGATAACTTTTTTCCGGAAAATGCTGCAGGGACGCGACTCAGGAAGCGGCGACCGAGCCCAGCATCCGGCTCATAAATTCGTGGAGTTCGGTCATGGAGCGTATGGGGTCTACCACCAGGATACCGTTTTTGCCTACCTGCTTCAGTTTGCCCTTATTGGTGCCCGTTTGCAGGTAATGAAGAATGCCGTTGAAGGTGGCGCTCTGGAAATAGGGCGATTCGGGGTTGCTTACAAAGAAACACTTCAGTACATCATTTTTCAGCAGCATCTTCTCAAAGCCCAGCTCTACGGCCATTTTACGACAGCGAACGGTGATAAAAAGATCTTCCACCTGCGTCGGTACCGGTCCAAACCGGTCGGTAAGCTCGGTATGAAATGCCTGCAGATCTTCTTCATTTTCGCAATTGTCCAGCCGGCTGTACAGGCTCAGGCGCTCGGTGATGCTTTCCACATAACTGTCGGGGATGAGTATTTCCAGGTCGGTATCAATACTGCAATCACTTACAAAATCATCCTGCTGCTGTATTTCTTCTTTAAACAGGTCACGGAATTCCTTGCGCTTCAGTTCGCGGATGGCTTCATCCAGGATCTTCTGGTACATCTCAAAACCAATCTCGGCGATGAATCCACTTTGTTCGCCGCCCAGCAAATTCCCGGCGCCGCGGATATCGAGGTCCCGCATCGCAATCTGGAAGCCGCTGCCCAGGTCGCTGTATTGTTCAAGCGTTTGCAGACGTTTGCGGCTGTCGGGCGGCAGCGTGCTCATCGGTGGCGCCAGCAGGTAACAGAATGCTTTTTTATTGCTGCGGCCCACGCGTCCCCTTAACTGGTGCAGATCGCTGAGACCAAACTGGTGCGCATTGTTTACGATGATGGTGTTTACGTTGGGGATATCCACCCCGCTTTCCACGATATTGGTGCACACCAGTACATCGTATTTTTTATCCATGAAGTCGAGGATGGTATCTTCCAGTTCATCGCCTTCCATCTGTCCGTGGGCATAGGCAATGCTGAGATCGGGGCAGAGACCCTGTATGAGCCCTTTCATTTCGGCCAGCCCGTTTACCCGGTTATGGATGAAGAAAACCTGTCCGCCTCTTTCGGTTTCATAATAAATTATATCGCGGATGGCGTCCTGGTTGAATACCATCACTTCGGTTTGAATGGGCTGCCGGTTGGGTGGCGGCGTGTTGATAACGCTCAGGTCGCGGGCACCCATCAGGCTGAACTGCAGCGTGCGGGGTATGGGTGTGGCGGTGAGCGTGAGGGAGTCGACAGTGGTGCGTAACTGCTTCAGTTTCTCTTTGGCGGCTACGCCAAATTTCTGTTCCTCGTCAATGATCATGATGCCCAGCTCTTTAAATTTCACATCCTTGCCCAGCAGCGCATGGGTGCCAATGATAATATCAATCTTGCCCTCAGCCAGTTTCTGCAGGGTTTCTTTCCGTTGTTTGGCTGATTTAAAACGGTTGATAAAATCCACTGTAACGGGAAAATCTTTCAACCGTTCGCCAAAGGTTTTATAGTGCTGGTAGGCCAGGATGGTGGTGGGTACCAGTACAGCAGCCTGCTTGCCATCGCAGCAGGTTTTGAAAGCGGCCCGGATAGCCACTTCGGTTTTGCCAAAGCCCACATCGCCGCAAACCAGCCGGTCCATCGGCGAGGGTTTTTCCATATCCCGTTTCACGTCTTCGGTGGCTTTGTGCTGATCAGGTGTATCCTCGTAGATAAAGCTGGCTTCCAGTTCCGCCTGTAAGTAATTGTCGGGCGTATGCGCATAGCCGGGCTGGCTCTTACGCTGTGCATAGAGGCGGATGAGATCGGTGGCGATATCCTTGACCTGCTTCTTGGTTTTTTCCTTCAGCCGGTTCCACACATCACTGCCCAGCTTGTTCATTTTGGGCACGGTGCCTTCCTTACCGCTGTACTTACTGATTTTATGCAGCGAGGATATATTTACATAAAGCAGATCGCCGTCTTTATACTGAATCCGCACTGCTTCCTGCAGGCGGCCATTGGCTTCAATTTTCTGCAAACCGCTGTATACGCCCACGCCATGATCGATATGCGTTACATAATCGCCGGGCTGCAGTTCGCGTAATGTTTTTAAGGTTAGCGCCTTGTTCTTGCTGAAGGCCTGTTTTACCCGGTATTTATGATAGCGCTGAAAAATCTGGTGATCGGTATAGCAAACCAGTTTCAGGTCATCGTCAATAAATCCTTCGTGGATGGATGTGGGTATGGGCACCACCGAAATCTCGGCTTTGAGATCAGTAAAGATCACATGCAGCCGCTCCAGCTGTTTGGGGTTATCGGCAAAGAGATAGATATTGTATTTCTGCGCTTCGTACTCTTTCAGGTTTTTGATCAGCAGATCAAACTGGCGGTTGAAAGCGGGTTGTTCTTTGGTATGGAAAGAAATGGTTACGGGAGAGGGGGTTGCAGTAAAAGATGTATTGTTTCCCAATACGGCTGTCTTACCGAATTCCACAACGGGACGTTGTAAAATTTTTTCTTCCAGCAAAGCTGCCGGGGTGAAATCATCGGCGGTGGTATCCGTTTTTTCGGCCAGCTGATCTTCTGATTCGGCCGGTACCGCCTGCGGGGCAATGGTTGTGCTCCAGCTATAAAAATCCTCTTCCTGCTGCTCTATTTTCTCCCTGATAAAATCCCAGTCGGCACTCCATACCACCGTTTCTTCGGGTAAAAAGTCCAGCAGTGAAACTTTCTCCCCGCTTTCAAACTGCGTTTCTACGTTAGGGATAATATTCACCTGCAAAATCCTTCTCTCACTCAGCTGTGTTTCGGGATCGAAGATGCGGATGCTGTCGGTTTCATTGCCAAACAATTCCACCCGGTAAGGCTTTTCATTGCCAAAGGAATAGATATCGAAGATACCGCCGCGGATGGCAAACTGTCCGGGCTGGTAAACAAAATCCGTTCTTTCAAAACCGTAGTTCACCAGCTTTTCCATGATGTCTGCCAGGTTGAGGGTATCACCCTGTTTAATGCTGATGATATTGGAAGAAAGGGTTTTGGCCAGCACCACTTTTTCGAACAACGCTTCGGGATAAGTGATAATGGTACCCACCCGGCCCGAACCCATGGGCGCCGAAAAGCGGGTGAGGCACTCGGTGCGCAGCATCACATGACTGGGGTTGAGCAGCCGGTAATTCTTTTTGTTTTTGAAAGAAGAAGGAAAATAAAACAGGTTGAGCGCCCCGGTAAGGTTTTCCACCGTGTTATGAAAATAAGCGGCTTCTTCGGCATCCCGCAGTATCACCAGGTGGTTCAGTTGCGAGGCAGCGGGATGGTTGAAAACGGTTGTCAGTACAAAGGGAGCAGCGCTTCCGGAAAGGCCCTGGAGGTGGATGCGGGCGGGTGCAGACAATGTGATCCCATCCACTATTTTAAAACAGCGGGGGTCGTTGGTATATTCTTTCAACAACAATTCCAGGTTCATCCGTTGGCAAAGATAGTATAACCGGTTAAAAAACAGCCCATTGACAGTGGCAATATAAACCCGTCCAAAACGTTATCCATAGGTGTTTTTGCCGATTTTTGGGTAACTTGAGGACGGCTTCGCAAAAACATGCAAAATCCAATGCATATCCATAGCAAATGAAAAAACATTTACGCCTTTCATTTTGTTTAGTCCTGCTCCTTGCCTTCACAGGTTTACAGGCACAGCCTCCCGGCCCTGCCATCTCCTTTGCCCGCGGAACGCTTCAACTGGAAAGAAACCTTACCGGTGATAAGTTTGACCGGGCTGTGCTTCAGCCGGCCCTGGTAAATAATCAATACCATCTTATCCTGCAGTTTGATCAGCTTCCGGACGTGGCGCAAAAAGAATCACTCCGTAGGGCCGGTGTGCAACTGGGCTCTTACCTGCCGGGGAATGCCTACCTCGCTACGGTGAAGGCCAGCGCCGATTTTACCGGATTCGCATCCCGGCATATTATCGCTGCCGGCAACCTGCCTGCTTTCTATAAAATTGATCCGGCCATCGCCACGGCCAACCTTATGGGCTCAAAAGACGTGCAGCGTTTATTCGCTATCGGGCTCTTCCCCGGTGTTGATGATAATTTTGTAAGAGCAGCTATAGAGCAGACGGGTGCCTTTGTGGCTACCGGGAAATTTTTGTTACCGGATGTGATTTATATCCGGCCCGATAAAGGCTTGCTTGAAAAAATCGCGGCCCTGCCCTTTGTGAGTTATATCAGCCTGCACACGATTGCCGATAAACCGCTGAACTATAAAGGCCGCGGTTTGCATGGCATGAATGCCTTGCTGGCGCCCGCCGGCCGGGCGCTTACGGGCCGTAACATTACAGTGGGTGTTGGGGATAACGCCGAAATCTCCACACATATTGATTTTACCGGCCGCCTCATCAACCGGGTATATTCCGTGCCCAGCTTTCATGGCATCCATACATCGGGTACCGTGGCCGGCGCAGGGATACTCGATGTGAAAAATCATGGTATGGCGCCCAAAGCCACCATTATCAGCCAGTGGTTCAGTGATGTGGTTACCAATACACCAGTTTATGTTGCCGATTATAACATGATTGCCACCAATAATTCTTATACAGCCGCCGAAGATGGTTGTATCGGGGAGGGGGTATATGATGTGCTGAGTAATTATGCCGATGCGCAGATGCGCAGCTTTCCAACTGTACTGCATGTGTTCTCGGCGGGCAATGACGGCTTATATACCTGCTCGCCTTACCCGGCCGCTTATGGAACCGTTAAAACCGGCTGGCAATGCGCCAAAAATGTGCTGACAGTGGGCGCCATGAACCAGCTGGATTATACCATCGCTTCATTCAGCAGCCGCGGCCCGGTACTGGATGGCCGCCTCAAGCCCGAAATTGTAGCCAGCGGGGTAAATGTTTTTTCTACCCGGCATAATAACAGTTATGGTAATAATAGCGGTACCAGCATGTCGGGGCCCATGGTGGCTGGTGCGGCAACCGTACTCAATGAACGCTACCGCCAGCTGAATGGCGGGGCCATACCGAAGGCTTCGCTGATAAAAGCTTTATTGTGCAATACCGCCGAAGACCTGGGTAACCCGGGACCGGATTATACATTTGGATTTGGTATGCTGAATGCCCGCCGGGCCACCGAAGCCATGGAAGGCAACCAGTATTTTATCAGTAATACACCCGGTTCTTTTCCCATCAGCGTTCCGGCCGGCGCCCGCCGCCTGAAAGTGATGCTGTACTGGGCCGATCCCGAAGCCCTGCCCAGTGCGGGGGTTACGCTGGTAAACGATCTGGATCTTACCGTAACCGACCCGGCTGCGGCAGTTATATTACCGCTCATTCTGGATCCGTTTAATGTTACCGCCAATGCCGTACCCGGTGCCGATCACCGTAATAATATGGAACAGGTTACGATTGATGCTCCGGCTGCCGGAACCTATACCCTCAATGTAAGCGCTTTCAATGTACCGGCCGGTCCGCAGGAATATATCCTCACCTACCAGGTGGATATGAATGGTATTACGGTGGAATATCCTTTTGGCGGCGAAACACTGGTGCCGGGCGAAACCGAAACCATCCGCTGGTCGGCTTACGGTGATGAAGCCAATACTTTCACCGTGGAATATTCAACCGATAATGGCGGCAGCTGGACTACCATCAGTAACAGTGTGGCCGCCTCAGCACGCTCAGTAAACTGGGTGGTGCCTGCTACCGTAACCAATACCGCACTTATCAGGGTAAGCCGGAATGCATCTGTTTATACCGATCAGAGTGATTATAATTTTGTGATACTCGGCCAGCCCACTCTCAGCACGTCCATTCCCTGTGAAGGCTATGCACAGCTGAGCTGGACTGCTGTTACCGGCGCCACTTCTTATGATATCCTGCAACTCAAAGGCGATAGCATGAGTGTAATTGGCAATACGGCCAGTCTGAATTTCCTGGTTACCGGCCTTAACAGCAGCACCACCTACTGGTTTGGGGTAGCAGCAAAGAATACGGCTGTAAGCGGCCGGCGCTCAGTATCGGTGAGCGCCTTGCCTGCTACAGGTACCTGTGCTTTAGCGGGTTTCGATAATAATTTTAAAGCCGCTTCGCTGGATGCCCCGGTTAGCGGCCGCCAGTTTACCAGCTCGGCCCCCGGGAATAATGAAACCGTGAAGCTCACTGTGAAGAACCTCGACAATGTGGCTTCCTCCGGAAACTTCGACCTCAGTTACCAGGTGAATGGCGGGGCCATAGTTACCGAAACCGCTTCGGCTCCGGTGGCTGCACTGGGCAGCTATCAGTACAGTTTTGTGCAGAAGGCAGACCTTTCTGTTCCGGGGATCTATACTTTTAAAGCCTGGGTTAAGAAAGCCGGGGATACACAGGTACTGGATGATACCGTAACAGCTGTAATAAAGAGCCTGGCCAACCCGGTACTGACCTTACCGGTGACAGATGATTTTGAAGCCACCGTCGCAAAGGAGTATACCAGCAACAGCGTTGGTATTGACGGAGCCGATAAAGCCGATTTTAAAACCAATAACAGCAGGGGCCGTGCCCGTACGTTTGTGAATACCGGCGTGGCGCTGAGTGGCAGCAAGGCCATCAGCCTGGATCAGTTTCCTTATGGCACACTGGTTACCGATAGTTTGCTGATGACTTACAATGCCAGCAATTATGGTGCCGGCAACCAGCTGCGTTTTGATTTTTATTATAAGAACCACGGGCAGGCCAATAACCCGGATAATAAAGTTTGGATTCGCGGGAATGACAGTCAGCCCTGGGTATTCGCCTACGACCTGGTAGCCAACCAGGCAGCCCTGGGGCAATGGAAGCATGGCTTCATCAATGTAAATGATGTGCTCGACACGGTGCTGCCGGCGCAACCCATTGGCAGCAGCTTCCAGATTAAATTCGGGCAGCAGGGAAACACGTCCATCAATGTTCCCTTCCCGGTGCTCGACCAGGATGATGGTTATACATTTGATGATGTATCGCTGACTGAGGCGCTGAATGATGTGGCCATAACGCAGGTGGTATCACCTGCTGCAACCGGTTGCAATATGAGCGGCACCCAGGCGGTTTCCATCCGCATAAAAAATTACAGCGCCACCAGCTTCAGCAATGTGCCGGTAAATTACCGCGTTAATGGCGGCGCCGTGGTGAGTGAACTGGTGAGTGCCATTGCGCCCAATTCCACGCAGGTATATACATTCAGTACGCCGGCTGTGCTGGCACAGAATACCGATTACAATTTTGATTTCTGGATCAAGGCGCCCACAGATAATTACAGCACCAACGACAGTGTGCTCAGTTATTCTTTTCATACCAGTCCGCTCATCACTACCTATCCTTATCTCGAAGGATTTGAAAGCAATGATGGCAACTGGTATGCAAAAGGCAGTAACAGCAGCTGGCAATGGGGCACGCCCGTGAAGGCTACTATCAACAAAGCCGCCAATGGCACCAAAGCCTGGGTAACCTCGCTTACCGGCAATTATGCCAATAATGAATTGTCGTATCTCTATTCTCCCTGTTTCGATCTGCACACGCTGACGCAGCCGGTGCTTTCGTTCAGTCATATTTATGCCATCGAAGACGGATGTCCCTGCGATTATAACTGGGTGGAATATTCCGTGGATGGTGGCATTACCTGGAATAAGCTGGGCACCAATGGCGGCGGGGTAAACTGGTATAATGATCCAACAGGGTTGCACCAATGGCGTACTTCCTTTACCAAATGGCATGTGGCCAGTGTGAATATTCCCACCACGGGCACCAATGTGCGGTTCAGGATTGTGATGGCCAGTGACGGCGGTTTCAATATGGAAGGAGTGGGTATTGATGATATCCATATTTTCGATAAGGCGCCGGTATATACGGGCACGCAGTTGCTGAACACCACGCAAACCGTTAACGGAAGCGGCTGGGTTTATTTTAACTCGGGCGGCAACCGTATTGCCGGCCTGAATGCCAACGGTCAGAACCTGGGTGCCACCACCGTAGATGTGTATCCTTATTCGGGTGCTGTCCGCAACAGTAATAACCAGTATTACCTCAACCGCAATATTGTGGTACATCCCGCTAATGTGCCGGCGGGCCCGGTTTCGGTGCGGTTCTTCTTTACCGATACCGAGGCCAAGAGCCTGATTGCCGCCACGGGTTGTACACCCTGTTCCAAACCCGGCGATCCGTATGAGCTGGGGGTAACCAAGTACAGCGGCCCGCTGGCACAGGAAAACGGAACCCTGACAGATAACCTGCCCGGTGGTTTGTATTCCTTCATCCTGCCGGCAAATACCGATATCATTCCTTATGATAACGGGTATTATGCCGAGTTCTCGGTTAACAGTTTCAGTGAATTCTGGCTCAGCAATGGCGGGTTAAATAATAACCAGCCCCTGCCGCTGAACCTGGTTTCTTTTGAAGCCGTGAAAAAGGACAGGCAGGGCTTATTGCGCTGGGCTACTGCAAATGAAATCAATACGGCTAAGTTTATTGTTGAAAGAAGTGCGGATGGCAACAGTTACAGCGCCATCGGCGAAGTGACGGCCCTCCACAACGGGGCGGCCAATAATTACCAGCTTACGGATGTGCATCCGCTGTCCGGACTGAATTTCTACCGCCTGAAAATGATGGATCAGAATGGTGATTTCCGGTATTCACCGATCCGTAAACTGGATTTCAGCCAGGCTGCTGATGATATCAGTATCTATCCCAACCCGGTTACGCAATCCAGGTTGTATATCACTTCCAGTGGAAATGCCCGTACAGCTGTTTTGTATGATATGACCGGCAAAGTGGTGAAGACTTATTTGCTTACTGGGCGGAACAATACCTTAGACCTTACCGGAATTTCAGCAGGCGTATTTGAACTGAAAGTGATGACCGATAATACCGTTGTAACACAGAAAATCATCAGAAATTAATTTAAAAAATTGCTGAGTTGAAAATGAGCCAATGCGTTGATCTCACCATGGGAAAGCTTCCGGGTTTTCAAATTTTCAAATCATTGCATTTTCGGATTGGCATTTCCATTCTTTGTATCTTCACGCAAAAACAGGTATGGCTTTATTACCCTGGCTACAGGGAAAAGTAATTAAGGTATTGGATGAGACCCCCGACACCCGGCGTTTCTGGGTACAGGCCGGTTCGGTGAGCCGGTTTGATTTTGAGCCCGGACAGTTTGTAACCTTAGAGCTTCCCATTCACGAAAAGCCCACTATGCGGCTGCGCAGCTATTCCATTGCTTCGGCACCCGACGACACCAATATATTTGAGCTGGTGATTGTACTGGATAAAAGAGGGGCCGGTACGCCCTTTATTTTTGAGCACCTGGCCGAAGGCGCCGATGTGAAATTCCGCGGCCCGGGTGGCGTATTCAAACTAAAGCAACCCATCGAAAAGGATGTTTTCTTTGTTTGTACCGGAACCGGTATTGCCCCCTTCCGCAGTATGGTAAACCATATTAAAAACAAGGATATCCCGCACAAGGATGTGCATCTTATTTTCGGGTGCCGCAACAAAGCCTCTTTATTATATTATGATGAGCTGAAGGCACTGACGCAAAGTCTGCCCGGGTTTTACTATCACCCGGTTTTATCACGCGAAGAATGGGAGGGCGCCCGGGGGTATGTACATACTGTGTACGAGGAATTATGCGGGGAGCGGCAGCCGGCCGATTTTTACCTCTGCGGCTGGAGGGGAATGGTGGATGAAGCAAAGGAAAGAATCCAGGCCATGGGCTATGAGAAGAAAGATATTCACCTGGAGATATATGGCTGATTTGAAACGAGCCATTCGCAAATGAAGCTGTCTCCCGGTCAACGGATTTCGCTCCCAATGGCAGCTTTTCAAATTGACCCATTTTCAGATTTATTCCCAGCAGTATTGCCCTTATGAAACCCTGATGAATATCATCTTTTTAAATGATGAATGAGCGTTTTTTGAAGCAGCGCCGATTCTCAATTTTTCACTATCTTGTAGCCGCAAATTTTTAACGCTAACTGAGTATATATGGGAGCAGCTTCGATGATCGTTTTGATTCTGGCGGCGCTGGCATTTTCTTCTATTGCAATCCTCATAGCTAAGATTCTTACTAAAACAACCACCAATCCCCAAAAGGGCGAACCCTACGAGTGTGGTATCCCCACGCAGGGTAAAACATGGATCCAGCTCAATGTGGGCTATTACCTGTTTGCCCTCATCTTTTTGATATTTGATGTGGAGCTGGTATTTTTATATCCCTGGGCAGTGGCTGCAAAGGCAGTGGGATGGCTGGCCCTGGGCGAAATGGTGCTGTTTATCTTTATTTTATTTATGGGCTTTTTGTATGCGCATAAAAAGGGTGCGCTGAAGTGGTTCTGACCTTTCTGATATATATATGAGTGAACAACCGGAAAATACAGGTGCGATTGTAAATCCTTCCGCGGAGGGAAACAACGCCTTCCCCGGCCAGATCCAGGAAATTCCCGGAGGAGGCGTGGTGCTGAGCAAACTGGATGAACTCATCAACTGGGCCCGTTCCAACTCCCTTTGGCCCCTCACTTTTGCCACCAGTTGCTGTGGCATTGAAATGATGTCGGTGGCTGCCGCCAAATACGATTTTTCCCGTTTTGGATTTGAAGTGGCCCGGGCCTCTCCCCGCCAGGCTGATGTAATCATCATCGCTGGTACCATTGTAAATAAGATGGGGCCCGTGCTGAAACGGTTATACGACCAGATGGGCGATCCCAAATATGTGATTGCCATGGGCGCCTGCGCCATCAGCGGCGGACCGTTTTTTTATAACACTTATTCCGTGGTAAAAGGCGCTGATCATATCATCCCCGTGGATGTATATGTGGCCGGCTGCCCGCCCCGCCCCGAAGCACTGCTGCATGCCCTCATCAGCCTGCAGGAAAAAATTAAAATGGGATTGACAAGAGAACAGATCAAGAGCGGATTATAATATATATGGTAAACGAAGAACTGAAAGCGAAAATCACAGCACTGCTCCCGGCCGCCACTTATGATGAAAGCGGTGAATGGCTCAATTGCAATGTGGATCCGGGCGACTGGCTTACGCTGGCGCAGCAGTTGCGCAATGATGAATCGCTTTGGTTTGATTATCTCTTCTGCCTCACCTGTATCGACTGGAAGACACATCTTACCATGGTGTATCATCTCAGCTCCACCCGCCACCGGCATAATATCGTTATCAAAATAAAACTTGATGCCCGGCAACCCGAAGTGGAAACGGTGAGTCATATCTGGCGCACCGCCGAACTCCACGAGCGGGAAGTATATGAAATGTTTGGCGTGCAATTCCTGAACCATCCCGACCTGCGCTTATTGATATTGCCCGATGGATGGGAAGGAAAGAACCCCCTGCGAAAGGATTTTGATGATCCGGTGAATATGATCAGGCTGTAAATGAATATTGAACAAGGAAAGAAGAAATGTGAATCACATGTTTCGTGAAACAGAAATAGTAAGTCAGGATACCGGTAATTCCTCCTTTGGAGGAGTGGGTACGGGCGACCTCGTGATCAACGTGGGGCCGCAGCATCCGGCCACCCATGGCGTATTACACCTGGTTCTTACCCTCAATGGCGAAACCATCAAAAAGGTGGAACCACACCTGGGCTATATTCACCGCTCCATCGAAAAAATGTGCGAGAGCCTTACCTACCGGCAGTTTATATATGTTACCAGCCGGATGGATTATCTCTCGGCCCATATCAATAACCACGCCTGTGCCATGGTGGTGGAGAAAGCCATGCAGGTAGAGGTACCCGGAAGGGCACAGGTGGTAAGGGTAATTATGGATGAACTCACCCGCATCGCCTCTCACGAACTCTGGTGGGGCGCCATGGCCATGGATGTGGGCGCTTTCACGCCTTTCTTCTATGCGTTCCGCGAACGCGAAAAGATCAACGAGATCATGGAAGAAACCTGCGGCGCCCGCCTGACGATGAACTACTATGTACCGGGCGGCCTGATGGCCGAACTGCATCCCGACTTCCAGCGGAAGGTGAAAGAATTTATTGTGCTGTTCAAACGCAAGATCGATGAGTACGACGAACTGGTTACCGGTAATATCATTTTCCAGAATCGTATGAAAGGAGTGGGTATACTGAGTGCAGATGATGCCATTTCTTACGGTTGTACGGGACCAACCGCCAGGGGCAGCGGCGTAAGCTGCGATATCCGCAAACTCTATCCTTATGAAGTGTACGATAAAGTGCAGTTTGATGAGGTACTGGAAACCGGCTGCGATTCTTTTGCCCGCTATATGGTGCGTATCCGCGAACTGCGTGAATCCGTACGAATCGTGGAACAACTGATCGATAATATTCCGGAAGGTGATTTTCAGGCCAAGACAAAAGCCGTACTGAAATTGCCCAAGGGAGAATTTTATACAAGGGTGGAAACAGCCCGTGGCGAACTGGGTGTTTATATTGTGAGCGAAGGCGGTACCACTCCCTACCGGATCAAATTCCGCTCGCCGGGATTCTCCAATCTCTCTGCGCTGGATAAAATGGCGCGGGGCAGCAAACTGGGCGATCTGGTGGCGATGATGGGAACGCTTGATTTGGTGATACCGGATATTGACAGGTAGGCCCCATCCTAACCTTCCCCAGAGGGAAGGAGCTATATGACGGCAGTATTTAATTAACTAACAAACTATGAACTCCACCTCTCTCTTTTGCAGAGGGGCAGGAGTGAGGTCAACAATGTGGAGCTTTAGTAAAATAGCCGACATCATTCACAACTGGTTGTACAACACGTTCAACCCCACGCTGGCATTGACCTTTGAAATGGTGATTGCCGGTATTGCGGTGATTGGATTGTTTGCCGTTCTGGGACTGGTGCTGGTACTCATGGAAAGAAGGGTGGCTGCCTGGATACAGATCCGGCTGGGGCCCAACCGTGTGGGGCCGCAGGGCTTACTGCAATCACTGGCCGATACCCTGAAGCTGCTGGTAAAAGAAGGCATGACGCCGGCCGGCGCCGATAAATTCCTGTTCAACCTGGCGCCCTTTATTGCCATGATGGTGGCCATGCTGCTGATGGCGCCCATCGCCTTTGCCAAAGATTTTCAGCTCTGGAACCTCAATATCGGTGTATTATATGTTTCGGCAGTTTCCTCCATCATGGTGATCGGCATCCTGATGGCCGGCTGGGCCAGTAACAATAAATATTCGCTGATGGGCGCCATGCGCAGCGGGGCCCAGATTGTGAGCTATGAATTATCAGCCGGACTGGCTATTTTATCCATCGTGGTGCTGGCCGGCAGTTTGAATATTAATGATATCATCTTATCACAGGCCGATGGCTGGTGGCTGTTTAAAGGACACCTGCCGGCAATTATCGCTTTTATCATTTTTATCATCGCAGTTACAGCCGAAACCAACCGGGCGCCCTTCGACCTGGCCGAAGCCGAATCGGAGCTCACCGCCGGTTTCCATACCGAATATTCGGGGATGAAATTTGCGCTGTTTTTTCTGGCCGAGTATATCAATGTATTTATTGTATGCGCCATTGCCTCCATCCTCTTCCTGGGCGGATGGATGCCCTTCCATATCGGGCATTGGGAAGCATTCAATCATGTGATGGATTATATACCGTCGGGTTTATGGTTCTTTGGTAAAACATTTTTCCTGATCTTCCTGATCATGTGGTTCCGGTGGACATTCCCCCGCCTGCGCATTGATCAGCTGCTGAACCTGGAATGGAAGTACCTGCTGCCGATCAGTATGATCAATATCCTGCTGGCAACAGCGGTTGCGATCGGAGGCTGGCATTTTTAAATATCCGTTTAAAAATGGCCCATTTGAAAAATTGAAAATGAAATGAGAGTATCCTGCGGGATCGAATAATATGTTTATTGTAAAATACATAAAAGAAGTGCTGGGTGCGGTGAAATCGCTACTCGTGGGCATGAAGCGCACCGGCTATTATTTTACGCATCATAAAGAGATCATCACCGAGCAGTATCCCGATAACCGGGCCACGCTGAAAATGGCCGATCGTTTCAAAGGCGAAGTGGTGATGCCGCATGATGAGAAGAATGAACACCGCTGCACCGGCTGTACGGCCTGCGAACTGGCCTGTCCCAACGGCACCATCAAAGTGATCACAAAATTTGAAATGACGCCCGAGGGCAAGAAGAAGAAAGCGATCGATAAACTGGTTTACCACCTCGAGCTTTGCACCATGTGCAATCTTTGCATCGTGGCCTGCCCTTCGGATGCCATTAAAATGGATCAGACTTTTGAGCACAGTGTGTTTGATCGCAGCCAGTTGACAAAAATTTTAAACAAACCCGGCTCCAAAATCATGGAGGGGGTTGAATAATATATGAGTGGAGCTGTAGTCATATTTTACTTGCTGGCCGCCCTGGTACTGGGCAGTGGTTTGCTGGCCGTAACCAGCCGCCAGCTATTCCGTTCGGCCATCTACCTGCTGTTTTCTCTCATCGGTATCGCCGGTTTATTTTTCTGGATGGAATATGAATTTGTGGCAGCAGTACAGATCGTGGTGTATGTGGGCGGGATCGTGGTGCTGATCATCTTCTCGATCTTCCTTACCCAATCGGCCGGAGAAAAACTGCCGCCACCCAAAGGCAGCCGGCAATTGTTTGCCGGACTGGCGGCTTTTTGCGGACTGGCGCTTACGCTCCTGCAGGTATTCAAACATACGTATATGCCCGCCAATGCTAATACGGAGGCCCCCACGGTGGCCAATATCGGGCATCGGATGCTGAGTATACGGGAGGGAGGTATGGCCCTGCCTTTTGAAGTAGTGAGTATTTTATTGCTGGCAGCCATGATCGGTTGTATCGTGATCGCCATCAAAAGCAAACCAATAACGGATTGATATTTTAAATTTTGATTGATAAATCTTGAAGTAATGACAATGGAAGGACACTGTGTATCCGGTTGTTTAATTCAACATTCATCATGCAACATGCAACATAAAGATTAATGCAACCTGGTTTATATCATATTCTCTTTATCAGCACCACGCTCTTCTTCCTGGGGGTATACGGCTTTTTTACCCGCCGCAACCTCATTACCATGCTGATGAGCATTGAGCTGATACTGAACAGCGTGAACCTGAATTTTGTGGCCTTCAATAAATATGTATGGCCCGGGAAGCTGGATGGATTATTCTTTGCCATTTTCGTGATCGCCATCGCCGCCGCCGAAGCGGCTACCGCCATCGCCATCATCATCAACCTGTACCGGAGTCACCGGTCAATTGATGTGGAAAGTGCCGAAGAAATGAAATATTAGTAAATAAGTAATAACAAATAACAAATAAGAAATAAGAAAGCGGAAAGTTTACAAAGCACATTTTCTTCCTGCATCTATTATTCCTTATTTCTTATTCATTATTTTCAATGCCTAACGTAACGATCATAGCGCTGATTCCCTTATTACCGCTGGCCGGTTTTGTATTACTGGGATTGTTTGGCCGTAAATTTTTTACCGGCACCTCCGGAATTATCGGCACCCTGCTCTTATTTACAAGTGCTGTGCTGGCTGCTTATACTGCTTACGGGTACTTCTTCGAATACGGAAAACAGGCCGGCATTTACCAGCAACTGGTACCCCTGAAATATACCTGGCTGGTTTTCAGCCAGGGCGTTTCCATTGATATGGGTATCCTGCTCGATCCCATTTCTGTGATGATGCTGGTGGTGGTAACCTTTATCTCCCTCATGGTGCATATTTACAGCCTGGCCTACCTGAAAGGCGAAGAAAGATTCCCTACCTATTATGCTTACCTGGGACTCTTTACTTTTTCGATGCTGGGACTGGTGGTTTCTTCCAATATTTTCCAGATCTATATTTTCTGGGAACTGGTGGGGGTTTCTTCCTTCCTGCTGATTGGATATTATTATGATCGTCCCAGTGCAGTGGCCGCCTGTAAAAAAGCTTTTATCGTTACCCGTTTTGCCGATGCCGGATTCCTGATCGGTATCCTGGTGCTTTCCTTCTATTCGGGTACACTCGATTTTCCGACACTGATTCATAATCTTACCACTCCCGAGGCCAGCCAGTATAAATCGGCTGTGGCCGCCTCCTTCCTGGGGGTATCGGCCCTTACCTGGGGATTGGTGCTGGTATTTGCCGGCGGCGCCGGTAAAAGCGCCATGTTCCCGCTGCATATCTGGCTGCCCGATGCAATGGAAGGTCCTACACCGGTATCTGCACTGATCCATGCGGCAACGATGGTGGTGGCGGGTGTATTCCTGGTTGCCCGTTTATTCCCGGTCTTCATCATGTCGCCCGTGGCGCTGCAACTTGTAACCTATGTGGGTATTATCTCGGCAGTCTTTGCAGCCGTGATCGCCTGCACACAAACGGATATAAAAAGAGTATTGGCTTATTCCACCATGTCGCAGATCGGCTTTATGATGTTTGCGCTGGGTGTTTCCCGGAATGGCGGGGAAGAAGGACTGGGTTATACCGCATCCATGTTCCACCTGTTTACGCATGCCATGTTCAAAGCCCTGTTATTCCTGGGGGCCGGAGCAGTGATACATTATGTACACAGCAACGATATGAAGGATATGGGCGGACTGCGCAAATATCTTCCCATCACCCATCTTACTTTTTTAATTGCCTGCCTGGCCATCGCCGGAATTCCGCCCTTTGCCGGTTTCTTCAGCAAGGAGGAAATTTTGCTGGCAGCATACCAGCATAACACGATTGTTTATTATGCCGCATTGATTACTTCAGGCCTTACCGCCTTCTATATGTTCCGCCTCTATTTTTCAATCTTCTGGAATAAGCCGGCCGAATTGCACGGCGAACATCACGGAGAGGGCGGTCCTGCCATGATGCTGCCACTCATCATCCTGGCAGTGGGTGCCGCGGCAGCAGGCTTTATTCCTTTTGGCGAATACGTGAGTGTGGACCGGCAGCCGCTGGCAAGTGCTTTCCACCTGCAGTTTTCCATTGCACCGGTAGCCCTGGGTGTGCTGGGTATCCTGGCGGCTCTGTGGCTTTACAGCAAACCCAATAATAAGCCTGATACGATTGCTGCATCACTGGGCGGTATTTATAAATCGGTATATAATAAATTTTATGTGGATGAACTCTACCTGTTCATCACCAAAAAAATATTCTTCAACCTTATTGGCCGCCCGGCCGCCTGGGTGGATAAAAATATTGTGGACGGACTGGTGAACCGGACGGGCAGCGGCACCCAATGGATTTCGGAAAAGATTAAAGTAATGCAATCGGGTAAAGTGCAGCAATATGCCATGTATTTTCTGGCGGCTGTGATCGGACTGGCCCTTGTATTTATTTATATATGGAAACAATAAATTTCAACGCAACGGAATTATAATGAACCTGCTTTTACTGATACTGATCCCCTTGCTCACGGCTCTGCTGATTTTGTTTATGCGCAATGGCAACCAGGTGAGGTGGGTTTCGTTTGCCGGTTCTGTTGCCCAGCTGGTGCTGGCAGTGGTTTTGTTTCTTTCTTTCCGGCATGAGCGGCAGATTGGCAACCAGGCCCGCATGCTGTTTGAGCAAAAGCACAACTGGTTCCCTTCCTGGCATATCAGCTTCCACCTGGGCGTGGATGGTGTATCCATCGCCATGATCCTGCTCACCGCCTTTGTGGTGCTGGCCGGTGTACTGGTATCCTGGAATGTGGAGAAGATGACCAAAGAATTTTATTTCCTGCTCATCCTGCTCAGCCTGGGCGCTTATGGTTTCTTTATTTCACTCGATCTGTTTATTCTTTTCTTCTTCCTCGAAATAGCTGTTATACCCAAATACCTGCTCATCGGGGTTTGGGGAAGCGGCCGCAAACAATACAGCGCCAATAAACTGGCCCTTATGCTGATGGGCGGCTCGGCCCTGGTGCTTGTGGGCATGCTGGGAATTTATTTCGGTAATGCCGACCGTACGTTCGACCTGATGCAGTTATCTAAAATCCAGCTTGATCCCGAAGTGCAGGAAATCTGTTTCCCGCTGCTCTTTGTGGGCTTCGGTGTATTTACAGCTTTATTTCCTTTTCATACCTGGGTACCCGATGGTCACTCCTCTGCACCCACAGCGGGATCAATGTTCCTGGCAGGTATCTCCATGAAACTGGGTGGCTACGGCTGCCTGCGCACGGTAGTGATACTGATGCCCAATGCGGCGGAGCTGTATTCACCGTATATCATTATTCTTTCTTCGGTTGCGATTGTATATGCGGCCTTTGCCACGATGATGCAGAAGGATCTGAAGTATATGAACGCCTATTCCTCCATCAGCCATTGCGGTTTTGTATTACTGGGTATCGGTATGCTCACCAATACGGCCATGACCGGCGCCGTGATGCAGATGGTATCCCATGGAGTGATGACGGCCCTCTTCTTTGCCGTGATTGGCATGATTTACGAACGTACGCATACCCGCCAGATCAGTGAAATGGGCGGTTTGCTGAAATCGATGCCCTTTATCAGTACCGCCTTATTTATTGTGGGGTTGTGTTCTCTGGGATTGCCCGGGTTAAGCGGTTTTGCAGCCGAGATGACGGTATTCATGGGCTCCTGGCAAAACCCCGATCCCTTCCGCCGGGTAGCCACAGTGGCCGCCTGTCTTTCCATCGTGGTAACAGCGGTTTATATCTTACGGGCTATCGGGCAGGTGGCGATGGGGCCGGTGAAAGAAGAATACAAAAACCTGAATGATGCCACCTGGAATGAAAAGTTGGCCACCATTATCCTGATAGCCGGGATACTGGCTATCGGTACGGCGCCTTACTGGCTCAACGACCTGGTGGCGCCCACAATGGAATTCATGAAAGAAAAACAAATGCTGGTAGCACCTCTTGATTAGTTATGAGCGATTATTTTTTCATATTGAAAAGCGAACTGCTGGTTACCGGCCTGATCTTCCTGTTGCTGTTGCTGAAACTGAGCGGTAAACTGCGGAATGACGGATTCCTGCTGCTTACGCAGATGCTGCTACTGGTGAATTTTATTGCCGGCTTCTTCTTTAATAAGGAAGGCGTACTGTTCGACGGGCTTTATAACAGCACGGCCCTGATCGTGTTCCAGAAAAATGTGCTCAACCTGGGCGTATACCTTATCTCATTATTGTTTGCCGGCTGGTTCCGTAAGAATGAGCATATGCCGGAATATTTTATGCTGATGTTATCAGCCCTGCTGGGTATGTTCTTTATGATTTCCAGCGGACACCTGCTGATGTTCTATCTTTCCCTGGAACTGGCAACCATACCCGTGGCAGCCATGGCAAATTTTGATCTTGATAAACGGGTTTCCTCCGAAGCGGCGATGAAGATGATCCTTTCTTCCGCCTTCTCATCCGGTATTTTGTTGTTTGGCATCTCACTGATTTATGGTGCCACCGGCACACTCAGCTTTGTGCAGCTGGCCGGTCGTGTTATTGATGATCCCCTGCATATCCTGGCAGTGGTATTCCTGTTGTCGGCCTTTGCTTTTAAACTATCGGTTGTGCCCTTCCATTTATGGACGGCCGATGTATACCAGGGCGCCCCGGTTCCCACTACCTCCTTCCTGTCGGTTATTTCCAAGGGTTCGGTGGCATTTATTTTTATGACGGTATTATTCCGGGTGCTGAGTGGCATGACGGATACCTGGTATAATATGCTCATGGTGCTTTCGGTGGCAACGATGATTGTGGGTAATCTCTTTGCCCTGCGGCAGGATAATATCAAACGCTTCCTGGCTTTTTCTTCTATCGCCCAGGTGGGCTTTATCCTGGTGGGTATCAGCAGTTCGGATATCAGCGGCACACATGCAGTGATCTACTTTGTGCTGATTTATATTTTCTCGAACCTGGCCGCCTTCGGCGTGGCCGGCGCTATTGCAGCTGCCACCGGCCGCGAGCATATTGATGATTACAAGGGATTGTACAAAAGCAACCCTTTCCTTTCCTGGATGATGGCCCTGGCGCTTTTTTCACTGGCCGGTGTTCCGCCCACGGCCGGATTCTTTGGTAAACTGTTTCTTTTAACTGCCGGCGGTTTACGTGCCAGCTATGTGTTTATTACCATTGCCGCCTTAAACCTTATCATCTCATTGTACTATTACCTGCGGGTGGTAAGGGCCATGTTTATGGAAACAACCGAACAGCCCCTGGAGCGTATCAAACCTGAACCTTCGGTGCAACTGGGATTATGGATCTGTGCGGCCGGTATTGTGCTGACGGGTTTACTGAGCTGGATTTACGATCATATTCAAACCCTTTTCTGATATGGCTATTAATAAGAATCATGAGTTTGAAGAACTGGATGGCGTTAAATGCGGCATCGTGGAAAAAAATGCCAGTGCTGAACGGGTGGCTTTCCTGAAGAAATTGCTCGAATATAACCGCTATACGGTGGTGGTGGTTCCATCGCCGGCGCCTAAAGCCGCTGCACCCGCTGCCAAAACAGAAGAAGGTGAAACAGCGCCCCCGCCACCCCCGCCACCTTCAACTTTTACAATCGGAGTAACGGATTATACCTTCAATCCCATCAATGCAGTATACGGCCGCCTCTTACGCACGCCTGATGGGCATTTTGTAACACCGGCTTACTGGCAGCAACAGGAAGCGGTATCGCATGATGAAGTGCCGTATTATGTGAATACGAAATTGAATCAGTAATTAATAATTGCTTTTGATTGAAGCAAGTATTCTTAATACAATCCCTTTCTTTTCTCCTGTTATCTTTTTTGCCGGCTGCCTTAGCTGCACAAATACCAGTTGTGCAGGAAGGTAGTATAAGGCATATCGAAAATTTTCCATCGCACTATGTAACGCCAAGAAATATTGATGTGTGGCTGCCCCCCGGTTATACTGCCACAAAAAAATATGCCGTATTATACATGCAGGATGGACGATCCCTGTTTGATTCGAGCATCACCTGGAACAAACAGGAATGGGGCCTGGATGAAACCATGGGCCGGCTGATCAGGGAGAAGCGGATCAGGAATTGTATTGTGGTGGGAATATGGAATGCCGAACAGTACCGGCACAACGAATACCTGCCGCAAAAGCCGTTTGAAATGCTCACTCCGGAAGAGCAGGACACGATTCTTACAGCCAGGCGCTCCCGGGGGCAGCCTGTTTTTGGGGCAAGGGATATCCGTTCCGATAATTACCTGCGTTTTCTGGTTAAGGAGCTTAAGCCCTATATCGACAGCAGTTTTTCCACTTACCGGGATATGCGTAATACGTTTATCGGCGGTTCCAGCATGGGCGCATTGCTGGCCCTCTATGCCCTTTGCGAGTATCCGGAGGTTTTCAGGGGGGCTGCCTGCCTGTCTACTCACTGGCCCGGAATTTTCCGTACAACAAATAATCCATTCCCTGCTGCCATGATGCGCTACCTGGAGGAAAGACTTCCTGCGCCCGGTATCCACCGGATTTATACCGACAGGGGAACGGCAACCACCGACACCCTTTATCCTGTATATGCTGTACAGGCCGGCCAGTTGCTGCATAAAAAGGGATATGATTCCCTGAGCTGGTGGAATATAACCTTCAAAGGAGCCGATCATTCGGAAAATGCATGGCGAAAGCGGTTGGCTGTTCCACTGGGTTTTTTACTGGCTCCCGACCGCTTTGGAAAATAATTTACTACTATACTGATTTAGTAGGGTAAATAATTGGATAAGCCGCACCGATACGGTACATTTGTTCATTCTTTACCAATTCCTGCACGGATGCACGACCGGCAAAAAATAACCATCGCTCTTTTCCTGCTGATTGCATTTTTGTCGTACAGTTTTTATCTCTACACCCATCAGCCGGTAACAATTACCGGCAGTAATGTAAAACAAGACCAGGGCAAACTGGTCTGGCAAAAATATAACTGCAATGCCTGCCACCAGATCTATGGGCTGGGAGGTTACCTGGGCCCCGATCTTACCAATGTGTATTCCCGCCGGGGTGCAGATTATATCCGCACCATGATTGAAAACGGCACCATCATCATGCCTGCTTTTCATCTGCCCAAAGATGAAATGACGGCCATTACCGATTACCTGCATGGGATCGACAGCACGGGCAGTGCGGATCCCCGCACTTTCAGCATCAAATCCAATGGAACCATCTCCCAGTAATGCACCTGTTATCCATCGTTCCTTTTATATCCTCGGAATGATCCTGCTCGCTGCCGGACTTATTTTTGGAGTGATTGCGGCCATGCAATATTTGTTACCGGGTTTTTTAAAAGAAGAACTCTCCTTTGAAAGAGTACGTCCCCTGCATGCTTCTTCTGTGGTTTTCTGGATCATCCTCGCGGCCACCGGCGGAGTGGTAACTTATTTACAACAGCATACGGGCCGGGCTTTGCGCTCTTTGCTCCTGGCCCGGATCCAGTTTTATCTTTTCCTGGTGGCTATTGCCGCCATCATGGTTTCTTATTTCACCGGTGTATTCGGTGGGCGGGAATACTGGGAGTTTCCGCCGGTGCTTTCCTTGCCCATCGTAGTGGCCTGGATTCTCTTTATCATTAATTTTATTTTGTCGGTAAGATCATTCCGCCGGCAACCCGTATATGTGTGGATGTGGTTTACGGGGCTGATTTTTTTCCTGTTCACTTTTTCGGAATCTTATTTATGGCTGCTGCCTTATTTCCGGAATAATGTGGTGAATGATATGACGATCCAGTGGAAATCCTATGGCAGCATGGTGGGCGCCTGGAATATGCTTATTTATGGCTGCAGTATCTTCCTGATGGATAAGATCAGCGGGAATAAAACGCAGAGCCATTCCAACATGGCATTCGCCCTTTATTTCACGGGCTTGTTTAACCTGATGTTCAACTGGGGGCACCATATCTATACCTTACCCACGCATGCCTATGTGAAGCATATCAGTTACCTGGTGAGCATGACGGAATTATTTATCCTGGGTAAGATCATCTGGCAATGGCGTTCCGCCCTCACGGCGGCCATGAAGTATTTTCACCGTTACGAGTACCGCTTTCTGGCCGCAGCAGATGTATGGATTTTTCTGAATCTTTTACTGGCGATCCTAATGTCGATACCCGGCATTAATGTATACACCCATGGCACGCATGTTACGGTGGCGCATTCGATGGGCACCACAATTGGGATTAACAGCTTTTTACTCATGGCCGTGGGGCTGGATATTTTGCAGGAACGGCGCCGCCTCTCACTCACATCGCGTTCACTCATCACCCCGGCCTACTGGGCGCTCAATACCGGGCTGCTGGTTTTCTGGATCAGCCTGATTGGAGCCGGAGTGGAAAAAGCCCGCTGGCAGATGAATAAGGTGCAGGAACCCTTTGCTGAAATGATGGATGCACTCCACCCGTATTTTATCGCGTTGTTTTTCGCAGGGGTGCTGCTGGCTTTCTCTTTCCTGGTACTGATTTATCTTATTTTACGGAATCATGCAAAAGGATTTGCAGCCGGGCAACCGTAAGCGCTGGTTTACTTTGTACTTTCCAGTATCCGGATATAATTGGCCCGCTCGTAAGCCGTGGGGTCGGAAATGTGTTGCTGACTCATTACTCCCTTGAAGGCTTCGAGGCTGTCGAATTCGTGCGCCAGCATCCAGGCCTCAATTTCCCGGTTCATGGTTTTGATATAGCTGATACCATTTTTGTAGAGGGCAGAAGCGGTCATCGCCACATCGGCGCCGGCGAGCAGGTATTTGATCACTTCAATAGAACTTTGCACGCCGGTGGTGGCAGCAAGGGAAACGGGTATCCGTCCGTACAGTAACGCAATCCAGAGCAGGGGTAGCCTTATTTCGTTCGATTCACTGTACTGCAGCGTGTGCAGAATTTTAAGCGCATTGATATCGAAGTCGGGCTGATAAAAACGGTTGAACAATACCAGCGCATCGGCTCCATACTCATGCATGCGTTTGGCCATATTGCCCATAGCGCTGAAATACGGATTCAGTTTAACCGCCACAGGTATTTTCACATTCGATTTGATCTCATTGATAATATTGAGGTAGCGGTGTTCCACTGCGGCGGTGGAGAGATGGATATCGCCCGGGATAAAAAAGATATTGATCTCCAGACCATCGGCGCCCGCAGCCTGCATCTGGCGTGAATAATCGATCCAGCCTTCATTGGTGATACCGTTCAAACTGGCAATTACCGGGATCTTAACTTTTTCCTTGGCCTTACGGATGATTTCGAGGTACTGATCAGGGCCCCGGTGATACTCCTCTATATCCGGAAAGAAATCACTGGCTTCCGCAAAGAGGTTGCTGGTGCTGCTGATGATCGAATCGTACTGCGAAGCTTCCCTGCGCAGCTGTTCTTCGAAAAGGGAAAACAATACCACTGCACCCGCACCCGCATCTTCCATCTGCACGATATTGCTCACTTCTTCTGATAAAGTACATGCCGAAACCACTACGGGTGATTTCAACGGCAATCCCATGTAGGTTGTACGTAAGTCCATATGATTGAGTTTAGTAAGAGCCACTTTGCCAAAGTGCAAAACTTTGGCAAAGTCTCCGGTTAAGATTAAGCTATCGGAACAAAATCACTGGCCGATTTGGTAGCCAGCTCTTCATAGTTCTTCCACCGCAGGTTCACCATCTCCTGTGCCAGGTTCATCAGCTCATCTGCATGTTCTGGATTGGATTGGGTGAGCACTTTATACCGCAGTTCCTTGTACGCATAATCTTTAAGCGGCATGGTGGGCCGGGTGGAATCAAGTATGAAAGGATTTTGTTTTTTCTTTCTGAGTACCGGGTTATACCGCAGCAGGGGCCAGTAACCACTGGCAACAGCGCTGTTCTGCTGGGTAAGACCGTCTTTCAGATCATAGCCGTGTGCGATGCAATGGCTGTAGGCCAGGATGAGGGAAGGTCCGTCGTAGGCCTCTGCTTCCCGCATGGCCAGCATGGCCTGTTGCGGGTTGGCGCCGAAGGCGATCCTTGCCACGTATACATTACCGTAAGAGATGGCCTGCATGGCCAGGTCTTTTTTACCACCGCGTTTACCGGCAGCCGCAAATTTGGCAGCTGCAGCAGTAGGTGTGGCTTTGGAACTTTGTCCGCCGGTATTACTGTACACTTCCGTATCCAGTACCAGGATATTAATATTGCGGCCGCTGGCCAGTGCATGATCCAGTCCGCCATAACCAATATCATAAGCCCATCCATCGCCACCCACCAGCCATACGCTGCGACGAACCAGTTGCTCGCAGAGTGACAACAGGTGCTGCGCTTTGGAATCCTGCATGGTTTGCAGTTTTTCTTTCAGCTGCATTACCCGTTCTCTTTGTTCAACTATTTCGGATTCCTGCAATTGCGGGGCTGTAATCAGTGCTTTCACAAAATCCTCTCCCAGCTGCGGTGTCAGTTCTTTCAGTAACCCCGCTGCCATATGCAGCTGCTGATCGGCGGTGATACGCATACCCAGTCCAAACTCGGCATTATCCTCAAACAGGGAGTTCGACCAGGCCGGGCCCTGCCCGTTTTTATTCATTGTCCAGGGTGTGGTAGGCAGGTTGCCGCCATAGATGGAAGAGCATCCGGTGGCATTGGCTACCAGCAGGCGATCGCCGAAGAGCTGCGATAAGAGTTTAAGATAGGGCGTTTCGCCGCAACCGGCACAGGCGCCGGAGAACTCAAACAGCGGTTCCAGGAACTGGGCTCCGTGCACGGTGGAGAAATTGATTTCAGAACGGTTATTCCAGGGAAGGTCTTCAAAAAAGCGGATATAATCTTTTGATTTTTCGATGATCGGTTCCTTATCGGCCATATTGATGGCTTTGAGAGAACGGTTCAGCGGATTGGTTGCCGGGCAGGCTTCCACGCAGAGATTGCAACCAGTGCAATCTTCGGCATACACCTGTAATGTGTACTTGGTTTCCGGGAAACCGCGGGAGTTAATGGGTGCAGAAGGGAATCCTTCCGGTGCCCGTTTTAAGAAGTCTTCGTGATAGAATTTCGCACGGATCACACTGTGCGGACAAACATAGGCACAGTTACCGCACTGGATACAGGTATCGGGTTCCCATACCGGCACCCTGTCGGCAATATTGCGTTTCTCCCATTTGGTGGTGCCGCTTGGGTAGGTACCATCCAGCGACATCTGGCTTACGGCTAATTCGTCGCCATGCCCTGCCATCATTTTGGCGGTGATATCTTTTACATAGGCAGGGGCTTCTTCCGGTACCACGGATAACATACCGGCATCCGAACTGGCGGCAGCAGGCACTTCCACCTGGTATAAATGCGCCAGGGTGGCATCCACGGCTTTGAAGTTCTGTTCAATAACGGCCTGTCCTTTCCGGGCATAGGTTTTCTCAATCGCATGCTTGATCTGTTCAATGGCTTCATCCTTGGGTAATACACCGCTCAGGGCGAAGAAACAGGTTTGCATGATGGTATTGATGCGGCTCTTCATTCCATTGTCACGGGCTACCGTCGTGGCATCAATGATATAGAAAGACAGTTCTTTGCTGATGATCTCTTTTTGTACAAAACCGGGTAGCTGGTTCCAAACTTCTTCCTTACTGTACGGACTGTTCAGCAGGAAGGTGCCGCCTTTCTTGATAAAGTTCAGCATCTCCACTTTTTCGGTGAAGTTGAACTGGTGGCAGGCAACAAAATCGGCCTGTGCAATCAGGTAAGGGGCCCGGATCGGTTCGGGGCCGAAGCGCAGGTGTGATACTGTGCGGGCGCCGGATTTTTTGGAGTCGTATACAAAATAACCCTGTGCAAAGAGATCGGTATTCTCGCCGATGATCTTAATACTGTTCTTATTGGCGCCAACGGTTCCATCGGCACCCAGTCCAAAGAACAGTGCCTGCCGCCAGGCCGATTCATCGAGGGAGAAGGATTCGTCCCAGCTGAGGCTGGTATGCGTTACATCATCATTGATACCGATGGTGAAATGATTTTTGGCCTGCTTTCCTTTCTGCAGTTCATCAAACACGGCTTTCACCATGGCCGGGGTAAATTCTTTGGAGGATAAACCATAACGTCCACCAATAGTGGCAGGGATGGAGGTTCGTTTACCGGTTTGTAATCCTTCCACGAGCGCTGCCAGGATATCCTGGTAAAGCGGTTCGCCGGTGGCGCCGGATTCCTTGGTGCGGTCCAGCACGGCGATGCTTTCAACAGCAGCCGGCAGGGCAGCCAGCAGGTGCTGTGCGGAGAAGGGGCGGTACAATCTTACCTGTATCACACCGGTTTTTCCGCCGGCAGCATTCAGGGCCTTCACGGTTTCGGCAACGGTTTCGCCGCCGGATCCCATAACGATGATTACCTGTTTGGCATCAGGCGCTCCGGTATATTCAAAGAGTTGATATTTTCTTCCGGTAAGATCCGCAAAAGCCGTCATTACCTGTTCCACAATGCCGGGGGTGGCATCATAAAATGTATTTACGGTTTCGCGGCTCTGGAAGTACACATCGGGGTTTTGGGCGGTACCGCGGATAAAGGGATGATCGGGGTTGAGTGCCCGCTTGCGGTGCGCAAATACAAATTCATCCGGTATCATGGCGCGGATTTCATCATCGGTAAGCAGTTCCAGTTTATTAACTTCATGTGAGGTGCGGAACCCGTCGAAGAAGTGCATAAAAGGAATCCGGGAGCGCAGTGTGGCGGCCTGGGCAATCAGCGCAAAATCATGCGCTTCCTGTACGCTGGCCGAACTCAGCATGGCAAAGCCGGTGGTACGGGCTGCCATCACATCCTGGTGATCACCAAAGATGGATAAGCCCTGGGCGGCCAGCGAGCGGGCTGCAATATGAAATACGGCAGGCGTTAATTCACCGGCAATCTTGTACATATTCGGCAGCATCAGCATCAATCCCTGGGAAGCTGTAAACGTGGTGGTTAAGGCGCCGGTTTGCAGGGCCCCATGAACGGTACCGGCGGCACCGCCTTCACTTTGCATTTCAATTACATCGGGTACATTGCCCCAGATATTTTTGATGCCTTTGGCGCTCCATTCATCGGCCAGTTCGGCCATGGTGGAAGAAGGCGTGATGGGATAGATGGCGCAAACTTCATTAACACGGTAAGCCACATACGCAGCGGCTTCATTACCATCGATGGTAGCTATTGGTTTATTGGACATCACTAACGGCTTTAACGGGTTCAGGAATCATTTCTATGGCGTGGCAGGGGCATTGCTCGTAACATACGGCACAACCGGTGCAGGCATCGTAATTGAAACGGTACCGCTTGCCGGGTCCTAATTTGATGATGGCATCTTCGGGACAGGCACCGAAACAGCCGTCGCACTCGAAACAATTACCACAGCTCAGGCATCGCTGGGCTTCATAGCGGGCTTCTTTTTCCGGCAAACCGGCAACCACTTCTTCAAAACTTTTTATGGCCACCCGGGGCTCCAGTTTATCCTGTTCTTTTTTGGGGGCATCGGTTTTGTACCACATGTGCAGTTTGCGGTAACCGGCCGTGGGATGCTTATCGGGCTTCTGGTAGCTTTCTCCGCGTAACCAGGCATCAATATATTTGGCTGCTTTTTTACCATGGCCGATGGCGATGGTGGCACTGCGTTCGCCGGGGATGATATCACCGCCGGCAAAGATGCCGCTATGGCCTGTCATGCGTTCGGCATTCAGGATGGGCGAGCCGTCTTCTTTAAAACTGATATCGGAAATGCCCCGGAGGAAACCGGAATCCACTTCCTGCCCAAGGGCCAGTAAAAGTGAATCGGCCGCTAAGGTTTCAAATTCCCCGGTACCCACCGATTTATTCTTTTCTACCTTCATGATCTCGGCGGTGCAGGTATTATTTTCAATTTTCACGATCCGGCGAAGGAACCGGATATCCACGCCTTCGGCGATGGCATCATCGGCTTCAAAATCGTAGGCCGGCATCAGCTTACGGTCGCCATTATAAAGGATGGTGGCTTCGGCGCCCAGGCGCTTCACCACACGGGAGAGATACATGGCCAGTTTGCCGCCGCCATAGATCAGTACTTTTTTACCGATCGCCGGGGTTTTGCCTTCATTCACTTCCCGCAGGAAGGGGAAGGCATCCATAACCGGGAAATTTTTATCAGTGCTGAAATCATCGCGTTTGCCGATATGAGCGCCAATGCCCAGGAAAACGGCATCGTATTTACCGGCTTCTTTTTCGGCCAGCAAATCCTCAATGCGTTTATTCAGATGGATGGTAACACCGAGGGTGGCGATGCGTTTGATTTCGGCGTCCAGGATATTTTGGGGTAACCGATAGGCAGGAATACCAAAATTCAGTAAACCGCCGGGAGCACTGCCGGCTTCAAAAATATCCACCTTATGCCCCATCAGTGCCAGCTGCCAGGCGGCGGAGAGGCCCGCCGGTCCGGCACCGATCACCATTACTTTTCTTCCCGAAGGAAGAATCGCAAAGCTGGGCTGCCAGTTTTCCTCGATGGCTTTATCACCGATAAAACGTTCCACGGCATGTATACTCACCGTGGTATCGATATGGTTGCGGTTACAACCCGTTTCGCAGGGCCGCACACAGATACGGCCCATGATGGCCGGGAAGGGGTTGTCCTGAATGAGTTGCTGGAAGGCCTCGTAGTAGTTGCCGGCCTGTGCAAAACTGAGCCAGGCCTGGATATTTTCTCCGGCAGGACAGGCACTGTTGCAGGGGGGCATAAAATCTACATAAAGAGGGCGGCGTTTTCTGAGCGGACCGGTACCCTCGGCATGGCCGGTAAGGTCGGCCGGTTTGGTGATGTCGATGTAAGACATTGTAAAAATTTAGGATTGACGATCAGGCGTCTAAATTAGACTGAAGGGGCCTGGCAGGGGTTGATTTTGTTCAGGCGGGGTGCTGATTTATATCATGTTTGAAAGAGGGGGCTAAAAGATAACAGGAGCAGGGGAGCCTGTCAACTGGGCGGGGTATCAGCAAAACTGCCCGGTACCCAACTAAAAAGCCGCAAAATAATCAGGTGTTTACTTTGCGGCTTTGCATGCTATATATCCGGGGAATCAGCTTATTTTTTCCAGTACCAGCTTTTTAACTTCTGCCAGCGGGATACGTTCCTGCTGCATGGTATCGCGGTAGCGGATGGTAACCGTCTGGTCTTCCTTGGTCTGCTGATCAATGGTTACACAGAAGGGCGTGCCAATGGCATCCATCCGGCGGTACCGTTTTCCGATGGTGTCTTTTTCTTCGTAGAAGCAATGGAAAGCCTGCTTGCATTCATCAAACAGTTCGCGGGCCATCTCGGGCAAACCATCTTTTTTGATCAGGGGCAGGATGGCCAGTTTGGTGGGGGCAATCTTTGCAGGGATCTTCAGCACCACGCGACTGTCTTCTGTACCATCTTCTTTCGTCCATTTTTCCTCGGCATAGGCCAGGCTCATGATGGTAAGGAAGAGGCGGTCGAGGCCCACGGAGGTTTCTACCACGTACGGTACATAATTACCATAGGGCTTACCGGTAGCGGGGTCAATATCATTATCGAAGTACTGCATTTTTTTCTTGCTGTAAGTCTGGTGGTTACCCAGGTCGAAATCGGTACGGGAGTGGATCCCTTCCAGCTCTTTCCAGCCAAAGGGGAATTCAAATTCGATGTCGAGGGCGGCATCGGCATAGTGCGCCAGTTTTACGTGATCGTGGAAACGCAGTTTTTCGGCAGGGATGCCGAGGCTTTCGTGCCATTTTTTGCGGGTTTCTTTCCAGTAATTGTACCATTCCATCTGGCTGCCGGGGCGGATGAAGAACTGCATCTCCATCTGTTCAAACTCCCGCATGCGGAAGATAAACTGGCGGGCCACAATTTCGTTGCGGAAGGCCTTACCGGTTTGGGCAATACCGAAGGGGATCTTCATCCGGCCGGTTTTTTGCACGTTGAGGAAGTTTACAAAAATACCCTGGGCGGTTTCGGGGCGCAGGTACACGATATTGTCATCCGGGTTATCGGAAGCCACGGCGCCGAACTCGGTTTTAAACATGAGGTTGAACTGGCGAACCTCCGTCCAGTTGCAGGTTTTGCTGATGGGGCAGCTGATCTTCTTGTCGTCGATCAGTTTTTTCAGTCCGGCATAATCATCTTTGGCCAGCAGGGCATCCATGCTATCGGTCAGGGCCTTGCCTTCGGCTTCGGGAAGGGTTTCGGCATGGCCTTCGATGAGGTGATCCACACGGTAGCGTTTCTTGCTGTCTTTGTTATCGATCATGGGATCGCTGAAATTATCCACGTGGCCGCTGGCCTTCCAGGTGGTGGGGTGCATAAAGATGGCCGCATCAATGCCCACAATATTATCGTGGAGCTGGGTCATGCTTTTCCACCACTGGTCGCGGATATTCTTTTTCAACTGGGCGCCATTCTGCCCGTAATCGTATACGGCAGCCAGTCCGTCGTAAATCTCGGATGACTGGAAAATATAACCGTATTCCTTGCAATGAGCGATCAGCTCCTGGAAAAAATTTGCTTCGTTTGCCATAGGCGGCAAAAGTACAGAAATATGCCCGCAAATCCCTATTCAAGCTGCAGTTACCGGCTGCTGTGCGCATGATTAGCTCCCGGTAAGAGGGCTGCCGCCTGTTTCGGCTTTTGATTTTTGCATTTTGCCTTTTTGGGTCTCCGGCATTTTATCAATGTGCCGCTTCAGTGGCGTCGCAGTCCGTTCATCTTTATATCTTTGGTCATCAGCAAACGGTAACAATGGGAATACTTTCCGATAAAGAAATCAGGGATTATCAAAAACAGGTACGCTCCGGGGTACCCGAAGGAGAGGTGAAGGAAGCACTGAAGCGAAAGGGCTGCGGAGAAGAGGAGATTGCCGGAATTTTCAAGCCAGGCAAGTACGATATGCGTTCATGGTATCTCTTTTCCGGCATCGTTTTCTTTTTACCGGGCCTGTGGGCAGCGATCAGGAATCAAAGCCTGCTTTTGCTGATTGCCTCCGGTATACTTTTTTACCTGTATCACCAGGAACAGAAAAAATTTCAATGAGCAACAAAATTATTTCCTTCCCTGAAAACAGGCCCTCCCTGCTGGAGCGCTTCGGATTGTATTATCTCAGTCTTTTCAGGCGGATCGACCGGGATCACAGTGTTTTCGATCTTACCGATGCCGAACTGAACCGCCGGGTGAAGCGGATTACCCTCAAAGGAATTATTTTATCTTCTCTTATCGGCCTGCTTTGCGTGTATCCAACAGTATGGGTGGATGTGCATTTCAGTAACAGCCCCTTCCTGGTGCACTATGGCTGGGTGGCGGGTGTAACGCTGGTAGCTGTTATCATCGAGTTTTATGTGCTCTTTATCATTGCCCTGAAAGCCGTTTACGAGGTAAGTGAGCTGATCAATATGCGGGCGTCGCACAGTGAACTGATGCGGGAGGGATGTTTCAGCGCCAGTAATATCCTGGCCAGGGCGGCCCTGGAAATTCCGGATCCGGAGCTCACGATACTGGGCATTGATCCGTTTAAACGCATCTCTAAAAAGAACCTCTTTGTGCTGGGCCTGTTCTATAAAGCCAAGATCATCCTCACCAATTTTGTGCTCAAATACGGCCTGAAATTTACGGTGGGAACAACCGTCCGCGGCATATCGGTTTTGTACGAAGCGCTGCCGGTAGAATGTTTCTGGAACAGCGTGGTGATACGGCGGGTGGTGCACGAGGCCCGGCTGCGCCTGTTTGGTTTTGCCCTGGCCCATGAAATTGCCAACCGCCTGGAGAAGGAAAAAAAACTCGAAGCCTTGTCGCCCCTCGCCAGGGTGGGCTGCCTGCGGGCAATCGGCAATGCTGTGGTGATGGCACAAAATTATCATCCCAATATGATCATCCTGCTGCTGCGTTTTCAGCAGGTATTACAGATTACCGAGGAGAATAAGTATGATGACTGGGGGTTGTTTATTGAAACCTTACAGCAGGTGAATGAAGCGGAACGGTTTTTCCTGCTGGATTTATTTACGGTATCAGCGGCATTCGATGGCAAGCTTTCGGAGCTGGAAGAAGAGAGCCTGCGGGTGGCCTATGGAGGGCACTACGAACTTTATTATCCCCGGCTGTTGCGCCTTACGGATTGTCTCAAAGAAGGCCGGCTGAATGAGGCGCTGCTCCTTTGTAAACTGGATTTTGTGGCCGGGTAGGCATCAATGCAGTTTTTCATTTTGTTGGTGACGCTCTTTATCCCGACTGTTTTTCTTTTCAAAGTTTTTCTCCAGCGCAGCGGTAAGATCCACCCCGGTTTGATTGGCGAGGCAGAGAAGCACCCAAAGCACATCGGCCATTTCATCCGCGATTTCTTTTCCTTTATCGGATTCTTTGAATGACTGCTCTCCATACCTGCGTACCAGCAGCCGGCTGAGTTCGCCCACTTCTTCCATTAAAATACCGAGGTTGGTTAATTCGCTGAAGTACTTAACACCGGTAGTGCTGATCCAGTTGTGAACCTGCTGCTGCGCATTTCTGATGCTGATATCACTCATTATTCTTTGTTTTTTGTATCAATGATAATTGTTACCGGCCCGTCATTTAACAACTCCACCTGCATATCGGCACCAAATTCACCGGTGAATATTTTTTTGCCGAGATCGGCTTCCAGCTGTACGATCAGCTTTTCATAAAGCGGGATGGCCACCGAGGGTTTGCTGGCCCTGCTATAGGAAGGCCGGTTTCCTTTTTGCGTGCTGGCATGCAGGGTAAACTGGCTGATCAGCAGGATGTCTCCGCCCATATCCTTTACCGAGATATTGGGCACTTTACCGGCATCGTCAAAAATGCGGAGGTTCACAATTTTGTTACTCAGCCATGTGATGTCTTCCGAGGCATCGCCATCTTCTATCCCCACTAATACCAGCAGTCCCTCCGATATGGAAGCTTTGCAAATACCGGCTATGCCAACGCAGGCCCGGGAAACTCTTTGGATGACGGTTCTCATGTAACAAAGATAATCAGCGGGGTATTACGGGCCGCGGCTTCCAACGTTAAAAACTGCATCCGCAACGTTCATCCTCCATTTTCCGGCTTTCAATAAGTAGATCCCGGCCGGCACAGGGGTTACCCTACTTTAGTACACATAACCGTTAGCCTTTCACCCTAAACCCACCAACTGTTGATGAAAAGAATTACCCCCCTCCTGGCCACCGTTTTTGTACTGGCTGCCTGTCATACCGGGAAACCGGATGGCGCCCAGCTGGCGCAGGAGGTGTGCGATTGCAAAGCCAGGGTTCCCAAAGATGAACATGGCATTGCCAAAGATTTCAAAGACCTGGTGGCCTGCTCGGCCATCAAGGTAAAAGCCATGGAAAAGCTGAAAAATGATGAGGCCGGGATGAAAAAATTCCAGGATAAACTGGCCGATTGCGGCGATTGGGAATTCAGGAAGAAATAATCATTAACCATACAAAATCAAATCTCAACAACATGAAAAAATTACTGATGATGGCTGTTGCTGCCCTGCTGATCGTATCCTGCAATAACGAAAAGGAGAAGGCAAAGGCCGATGATGCCGCAGCCGGCAGTACACCCAAACAGGAGGCCGGTTTGCCCGCCACCGGTGATGATGCGGCCCTTACCACCTGGCTCAGCGGTAAAACACTGATAGCGGCCAATCCCGGTCAGGCCATGTATGATCACCTGAAACTGAATGCCGACGGCACCTGTGAAGACAAGGATAAAGCCCATGCCAAATGGAAGATCGAGGGCGGGCAGTTTGTATTTCAGGGGGCAATGGATGTGAAGAACAGGATCGAAAAGCGGAATGATACCACCGTGGTATTCAAAGGCTCCATTGGTGAAGATGTATACACAGTATCCCCTTCTAAATAGCTTTGCAGCAATACCGAAAAATGGTAAAGCCCCGCCGGGGCTTTTTTTATGCCTGTTTGCCTGACCGGGAAGCGAGCAACAGCAGGATGGCTCCCAGCGGAAGGGGCACCCAGAAGAAATCCTTTAATTCGGTAAGATGCCCCGAGTTGGACCCGATCATATACATGGCAATGGAAGCAACGATACAAAGACCTCCCAGCAGGGAGAAGATACTTTTTTTGTTCATACAGTCAATTTCGCCCAAACTACTCAATGCAGTTGAAAAATGCAAGCAGCCGGGGATTTTGCCGGGCAAGGCCCTGCCGGCCGGCATTTCCGGGATGAGCACCGGTGCCGGACCGGCTCTTCTGCATAACAGGCCGCTGGTTGTATTTTTTTACTGAGAAATCCAAGAAATCTTGTTATAAATTTTGGCACCGGGATGGGGATAAAACAGCAAAAGCCCACCCCGGTTGCATTAGAAAAATATCCACCGTTTTTTTCCACAAAGTGTGCATATTAAAAAGTTTGTTTCTTCGGCCTGAACAAATATTTTCGTTTCCCTGCACAAGGATTTAACGATTTCATAACCTTACTAACCAAGCACTACATAAGCAACATGGCAACCAGGAAGCAATCTGTAAAGGGACTGCAATTCAGCCGTCAGTTTACTCAGGAGGGAGTGAATCCCTACGATATGTTTGAATACGATTACCGCAGTTCGGTGATTAAAAATCCTTCGGGAGAAGTGGTTTTCCAGATGGATAATGTGGAAGTTCCCAAACAATGGAGTCAGATCGCCACCGATATTCTGGCCCAGAAATATTTCCGCAAAGCGGGTGTTCCCAAAGAAGACGGAACCACGGGCCGCGAAACAACCGTTAAACAGGTAGCCCACCGCATGGCGCACTGCTGGCGGGTTTGGGGCGAACGCTATAATTATTTTGCTTCTGCCAATGATGCCCAGATTTTTTATGATGAGCTGGTTTACTGTATCCTCAACCAGGCCTGCGTACCCAACAGTCCGCAGTGGTTCAACACCGGTTTGTATGAAGCCTATGGCATTACCGGCAAACCCCAGGGCCATTATTATGTGGATGCCAATGACGGTCAGCTGAAAAAATCTACCAGCGCTTATGAACGTCCCCAGCCGCACGCCTGTTTTATCCTGAGCGTGAATGACGACCTGGTGAATGAAGGTGGTATCATGGATCTCTGGGTACGCGAAGCCCGTATCTTCAAATATGGCAGCGGGGTGGGAACCAATTTCAGCAGTATCCGCGGCGAAGGCGAAAAGCTGAGCGGCGGTGGCAGTTCCTCCGGTTTGATGAGCTTCCTCAAAATCGGCGACCGGGCGGCCGGCGCTATCAAGAGCGGCGGTACCACCCGCCGGGCAGCCAAGATGGTATGCTTGGACCTGGATCACCCCGAAATCCTGGATTTTGTAAACTGGAAAGTGGCTGAGGAAGATAAAGTGGCGGCCCTCATCGCAGCGGGTTATCCCAGCGATTATGAAGGCGAAGCCTATCGTACCGTAAGCGGACAAAACAGTAATAACTCCATCCGCATCCCCAACGAATTTTTTAAAGTACTGGATGAGGATGGCGAATGGGAACTCAAAGCCCGTTCCGATGGACGTACCATGCGCAAGGTAAAAGCCCGCGACCTGTGGGATAAAATCAATTATGCCGCCTGGCGTTGTGCTGATCCGGGTACACAGTATGATACCACCATCAACGAATGGCATACCTGCCCGGCCGGAGGCCCTATCCGTGCTTCCAATCCCTGCAGTGAGTATATGTTCCTCGACAATACCGCCTGCAACCTGGCCAGCGTGAACCTGCGCCGTTTCTTCGACGAAAAAACAAACACATTTAATGTGCAGGGTTTTGAATATACCTGCCGCCTGTGGACCGTGGTGCTCGAGATATCTGTGCTGATGGCTCAGTTCCCTTCAAAAGAAGTGGCACAACTCTCGTACGATTACCGCACCCTCGGACTGGGATATGCCAACCTGGGCTCTATGCTGATGGTAAGCGGTATTGCTTATGATAGTGAGGAAGCCCGCGGTATTGCCGGCGCCATCACCGCCATCATGACCGGGGTGGCCTATAAAACTTCTGCTGAAATGGCTTCCTTCCTGGGCGCCTTTGATAAATACGAAGACAATAAGGAGCACATGATGCGGGTAATGCGCAATCATCGTGCGGCCGCTTATGATGCCAGCGAAGCCTACGAAGGCCTGCAGATATTGCCGCAGGGTATCAATGCCAGATACTGCCCCGATTATTTACTGAAAGCCGCCACCAAGGCTTGGGATGATGCCGTGCGTCTTGGAGAAAAGCACGGGTACCGTAATGCACAAACCACTGTGATCGCCCCCACCGGCACCATCGGCCTGGTGATGGATTGCGACACCACCGGTGTAGAACCTGATTTTGCCCTGGTGAAATTTAAAAAGCTGAGCGGCGGTGGTTATTTCAAGATCATCAACCAGAGTGTACCCCAGGCCCTGCGCAACCTCAGGTACAGCGAGCAGGAAATTGAAGATATCGTGAACTATGCCAAGGGGCATGCTTCGCTTGATAATGCCCCCTTCATCAACCGGCAGAGCCTGATGGAAAAAGGATTTGTGGCAGAAGATATTGATAAACTGAACAAGGCCATGGCTTCGGCTTTTGAGATAGGCTTTGTTTTCAATGTATATACATTGGGTGAAACCTGCCTCGAACGTCTTGGCTTCACGCCCGAGCAATACCATGATTATGGCTGGAGCCTGCTGGAAGCGCTGGGTTATACGGATGAAGAAATTGAAGCCGCCAATATTTATATCTGCGGTACCATGACCGTGGAGGGAGCGCCCCACCTGAAAGAAGAGCACCTGCCGGTATTTGATTGCGCCAACAAATGCGGCGCCACCGGCCAGCGCTATATCCATACACACGGACATATCCGTATGATGGCTGCAGCACAGCCCTTCCTCAGCGGCGCCATTTCCAAAACCATTAACCTGCCCAATGAGGCCACCGTGGAGGAGATTGCCGATGCCTATCGCCTGAGCTGGGAACTGGGTTTGAAAGCCTGTGCCCTCTATCGCGACGGTTCTAAATTATCACAGCCCCTCAGCAATAAATCGGATAAGAAGAAAAAACTGGATGAACCGGTTACGGAAGACCAGGCCCGGGCCCTGGCAAAAGACATCAGTACCATGGTAGACATGGGTAAACTGACCGTGGAGGAATTGCTGGAAGAAATCAATAAGCGGGTACAGAGCAGCGCTGACACATCACTCAAGCGCCAGCTGGCCATGATTGTTGAACGCAGGGCGCTGCCGGCCAAACGCCGTGGGTTTACCCAAAAAGCAAAGATCAACGGGCAGGCTCTCTTCCTGCGCACCGGCGAATACAATGACGGTACCCTGGGTGAGATCTTCATTGATATGGCGAAAGAAGGCGCTACCATGCGCAGTATGCTCAACTGCTTTGCCATTGCCATCTCTATCGGGCTGCAATATGGGGTACCGCTGGAAGAATATGTAGAGAAATTCGTGTTCACCCGCTTCGAACCGAGCGGTATGGTGGAACACCCGAATATCAAATCCACCACTTCCATTATCGACTTTATGTTCCGGGCCCTCGCCTACGAATACCTGGGCCGCACCGACCTGGTGCATGTACTCGATAAACCCGAAGTGCTGAATACCGGGGCGGAAGAATGGGATATCGACAGTCCTACCATCGGCGAGCGCAAACCCGAACTCAGTGAAGTAAGAGTTGTGGGTGCTGCCGCTGCCCAGCCGGCCAAGGCGCCACACCGTCAGCCGCACGTAACCAAATCTGCCAGCAGCCTGGACGCCGTAAACGCCGCTGCCAAAAGCATGCAGAGCGATGCGCCGGCCTGTAATACCTGCGGACATATTACCGTGCGCAGCGGTACCTGTTACAAATGCCTGAACTGCGGTAACAGCATGGGATGCAGTTAATAAAGTAAGAAACAAACAATAAGCACAAACAATAAACCACCGGTAAATTCCGGTGGTTTTTAATTATCTGGGATTTCGTTTCAACCACTGCCGGGGCCGGAGCCGCCGGCAAGATGGGGATCTTCTTACTTCTTCTTCACAAAATCTCTCAGATAGCTGCAGCTGTTATACGCCTCTTTATAAAAAGCCGTGTTGCCATAATCTTTTATCAGCTGCGGGAAATATTTGTTTTCCATAAACCGGGGCCAGAAGGCCTTGGTGTCCTCATCCATCTTATCCCAGGTTTTATCATTGTAATCGCGGTATTGTGGCATGGCCACCTGCTTCTGGCTGCATTTGCCCATCATAAACAGGCAGCGGGCTTTGAAATTACTGTCGGCCGAGGCATTCATTGCTTTCTCAAAATAGTTTTCCGCTTCTTTGGCGCTGTAATATTCCTGTTTGAAAGCCGTGGCGTCTTTGGGCATATAGTAGCCATCGCTGCCGCTGCGGTAATATTCCACCAGCTTCCAGGCATGGCCGTAGTAGGTGGCATTGTATAAGCCCAGCGCATATTTGTAATAGTATCTGGCGGCATTGGCTTTATCGCTCTGCGCCTGCAGCAGCAGTTTCTTCATTTCCTGGGCATAGGCCAGTTTGGTGGTACTGAACCGGGCTTTGGCTTCAGCCGGCAGCTGCTCTTCCCGGTCGTACAATAAATCAACAAAGGGGTTGGTATTGATAACCAGGCCTTTTTTATCCGCAGATTTCCCAAACCATTCAATGGCTTTGTCGTAATTGTAATCACGCAGATAAGCCGTGCCGGCAAAATCAATCACATGCGTTTTGGTAATGACGTTGTTGCTGGTGAGGTATTTTTCAAAGTTGTTGAAAGAACCGCTGTTGAGGAAATTGTAGAGTTTCTCCACATCGGCACTGTTCATATTATCCCGCATCATGGTGATGGCACCGGGGTAGGTGGCATAGCTGTTCATCTTTTCGGCCGCACCGATACAGAGTATTTCTTTCGACAGGTCGTTCTGTGCATGATATCGCTTGGCCAGGATCTCAGTGAAGAGGTTACGGTAGAAATCGGCCCACTGGTTCACTTCCCAGTAACCGGCGGTTACCGGCTTTTCAGCTTTGGCTTTTTGCGAAAGCCACTGGATGGAGGGCAGCAGCTGGTCTTCAACATTCCGGTCGATGGTTGCTTTATCACTGATGGTTACCAGCAGGTTGGTGAGCATCAGCTGGTCTTTTGCTTTTTGGGTAAGATTGAGTTTGCCCGCCGCCGTAATATATTCATGGGCCTTGTCAAAATCCTTATTCATATAAGCCGCATAAGCCGCCACCGTTTCAAACAAACCACTGTTGGGGTTTTTGCCCTCACGGGCGATGGAGTGCATCAGCGGGTAAAAGTCGTTGAGCTCGGCGCCCCATACGCGTATGGTGCTGTCGGTAATATCCGGGTCATAGTAAAACGGATCAATGCTGATACCGCCTGGCTGTTTGATGAAATTGGGAGTAAGGTACTTCTCTTCCAGTTTGTTCACCTCCCTCACCGCCAGCACTTCCAGTATTTCGGCATCGGGTTGCAACTGGTAAATTTTTCGGATGGCATCCAGTTCGGTACCCGGGCTGCTCAGCGCAAACATACCCAGCATGGCGGCTTTTTCTTTGTTATTCTTGCAGAGTGAAAGATAATCATCCCTGTCTTCGGTACGCTTGATACTCCAGGTAAAGCCCAGGTAGTTGCTAACGCGTTTGGCCGTGGTGGCGCCAAAAACCTGGCTGAACAAATAAGCCGATTGTTTCCATTGGCCGGTACGGAAGAGGGCCCCTGCTTTTAAGGCAAGGCACAATTGAGACATCAGCCCGCTGCTTTTGTTATTGGCCACGGCCAGCTCATCATACCATTGGATCACATCATTATAGCGGCCGCTGTAATGCGCCAGCCGTAATACCTGGTAGCTATATTTTATTTTGAAGAAATCTTTCTTTGCCACCGCCTGCAGCTGCTGCCCGTTTTTTATCAGCTTAGCCATTTTAACACTGTCTCTTTTGGCGGGCTCCCAGCTGGTATAATCTCCTTCCACGTAGGGCTCCACCTGCTTGGCGTACATGATATAGCCCAGCGCTTCCAGGTCTTTCTGCTGCATGAAATAATTTGTCATTTTATTCCGGAGCACGGAGTCGGGGATTTTAAGCGGTTGCCCTTTTTCGAGATTATAATAGAGGTTGCTGAGGTCTTTCCAGGCAAACTTGTTTACAAAGCGCAGCGCTTCCCCGGGAGTAACATCATTACCGCAATAAGCGGCCCACTCTTTGGAGAGCAGCTCGCTTACCGCTACCGGTTCGGCATCATCGTAAAGAAAATTATAGCCGGTATAATAAAAAGGCGTGTAGGCTTTTGCATCGGGTAAGCCGTTATGAAAAAAAGATTTGTAATAATCGTAGGGGTCTGTTTCGCCGCCACAGCCAATGATGTTTTGCGGGAAACTGATGATTGCCCCGCTAACGCAGACTGTGATAAATGTTTTCCAGTTCATGAAGCGGAAATTTTTTTAAAAGTAAAGAATCCAGGTGGTAGAGGGATACCCGTAATCGGGTATTTTTCAGGCGGCGGCTTACCAGTTGGGCTGTTGCTAAAACAACAGGGTAACTGCTTTCTTCGCAGCGCAACTGGTCGCCTTTGAAAAACGCATACCCGGCCAGTAAGGTGTCTTTCAAAAAAGTATAACGGTTATGCTCTTTTGTGGTGATTGCGTTGCTGAGCAAACTGTCGGGCAGTTCTTTTACCAGGCCCTGGTATTCATTTTTGCGGAAAAGCACTTTCCATTCAAAAAGGGGTAGCGCAATATCCAGCGGGAGCGGATACCCGGCCAGTTTTTCGGTATACCGGTTCAGTTCCTTTGGATCGATGATCGAATTTGTGACGGCCGGATTTTTAAGATTCCCCATATTGTAGCACATCAGCAGGCCCCTGTCGGCCGGCGGAATGCCGCTGCTGGCAGTAAATTTAACCTGGTGCAGGCGGATGGTGGCCGAGATGGGCAGCTGTACGTGGTTCCGGATCGAACGCAGGAGGGTAAAATATTTTTCACGGGTACCGGTTGTCCAGTCGCAATCAATTTGCAGCTCTTTGCAGCTATCGGGTAATCCCAGGGAAGCATAGAGCTGCTGCACCAGCGTGCTGATGGCCGCCGCCAGCGGCTCTATCCTGCCCGTATCCATCCGGGCCAGGCATTCGTTGGTAATAAACACAACGGGAATAACCGTTATGCCAGCGGGTAAATGATAACCTGTTTGCTGCAGTTTGGCCACGGGAATGGCCTGGCTGGTGGCCGGATTCCAGTCCACATCAAAACATTTCAGGTAAAGGGTGCTTACCTGCAGTTCTTTCAACCGCTGCTCTTCAAAAGCATCCAGGTGCCATACCGATTTCCAGTAATAAAAAGCAGGCTCCACCTGGCGGGGCGCCCTTTCCGTATTACAGGCGACCAGTCCTGAACAGAACAAAACAAACCCTGAGCAATATTTGGCCAGACCATTCATAAACAGGTTAAAATTATTGATTTGTCACAGCATTGATGAATTTATACCCGGGAGGGGCGCTGCTTTTTGTTTTTGACTTTCTAAAATACCCATTGCAAGGTATTCCGCCACCTCACCAAAACCCCGATATTTGATTAAAATCAGCACATGAAAATTCTTTTTGCATGTATAAGTGTCCTCCTTTGCGGGAGCCTCGCGGCACAGGATTATCAACTCGAAGGCAATGAAGTGAAGATCAGCAAAACCGTCAGTTTTAAAACCGGTACGGCCACGCTTACCAGCGATGGTGAGGCGGCGCTGCAGATAATAAAAAAATACCTCGACGACAAATCGTATATCAGCACCCTGCGGGTGGAATGTCATACCGATAATATGGGCGATGCGGCAAAGAACCAGCGGCTCTCTGAACAAAGGGCCTTAACTGCCTGCAATTACCTGGTATTACTGGGGGTGGATTGCAAGCGACTGCTGCCAGTGGGCTTTGGCAGCAGCAAGCCGGTGGAATCGAATGATACACCCGAAGGAAGGGCGGCTAACCGGCGGATGAGTTTTGTAAATGCGGCCCTGCGGGGGCACCTGATTGGCGGCATGCCGGCTGATGGCGGCGGTAAGGTGGCCGGTGACCCCTGCAACTGATCATTGCCCCAGCCATTCTTTGAAGCCCTGTACCCGCTCGCGGCTCACGATCGTTTCGGCGGTGGTGGCAGGCTGCAGTTCCAGTTTTAATCTTCCGCCCAGCCAGTTGTGCACTTTTTTGATGGCATCAATATTTACCAGCAGGTGGCGGTTGATACGGTAAAACTGGTTGGGAGCCAGTTGTTCTTCCAGTTGCGACAGTGTGCTTTCCAGCAAATGTTTATGGTTATCGAAATCAATGGCGAAGCAAAGTTTCCCATCGGCATAGCAAAAGGCGGTGGCGCTGGTTTTGATATAGCCCAGTTGCTGCCCCCGTTTCACCAGTAAACGTTCCTTGTATTTTGTGCCGCTGATATCTTTCAGCAGGTTCATCATCTTACCCGAAAAATCCAGTTCGCGGTTCGGATACAGTTCCCTGTATTTTTCCACGGCCTTACGCAATTCCGTTTCATCAATGGGTTTGAGCAAATAATCAATGCTGTTCACCTTAAAGGCTTTAAGGGTATACTGATCGAAGGCGGTGGTGAAGATTACAGGCGTTTTCACAGGTGTTTCCAGGAAGATATCGAAGCTGAGGCCGTCGGCCAGCTGGATATCCATGAATATCAGGTCCACCCCGGGATTGTCCCGGAAGCACTTTACCGCCCCCGCCACACTGTCGAGCTGGTGGATGATATGAATATCACTGCTGATCTGCTGCAGCATTTTTCCCAGGCGGTTCGCCGCCGGGATTTCATCTTCTATAATGATTACCCGCATATCAGTTGTTAAGTAATGGTATGGATACAGTGAAGCTTTCGCCGCTTTCAGCCACAATTACTTCCTTATCGCTTAATAATTTATACCGGTTACGGATATTAGCAAGACCGATACCGGTGGATTCGATCTGCTGATTTTTTACCTGCAGGTTATTGCTCACCACGATGTGCCCGTTTTCGGCAAAAACATTTATCCGCAGGGGTTTCTCTGATGAAACAATATTGTGTTTAATCGCATTCTCCATCAGCAGCTGCAGCGACAGCGGCACCACCTGCTGTTTCAGCCGCTCTTCCGGTACCGCAATATTGATTTCAATATTTTTTCCAAACCGGGTTTTCAGCAGGAAGCCGTAGGCTTTCAGCACATCCAGTTCGTCTTTTACGGGGATGCTTTGCTCGTCCTGCACCTCCAGGATATGCCGGTATACTTTGGAGAGCTGCTGTACAAACTCCACGGCCTGGTCGGGGTCATCGGGTATCAGGGCGCTGAGGGTGTTGAGGTTATTAAATAAGAAATGCGGGTTCACCTGGGTTTTGAGGGCGCTGAGCTGGGCGGTAAGACTTTCTCTTTTCAGCTTTTCTTTTTCTTCCACCGAAGTGCGCAGTTCATTCATGAAATAGATGCTTTCATAAATGCCAATTATCATAATGGTACAGAAGATAGCGGCCGAGTTGGACTTAATGAGTATATCGGTATCAAAATGGCTGTGGCCGGGGATGCTGAAGAGCACATCATCGAACAGGTAACCCAGCAGGTTATTGCCCAGCAGGGTAAACATCAGCATGCTCACCGATTGCAGCATCAGCCGCTTGCGTACATCTTTAAACTGCGGGTAACGGGTGCGGCTCCAGATCATGATGAGGCGGTCGCCAAACCAGAGCGCAATGGTAACCGCCATGGTAATGAAGTAACGTTCCCAGGTTAAATAAGGGCTGCGGTTGAAGCGGCAGCCGGCAAAAACAACCGGCACAATAAAGCTCAGCACCGGTATGGTGATGAGCATCAGCCAGGCATCGTTGAAGCCGATTTTGCAATGGGTTTTCCGCATGGTATAAAGATAAAAAAAACCGGCAGGTAGCGGGATGGATTAGTCCCGGCCCTGCCGGCAGGGGCAAACGTACGGCTTAGCCGTTGCGTTTATTGTATAATTCAACTGCTTCTTTTACCTGGGAAAGATCGTTTCGGCAAGCTTTTACTTTTTCCTGGGCCGGCGCATATCCGCTGAAGGTGCCGGCGGCCAGGGCATCCAGGTTCTTCCTGGAAACCAGTTGCAGCTCATGGTCTTTGGTATAAATAAAATAATCCCCGGGCTTGCCTTCCGTACCGCTGATAAAGAGCACTTCATTGCCGGAATATGTAGGTTTGGAAGAAGCATTGCTGGCTTTCTGAAAAAAACAGAGTTCACCCTGGCAGAGTACTTTGAAGAAATCGCCGCGGATACATATATAGCTGGTGCCGTCAATTTCAGCGCTGCTGATGGCCGATCCGTCGTAGGTTTTCTCTTTACCGTTTTCCAGCAGCACCACGGCTGCGTCTTTGCGGATATTATCTTTAATATAGCCGCTTACCACACTGTTATCGGGTAATACCACGCTTCCTTTGCCATATCCTTTGGGGGTTTCTGTTTGTGCCGTGGCAGTTACGAGTAAAAGACTCAGTACCGCTGCCGAAAATAATTTTACGCTTTTCATGATTATAGTTTTTGGGTGAATGCTGATGCAGATTAACAGTACAATAATAGTTGTAATGTGTGGCCGGCTCAATCAAAAAGGAGTGAGTTGCAGAAATAAAGGAATGAATTGCCAAAAGGAGCATTTTACCCGCTGGCGGGTATTGCGGTACAGCCAATAAATCCTGAAATTTGAAATAAAAAAATGAAAACGATACTGCTGCTGCTGGCGCTGACCACCGGGTACAACGGCCTGGCACAAAGCCCTGCGGAAAAAGCCGCCTGCAAAAAAACAGTGGAGGATTTTTACAAATGGTACCGGGTAAACTGGCGTAAAATCGATGCCTTTACTTTATATAAGGGGAAAAAGAAAAAAGATCAGCCACCCTATGTGATCAACTGGAAGGAGGCCGAACGCTATTTTAGTTTTATCCGTAAAAATGTAAGCTGGCTGGGGGAAACATTTATCAAAAATGAAAAGGCCTTTTTTAAGCAATGCCAGAAAGAATTTGATGCTGACCCCACCGGCGATTTGCCCTATGGGTTCGACTATGATCGCTTTGTGGGCGGGCAGGAAGACCCGGAATATATTGTTGACTCGACCATCCTGCGCCGCGACAATAAATGGACCTTTGATATTAAGGGCGATAAAGCCACCGTGTATATTACCGACAGCCACTGGAAAGAACTGGGCCCGCAGAAAGGCAAAGTGGAACTGGTGAAGGAAAACGGGCGCTGGACAATTGCCAGGTGTATAGAAACAGTGGAGTAGCAAATGGTTCATGGCCGGTAGCAATGGCAGATTGCAAAGTGTTAATAGCAGACTGTCAACCGCAACTTTACACTCTTAACACTGAGCATTCCCCCCGCAACCCCTTATCTTTGCCGCATGACATCCCGCCTCTTCAGTTACGAAAAACGCAAAGTAATACAGGCCCTTCGTTATCATTTTATCAGCCGGAAGGAAATAAAAGTGATGATGATCCTGGTGAATGTCTTTGCCATTACAGCCGCCGCATTATTTTTTGCCCGCTATATCCAGCCGCTGGCATTCCTGCTCAGCTCGGTATTATGGTTTGTACTGATGATTACCTTCTGGTTCCTGCTGCCCGCCATGATCTACCGCCGGGCCGGCACTTTTAAGGATTCTTTCCGGGCCATCCTTACCGATCAGACCCTCCGCCTCGAAAATGAAAGAGGGGGCCGCAGCTGGGAATGGAAATCATTCAGCGACTGGTTCGAAAGTCCGTACTTTTTCCACCTGTATTTCAACAGCCGTTCTTTTTTCATCATTCCCAAGGATGCTTTTGAAGGGGAGATGGAGCATGAGGCCCGTAAAGTATTCCGGGCGCATATCCGGGCCTGATCAGGTAAGCCGCTTCTCCATCACATGGTGGGGCACATTTACTTCGATAAACTCATCGCCGCGGATTTTATAGCCGAATTTTTCGTAGAAACCGATGGCCGTATCACGGGCATGCATCATCATTTTGGTAAAACCCTTATCCCGGGCAATATTCTCGGCAAACCCCATGATAGAGGCCCCGATACCCTTACCCTGCAGGTTGCCCTGTACCGCCATCTGACGCAGTTTTACCGTGGTATTATCCACCCGGGTAAGGAGGCAGCAGGCCAGTATTTTATCCTCGTCAAATGCCCCTATCAGGATGTCTTCCTTTTCCCGGTTCAGCTCCTCCGGCGAAAAAGACAGTCCCAGTGGCTTACGCAGGATCTCATCCCGCAGTCCCACCATCTGCTTATATTCCTTGCTGCCGTGAGCGATTTGTTTAAGCGCCATAAAATGTGTTTGGTTCCGGTTGTTGAGGAAAAGAGTTGTGAGGGTAGCTGATTAATTGACAAATTACAATTTTTTTTGAAAATCCTGACACTTCTCCGGAGTAGAGGGCGAACGCCCTGAAACCGCTCTGTTTAACTACTGTAGCGGGATTGGCAGGAATATAGCGACCGTAAAATTACGATTCGCCCGGTTTGAGAGGTTAGCGGAAAAAGACCCGCTGATGACCGCTTTTTCCGGCTCTTTTGCCACTGTAACAGAGGTTTGGACAGGCGGTTTGGGGCTGATTTATATTTCTTTGTAATTATCCCAAAAAGTATATTTTTGCAACCTATAAACTAAATCTTACTATCATGTCAGACATTGCTACAAGAGTAAAGAAGATCATTGTTGACAAATTAGGTGTAGATGAAGCCGAAGTTACTCCCGAAGCTTCTTTCACCAACGACCTGGGCGCCGATAGCCTGGATACCGTTGAGTTGATCATGGAATTTGAAAAAGAATTCAACATCTCTATTCCTGATGAACAGGCTGAAACCATCACCACTGTTGGTCAGGCTGTTACTTATTTGGAAGAACACGCCAAATAATTACCATTTTAATTATCACAGGCAAATTTTATGGCTTTAAAGCGAGTTGTAGTTACCGGTTTAGGTGCGATTACGCCATTGGGGAAATCTGTAAGTGAATTCTGGCAGAACCTTGAGGCAGGTGTAAGCGGCTGCGATTTTATTAAACAGTTCGACTGCAGCAAGTTTAAAACCAGGTTTGCCTGTGAAGTTAAAGATTTCGACCCCACCCATTATCTCGAACGCAAAGAGGCCCGTAAAATCGACCGTTATTGCCAGTTTGCCCTCATCGCCAGCGATGAAGCGGTAAAAGATGCCGGTATCACCAAAGAAAATGCCGACCCCGACAGGGTGGGTGTAATCTTTGCCAGCGGCATTGGCGGACTGATCACCTTCCAGGAAGAAGTGACCAATTTTGCCCTGGGCGATGGCACCCCCCGCTTCAACCCCTTTTTCATTCCGAAAATGATACTGGATATTGCGGCCGGGCAGATATCCATGCGCCATGGATTCCGCGGTCCCAATTTCGCCGTGGTAAGCGCCTGCGCCTCCAGCACCAACGCCATCATTGATGCCTTTGATAATATCCGCCTGGGTAAGGCCGATATCATTATTACCGGCGGCAGCGAGGCCGTGGTAAGTGCGGCCGGTGTGGGTGGTTTTAACGCCATGAAGGCACTCAGCGAAAGGAATGATGATCCCAAAACCGCCAGCCGCCCCTTTGATAAGGACCGGGATGGTTTTGTAATGGGAGAGGGCGCCGGGGTACTGGTACTCGAAAGCCTGGAACATGCCCTGGCCCGCGGTGCCCGCATCTATTGCGAGATTGCCGGTGGTGGCGCCACTGCCGATGCCCATCATATCACCGCTCCCCATCCCGAAGGGTTGGGAGCTAAAAATGTAATGCAGGCGGCCCTGAAGGATGCCGGTATGCAGCCTTCGGATATTGATTATATCAATGTTCACGGTACGTCTACCCCGCTGGGGGATATCGCCGAAACCAAGGCGATCCTCAACGTGTTCGGGGAGCATGCTTACCACCTCAATATCAGTTCCACCAAAAGCATGACCGGCCACTGCCTGGGCGCTGCCGGCGTACTGGAGGCCCTGGCCTGCATCATGGCCGTTACCAAAGACGTGGTGCCCCCCACCATCAACCATTTTACCGATGATCCCGAACTGGATCCCAAACTCAACTTCACCTTTAACAAAGCCCAACAGCGTCCCATCAACGCTGCCCTGAGCAATACGTTTGGTTTTGGCGGGCACAATGCCTCGATCATCGTTAAGAAGTTTAACCAATAAAACCGGCCGGCCGGCGTACGAAATAATTATCCCCTGTTGCCGTTATGCATAACGCATGAAGGAAAATTATTAATTTCGAATAAACATTATTCAGGGTCTTGCAGTTTATAAAAAATCTTTTCAGCGGTTCCGACAAAAACAAGGAGTTCAAAAAGCAACTCAACAATATCCTTGGCTTCAGCCCGGGCGATATGGCCCTTTACAAAACAGCGCTCAGCCACCGCAGCGTACGCGAAGGCGCTGATGAAAACAATGAAAGGCTTGAGTTTTTGGGAGATGCAGTACTGAGCTCGATTGTAGCGCATTATCTTTTCCGTAAGTATCCCTATAAAGGGGAGGGTTTTCTTACCGAGATGCGCAGCAAGATGGTGAACCGCCAAAAACTGAATGATATCGCCCTGAAAATGGGGCTCAAAAAAATCACCTTTTATAACAAGTTCGACAATTCTCTAAAGGTTTCCCAGATCTTCGGTAATACGCTGGAGGCCCTGATTGGCGCCGTCTTCCTGGATAAAGGCTATGCCGGCACCCAAAAATGGGTAGAGAAATATGTGATATTACCCTACCTGTTCATCGACGATCTTGAAGGGATTGAAATCAATATTAAAAACAAACTTTACGGCTGGGCCAATAAAAACGGTAAAGCCCTGGAGTTTGAAACACTGGAAGAAAAATTTGAAAATGGCCGCAGGCTGTTCACCATCGGCGCCACTGTTGATGGAGAACTCATTGCCGAAGCCAAAGGATATAATAAAAAAGATGCCAGCCAGGTTGCCGCTCAACTGGCCGTTGAGAAACTGGGCCTGTAAAGCCCGCCATCCTGGGCCCCCTGAAGCCTCTCAACTCCCTAAATCCCAAATCAGTACCTTTAGTCTACCAACGCACAACATAAACAACTGAACCCATACCAACATGCAATTCGGAATACTCGGAAGCGGAAGCTGGGGAACAGCCATCGCAAAAATTCTTACGGATAACGGACAGCACATACACTGGTGGAACCGCAATGCACAAGCCATACAGCACATACTCACCCGCCATCATAATCCGCAATACCTTTCAACGGCCTATTTTGATACTGCAAAACTGTCTTTAACCACCGATGCCGCTGAAGTAATCCGCAATTCCGATTGTATTATCATCGCTGTGCCTTCGGCCTATGCCGATGACGCCCTGCGGGGACTTGATAAAAATATTTTTTCGGGAAAGAAAGTGATCTCCGCGGTAAAGGGTATTCTCCCCGAAACCAACTCCCTCCTCAACGATTACCTGCAGGCACATTTCGGCCTGCCACTGAAAGATTATTTTGCTGTGCTGGGGCCCTGTCATGCCGAAGAAGTGGCTGCCGAAAAATTATCCTATCTCACCTTTACCGGTATTGATGAAAAGACAACGGCTGAAATAGCCACTTATTTCAAAACCTCTTACCTCAACACCATACTCAACAATGATATTTACGGGGTACAGTTTGCCGCCGTGCTGAAAAATATCTATGCCGTGGGTGCCGGTATCGCTCATGGACTTGATTACGGCGATAATTTTCTGAGCGTGCTGATCGCCAACAGCGCCGATGAGATGGCCGGTTTCCTGCGTAAAGTGGGTATCCAGAATATCCAGGTGGGCACCATCGATCACCATCATCCTTCATTGTATAAAACTCCTACCACCAACTACGCCGCTTCGGTGTACCTGGGTGATTTGCTGGTAACCTGTTACTCGCTCCACAGCCGTAACCGGGCTTTTGGCAACATGATCGGTAAGGGCTACAGTGTAAAGGCCGCCCAGCTGGAGATGAGTATGGTGGCCGAAGGTTTCAATGCCTGCCGCTGTATGTATGCCATTAACCAGAAAGTGGGGGCCGAAATGCCCATCGCCGAAACCGTTTATCATATTTTATGGGAACAATTACCGGCAAAAGAGGGTTTTAACAAAATTGAGTTGACATTGGAATAAAAACAGTGTAGCTTTATGAAATAAGCATATGCCCTTTTCTTTCAGTAATATCGGAGCCGGAGCGCTCATCCTGATGGTGGCCGTTCTGGCCATTGCCGAGCTGGTGAAATCCGTTCACCGGCATCAGCCGCATTTAAAAAAATAATTCCGCCGCAATCCCGTCGGCAAAAAGTTTCCCGGCAGCACTCAGCCGCAGGTGGTTTTCCGCCAGGAGCAGTTTCCCATCGCTCATAAATTTTTGTGCTTGTTGCTTTACGGAAGCCGCCTCTTTGGCCCCCCATTTTTTTTCCATCGTATCCAGGCTGATGCCTTCCAGGGTACGCAGCGAAATCATCAGGTATTCGTTCAGCTGCTGAACCGGGGAGAGGATTTCTTCTTCAAATGGAATACGGTTATTTTCCAGTGACTGGATATAAAGGCTGTTGTTGGCCAGGTTCCAGCGGCGGCGCTGCCCGTCAAAAGAATGTGCCGAGGGCCCAAACCCGAAGTATTTTTTTCCCTGCCAGTAGCTGCTGTTGTGCCGGCTGCGCCAGCCCGGTAAGGCAAAATTGCTGATCTCGTAGTGTTCGTAACCGGCCGCCTGCATCCATTGCATGAGTTGTTCAAACTGGCGGGCCTGCGTATCGGGATCCACGGCTTCTTTTTTATGCTGCAGAATCATCTTATCCAGCGCCGTACGGGGTTCTACGGTGAGCGCATAACAGGAGATATGGGGCACCTGTAAACCGGTCAGCTGCTCCACATTTTTCTGCCACCGGGTATCGGAAAGCAAGGGAGATCCGTAAATAAGATCGGCTGATAAATTCTGAAAACCGTTTTGTTGTGCCAGTATAATGCATTGGAGTGCCTGTGTGGCCGAATGAGCCCGGTGCATCCATTGCAGTTCGGTTTCTTCAAAACTCTGAATGCCGATACTGAGCCGGTTGATACCCAGGCGGCGCCACAAAGCAAGGGCATCCGTACTGATATCATCCGGGTTGGCTTCGAGGGTGATCTCGGCATCTGCCGGAATGCTGAATCGCCGGTGAAGCGCTTCGAAAAGCAGGGCCAGCTCTGCTTCCTGTAAAAGACTGGGAGTACCGCCGCCGAAATAAACCGTTTCGATCTTTCCCGTTTCCGGCAGGGCCGGGAAATCAGTCAGCGCCATTTCCTTTGCCATCGCAGCCATCATTTTACCCCGTTGCTGTAAAGAGGTGGAAAAATGAAAATTGCAATAATAGCAGGCCTGTTTGCAAAAGGGGATATGTAAATAAATACCGGCCAGGGGAATGCTTGATTTAGTTTTTAATCTCTAATATTGACATCAGTTTTCCATGCCAGTCCGCCACCGCCAATACCATGCTTTTTTCCGGGCACCGCTTTGGGTGTTATTCTTCCTGCTTGCGGGCAACGGGGCGATGGGGCAGCATCAGCTGCTGATACAATTTGCCGACAAAGATAATTCCTTTAACCCGCAGCCCCTCCAGTTGCAAACCAGTTTCAGTGATATTACCAGTTGTTCCGGGTATATTTTTAAGTTACCGTCGCTGCTCAGTGCAAAGGGATATCCCACGGCTTCGGTAGATACCATCCTGGAAGAAAAGGGCCGTACCACCATCCGGCTCTTTCTCGGCAAACAATACCGCTGGGTGAAACTGCAGCCCGGCAATATTGATAAGAAAGCACTGGACGAAAGCGGGTTCAGCGCCCGGCAGTTCAATGGCAAACTGCTGGATATGCAGCAACTGCAAAGTCTTGAAGAAAGGATAGTACGCCATTATGAAAACAACGGCTATCCCTTTGCGGCCGTTATGCTCGACAGTATCCTGCTGGATGATGACCGGATGAATGCCCGGCTGCAGGTGAAGAAGGGGCCCTTTTACCATCTCGACAGTCTCATTGTACTGGGCCGGGCCCATATTTCGAAACGTTTCCTGGAGCATTACCTGGGCCTGCCCCGCGGATCGGTATACAGCCGTATCAGGCTGGAGCAGGTGAGTAAAAAAATCCTGCAGCTGCCCTACCTGCAGGAAATCCAGGCCCCCGATATCATCCTGCTGGGTACCGGCTCGCTGCTGAAACTATACCTGGCGCCTAAACGCAGCAGCCAGTTCAATTTTTTACTGGGGGTCCTGCCGGCCAGCGAACAGGGCGGCAAACTCCGGCTCACCGCCGATGTGAACCTGGACCTGAAAAATATGCTGGGGCATGGAGAGAATATCATCCTGAAATGGCAGCAGCTGCAAACCAAATCGCCCCGGCTCAACCTGGGCTACCAGCAGCCCTATATTTTTAATTCCAATTTCGGGGTCGATTTTCTGTTCGACCTGTTTAAGAAAGATTCCAGTTTTTTACAGGTAAACGCCTTGCTGGGACTGCAATACCTGCTCTCGAACATTCAATCGGGCAAGGTTTTCTTCCAGTGGCAGAATAATTTTTTGCTGGGTGGCGCCGTGGATACCAACCTGGTGATTGCCACCAAAAAACTGCCGGTCAATATTGATGTGAGCACCATCAGCGCCGGACTGGATTATGAGTTGAACAACACCGACTATAAACTCAATCCCCGCCGGGGCAATGAATGCCGTCTTACTGTATCGGCGGGCATCAAGAATATCAAGAAGAACAGCGATATCACCGGGATCAAAGATCCCTCATTTAATTATGCCAGTCTCTACGATTCGGTGAAGGCCCGCTCTTACCAGTTCCGTATAAAACTGTCGGCAGCGCATTATTTTCCGGTTGGCAAACAGGGGGCTGTCAAAACCAGTCTGAGCGGGGGCTTCTATAACAGCCCGGATATTTTCCGCAATGAATTATTCCAGATCGGCGGCTATAAGCTGTTAAGGGGCTTTGATGAAGAAAGTATCTATGCCACACAGTATGCGGTGCTTTCGGCCGAATACCGCTACCGCCTGCAGCTCAATTCTTTTCTTTTTGTTTTTGCAGATGGTGGCTGGGTGAAAGATAAATACCAATCGGTTAACCTGAATAATACCTTTATCAGCGGCGGACTGGGCCTTGCATTTGAAACCAAATTCGGTTTGCTCAATATCAGTTATGCCGCCGGCAAACGCGATGATGTGAAATTCAGTTTACGGGAAGGATCAAAAATTCATTTCGGGTACGTTAATTACTTTTAATAATCTGCGCTGCAGCTTTTACTTTTGCAAGAAAATCAATCGGTGTTGAAACGGGTATTATTATGGTTCCTGCTGCTTTACGGCCTGCCTGTTTCCGTTTCAGCACTTCCGCCGGATTCCCTGCAGCTGGTGAAAGACAGTACCGGGGCTCCTGCAAAAGCCGCCGATTCGGTGGTACCTCAAAAATTTTCGCCTGACCCTTTTTTAAAGAAAAGCATTTTCATCAACAGCACCGCTCCCCCCGTTTCACGGGTGGTAACACTTAAAAAGCGGCAGGGGAAGGAATTCATTTTCTATACTCTCACGGCGCTGGTGCTGGTGCTGGCATTTTTCAGGTATTTTTTCGCCCGCTATTTTGCGACGCTTTTCCAGGTTTTTTTCAATACCTCACTCCGGCAAAGCCAGCTTACCGACCAGTTGCTCCAGGCCCGCCTGCCCTCCCTGCTTTTCAACATCTTTTTTGTGATAACCGGGGGCTTCTATGTGTACTCCCTGCTGATCTATTTTGGCTGGGTGCCGGCCAATAATACCTGGCTGCAGGCACTGCTTTGTATCGGGGCTATTGCCCTGGTTTACCTGGTGAAGTTCATAGGCCTTAAATTCACAGCCTGGCTAACCGGCTACAAAGAAGAAATAAATAATTATATATTTATAGTATTCTTAATCAATAAGATAATTGGCATTATCCTGATCCCGGTGGTGATTTTAATCGCATTTTCCGATGTGCAGCTGGTAAATGGCGTGGTGGTGGCTTCCATCCTGATAATCGTATTTATGTTATTGCTGCGTTTTTTACGTTCTTACGGAAATATTCAGAATCAATTGAAAATCAGTAGGTTCCACTTCTTTCTTTACCTCGCCGGGGTGGAACTGTTGCCCCTTTTGCTGATTTACAAGGGCCTGATGATTTTGTTTAGTAAAAATCTGTAATTTTGCACTACCATTTCAGAGACTAGTATGGTTAAAAACGGGGCAAAACAGGCCGAACACACGGCCAAAGCAGTCAAGCGTATTCTTATTACCCAACCCAAACCCGAAGGCGAGAAATCACCCTATTTCGATTTAGCCAGGAAATTTGGCGTAAACCTGGATTTTCATCCCTTTATCATCGTTGAAGCAATTCCTGCCAAGGATTTCCGCCGGCAGAAGATAGATATTGTTAATTATTCGGCTGTTATTTTCACCAGCCGCAATGCGATCGACCATTTTTTCAGGATCTGTGAGGAGATGAAAGTGACGGTTTCGCAGGATACCAAGTACTTCTGTATCACCGAAGCGGTGGCCCTCTACCTGCAGAAATTCATTCTCTACCGCAAACGCAAGGTATTTTATGGGGCCGACGGTACCAATAAGAGCCTTTTTGACGTCATCAATAAGCATAAGGACAACGAGAAATTCCTCTATCCCTGCTCCGAATCCTTCGATAGTGAAATCACCAACTGGCTGAAAGCCAATAACTGTGAATATGCCACGCCGGTGTTGTACAAAATCATCAGTAATGATATCACAACCGTGATGGAACGTAATTACGATGTCATCTGTTTCTTTACGCCCGGCGGTGTAAAGAGCCTGATGGAAAACATGCCCAAGTTCAAACAAAACGGAACCAAGATCGGTGCCTTTGGCGCCAATACTTTCAAGGCAGCCGAGGATGCCGGGCTGGTGCTGGATATCAAAGCCCCGCAACCCAATGCGCCCAGCATGGTAAGCGCCCTTGAATTATACCTGTCTTCCCTTAAGAAGAAATAAACCAGACAAACTAACTGCTTGTGATAAAGCATTCGCTTTCAGCGGATGCTTTATTTTTTTACACGCAACCGGCCTGCCTCCAAAAGCGATATTTTTGAACTCTCATTAAATTCCTTATGGCTACAGCTTCTTTCAGTAACCGGCTTCTCTACGAAACCAGTCCTTACCTGTTACAGCATGCGCATAACCCCGTGGATTGGTATCCCTGGGGTCCGGAGGCGCTGCAAAGGGCCCGCGAAGAAAATAAAGTTATACTGGTAAGTATTGGCTACTCGGCCTGTCACTGGTGCCATGTAATGGAAAGGGAAAGTTTTGAGGATGAAGCGGTGGCCGCTGTCATGAATGCCCATTTTATCAATATCAAGATCGACCGGGAGGAGCGCCCCGATCTGGATCATATCTACATGGATGCCGTGCAGGCCATGACGGGCAGCGGGGGCTGGCCGCTGAATGTATTTCTTACACCGGATGCCAAACCCTTTTACGGGGGCACTTATTTTCCCCCCGTGCGGGCCCACGGGCGGCAGTCGTGGAAAGAAGTACTTTTTGCCATCAAACAGGCCTGGCTCGAGAGAAACCATGAGATACAGGATCAGGCCGAACAATTAACCCGTCACCTGCAACAAACGCTGCTGCCAAAAGCCGGTCCGGGCGCAGCTGCCGGTGCCCTCTTTGGCCCGGAACAGGCGCACCAGGCGTTTGCCACTATTATGCGCTCGGCCGATAAGGAACTGGGCGGGTTTGGTCATGCTCCCAAGTTCCCCCAGTTTTTCACCATTCAGTGGCTGCTGCATTATTATTATTTCACCGGGGAAACGACCGCCCGGGAGCAGGCCTTGCTATCCCTGGATAAGATGCTGGAGGGGGGTATTTATGATCAGGTGGGGGGTGGATTGGCCCGCTACAGCACGGATAATGAATGGCTGGTACCTCATTTTGAAAAAATGCTTTACGATAATGCCCACCTGCTGCTGGTGCTCAGTGAAGCCTTTCAGCTTACCCAATCGCTCCGTTACGAAAACGCCATCCGCCAAACGATCGGCTTTTTACAGCGGGAATGCTACCATCCGGAAGAAGGCTTTTGTGCAGCGCTGGATGCCGATAGTGAGGGGGTAGAGGGTAAATACTACGTATGGTCACTGGAAGAGATTAACTCCCTGCTGGGCGGGGATGCGGCTGATTTTGCAGCCTGTTTCGGGGTAACACAGGAAGGCAACTGGGAGGGGAAAAACATCCTGCACCAGCCAGTACCGCTGGCCCTGATGGCGCAGCAACTGGGGCAGGATCCGGTTGCACTGGCGGCCAGGAGGGACAGCTGCCTGGAGCGGCTGCTGGCGGCAAGAAATTTACGTGTGCGACCAGGTTTGGACGATAAGAAATTACTGGGCTGGAATGCGCTGCTGATAACCGGCCTTTGCAGGGCGGCGGCTGCCCTCTCTGATAAGCGCTACCTGGAGCTGGCCATCAGCACTTTTAACATAATTTTAAAGAATTTCCGGGCAGCGGAAAATGAATGCTTTATGCAGCATAGTTTCAAAGCAGGGAAAGCCAGATTTCCGGCATTCCTGGATGATTATGCTGCCCTCATTCAGGCAGCCATCGGCTTATTTGAGTGCAGCTCGCAAAAAATATTTTTGGAGCAGGCGCTTGCTTTTTGCAATCATGTGCTGGACCATTTCCGGGATCCGGTTAACGGGTATTTTTTCTTTACGGCCCGGGAGCAGGACGACTGTATTGTGCGCAAAAAAGAAATGTACGATGGCGCCACTGCCTCCGGAAACAGTTTGTTGCTGCAACAACTTCATTACCTGGCTGTGATCACGGATAATGCAGAATGGAAGCGAATTTCAGCCGATATGATGAAAGGGGTTCAGGACCTGGCGCTGAAATATCCCACCTCGTTTTCGCTGTGGGGACAATGCCTGTTGAACCAGGCCTGGGGCATGCAGGAACTGGTGATTACCGGCAATAATTTTGAGCACCTGCGGGATGGTTTGCTGCGCCGCTATATGCCCAACCGTGTATTGCAATGCTCGGCAGCAGCGGATGTTTTTCCCCTGCTTTCCGGCAAGATTTTTGGGGAAGAACCGCTTGTGTATCGCTGTGAGAATTACACCTGTGCAGCACCTGTGAAAACATTAGAAGAAGTGCCTATACTAAGAAGCCGGTAATGCAGCCACAGCACAATATTTGGCAATTTCGTTCGTTTAGTCCTGTTGCACCCGGTCTTGTTGAAAAAATTCTTGGTGGCGTGAATCTGAAAATGATGATAATTCAAAATAATCATTACATTTGCCTCATACCCTCAAAGTTTATTAAAATGATGAATAGGTTATTATGGTCGATAGCCTCAGTAGCTATCATTTCTCTGTCTACCAGCTGTAAATCATCTGGTAAAAAATCTGCCGGCCTTCCCAATGACGGTCAGCTCCATGGAGTGGCTCCCGGAGCTAAGTGGAGTTTACCCAAGCCCCCGGGTATGGTGTACATTCCGCCCGGAACCTTCCACATGGGTGCAAGTGATGAGGATGTGAGTTATGCCTATACATCACGTAACAAACAGGTTTCGATCAGTGGTTTCTGGATGGATGCCACCGAGATCACCAATAACGAATACCGCCAGTTCACCAACTGGGTTCGTGATTCAATTGCTGCCAAATTGATGGGGTATGTAAAACAAGGCGCAGACGGCAATGAATATGTTGACTGGAAGAAAGCCAAAACCATCAAATGGGGCGATAAAGCCACCCTGGAAAAAATCGATGCGATGATTGTTACGCCCGATAACAGGATTTTTGGTAAAAAAGAGCTGGATGCCACCAAAATCGTTTATGCATCGGAGGTTTTTGATTACAAAGCTGCGGCTCAAAACCGCGACGCTACGGTTGCCCGCTCTAAGTTCATCATCAAGCAGAGCATCCCCGTATATCCTGACACTCTTTGCTGGGTAAGGGATTTCTCCTATTCTTACAACGAGCCCATGGCTAAAAAGTATTTCAGTCACCCCGCATTCGGAAACTACCCGGTGGTGGGTGTGAACTGGAAGCAGGCTACTGCCTTCTGCGAATGGAGGACCCAGTACCTGAACAGCTACCTTGAATCCAAGAAAAGGAGCGCAGAATCTGATTTCCGCCTGCCCACCGAAGCCCAGTGGGAATATGCTGCCCGTGGCGGCCGTTCTCAGGCCGATTATCCCTGGGGTGGCTACTATCTCCGTAACAAAAAAGGTTGCCTGCTGGCCAATTTTAAACCCGGCCGTGGTAACTATCCCGAAGATGGTGGTTTTTACACTGTAAGGGCTGACGCCTACTGGCCGAATGATTTCGGACTGTACAATATGGCGGGTAATGTTGCCGAATGGACCTCTTCCTTATACTATGAAGGTGCGTATACTTTCCAGCACGACCTGAACCCGGATATCCGGTACAATGCCAAAGAATCGGATAAGCCCCGCGATAAGCGTAAGGTGATTCGTGGTGGTAGCTGGAAAGATGTTGGGTATTTCCTGAGAACCGGTACCCGGTGCTACGAATACCAGGATACAGCCAAGTCTTATATCGGCTTCCGCTGTGTAATTGACTTACCGCCGGCACCCAAGAAGAAGTGATAGTATCCCGTTACCGAAACTATAATGCTGATGCTGGATGCCTGTGATTGCTGTTACAGGTACAACTAAACTTTTGTGTAATCAAACTTAAAAATAACCCCCAGTTAAAACTTTAAATTTTTTAAACCATGGCTCACAACAAAAGAACCTTTTTAACTCTTATTGATGTATTGGTAAGTGCCGGTGCTGCTGTAATCATCTTTGCTGCATGGGCGAAACTTACGCACAAGCCTTTCGCTGATACCATGCTTACCGTGGGTATGTGGACAGAAACCGCGATCTTCCTGGTTTATGCGCTGATAGAGTGGATTAAACCCAAGCGCCATGAAGAAGACGAAGTGGCTGAACCTGCAGTAGCTGAAAACAGCTCCCTGCAATCAATGGATAAAATGCTCCAGCAGGCCGATATCAACCCCACTAACCTGAAAAAACTGGGTGAAGGTTTCCAAAAGCTGCACAGCACGGTTGGTAACATGGCCGAAATCGGCGATGTGGTTAAATCAACCGGTGATTTTAGCGCTAAAACAAAAGAAGCCACCGCTTCTCTGTCAAATATGTCAACTGCTTTCGCCAGCAGTGCCGCTACGATGGGCTCTTTCAACAATGCTGCTGAAAGTGCCAAAGGTTTCCACGAACAGGTACAGGTTCTTACCAAAAACCTGGGTTCTCTGAACACGATCTACGAACTGGAACTGAAAGAAAGCAACAACCACCTGAAATCGCTCAATACTTTCTATGGTAAACTGGCAGAAGCCAGCCAGACCATGATGAGCACCGTGGAAGATGCCGGTAAAGCCAAAGACCAGATCAGTGTACTGGCTAATAACCTCAGCCGCCTGAACTCAATCTATGGTAACATGCTGAATGCCATGCAGGGCCGCGCTTAAGCACCCGGCGTTTCCCGCACAGCCCTTTTATACCGGCCGGCGGAAGGCAATTGCATGAACGAACTCTAATTAAATCTTAACAATCGTAAACACAAAATATTATGGCTTTACCTAAAGAGCCCCGACAGAAGATGATCAACATCATGTACCTGGTGTTGACGGCGATTCTGGCGCTTAACGTATCAGCTGAGATTTTGACGGCTTTCAAAACGGTGGATAAGAGTTTACAGAACTCAACTGCCAATATCAGCAAGTCAAACGTCAATATCTATGAAGCGCTGAAAGAAAAACTCGCTGATGATAAAGTAAAAGACAAGGCCCAGGTATGGGAACCCAAGGCCCAGGAAGCAAAAAAACTGGCCGATGAAATGGATGCTTATATCAACCAGCTGAAGCAGGACCTTAAAAAAGAAGCCAACCTGGTTATCAAGGCCGACGGAACGGAAGACTTCAAAGAAGATAACCTGGATGCTTCTACCCGTCTTTTTGAAAATAAAGGAAAAGGTGTTGAACTGGAAAACAAGCTGAAAGCATTCAAAGAAGCAATGCTGAATATTGATCCGGAAGTACGCAAGCGTTTCGAAGCCACTTTCCCGGTTGACCTTACCCCGCCTGTGGGACAGGAAGGCAAAAAGAAAGATTTCACCAGTGCTTATTTCCATATGACACCGACAGTGGCCGCCCTCACGATGCTGAGTAAATTCCAGAACAACGTGAAGAATGCCGAAAACCAGATCAGCACATTCTGCCTGGAACAGATCGGTCAGGTGAAAATCATCTTCAACAAATTTGAACCCATCGCTGCAGGAAGCTCCACCTACCTGATGCCCGGCCAGGAACTGACCGTTACAGCAGGTGTGGGTGCGTTCAATGATCAGTCTAAACCCGTTATCAGCATCGGTGGAACCCCCACTGCCCTGAACGCAAATGGGGTGGCTGAAAAGAAATTCAATGTATCCGGAACCGGTAACCAGAAAGTACACGTTTCGATTTCTTATACCAAACCCGACGGTACACAGGATCACCTCGAAAAAGATATTGAATACACCGTAGGTATTCCCAGCGGTTCTGCCGTAATGCTGGATAAAATGAATGTATTCTATATCGGCGTACCCAACCCGGTAACCATTTCTTCCGGTTCAGGCTGGGATAAAACAACCGTATCAATGACGGGTGGTACCCTTTCCGGCTCAGGAGGCAACAGGATTGTAACAGTAAGCGGCGGTACAGAAGCCACCATCACTGTTGCAGCGGAAGGCAAAAGCAATACTTTCAAATTCCGTGTTAAACGGATCCCGGATCCCATCATCAAAGTGGGTGCCAGCGGCGGTGGACGTATGCAGGCAGCGGCCTTCCGTGCACAGCAATATGTGAGTGCCGTACTGGAAAACTTTGATTTTGAAGCACACTTCAGTGTAACCGGTGCTACTATTTACTTTAACAACCCCGGCGACAGGAACGTAAAACAGGTTTCTATCTCCAGCGGTAGCCTGGCTCCGGCCAAAGCATACATGGATGCGCTGGTACCGGGTTCAACCGTTACATTTGATAATATCAGGGTAGTGGGCCCCGATGGACAAACACGTACCATCCAGAACCCTCCCGGATTCTCGTTATTCTAAGCAACGCAGTTTAAAAAGTACATGATATGAAAAAGAGGTTTGTAAAATATTTATTGCTGGCTATGTGCCTTGGTATCTTTACCAATGTGGCGGTTGCCCAGAAAAAGGGCAAGGGTAAAACAACCACCCGCTCTGCCACGAAGCGGACAACCACCCGCAAAACGGCAAAGGGTAAAACCAAGACACAGATCACGCCTACCGAAGCGAAGGCCGATTCAGTGGCTACTGTAACGCCCACGCCGCCCCCGCCTCCGCCGGCCAATGATACCTTACCCATCAAACCCGTGCGCAAATCACTGCGTCCGGATGAAGCGGTAGAAACCTCTGCATTACGCGACAGGACCCCGCTGCCGTATGAAAATCTCCGGGCCGATGATGCCATGTACCGGCATAAGATCTGGCGGGAGATAGACACACGCGAAAAGCTGAACCTGCCGTTCCGCTATGCGGCTGATGAAAATAACGGCAACCAGCGGTTCATATCTATACTCTTTAAAGCGATAAAGGATAGTGCCGTAACGGTATTCGATCCGATCGATGACCGTTTCACCACCCCCATGAGCCAGAGCGATATCGTTAAGAAAATTGCCGGTGAAGCGATTATCGTACCGGTAATGGACTCCCTGGGTAATGTTGTAAGATATGATACCACCCACCGCGATATCGTGCTCGACTCTTTCTACAAATTCCACCTGAAAGAAGAAGTGGTATTTGATAAGGAAAGCTCACGCCTGTTCTGGCGCATATTAGGCATCGCCCCCGTGGTGAATGTATACACTGCGCAAACCAATCAGTTTGTGGGTGAATCTGAGCTCTTCTGGGTGTATTACCCGGATATGCGTCCCATTTTTGCCCGCTACGAAGTGTACAATGGCAAAAACTTTGGCGCCCGTATGAGCTGGGAAGAACTCTTTGAGGGCCGTATGTTCTATGGCCGTATCGTTAAGAGCACCATCGATAACCCGTATAACCGTTTTATCGATCAGATTCCCGGATTCAAAGACAACACCATCCTCCAACTGCTCGAAGGGGAGAATATCAAAGAAAAGATATTCAACTACGAACAGGATCTTTGGAGTTACTAAGCAAACCTATTCATCTCAAATAAAAGGGCCCCGGCAATGTCGGGGCCTTTTTTATGCTATTGAGTAATTACCTGTTTGGAGTATTGCAGAAGAGAGGAGTATTAGTTACCTTCGCCGCGGTTTTTCATAGGATATTGGATTTTAAACGGGGCAGGATTTCCATCCAGCCCCTTTTTAGTTGGATGATTTGAAATACTGCAGCAGTAATGCCGCCTTGGCCTTACCCACCACTGCTGCCAGTTCTGCTTCATTTTTCTCCCTCATATTTTTTACGGATTTAAACGCTTTGAGTAACTGGGTGGCGGTTGCTTTTCCGATACCCTTTACCTGCTCCAGTTCATTCCGGAATGTGCCTTTGCTGCGGAGATTCCGGTGGTAATTGATGCCATGATTATGCACTTCATCCCGGATCCGGCGCACCAGTTTAAGGCTCTCGCTGTGCCAGGGCAGGCGAATAGATTCCTGATCGCCGGGAAAAAATATTTCTTCCTCATTTTTGGCCAGTCCCACCACCGTGGTCGTAGGCGGCAGGTGCAGGGCCGCCACAGATTGCATGGCAGCACTCAGCTGCCCTTTACCACCGTCTATGATGATGAGCTGGGGAAGGGGCTGCTTTTCTTCGAGCAGGCGGCGGTAACGGCGGTAAACGGCTTCTTTCATCGTGGCGAAATCATTGATGCCTTCCACCGTCTTTACATTATAACGCCGGTAATCCGCCTTGTTCGGTTCGCCGTTTTTAAAACAAACTACGGCCGATACCGGGTAACTGCCCTGGAAATTCGAGTTGTCAAAACATTCGATGTGTACCGGCAGCAGGGGCAAATGGAGGTCTTCCTGCAGTTGTTGCAGCACGGCTTTTTTTTCGGCCGCGGTTTTATCCTCCAGTCTCAGCATCTTCTTTTTGCGTAACTCGTCGCGGAAATAGTTCACATTTTTCTCGGAGAGTGCCAGCAGTGTTTTTTTATCACCAGTTTTGGGTACGGTTATACTGGTGCCGGCTTCGGGAAATTCGATGGGAAAGGGAACAATGATTTCAGCCGCCGTGCTGCCGAAACTGCTGCGCAGCTGGGCGGCTGCAAATGAAAGGATTTCGGCGGCCGTTTCTTCCAGCTGTTTCTCCACCATGATGGTTTTGGTATGTACCACGGTTCCGGCATTCACGGCGAGGTAATTTACATAGGCGGTATTGCCTTCTTCCAGTATCGAAAAAATATCCACAGTGCCGATACGGGTATTCACCACCGCGGATTTTGCCTGGTAGGTATACAGGTGATCCAGCTTCTTTTTGATCTGTGCCGCTTTTTCAAATTCGAGATTGGCAGCATATTGCTGCATCTCTTTTTTGAAATGCTGAATCACGGGCGAGAGATTGCCCTTGAGCAGATTAATCAATTGCTGCAATTCTTCATTATAATTTTCGGCGCTCTGTAAACCTTCGCAGGGGCCTTTACAGTTGCCGAGGTGATATTCCAGGCATACCTTGAATTTCTTTTTGCGGATATTTGATTCGGTGAGGTTCAGCTTACAGGTGCGCAAAAGAATGGTTTGGCGGATAAAATCAAGCAGTTCCCTGACTTTTTCCACGGAGGTATAGGGACCCAGGTACCGGGATTTATCATCGATTTTTCGCCGGGTGAAAAAAACCCGCGGGAAGGGCTCATTCTTGATAACGATATAAGGATAGGTTTTCCCGTCCTTTAAACTGATATTGTACCTGGGCTGAAATTCTTTGATCAGCGAATTCTCCAGCAGGAAAGCATCCTGTTCATTGTTAACGATGGTAAACTCGATGTGATGGATGCGCTTTACCAGCTCATGGGTTTTGTAATTGGTAAGCGTTTTGGAGAAATACGAAGAAACCCGTTTGCGGAGCTGCTTGGCCTTGCCCACATATAATAACTGGTTGCCGGCATCAAAATATTTATAGATACCTGGTTGCAGCGGAATAGAAGGGGCGATAGCTGAAAATTCTTGTTGTGTCATCCGTTTTAATAATCCCAGGAAATTTTTTCTTCCTTTTCAACAACCGAACTGCCATCCGGTTTATTGCGGAGGGTGGTGATTTTACACCACTTGTTGCTTACCCAGGTGAGTTGCAGGGTGGTTGTTTTATCGGGTTGTTTGATCATAAATACCCGTTTCACTTTTTGTGTTTCGGGGTCAACATATACATCCCAGCGGCTCAGGTGCAGGGAATCGGGCATGGGCCCGGCTGGCTCATAGCTGAAGGTAACCGCGTTCAGTGTCTGATCCATGAATTTCTTTTCGGCAAACAACGAAATCAGGTTGGTGGAGTCGATTACGGGTTCAAAAAAAGGAGCCAGCAGCAACGGCAATTCTTCATTTGTAAGCCATACCGAATCCGTGTGTTCACCAACGGTATTGTATTTCAGCGGCGTAACCCCTTTCTGCGCCAGGTCGATCAGCTGCCCCTTGAGGAAATTGGTAACGGGAAAGAAACGTTGCGATGCCATCGCCCGGGCAATGGAATCTTTTTCCTGCTTACTGAGCGCCGGTACCGGATGTTCATCCGATTGCGAACAGGCTGCCAGCAGCAAAAAACAGGTGAGGGAGGACCATAAAAACTTCATCTTTCAAAATTAAATCTTAGCAATGGGAAAACAAAAAGCAGCTGCCGGGCAAAACGGGCAGATACGGATTGAACGGCGGCAGTTTTGCACCAGCTGTACCGGATATAAAAAACGCAACAACCGGGATGCGATTGTTGCGTTTCCGGAATTCCCGGTTAAAATTTCTTAAAAATTCCTGATCACCCCGAATTTTATTCCGGCGTTATACATATTCTCCCTGATCGAGTATTTTTTGCTGTACGTAGACAATAACTGGTAACGGTATTGCGGCCCCAGTTGAATGGTGTAGCCGGCCCATTTGTACATCACATAGGTTTCCACGCCATAATGCACGTTCCATTTCCGCAACAGGGAGGCATCAGAGATATAATTCTGGTAATCCGATGAAATAAGATTGGCTTTGCCGCCCAGTACGTAAGAAGGCTGGATGGTTCCGCCCAGGTACCACTGCAGTTTGTTGAAACCGGCCAGTTTTACGGAAAGTCCCACCGGTACGGATACCTGGAAGGTAGTATTATGAATCAGCACCGGTTTACTGCTGGAGACATTGGATACCGCAGATGTGCGGGGGCTCAGGTAAGAATGACCATCATCGCCGTTCAGGCGCAGGTTGGTAAGCGTGGGATGGATGGTTTTATCTGCATCAATACCATAGCTGCTGTAATTAAACTGCACACCGGCTTTTACCTTTAACCATTTGGTGGCGGCATAGGCAAAGGCCACCCCGGCTTCGAGATTGAGGGCGGGTTTATGACTAACCGCATTGTTCACATCTCCGTTGGCCGGGTTGCCGGCATTGGAAAATCCCGATGAAGCTGCCGAAGCGGGGTAAGCGTTGTTTTGGAGATTGCGGTAACCTACGGAGGGAGTGAAATAGAATTCTGTATTCACATAGTCTTTCCAGTTTCGTTTGGCGGGTTTGTTATGCAGGGCATAATCTTCCATCCAGGGCCTGGGATCGTTATCCGTACTAACCGTGTTTTTGGTATTGGCTTTATCCGTAGCGGCGCTGGTCTTTGCATTCAGCTCCTGACTGCTGGTACTGTTCTTGCGAAGGTCCTGGTTGCTGTTGTTGCCGGCTGTACCAGGATCCGTATTGTTCAATTCATCATTTGCAGTAAGACTCCTGGCATTATTTTCCTGCGAGGTCTTTTGTGATTTATCACCCGCTAATTTTGATTTGCCTTTATTGTTGCGCTGGGCAACATCGGCAAGTAATTGATTGCTGTTAATATAAGCGTCCATCTCTTCCACCACATTTTTATTTTTGGCGGCGCTGCCGGGTAGGGGATTCGTGCCGGTGGCGGCAGCTGAAGAAGCGGCTGCTGTATAATCTTCGGGTGTGCCAACAGTAAGAACCGCAGCAGGATTCTGCGGGGTTTCAGTTATGCTTTCTGCAGGAGCGGAAGTAGGATCACCGGTTGTGGTTATTTCATCATTATAGGAAGCGGTATTCAGCGAAGCGGCTGCATTATTGCCATCATAGCCGGTGCTGTAATCGCTTTCGGTGTTACTCAGTACAGAAACGGAAGAACGGCCATTATGTGCAGAATGAGGATTAGCTGGAGCAGCCACCCGTTCTGAAATAATCTGGGGCGACATATTTTTCATGGCATTATCACCGGTGTTCAGGTAGCCAATCAGCAATAACAGCACCACCAGTGTCATGCTCATTGCCATTGAAGGCCATTTGCGGCTGGGGTGGAGATCATTGTAGATGCTATGCCAAACCCGTTTGGATGGATACATCCTGAATTCATCTGACCGTTCTTTCAGAAAGGCCTCCATTTCATCGCTGTAAAAATTTCTTTCCATCTTTCACAAAAAGCGTTTAGTTAAGGGCGTTTCAATTATTGGATCTTCGCTACCGGGAAGAAAGTGCGGCCAGGAATCCCGACCTTTCTCTCGGCTTCTGAATAATTTTTTTCCGGATCAGGATATCTTCCAGCATGGCTTTGGCACGGGTATACTGGCTGCGGCTGGTACTTTCCTCTATATCCAGGATGGCTGCAATCTCTTTATGAGAAAAGCCTTCTATGGCATAGAGATTCAGTACGGTACGGTAGCCAATCGGTAACAGGCGGATACATTCCACTACCTGTTTGGCCTGCATGATGGAGGGGATCTGGTCTTCCTTGATCTGTATGCTGTTGGCATGGATAATATCCACGCTGTCGCTGAATTTTTTATTCTTTTTGAGGATGTTGATACAGGTATGAACGATGATCCTCCTGATCCATCCTTCCAGGGCGCCTTCGCTGCGATACTGGTGCATTTGGGTAAACACTTTGATGAAACCTTCCTGCAGCATGTCTTCTGCGTCTTCCCGGTTCTTGGCAAAACGATAACACACCCCCAGCATGCGGGGGCTGAAACGCTGATACAGGGCTTCCTGCGCTGCGCCATTATTTCGCAGACATCCGGCTATCATCAGCTCTTCAGTCATACATCGGTTTGTTTACCCATTAAAGTTAGACAATTTCGCAAATTCATCTGCTGCACCGCTCATAAAATAGGCCGGCGGGCAGGCAAGCAACACCAAGGAGGTTTTTGGGGAGACTGGATTTTTGTATTTTAATAATATTGATTATTTAATAATAAGATAATCAATATTATGGAATAAAATTATTCTTGTTTGGGTGCCGCAGGCCTTCGTCTTTCCAGGCTGTCCTTGGGATAAATGGCTGCCATGCTGTCGCGGATCGTGGTTACCCAGTTGGCAATGGTCAGTTTTTCGGCATCGGTAAGCTTCGCATCCTTATGAATCCAGGTATAGGAAGAGAGGGGCATTTCTCCATTCTTTACCAGTTTATTCACCTCATCCAGTTTGATATACTGCCGGCGGGGAGAGTAATTGGCAAATTCAGAGAAATTCAGTTCCCGCTTGCCTTCCTTCACATGATTGGCCAGCCACCAGGCTACCGGCTGGATATTATTATACCAGGGATAAACGGTGTTATTGCTGTGGCAATCATTACAGGCTTTCTTCAGGATGGTTTGCACATCTGCAGGTACGGCATGAATGGTGGAAATATCTTTGGCATAGGCTTCCGGTCCGGCAGCAATATTTTTAGCCGGGCGGAAGAACTGGATAACAATAAAGGCCAGTAATAAAACCAGCAGGATCTTTTTAAAAAATTTCATGGTGGGGTGTTGCGGTTTTGGAATACCAAGATTACTGAAAATCACTGGTAAATGCAATAGTGCTGCCTTATCTTTTAACGCATTCCTAACAGAGTACCTTACCCGTCATTTCGGCGGGGATGGGTAACCCCATCATAGTCAGGATAGACGGCGCCAGGTCGCCCAGTTTACCGGGCTGCACCGTTCCCCGCCATTCGGCATCAATAATGAAAAAAGGCACCGGGTTGAGGGTATGGGCCGTGTTGGGACTGCCATCCTCATTGATCTCATAATCGGCGTTGCCATGATCGGCAGTGAGGAAGACGGTATATCCGTTTTTGAGTGCGGCCGTTACCACCCGTTCTACACAGGTATCCACTGTTTCCACGGCTTTGATAACCGCCTCCCAAACACCTGTATGCCCCACCATATCGGCATTGGCATAGTTGAGGCAGATAAAATCGGCGCTCCGGCTTTCAATTTCGGGCAGGATGGCATCGGTTACGGCAAAGGCGCTCATTTCGGGCTGCAGATCATAGGTGGCAACCTTGGGCGAGGGAATCATAATGCGCCGTTCTCCTTCAAAAGGTTGCTCGCGCCCGCCGCTGAAAAAGAAAGTAACATGCGGGTATTTTTCCGTTTCCGCGATGCGGATTTGTTTCTTACCCTGCTGTTGCAGGATTTCGCCCAGGGTATTGTTCAGATCATCATTTTCAAAAACAACGTGTACATTTTTGTAGGTATGATCATACTGTGTCATGGTGGTATAATGCAGGGGCAGTGTCTTCATCCCGAAATCGGGCATATCCATTTGCGTGAGCACCTGCGTGATTTCCCGGCAGCGGTCGGTGCGGAAATTGAAACAGATCACCACATCATTTTCTTTGATAGAAGGGGCCGGCAGCTGTGCATTGATGATGGGTTTGATAAATTCATCCGTTACACCTTCTGCATACGATTCTTTAACCGCTTCCAGCATATTGGCCGCCATTTTTCCCTGGCCATGCACCAGGGCATCGTAAGCCAGTTTAACCCGCTCCCAGCGCTTATCACGGTCCATTGCATAATAGCGCCCGGTAACCGTTGCCAGCTGGCCGGTAGTGGCGGTCAGGTGCTCCTGCAAATCCGAGAGGAAACCCAGTCCGCTTTTCGGGTCGGTATCCCGTCCGTCGGTAAAGGCATGGATCAGCACATCTGTTACACCCCCGGCCTGGCAGATACTGGTAAGCGCTTTAAGATGGTTGATATGGGAGTGCACGCCCCCGTCACTTACCAATCCCATCAGGTGCAGTGTTTTTTTATTATCCCGGGCATGGTGCAGGGCCTCCAGCAGGGCCGGGTTGCTGGCAAATCTGCCTTCGCGGATGGCCACATTGATGCGTTGCAGTTCCTGGTAAACCACCCGGCCGGCGCCCAGGTTCAGATGACCCACTTCGCTGTTGCCCATCTGCCCCTCGGGCAGGCCCACCGCTTCGCCGCAGGTAACCAGGGTGGTATTGGGATATTTTGTGTATAAAGAGCTTACAAAAGGGGTTTTGGCATGGCGGATGGCATCGCTGCGCTCTACCTGTCCGAGGCCCCAGCCGTCCATAATAATCAGTATTACTTTATTACTCATAGTGTAAAACTAACGGTTTTACGGCTAACGGGCACTGACGGGGGTCAGAATGCTCAAAACCGGGATTTAGGGCCTATATTTAACATAGCTTGGCACGTTTTTGGCGTATTTTCATGTATCAATGAAGTTCCAATGAAACAATTTTTTACACTGACTGCTGCTGTTATTAGCTTATCTGCCTTCACCCTTTTTTCGGGAATTGATGATGTGGTGAATGCGATCCGCTCCGGAAATGTGGCGGGCATTGCCCGGTATTTTGATAATACGGTGGAGATCACCATGCCTGATAAAAGCAATGCCTACAGTAAAAGCCAGGCCGAGATGGTGTTGAAAGATTTTTTCAGCACCAATACGGTGAAAAGTTTTGAGATCAAGCATAAGGGCGAAAACGGCGGTTCCCAGTTTGTGATCGGCACGCTGGTTACCAGGGGCGGCTCTTTCCGCACCACGGTGTTTATGAAACAAAAGGATGATAAGCAGCTGCTGCAGGAGATCCGCTTCGAGGCCAATTAACTTTATTATTCCGCTGAACATATAAAGCCCCGCTCTGCCGGGGCTTTTTGTTTGCATCTTTCTTAGCTTTGTTGCATGAACTACGAACAGCAACTGGATTTTCTGATAAAGAATGCCCTGCAGGAAGATATCGGTGACGGGGATCATTCCACCCTCGCTTCCATAGATCCGCAGGCGAATGGGAAAGCCGTTTTAAAGATTAAGGAAGACGGTGTGCTGGCCGGGATGGCCGTGGCCGGACAAATTTTTCGGTACCTGCAGCCTGACACCCGTTTTAATGCATTCAAAAAAGACGGAGATTCGATGCACAAGGGAGAAATTGCCTTTGAAGCCGTTGCCCGGGTGCATGTGATCCTGCAAGCCGAACGCCTGGTGCTGAACTGTATGCAGCGCATGAGTGGCATTGCCACCCTCACCCGCCAGTATACCGAAAAACTGAAAGGCTATAAAACCCGGTTGCTGGATACCCGCAAAACCACGCCCAATTTCCGCCTCCTCGAAAAAGAAGCCGTACGCATCGGGGGCGGGGTCAATCACCGCTTTGGTTTGTATGATATGATCATGCTGAAAGACAACCATATTGATTACTGCGGAGGCATTGAACAAGCGATTGAAAAAGCCCGGACGTATGTGCAGGAAAAAAAGCCCGGGTTAAAAATAGAAGTGGAAACCCGTACACTGGAGGATGTAAAAAAAGTAATGGCCGTGGGCAAGGTAGACAGGATCATGCTGGATAATTTTACACCCGATGCGATCCGGGAAGCCCTCGCCCTGATCAATGGCCGTTACGAAACCGAAGCCAGTGGCGGTATCAATCTCACCAACCTGGAAGCGTATGCCGCCACAGGGGTGGATTTTATTTCGAGCGGTGCGGTTATTCACCAGGCCAGGAGCCTTGATCTGAGTTTGAAAGCGATTGTAGAGTAGGGGGATCGTTCCCAACGATTTACTCCGGTACCGGCTTTTGCATTTTTGTGGAACAACAGATTTTAAAATGAGTAAGAAGAAAAATAGTTTCAACAGTTTTGGCGGTCTTGTTTATTCAACCGACCCAGATTATAAGCTGCCCGGGGAAGGACCCGCTGAAGAGGAAACGCTGCCGCCGGCAAAACAGGCGTTACGCATCCGCCTGGATACCAGGAACAGGGCCGGCAAAGCTGTAAGTCTGGTTACGGGGTTTGTGGGAAAGCAGGAAGACCTGGAGGAACTGGGCAAAAAACTGAAAGCCTTTTGCGGAACCGGTGGTTCGGTTAAGGAAGGAGAAATAATTATACAGGGCGACAACCGCGGGAAGATGCTGCAATACCTGCTGAAAAAAGGGTACAGTGCTGCTAAACAGGTTTAGTCCTCCTCCGCTTTTTCCTGTAAACTGAGCGCTCCGCTGGGACATTTTTTTACCTGCTCCACGATGGTGGCGGTATCTGCCTGGCTCATATCAATCCAGGGGCGACGGCCGGGGTTAAAAACCGACAGGAGTCCGCGGGCACAGATTCCGGAATGGATACAGGTTTGCGGTTTCCAGGTGATGGTGATTTCTCCGTTGCTGTAATGATGGGTTTGTTGCGGCATTTTAACAGTAATCTGACACCGAATCTACAATAAAAGCAGCTTTTCTGCGTATTTTTACATCAGCCATCCCGAAAGGGGTGCATTATTTATAATCCAAGTATGGTATCTGGTATTTCGGCCGGCATCCGCATAAGTGTTGAAACTTTCTATCAACCCGACTACAGCAACCCGCTGAATGGGGAATATATGTTTGCCTACCGGATCACCATCCAGAATCACAACGATTTTCCCGTAAAACTCCTGCACCGGAAGTGGCATATCCGGGATAGCGACGGAAGCCGAAAAGAAGTGGAAGGCGAAGGAGTGGTGGGTGTTCAGCCCCGCATCAATCCCGGTGAATCCTACCAGTATATCAGCGGCTGTAATCTTACCACCGATATGGGCAAAATGTATGGCAGTTATATCATGGAAAATATAAACAACCAGCGCCATTTTGAAGTGGCCATTCCTGCTTTTGAAATGTATGCCCCCTTTAAACTGAATTGAGTTTTTTTCACCAAAAACAGTATCTTTAAACGCAAGCATGAGCGTTTCTTCCGGTCACCCCGCGTTGATACCACTAATAATGATTTTTTAAATTGGCGGCCGATGTCAAAACTAACCTTTAATAATAAGAACAATGAATTTTATCTCAGCCTGAAAGCGGCTGTGGACGAGTATTTTGAAAAGAACCGGATTAAAAAAACCGGCGACTGGAGGCTTTTCAGCAAAACAATTATTCTTACCATTACCGCTATTGGCATTTTTGTGCTGCTTTTCTTTGTAGCCATTCCGGGCTGGCTGGCCATCCTGCTTTCCATGGCGATGGGTTTTACCCTGGCCGTTATCGGGTTTTGTGTCATGCATGATGCCAACCATGGAAGCTACTCACCCCATCCCCTTCTGAACGATTTTTTAGGCCTGAGCCTGAATTTTATGGGCGCCAGCTCCTTTTTCTGGAAGCAAAAACACAATATTATTCACCATACTTATACCAATGTAGACGGAATGGATGATGATATTGCCAAGAGCCCCTTCATCCGGCAATGCGAAACCCAGAAATGGGTGCCTACCCACCGGGTACAGCATATCTACCTGTTGCCCCTCTATTGTCTCTCTACCATCTTCTGGATTTTTATCATGGATTTCACGAAATATTTTTCCGGCAAAATTTATACTACCACCGCCTGGAAAATGACCTGGAAGAATCATGTGATTTTCTGGGCCACCAAAATATTCTACCTGCTTTTGTACGTGGCACTGCCTATAAAAATCTGGGGACTGGTGCCCTGGATCATCGGCTATGCATTGCTGAATGCCACGATGGGTCTTACTCTTTCCCTGGTATTCCAGCTGGCCCATGTGGTGGAGAATACTGAGTTTGAACATGTACCCCTGGATACCAGCAAGCATATTGAAACGGCCTGGGCCGAGCACCAGATCCGTACCACTGCTAATTTTGCAGTAGATAACCGGGTCATTTCCTGGTTTGTGGGCGGCCTGAACTTCCAGGTAGAGCATCACCTGTTTCCACGGATCAGTCATGTGCATTATCCGGCCATCAGTAAAATCGTACGGCAAAAATGCCAGGAATTCGGACTGCCGTATCATACCTATCCCACCATGATGGCCGCCCTGGTTTCTCATTTCAGAACCATGCGGATGCTGGGCCGCAAACCACCCGTTCCTGCAATGGCCTGAGCCCGGGATCTATACGCCTGAAATTCAGTTGAAGAAAATACTTCTTCCCCATCCAAAGGAAGATCAGGGCTTGTATTTGGATTCCTGGAAAAGCTGTTCGGGATCTTTAGCCATCAGTTGCAGCAGCGTGGTGCCCGGGTTTTTATCCATGTATTTTTTTACGATCTGCCAGCCGGCAAAAGAGCCGATATTGCCCGGTGCCGCCTCCCCAAGCTCAGGGGTTTTGGGGCCTTCCGAAACATAATTTTTGGTGGCATTATTATCGATGCTCTGCAGCAGGTTGTTTTGGGTAAACAGGCTCCATACCTGTGCTTCATGCGCATATACGTCCTTCAGTTGTTCTTTGGTGTAACCAATCAGCAGGTACTCTTCCTTGTAAGGCAGCAGTTTGGAAAGCAGGAACAGGCGCTTCCCTTTTTCCACCATTTGCTGCACCAGGGGTTTCTCCGCCATGTTTTCGGGAAACATATCCAGCACGATATTCTTCATGCAGTTAATGCTGATATATTCCGGCGTGAAACGGCGGCTCATATAGGGCGGATAGGTTTCCTGCACCAATCCTGATTGATAAAGCGAATAATCTTTTCCCAGGTGCTGATGCAATCCTACAATAATCGCATCATCGGTAAGAATATCACCATAGCCGTCAACCGGACCGATATAGGTTATGATCTGATGCGGTGCTTTATAGTTGGGGAAATAATATTTCAGGAACTGCAGGGCCTGGCGGATTTCCTGCTTATAGGGGCTAAAATCCCGGAAAACGATTCCGGAACTATCGTAGAGGCCGCGATAGGCCGTCATAAATCCTTTTACATAAGCCACCGTGCTGTCGGCGGGCCATTTGGGATCTGCATTGAGAATGGTGGTGAGAAAATTTTCGCCGAAAGAAGGATAGCGGGCCTGTAACTTATCGAGCCGGGCTGCAAAATCAGTGGTATCAGCACTGAAGAGGTCTTTTTCAAAACGGGCTACATGCAGCTCCACTTTTATTCCGGATACATCAGGAACAGCAGGGCCGCTTTTGCAGGCAGTGAAAAGGGTGCCGGCAATGAAGGCCACCAGTGTCATTCTCATCATGGGAAATACTTTTGAAAAGTTAACTTTGCAAAGAAATAGAATAATTCCTAACCGTAAAGTTAAACCCGCAGCGGCTTCTTCATATGAAAATCTTCCTGGCGCAGCAGAATTATCACATCGGCAATATCGAAGCCAATACCCAAAAAATCATTTCGGCCATCGAAGCAGCAAAGGCACAGGGCGGCGACCTGATTGTTTTCAGCGAGCTCAGTGTTTGCGGTTATTTTCCGAAAGATTTCCTGGAGTTCAATGATTTTATAGATAAATGTTATGCAGCCATCGACAAGATTAAAGAGCATGCCGGTACCATTGGTGTGCTGGTGGGCGCCCCGGCCCGCAATCCGGTAAGGGATGGAAAAGACCTCTTCAATGCCGCTTACCTGCTGCATGAACAGGCGGTAAAAGCTGTGATCCATAAAACCTGCCTGCCCAATTATGATGTATTTGATGAGTACCGCTATTTTGAACCCGCTTATCATTGGGAACTGGTTCCGTTCAGGGGGAAAAAACTGGCCGTAACCATTTGCGAGGATATCTGGAACCTGGGAGATAATCCAATGTACCGCGTTTGTCCGATGGATCAGCTGATGACAATGGCGCCGGATATGATGATCAATCTTTCGGCATCACCGTTTGATTATACACATGATGAGGACCGCAAAGCCACGATCAAGGCCAATGTTAGCAAATACAAACTGCCGCTATTCTACTGCAACAGCGTGGGCAGTCAAACCGAAGTTGTATTCGACGGCGGTTCCCTGGTTTTTGATGCGGCCGCCAACCTGCGGGGCAAGTTGCCTGTTTTTGAAGAATGCCTGCAGGCGTTTACCATTGATGACGACGGGACGATCGACGCACCTGTACTGGAACCCGCCAACCGCCTGCCTGATGAGGAACTCAATCCCGGCGGGCTGGAGGAGAACCTGCATATCAACCTGGTGCACGATGCCATTGTGATGGGCATCCGCGATTACTTCAGCAAAATGGGTTTCAGCAAAGCAATCCTGGGCAGCAGCGGCGGTATCGACAGCGCTGTCACACTGGTGCTGGCCTGCGAGGCGCTGGGCAAGGAAAATGTGCGGGCTGTACTGATGCCTTCGGAATTCTCCACGTCTCATTCGGTAGAGGACGCAGTGGCGCTCAGCAACACACTGGGCAATCCGTATGATATCCTTCCCATCAAAAATATTTATAAAAGTTTTCTGCAGGAACTGAAACCTGTTTTCGGGGATTTACCCTTCAGCATTGCAGAAGAAAATATTCAAAGCCGGACAAGAGGTAACCTGCTGATGGCTATTGCCAATAAGTTTGGTTATATCCTGCTCAACACCTCCAACAAAAGTGAACTGGCTACCGGTTATGGCACCCTCTATGGCGATATGGCCGGCGGACTGGCGGTACTGGGCGATTGCTATAAACTGCAGGTATATGCCCTGGCCCGCTATATCAACAGGGCGGGAACTATTATCCCCGAAAATATTATTCATAAAGCACCCAGCGCCGAGTTGCGTCCCGGGCAGAAAGATGCCGATTCGCTGCCCGATTACAGTATCCTGGATAAGATATTGTACCAGTATATTGAAAGAAGACAGGGACCCGAGGAAATAAAGGCACAGGGCTTTGAAGCGGCACTGGTAGATCGGGTACTGAAACTGGTGAATGTAAATGAATATAAGCGCAGCCAGTTTTGCCCCATCATCCGCATTTCGCCCAAGGCTTTTGGAGTAGGCCGGCGGATACCGATTGTAGGAAAATACCTGAGCTGATCCGGCCATTGATTTGCTAACCCCCACCTGCCGCCAATGCCGCATTTTATTATTGATTGTTCCGAAAATGTACTGGAGTTAATTACGCCTGCAGACCTGATGCAGCTTGTGTATGAGGTGGCGGAACAAAGTGATCTTTTTGCAAAAAATGATATCAAAGTGCGGATTAACAGCTTCACACACTATCAGCTGGCGCCGGGCAAAGAAAACTTTCTGCACCTGTTTGGGTATATTATGGAGGGGCGCACAGTGGAACAGCGGGCCGCCCTCTCGAAAGCCATGATCAGCAGATTAGCTGCTTTACTCCCCCGGCTGTCTGTGCTTTCTATGAATATCCAGGAATTTGAACTGGCCACTTATTGCAACAAGGCAATGCTGCATGCAGATAATCCGGGAGGAGACAGGCATTTTGGTTTATAAAGGACCCCTCAGCCGGTAATATTTCTTTTTCTCAATTCATCGAGGAAAACTTTATCAAGCCCGGGTGGCAGGCGGGTAACCCCGTTTTTAGTAAACACTTTGTAACTGGGGTTTGCCGCGTAACCATCTGCCACCAGTTTTCCATCGGCTACTTTGAATGAACCGATGATATCTTCCGCAGGAACATTTCCCATGATCCCTTCGGGAGTGCGAAAGTCGATAATGTAGAGATAGCCCGTATGCTGGCCGCCCGCCGCCTGGATCAATGAGTGAAGGGCAGGCCCTTTTGTGCGGATGGTTTCGTGCAGGAAATCCAAAAATACCGGGTTGATCATAAACGTGTCCGGATCGGCTGTTTCCCCTTCGAAATGCCCACAGATGGCTACCGGGCTGATCTTACCGCCGGGCACCATTATTTCCTCCGGCGGAAGCAGGGAAAGTATTTTCATAAGAGACAGTTTTTATGAAAAATGAAACAGGGCTGCTGACAGGAAGCCGGGTTATATTTTTTCCACCACCACGGCCGTTCCATAAGCCAGCACTTCGTTGATCCCCGACATTACTTCATTGGCATCATACCGCATATTGATGATGGCATTTGCGCCCCTTTCCTGCGCATGCTGTAACATCAGCTGGTAAGCTTCTTCACGTGTTTTCTCGCAGAGCTCCACATAGATGCTCAGCTTCCCGCCGAAAATCGCCTGGAAACCGCCGCCGATATTGCCCAGCAGGCTCCGGCTGCGCACGGTGATACCCCTTACAATGCCCAGGTGTTTCACAATCCGGTACCCCTCGAGCATATTCGCTGTGGTAATAAGTTGCTGATCGATCATGGTAAAGTGTTTCCTTAAAGTTAATTCATTTTAACAAAGATTTTTTCCATTCATCCTGATGGCAAAATATTTGTTGGGGCTTAGTTCGTATTTTGCAAACCTGTACTAACCAGGCCGCCCTTGAAGCCGGCCTTCATCAAAAATTCCTGATTATGATTCAGACTTCCGACGATATCCGGGTATTGAACGAAAAGATCAATGATGCAGCCGGTTTTGTAAGCCGTATCAATGAAGAGCTGGGCAAGGTGATTGTGGGCCAGCAGGGCATGCTGGAACGGCTGCTGATTGGCCTGCTCAGTAACGGGCATGTGCTGCTGGAGGGGGTACCCGGCCTGGCAAAAACCCTTGCCATTAAATCCCTGGCACAGAGTATCAGGGCCAATTTCAGCCGGATACAGTTTACCCCCGATCTGCTTCCTGCCGATGTAATCGGAACAATGATCTACAACCAGGCGAAAAACGAGTTTATGGTGCGCAAGGGCCCCATCTTTGCCAATTTTATCCTGGCCGATGAAATCAACAGGGCCCCTGCCAAAGTGCAAAGTGCATTGCTCGAAGCCATGCAGGAACGCCAGGTAACCATCAGCGAAACGACCTATAAGCTGGAGGAGCCCTTCCTGGTGCTGGCCACGCAGAATCCCATTGAGCAGGAAGGCACTTATCCCTTACCGGAAGCTCAGGTAGACCGCTTTATGCTGAAAGTGATTGTGGAATACCCCAGTAAGGCGGATGAGCAGATGATCATCCGGCAAAATACCCTCGGACTGAACCCGCCCGTCATCAACCCGGTGGCGGCCACGGGTGAAATAATTAAAGCCCGTGAACTGGTGCGCCAGGTATATGTGGATGCCAAAGTGGAAAATTACATCCTGGATATAGTTTTTGCCACCCGCTTCCCCGAAAAATACAACCTGCCCAAACTGAAGCCCCTGATCGGTTTCGGCGGATCACCAAGGGCCAGTATCAATCTCACGCTGGCTGCCAAAGCCTACGCTTTTCTTAATAAGCGGGGCTATGTGGTACCCGAGGATATCCGCAGCATCTGCAAGGATGTATTGCGTCACAGGATCGGGCTTACTTATGAAGCCGAAGCAGAGGGCGTAAATGTGGAACAGATTATCAATGAGATCATACGTGTGGTGAATGTGCCGTAGGAGCCGGTATTAGTAAATGCCAATCAGTTGTTTGCTGTAATGCTGACCACCGAAGAAATATTAAAAAAAGTACGTGAGCTCGAAATCAAGAGCAAAAAAATCACCACCCACCTGTTCTCCGGGGAGTATCACTCTGCCTTTAAGGGAAAGGGGATGAGTTTCCGGGAAGTGCGGGAGTATGCGGCCGGGGATGATATCCGTTTTATCGACTGGAATGTGAGTGCCCGCTTCGGCCATCCTTTCACCAAAGTGTTTGAGGAAGAGCGGGAGCTGACAGTGATGTTACTGATTGATACCAGTGCCAGTAATCTTTTTGGAACGGTGGCCCGGCAAAAAAAAGAACTGATCACCGAAATGGCGGCGGTACTCACTTTCAGCGCCATCGGCAATAACGATAAAGTGGGTGTTATCTTTTTCAGCGACCGTATCGAATTGTTTATCCCTCCCAAAAAAGGCCGCCAGCATGCTTTGTATATCGTAAGGGAACTGCTTACCATCGAATCACATAAGCAGGGCACCCGCCTGGATGCGGCCATCAAATTTTTCAGCAGTGCCGTGAAGCAAAAAAGTATCGCCTTTCTGTTAAGTGATTTTATCTCGGAAGGATATGACGATGATCTGAAAGTGATCGGCAGCCGGCACGATGTGATTGGTATACGCGTATATGATAAGATGGATATGCAGTTGCCGGACGCCGGGCTTTTGCAGCTGCAGGATGCCGAAAGCGGTAAGATGAGATGGATCGACAGCAGCGATGCCATGGTGCGGTATCATTACCAGCAGCATTTTATGCAGCAGAGCGAGCAATGCAAAAACTTTTTCCGGAAAGCCGGGGCCGAATTACTGCATGTGCGGACCGATGATGATTATGTAAAAATTCTGCAACAATTTTTTATTAAAAGAAATTAATGGGCGGCCGGATCCAAAATATTCTCATTACAATTTTGTATTCACTGCTGCTGCTGGCAATGCCCTTTCTGTTGCGGGCACAGGCCCCCAATGTTTACAGTGCCATTGACAGAAATTCTATTCTTATCGGGGAGCCCGTAAACATTACACTCAAAACAAAAATACCGTCCGGTAATGACGTGGCCCCCACGGTGCTGGTACCTGATAGCATTCCGCATTTTGAAATAGTGGGCCTGGATAAACAGGAGACGGGAACCGAAGCCGGTGGTATGAAAACATTCAGCCAGCGGTTATCACTCACCAGCTTCGATTCGGGCCGCTGGACAATCCCTGCTCTTTCTGTACAACTCAGCCGGCCCGACGGCAGCGTTGCAGGGAAGTTGCAGACCGATTCTTTTGCGGTTACGGTCAATTATGCCCCGGCCGACAGTACCGGCCAGCTCAGGGATATCAAGCCCATACAGGAAGTTGATATCCCGGATTACACCTGGCTCTTTATTACCGGGATTGTGCTCCTGCTCATGGTAGTTGCCTTTTTTATCTGGCAGTACCTGCGCAGGCGTAAGCCGGCACCCCTGCGCACCCGGGAACCGGCCCTCACCCCCCTGGAAGAAGCCATGCGGGCCTTACAGGCCTTACAGCAATATGATCTTACCAATGCCGGCGATGTGAAAGCCTGGCATAGCGGACTGGCCGGCATTTTCCGCACCTACCTGGGCCGTAAATGCCACCGGGATCTGACAGCCGGCACCACCACTGATATACTGCTGCTGGTGAAGGAACTGCCGCTTACTGCAGCCCTGCCCGGAGAACTGGCAACTGTATTGCGCTGCAGCGATGCCGTTAAATTTGCCAAATACCTGCCGCCTGTGTATGAAAGTGAAGAAAGTCTGCAAAAAATAAAATCACTCATCGGCGAACTGGAACAGGCACTCAATAAAAATAACAGCTGATTTGCTTTTCAGTTATTTCAAACATATCAGTTTTGGGCAACCCTGGTTCTTTTTGTTGCTGCTGCTCTTGCCGGGCATGCTGTATTGGTATATCCGGCGGAATAACCGGCAGCAGGGTGCTATCGTGGTTTCGGATATCCGGGCAACGGGACTTCATTCCTGGAAAACAATTGCCCGGCATATACCCTTTATCCTGCGCCTGCTGGTTATGGTTTTGTTTATCATCGCTATTGCCCGTCCTCAAACAAGTTTTGAAGAACAGAATACAGAAGGAGAGGGCGTGGACATCATTTTATGCATTGATGTCAGCGGCAGCATGACGGCGCAGGATCTTACCCCCAACCGCCTTGAAGCTGCAAAAAATGTGGCCATTGATTTTGTGAATAAAAGGCAGACCGACCGGATGGGCGTAGTGATTTTTTCGGGCGAAAGTTTTACGCAATGCCCGCTCACCACCGACCATAATGTGCTGATCAGCGCCATACAGAATATCCGGAATGGGTTACTCGAAGATGGTACTGCCATCGGCTCGGGGTTGGGCACCAGTATCGACCGGCTGCGGAGCAGCCAGGCAAAAAGCAAGGTGGTGATCCTGCTCACAGACGGGGAGAATAATGGCGGATTGATAGATCCGCAGACAGCAAAAGAGATTGCCAAAAGTTTCGGCGTTAAAGTGTATACCATCGGGGTGGGTACCGATGGGTATGCCCAGCAACCCGTTCAAACACTGATGGGTGTGGTGATGCAGAGTGAAAAAGTGACAATTGATGAAAAATTACTGAAAGAGATTGCCGGTGAAACCGGTGGTAAATATTTCAGGGCAAAGGATAATGAAGGGCTGGCGGGCATTTATAATGAAATCAATGGCCTTGAAAAATCAAAAGTGGAAATCACTTCCTTCACCCGTTATACCGAAAAATTCTTTCCTTTTGTTTTGCTGGGTATCGCACTTCTCCTGCTGGAGATGGTGCTGCGTTTTACCCTCTTTAAGAAATTCCCCTGATCCGTCAGCCCTTTTCGCTGATCTCTGCTAATTCCCCTAATTTCGTGGCCATGAAGGCAAGGGTGTATAAAAGTACGGGCAGCTGGTACCTGGTAAAGGATGAAACCGGGAAGTTTGCCAATGCCCGTATCCCCGGAAAGTTCAAGATAGACGGACTTACCAGCACCAATCCCATTGCTGTGGGCGATTGGGTGGATGTGGAGCCGGAAGCCGGATCCGCGGAGAACCTCATGATTACGGCGATTGACGACCGCAAAAATCATATCGCCAGGGTATCACCTGCCAATAAACGGCAGCAGCATATCATCGCTGCCAACCTGGATCAGTCGGTTTTATTTGCCACGCTGAAGGAGCCGAAAACCTCTCAGGGATTTATCGATCGCTTTCTCATTGTTTCGGAAGCCTACCATGTGCCGGCGATCATCGTTTTTAATAAAACGGATATCTACCGTACCAAAGAACTGGAGAAGCTGGCAGAATGGCGCCGGATGTATGAAGCAATCGGTTACCAGGTACTGGGCATCAGTGTGCAAACAGGAGAAGGAGTGGAAGAACTGGCCGCCCTGCTGAAAGACAAAGTGAGCCTGATCAGCGGGCACTCGGGTGTGGGGAAGTCTTCATTTATCAATTTGGTTTTGCCGGCAATCAACCTGCGTACCCGGGATGTTAGCGGCTGGAGCGGCAAGGGTATGCATACCACCACTTTTGCGGAGATGTTTGATCTGCCTTTTGGCGGGCAGCTGATTGATACACCGGGGATACGGGAACTGGGACTGGCAGATATGGGCCGCCAGGAACTTTCACATTATTTTCCCGAGATGGCCAAGCAGATCAATGATTGCCAGTTCAATAATTGCCTGCACCTGAACGAACCCGGTTGTGCGGTTAAAAATGCAGTTAGTACCGGCAGCATTCACCCCGACCGCTATATCAGCTACTGCACGATTCTTGATTCTATTGAGGAAATAAAATACTAGTCTGCCTGCATTTTTACAGGATGTTAATAGATACGGTGTTCCAGGAAATGGGCCACTTCCAGAACGGCATTGTTGTTACGGGGCGTATGTTTCATCTGTTGCGGGTAGATGCTTACACCATTGAACATGTTGTAATGGAGGGTTAAGAACTGGCCGCGGTACATGAAATCCCAGTCAAGCGTTTCCGCATCATCAACCTGGTTTAAAAATTTTACCTGGAGGTCTTCGGCCAGTGTATTGGCAATAGCGTAGAATTTTGAAATACCGCAATTATCATCAATTACGGCTTCGGTGGCACCCTGGGCGGTCTTAAGTTCGTAGCACATAGAATATTGGTTTATAAAAATGGTGAATGTTCACACTAAACTTGTAAACCCGCTGAATCTTCCAATCCTCTGGCCTTACTCACTATACGATTTCCTGCCTCCCTTGTATTTTGCCTTGCGTTCTGCTTCAATAGCTTTTTTATCGCCGGATAATATTTTTTCAGCCCCTACATTGCGTCCATTGGTAGGACAGCCAACCTTATCTTTCTTACCAAAAAGCCGGCTGATGAAACAGCCGCTGGAAAGGAGCGAAACAGCCATCAGTGCGAAAAATAACTTTTTCATGTATTAAAGATAAAATTTTCCCCGAATTATTCCGGTAATTCTGCACCTGCTTCAACCCCTCAATTTCTTCAACCCTCCTTCTCCTCCCTGAACCAGCCACAGTAAATCAGATAGTTATTTGCAATGCGCTGAATCTCACCATGTATCAGGTCGGCACTGACTTCCTTTACTTTTCTGGCAGGCACTCCGGCATAAATGGTTCCGGGCTCCACAATCGTATTTTCCAGTACTACCGCTCCGGCGGCGACGATGCTGTTAGAGCCGATCCGGGCATTATCCATTACAATAGCTCCCATTCCGATGAGCACATCATCCTCTATAACGCAGCCATGCACAATTGCATTGTGTCCGATACTTACATTATTTCCGATGCGGGTGGCGGCTTTCTGGTAGGTGCAGTGAATCACGGCACCGTCCTGCACATTCACTTTGTTGCCCATGCTGATCCTGTTCACATCACCCCTGATCACTGCGTTAAACCATACGCTGCAATCATCCCCCATAATCACTTCGCCCACCACGGTGGCATTGGGCGCCAGGAAACAATTCGCACCCATCACGGGCAGCACTCCTTTTACCGGTAAAATAACAGCCATGATAATCGATTTATGTTATGTAATCTGTCTGAATTCTTTTAATAATTTCTCCGTTGTTCCGCATTCAAAAGGGTATTCCGAACATAACATAGGGTTCCAGTCTTTTACTCTGATCCGAGTACATGGCACTCAGCTCCAGCGGCCCGATAGGTGTCCGGTATCCAAAAGTAAGTGAATAGCCGGTTAAAAAAGTGCTGGTGGAGAGATACCGGTTGCCGGTGGCAAAATCTTTTATCAGTCCGTTTACCCGGCCGATGATATGCATGTTATTGGCAGGCGAATAGCGCAGACCCAGCATAAGTGCAGCCACACTGGATGAGTTGACCGTGGCTTCCTGCAGACCCGCAAACCGCACCTGGTTACGGAAACTGCCATTGATACCCCCGATCTGGAAATTATTGAGGATATTCTGTTTGGCGGTGAAATTGATACCGGCCTGCAGATCGGTAAAGAAGGTAAACCGGTTGCCCAGGCTGCTGTACAAAGATCCATCCAGCATCAGGCGGGGATAATTATCAAAATTCAGGTTATTGGTTTGCACCCCGTCTTCATAAAAACGGATATTATTATCCTGCCCGCTTACATAGGCCAGTTCGGTGCTGAGTTTGAGACCGCGGGTGGGGTAAAAGATCTGGTTGAGCGAATTGTATTTAAAATACAGGTAGGTTTTAAAACTGGTGAAGGAGCCCTTCGCTTCCACCCGGGCATGGATGGTGGGATTATAGTGCACATAATCAAAAGCGGCGCCCAGCCCGGTTGTCCATTTATTATTGCCGCTGTTCTGGAAATTCAGGTACACCCGGCTGAAGCTTTGCCGGAAAGCGCCTTCCACCCTGAAATTATTATAGGCATCTATTTTCTGGTTATCAAGCCGGAATCCGGCCAGGAAGGCAACCGTTTTTACACGGCCCATATACTGCAGGTGCTCGGTTTCGAGCTGGATGCTTTCTCCCAGTGATACCGCCACACTGCTGCGGGAATTGGGAATGATAAAATCGCGGGTGGTAAGATTGATATTTACGTTGATACCCCTGAACCGTGTATAATAAAGAGAGCCTTTTAAAAAAGTGCTCGGGTTTTCTTCGGCGGTGAAGATAATCCTTGCCGAATCCCGGCCGGTGGGTTCCAGCACATATGTGATACTGCTGTAGTAGCGCGAGCCATAGGCCTTGCGGATGCTTTTTGTGATCTGCGCAGCGGTATAAAACCGGTGATCATCAAAGTTCATCATATGAGCAAAGAAAGGAACGGATGTTTTCCGGAGCCCGTTCACTTTGTATTCGGTAATAAATACCGCGTTGTGCCGGAAAGGAATATCCGGCTTGCCCGGTGAGGGGCCGAGTGCATTGATGCTGTCGGCCAGTTTTTTGAAAACCGGGTAATACGCTTCACCGGTTTTAATGCCGATCTGCATGATCTCTTTGGCGCTGCCGAAACTGCTGGTGTTGTATTTCTCCATCGGCATGTGAATGTAGACATTGGTGAGCGGCACTTCTTCTTTAAAATCATCGGCTTCTTTATAGAAAGCCATCTGGGTGAGCACATCCACGGGGTTCCTGATCTGGTCAATTTTGGATAAGCCGGCGGTAACATTGCTGCCGATCACGATATCGGCTCCCATCTCCTTCACATTTTTTACCGGGAAATTGCGTACCAGTCCGCCGTCCACCAGCTTGCGGTCGTCGTGTTGTACGGCAAAGAATACCGTAGGGATGGCCATCGTGGCCCGTATGGCGGCCGTGATGGAACCGGTATCGAGCACTACCAGTTTGCCTGTTTCCAGGTCGGTGGCCATGCATTTGAAAGGAATATGGAGATCGTTAAAGTTTCGGATATTATAAACATGGAAAAAAAGCTCCGAAAATTTCAGGCTGATCTCCTGTCCATTGATCAAACCGGTTTTAAGGCGCACCTTATTATTGATAAAAGGCAGTTCAATCGCATAACGGCTGTACTGGTCTTTTTCTTCCATTGATAAGGCGCTCAGCGGTATATTATTGGAGAAGAGCACATCCCAGTCGATATCTTTCTGCAGTTCTTCGATCTCTTTGCCGCTGTAGCCAACCGAATACAGGGCACCAATGATGCCGCCCATGCTGGTGCCGGTAACATAATCAATATTCAGTCCCGCACTGTCAATCGCTTTGAGGATACCGATATGGGCCAGTCCTTTGGCGCCCCCACCGCTCAGGGTGAGACCGATCCTGGGGCGGGTACCATTTTGCTGGGCCATCGATCCGATGCAAACTATCAGTAAGAAGAGGGTAATTGCATATTTCATCAGGAACCGGTTAAGAACCACTGTTAAGATTGTAAAATTAGGATAACTGCTGCTTCCTTTTCCGGCAGCAGGAAAATATCCGGCGCTTAGTGCCTATTTTTGATATTTTTAACAACGAAATGACCAATCGCCAGTTATTCTTATCACATGTAGGGCAAACCTCCGGCAATCCGCTCTGTCTTGAAATCACCAGGGCCGAAGGCAGTTTGCTGTTTGATGTGAACGGCAAGCAGTATATCGATCTGATTGGCGGTATCAGTGTTTGCAATATCGGGCACCGGCACCCGGTGGTACTGGAAGCTGTCAAAAAGCAGCTGGACGATTACCTGCATATCATGGTATACGGCGAACTGGTGCAAAGTCCGCAGGTGCAATATGCCCAAAAGCTCACCAGTAAACTGCCGGCATCACTGAACAGTGTCTTTTTCACCGCATCGGGCAGTGAAGCCACAGAAGGTGCGATGAAACTTGCCAAGCGGGTAACAGGGCGCACGCAGGTTGCGGCATTTAAGAATTCCTATCATGGCAGCACACAGGGGGCACTCAGTATTATGGGAGATGAATACTGGCGCCAGGCTTTCCGGCCCCTGTTGCCCGATGTGCTGCACCTGCAGTATAATTCCTTTGATGATTTGCAGCAGATCTCATCCCAAACGGCTTGTGTGATTGCCGAAACGATACAGGCCGAAGCCGGTGTGATTGTTCCGCAAACGGCCTGGATACAGGCATTGCGGGAACGCTGCCGGGCAATGGGTACCCTGCTGGTACTGGATGAGATTCAATGTGGCTTCGGGCGCAACGGCACCCTTTGGGCTTTTGAGCAGTTCAATGTAGTACCGGATATCCTCTTACTGGGGAAAGCCCTGGGCGGGGGTATGCCCCTGGGCGCTTTTGTGGCCGATAAAAAAATCATGGATGCCCTCACGCATAACCCTGTTCTGGGCCACATCAATACTTTTGGCGGCCACCCGGTTTGCTGCGCCGCCGGAATGGCGGCCTTCGATCTGCTGCTGGCAGAAGATATTACCGGCGGGGTAAAAGAAAAAGAAGCCTTGTTTCTATCCCTGCTGAATACAGCACAAAAACCCATAACCATCCGCAGCCGCGGATTAATGATGGCGCTTGAATTTGACAGTTTTGAAACCAATAAAAAAATAATCGACCGGTTGATTGAAGAAGGCATTTTTACCGACTGGTTTTTATTTGCTTCCCACTGCCTTCGCATTGTGCCACCGCTTACCATCAGTCATACCGAGATTGAACAGGCCTGCCGTATCATCACATCGGTTATTAATGAAGCATGAAGAAATTCAAAAAAATAGTTTTACGGATATTGATTTCTCTGGCAGCCCTGTACCTGTTGTTGCTGATACCCGACGGTGCGGATACGGCTGATATGAGTAAGCCGGCCGGGAAGCCCTTTACCTGGAACCGCGATGATCAGTGGAAGGAAATGGAAGAACGTTTCATGCAAGCCCGCCGGGAGCCGCATGCCCAAACCGACTCCCTGCTGCAAACTTTACGGGATACGGCCGAAAATGAACTGCAGCAACTGCAGGAAAATAAGTATGCCGCGGCAGACAGCAGCTGGGCACAGGCCGAAAATAATTTCTTCAGACTTTCGGCCTTTGTGGCGGTCAGGCCCGCTTCCCTCCCCTGGTATACCGGTTACTATACCCGCTTCCGCAACCTGCTGAAACAGCGTTCGCAGCAATGGAACCTGGATGACAAAGCCACCCGCAACAGTGTTTATGCACTATCGTATGGAATGCGGGCGGCGGTGGAGGAAGTATTGCTGCAGCAGGATACCGGGCATCTGCCGCCGGCCATGCCGGTGAAAGAAGAAAAATCGGCCACCCCTTCCACCCGCATATTTGGAATTGAAGTGCATAGCGGAGACCTGCTGGTGTCTCGGGGCGGTGCCGAAGTATCAGCCCTCATTTCAAGGGGGAATGATTACCCGGGAAATTTTTCGCATGTGGCACTGGTATACGTGGAAGAGAAAACCAATAAAGCCTGGCTGATAGAGGCGCATATAGAAAGAGGCGTAGCGGTTTCATCAGTGGAGCAATACGAGAATGATAAAAAACTCCGGTTCATGGTATTGCGGCTGCGCAGCGATTTACCCGCCCTGCAGGCCAACCCGCAACTGCCGCAACAGGCGGCTGCAGCGATGTACCAGGAAGCCCTGCAACACCATATACCCTATGATTTTAAAATGAACTTCCACGATTCCACGGCGATGTTCTGCTCCGAAGTGGCTTCTTATGCCTACCTGAAAAAAGGCGTGAAATTATGGCAATCCCTGTCTACCATCTCATCACCGGGGATCATTAACTGGCTGCATGTATTTGGGGTGGAGAATTTTGTAACACAGATGCCTTCGGATCTGGAATACGATCCGCAACTTAGCGTGGTGGCCGAATGGTGGGATCCGGCTACGCTGTACAAAGATCATATCGATAATGCGGTGATGGATGTATTACTGGAAAAGGCCAACAGCGGGGAGCGGATCGGTTACAATCACTGGAAGCTGCCCCTGGTGCGCATCGTAAAAGGCTATTGCCTGCTGAAAAACCTTTTCGGTAAAACAGGTATTATCCCCGAAGGGATGAGCGCCACACAGGCTTTGAAAAACCAGACCTTCGTAGCCATGCATGCCGGGCTCAGGGCAAAAACAATAATACTGGCAGACGCCTTTACCCGTGAACAGGGTTACCGGCCACCTTACTGGCAACTGGTGAAGCTGGCCCGGCAGAGCGCACAGGAGCTGAATTGATCAGGGTATTCCGAAAGTAATCAGTTTTGCCGGATTAAATACTACCAGATTTTTGCGGAAAGCCACCTGGATGGGAATAATTTCCTTTACAAAGAGGTCAGTGAACTTTTCAAAATCAAATAATATCCTGGGGTTGTAAATAAAGGTAAAACTGTCAAACACCTTTGCGGCTCTCTCCCTGTATTCTTCCGTTACTGAATTTACAAGGTCTATGGCATAGGCCTGGCGGATTGATTCTAATCCTGCAAAGGCAGACGATCCGCTCGAATCCGGGTACGCAAAGCTCACCTTCATACACTCACCCAGAAGGGGGGTCAGTAATTGTTTGTCGGATATGCCGGGGGCGCTCTGCTCAATACTCAGGTAAAGCCTCACCGTTCTGCCGCAGGCGAAGCCTATTGCTTCAGGACTGTAAGGGGCCAGGCGCATGCCATTCCATACTTCAGCAATCAGTTTGCTTACCATGGTTGTGTCCATTCCGGGCTGGTTATTTACCATCCTCCATTCCACGGCCTTGTTTCGTATGGAAATATCCGATTGAATTACCTGACGCACAGCGTAACTGATGCGTGTTTCGATTTCTGTTGCATCTGCCGAATTTTCGAGATTAATTTTTTTTACCAACCCCACCGCATCGGCATATTTTTCAACCGGATATTGAAACCAGGCTTTCAGTTTTTCCGGGGCCCAGCTTTCATGTGCCTGCATGCTTGCGGGATCCAGAAATGCGGGTGCATAAAAACCATCCGGGAACGACTCCCAGGACATAAAATGGGCGATGTTATGAAAGGCCTGATGCAGGCTGGCTGTTCTCAGCCGGTCGTGAAACTGATCAAGCAGCAATTCCAACTGGCTTTTTTCCGAAGGATAAATCTCCTCTTTTGTAGGATACGAAGGATAACCGCTGTAAGGGAATATAATTCTGTCCAGATCAAAATCAATATCCCAGTTGTAATTGGCATACAAAAAAACACCCCGCTGTGCCTGCAGCCGCCAGAGATTTGACACATCAATGATCACTTTTCTGATCTGGCAGGAAGCTCTTTCGGGCACGGCTTCTTTCAGGATAGTAAATTCCTTCAGCAGTTCCGCTGAATCTACGCAATAGATACAGGCATTGCCGGTTACGGGTGGTTCTGCACAGTCGGCAGCGAAAAAGCCGGCCACTCCGGGGTCTGTAGTAAAGTCAATATAATCTGTCGGGATGCCATAATGTTGCATAATCGCTTCCCGTTGATCCGTATTTTCTTCTTTTAACAGGTACGCTAGTTCAGGGATTTTTGCGATCCAGTCCATGAAATAACGGAAACGGAAATCGGCTTCTGCAAATTTTTCATCATCCCCTTGCCTCCGCCACAGGGAGGAATGGGGAGGCCATTCTGCAACCTGCCCGCGAAACCAGTCATAACGACCTTCCTCCTTAAACCTGATAGCCATTTCCACGGCGGCTTCAACATTAGCGGCCTGATATACTTTTCGCATCGCGGATGATTTTATTGCGGATGATAAACACGTTCAGCGTGTGAATATACATATTGCTTATCCAGGCTCATTGCCCTTGGTTTTTGCTGAAGATAGTTTTCCACCTGGTCATCAAAATGGGGATTGCCGGGACGGGCAGAGGCTCCATACATGTTGAGGCTTTCAATTTTTGGTAGCCCTTCTTTGGGAAACCTGACAAACATAATCAGTCCGTCACCGCCGATGGATTTCAGCTTACCGCCACCGATAGGCTCGGTCCACTGCGGCGACAGCAGGTCGGGAAAACCGCCGAGCGGCCATTCCCTGTCGCCCCTTACCAGTTTTTGTATGTCTCCCAGCACCAGACCGGTATTTCCAAAATGGCTGATCATGTAATCCTTTACATAGCGGTAGGTTTCAACCGCTTCAGCAGTTGTGATGGGCCTTGAAGGCTGGCCCTGCAGTTTCTTCTTCAGGTATTCATAGGTAAGTAAAAAAATGGCAGCGCCTTTGTTATCGGCATCACCCCTCCGGTTCCAGTTCTTAAACGTGGTGATAAGCGATGCCAGTTCCGGGTAGTCTTTTTCATTCAGCAGCCACATGCTGTCGATGCTGTAGGGATATTGCAGCCGGCGGGGCAATTGCCGGTCGAATTTAATGCGTTTGAATTCCTCGTAGCCGAGCGTTCCGTTTGCCGGGAATAATTCAAAAAAGCGGGCGCTGCGGTTGTTCTGGTATTGCTCCCATCCGTCGGTGCGGGGGTAAGCGGAAGCCGTCAGCGCTGATGAGGGGGCCGTGGCAAAAAAAGGAGAATGGTTGGTATTGAAGAGGAATCCGCTGGCGGGATTGATGTATTGCGGTAAGGCTGCCAGCGGGCGGAATGTTGTCCAGAGACTGCGGGAGCTGTTGCCGGTCACCGTTTTGCGCCAGTTATAGGCAGTGGCAGAATCTCTCACCGGCATCAGGGCATTATTGATAAAAAATATCGTGTCGTGTTTATCAGCATACATGATGTTGAACATGCTCAGTTCCTGCCGGTTAAGGGCTGCATAAAATTCGGTGAAGTTCCGGGCCCTGTTCATCTGGTACCATTGGTCCAGCGCCCCGATCCGCATATTGGCGCCGAGGCGGATGGCAAAAAATCCCTGCTTGTTCTTCATGGTGGCACCATAGCGGCTCCAGTATATTTTTCTTTTAACATGAAGGGGGATGCCCTTTATTTTAAGGGTGATGGTTTTTTCTTCAAGGTTCAGCCATTGCCCGTCGAACCGGTATTGCAGGGGGTTGGCCGGGTTCATTTCCAGCTGAAATTCATCCAGGCGGTCGCAGTAATTCACTGTATGGGCCCAGCCCAGGTTTTCATTCACGCCGTGCAGGATGCAGGGGCCGCCCGCCAGTAAGCCGCCGATCACATTCAATCCTTCCTGGCTGCAGATATGCGCTTCGTAAAATGCCTGGGGCCCCGTGTTGGGCTGGTGGGCATTGATGAGTAAAAACGATTCTCCGCTGCTGGTGCGTTCACTGCTTACCGCCACCGAGTTACTTCCTTTTTTATCCAGTTCCGGGGCGGTCCATTCGGCGTTATTAAATATGCGCAGCATAGCCTGGTCGGCGCCATTGAAAATCGTGAGGGCAAAAACCGATGCCGCCACATATTCTTTCAGGGTTACCGGAAAAATTTTTTTGTGCAATACTTCCCCCGGGTGCAGGCGGGCATAGGCATTCAGGCCCTGGATATAGCCTTCGGCTAGTTGTAAGAAGGCCGGACTCAGGGTGTTCCATCTTTCTTCGGTTATCTCCCGGCAACGGAAAAGTGCAAAGGCATAATCGCCGGCAGCCCCCATCTTTCCCATTACTTTTCCCATCAGGCCTTTTACCGGGAGTATAACTTCCTGCAGACTTTTAAAATCGTCTTCCGCTTCGGCCCAGGCGAGGCCATACGCCACTTCGGCATCTGTTTGGGCAAAAATATGCGGGATACCAAAGGAATCACGAACGATATCAATGCGGGCAGGATTGATGGCCGGCTGGGCCGCCAGGATAAGGGTGCAGAAGCTGCCCAGCAGGGCAAAAAGAAGTTTTTTCATGTTACAGAAAGGATAGTATTTGTCTGTTTGCTATAAAGATAAACCCTTCCGGCTGGAATGCCCTTAGCCGGGAGCGGTGGTTTTTAACAATTTCTTCGGGCGAGGTGCATAAAATTAATTTGCAAAACTCAGGGGCATCTATTTACTTTGTATTACAAAGTGCTTTTTTATGAACGAGCAACAACAATCTTTTTCCGATCTGCAGCACATCAAGCAAATGATGGAGCGGAGCAGCCGGTTTATCAGTCTGAGCGGTCTCAGCGGTATTGCGGCAGGTGTTTGTGCACTGGCAGGCGCCTGGTTTGCCAGTCAGAAAATTAATTGCTGGGTAAAAGGTGATTGCCAGCTGGGGTTGCTGATGGAAGAGGGGAGCGGGCATTTGTTGAATGATCTTTGCTGGATTGCCGGGATCACTTTTGTGGCGGCCTTTTGTTCAGCCTTTTTGTTTACCTACCTGCGCAGCCGCAAGAACGGTACGCCGATCTGGGGTGCCACCACTATCCGGCTTTTCTGGAATACGGCCATCCCCATCGCTGTAGGCGGCTTGTTCCTGGTTAGGATGATGCAACTGGGCGAGTACCAACTGGTGCCCCCGGGCTGCCTGATTTTTTACGGATTGGCCCTGGTGAATGCCAGCAAATATACCCTGAGTGAAGTACGTTACCTGGGTTACGGGCAATTATTGCTGGGGGTAATTAACCTGTGGATGATCGGCTACGGATTACAATGCTGGGCCCTGGGCTTTGGGGTACTGCACATTGTATACGGAGCTTTGATGTGGTGGAAATACGAAAGAAAATAAAACAGATCGCGTTGATGAAGAACCCGATTGAACATCTGAATAAAATTTTTGACAGCCGGATCCGGCTCGGTATCATGAGTGCACTCGTGGTAAACGAAGCGGTGAATTTTAATGAGTTGAAGGAACTGCTCGGTATCACCGATGGCAACCTGGCCAGTCACCTCAAAACCCTTGAAGAAAGTGCCTTTGTAAAAGTGCAGAAGGGGTTCATCGGGCGTAAAACCAATACCACGTATTCCATCACCCGGTCAGGGGAGAAAGCCTTCCGCCTGCACCTGGAAGCGCTGGAAAAAATGATCGGCAACATAAAATAATTTTTTTGCCCTTTTACTTTGAAATACAAAGTACTTTTAAAAAATAACAATATGGACCCTGCAACACCTTACAATTTCTGGCAGAAGAACCGGCTGGTGATTAAATCTTTTTTTATTGCCTTTCTGGTACTGGCCCTGCTGATCCCCACTTTTATTATTATGTACCTGGTGAACGACCGCAAGGAACGAAAGGAAGAAGTGACCCGGGAGATCAGTAATAAATGGTCATCGGCTCAAACCGTAACCGGCCCGTTTTTAACCATCCCCTACACCGAACCCGGCAATACCGAACATAAATATGTTTACCTGCTGCCCGAGGAACTGAATATTAACGGAAAATTTGAACCGGCTATCCGGTACCGCAGTATTTATAAAGTGCCGGTATATACGGCCCGGCCCGTGGTTTTTTCAGGAATCTTTTCGGGTAACCAGTTCGATCTCCCCGGCGTGAACCCGGCTCTTATCAAATGGAACGAAGCCCGCCTTTGCATGGGCATCAGCGATCCCAAGGGAATACAACAATTATCATTGCAATGGAACGAACAATCTTTGCCCCTGCAGGTGGGATTGCCTTCGCAGCTGATTGCCGCACAGGGCGTATCGGTTGTGCTGCCACTGGACGCTGGCTTCGCACAGGGAAGCGCCCGTTTTAGTTTTACACTGGAATTGCAGGGCTCCGAAAAATTCTTTTGCACGCCCACCGGTACGAATACAAGGGCGGAATTCAGTTCCAGCTGGACAAGTCCGGCCTTTGACGGTAAATACCTCCCCGATACCGAACGCGTAAACAGTAATGGTTTTACCGCCAGCTGGAAAATATCACAGTTCAACCGCGATTTTCCGAAACTGTTTAAAGACGACAGTAATGCGGCCGGCCAGATCCGGCAGAGCAGTTTTGGCGTGGCATTTCTTTCTCCTATTGATGCCTATGCACAAACGATGCGCTCACTTAAGTATGCCATCCTGATCATAGCGCTTACCTTTTTTGCTTATTTCTTTACGGAAATATTTCAGAAGCGGCCCGTCCATCCCCTGCAGTACATCCTGATAGGGATGGCGCTGGTGGTGTTTTATACCTTGCTGTTATCTGTTTCGGAATACCTGGCTTTTCCGCTGGCGTATGCCCTGGCAGCCGGCGCTACCATACTTTTACTGGGCTGGTATACGCAGAGCATTTTTAAGAAGATGACCACTTCGCTGGGGCTGGCATTTCTGCTGGCTGTTTTGTATCTCTTTATTTATGTGCTGATACAGATGGTGGATAATGCACTGCTGTTTGGCAGCATCGGACTCTTTGTGTTACTGGCATTATCCATGTACCTGAGCCGCCGGGTGGATTGGTTTGGTATTGAACGTAAAACCGAATGATATGAAGTACAGTTCTTTTATTATCCGCTGGCGGGCAGCCCTACTGGTTTTCTTAACCCACCGGCTGGCTTTACCTGCGTTGCGGATCATCCGCCGGCCGGACTATTTTCCTTTTACTGCAACTGAACTGGCAACCATGCCTGCGGATACGGTTGGTTATGCACTGGCGCATTTCCTCCGGACGCGGCAACTGGAATTATTGCCCTATTATGCAAAGCACGATGTAAAACATGTTTTGCTCAATTATGATGCTACCGATGAAGGAGAAGTATGCCTGCAGTGTTTTATGCTGGGGAACGGGCATCTCTCTTTCCCGGTGGCGGCCACCGTTTGCTATGGATGGGTTACCATGCCGGAGTACTGGTCCTCTTTCCGCAGGGCTTTTAAACGCGGCCGGGAGGCCCGGCCCATCGGTAACTGGAAATGGCATGAGCTGGTATATGAGCCGCTTCACACCGTAAGAGCAAGGATAGACAACCTGAGTAAGCTGCCCGGCTGATCTTATTTATTACAATTTTAAACCTAATACTTATCAATTATGAAACTGATTTGGTTCCGAAAAGTTAGCTGGGGCTATGCCCCTGTAAGCCCGATGGGCTTTATCATCACCTTACTGGCCCTGGCATTTATGGTGCCGGTGATAATGGCGGCCGACAGGCAGGCCCATTCCGTAACGGATGAATTGTACCAAATTTTTGTGTACGGCACCTGCACGGCTTTCTGGTGGAAATGGGTGGCGGATCGTACTAGTATTTGATCACACTTTGGGAGTTACAAAACTTCTGAAATAATAGAATTTATTCCGGAGATTCAGCTTTATGGTTTTCTTTTTCCCTTAGGAGTAGTTCAATTTTTCTCCTTTGTTTATGATGTATATTAAACGCTATACCCAGAACTGTAGAAAATAATATACTTGAACTGATAATTACAAAATGATTGTCAATAGAGGTAAATGCAAGTAAAGCAAAAATTGTAAAAGATAATAAAGCGCCGGTTAATGAGAAATAAAGCCCTAGTTTTAGTTTGGTAATGTATTCCTTTACCAGTTGAGCAAAGCCTTTGAAATCTTTAGGATTTATTTCTTGTTTTCCGTAATGAATCAGAAAGAAAATATTGGTGCAGTAAATTCCAAAAACAGCATACCACCAGACAACAAGATCAATAGACATTACCTTTGTTACTTCCTTATCAGGCATAGGCTTTAGTAAGGCAAACTGTAAAGCCTCAAGCCCTACCAATAGAAAAGTTCCAAATGTTTCATTTCTTTTAGGAATGTGCACTAAAAAAAGAGAAGAAAACATGGCACTGTCGAAAGTTACCAGTAAACCCGCATAACTTGTAACCCATAGTAAAAATTTAGGTAGATGGGCATACAGACTACTCCAGCTCCATACCGGACCAAGATCAATGAAGAGGTATAAAAAGGTGCCAACCCCTAATCCAATGCTTGCAGCTTTTATAATGGTAAATATAAAGAGCAGGTTATTCCTGCTTAAGTCCTTTGCCCTTGTTAAAAAATCTCTGCTGCTTATATTGAAACTCATATGGGAATACGAATTGCGATACAACAAAAAGAAAAATTCCTCCAATAATATCCGGCACATGGTGCTGATGCGTGAAAACCGTTGAAAGAATTAATAATACCGCCAAGATAGTAAAAAAAATATTCATATTATATGATGAATATTTTCTTAGGGGTTTTAGCAGCAAAAGTGAAAAAGCGACATGTAGTGATGGGAATAAATTATACCGCCCGGTTATATTGACTTTTAATGTTTCAAAAGTTGAATCTGAAGTTGAAGAGGGGTAAATACTATGTGTGTTATAAAAAAAGAAAATCAGCCCGGACACCAGGCTTACAAATACAATCTGCCTGGTGAGGTTGAACAGATCTTTTTTCTTTTTTATCAGAACCGGCACCATAGCGGGAAGAAAAAAGATCCCGAAATAAATGATAAAGAACCATTGGATATAAGGAATTCTTCTTTCCCATTCGAAAGCCAGAACATGTGCAGGCTTGCGTAAGCCAGCCAGATATTCGTTGCCATAAAATGTTATTCCAAAAATGACAAGGCAGATAATCAGAGATAGAATGTAGTCCTTAGAACTACATTCTTCTCTTAAAATTTGAGGCTTAGTCAAATTCTGTGAAATATAGGTTTAAAAATCAAGCCCTAAGGCCAGGTACATCATGGGCTTGCCTTTGAAGAAAACATTCATCGGCCAGGCCGCATCAAATTTCACAAAATAACCCAGCAGGGTGCTGCGGGCACCAAAACCATAGCCGCCGGCAAAGGGCCCTACACCGCCGGCTTTGATTTTCGCCGTTACGGTGCCGGCCGTGTTGGTATAATAACTGGCCGGCCGGGTGATGGCATTATAAGAACCATTCCAGGCCGTACCCAGGTCGATGAACTGAACCAGTTGCAGGTTACGCAGGAAGGCATTGTTTATGGTACGGTTCACAAATGTGCTGAACACAGGAAGGCGTAATTCACTGTTGATCACTACGGCATTATTACCATTGGCAATATTCTGTTTATAGCCCCGCATATTAACGGCCAGACTTTGATAAGCATATGCCTGGTCGCTGGCCGGCTGGGGTTGCTGGTTGAAGTATTTATCTGCAGAACCGAGCATCAGCCATCCGTCTACACCCCCCAGGTAATAAATCAGTTTCTGGTTACCCCAGCTGAAATCACCGGCGGCACGGCCGGCCCAGATAAAGTTGCGGTAAATGGGATAATAGTAACGGAAATCAAAACCGAAATTGAAGGTATTGGGGCCCTCACTGAACTGCGATTTACCAACCTGCCGGTTCCAGTCGATATAGGCTTTGTACCGCATCCCATGCCATATATTCATGGCCGGGTTGAGGGTATTATCATACACATATTCCAGGTGCGTGAGCGAGTAATAGGTTTTCTGGCTCTCCGGCAAACCGCTGAGGGTATCCAGGGTGGACAGTATTGATTTATCGGAACGCAGACCGGTAGTCAGCCGGATGCTCTTGGTAACATCAAAGGGATAGGCCACATTCACCTGGTAAATATTGGAAATAATCCTGCCGGGGTAGTCGCCCAGCGGATTCCCGGTGCTTGCATCATAGAGAGTGAAACCCGCCTGCTGCGAATTACGGTAGTAGGTAAGTCCCCAATCGATCCGCCTTTTGTAGTTCTGATAGCTCATCAGCCATTCGTTGTCTTTCAGATCAGTGGAAAGTTTGAAGCCGCCTGTGATTTTCACATCTTCCATCAGCTCGGATGTGCCGAGGCGGATCATACCATTGAGCGGCGTGGTGGAATTGAGGCGGATAGGGCCCGCCCCATTGGCAAAAGGCTGATAGCGGTTGAACAGAATAGAACTGTTAAATTCAACGGAGCCGGCTTCAAAATAAAATTTCGGCGGCTTGTAACGGAAGCGCCTGGCCTTCTGCAGAATGGTGGCATTGTCATTCTGCGGCAATTCAGTTTCCTGGGCGCTGATGGAAATATTCTCGTTCTGGAATTCCGACTGGAACGGGTTATCCGTTTTTTTGGCATCCTCACCTGCTTTCTTCACCCGGTTCTTATCAACATACTCGGCCATTTTCTTCTTCATGTATTCGGTAGGCTGGGCCGTCATGTTACGGCGGCGCAGGGTGTTCTCATCGATCTTGAGTTTATACAGGATCACTTCATCACTGTGGCGGGTAACCTCGCTGACCTGGTTGTTATCACCGGCAATACGGGTTTCACCCAGGGCACTTTCGTAATTGGTAAGCGGGAAGGTATAAGTGGAGTCATCCGATACCGACACCACAGCCACCGAATCGATATCCTGTTTTTTATAAACCCGCAGCGTGCTGTCTACCTGTTTGGGCGAAGGGTTCCGCAGGATCTCTTTGCCGATCAGCACCAGGGTATCGAGCCCGGCTTTTTTAGTGGTAAAGAAACCGGCATAGCGGTTGGCGATACCATTCTCATCTGTTACAAAAGTGAAATGGGTTTCGTTGTATTGCATCGGGTACCGGGCTTCGCCATATTTCATATGGGTAAGCTGTGTAATCTGGTTGAGTTCGGGCTTGTCGCCAAAATTGGTAACCAGGAATATATTATAACGCTTATCGCTGGGCAGGGCAGTATCACCGCCTTTGGCAGCGGGGTCGGGGCGGTTGCTCGCAAAGATGATCCCGGTTTTGTTGGGGAAGGCCACAAAGGAAGCATCCAGGTCGTCGTACACATCATTGGTGATGGCTTTGGCTTTCTCCTTCTGGATATCGTAGGTGTAGATATCGGTGTGTCCGTTCTTCACGGCCGAAAGCAGGAGGGTGGTGCTGTTGAGCATGTACTTCATATCCTGCACCAGGTCGAACTCCCCGGTAAGATCAATCTTGTTGATTTTCTGCCGCGTGATGATATCGTACACGAAAAATTTCAGGCGCCCTTCTTCCACGTACATCACGGCAATACGGGTACCCTTGGGATCCCAGGCCAGTAAGGGATAGTTGGGGTTGATCTCGTTTTTGTAACTGCGTACCCCGTATTTGAGCAGGGTTTTGTTCACATCTTCATCGTTGTAAATCACCCGCACAATGCCTTTGCGGTATTTCGAAAGCACATAAGAGTTGTTTCTTTTAAGCGGATTCACATTGATACGGAAATAATCCTGGCGGCTGGTTACATCAAAGCTCTCAATATAATTACCCTTGGGATAGGGTTTGCGTTTGGTAATGTCGTTGGAATATTTTTCATCTTCATAATCCATGAAATCCTTCAGCACTTCCTTGAATTTTTTCTTGCATACCTGCAGGCAGGCCTTGTTCAGGTTTTTATAAACGGTGGCCAGGTAGAGGAGATAGGTAACGTTTTCTTTCTTGTATTTTTCTTCAATGTAGTACCAGAAAGCGTGCCCGGCAATATCAGGTTTTTTGAAAGCGAAATTGTAAAACTTCCGGTATTCACCGCTCAGGATCTCGGCTTTGAGCTGGTCGTCTTTTTCGGTGCTCCAGTTTTCGGCAAGATAGGATACATAACCGGCGGTAAGCCATCCCGGCAAATCCAGCAGGGTCTGGTTACCGATCACTTCTCCCAGGTCGTCGCCAAAGAGCCGGTTTTCGGTGATGATTTCAGCAATGCCTTTCCGGATCTGCAGGCGCAGTTTCTCGTGATCGGCATCAAAGTACACCACCATTTTATTATTCACCAGCTTGGTAACCCCGCTGGTATTCTGCCAGTTGATGCCCATGCCGATATTGCTTTGCACCATTTCGGCATACTGGTTGTAAAGCACAATATTGGCCCGTCGCTGCAAACTGTATTCGGCAGCGGCTTCAATCTGGGGCAATTCTTTTTCGGCCGATAGAGCGATATATTTGGCCAGTTCCTCGCCATTCTGGTAATAATACACATTGAAATTCCTGGTCTGAATGTATTTCCATTTGAACTTTTTATGCTGGATACGGTTTCTACCAAATTCAACGGCATTCACCTGTGCAAAGGCCCCCGTCGCCACTGACAGAAGTAAAATGGAAATAAAAGATATTCTACAGAACTTTGCCATACTGCTGGATTGATATTGAGTATTAAAATTACTTTATTCGGTTTAAATCATTAAAAACAATTTATATAGCTGATGTTAAAAGTCAAATCCTTTGTTTTCAGTCCCATACAGGAAAATACCTATATCCTTTACAATGGGTCAGGGCAGGCGCTGATCATCGACCCCGGCTGTTATTACCCCGGGGAGAAAGATGAGCTGGACGACTTTATTACACAGAGCGGTTTAACCCCTCAAATGCTGCTCAATACCCATTGCCACCTGGATCATATTTTTGGAAATAAACATGTGGCCGAACGGTACGGTTTGCTGCTGCAGATTCATGAAAAGGAGAAGCTGATGCTGGAATATTCGCCATCGGCCGGTTTGATGTATAACCTTCCCTTCGATAACTACAGCGGGGAGCTGGTTTTTCTGAAAGAAGGGGATACCATCCGGCTGGGAGAGGATACCCTGACCGTGATTGAAGCCCCGGGGCATTCCCCCGGTCATCTTTGTTTTTACTGTGCGGAACAGGATTTCCTGCTGGGAGGAGATGTGCTGTTCAACAGGAGTATCGGACGTACCGATCTGCCTGGCGGTAATCACCCGCAACTGATCCGCAGTATCCGGGAAAAACTATTCGTGTTACCCGATAAAACGGTGGTGTACAGCGGGCATGGGCCGGTAACCACCATCGGTGAGGAAAAAAGAGAGAACCCTTTCCTGAACTAAATGAAAACGGCTACCCGGTTGGGGTAGCCGCTGTCGGTCCGGTGGTTTACTAATGTGTTATATTGGCCACCGGCACCCTGAATTTTCCATTCAGCGTGCCATAAAAAGTGGGGGGCGGATTTTGCGTGCCATCCTGCGCCTCTAAACTGGCATAGATCGACCCTTCAATGAATTTACCATCGTACCGGGTAATCCGGATTGTTCCGCCCGAGCAGGTGGGCGGGGTATGATTGGGATCAGTGGGGTCGTCGCTGCAGGCACAGCCGATTCCGCTCAGCACCTGGGGTAAAATAATACTGGCGGTGATTTTTTTATTGGATTTGATTTTGAAGGTGCCGGTGGTTTTACCCGGGAAACTGATCACAATATTGTACATCCGGCGGCTGGTGCTTTCCCGTCCGCTCACCATGGCAACCTTGTCATCATTGATGGTAAGGGTGGTAACATCTTCATCTTTTGCATAGATCGCTTTGGCATTACTGGTGAGCGCATCAAGGTTGAATCCGCTGGCATCGGTTTTGATCCCGGCCTCAATGGCTTTCTGGTAATATACCGAAGCCTGTTGCATGGCGGCATTATTTTGATCAACCGCTTTGCGGGCGCTGGCATCGCTGGCGGCAAGGGCCCCTCCGTTATTTTTTACTACATATTTCTCCTGGTTGATATGCAGGTAAGGGCAGTCGAAATAAAACACCGTTTCATTATCCGCCAGGTAAATGGTCTGCAGCAGTTCCACCTTCGGTTTGGCGGGGTCAACAGGCATAAGGGTAACCGATACAGTGGCATGTTTGCCGGCCGGCATTTTATCCGGTGCATCATAAGCCGCAAAATAATTTCCTTCGCCACCCGGTTTCAGCTCACCGGTTCCTTCAATGATTTTCCAGGCACTGATTTTCCAGGGGGCTTTTGAAGGGTCCTGGAAGCGGTAATCGAATTGTTCGGGAAAGGGCGATGCGGCATCATCGTTGGGCCAGTTGATGCGCACGGTGAGCAGGGTTACTTCGCGGAGCTCCAGCAGGCTTTTTTCGGCCACGAGGGAGAGCATACCCCCGTCGCCGGTAAATTTCTGATGGGCCAGGTCGAAGGGGATATTATTGTAGTGCTGGGCCAGTAAGCCGGCGGGAAAAACCAGGGTCTGCAACAGGAACAGGAAATACTTTTTCATATGTTGATGGATGGTGTTTTGAGAAGGGTTTGCCATTATTTCATCTGGTCGGCAATCCGGCGTATCCTGAATTTACCGTTCCGGATGATGTAATGCGGTTTTTCGGTGGAGAAATCATTATGGTCGCTGATGGTGGCGGTGCCTTCAAAGCTGCCTTCAAGAAAATCTCCTGCGGGCGCCCATTTCAGCAGTTTTATTTCGATAGTTTCGGCCGTGAAAGAGTGGCCGGCATCGGGGTTTCCCCGCCACATTATCTGGTAATCATAGTCGCTTTGGTAGGTGGCGGTTACCGTTCCGGTTGTACGTATAACCGGCAGTGAAAGGGTAAACAGTTTATTGGGGTCCTTATCATCCTGGATCCGGAAATCGATATGCGCCTCCTGTAATATTCCGGGGTTTTCATTGTGATTACGCAGCTGGGCGCAGTTGCTGAGGTCGTGCTTTGATGAATTGATTGTAAATTCTTTTGCATTGCCTTTTTCATCCACATAGGTGAAGGAGAGGCTGTTATTCCCGGGTACGGGCGCCACGGGTTTTTCCGGGAAATACTTTTTAAGTTCCGACTCGCTCTCATTATCGCTGAATTTCCCGGTGCCCAGCAGGCCTTTTATTTTACCGATATCGATTTGTTTTAACATCCAGGCGGCAATGGCAGGATGCGCATCAATGCTGATGGCAATGGTTTGAATGATGGTGCCGGTTTGCAGCCGGGCCTTGTCATCCACGTGATATTTTTTGATCAGCCCGCCATTGGGGCCGTCTTCATTTTCGGCCGATAATACCGGTTTGGCATTCCCGAAATAATAGATGCTGCTATTGCCCTTGCTGTCGTGGTAAGCCATCCCCGAAACCGGCGAACTAAACTTGCTGATGGGGTCATAAGAGCTGATGCCATTGCCGGTGCTGTACTGATTCACGCTGACAATGATGCTGCAGTTCGAAATGCGGTACGCCGCTTCCAGCGAGGCGGCATCCCCCTTTTGCCGGGCCTGTTCTATAACCGGGTTCAGCTCATCAGCGAGAGCGGCCGGCAGTTTTTTAAAATTATAATCGGCTTTGTAATAGTGGGTGAAAATATCCCGGGTAACAAAATTCATATCATTATGAAACCCGTCAATGCCGCTTAAATCGGATGAGTTTCCGCCAATACCGTTGTAACTGCGTTCTTCGGGATCGGGTGCTTCCTCCAGGTCTTTGGGCATTGCTGCCCTGATGATCTTCAGCACCCGCGCATCTTCCTCTTTCTCGGCACGGGTGGCCGGCCGCTGTGCAGCTGTGCTGATGCATAGGAACAGGGCCGGGAAGAAAAATATCCGTTTTATCATAGCTGTTTATTTTTCAATTATCCATTTGCTCAGGGCCTCATTGCTGATGAAACTGTTTGATAGTTTCAGTTGTCCGTGTTCTACATAAAGCCGGGCATTGGTGTTTGCATTTTTGATATAATACATATTCGTTGTACTGCTTTCCTGTATGCTCCAGGCGGCACCGGGACTGTTGGGATTATCGCTCAGCCAGCCGGTATCAGCCGTGAGATAGGTGTTTTTCCAGCGGTTACGGATATTGAAATTTTCGGTGCCGGGTACCGGCACTAACTCCCAGTCGGCGCTCCACCAGCCGTTTTCAATTACCGAACACTGCAGGTAACCGGGCTGGTTATTGAGGTAGGTGCTGTGCGAATAGTTTTTTATGTGCACGAAATTTTGCGGAGCAGCAGCCGGCTGGCTGCTCATCTGAATAAAGCTGCCCGTTTGATTGGCCACTTCAGGATAGAAGGTTACACTGATCTTCGGCTTTTCATTCTGCGGCACATACATGGGATAGGTTTTGGAAACGGTTTCGCCGGGCTTGATCCAGTAGCCGATATTCACCTGCCGGGAATTCTGCACTTCTTTTCCGCTGCTGCAGTCTTTATCCGTTACTGTTGCTTCCAGTAAGCAGGGCTGCATTTCCATGGTGGCCATTTTGTTGGTGAGGCGGGCGCCGGTGGCATTGCTGCAATTGAACTGGGCAATATTATTGCTGATGGGACCGGCATGCCCCGGGAAACCGGCATTGCGGTACATTATTTTGGCTTCGTTGCTGGTATTGGTGAGATAAAAATAAATTTTATAACGGCTCTGGTTGCTCTTCTTACTGTCGGGTTCAGTCTCCCTGATTTCATACCCTGCTTTGAGCCCGTTGTATTCGGCTGCAGGGCTGCTGTCGCTCAATACATAGGTTTGCGGAAAAAATCCCTTAACACCATAAGTATGCTGCGCCTGTACCTCTCCGTAAATAAGTGCGGCGAAAAACAGGGATAAGCGAATAATGGCTCTCATGATTATTCAATGATGAATTTTACGTGGTTGATGATCAGCGTGCTGCCTTTGTTAACATCCTTTTTTCCCTTAGCCGGCATGATGCCAAAACTGGTGCGGACAGAGGAGGCTGTCAGTTCCTGCGGGGCGATGTAGTTTTTGCCGGTGGCAGGAGAAAAGTTTACATAACAGTCCATATGCCCTTTTGCCGTTGCCGGCAACAGGCCATCAGCAGCATCATTGTAAAAAAAAGAAGGCGCCTGGTCTGTTTCCTCCTGCACATCCATGTCGATCTTCACATAGGCGAGGTCATTGTTTACCGGGGCATAGCTGTAATCAAAACTGATGCGCACTTTTTTTCCTTTGGGTATCCTGGCGCTGAGGTCATCATAATTCATATTCACATTATTGCTGCGATCATCTTTCTGGGGATCCCAGCAGTGCATAACAGTGAGTTTGGCACCACCGGTTTGTTTATCGGCCTGGCTTACTTTGCCGGCGCAATCCGCATCGTTATTGCAGCCCCAGCCCGTTGGGCATTTATCATATTCATTGCCCCATTTTTTAAAGTCGCCATTGGGGATGGTTTGCCCGGTGGCTGCCTTGCCGGTAACCAGTGCCATCAGGATAAATAGTTTTTTCATGCAGTTATCATTGCTTTACAAATTCCACCCGGCGGTTATTGGACTTGCCTTCGGGGGTATTATTATCGGCGATGGGTTTTGTTTCGCCATAGCCTTTTGTGGTGAGTCGGGAAGCGTCTGCACCCATTTTTACCAGTTGGGTTTTTACGGCATCGGCACGTTGCTGCGAAAGCTTGAGATTATAGGCATCATCGCCATCGCTGTCTGTATGGCCGCCAATTTCGAAATGAATGGCGGGGTTTTCGGAAAGAAATTGTTGAACCATGCGCAGGATGGTGATACTCTCCGGTTTCAGCGTGGCTTTGTTTACATCAAATTGGATAGCCCGGGTGATGAACTTTCCGTTGTCTAATTTTATTTTTTGCGGAAAACCGGTGGCCACCCTGAAATATCTAAGCAGGATCTTCATGTTCTGGGAAGTGTTTCCGGTAACCAGTATACGCTGGGGTTTCACCCGCATGTCTGCTACTTCGATCATTTTATACTGATCAAGGTACACGATCAGTTGTTTTTTATACACAGCGATGGAAATGTGTACCCAGCGGTCGTAAAATTTATTTTCGCCGAAATAAACTTCCGGGTTGTCTTTGGCGGCGTGGCCCTCATTGGGATAGGTTACCGACATTTCATGTTTGTTGGGGGTGATCACCACCTCATTATCGCCATTTTGCAAATGGATCTCCACGCCGGGATTGCCATCATACCCGTTATCAAGCCAGGTATCGTATTCGATGGAGAAACTGTCGGGCAACTGTTTTGTTTTAAACAGCAGGGGGGATAGTTTGGTGTAATATTCATCTATGCTCATACAGCGGGTATCCTGGTGGTCGCTGATACTTGCTTTCCCCTCCGCGATTAGCCATTTGTTTAAGGGTTTCTCGGTAGCGGAATAGATGAAATTGTCTTCAAAAAGGGTTTTCTCACCGGAAACAAAGTCATAATTACTATAGGCTTTGAAATCCTGTGCTGTCAGCAGGCAGGGCAGAAAAAGCAATACGGAAAAGATGAATTTCATGTTTGTATATTTTCCCTGCAAACCTACCGGCTGCCGGGCGGCCGTATCATACCGCAGCAGTAGTAAAAAAGGGGTAGTCAGCTTTTGTAAGCGATGCGCAGGGCTTCTTCTTTGGAGTGAACCTGCAGCTTTTCGTAAATGTTACGGATATGGGTGCGGATGGTTTCGGTGCTGAGTGATAGTTCGGCGGCAATCATCTTGTACTGCATCCCCTTGGCCAGCATGTTCAGAATTTCTTTTTCACGGAATGAAAGGCCATCGACTGGCTGCTGCACTTTGTTTTCGTTGAAGCTGGTCATTACTTTCCGGGCAATGGTGCTGCTCATGGGGCTGCCGCCCTGGTGGATATCCTGTATCGCTTCCAGCAGTTTTGACGGCTGCGTTTTTTTAAGGATATAGCCCGTGGCGCCGGCTTTCAGGCTTTCAAACACATGCTCATCTTCTTCATATACCGTGCACATCATAAACTGTGTGGCGGGCAGTTTGGGTTTTAATTTCCTCACCGCTTCCACTCCGCTGATGCCGGGCATATTGATATCCATCAGCACCACATCGGGCTGGTAGGCGGTAATTTTTTCAATGGCTTCGTTCCCGTCCCTGCAGGCGCAGCCACACTCGAAGCCTTCGGTGTTATTGATGATGAGCATAAGCCCGTTGCGGATATCATCGATATCTTCGGCGATGGCTACTTTGATTGGCATGATACAAATTTAGTGTGCTGCTTTCTTTTTTTCTTATAAAGGGAGTGGTAAAAATGGGTTAGCTGCCGAACATGATTTTTAAAACGGTACCCTCCCGGCCTGAGGTAAGCAGGGAATCTCCGCCGGCATCTTTAATCCGCTGCTGCATATTCTTCAGGCCATTACCGGTTGATGAAACCCGGGTTTCATCAAAGCCTTTGCCATCGTCCCGCAGGGTTAAGGTAAAGCCGGCCGTGCTTTGTTCCAGCCGGATAAAAATAGTGGCGGCCCCGCTGTGCTTAACCGAATTGTTCAGGAACTCTTTAACCACCATAAAAATGTTGCGGCGCTTTTCTTCATTGATATACCGGGGTTGTACTTCATCGGGTAGTTCGATAATGCAACTGATGGGGGTGCCTTCCAGGTACTGGTTGGCATATTCGGCAATATAACCCGCCAGTTTATCGAGTGAATCATTCTGCGGATTCAGCGCCCACACCATTTCATCCAGGTTGTCTACCAGCGAACGGGCCGTTTCACTTATCTTATCTATGGTGCCGGCGGTGCTGGACGGCCGGGTCTTTATTACTTCACTCAGTATGGCAATCTTGGTGAGACCGCTTCCCAGTTCATCATGCATATCCCGGCTGATGCGGTTTCTTTCTTTTTCAATGGCCTGTTCTTTTTCGAGGCGGAGCAGTTTCTCTTTCAGGTTCCGTTGTGAGATGTAGCGCACCACCAGGAAGAATAGAAAGGATACCAGCAGCAAGGCGGTTGTTTTGAACCACCAGGTTTGCCAGAAGGGCGGTTGCACAATAATACGGATGGTTTTTTCGCTGCTCATAATGCCCTGCGAGCTGGCGGCCGCATAATGAAAAACATAGGTACCCGGTTCCAGGCTGTTGAAACGCACCGTTCCCTTATTGCCGGCATATTGCCAGCTGTTGCTGGCACCATCCAGCTTGTAATAATATTTATTGCTCAGGGGATTTGAATAATTGAGCAGGGCCCAGTAAAGGGTGATGTTTTTTTCATTCCAGCCGAGACCGATGGAATTACCCTCAACAATCCGCTCCTCCCCGTTGATACTGATGCCGGTGAACAGCAAGGGCGCCGGATTGTATTGCTGCTGTACGATATCGGGCGAAAAACGGGTAGCATAGGTCCCGGCAAACATAAGGATGTTGCCATCCGAAAGACGGGCGAAAGTGATTTCAAGGTTGTCTTCATACAAACCGTCCTCCACTGTAAAACTTTTGAATTCTTTTGAAACCATGTTGAAGGCCAGCAAGCCCGTTTTGGTGGCGATCCAGAGCCAGCCTTTGCCATCCGGGATGAAATCATATTCGTATTTGTTTTTTCCTTCCGGCAGGGGCCAGCTTTGTACCGCCGTATCGGTAACCGCCACGCAAAAAACACGATCGGTGGCCACTGTCCACAATTTGCCGTCGAGTAAACAGGCATTGGAGAGTCTTCGCCGGGTGATGATATTCTCCAGCCTGCCGGTGGCAGGCGTGTATTTGAATAACCCGCCCGTATAGTCGGTGATCCAGATATTACCATACGCATCTTCCAGTGCCTTTGAAAGATTGGAGGCGGGCATCAGAGTATCACCGTTTTTGGTAAGCACCCTTTCAAAAACGGTGGCGCCGGCATCTGTTTTCCAGATACCCTTCCGCCAGGGAAGTACCCACACTTCCCCGTCTTTTTTCAGCAGGGTGCCATTCAGGAAATCCTTTGGCAGGGAACGGGCATTCCCTTCTTCATGCTTTCGTATCTTTTTGAGATTCAAGAGCGAATCAAAAAGAAACAATCCATTGGAAGTGCAGATCCAGTAAGTGCCGGAAGGGCCTTTCATGATTTGCATCACAGCGGCCCCGCCGGGGATACGGGAAGAATAATTTTTCAGTTGCTTAACCGAATCTGTAAAGAGCAGAAGTGCTGTGCCTCCCTCGCCTCCCATGAGGAAACTGCCGTTTAGCGGGAATAAGGAAATCCCCTGCGATGTGAGGGGCACAAAGGAGGACAGAACGGTGGTATGAAAATATTGCCGGGCCGGATTATATATTTTCACCCCCTCATTGGTGCCGATCCATAACAGGTTATCGCGGTCGCAATAAAGCCGGTTACAGGAAACAGGTTTTTGATTGACGGCATCGCCGGTGGTCATATTTAAAAATGCATGACGGAGGGTGTCGAGGCGGGCCAGGTTCGTGCTTGTCCACAGTGAAAAGCGGCCATCATTTTCTTTTTGTTCAGCGATGCTGGTAACGTTGCCGTTGGCATTCACAAAATCCATGAACGCACGTACAGTTTTCTTTTCCGGGTCTGTTTTTTTTAAGCCCCGGTTCCAGGTGCTGAACCAGAGCTGGTGCAGGTGATCTTCAAAAATATCCGTAACCAGTCCGTCAAAAGGCTGGTCATTGGCCGGCGAGCTATATGCCGTAAACAGCTTTGTTTTGTCATCGAAGCGCCAAAGGCCCCAATAGGTGCCCAGCCAGATGCGGTGCCGGCTGTCGATAAAAATTTTATTGATCCGGTTAGCAGTGGCATCTGCATTCCTGAAATGAAGGAATTGCTGCCGCTGCCGGTCAAACACCACCAGCCCATCTTCCGTGGCGAGGTAAACAGTATTGCCATCCAGTGCCAGGCTGTAAAAGCGGTTCAGCACCTCCTGTTTACCCGGGAAATAAAAATTTTTGAATGAGCGCTGGTTGTAATCATAACGGGAGAGGCCATTGCCGGTGGCGATCCAGAGCAAACCCTGCTCATCTTCCTTAATATCATTTACGGCATCATTTGCCAGGGTGCCTTCTGTGGGGCCGTTGTGCCAGGTTTTAATTTGTGAACCGTCGAAACTGTTGAGGCCAAAACTGGTACCCATCCACATGATACCCCGGCTGTCCTGGAAGAAGCAGTTAACGGCATTGTCGGTCAGACCGTCTTTTTCAGTGAGAGAATAGAGCACAGGGTTTAACAGTGGCTGCGCATCAGCCAGGCGGGTGCCACCTAACAGGCAAATCAGCGCAAGCAGTTTCCGCATGCTTTAAAGTGGGGGTTAGGGAGTTTGCTTTTCCTGGCATAATTCTACCAGCACCCCGTTGGTATATTTGGGATGCAGGAAGCATACCAGTTTATTGTCCGCCCCGTTTTTGGGTGTTTCATTGAGCAGCACAAAGCCTTCCTTTTTCAACCGTTCCATTTCAGCAAAAATATCCTCCACATCAAAAGCGATATGGTGCATTCCCTCGCCTTTTTTTTCGATGAATTTCGCAATCACCCCTTCCGGGTCGGTACTTTCCAGTAATTCGATCTTGGTTTCAGCTTTCCGGAAAAAAGCCGTGTTTACCTTCTCAGTTTCAACGGTTTCCGTTTTGTAACAGGGGGTGTTCAATAATTTTTCGAACAGGGGTATGGCGGCAGCCAATTCTTTAACGGCGATGCCGATATGTTCAATTTTCCGCATAATTCCGGGGCTTGGGTTGCGTTTACGAAATCGGTAAAATGAAGGGGAGCGGCCCCTTCTGAAGGCTAAAATAGAACCTTTTACAGTAATTTTGCGTTATTAAGGACAGAATAAAAAAGTTGGACTTTATGCTGAAATTACCCATCTACTTAGATAATAATGCCACCACCCCGATGGATCCGCGTGTGCTGGAAGCCATGACTCCCTATTTCCTGGAACATTTTGGAAATGCGGCCAGCCGTAACCATCCTTTTGGCTGGGAGGCGGAAGAAGCGGTTGACTATGCCCGTGAGCAGGTGGCCAAACTGATTGGTGCCGATCCGAAAGAGATTATATTCACTTCCGGGGCTACCGAAAGCGATAACCTGGCTATCAAGGGTGTTTTTGAAATGTATGCCAGCAAGGGCAACCATATCATTACGGTGGTGTCTGAACACAAGGCCGTACTCGATACCTGCAAGCACATTGAAAAGAATGGCGGGGAAGTAACCTATCTGCCTGTAAATGCTGAAGGACTGATAGACCTGGCAGAGCTGGAAGCGGCTATTAAACCCACCACCATCCTTATTTCCATCATGTATGCCAATAACGAGGTGGGAGTGATCATGCCCATCCGCGAAATCAGCGCCATTGCCCGCAAGCATGGAGTGCTGCTGTTTACTGATGGCACCCAGGCTGTGGGTAAGATACCGGTGGATGTTAACAAGGATGGAATCGACCTGATGTCGTTCAGCGCTCATAAAATGTATGGGCCCAAGGGAGTGGGCGCTTTATATGTTCGCCGCAAAAATCCGCGGGTGAAAGTTACCGCCCAGATGGACGGTGGCGGCCACGAAAGGGGCATGCGCAGTGGTACCCTCAATGTACCGGGTATTGTAGGATTTGGTAAGGCCTGCGAACTCTGCCGCCTCGAAATGGAAGAAGATACCAAACGCATCAGCAAAATGCGTGACAAACTCGAAAACGAATTACTCAAAATAGAAGAAGCCTATGTGAATGGCAGCCGCGAACACCGCCTGCCGCATGTAAGCAATATCTCTTTCAAATACGTGGAGGGCGAAGGCCTGATGATGGGCTTTAACAAAAATATCGCCCTGAGCTCCGGCTCGGCCTGTACATCGGCATCCCTGGAGCCCAGTTATGTGCTGAAAGCACTTGGCCTGGGTGATGACCTGGCGCACTCCTCGCTGCGTTTTGGTTTGGGCCGTTTCACTACGGATGAGCAGATCGATTATACGATCAAAGCTGTAAGCGAAACGGTACTGAAGCTGAGGGAGATGAGCCCGCTCTGGGAAATGTACAAAGAGGGGGTTGATCTGAATACGATTGAGTGGGCAGCGCACTAATTATTTTGAATTTTAAATTTCAAAATTCCTGGTTTAACATTCCCATTCAAAATATATCATTCAAAAATTAAAATACTTATTATGGCATATTCCGATAAAGTAATCGATCACTACCAGAACCCCAAAAATGTGGGTACGCTCGACAAGAGTTCTAAAAATGTTGGTACCGGCCTCGTGGGTGCTCCCGAATGCGGCGACGTGATGCGCCTGCAGATACAGGTGGATGAAGCCACCGGCACTATTACCGATGCCAAATTCAAAACCTTTGGTTGCGGATCAGCTATCGCTTCCTCTTCACTGGCTACCGAATGGCTGAAAGGTAAAACGGTTGACCAGGCCCTGAAGATTGATAACATGGCGATCGTGGAAGAACTGAACCTGCCGCCGGTGAAAATTCACTGCTCGGTACTGGCCGAAGATGCCATCAAGGCCGCGATCAACGATTACCGCGTGAAAAACGGAATGGAAGCGCTCAAGTTCGAAGAAAGCGTGGTACATTAATTAATTTGAAAATGGGCCAAAGTGGCGGTTTGAAAATGTCAGCTCATTTTCAAATTTTCAAATCTTCAAATTGTAATAGTTATGGTTGCTACAGATAATTCAATCTTCATCACCGATAAGGCAAAAGACAAGGTCCTCAAACTGATGGAAGAAGCCGGTGTGGCCAACGACGGTTCTTACTTCCTGCGGGTAGGTGTGGTGGGCGGAGGCTGCAGCGGCCTCAGCTATAAGCTGGATTTTGATAATGAAGTGAAACCGATGGACCAGGTTTTTGAAGACAAGGGCGTAAAAATGGTAACCGACCTGAAGAGCTTTTTATACCTCGTTAATACTGAACTGGATTTCAGTGACGGACTGAACGGAAAAGGATTTTATTTTAACAATCCCAATGCCAGCCGCAGTTGCGGTTGTGGTGAAAGCTTTGCGGTGTAAGCCAGTCCATTTTTTTTAAAAATATTAAAAAGAGGCCATTAACAGATGGCCTCTTTTCTATTTCCAACCCCCCGCTAACGGATCCATATCCTGAATAAATACATTCAATTTTTCCGGCTGCTGAATGCTGTCCCGAGCCCTCAATGCCTTCTTTTTGCTTTATAATGTTTGCGGTAATGTTTCCGGTGATGGTAGTAGTGGGGTGGCGGTGTGCCGGGCTTCACTACCTTAAACCGGGCTCCCGGCGGGGGCGGCGGTAAAGGCAGTCCCGGAGGCGGAGGCGGCACAGGTAATATTACTTTTTTACCGGTCTGTGCTGCGGCATCAAAACAGATGGCCGTCAAAGCAATACTGATAATTACAATTCGCTTTTTCATAGTTGCCTGTTTATTGTACAACTATAAAATCCAAGAACTATACCAAAACGGAGTAATGCTTTTTGGTTTATCAGACAGTTAACAAATGTTAATCATCAAGAGCCGGGAGGGGGAGCAGGGGCTGCCGGTGGAGCCGGCGGGGGTGGTGGCGGGGGCGGTAATTCACCATATTTACTGGTAAAATAAGCGGGCTTGGCATTCCACACACTCATCCGGATTTTTTGGGTTCTTCCGTTCCTGCTTAAAAGAATTACCGGTTCCTCTTTGGTTTGGATCACCTTTATTGCATAGCCTTTGTTATTTGTAACAACCGGCGGAATAAATTTTGCTTTCCCGGACTTGGGTTTTGCCGGTGGTGCCGGCGGCGGCGGCGGGGGAGGCGGGGGAGGCGGTGCAGGCGGAGCGGCGAGTTCTGTTACTTCGGGAGCGGGCGGTGGTGGTGGTGGCGGGTTTTTTTTGCCGTGCTGTGCCATGGCGGCGGAGCTGATGATTCCCGCAGCAAGCACAATAATCAATTTTTTCATAACTATAGTTTAGGTAAGCTAAGATGCAGGGGAGGGGTTAATCCATAAAAAAAATCCCGTCAAATAAATGACGGGACCTGCAGTTGGTTTTGGGTAAACAACTTTTACAACTTTATGAATCTCTGAGTGATTGTTTGTCGGTCGCTAAGCAGTTTAAGGAAATAAACTCCCTTGCTCAAAAATTCAATATTTAAAGTAATGGTGCGATCGGAGGTTGCCAGTTGTTTAACAACCTCGCCGCTAGCATTGACAATGGTCAAATAAGATATGCTGCTTGCTGCGGGTAAATTAATTTGCAACACATTACTGGCCGGGTTCGGAACTACTTGAAAATCAACATCTTTGCCCACCCAAATTCTTTTTACAGCCGAATATTCCGCCTTGCCTGTCTTATCCACTATCCGCAGCCGGTAGAAATTCAGTCCGGCCACCGGCTTGAAATCATACGCTGCATAAACAAATCGGTTTACACTGTTAACCGGGTTCACCGTTGCCAGATCGGTAAAGTGAATGCCGTCCACACTTTTTTCAATCACATAACCGGCAACAAGGTTTTCGGCTTCGGTTATCCATTCCAGCTTTACAATACTGTTTTTAAGCACTGCACTGAAGTCGAGCATTCTTACCGGTAAAATACTGTAAGGCCCGCGGGTACCCAGGGTGAAGGGGGAGAAAACACTGGTTGCAACCACCGTGGTTACAAGACCGTAATTAAAATTATAGCCCGGGTTCTTGGGCATGATCACATTACTGCCGCCATCCACGTGCCAGCGGTAGGGATTGGGACCAATACCGTCATCATCCACATAGTGGGATACCATCAGGCTGTCGAATGCAACCGGGTTGTTGCTGCCATCGCCCACCTGGCTCATGGGCCGCCAGCTCAATGTCACTTTTGCATCGGCATTGGCAGCGGTGCTGTTGATCAGCCAGTATTCCCGGCTGCTTACATGGTGCAGTTGTGAAATATCCACGGCAAGGTCGCTGTAGGCCGCAGGGAAATATTCTGCATCATACGTGCAGGCCGAGGTATTGGTTTTGGTGAGTTCTACCGGGGCAAATAAGGTATCGGTAAGACTGTACTTGCCAATCGGGAAGGCCATGTTTACCGAAGCGGCATTGGCATCATAGTACATCCGGCCGTTTACAAAACTGTTGAAATAGCCTTTGTTGGATTGCCCGTATACATTGGCGGGACTGCTGATGGTAGCGGCGGCGCCTAATCGCAGTAAGCCGTTTGGTGCGCTGATGTTGATATAACCGTTGAGCAGGTTCAGGTTATTATTCACATTTACATTGCGGGCAATACTGGTGCTGCGGGTATTGCTCATGCAGAGATTATAAAAATTAATAGCAGCAGGAGCGGCCTTATCAATACTGTAGGGGCTGGTATTGGTACGGGCTTCATCCAGCACCACCGTTCCCCATCCGGGCTGTAAACCGGCACTGGCATTGGAAGGCTCATTATCGCTGATAAAATCGTGCACCCACAGGGTATCGCCGGTGGCATTGGCATTGCTTTCAAATTCAAGTGTGGCGCCGGTTTGGAGGGTGGTGCCGTTTTCAACAACCAGCTTTTCCTTACCGGCTCCGGTAAGCGACAGTTTTCCGTTTGTCATCACATTGAGGCTGCCGGCTCTTGCGATATATTGATACTGATTGCCATTGGCGCTCGTTGTGGAAATAACGGTATAGTTGGGCTTATCGGGTACTCCGTACACATAGGCAACCGTGGTGCTGTCGGGCACATGCAGGCCTTCCCAGTTACTGCAATCAAACCAGTCGGTACTGCCGCCCTGCCAAACCCCGTCTTCAACCGGGCTGTTGATGGTATAGGGATTGTTGATATTGGGTTGGGCCGCAATGGCATCATCAGCCGTATTGGAACCGGCGCCCATATTCCAGTTGGCCGGATTTTTCATGGCCGATAAGATCTGGTTCTTCGTACCCGTGGTACCCATACTGCGGTTATAAACACCATAGCCCAGTGCCGAAGAGGCAAATTCGGTATTGATGCAAAGCACATCGGGCGGAATACGCGACTGGCGGGTGCTGCCACCGGTAGTGCCACTGCTAACCGAACTGCTGAGCGCAATCCAGGGGGTACGGATGCTGATACCATGTATCACGAGCCCGTTATAGGTATTGTAGCGGTCAACACCGGCTGTGCCGAATGAAGTGAATCGCCCCTGTGTGATGTACAGTTGGTCGGCATCAGTGCCTGTATTAGAGATGAAATTGCTGAAGCCCGATTTGGCCGAAAAATCGGAAGCCGGCACCGAAACCCCGTTAATGGTGAAATTGGTGAAGCCGGAGGCGGATGATTCCATTGCAATAACTGAACCCTTTGCGATAGGCCCGGCGCCCACATATTCAAAATCCTGTTTTTCGGGGTCCTGGTAGGGGTCGGAAGAGCCGCCATACCAGCGGTTGGTACGGGTACCTGCCGCCGCACCAGATTCGAACCGGGAGTTGGTGATGGAGAACTGGGTGCCTTTGGCGATATCCACCAGGTTCATCAGGTAGATCTTGTCATCACCACCGCTTACGATCGAATTATCCCATCCCACAAAAACCATATCGCCGGGTTTCAGCAGGGTGCCGCCTACAATAAAACTATCCACCAACCCGGTGGCAGTGTAGCATTTGTTAGGATCATTGTATTCGAAAACAGAAAAATAATATTTGGTACCCGCCACCAGGTTCGACACAGTGAAGGCATTAACACCGGTGAAGGTGGTATTGAACACTGCATAATTACCCGTGCCACCCACATTGGAACCTGACCCGAAAACCGTACTGGCGGTGTAAACGGTTCCGTTTACGGGCGCCGCATTTACGGCGGCTCCCTGGCGGCAAAGAACCAGCGAGCCCTTGCCATTGCCTCTCGTAAAATAAACCGTCATGCTGTTACCGGAAGATCCCCCGTAACGCATATTGGTGGCTTTTTGGGTGGGAGTGGTGCAGGTGGGGCTGCAGGGGTTAAAGGCACTTGAGGTGTTTCGGGGCGCTGGCGCAGCAGAAAGAAAATCTGTTGAATTCTGGTTGAGATCCTGGCATCCATTCAGTGCCCTGAATATTGCAGTAGTATTGGATCCTGCAACAGATGCTGCACTACCTTCAAAGCAATTGGCAGTACCATATCCAACAAAATCCACTATAGAAGCACCAGTAGGGCAACTTGTTCCGGACGTTATCGTTGTATTATTGTTGACCAGCGCAACTTTTCCATTTGCGCCAGAAATATTAAGAGCCGTGTTTGCCGCATCTTCTGCCGGAAGTAACGCTCCTACAGCACCACTGCTGCCAAGTTTGTACAAATAATACTGGCCTGGCTGAAGTGTAAATGCGGGAATAGTAGATTTAGTCCAGGTTGTGCCTGATGATGCGGCATATTGAATACTCCAGTTTCCTATTGCTACGGGAGATGAACTTGCATTGAATAATTCAATATAGTCGTTTTGGTAAGGGGCACTGGTATTACCCCCACCGCCATAAATCTGACTAATCACTACAGACTGCCCGTGGGCACAAATAACGAATATTACTGCAAACGCAAAGAGGTAAAGCTTCTTCATCCCTAGTTGTGATTTTATTATGTTGGTTTACCAGGATAAAGGATAAAGATGACGGCAAAGGTAAGGCTTCGAACCCTCCAAGATCGGCCTAAATAACGAATGTGGATTAATTTACCGTTAGGAAAATTCTGCTTCCGCACTGTTTTTTCCGGCCCCGGGTGATTCTTAAGAACTTGATAAAATTACCCGTAATCAATTGTTTCGCATTAAATTGCAGGCACTTATGTGGAGCATCTGTAAAAAAGAACTCCGGCAGTTTTTCAGTAACCTGACCGGCTATATTGCCATCATTCTTTTTTTGCTGGTGAACGGCCTGTTCCTCTTTGTGCTGAAAGACAGTAATATTTTTGATTATGGCTATGCTTCGCTCGACCAGTTTTTCGACCTGGCACCCTGGGTACTCCTCTTCCTGGTGCCCGCCATTACCATGCGAAGCCTCTCGGATGAATACAAGGCAGGTACTTTTGAGATCCTCAGCACCCGCCCGCTGAGCGCCTGGCAGATTGTGGCCGGGAAATATTTTTCCATCCTGCTGGTATTACTGTTTGTTATCATTCCTACTTTTTTATATGTGCTCACCATAAAATGGCTGAGCGCAGCAGGGGGTATCGATACCGGAGGCCTCATCGGCAGTTATATCGGTTTGTTTTTGCTGGCAGCTGTTTTTGCGGCCATAGGGCTTTGTTGCAGCGGCTTTACCAGTAATGCCGTGGTGGCCTTCCTGGTGAGTGTGTTTGCCTGCCTGGTGCTATACTTCGGCTGCAATGCCATCAGCAAACTTTCTTTTTTACAGGGCGGCTCCGATTATTATATCGAAATGCTGGGTATCGATTTCCATTACCGCAGTATCAGCCGCGGCGTGATTGACAGCCGGGATGTGATTTATTTTGCCAGCGGGATTTATCTGTTTTTATTGATCACTGTTAAAAAAACCGGGTCCCGTAAATGAGGTTCATCAGCACCATAAAAAAATCGCGTTGGTGGTGGATACCGGTAGTGCTGCTGCTGGCAGGCATCAACTGGCTGGCATCGCAGTATCATGCCCGTATTGATTTTACTGCCGAGAAAAGATTCACCCTGTCAGCCGCCACCAAAAAAATATTGCGCCACCTGGATGAGGAAGTACAGGTGGATGTTTTTCTGAAAGGAGAATTTCCCAGCGGCTTCAGGAAACTGGCCAACAGTACCGCCGAACTATTGCAGGAATTCCGGGAAGTGGCCGGCAAAAAACTCCTGGTGAATTTTGTGAGCCCCGATGATGTGGTGCCCGGTACCGAAACGCCCTGGGGTGATACCTTATCGGCCCTGGGCCTCTATCCCATCAATCTCAAATCGCAGCTTAAATCGGGCGAACAGCAGCAGTTGCTTTACCCGGTGGCCCTGGTGCATAACCAGGATAAAGTACAACCGGTAAGGATCTATAACGGCAGCCCGCTCATCAGCTACCACGAAATCAACAGCGCCGAAGCGATGATGGAGTTCCAGTTTGCCGATGCCATCCATAAAGTGGTGCAGCCGGTAAAACCCATGGTGGCCTATGCCACCGGTAACGGCGAGCCGGCTTTGTTTGCCTCCAACCCGGGGGATTCGGTTGTCAGTAATCCCGAAACCTTTGACCTCACTTACACCCTGCGGCAGAATTATACCCTCTTCAGTCTGAACCTCAAAAACCAGCCACTGATCCCGGATACATTCCGGCTGCTTATCATTGTAAAACCCAGTCAGCCCTTCAGTGAAGAGGAAAAACTGAAGATCGACCAGTTTGTGATGCAGGGCGGCAAATTGCTTCTTTTTGTGGATAAGCTGAATGCAGAGATGGACAGCCTCAAAATCAGGAACGAGGTGATTGCCTATGATCGCGGACTGGAACTGGATGACCTGTTGTTTAAGTACGGCGCCCGCATCAATCCGGATCTGGTGCTGGATATGCAAAGCGACCGCCTGCCCTTTGATGTGAACGGGAACGGGCAGTTTGAATTTTTAAAGTGGAATTATTTTCCTTTTTTCATCGGGCAGTCAAATCATGTAATCAATAAAAACCTGGGCCTTGTTGCCGGTAAATTTGTTAACTCCATTGATACGGTGGGCGCCGAGAATATCAAGAAGACCATCCTCCTGAGTACCTCCCCGAATGGTAAAAAACTCGCTACGCCCGCCCTGGTGAGCGGCCGCGAAAACCAGCTGGCTCCCAACGACAGCAGTTTTAATAAACCCAATATACCTGTTGCGGTTTTGCTCGAAGGCAAATTCACATCCCTGTTCCGTAACCGGCTTTCGCAGGAGATGGACAATTACCTCAAAGGACTGAATGTACTGTACCAGGATCAGAGTATAAAGGATAATAAAATTATTGTGGTGGCCGATGGGGATATGGTATTGAATGGCGTGAAGAAAGAGCAGCCCCTGCCGATGGGCCTCAATCCCTACACGGCCGGTACCCAGTATGAAGTGCAGATGGCCAACCGGAATTTTCTGGAAAACTGCCTGGATTACCTGCTGGATCCCAGCGGACTGGCAGAGGCCAAAGCCAAGGATTATACCCTGCGCCTGCTGGATAAAAAGAAAACCGATGCCGGCCGCACCAGCTGGCAACTGATTAATATTGCGGTACCTGTACTGCTGGTATTACTCTTTGCTGTAATTTACCAGTGGTGGCGGAAACGGAAATACACGAGGTAATTAATAATTAAAAATTAAGAATTAATAATTTTACTGCCAGCCGGCTTTTTCTGACTTTCAGCTTTTTACTTTTGACTTTTGATTTTTGACTTTTGAATTAGCTCATACTGAATGGACAAAACACAATTGATATACCTCGTTTTTGGCGGCGTGATTTTGCTGGCACTGGTGTTCGACCTGGGCCTGCTGAGCAAAAAAAACCAGGCCATCAGTGTAAAAACCGCCTTAATGCAAACCCTGTTCTGGGTATTGCTTTCCTTTGCTTTCTGCGGATTTATTCTGTTTGAAAACGAGAACGGAAACGGAAAAGCCGATGCCATCGCCTATATCTCGGCCTACCTGCTCGAGTGGTCACTATCCATCGATAATATTTTTGTGTTCATTATTATCTTTTCTTTCTTTAAAGTGAAGGAAAATAATTATTCCCGGGTACTGCTGCTGGGAATCCTGATGGCCATTGTATTCCGTATCGGCTTTATCGCGGCAGGTACCACGCTGGTGGCGCGGTTCGACTGGATTATGTATATTTTCGGCGCCTTCCTGGTGTATACCGGAATCAAACTTTTTTCACAGAGTGAAGAAGCAGAATTTGATCCGCAGCAAAACTGGGCTTACCGTTTTATGCGCAAGTTCATGCGTACCACGGATGAGGAACCGGATGGCCGTTTTATCATTGTAAAGAATAAGAAAGCCTATTTCACCAAGTTATCCATGGTGGTGGTGATGCTGGGATTGATTGATATCGTTTTTGCTGTGGATTCGATACCGGCTGTGTTTTCGGTGATACCCGATCCGGCCAAAAAAATGCTGATCTATTCCTCCAATATTTTTGCCGTACTGGGGCTCCGCAGTCTTTTCTTTCTCTTACGCGGCGCCGCCAATAAATTTGATTACCTGCAGCAGGGGATTGCCGTGGTGCTGCTTTTCATCGGCGCAAAAATGCTGGTGGCCAAATGGGTGCACATACCCGTTTGGGCTTCGCTGCTGGTGATTGTGGTGTGTATCAGCACTTCCATTCTTTATTCGTCTTACCATACCCGGAAGGGGGCACCCAAAAATGTTGAACAATAAATACTTTTGTGGAGCCGCCCGGCTAACAGCTATACTTTGAGTTACCGCATTTCGCAAATAGCAACCATTATCAAAGGCAGTTTCCTGCAGCAGCAGGATGATCCGTTAATCGAACATATCCTGCTGGATAGCCGGAAACTGCTTTTTCCGGCCAGTTCCGTATTCTTTGCCCTGGGCGGCCCGCGCCGCAATGGAAATTTATTCGTGGAAGATCTTTACCTCCGGGGGGTAAGGGCTTTTGTGGTGGATGCGCATTTTCCGGAAGCGCAACTCAGGCAGTTACCGGCCGCCACCGTATTGCAGGTGCCGGATGTACTGCAGGCGCTCCAGCAACTGGCGGCCTATCACCGGCACCAGTTTGGCATACCCGTAATCGGCATTACCGGAAGTAATGGTAAAACGATTGTAAAGGAATGGCTGTTCCAGTTGTTGCAGCAGGAGCATACCATCATCCGGAGCCCCCGCAGCTATAACTCGCAGATAGGTGTGCCGCTGAGTGTATGGCCTATGAATGGCCAGCATACACTGGGCCTTTTTGAGGCCGGGATTTCGCAGCCCGGGGAGATGGAAAAACTGCAAAAGATCATCGACCCCACGATCGGGGTGTTTACCGGTATCGGGGAAGCCCACAGCGAGGGCTTTTTGAATATCCGCCAGAAGATCAATGAGAAGCTGAAACTTTTTGTCAACAGCAATATACTTGTGTATAAAGCCGATGACCCGGATCTGAATGAAGCGGTTACGGCTTTTAAGAATAATGTACGGCCGGATGATGCATTCCGTTTGTTTTCCTGGGGCAAATCCGAAGAAGCAGTGCTGCAGGTGCTGGCAGTGGAGCAGCAGAACGGGCACAGTACAATTTCCCTGCGCTACGGCGGACAGCCGTTCAGTTGCAGCATTCCCTTTACCGATGAGGCGGCAGTGGAAAATGCGATCAGCTGCTGCTCTGTGATGCTTGTACTGGGGATAGCTCCGGAACTGATCAACAACCGGATGGCACAACTAAAACCGGTGGAAATGCGGCTCGAACTGAAGCAGGGGATCAACAACTGCTCGGTTATTAATGACAGTTACAGTGCTGATATCAACTCCCTTACCATTGCACTTGATTTTTTACAGCAACAGCAACAGCACCAGCAGCGAACGCTGATACTGAGTGATATCCTTCAATCGGGGAAAGACAGTTTCAGTCTCTACAGTGATATTGCCATCATCCTGGAACAAAAAAATATCCGCCGGTTTATTGGCATCGGTCCCGAGATCAGCCGTCAGCGGGCGGCTTTCAGCCGGATACCCGATACTTTGTTCTTTGCATCCACCGCCGAGCTGGTACAGCAGTTTCATAGCCTTCACTTTCATAACGAAACCATCCTGCTGAAGGGTGCCCGGGTTTTTGAATTTGAACAGATCAGTCATTTGCTGGAGCAGAAAGTGCACCAGACGGTTCTCGAGATCAACCTCAATGCCATCAGCCATAACCTGAAGGCCTATCAGCAACTGCTGCATCCCGGAGTAAAGCTGATGGCCATGGTGAAAGCCTTCAGCTATGGCAGCGGCAGCTTTGAAATTGCCAGTCTGCTCCAGTTTCATAAAGTGGATTACCTGGCGGTGGCCTATGCCGATGAGGGCGTGGAATTACGGAAAGCCGGCATCAGCCTGCCCATCATGGTGATGAATGCAGAAGAGACCACTTTTGATATACTGCTGCAGTACAACCTGGAGCCGGAATTATTTTCCTTTGCCATCTTCCGGGCCTTTGAAAATTATTTGCAACGGTCCGCCATCAGTCTTTACCCGGTGCATATCAAACTGGATACCGGTATGCGGCGACTGGGATTTGAGGCTGATGATATCCCCGTGCTTTGCGAATCGCTGCAAAAAAGCACGGCTTTTAAAGTGCAGACGGTGTTTTCGCACCTGGCGGCCAGCGATGCGGCTTCGCATGATGAGTTTACAAAAATGCAGGCCGGTATTTTCCAGAAAGCTGCGGCCCAATTACAGGCAGCATTGGGTTACCCGGTTATTAAACATATTGCCAACACCGCTGCCATTCACCGGCATAAGGACCTGCAACTGGATATGGTGCGACTGGGCATCGGGCTTTATGGGGTAGACAGTAACCCGGCCATGCAGCAGCAACTGAAAAATGTAACCACGCTTTCCACCACCATTTCACAGATAAAGAAAGTGAAAGCCGGCGAATCGGTGGGCTATAGCCGCAAAGGCATTGCCAGCCGCGATTCGGTAATTGCCACCGTTCGCATTGGTTATGCCGATGGCTATCCGCGGATATTGAGTAACGGTGCCGGTAAAATGCTCGTGAACGGGCAACTGGCCCCTGTTATTGGCAATGTCTGCATGGATATGACAATGATTGATATCACCGGTATCAATGCCAGTGAGGGGGATGAGGTTATTGTATTCGGAGAAGTATTACCGGTGAGCGAACTGGCCGCCTGGGCACAAACCATTCCGTATGAAATATTAACCGGTATCTCGCAACGGGTGAAGCGGGTGTATTTTGAGGAGTAGGGGGTACCTGCTTTGGGTTTAACTGAGCAGTAACAACCTGCACAAAGGGTACTTCTCTTCTAACAAGCAATATTGATATCCCGTTGCCTCTGCAGCATTCTTACTTAATAAAGACAGAAGTGCCGTAAGCATCATTAACCCCGCTTGATAAGGCAGTGGCTACTCCGTTTTTCCAGATTTTTGCAACCTTAACCCCTGCGCCATTTGCCTCCTGGCCGGCAACATACACATCCGTTCCGGAAACAAAAATTGCCATAGCATCCGCATCCGAGGTTCCATTCGATAAAGGAGTGGCCACACCGTTTTTCCAGATCTTGGCCACCATCCAGCTGGTATTGGCCTCTGATCCCACTACATATACATCCGAACCCACCACGAAAACTGCGTTGGCAGCTGCATCGTGTGAGCCATCGGTTAACGCAACAGCCACGCCATTCTTCCAGATTTTGGCTACGCCATTGCCATTAGCTGCCTGCTCGGTACCGGCAACAAACACATCCGTTCCGGAAACAAAAATGGCATTCGCACTGGCAAAACCCGAAGTACCGGTTAGGGGGGTGGCAACGCCATTTTTCCAGATCTCGGCAAACTCAAAGGCCCCGTTGGGCTCTTCTTCGTGCCCGGCCACATATACATCCGAACCTGAAACAAAAACGGATAAGGCCTCAGCATCATTCGTGCCGTCAGAAAGTTGTGTAAGCACTCCGTTTTTCCAGACAGCTGCAACAGCATGTGCCGGCGTGCATCCGTGTTTAACCCTGCCCGCCACATATACATCCGGTCCTGAGGCGAATACCTTCCAGGCATCGTATCCGCAGCCGGCTATACCTGGCAGGGTATTATACGTGCCGTTTTTTGAAAGAAAGGCTTCCCGGGAACTGAGGTCTCCTTTTGATCCCACTGCATACACATCTGCTCCTGTAGCATATACTCCATTGGCAGTGGAATTGACACCACCTGCAGCCAGGTAAGATTCCGTACCATTTTGCCAGAGTTTGGCCCTTACGTTTCCGGGCTCATACTCATAGCCCGCTACAAGAATCGTAGTGTTGTTGGTTGTAAACGTAAGATCCGTTCCATAAGAAGTACCCACACTATTGGTGGCATAGGCACGAATATGATAGGTGGTATTGTTTGCAAGACCGCTCACCAGGCTTGTAAACACTCCTGTACCGGTTCCGTTTGTGCTGTGATTGCCGGAGATATCCGGGTTGGCCCCCGTTCCCCAGCATACACCCCGGGCGGTAACGGTGGCACCGCCATCACTGGTAACATCACCTCCGCTGCTGGCAGATGAAGACGTAATGCCACTGACTGCAGTAGTGGTAACTGTTGGTTGTACAGGAATGTTACTGGTAACAAAACTAACTTCATTGCCATAGGCCGTGCCCACACTGTTGGTGGCATAGGCTCTTACATAATAAGTGGTTCCCAGCACCAGGCCGCTGAGGGTACTGGTAAAATTACCCACACCGGTTCCGTCACTGGTATGCTGGCCGGTTACAACCGGCCCCGAACTGGTAGCCCAGCAAATACCTCTTGCCGTGATGAGAGCGCCGCCGTCAGAACTGATATTACCGCCGCTGCTGGCGCCGGTTGCTGATATATTGGAAATGGTATTGGTGGTAAGGGTGGGCAGGGCCGTGGTACCGTTGCCGGTGGTAAAACTTATTTCATTGCCATAAGCCGTTCCCACACCGTTGGTGGCGTAGGCGCGAAGATAGTAGGTTGTTTGCGGACTGAGATTTACCGCCGTACTGCTGAAGGTGCCGGTACCGATGCCATCAAAGCTATGACTGCCATTAATGGAAGGGTTATGCCCTAAACTCCAGCAAACGCCCCGGGCAACGATGGAACTGTTGCCGTCAGTACTGATAACACCACCGGAGGCCGCTGTAGTATTGGTGATGGCACTGGCGCTGCTGGTGCGAAGGACGGGCAATGTTTTAATATTAGTGCCATCCTGGTCGGGATCCTTGGCGCATCCGCCAAATAATACTACCAGCAGTAAAGACAACAGGGCTGTTCTCATAAAGACGATTTGAAGAATAAAGATACAAAGATTCGGATTGCGTGCTTTTTGTTGCCCCGGGTAGGAGGGCCAGGGCTGGCCTTAAATGCTAATGGCAGGCAATGGCAGTTAACAATTACATAATCCCTGCCCATGCATCCTTACTTAGTATTTCTTATTCGAAAAGAAACCCGGTATCTATCTCCCCCGGAACACTTACCGGATCGGAATACAGGTAGGTGCCGGCCGGCCATTTATCCAGGTTACGCAGTTTTTTCAGCTGCTCTTTCTGACTGTTAGTAAGGGTTTTGTTTATCTGGCCGAAGCGGGAGGCATACAGGTAAGAGAGGGAGCCATCCAATTCTCCGTATTTACGGGTAAGATCAAGCAAGGCAGTTTTGTCGGGCGACTGACCTTCCATGAATTTGCGGAGCAATACGGCGATATTTTTGCGGGTATCAACAATAGCGTTGAGATCAGCTTTTTGCAATGCCGGAATTTCTTCAACCAGCTTTCGCTGCCCTTCATCCAAAACTTCCAGGAAAGAATGTCCGGCATCGCCGGTGAGGGCTGTGCTGATGGAATAGCCATGATTGCCCATGGCAGGATAGTCTTTCAGGTAAAAGCCGCCGAAATAAGTGCCATGCCGTTCCGGGCAGAAATAAGTATCGGCGGTAAGTGAACCCTTGTACCAGCTGAATAATTCACTGGCGTAGGTCATGAGGCCCACATGCGCCCGGTGGGATAAGGAGCGTTTGTCGAACTTTTCTTCGAGCACGGGCCAGCTGCCCGAATTACTGAAATCGAGTTTATCAAAAGCCCGTTTTTGTTCGGCCGTGAGCGAGCGGATAATCACGCCCATAACCCGGGCCCGGTTAAAACTTAATTCGCCGTCAATACCATACAGGGTGCTGCAATAATTTATTACTGCCTGCCGGCTGAGTGTTTTCCTGCCGGCCGGCATAGTTCCTTCAAGGCTTTGCCGGAAGGCTTTGATGAGCACCATTCTTTTTTGTGCGAAATCCGTATAAAGATTTTCCTGCTCTTTGGCAAGGGCCACCAGCTGGTTCAACTGATCAGTATTTAACAGGCTGATTACATTATTGGCAATACGGGTAAGAAAATCGGTATTATGTCCCATGCTGTTTTTGTCATTATCCCGCATGTATTGAAATCCAAAATAGTCGGCCACTTTCCCGGGTGGGAAAAAACAATCAGCGCCGAAACTGCCCGTCAGCCAGGCCAGGCCATCAAAAGCAATAGTATGCAGCTGGGCCCTGTCGGAGCAGGCCTGTTCAATGGTATAGGCTTTCTGGCCATTTGGTTTTTCGGGCCGGTTATTTTCCTGGGCTGCAGCAGCAAAGGGTAGCCCGTAAATCAACAGGAAGAGCGAAATGCTGAACAGGATGGATTTCATGACTGGTTATTTATCAGCTTTAATTGAATAGGAAAAAAGTACTTCGCCGTTTTTATGTTTATTGTCGGTGCTGGTCTGGATATAGTCAACCGTGGCCACCAGCTTATTAACCGAAACACGCAGATAGCCCGGAGTGTTCAGGAGGGTTCCTTCGTGGTAACCATAATCAGCGGCAAGATTGGTATTGCCGTAATGAGTGGCGCCGGGTTGTGGCACCAGTTGATAGATGATGCCGTCTTTTTCCTGTTTGGCAAAAAAATGGTCGTGTCCATGGAAAACAATATTTACATGATTTGCCACCAGTAAATCATGAATGGGTTGTGCCCAGCCGGGTCTGTTTTCAGCGAAGCGGTTGACGCCGCTGGTATCATATCCGCCCCATTCATAGTAGCGGGACGCTTCGGCGCCACCACGGCCTTTTCCTTTTTTATCAACGCCCCCCACCAGGTTATGAATAAATACAAATTTGAAACAGGCCCTGCTTTCTTCCAGTGTCTTCTTCAGCCACTGATACTGGGTTTGGCCCAGGGTACGCTGCCAGGGCGATTTGTTGCCTGTGCTGTACCGGAACGGATCCAGTACAATGAAGAGGGCATCCCCCCATTGCCAGGCATAGTAGTTACGGGGAAATCCGATACCATCTTCCTGGGTTGTATTGCCCGAATAAAAACCATCCGGAGCCGGGTTTAGATAATAGTTGTTGCGGGTGAGGGTAGACCAGGATAACATGTTGTTTTCGCCTCCGTTTTTTTTGCCCTGACCGCCAGTCTCTCCATCATGATTTCCGAGTGTGAAAAACACCGGAGCAGACTGACCAACCTGTGCAAAATAATACCGTTGCGCCCGGTATTGTGCAAGGGCTTCTTTGAAATTATTCCGGTATTTATCTGTCATCCAGGTATCTCCCAGGTCAATCAAAAAATCAGGTGTATCATTGCTGATATTAGTGAGGGTCTTCAGGTATGCATCGGCTGAAGTGTTTTCATCAAGATGTGAGTCGGCCTGTATGCAAAAACTGAAAGAAGCGCCTTTTCTTCTTTGCAGAAAAAAAGAGTGCAGGGCTGTTTGCTCTTCTTTGGAGCCGTTTTTGCTTTTGTACAGAAAACGATAATAGCAGGGCCTGTCATTTGGGAGATTATCCAGTATTAGTGTTGCGGGTTTGCCGGCTTCGTAAGTAATAACAGGGGTTTGCCTGTTGAGTTTACCTGCCTCCTGGCCGAATTGCACATAGCCGGTAGCCTCTTCATTCATCATGATACTTAGCCGGACAGCATTATCAGTGGGTTGTGCTAAAAGTATGCTGCAGGGATGCGGGGGAATATCCGTTTTAAAAACACCCTGCTCACGGGGATCCTCTGCGGATTTTTTTTCTTGTTGTGAGCGGGCGTCCAGTACTGTTAACAGAAATAAAATACCTGCGATAATATTCCTCATCATTGATTCATCTTTGATATACGGCGGTGGTTACAATACCCGCTGTGTCGGTAAATACAAAAGTATATTTATTGGATGCATCCCAGCTATAATTTACAGAGCCATATTTTGTTCCCCGCTTATAGGTCAGCAGGTATCTGTTGGGGCCCAACGGATCAAAAGCGGTAATGCTGGCTCCGCTCAAAGGAGTGCCGGGCGGGCGGAAGGGGGATGCAAATGCCTGGGGCAGTATCTGGTTTTCGGGCGCTGCAGTGGCGGGGTCAATCGAAACCTTACCCTTCATGGCGCCGATTACATATGGATAAGTGCTGGTACCATGATAGTGATAAGTACCATTGATGCCTGCATGGCCATGACAGGTATCAAGCGGCTGCATGGGCGAGCCATCCGGCTCGAGGGGCCCGTAAACTGCAAATCCGTCCAGTGCAAATGCAACGGGCAGCAATCCGGTGCCGGTGGCTAAATGCAGGGGGGCAATATGATAATGATAATCATCGGCCCTGCCGCAATGCCCGCCCCAGTTATCCAGTTCGCCAAAGAGATAAGCATCTTCTCCACGGTTATTGAGTGCATTGAAGATAGGGATACCATTAACGGCAATGGCCACAGCTCCCTTCATGAAATTTGTTTTGGTACTAACAGGGATATCTGCATAAACCGGCTGCAACGGAATCGACCAACTGTTGCTGCCCGTATAATTTTGGAGTGCCGGCACCTGTTGTTGCCAGCTGGTAATACCCACCATCATATTATGGGCCGGGAAACCGTTATCCGCTACATAATAGTAAGTATTATCCCAGCGGGTGCTCACAGCCGGTTTGTAGGGTGCGAAAGCCGAATCCAGAAAGCCTGTTGAAGTTTTAGGGATCGCTGTAGAGGTAGTAATGGTTTCGGCAGTTTTTTTACAGGCCAGCAATGCCGCCATCATAAAGAGGCTCAGGGACGATAAAGAAGCCATTTTTGTATACAACTGAAGGGGCCTTTTCCACACGTAAACGAAGGCTTTCAGCAATACAAATAACAGGAACAAAAACAAAAGGGATACTACCAGCCTGCCGGTGCGGAATAAGGGCTTTTGTGAAAAGGGCAAATTGCCGGGAGGGTCTGACAGGGAATTTATCCTTTCAAATTTCCTGATTTTATAACGGGCGAGTTTCTGATCCTGATCGCTGAGAGCCGGAATGGGTATCTTGATAAGCCGGCCTTCTTCCTGTTCCAGTATCAGCTCGTTGCCGTTACCCATCGAAAAATTTCCTTTCACTATCGAGCCGTCTTTTAATTGCCAGGTAGTGAATACAGTGCCGTCATTTTTATGGTAATGACCACCGGGGTGTGCAGGAGAAACAAGGCAACTGATCAGGAATAGTGCGGCCAGCCAGGTGGTTTTAAATGGAATGGAAAGTTTCATGGTGCGATTTTTAATCAGTGATTGGATTCGGGTTTCAGAAAGTCCCTGATTTCATTTACAAGATGTTCAAACCGGGTAAGTTGTTCCTTATTGCAAATGGCCCGTAATTGTTTTGCCTGCTGTATTCTCAGCAATTCCATCCTGTGTTCGGCCGTGGCTACACTGGATGCATATGTGTTCAGCAGGCTGTCATCGGCATTTTGAGAAAACATCAGCAGGTTCATTGAATCCCGTTTTTCACGGATACTGTCACTCAGTTTCTTTTCTTCTTCAAAAAAATTATCCCGGATCTTTTTAAAATCAGCTGTTTGCTGCCCGGAAAGCTGTAATTCTTTTTTCAATAATGAAGCCAGATCCTCTTTCCGGGGGGGAGGTTTCCCGGGAGAAAAAAGCCCTGCATGCCATGCCAGAAACACCAGCAGCAGGATATTGAGTACAGTCAGCAGTATTACAAGCCGTATCAGTAGTTTTCGTTGCGAAAAAATGTCCATACGATTTAGTTTGATACCGTTGAATGAATGAATAACTCCTCCGACAATTGCTCCAGCGACAAATTTCTTTCAGCATTGGTTTTAGACTGACTGGCGGGATTCAGGATCAGCAGCAGTGCCAGATTGACAACCAGTAAGAGCAGCATAAAAAAATGTATGCCGGGGCCGGCAAAGGAGCGGCTGGCGGGGCGGTTGCCCAATTTTTGTTTCAGCGAAAGATCCCAGTCAGCACTCGTGTGCAATTCCGGTTCCTGCTGCAGCAGATCAAGAATCTTGCTGATCCGGGTTTCGGTATCCATCGGGTTCATAATATATATTCAGAAGATTAATTTCCGGCGAACTTGCACTAACTACCGGATTTTTTTAAAATTTTTTCGAGCAGCATGGACAGTTTCTTCTTTCCCCTGTGCCGTAACATTTCCACATGTGTCACCGGAATATTCATGATATGGGCAATTGTTTTATTGTCGTATCCTTCTATACCACCAAGTGTTAAGGCAATGCGCTGATTATCCGGCAGCTGCTGCAGGGCTTCCAGCAGCATCAGCTGGTTTTCTTTTTCAAGCAGGGGCTGATCGGCAGTGCGGCTCTCCCGCAGGCCGGCAGCAAAATTGTCAATCCCCAGGATCCGGGCAAACGAGCTTATCCGCCTGCGTCTTTTTCTTCTTTTGATTTCATCCAGACATTTGGATACGGCGATCCTGTAAATCCAGGTGGAGAGACCCGATTCGTGGCGGAAAGATTTTACAGAACGGAAAACTTCGATAAACACTTCCTGGGAGATATCTTCTGCTGCTTCTGCAGAAAAAAGGAAACGATAACAGGTACGGATGATTTTTTCCCGGTACAAACCCACTAATTCGCTGAAGGCCGAAGGATTCCCGTCTTTGAGGCCTGCTACCAGTTCATCTTCGGTCATCATTGACAGTTCAGCAATTTATGGTTTACGAATCTGAGTAAAGCAAATACGGGTAAGGAAAGGGATCAGCTTTTATCCGTTCTTGTTCTGTTTGCAAATGACCAGGCATATGCTATATGCCCGTTTACACCCTGTATGGCTTCATCCTTTGGCAGCACGGCCTTGATATACTCCAGTGTCACATCATCACTGTTTACGGTGAACTTCAGATGTCCTGTATTGCTTAACTTATCACCACTGAGGTAATGATCGCTGTTGTAGGTATTGTAGCCGGGATCGCCGCTCATCGGACAGGTGATATAACTGATACCATCGAGATCCTGCCGCACAAAAAGGTGATCGTGGCCCTGGATAAATGCGGTTACGTTGTTTTTAACGAATAACTGGTGAATGGGGGCTTTCCATCCCGGCCGGTTACCGGTAAACTCATCAATTTCCCGGCGGTTTTTGCCACCCCATTCAAAAGTGCCGGCCCATTCAACGCCGCCGCGGCAACTGCCCAGTACATGATGCCCCATCACAAATTTGTAACGGGTCCTGCTTTTTTCGAGGGTTTGTGCCAGCCATTGGTATTGCGCTTCTCCAATGGTAAAATTCCATTGGTCTTTATGCTTTTGTTTGTCGCCCGGGTTCTTATTTTGCCTGCCTTCTTCTTTAGCTTTCTGGCGCTCCTCCCGGAGTTGCTGTTTTTCTTCCCGGCTCAATCCTTCATTGGCCTGTTTGTTTTGTTCCCGCATCTCTTCATCAGCAGCTGATATATTCGAGTACCAGAATACATCCATTGCCACAAAGAGCACATCGCCCCACTCAAAGGCATAGTAATTCTGCCGGCCCTTTTCAGTGACAGCCTGCGTGGTATTTCCGCTGTAAAAATCATTGGGCAGGGGATTGGGAATAAATTTTTTACGGGCACGGGCACTCCAGGCAGCCAGGCAGTTTTCGGTGCCATCATCAAAGGCTTTGGCTTCCAGTTCATGATTGCCGAGTATAAAATAGAAAGGCGTGGAATGACAGAAGCTGCCCAGGTGATCGAGCTGATTCAGGTAAAGCTGTTCTATTTTTTCATAATCGGGCTCATTTACCCTGGAGGCCCTGAAATCATCGCCCAGCGAAAAATGAAGATCGGGCTTGTTGGCCGCCGCATTATCCAGCGTAAGCTGATAGAGGGCCGGATCGCAATGCTTCAGGGTACCCAGATGCGAATCGGCTGTAACGGTAAAAACAAACGGCTCTTTTTTAGCACGGCCCGTCCGGAACCGGCAGGCCGGACTGGCGGTAAAGTCGGCACCGGGGTCAACCTGGTAAAATACCTGGTAAAAATATTCCTGGCCGGGGCTGAGGTTATCCAGTACAATATCCACCGGGTTGTTTTTCAGGGCTTCCACCGGGCTGGTTTTGATGCTGGTATTGGTTTTGCCGGCTTCATAACTGATAAACAAACGGATATCGGCTTTGGGAAGAATCCGGATGGTTATTGACTTTGTTGTGGCCCTGCCCAGCAGGATGCGAAAGGGGAGGCTGTTAAAATTCTCCCAGGCCCATTTTTTAAAAGAAGAGAATAATAATCCGGCCCCGGCCAGCAGGCTGTTCAGCAAAAAAATCCTTCGGTTAAGCATGGCGGTTAGACAAAAATCCCCGCGAAAGGTTTAAGCGGTGGAAAAAATTTTTGAGAATGTTGAGGCCGGGCTCTTAATAGTTGTGCTTCCCTTTTTGATTCCTTATTCCTCCGCCTCACCCCAACCCCTCTCCGGCCGGAGAGGGGCAAGCCAACAGTATTGAGCTTTTCCTTCCTTATTTCTTATTAAATTATTCCTTATTCTATATTTCTTATTCAATTGCTCCCTTTCCGCTAAACACCTATCTTTGCCCACTATTATGAAAATCAGGTATGTAACGTTTATTATCCTGCTGGTAGTGCTGGCCGACCAGGTATTGAAACTCTGGGTGAAGACACATTTTCACCTGAACGAGTCGCATAAAGTGCTGGGGAGCGGTTTTCAGCTTTATTTCGTGGAAAACCCGGGTATGGCCTATGGCTGGAAATTCGGGGGTAACTGGGGTAAGCTGGCACTGACCGTATTCCGGATGATTGCCGTGGTTTTTGGTACCTGGTACCTGGCCAAAATCGTAAAAGAACACTATCACAAGGGCTTTATTATCTGTGCAGCCCTGGTGTATGCCGGCGCCCTGGGCAACCTGATCGACTCCTCTTTCTACGGGCTGATATTCGACAGGGGGATGACGGTAGACCCCCAGATCAATGATTATGTAATGTACAGCGGACTGGCCCAGTTTTCCACAAAGGGCTATGCCTCTTTCCTGCATGGGAACGTGGTGGATATGCTGTATTTTCCAATAATAAGGGGTCATTTCCCCTCCTGGGTACCTATCTGGGGTGGCCAGGATTTTGAATTCTTCCGGCCCATCTTCAACCTGGCCGATGCCTCCATTTCTACGGGAGTGATCAGCATCCTGGTATTCCAAAAGCGCTTTTTCAAGCAGCGAAACAACCCCGATAAGCATCCTACTGTGGAAACAGAAGCGGTGGTAAGCGATGAAGCCCAGGTGTCTTAAAATCACTATCTTTATTAGCCTAAAATTGTACTACATGAAAATGCTCCGGCAGCTAACTACCTTATTTGCCCTGTTATTATTTATTGCCGGATGTCAGAAAGCGCTGAACCTGGGTGATTCGATGGGATTTCTTCAAAAAAGTATCATGACCGGTAATTGTGATCCTGTTACTATCAATGGTTTATTTATCAAAGACAGCACACTCAGTAATGCCAATTATGTGGATATCCGGGTGAATGTGCAGCTGGGTGGCAGTTTTATTATAAAAACAGATACGGTCAACGGATTCTCTTTCTATAAGGAAGGCACCATTGGCCCCGGAGACGGCACCATCCGGCTTTATCCCTCCGGTAAGCCCCTGGCAACAGGCCCCACCACTTTCACGGTGCATTACGATACCTCTTATTGCACTTTCACAGTCAACGTAATTGCTTCGGGTACGGGAGTGGCTGTATTTGATCTGCTGGGTTCACCGGGTAACTGTACCGGTGCCGTAAGCAGTGGTACCTATACAGCCGGGATCCCTCTCACGGCGGCCAATACGGTAACCTGCACGGTTAATGTAACTGTGCCGGGAACCTACAGCATCACCACTTCCACCAATAATGGTATTTCATTTTCGGGATCGGGCGTATTTGTCAATCCGGGTATCCAGACGGTGACATTGAGCGGAACAGGCACTCCCACTGCCAATGGCAATTTTAATTATACTCCCGTATCCACCACCAGTGGCTGCACTTTTACCATCACGGTGGGAGCGGGTGCTCCCCCTTCTGCCTTATTCGTGCTGGGTGGAGCGCCCGGCGCCTGTACCGGGGTAACCCTGAGCGGCACCTACCAGGCCAGTATACCCACCACGGCGGCCAATACCGTTAAAGTGGATGTAACGGTTACCACGGCCGGCACCTACTCACTCACTACCCCTGTAGTGAATGGCATTAAATTTTCCACCAGCGGTATCTTTACCAGCACCGGCCCGCAGCAGGTAACCTTAATGGCATCCTCAGCCAGTCCTGTGGCTGCCGGCAGCTTTGATTATCCCATCAGCGGGGCCACTTCCTCCACCTGTACATTTTCGGTGGTTTATGCCGCAGCGCCACCTCCGGCGGCTTATACCCTCAGCGGTGCCCCCGGATCCTGTGCCAATATTTCGGTGGCCGGCACCTATACCGCCGGCACGGCCCTTACATCTGCCAATAAAGTAACGGTTGAAGTAAATGTAACCACGGCCGGAGCCTACTCGCTTTCTACGGATCTGCAAAACGGAATGAAATTTACAGCGGGCGGCACCTTCACCAGCACGGGTATTCAGACGGTAACCCTTTTGCCCACTGCCGGCAGCAACCCCACTGCCGCCGGTTCCAATACCTTTACGGTAACAGCGCCCACCACCAGTTGCACATTTGATATCACGGCGGGGGCCCCGTCTGACCGGAAATACAGTTTCCAGATTGGCAGCACCACCTACAGCGGCCCCTGCTCTGCCTTTTTAATAGGAGGTGGCAGCGGATCCGAAACCATGAATATTTTTGATGCGGGAACGCCAGGAGTAACACTGACCCTCAATCTTAATAATCCTTCCGGTGCCATTACCACCGGGTTTTATTCCGGCAGTTCTTCATCAGGTAAGTATACCGATTTTCAGTATATCGGTTCGGTGACGCTCCTGGCAAGTCCGGGCGCGGGATTAACGAATCTTTCGGCCAATGTGACTTCCATTGATGTCACCAACCGTGTTATAACCGGCACATTCAGCGGAACCGTACTCGATTTCTCTGCTACTGTCCGCACCATTACCAATGGTACATTTAAAGCGGATTACTAAATGTGGCAACAAATTTGTGTGAAAGGTCTTGAGGATACGCAACAATAAACGATATTTACTGAACAAAAACATATTTGATTTGAAACGGATTCATTTTTGGGCACTGGTAGCTGTGGCTTTTGTGGGTATTATATCCTGCAGCAAGGAATACAGTCTGGAAAACAGCGGAAATATCAACGATCCCCTGATCGTGGGAGCCGATTGCCGCATCAGTAAGATCGCTTACCTTGACAGTGCCACCGGTACCGGAAAGGGTTCTGTTTCGGCTTCTATCAACAGCGCCGACCAGACCACACAGGTTATCCGTTTCGACAGTCTTTCCGCCACGATCGATTTCCTGTCTGACCTGAATTATTTTATCGACACGATTTATATCGATCCCGACCAGTATTTTCTGTATGATCTGCTCACCAAGCGGGTAACGCGTCTCCATGGCTTGATTGATCCCACAGTTCCCAGTTCCCTGCAGTTTGATGCCGATTATTATTATGATGCTTCGGGCTTCCTGATTCAGAAGGCCTATAGCCTGACTTCCCTGCCGGGCTCGCCCTATTATATTGTAAACTATACCTACAATGGCGGCAATATGGTGCATATGACGGGTGTGGAAACCTCCACCGGCGACCTGGTTACCGATGCCGACATGGATTACTGGGGAACGCTTTCGCCCAAAAACTATATTTATATTTTTCCGGATGAATTATCTTATGCCAATTTCACCCAGTTCCTGAATTTTGGTAAACGCAATGTCAATGCGATCAAAAACCTCAAAGTGCGTTATTATGATCCGGGCAATGTATTACGCGATTCAACGGTTTCCAATTTCCGTAATTATATGCTTAGCAAGGATAATTATGTGCTGAGTGTGATCATGAAGGGGGATGACCAGTTCTGTATCCCTGCAGATTCCAGTAAACTTGTTTTCTCGTATAAGTGCAAATAAATAATTCAACGAAATATAAAAAGCCGCATGTTTTATGCGGCTTTTTTATTTTCTCAGCGAAACTCTTTATGTTCCGTGCCCGCGGTAAACAAGCTAGTTCAGTTTACCCACCATATTCGCCGGAACCACCCATTCATCAAACTGTTCCGGTGTAACATAGCCCAGCTTCACCGCCATTTCTTTTAGGGTGCTGCCTTCCTTATGGGCTTTCTGGGCAATTTCAGCGGCTTTATAATACCCGATTTTGGTATTCAGTGCCGTAACCAGCATCAGCGAATTGTCGACATGTTTTTTGATATTGGTTTCAATGGGTTCGATGCCCACGGCACATTTATCATTGAACGAAACACAGCCATCGCCGATCAGGCGGGCGCTGTGCAGGAAATTATAGATCATCACGGGTTTGAACACATTCAGTTCAAAATGGCCGTTACTGCCGCCGATGCTGATGGCAACATCGTTACCCATTACCTGGGCCGCAATCATGGTAAGGGCTTCGCACTGGGTGGGGTTAACCTTGCCCGGCATGATAGAAGAACCGGGTTCATTATCCGGGATAAACAATTCGCCGATACCGCTGCGGGGCCCGGAGGAGAGCATGCGGATATCATTGGCAATCTTCATCAGGCTGACAGCCACCGTTTTCAGGGCGCCGTGAGCTTCCACAATGGCATCATGGGCAGCCAGGGCTTCAAATTTATTCTCTGCTGTAACAAAGGGCAGGCCTGTAAGGGCGGCAATATGTCTGGCCACATTTTCGGCGTAGTTGGGGGGGGTATTGATGCCGGTACCAACGGCGGTACCACCCAGGGCCAGTTCGCTCAGGTGTGCCAGGCTGTTTCTAATGGCTTTCAAACCATGATTCAGCTGGGCCACATAGCCACTGAATTCCTGGCCCACGGTGAGCGGGGTGGCATCCATAAAGTGCGTACGCCCGATCTTCACCACCTGCATAAAGGCCTTGCTTTTTTCCTGCAGGGTGTCCCTCAGTTTTTCAATACCCGGTATGGTTGTTTCCACCAGGATCTTATAAGCTGCGATGTGCATGGCCGTGGGAAAAGTATCGTTGCTGGATTGGGATTTGTTCACATCATCATTGGGATGAAGGAATTTCTCCTTATCACTCAGCGCTCCTCCCTGCAACACGTGCCCCCGGTAGGCCACCACTTCATTCACATTCATATTGCTTTGGGTGCCACTGCCGGTTTGCCATACCACCAGCGGAAAATAAGCATCCAGTTTACCTTCCAGTATCTCATCACATACCTGCCCGATCAGGTCGGATTTTTCTTTGGGCAGCACCCCGGCATCCAGGTTGGTAAGGGCAGCAGCCTTTTTAAGGTAGGCAAAGGCCCGGATGATTTCTTTGGGCATCCGGTTGATGTCCTGTGCAATCCTGAAATTATCGATACTGCGTTGTGTCTGAGCGCCATAATAGGCATCCACGGGCACTTTAACTTCGCCCATGGTATCTTTTTCGATCCTGTATTCCATATGGTTTAGTTGAACGGGTGAGAAATGAAGCGCAAAGTTAGTGAAATAAGCGCTTGCATGGATTTACAAACACCCTGCCGGATAAATACTTTTGTGAAGAGACAGGAGGATATCTGCATGCAGCCCCCAACATCCACCTCATATTTAATGATGCAGGAAATCCGGAAAAATTTCAACTAAAGCAAACGGGCCGCCCTTGGGCGGCCCGTTTATGTTACGCAGGTTTTGAAATTATTTTCCTTTGAAAACGGCTTTCCTTTTTTCCAGGAAGGCGCCCGTGCCTTCCTTCATGTCCTCAGTATCGAAACAGTCCCCAAAGCACTCAATCTCTTTTTCATAACCGCTTTTACCATTGGTATAGGCGCTGTCGCTTACCACAGCCACATTGATACACTCAATCACTTTACCAATTGCTACCGGTGCTTTGGATTGAATCACCTCCAGAATTTCCCGGGTTCTGCCGAGTAAGGATTCGGCAGTGGTTACATGGTTCACCAGTCCCAGTTGCAGGGCTTCATTGGCATCCACCAGGTGGGCCGTCATCTGCAGTTCCATGCTTTTTCCCTTGCCTACCAGCTGGGTGAGGCGCTGGGTGCCGCCATAGCCCGGAATCAAACCGAGGTTCACTTCGGGCTGGCCAAATTTTGCGTTCTCGCTGCAGAGCCTGAAATGGCAGGCCATGGCCAGTTCGCAACCGCCCCCGAGGGCAAAGCCGTTTACGGCGGCCACGATAGGTTTACGGCTGTTCTCTATTTTAAAAAACACTTCCTGCCCGCGGCGGGCCAGAGCCATAGCCTGGTCTTTGGTAAGACCGCCAAACTCCGTTATATCAGCGCCGGCCACAAAAGCCCTGGCGCCAGCCCCGGTGATGATGGCGGTTTTAATAGCAGGATTGTGGTATACTTCGTTTATGGCGGCATCCAGTTCTGTAAATACCGTGGCATTCAGGGCATTCAGCTTATCCGGCCGGTTGATGGTAATGGTAAAAATTCCGTTGTCAAGATCGGTTAAGAGCGTAGTATACATAAAGTCAGTAGTTTTTTGTTTTATAGCATCCGGTAGCCGCCAGCAGTTATTTCCAGTAATCCTTCATCAGTTCAGCACTCCAGGCAGGTTGCTGCACGGTTGTCCGCGGAAGAAATTCTTTCAATACCGGTTTAATATCCAGCACCGGTGTTCCGTCGATCGCATCCAGCCCTCTTACAAATAAACTGTTTTCCCGGCGTTCCACAATTTCGCAGGTGGTAAGTCCGATATGATTGGGACGGTCTTTTTTCCGCTGTGCGAAAATACCTACCTGTGGCCATTGGGGGTTACCACGGGGATGTGAGGCACCCGTTACAATAGCAGTATCAGCGGCTTTATCAAACAGGAAGATGATTTCAGCATGCGAAAAACTATCCAGCCCGTCGAGGGCTGCAGCCGGAAAAGCATCGGTGAGCCGGATTTCAGAAACAACACTGCCCCAGAAATCATCGCTGATGGTTTTACGGTCGTTGTGCACATAGGCAACGGGATTCACTACAAATGACATGATCAGAAATTTCGGTGTGCGGCCACCCATTCTTTGATATAGGCAGCGATATCGGTGGTGGAAGTACCCGGCGGAAAAAGGCGGCCTACTCCCAGTTGCTGGAGCTGCTGCATATCATCTTCCGGGATAATTCCGCCGCCGGTGAGCAATACATCCTGCAGCTCTTTTTCTTTCATCAGGGCAATGATTTTGGGAAATACGGTATTGTGGGCGCCGCTTAAAATGCTGATACCAATGGCATCCACATCTTCCTGTAAAGCCGCATTCACCACCATTTCGGGGGTTTGCCGCAAGCCTGTATAAATTACTTCCATGCCGGCATCCCGCAGGGCCGTGGCAATTACTTTGGCGCCACGATCGTGCCCGTCCAAACCAACTTTGGCTACTAAAACACGTATGGGTCTGTTCATAAATCAGGGATTATTGCATAAAGGTAGCCCATCAGCGGGAAATAACAGCAGCCGGAAAGATCCCTGTCCGGGGGTACTTACCGGTCAGCCCCTTAACTGCCGGAGTGCGAGTGAATATGCTATTCTGCGCCTGAACACAGCCGCTCTCTTCTCTGCGGTGAAATTACTGGCACTGTTTATTCAGAAAGCGCAGACTAACCCGGTTGTAATCGCTGTACATCTGGTGGTCGGAAACTGCCAGATCGATCTGGTCCAGCACAAAGCCTTTTTGCGACAGGGTGAGCGCATTCAGGGCCGGGAAAGCGGACGGGTTGGCCGTGTAAGCGTTACTGTAACTGCTGGAGTAACCGATAAAATAATTTCTGCTGTCGAGGAAGCCCTTGCTCTTCATTTCATTGAAAACGGCGGCCGACTGGCTCAGGCTGATATCACCCCGGCGGGCGAAGCGTTCGGGATAGAGCGGGGAATGTTCCTTGATAAAATATTTACTGCAGATACCCCGCCCGGTGAGGGTATTGAAATTGGCCAGTGCATCGGCATTACCCTGGGGACCCACATTTTCATTATTATCAAAACGGGCCATACAGAACTGGAAAGGAGTGGTGGTGGTTTGGGCCACTACCGAACCACCGGGTGCACAATAACTGATCCCGGCGGTGTATTTGTAGAGCATGGATAACACAGCCGAAAAAGCGCCGCCATTACTCATGCCCAGGGAATAACGCAACTTGCTGCGGCTGGTGATGCCCCGGTTGTAAAAGGTATCGGTGAGGATGCGGATATTCGCAAAATCAACATTGGTGATGCTGTCGTAAGGAATGGAGTTCCACCTTATCTTGCCGTCTCCATTGGCATCTATACCGGTTGTCGACTCCTCTGCTTCGGTGATGATCACTCCGAAATTATCCGTTACCAGGTCTTTCACCAGCTGGTGCATTTCAAAATTGCTGACTGAGTTGGCCGCACTGCCGCCGGTGCCATGCAGGAGAAAAACAAAACCCTTATGGCCGGCCGGGAAATAATAATAAACCGGCTTGAGCCTGTCGCGGCCACGGATCTGTTCAAACTGCAGGGTAACGGGCGTAATCGCCCTGATGCTGCCGGTAAAACTCACATTGCGGTTGGGCATGATGAACCAGGTATGCCATTCATTGGAAGCATTGAGCAGGCTGATATCGCCACTCCAGGTATCAAATTGCTGGTTGTCGTTATAGGCTACACTGAAAATATGCACGGTATCGCCCGCTTTATATTTACCGGCGCCATAACCATTGGCCACGCTTACCGTAAAGCTATCGGTGGTAACAATTGGAACCGGGTTATCGGTAGACGATTTGGAGCAGGAAACCAGCAGGGCGAAAATCAGTAAGGACAGCAGCAGGCGCATAGGCAGTGTTTTTTATATAGACCGGATTGCATGTAACAGGTTTAATAAGCTGCAAAAACCTCAAGGGCTTTGCGGATTCTTCTTTCGGTAGCTTCCCGGCCAATGCCGGCCGCAATCACAAAAACCCCGGGCCCCATTTTTGAGCCCACCAGCATCACCCGGAACAGCATCTGCAATTCGCCCAGCTTGCTGTTTTTTTCCGAAGCCACTTCTTTAAAAAGGGTTTCAATATTGGCGGTATTCCATTCTGCCGCCGCACAGCGGCTGACCAGTTCTCCAAAAAAATCAGCTTTGGCGGCATCCCATTTCGGTTTAACGGCCGCTTCATCATACTGTTCCGGATCTTTAAAAAAGAAAACAGCCTGCCCGTAAAAATCAGTCAGCAGGGTACAACGCTCTTTCACCAGTTCCAGCACATTTTCAAAATGCAGTTCATCATTTACCGGGATACCTTTTTCTTCGAAATAGGCTTTAACATTCCGGCTGTAATTTTTCACATCCGATTTTTTTATCCATTCGTGGTTGAACCATTTGGCCTTATCATAATCAAATTTGGCGCCCCCATTATGCACGCGGCCGATGCTGAATGCATCAATCAGTTCTTCCTTGCTGAAAAGCTCCTGTTCGGTGCCGGCACTCCAGCCCAGGAGGGCCAGCAGGTTGATAAAGGCTTCAGGCAGGAACCCTTTTTCACGGAACCCTTCGGTGAGTTCCCCCGTACGGGGATCGGTCCAGTTCATCGCAAAAACAGGGAACCCATATTTGGCGCCATCGCGTTTGCTGAGTTTCCCATTGGGGCCCAGGATCAGGGGCAGGTGCGCCCATTGGGGCATTTGATCCAGTCCGAACAGATATTTCCATAACAATACATGTACCGGGGCACTGGGCAGCCATTCCTCCCCACGGAATGCATGTGTAATCCGCATCAGGTAGTCATCCACCACCACAGCGAGGTGATAGGTGGGCATGCCATCGGCTTTTAGTAAAACCTTGTCATCCACCAGGCTGGTTTCATTTTTTATCTCACCCCGGATCATATCTGTAAAACTAACGGTCTCTCCTTCGGGCATCTTAATCCGTATCACATATTTTGCTCCGGCGGCCAGCAGGGCGGCTGTTTCTTCAGCCGGCAGCGAGAGGGAATTCCGCATTTTCATGCGCAGCAGATGATCGTACTGCGGGGAGGGGTTCTCCGCAGTTTTATATTCCTGCCGCATTTTTTCAAGCTCTTCCGGCGTATCGAACGCATAATAGGCATGCCCGTCTTTTACCAGCTGATCGGCATATTGACGGTATACGCCCTGTTCTTTTCGTTCGCTCTGGCGATAAGGGCCGTATGCGCCGCCATGGAGCGGACTTTCATCGGGTTCCAGGCCGCACCATTGCAGGCAGTCGAAAATATATTGTTCGGCCCCTTCCACATAACGGGTCTGATCTGTGTCTTCGATCCGGAGAATAAAATCGCCACCCTGTTTTTTGGCAAAAAGATAATTGTACAATACTGTACGAACACCGCCCAGGTGGAGTCCGCCGGTAGGACTGGGGGCAAACCGGACTCTTACTTTACTCATAAGCTGCAAAGATAAGGCACGGCAGGGTTATGGGGGAAGGTGGGGGAGAGATTTGGGCGGAGAATGGATGTGGCATGCCCGGTGATAAAAAGACCGTACAGTTTATGCTGCACGGTCTTTTAAGTTATGGAGATTACAAGTACTAACGTAAGGTAATGGTTCTTGGTGCCTGTCCGTCGATGGAAAGCGTTGCCTGGTTATCGCAGGTGCCATCGCCAAAGTCGATGATGGCATAATGGTTGGGGCCCTGGAGTTTGATCGTGCCTTTGTCAATATTGGCGCAAATGGTTTTTTTCTGGAGGGCTGTCAGCACGGTGGCGGTACGGGTGTCGCCTGAAGAATTGGTAACCGTATGATTCCCTGTTATGGAAAAGATATCATCCAGCAGGTTATAAGGGGTGGAAGAACCGGCAGTTTGCACTACGATTTTGGTACCATTGTGTGTCCAGTAAGTGCCCGAAGGGGAGGTGATTTTTCCATCTGTGATCTGGCGCTGCCAGCTAACGGTGCCATTGGCGCTGGTGTTGGTCCATACAATTTTGCCTTCTACCTTGTAATCATTTACATAGTAGTCGGTAAAGGTCATGGTGGCGGTGCTGCCGCTTTTTCTTACCGAGTCGGTGAGCACCACATTGATTTTTCCGCGGCGGTTGGTACCATTGGAGCTGCAGTTGGTGGCACCAAAATCAATGACGATGGTTTTGGGCCATCCCAGCAGAGGGGTAACGGTAACGGTGGCGCAGCCGAGGATACCCATTGTCTGGGCAGGCGTGCGGCCTCCCATTACATCGGCGCTTACGGCTACTTCATTAAAAACATCATTGGCGTCCTGGGTTAAGTTGTCGGCAATGGCCTGGTCGGCACTGAGTTGAAAAGTGGTTTCGAGTTCATTGGCAGTATCTGCTTTTTTGCAGGAATGCATTCCGGCTGTGAAAATTACCAGCGTTGACGCTGTCAGAAGGGTTTTGATTTTCATAATTAAAAATTTACGTACAGCTGGATCATGTGCAGATTCCGTTATTTATTGGTGATAAAAAATTAATTTACAGTATGATCTACCCGGTTACAACACCCCGCTGGCTCCGGTCACTCTATCCCGGACGGATATGGAGTATGCCGGGCGATGCAAAAATTATCTATCTCAGTTTTGATGATGGTCCTGATCCGGAAGTCACTCCCTTTGTGCTGGATGAATTAGACAAATTTAATGCCAAAGCAACCTTTTTCTGCATCGGCAGGAATGTGGAACAGCACCCGGAGGTTTACCGGCGGTTGCTGCAGGAGGGACATGCCGTGGGGAATCATACCTATGATCACTGTAACGGATGGAAAACCGCCGATACAGTTTACCTGGAAAGCGTGCAGCGGGCCCGGCAATGGATCGACAGCTCCCTGTTCCGTCCGCCGTACGGACGAATCCGCAGCCGGCAGGTGAAAAAACTGCAAAGCGATGAAATGCAGTACCAGACAGTGATGTGGAGTATTCTAAGCGGCGATTTTGATACGGCCCTTACTCCTGAGGATTGTTTGCAAAACGTGCTGAAAAATACCGGGGCGGGGGATATAGTGGTTTTTCACGACAGCCAGAAAGCGTTTACCCGGTTATGTTATACACTTCCGCGTATGCTTAACCACTTTGCCGGGCAGGGATTTTTGTTTGAAAAACTGAGTGTTAAAAAAAACAAAAAAACGGAAATGGCTTAAAAAACAATGGGCCGGGGTAGAAACCCTGGCCCGTTTTTAATCCGTACCCTATGAAAACTGGGCTAAAATTACACCCTTGTTATTAAATAAACAAGATTTTTTCTGCCGCTCTTCATTTTTTCAGGCCTTTGCAAATGATTTTGCATTAACTCCCGTGGTAATATCAGCCTCCAGCCTCCTTGTCCGGGCTGCCTGGTCTGTTACCGGGGCTTTTGCGAGGGCGAAGAAACAGGAAGAAGGCATTTTGATGTTCAAACACCAATATCCGGCCACCCTTGCCAGCCGGATTTTTTTCAGGAAATTTGCGCCCTATGGCAGCACTCACCGATACACATTGTCATCTTTACCTGGATGCTTTCCGCCAGGATATCCGGGCCGTAATGGAAAGGGCCCGTGAAGCCGGCGTTACCCGCTTTTTCCTGCCGGCCATCAGCAGTGCAGAAACCGCAGATTTACTGGCACTTGAAGCGGCATACCCGCAGCAATGCTTTGCAATGATGGGCTTACATCCCTGCTCGGTGAATGCTGGCTACCGGGAGGAACTGGAAGCCGTGAAAAACTGGCTGGCGCAGCGTTCCTTTGCTGCGGTGGGAGAGATCGGCCTGGATTTTTATTGGGATAAAACCTATATCCGCGAGCAATACGAGGCCTTTGAAACACAGATAGAATGGGCATTGGGCGCAGGATTGCCGGTTGTGATACACAGCCGCGAAGCCATGCAGGAGTGTATTGATATGATCCGAAAATACAGTGTCCGTGGTTTACGGGGTATCTTCCATTGCTTTGGCGGATCCTTCCAGCAAGCCCGGGATATCATTGATGCCGGCTTTTACCTTGGAATCGGAGGTGTGCTTACGTATAAAAAATCCGGGCTCGCCGAAGTACTGAAAGATATCCCCCTCCAGCACCTGGTGCTGGAAACCGATGCGCCATACCTCACCCCGGTACCCTTCCGGGGCAAACGCAATGAGAGCAGCTATTTAACCTATGTGGCCGCGGAGCTTGCCCGGGTAAAAAATACCAGCCTCGAAGAAGTGGGAGCTGTTACCAGTAATAATGCTGAAAAAATATTCGGAAGGTAAGGCATGAAGCAGTAATTTTGCCCCCTTCCCGGGGAGACTTGTCCGAGTGGTTGAAGGAGCACGCCTGGAAAGTGTGTATAGGGGAAACTCTATCGGGGGTTCGAATCCCCCAGTCTCCGCAAAATAAGAGCGCCGCAGATCATCTGCGGCGCTCTTATTTAATATATTGAACAAAGATCAGGTTCTGTAGCCTGTAGTTTAATCTTCCAGCACTTTTTCCATCTTCATACTGCGGGAACCCTTTACCAGCAAACTGGCCGGTGCTTTTACGGATGATTGAAACCAGTCCTTTGCCTCCGCAGCGTTTTCAAAATAGTGATAGGGGTGCTGTACATGGGCAAAATCGCCCCCCACCAGCACCACCTCTTTCCATTGATACTGGCCGATGAGTGCCACCAGGGCCTCGTGTTCGGTGATACTATCGGGCCCCAGTTCCATCATGCCTCCCAGCATCAGTATTTTATCGGGTACATCCATTCTTGCAAAATTTTCAACGGCCGCTTTCATGCTGGTGGGGTTCGCATTGTAGGCATCAAGTATAATCTGCAGGCCATTTTTATGGATCAGCTGGGAGCGGCTGTTGGAAGGCGTATAGGCTTCGATAGCGGCTTTTATCCGGTCATCCGGCACCCCGAAAAATTTCCCGGCGGCCACAGCGGCCAGCACATTGGGCAGGTTATAGGCACCCACCAGTTGTGTCTGTATCTTGTCAATGGCGGCTCCCCGGCTGATACTTACCTCCAGGAACGAACGGCTGCTGCTCACGTTACCCGTAACCGTTGCATCATGGGTGCCATAGGTAATCACTTCTTTAATACCCCGGCTCATTTCCTGCAGGTAATCATAATCCCACATCACAAAGGCGGTTCCTCCATGACCCCGTAAGTAATCAAACAACTCGCCCTTGCCTTTCCGGATGCCTTCCACGCCGCCAAATCCTTCCAGGTGTGCTTTGCCGCAATTGGTTATCAGCCCGTGGGTGGGCCGCGTATAGCGGCAGTAGCCTTCAATTTCTTTCTGATGATTGGCGCCCATTTCAATAATAGCCATCTCAGCATCGGCCTTCACCTTTAATAAGGTAAGCGGAATACCAATATGGTTATTGAGATTGCCCTGGGTGGTATAGGTGATAAAGGAAGCGGAGATCACTTCGTGCAGCAATTCCTTGGTGGTGGTTTTGCCATTACTGCCCGTGATGGCAATAAAGGGGATGCTGAACTGGTTGCGGTGATAACCGGCCAGTTCCTGCAGGCAGGTCAACGCATCTTTTACGGGGATGATCCGTTCATCGGCCGGGCCTTCATATTCATCTACCACAGCATAGGCAGCCCCTTTTTCCAGGGCCTGCCGGGCAAAGAGATTGCCGTTAAAATTCCCGCCCCTGAGGGCAAAGAAAATATCACCGGCCTTCAGTTGCCGGGTGTCAGTCTGTATCGAGGGATAGGCCTGGAATATTTTATAAAGGTCCTGTAATTGCATGCCTCAAAATTAATTCAGCGCAGTGGAATCTGCACATAAAAAAACCTCCGCCAAGCGGAGGTTTTTTTAATATCATTTCAGCCTTATTTTTTCTTGCCTTTACGGGAATTTTGTTTGCGTTTGGCAAAGTTATTACCCTCTTTAAAGCCAGGCCCTTCCGGCGGACCGAGATAAGTTTGTGCACAACGGAAACCTACGGTGCTGGAAGCCTGATCTTCTTCCATGAAGCGGCGGGTACCGGGAGAAAGCCAGTAGGGGCGGTCGTTCCAGCTACCACCTTTGATCACCCTTGATTTGTCGCTGATCAGTGAGCTGATACCATAACCGTAGTAAACACCACTGGCAGAGTCGCCATCCAGATAGTTGATCACATTATTTTTCTGGTAGTTGGTGCGGTTTTTAACCTCATCATCAGAGATATCAACTTTCTTCAGGTGTCCCAGGCTGTCCCTTTCATATTCACCGGAAGCATTCTTATAGAATTTCTGGAATTTATTACCACGATAGTAGTTAAAATCCTGGGCATCCTGAGAGGTCATCGGCCTGTAAACGTCGGCCACCCACTCACTTACGTTACCGCTCATGTTATACAGTCCGAATGCGTTGGGGTAGAAGGATTTCACATTACCGGGGATGGCGGCACGGTCGTTCAGACCACCTGCCACACCCATGTTATCACCGCTTCCGCGTTTGAAGTTGGCCAGGAATTTGCCCTGCCAGCCGCCGCGGCGGTTATCACGTAAACCGTTGGGGTTATTGCTCCAGGAATAGATCTGCTGGTTGCTCAGCAGTTCCTCACCTGTTTTGGTTTCTTTTTTACGGGGAGAAGGATTCTGGGCCAGGATACCGTAAGCGGCATATTCCCATTCAGCTTCGGTGGGCAGGCGGTAGCCCATGTTCAGGATACCATCTTCCATGGTTACAACACCACGGGGTTTACCGCTGATATCTTTCAGGGTGGACTTTTTGGGTTTTTGGCGGCCCTGGATCAAATCAGGGGCCATCAGGTAGGTTTCGGTATTGAAAGAACCTTCTGCACCGGCTCCTTTCATTTCACGCTTGATGGCGTCTTTTTTCAGGTAACCTTTGTTTTTCAGGTTGAGCTCATTCACGCGGTCGGTACGCCAGATACAGAAATCATGCGCCTGTTGCCAGTTTACACCCACCACCGGGTAATAGTTATAGGAAGGATAGCGGAAGTAATATTCCACATAAGGCTCATTGTAAGCCAGTTCTTCACGCCAAACCAGGGTATCCGGAAGGGCTTTACGGGTGATATTGGTATCACCGGAGAATGTATTGTTGAGCCAGTAAAGGTATTCGCGGTAGTGCACATTGGCTACCTCTGTTTCATCAATGAAGAAGGAGGGAACGGTAACCCTGCGGGGAACATTGTTCCAGTCGCCCATAACATCCTCATCCTTGGCACCCATAACGAATGAGCCACCCTGAACAAAAACCAGGCCCGGACCGGCCTTGGGATACTTCACTTTTGATACGTGAAAATTTCCCATGTTTTTGTCATCATAATTCCATCCGGTGACAGAGGATTTGCCACCTTTTTTTGAGCTGCTTTTACACGCGGTGAGCGATAATGCGGCAGCCACCAGAAACATCAGATTCTTACCAGAAAATAAATTTTGCATGTGCATTCGTTTGTCGAATTGTTTAACGAAAGGTTTCCTTTATTATTGTATGTGGGGTTACACAGGCTGCGAATATAAATACTTTACACGAAATCAGGCGTTTTGCCCCATTTTTTTTATCTACGTTAACAGGCTGCATTTCCCTGCTGCCTATAAGCGGTTTTAACAATTTGTGTGCCACGGAATGCCGTTTTTCGGGCTCCTGCATTTCCGGGCCTGCGGCAGCTATCACCGGGGAGGGTTGCGGGATCAGCCATTTCCGGCAATTTTACCGCCTTTCGGGTTGCGCCGGCTGCTGCCATAGCAACTGCTGCTGTTGTTTTTTTGATGGCAGCATCACTGACTCCCTGCAACAGGGGTATGGTGAACCGGCCGAAAAAAAATGACAAACGCATTAGGTTATTGCAAACAACCGGTACCCGCGGCATTTGCTTAAATGCAGCCTGAAATGCTTTGCTGCAAAGCATTTCAGGAGATATGTCTGTTTGCAGCGTTATTCGTTTACGTTGGTTTCCGGCGTTGTGTGCGAAAACAAATCAGTTGCAGAGGTTGCGTGGGGAAGATTCGCGGAAACCACTCTTAAAATAATTTTGGATATTATTTACATAGTTGCTAATGTTGCATTCCAACTTTGTGCCGGGGGGGGATGCATTTGCAGAAAAAGAGCCCCGTGAATCCGGTTACCGGCAGCGGAATTTGAAGGCAGTTGTGCAATAAAGGGCTACCAATAACCGTTTTTGGAATAGCAGTTGTAAATGGCTGCGATTCGGGATTCAGAATGGGGCCGGGAAGAAAGAAAACTGTAATACCCACAACTGGGTATTGGGGTTAGAAAAAAAGCTCTTATCTTTGGCCCGGACAAGTTTTTTTAGTTTTTTTTAACAAGATTTTATAATTTAGTTGTTCGTTTCAAGAAAACTATTATTTTTACAACTGAATACAACCATTAAACTTAACGCTTATAGAGGTAAGTCTACCTAACCAAGACAAATCAAAACGCATGAAAAAAGTAACTTTGAAACTAACTGCCTTAGTTATGTTACTGGGAGGAGCAATAACTGTATCTAAAGCCCAGACAAACCCAATCAATGTAGTAACTTCAGCTGTTCCGTTCTTACGTGTAACACCGGACGCTCGCAGTGGCGGTATGGGTGACGTAGCGATTGCCACTTCACCGGACGGCAGCGCCAACTTTGCAAACATTGCCCGTACTCCGTTCAGCAATGCAAAAGCAGCAATCTCTATTAACTATAATCCCTGGCTGAAAGATCTGTCCATCAATGATGTATATCTGGCAACCCTGGGTGGTTATTATAAAATAGATGACAAACAGGCTATCAATGCTTCACTGAGGTATTTCAGCCTGGGTAGCATCCAGTTCACAGATTTCTCCGGAAACTCTCTGGGTCAGTACAAACCGAAAGAATTTGCCGTTGACCTGGGCTATTCAAGGAAATTAACCCGCAAACTGTCTCTGGGTATCGCTCTGCGTTATATCCACTCTAACCTCGCTACTGGTACTTACAATGGCCAGACTTACAAAGCTGGTTCTGCTGTAGCTGGTGACCTGCATGTTTACCATCAGGGTACCAAAGAGAACGGACAGGGTTTCAACTGGGGCGTTACCCTGAGTAACCTGGGTTCAAAAATCTCTTACTCAAGCGATGCTACTCAAAAAGATTATATCCCTGCTAACCTCGGTATCGGTGTAACTTATACTAAAGTATTCGACGAGTCAAACAAACTGACCATCGGACTGGATGTAAATAAATTACTGGTTCCGACTCCGCCTTCTATCACCGGCAACACTTCAACTGACTCTGCCGCCCTGTCTAAATACCGCAGCAAAAGCGTAGTTAGCAGCTGGTTCAGCTCATTTGGTGATACCAAATTTGAAGAAGAAATGCAGGAAATCGCTTTCGGTCTTGGTGCTGAATACTGGTACAACAATCAGTTCGCTTTCAGGGCTGGTTACTTCTACGAAAATCCGAACAAAGGAAACAGGAAGTATTTCACTGTAGGTGTTGGTTTACACTACAGCATGTTCGGTCTGAACTTCTCTTACCTGTTCCCCTCTGGCAGCGGTGTTAATCGTAACCCCCTGTCTAACACATGGCGTTTTGGTTTAGTATTCGATATGGCTAGTAAAAAATAAGAAATATTTTTTCATGTAAAAAATGCGTTCCGTTCCAACGGGGCGCATTTTTTATTTTCAGCAAGCGCTCCAAATTGCTGATCTTTGCAACCTAACTGAAATTATATGATGGCATTCCGGATAGGCTCAGGCGTAGACTTTCATCAACTAACAGAAGGAAGGGATCTCTGGATCGGGGGCGTAAAAATCCCCCATCACAAAGGAGCACTGGGGCACAGCGATGCAGATGTATTACTGCATGCCATTTGTGATGCCATACTGGGCGCTCTCGCCCTCGGCGATATCGGTACCCATTTTCCCGATACCGATCCGGCTTATAAAGGAATTGACAGCAAGATACTCCTCAGTAAAACAGCTGCTCTCCTGGCTGAAAAAGGGTACCAGGTGGTGAATATAGACAGCACCCTGTGCTTGCAGGCACCCAAAATAAAACCTCATATTGCGGCGATGCAGGCTACCATTGCCGGTATTCTCAAAATTGCGGCAGATGCCGTTTCTATTAAGGCCACCACTACCGAGGAAATGGGTTTTGTGGGCCGCGAAGAAGGGCTGGTGGCTTATGCCACCGTGCTGGTTGCCAGGTAAAATCATTCGTTTAAACCGGGCTGGCCAAGAACCGCTTTTGTTTATACCAATTCCCGGCATCTCCTCCTTACTTATTCTCTCATAAACAATCAGATAGCCATCGGGCGGGTTGTTAAAAATAAATCAGCAGCAGCGGATTTAGCAGGCTGATTGTTAACTTTGCCGGCATGCAAACCATCGCTGTACAAATCATTAATAAATCGGATAACCCCCTGCCCGGCTATGCCACACCGGGATCGGCCGGTATGGATATCCGGGCATTCCTGGAATCGCCGGTAGAATTGCAGCCGATGCAGCGTTACCTGGTGCCAACAGGTTTATTTATGGAACTGCCCGAAGGCTACGAAGCCCAGATGCGCCCCCGGAGCGGTTTGGCCATCAAACAGGGCATTACCTGCCTCAATTCGCCCGGCACCGTCGACAGCGACTATCGCGGTGAACTGAAAGTGATTCTTATCAATCTCGGACAGGAGCCCTTTACCATTCATTCGGGCGACCGGATTGCACAATTGGTTATTGCCAGTACCACCCGCGCTGAATTAATTCCGGTAACCGTTTTGAATGAATCGGCGAGGAGTGAAGGAGGCTTTGGTCATACAGGCGTTAAATAATGTAAAAGAAAGAATAGGATGAAGCAACTAATTCGGGGAGCCCTGCTCGTTTCCATAATCGTATTGCTGGCCAATTGCCGCACTACCAAAACCATCAATAAGGTAATCGCCCCCAAGGATACGGTGAGCAGCCGCATCAATATTCCCGCCGGTGTCGACTCGGCCACTGTAATAAGGGAAATGATGGATTCGGTGAGACGCAATCATATCGACTTCAAAACATTCAATGCCAAGATCAAGGTAGAATACCAGGACAGCAAAGAAAAAAAACCGGATATCACGGCTATTGTGCGCATTAAAAAAGACAGTGCCATCTGGGTTTCCTTATCTGCCACTTTCCTGAATTTTGAATTATACAGGGTGTTTATAACTAAAGACAGTGTGATCCTGATGAACAAACAGGATAATGAAGTACAGTATCGTTCTCTCGACTATCTCCAGGATGTAACCCAGATCCCCTTTGATTTTTATACCCTGCAGGATCTGCTGGTGGGCAACCCGGTTTATGTAGACTCGAATGTGGTAAACTACCGGAAAGCAGACCAGGTGATTTTGTTATCGATGGCTGGAAAATTTTTCAAACACCTGCTTACGGTCGGCGCTTCCGATCACCGGATATTGCACAGCAAGCTGGATGATGTGGACATCAGCCGTAACCGTACAGCTGATATCACCTATGATGGATATGAAAACAATAACGGAATTCTTTTTTCAACTTTCCGGGATATAACTGTTTCGGAAAAGACCCGGCTGGATATACAGCTAACCTTTAAGCGGTACGAGTTTAACAAAGAATTATCAATGAACTTTAATGTTCCGCGTAATTACAAACGCAAGTAAGCGTTGGTAGTATTATGCACAGGGTGTGCGTTACAGCGTACAGCATTTTTCACAGCGATCACTTATTTTTGATCATTACCAAACAAGGCGCATGATAAAGAAAATCCTTACCACAGCATGTTTCCTGCTGGCTTTTCTGCCGCCCGTTGTACGGGCGCAAACCCGTGAAGAACTGGAAAAGCAGCGCCAGCAGCTGAAAAAGGAGCTGGAGCAGACAGAGAGCCTGCTGAATGAAAACAAGGCCAAGACCAAGGAGAATTTTGTTCAGTGGAAACTGATCAATGATAAAGTAAACCTGCAGGACCGTATTATCGATAACCTGAACCGTGATATCAACCTGCTGGATAATAACATCTACACCATCCAGCGGGATATTAACCGTTACGACCGCCTCCTGGACACCCTGAAGCAGGAATATGCCCGCAGCATGGTATATGCCTACAAAAACCGCAGCAATTTCGATTTTTTGAATTTTATTTTTTCAGCAGCCAGTTTTAATGATGCTATCCGCCGCGTGGCCTACCTGAAGAGTTACCGCAACTACCGCGAAATGCAGGGGCAAAACATACTGCGGACACAGGAACTCCGCCGCAAACGGCTGGAAGAACTCGGTGGCGCTAAAGAAAAGAAGAATGTGGTGCTCCAGTCGAAAGATAAGGAGATGCAGGCACTGGAATCCCAGCAAAAAGAAAAAGACCGCATACTCGCTGAACTGAAAAAGCAAGGGAAACAACTGAACTCGCAATATGCGGCCAAGAAAAAGCAATTGTCGAAAGTAGATAAAGCCATATCTGCCGCCATTGCCCGCGCTCTTGAGGAAGCCCGGAAGAAAGCTGCTGAAGACGAGAAAAAACGACTGGCAGCCAAAACTGTTACACCCACTGCGCCGGCCAATACCGACACCAAATCAGTTACTTCCCCGTCCACCAGGAAACCCACTGTCCGCAAACCCGAGGAAAGTGTGTTGCTGAACAATGCCGAGAATATCAAACTCAATGATAATTTTGTAAACAACCGGGGGGCATTGCCCTGGCCGGTAGATAAGGGATACCTGTTGTATCATTATGGCCGCAACCAGCTGCCCAGCGGGGCTGAAATTGATATCAACTGCATCACCATTGCCACCGATATCGGCAACCCCGTAAAATCCATTTTCGACGGGGTGGTATCCAAAGTGCTCTACATTGAGGATATTCAGGTGGTGATCATCCAGCATGGAAAATACTTTACAACCTATAGTAATCTCTCGGCTGCATCTGTGCAGGCCGGCCAGCCGGTGAAAATGGGGCAGGTGATCGGTAAGGCGGCTTCCAACCTGGAAGGCGTGGGCTCCGTTGATTTTTACATCAACGATGAACGCAGTAACCAGGATCCGGAAAGGTGGCTTCGCCGCAAATAACTAAATGAATTGCTGGTATAAGGCTTCGTAAAGCGGCACAATATTGCTGATATCAAATTTTTTGGCCTGTTCCAGGGCATTGTTACGGAACTGTTCGTGCGTGGCACTGTCCTTCATGATGGCCATCGCTTTTTCACTCATGTCTTTAACATCCCCCACTTCACTCATATAGCCACAGTAACCATTAATATTAATTTCGGGTAAACCGCCGGCATTGGTGGATATAACCGGTACCCGGGCAGCCATTGCCTCAAGGGCCGCCAGTCCAAAGCTTTCATATTCGCTGGTCAGTAAAAAAAGATCAGCAATGGGTAAAATATCTTCCATCTGTTCCTGCTTACCCAGGAATTTGATTGCATTATGCGATTCACACTGGCGGGCACTGGCTTCAATGGGTGTACGTTCGGGGCCGTCGCCCAGCAGCAGTAAAACAGAGGGCATTTGCTTGTTGATCAGCAGGAAAGCAGCGATCACATCTTCCACCCGTTTCACTTTTCTGAAATTGGAAGCGTGAACAATGATCTTCTCGCCCTGTGGTGCTATCAGTTTGCGGAAGGCATCCACGGGTTTTTTATGAAAACGTTTTACATCCACAAAATTGTGAATCACGGCGATATCCTTTTCAATCCTGAAATTCTTATAGGTTTCGGCCCGCAGGTTCTCTGATACCGCTGTAAGGGCATCGCTTTCATTCATGGAAAAAGTAACCACCGGACTGTAGGTGGTATCACGGCCCACGAGGGTAATATCCGTGCCATGCAGTGTGGTGATCACCGGAATCTGTTTTCCCTGCTTGGCCAGGATCTGTTTGGCCATATAGGCGGCAGCTGCATGCGGAATGGCATAGTGCACGTGCAGCAACTCCAGGTCATTATTGCTGATTACATCCACCATCGTACTGGCCAGGGCCGTTTCATAGGGCGGGTAATCAAACAAGGGATAGGTGGGCACCCGTACTTCATGGTAAAATATATTGGCATGGAAGCCACCCAGCCGCACCGGCTGCTGGTAGGTAATGAAATGAATGTTGTGGCCCTTATCGGCCAGTGCCTTGCCCAGTTCCGTTGCCAATACGCCGCTTCCTCCAAAAGTGGGATAACATACTATGCCGATATTCATATAGCCATTATTTGATGGTGAGGAGATGCAATTTAGGGATTTATTTTTCACTGCTTCTTCCGCTCATGGATTGGCTATTAATCTGTAAGTTTGTTGTTACAAGCTCTTCTATGCGATTAACAATACTATTGACGGCTGTTTTTGTGTACCTGCTGCCGGCCGGCAGCAGAGCCCAGGATAGCGATTCGGCCACCATCAAAAAAATTTCCGACGAAATTCTGACGAATGGTAAAGCGTATGAAAACCTGCGCTACCTCTGCAAAAAAATCGGCCCGCGCCTCAGCGGCTCCCCACAGGCACAGCAGGCCGTGGAAGCCACCTTCCGGATGCTGAAAGAAGCCGGAGCGGATACCGTTTACCTCCAGCCCTGCATGGTACCCCATTGGGTGAGGGGTAAAAAGGAAACCGGTTATATTGAGCTGCCGGGCGCTTCCCGCTATAACCTTCATATCTGTGCATTGGGCAACTCCGAAGGAACCGGCCCGAAAGGACTCAGGGCTGAAGTGGTGGAAGTGAAAAACTTTGCCCAGTTAGAACAATTGGGTACGGCCGGTATCAAAGGAAAAATTGTTTTCTATAATTATCCCATGAATCCCACTTATATCCGCACTTTTATGGCTTACGGAGAGAGCGGGGCCTATCGCACCCGTGGTCCGGCCCGGGCTGCCAAATATGGGGCCGTGGGCGTGATGATCCGCTCGCTGGCCAGCAATGCCGACGATTTTCCGCATACCGGCGTAACTATTTACAACGATTCGTTTCCCAAAATTCCGGCAATGGCCATCAGTACCAATGATGCGGATTGGCTGAGTAAGACCTTGCAAAACAACAAGGGAGTAACAGCCTATATCTGTAATACCAGCACGATGCTGCCGGATGCACCATCCTACAATGTGGTGGGAGAGATCAGGGGTACCGAATTTCCCGGAGAGATCATTACCGTGGGAGGCCATCTCGATAGCTGGGATCTTGCCGAAGGAGCCCAGGATGACGGTGCCGGTGTGATGCAGAGCATCGAAGTACTCCGTGCCTTCAGGGCAACGGGTATTCGCCCCAGGCGCACGATCCGGGCCGTAATGTTTATGAATGAGGAAAATGGCGGCAGGGGAGCTGCCAAATACCTGGAGCTGGCAAAGGCCAATAAAGAACAGCATGTTTTTGGACTCGAATCGGATGCTGGCGGTTTTACACCCAGGGGTTTTTCGCTGGATATGAGCGAAGAAAAAAGAGAGCGTATCGGCTCCTGGAAAAACCTTTTAAGCAATTTTGGTGTCTATGAATTATCCGGCGGTGGAAGCGGCTCCGATATTGGCCCGCTCAAAGATATAGGAGCTGCCCTGGCAGGCCTGAGTCCCGACAGCCAGCGGTATTTCGATCTGCACCATGCACCCACCGATACTTTTGAAGCGGTTAGCAAAAGGGAATTACACCTGGGAGCAGTGGCGATGACTGCCCTGATCTACCTGGTAGATAAATACGGATTATAGTATACTTAAAATCATACTTATGGAAGAGAATAAACCCGCCACCAGCCAGCCCGAACCAAAGAAAGGAAATGCTTTCAGAAAATTTATGTGGAGGATTTCGCTCCTTATCATCCTGGTACTGGCTTTTTTGGCATACTGGTTTTACTATAACACGATTAGTGACGGCACCCGTACCGTGTACCTGGTAAAAATTTCGCACCGGGGAAATATTTTTAAGACCTATGAAGGGGAGGCCCTGATCAGTATCGGCGCCAGTCCGCAAACCTCCCTCACTACCGATAAATTTATTTATTCTGTTACCAGTAAACGGCTTTACGATTCACTCACAAGGTATGAGGGGCAGAAGTTGACGCTGAAATACCGGCAGTACCGTCGTACGTTGCCCTGGCGCGGGGATAGCGAGTATATCGTTTATGATTTTGAGAAACCGGCTTTCTGAGGCGCAGGGGCAGCCAGTTTCAATTTAATCCAATGCTGCGATTTGCCGGAGCCTTCCGCTCTCATCGGAAAATAAGCTTTGGTTACGCCTGACTGACACGCTGCCCGGCATCGTTTTACTCTTCGTATTTGCGTTTCGGGAAGCGACCGAGAAGAGATCCGAAAAGCAGACCCGACAAAACACCTCCGATTATTGCAGGGAAATAGAAATCAGTAAAGCCCGGCTTACCTGAACTTTCCCGGGTAAAATACGCAAGGCAAAGAAAGAAGCCAGCCATGAAAAGGCCAAAGAGAAAGCCCGCCAATAATCTTCGTTTTAACATAAGCTGGTGATTTGAAAAATGACGTCCAAAGGGGAGCATCTGCAACAGCAGGGTATTTGATACTGCGTCTGCCACCCACGGATCCCCTGTCAGCTTGCAATACTGAAATTAAGGAAAATCCCCAATGCGCAGTTGTAAAACCGCAGACTGAAGTTGAATAGTGAGAGACTGATGATTTTTAGTTTCTTGCTCCACTTTTCGTAAATGCACAGTTGGTTGAGGAGCGGGTATCAGACATGAATTTATGTCACCAATTCGTGGAGTTTTATAAAAAAGTATCGCGTTCACTCTATTTGGATTTTGTTGTAATGTAGCTATATTTCAAATCGGTATTACCGGTGTTAAATACCTGGTGTTCTGTATTAGCAGGTAAGTGTGCAATTTCTCCAAAATTAATATCCAGGTTTTTGCCATTCGTAATGCTGACACTCCCCGTTCCGCTGAATACAACAATCATTTCTTCATTAAGTAATTCCTGATAAAGTGATGTGTCAAAAATAAATTTAATCGTTTTTGGTAGGGATGTTCTTGCTTTTTCCACGGAAGAGTTGTGCGAGCAAGAAACGAATACAGTACAAGAAAGAAATATTCCGCCAAAAAGAGTGCTTTCAGGCATAATAGCTGAATTTGTTTACTGTTATAAAAACTGTACAATTCATAACACTTTGCCGCCAAGAGATTCCTTGCCGGCTCAGGCCTGTAAGAGGAAAATAACCGGAATCTTATGTAAATCAGGTTTTTGTTTACGCCATTCCCCGATGGTCCGGGTATGAATACTTTCCTTCGCTCCGGTGAGTTCGGCTGCAATACAAAGCCGGGTGGATGGTTTGCATATTTTCAGTATTGTTTCCAGTAAGGCATTATTGCGGTAAGGCGTTTCAATAAAAATTTTTGTGCACTTGTCTTTTTGTGAAGCGGTTTCTTCGGCGAGGAGCTGTTTGCTTCTTTCGGCTGTATCGATCGGCAGGTAGCCCAGGAATTCAAACCGCTGCCCGTTCATACCACTCCCCATCAGGGCCAGGAGGATGGAGCTCGGTCCCACCAGTGGCCTGATGCTGGCATTCATTTCCTGAGCGGCCTGAACCAGTAACTGACCCGGGTCAGCGATACCCGGGCATCCGGCTTCGCTGATAATGGCAATATTTTTTCCTTCTTTTATTTTTTGCCGGAAGATGCTGATTTGTTCTTCTTCGGCTTTATGAATGGCAAACCATTCGTAAGCGTCGATCACAATATCCCGGCAAACAGATTTTAAAAAACGGCGGGCAGTTCTTTCGTTCTCTGCAAAGATCACCTGGCAGTCTTTCACCGCCTCCACTACATAAGGCGGAATGGTGAAGGTGGCGGCTTCATCCAGTACAGCGGGAACCAGGTAAATTACACTGCTCATCTTTCTTAATTGATAATCCGGGATTCGATGGGGTTATCCGTTTTGGTATTGTACAGGCTGATGGTGGCTGCAATCACCGCATAACTGGGGGCCAGCAGCCAGCCGGCCAGGGGTATGATATGCATCAGGAAGAAAACCATCCCATTGCCAATTGCCAGTCCTTTGTGCCGGCCAATGAACGAGATACTTTGCGCAGCAGAAAGTTTATTTCTTTCACAACTGTAATCCAGCATGGAAAAACCAAAATAATAGCATTCAATCGCCAGTGCAATCAGCGGTGTGATGGCACCTGCCACCGGGATAAATGAACACAATAAAATACTGATGGTGTAAACCGTTTGCCAGAGCATATTGCGGAACGCAAGCCGGATACCCCGGACAATATCCTTCAGTAACTGCGACAGGCTGAAGGGGTAGTCTTTGCCTTCAATGATGGATTCGGTTTTTTCGCTTAAATAGGCAAACAGGGGCGAGCCAACAATCAGGAAAATATATTTGAAGAGGGAAAAATAAAACAGCATCAAAACCAGGTGCAGGATAACCTGCCCGAAGATGAGCAGAAAACTGAGCCAGCTGTTCTGCATCCGCTGCATCCATTCCTTGATACCCGTTTTCAGGAGCATCCAGTCGATGGCATTACTGCTTGATTTCCAGAAAAGATAAGTACCCAGGCAGAAAATAACAGCATAGAGTAACCCGGGAATCAGAATCCATTTCCACAACCGGTGCCGGATAATAAAGCGGTGGGCATGCAGGTAGGCCTGTATGGCAATAATAATTTCTTTTAACATCAGCGATAGGCTTGAACGGCTATAGCCGGCTTTGTGTATTTTAGCTTTAAAGTTAAGATTTAATGAAGAAGTTAAGCATGCAATTTTACGGAGGCAGAGATGTGGTGAAACTGGCAGCGGCCCTGCTGGGTAAATTACTGGTAACCCGCTTCGGTAATGAGCTCACCATCGGGAGGATTGTAGAAACAGAAGCCTATATCGGGCTTACCGACAAAGCCTCTCATTCATTTGGGGGCCGCCGTACCGCACGCAATGAACATATGTATGCTGCCGGCGGAACCGCATACGTATATATTTGCTACGGGATGCATCATTTATTCAATGTGGTTACCAATAAAAAGGGAATACCTGATGCCGTGCTGATACGTGCATTGGAGCCCGTGGAAGGCATTCCGTTGATGTTGAAACGTACCGGAAAAAAGAAAGCGGATACCACCTTAACCCGGGGGCCCGGTAATGCCGCCAAAGCAATGGGGATCGCCAAAATGCACTCCGGTATTCTTTTGAACAGCGATGAACTTTTTATTGCGGATGATGGATACCTGTTGCCAAAAGCTGCTGCAGGCAGTAGTGGAAGAATCGGTGTGGAAGGGGCCGGCAAAGAAGCGGCGGCATTACCCTACCGCTTCTATATCAGGGGCAATCCCTATGTAAGCGGCAGCCCCACGAAATAATTTTGAATATTCCTGGATAAAAAAAGAACCCGTGATTATCACGGGTTCTTTTTTATCGTTGGGCGGGATAGTATTATCTCACTACCACTCTTCCTGTTTTGATTTCGTTGCCATTGGCTTCAAACAGGACGATATTGTAGGTGCCGGCGCCTTCATTTCTGAGGTTTACTTTGAGGAGCTGGTAGGGTTGTGATACGGGGTATTCGGCATTGTAAACCCTTCTTCCATCCCCTGCATAGATCACGAGACGATGGGTGGTTTTATTAGCAGCGGATGCACCGGGGCTGTAGTAAGACACGGTGAACCTGCCGTCGTTGGGACTTGGGTAAACAAAGAGCCTGCTGCTGGCCGAGTCTCCGATGGTGATAGTGGCCGGTACGGAAGTACAACTTCCGATGGTGGCGACTACGGTATAGGTACCGAGGTGATCCACATCCACTACATAGCTGTTGCCGGTAGCGGAGATGGGTCCTCCGCTCCATGTCCATACGGTGGTAAATCCTGTAGGCGGAGTTACCGAAGCGGTGATGGTGGTGGTAAGTCCAGGCCAGAGCCTTGTGAAGGGTGCAGCGGAGAGGGTTACGGCGGGCTGCGGACTAACAGTCAGTGTTACAGCAGCGGAGTTGATATTAGCGCAGGGAGCTGCACCACTGATCACACAACGGTACTGGTAGCCATTCATGGCCGGCGTCACCCCGGTGAGGGTGAGGGTGCTGGTAGTGGCATTGCTGTAAACGCCTCCATTGGCGATATTGTTCCAGGTGGTGCCTCCATTGGTGCTCTCCTGCCACTGGTAGGGACTGGTGGGCAGCGTACCGGAAGCCGTTACAGCAAAGCTGATGGTACCGGTTGCACAGATTGTGTTACCGGCCGGCGTACTGGCGGGAGCCGTTACGCTGACGGGTGTATTAACGGTGAGTACGGCAGCATTACTGTTAGCAGCGGGTGCACAGGTACCTGCAATCACACAGCGGTAGCGGTAGCCGTTCATGGCCACGGTTACCCCCGTGAGTGTGATGGTATTGGTAGTAGCACCGCTGTAAACGCCTCCATTGGTGATATTGTTCCAGGTAGTACCACCATCGGTGCTGAGCTGCCACTGGAAGGTGAGAGCCGTACCGGTAGCGCTGACACTGAACGAAGTATTCTGTGCCGCACAAAGGGTAACCGCGCCTGTGGGTTGTGTGGTGATACTGGGCGCCGTATTAACAGTGAGGATGGCGGCATTGGAGTTAAGAGAACCGCAGGGAGCGGCGCCATTAACCACGCAGCGGTACTGATAGTTATTCATACCAGCCGTTACACCTGTGAGGGCGAGTGTGTTAGTGGTAGCGCCACTGTAGACACCACCATTGGCGATATTATTCCAGGTAGCGCCTCCATCGGTGCTGAGCTGCCACTGGTAAGCAGGTGTGGTACCCGAAGCAACCACAGCGAAGCTGGTATTGGCGCCGGCACAAACAGTAACAGGGGCCGGCTGCGACGTGATACCCACGGGAGTGTTAACAGTGAGCGAGGCACAACCCGACGTGGCTGCCGGAGGACAGGTACCGGTTACCACGCAGCGGTAAGCATATCCGTTTTGAGCGGTAGTGGCGCCGGTGAGGGTAAGGGTATTGGTAGTGGCGCCACTGTAAATACCTCCATTGGTGATATTGGTGAAGGTACCGGCACAACCGGTAGTGCTTACCTGCCACTGGAAGGTAATGGCCGTTCCGGAGGCCGTTACACTGAAGGAAGTATTCTGCGCATTACAGATGGTACTGTTGGCCGGAGAAGTGGTAACAGCCGGGGCGGTGTTAACAGTAAGCGTAGCGGCATTGGAGTTGATAGCCGGACAGCTGCCTGTAACCACGCAGCGGTATTGATAGCTGTTCATACCGGCTGTTACACCCGTGAGGGTGAGGGTGTTGGTGGTAGCGCCGCTGTAAATACCACCGTTGATGATATTATTCCAGGTGCCGCCTCCGTTGGTGCTTTCCTGCCACTGGTAACTGATTACGGTACCGGAGATAGTCACAGCAAAGCTGGTATTGGCACCGGCACAAACGGTAACACTGGCGGGTTGGGAAGTGATGGACAGAGCGGTACCCACGGTGAGGGTGGCGGCATTGGAAGTAGCGGGAGATCCGCAGGATCCTGAAGCCACACAGCGGTACTGGTATCCGTTCATACCCACGGCAGTGGGGTTGATATTGAGCGTGGTGGTGGTGGTACCTGTATAGGGGGCTGCGGCGGGAACATTGTTCCATGAGCCACCGCCATCGGTACTGAACTGCCACTGGTAGGAAGAAGAGCTGGAAGCGGTAATGCTGAAGCTGGCAGGGTTACCGGCACAGACAGAAGCATTAACGGGTTGTCCGGTGATAGCGGGAGCGGCATTCACGGTGAGGGTGGCCGCATTAGAGGTGAGCGGCGAGCAGGCACTGCTAACCACACAGCGGTACTGGTATCCGTTCAAACCGGTAGTGGCCGGAGCGATACCCAGGCTGTTGGTGGTGGTGCCGGAGTAGGGAGCCGCAGCGGGCACTGTATTCCAGGAAGCGCCACCATCGGTGCTGAACTGCCACTGGTAAGTAACCGAAGTACCTGTGGCTGTTACGGCGAACCCGGTGTTGGTACCGGTACAAACGGCAACACTAACGGGCTGTCCGGTGATAGCGGTGGCGGCGTTAACGGTGAGCGAAGCACAACCGGAGCTAACGGAGAGGGGCGCACAGTTACCAGTAACCACGCAGCGGTAGCCATAGCCGTTCATGCCGGCAGTAGCACCAGTGATGGTGAGGGTAGCGGTAGTGGCGCCGCTGTAAACACCACCATTGCTGATATTGGTGAAGGAGCCGGCACAACCGGTGATACTAACCTGCCACTGATAGCTGAGGGGCCCGGTACCGCCTGCCAGCACAGTGAAGCTGGCATTATTACCGGCACAGGTAGTGGCATTGGAAGGACTGGTGGTAATCGACGCCGGCGTACAGGAAGAAGAAGGTATGGTGGCACTCCAGATACCACGACCATGTGTACCCGCAGCAATCGTACGATCGGAAGCACGGTACTTGATCATATCCGTACGAACATTCGGGAAAGTGGTATTGGGCGTCCATACGGTGCTGCCACCGTTGAGGAGGTCTGTTTCCCAAACACCGGTCTCGGTAGCGATAAAGGCCTTGGTCTGATCATCAGGATGGAAGAGGGCCCATCTTACCGGCATATCCGGAAGGTTACCGTCACAGGCAGTCCAGGTGGTACCGCCATCGGTGGTTAACCAAACATTCTGTACACCGTAGTTGGTGAATGTTACGATCAGATGCTGGTCATCCGCACCGGTAACAATACTGTTTACATAACCAGCGGGCATACTCGAACCCGAATTGATTAGGGTACCGGTAAGGGATGTACCGGTATTGGCATTATCAACAGCAATAACACCGCCGGTTCCCGTACCAAAATAAACACGGTTGGGGGTATACGGTGAAGCATGAACAGCCGATACATTGCCCGAACCAAATGCTGAAACCGTAACAACATCGGTGGTACTTCCCGTTTGCGGGTCATTCCACCGAAGGAAGTTACCGCCTGAATTACAGGCGTAGATAATATTTTGTGCGTTATCGTAATCCCAGGGGTTTACGAAACGGCCCGTGCTCTGGTTATTGATAGGGGTGGTCCAGCTGGCGCCATTGTTGGTACTCCGGCGGTATACATTGTATACATAAGAACCAAACTGGTATTGCCCCTGGTCCTGGTCAATCGCTGCATAACAACCATCACCACCCACTACTTCGGCAGAACTGTCAAGTCCGGGGTGATTCATCCGGTGCATACCATTATCCTGGGCACCTGCGATGAAATAGTTGGTAATGGTGGGGTGAATGGCTACCGAGTAGAATTGTTTCAGGCGCAGGTTTTTATTCCTGTCGCGGATAGTGGTACCGCCATCGCTTGAATAATGCACACCACCATCACAGGTGAAGATGAGTTTTGTACCACCATCCCACCATTGAATATTATGCTGGTCGGCATGTACATACTGACCGGTAGTACCTACCCAGGTGGAAATTTTTGTCCAGCTGGTACCTCCATTGGAAGTTTTATAACAGTCCAGTCCACCCACGATGCATTCATTCGTATTGGCCGGATTTACACCACAGGAGAGAGAATACCATCCCTGGCCGCTGGCCCAGCCGCTGGTGGGCTGACTGGCGGTAGCTGTCCAGTTGGCGCCCCCATCGGTAGATTTCCAGATAGTGGGTACCTGGTAGCTTCCATTACAGGGAGATGCGTAAAGGGTATTACCACTGATGCCTAATTCGGTGCGTTGCCCGAATGTGGTGAAAGGAGTTGCCGCTGCATTCCATCCCGAACTGGATGTACAGGTAGCGGGGTTATCGGTATAGCTGTAACCAGATGTACTGAAGATACCGGTAGCTACGTGCAGCCTTCCCGGTCCGGAAGTAGAACTGATCTCAAGGTCGCAAACACTGGTTCCGATACCCGTGGGGGTAATCGCTGTCCAGGTGCTACCACCATCAGTAGAACGTAACAAACCATTATTACGGGTACCCAGGTAAACATTACCCTGGTAATCGCACACAATTCTTGTACAGCTTGTATAGCTTGTGGTACTGCCTAAAAGGTTCCAGGTAACACCGGCATCAGTGCTCTTGAAAACACCCACACCTCTTACCGCGTCGGCATTACTGAAAGATTCACCCGTACAGAAATACATGATATTTTGAGAACCCGGGCGGGGATCCTGGCAAATGGCAGAAACAGCCAGGTTCGACAGGAAGTCGTTTATTAAAGTCCAGTTAGAGGGGGTTACTGTAATATCAGTGGTTTTCCACAAACCACCATCCACACCACCCACCCAAACAGTTTTATGAGTGGGGTCCAGTGAGTCAATCATGGCAGCCCTGATCCTTCCGGCTGTCTGGTCGAGATTGGGCCTTGAGTTACCGCCAATGGAAAAGTCTCCGTTCGGACCTCTCTCTGCCCAGGACAGAGCATTGATAAATCCCTGTGAGCTTTGCTTGGCCTGCTCCGTTTGCTGGATAGCTGCCCATAACCTGTCGTAAGGCACTTTACCGGTGCTCAGGTCACGGGTACGTTCGATCTCGAATTCAATAGCCTTGTCGGGACCATCATATTTGTCTAATTCTTCCTCATGCGAGTGTACCATTTTGGGGCCACATCCGGAGAGGAGCAGTATTGATGTTGCCATCAATAACAATAGTGCAATCCCTGATTTGGAGAGCTGTTTCATAAATCTGTATTTGGTTTGAAAGTTAGTTCGGGAGGAGGGGAATTAATACTGGATCCTGCCGATTGAAAACTGGTTTTATATGCAAAAACAAATGTTCTTTCCGGTAGTGGAGAAAAAGTCAGGGGTTCCGAAGAAATAAGAAAATCCGGTAATTGAAATGTAAAACTGTGCGGGGCCTGTTTTCCTTTGTGGTCCTGATCAAAAAGGGTGCTTACCGCAGCGGAGCGTTCACGCAGGAGTTGTTCTTCTTTCGCATCATTCAGGCAATAAATAATGGTTTTACCGCTGACCTTTTTTATGGCTGCAACATCATATAAATGTCCATGGAAATAAAACTCCCGGCCCTCCTCTTCCCATTCAATAAACGCTGCTTCCTTATCAGCATCCAGCGAATCCAGCTGCGAAAGCGGAAGACCACTGATTATTTCGTGCCGTCTCGTTTCCTCCCAGCGGTGCTCCTGTACAAGGTACAACAGGTAATATCCCGCCAGGGAAAAGAATAATAACAGTAATAATGATATACAGGTAAATTTCCTCAATCGGCAAATAATTTAATCGCAAACCCTCCCCATCCTGTTTCCGTCAAACAGGGCCGCTTATCTGCCTTAAAATTAATCAGCATTTTCGGAAAAATACCCCCGCCCGTCATTTTTTTTGCAACAAACTGACAATTTTCAGACAGACAAATAAAAAAGCGCCTGATCCTAAGGTCAGGCGCTTTTTTATTATAAATAACTGATAATCAATTGTTATCTCACAACCACTCTACCTGTTTTGATTTCGTTGCCATTGGCTTCAAACAGCACGATATTATAGGTGCCGGCCCCTTCGTTTTTCAGGTTTACCGACAGGAGCTGATAGGGCTGTGTAACGGGGTATTCCACATTGTAAACCCGCTTACCACCTCCATCATAAATCACCAGCCGGTGGGTTGTTTTGTTGGAAGAGGAGGCTCCCGGACTGTAATAGGATACCGTGAATCTTCCGTCATTCGGACTTGGATAAACGAAGAGCCTGCTGCTGGCCGAGTCACCGATAGATATAGTGGCCGGGGCCGAAGTACAGGTTCCGATGGTAGCTACCACCGTATAGGTGCCCATATGGTTTACATCCACGATGTAGCTGTTACCCGATTGGGTAATGGCGCCACCACTCCATGTCCAGGTGGTTGTGAACCCTGTTGGAGGATTAACAGAAGCGGTGATGGTGGTGGAGAGTCCGGGCCACAGCCTTGTATACGGGGCAGCCGAAAGTGTTACGGCCGGCTGCGGGCTGACAGTAAGGGCTGCAGCTGCTGAATTAACACTGCCACAAGGAGCGGCTCCGCTTACCACACAACGGTACTGGTAGCCATTCATACTGATCAGTACGCCTGTCAGCGTGAGGGTACCGGTGGTGGCATTGCTGTATACACCGCCATTGCTCACATTGTTCCAGGTAGCACCGGCATCCGTACTCACCTGCCATTGATAAGCGGGTGAAGTGCCGGCAGCGCTGGCGCTGAAACTGGTGGTTCCTGTTGCGCAGATAACTGCAGCAGCAGGGTTGGCCGTAATGCTGATCGGTGTATTCACTGTAAGGATACCGGCTGTACTGGTGGCAGCCGGAGTACAGGTGCCGCTTACAATACAACGATACCGGTAGTTGCTCATGGCAACGGTTGCACCGGTGATACTGAGGGTACCGGTAGTGGCACCGCTGTAAACACCACCGTTCGTAATATTATTCCAGGTTGTGCCTCCATCGGTACTCAGCTGCCATTGGTAACTGAGGCCGGTACCGGTGGCCGAAACACTATATGAGGCATTTTGTCCGCCGCAAACGGTTACCGTTCCGGTTGGATTGGCAGAGATGGCGGGTGCTGTATTAACAGTAAGTGTAGCTGCATTACTGTTAAGTGAACCGCAGGGAGCAGCTCCGTTCACCACACAGCGGTACTGGTAACTGTTCATACCGGCAGTAACACCTGTAAGGGAGAGGGTGTTAGTGGTTGCACCACTATATACCCCGCCATTGCTGATATTGTTCCAGGTGCCGCCGCCATTGGTGCTCTCCTGCCATTGATAGGCAGGCGTGGTGCCGGTGGCCGTAACGGCAAAGCTGGTATTGCTGCCCGCACAAACGGTTGCACTCAGGGGCTGATTGCTGATGGATACAGCCGTATTCACGGTGAGGGTTACACAGTTGGTGTTGAGCGACGGCGTACAGCTTCCGTTGAGTACACAACGATAAGCATAACCGTTCATGGTATTGGGCGCACCCGTTATCGTAAGGGTGGATGTAGTGGCGCCGCTGTACACGCCTCCATTGACAATATTGCTGAAAGAGCCTGCGCAGCCGGTTGTGCTTACCTGCCATTGGTACGTAAGTGCCGTACCCGCTGCCGTTACGCTGAAGCTGGTATTGGAAGCGGCGCAGATGGTGCTGTTCGCCGGCTGGGATGAAACAGACGGGGCCGTGTTTACGGTTAATGTTGCCGCATTGGTATTCAGCGATCCGCAGGGAGATACACCATTCACCACACAACGGTATTGGTAGCTGTTCATGGAGGCCAGCACACCGGTGAGTGTCAGGGTTACGGTGTTGGCACCACTATAGATACCACCATTGCTGATAGTATTCCAGGTACCGCCGCCATTCGTACTTTCCTGCCATTGATAAGCAGGTGAAGTTCCGGATGCAGCGGTGGTAAAGCTGACATTGCTGCCGGCACAAGCCGTTACATCTGTTGGCTGTGTGGTAACAGCTACCGGTGTGTTAACGGTCAGCAGTACGCAGTTGGTATTCAGTACAGGCGGACAGGTGCCGGTGAGTACACAACGGTAGGCATAGCCTGTCATGCTGGTGGGGGCAGCCGTAATGGTAAGAGTGCTTGTGGTGGCCCCGCCGTATACACCGCCATTGCTGATATTGTTGAAAGTGCCGCCGCAGCCGGTTGTGCTTACCTGCCATTGATAGCTTACTGCAGTACCGGTGGCTGTTACACTAAAGCTGGTATTCTGTGTGGCACATATGGTGCTGGCTGCCGGTTGTGAACTGATGCCCGGAGCCGTATTCACGGTAAGAACCGCCGCCGTGGAGTTGATGGAAGGACAACTTCCTGTAACCACACAGCGGTATTGATAATTGTTCATGCCGGCCGTAACTCCTGTAAGAGTAAGGGTGGCCGTAGTAGCACCGCTGTATACACCGCCATTGCTGATATTGTTCCAGGAACCACCGCCGTTGGTGCTTTCCTGCCACTGGTAGCTGTTCACAGTTCCTGATACAGTAACGGCAAAACTAACATTGCCGCCTGCACAAAGTGACTGACTGCCGGGTTGTCCGGTGATAGATACGGGAGCGCCCACAGTAAGCGTTGCGGGATTCGAGTTTACCGGCGACGGGCAGGAGGCGCCCACCACGCAGCGGTACTGGTACGTATTCATACCTACGGCGGCAGGATTGATGATAAGTGTATTGGTGTTTACACCTGAATACGGGGCTGTATTGGAAAGATTATTCCAGGAGCCACCACCATTGGTACTTTCCTGCCATTGATAAATGAGGCCCGAACCGGTAGCAGCAACTGTGAAGCTTACACTGTTGCCGGCACAGACAGCAGTGCTGGCTGGCTGACCGGTGATGGAAGCTGATGTGTTAACGGTAAGTACTGCCGCATTAGAGTTGAGCGGACTACAGGCACTGCTCACCACACAGCGATATTGATAACTGTTCATTCCGGCTGTGATACCGGTAAGGGTAAGTGTTACCGTAGTGGCACCGCTGTATACTCCTCCATTGCTGATATTGTTCCAGGAGCCACCACCATTAGTGCTTTCCTGCCATTGATAACTGAGTGAATTACCCGTGGCGGTAACCGTAAAGCTGGTATTGCCACCGGCACATACGGAAGCGCTGAAGGGCTGGCCGGTAATGGAAGTTGCCGGGTTAACCGTTAAAACAGCACTGTTTGAGTTCGCTGTGGCTGTTCCTGTACAACCACCGGTTGCCACGCAGCGATACTGATAGGTATTCATGCCGATTGTGATGCCGGTAAGTGTGAGCGTCACCGTTGTAGCGCCGCTGTAAACGCCGCCGTTGGTGATATTGCTCCAGGAGCCACCTCCATTGGTGCTTTCCTGCCATTGGTAAGAAATGGCGCTGGTGGCACTGATGGTAAAGCTGACTGTGGCACCCGCACAACCGCTCTGGTTGCCCGGGTTGGTATTGATAACAGGAGCCGAAGTGCCAATGGTAAGCGTTGCCGCATTGGAGTTAACCGTAGTGGGGGCCACGCAGCCGCCGTTCACCACGCAACGATATTGATTTCCGCTTAAGCCCAGCGAAACATTGGTGATCAGTAATGAAGTGGTGGTTACACCCGAGTAAGGCGCCGTATTGGTAAGGTTGGTCCAGCTGCCGCCTCCATTGGTGCTGATCTGCCATTGGTGCGTACGGTTAGGACCGCTGGTGGTAACTGAAAAAGTTACATTTGCACCAACGCAGGCCGACTGGCTGGTGGGCTGTGCGCTGATGGTGGGGCCGGGGGGCAGATCATAGGCCGCCGTCTGGTCGGTGGCGCTGAAAGCACTTCCCTGTGAGGCGCTGTAACCTAATCCGCGTTTGGCGAAGGCTGTCCATATGGTGCAATAGTGGCTGCCGCCATAAAGATTCTGATCGGCCTGGAGTATCGCATTGCGGGCGTCCACATAGCCGGGTGAACAGGGTTGCAGTTTCATTCCTTCCATCACCAGTTTATAGGCAACGGAATTACCGCCGGCGCCGGCATTGTTGAAGAGATTGGCATTAATGCCATCCGTCTGGATCAGCGCCCAGGTCATTTCCCAGAGCGCCATACACCAGATCTCCCCGATATTATGTACCTCGGTTCCGATCGGCGCTACCCCCATATTGGCATAAGTAAGCGGATTAACGGCAATATCCGTACAGTATTTGTAATTACGTATACCCGCTCCTGATAGAGGTTGCCCAAGCACATAGATACCCATCGGACGGGGTTTGGTAACACCATCGGTGGGCAGGGCGGTTGACCAGTCGGTGGTAAGCATCAATGCGCTGTAATCACTCCATCCTTCACCACCCTCTTCGGCATTGCTCAGGCAACTGGTATTATTGGGTCCGCCGGTGAGGCGGTTGCTCACCCCGTGGAAAAATTCATGTGAAACGACTCCGTTGTCGAGATCACCATCCAGGTTGGGACCGGCTGCCAGTGTTACGTTTACGTTATTGGCCAGCTGGGCAGCGATGGTGGCACCATCCACATCAGAAATCATCACGGCCGGAATGGTAATGGTATTATCAGTGCCTCCCATAATAATCGGGGCGCCGGGTACATTGTTCACCATAATAACTGCTATAGCGCCTGCGTTTTGGGCATTTTTCACCTTTACCGCAAAATTACAGTTACCCCTGTTGATCAGGGCGATCTTACCGGTAAGGGTATTAGAGGGCGTCACACAGGCATCATGTGTGCTGGCAGCATTATCATTGTAATAAATAACCTGGCCCGTAACAGGACCCACATTGATCAATAAATTATTGGTGCTCATGTTGCCTTCCACGGCAGTGTAGGTACCGGCAATGGCGGGGGGACTGTTTACAGTGAAAGTGGTTACACCATTAAACAGGTACATCTGCATGCGGCCGCTGCTGCCGTCCACCGGCGTACTGAAGTTGGCATTATTGGTACCGCTGCCATCCTGGGCATCTGCCTGCACATAATCGTTTCCGTTGCCACCTCTGCCCATATTGGATTTCTGGAAATTCCCGGATACTTCATCAAACCCATATTTATAGGTCATATCATGGTTGATATTATTCCAGTAAAACAGGTTGGTGATGGCAAACTGCTGGAACAGGGCTGTAGTAGGGTCTACCGTATAGTTCGGCGGAAAGTTAAAGTTCAGCGGATCCGGCGAAGTGGTGGAAGTGGCCTGTGTGCCATTGTTGCTGTTGTTGGCGGCCCGGTCTTCATGAGCATGCACATTATTACCCCGGCTGACGGTATAATCACTGGTTCCGTCGTTATGCCAGCCAAGGGTTACCGCATTGCCGCCTGCCAGGTTCCAGGGATTGGTTACCATGGTAGCCGGACCATGCGTGGGGCTTTCAAACGGATATGGGATCACGGTGTAGTTAACGGTGTTTACGAGGCTGGGACTGCCGGGTCCGTTCTTTTGCCAAAAACTGCCGTTGAAAACAGGAGCCTGTTTGGCAGTACGGATGGGCGCTGCCGGCCTTCTTTCATAGTTCTTGTTCTTATTGGCCGGTTCAAACATTTCATATACAGTGAGGTTATTCTTATCCAGTACACTGTTGCGGCTGGCATCCACGCGGATGTTCAAGTAATCATCTTTTTGCTGCGGCACCACCTGTATTTCCCAGGCCAGTTTAACAGCCGTTTCTTTTTTGCCGGGATCAACCGGAACCCACATGAGTTCGGCGGTTACATTTTCACGGGCAAAGTTGAGTTTTCCGAAATCATATTTTCTTCCGGCGATCAGGGGAACAGCCATGCCAACGGCTCCAAAATCCGTAACCCTGGCCTCGTTCAGGGCCGTGAGTACGGCAGCGCCGGGAGTAATGGCCGGGCTGGGCGATTGACCGCTGGTGCGGCTGTCCATGTTATCGAGGAAAGCGCCTGCTTTGGATACCAGCTTACCATCTTTAAAAGCCAGTACCAGCATCTGGTTATAAACCGGCAGTCCTTTATATCGCTGCAGCAGGTACACCATCTGGGTACCGGCCGTTTTGTTAAAGTAACTGCTGCTCACCAGGTAATTCTGCAGTGCATCCTTTGTCAATCCGATAGCTTCACTGTTTTTGGATACGAGTTCTGTTACGAGCGCATTGTCATTGTTTTGCGCTGCAACGGTGAAGACGAACGAAAATGACAGAAAAAAGAGTAATAATCTTTTCATAATTATCATTTTGATTTGCAAACTTGTTTTTTATAGAAATGAACAGAAAGTCACTGTAAAAATCTGCCGGCCAGGTACCAGCCTCATAAACCCGGTTCTTTGCAGCCCGTAGGGTACGTAGTCTGGCTGTTCTAAAGTTAAGTAGCATTTCCCGCTTTGGCAAATCTGTTTGGCAGGCAATATTTCCAGTCCGGTTACCCGCAAAAAAAAGCTCCCGATCATTACATCGGGAGCTTATATTGAATCAATTGGTTTTCAAGCTATCTTACCACTGCCCTGCCGGTTTTAATGGCATTGCCGTTGGCTTCGAAGAGGATGATATTATAAATACCTGCACCGGTATTCCGCAGATCCACTTTCAGGAGCTGGTAGGGTTGCGTAACAGGATATTCAACATTATACACTCTCTTACCATCGGGACCAAAAATAGCCAGTCGCTGATTGGTTTTGTTGGAAGCAGAAGCTCCCGGGCTGTAATAGGATACCGTGAACCTTCCGTCATTGGGGCTCGGGTAAACAAACAGGCGGCTGCTGGCCGAATCACCGATGGTGATACTGGCCGGTTCTGATATACAAGTACCGATCGTCGACACAACGGTATACACACCCAGGCCATTCACATCCACCACATAGGAATTGCTAACTCCCGGTAACGGAGCGCCATTCCATGTCCAGGCATTTGTATAGCCGGTTGAAGGCGTAACCGTAGCGGTGATGGTGGTGGTAAGTCCCGGCAACAGTTTGGTAAACGGAGCGGCTGTAAGTGTTACGGCCGGCCGCGGACTAACTGTTAACGTGGCTGCTGTAGAATTGAGTGAACCGCAGGGAGCCAGTCCGGTAACCACGCAACGATACTGATTGTTATTCATGGAGGGTGTTACACCGGTAAGCGTGAGTGTATTGGTACCGGCATTGCTGTAAACACCACCATTGGCAATATTGTTCCAGGTACCGCCACCATTAGTGCTTTCCTGCCACTGGTAGGTGGGAGAAGTACCGGCTCCGGTAACGCTGAAGCTGATGGTACCGGTTGCACAGATGGTATTTCCGGAAGGACTGCTAACCGGGCTTGTTACGGAAACAGGTGTATAAACTGTCAGCGTGGTACTGTTGCTGGTTGCTGACGGTGAGCAGGTACCGCTGATTACACAACGGTAACGATAACTGTTCATGGCCGCAGTGGCACCTGTGATGGAAAGTGTGTTAGTGGTAGCGCCGCCGTACACACCACCATTAGTGATGTTATTCCAGCTGGTGCCGCCATCCGTACTCAGTTGCCATTGATAGGTAAGGGCCGTACCATTGGCCGTTACAGAATAAGAAGTATTCTGCCCGGCACAAAGGATGGTTCCCGTAACAGGATTAGCCGTAATGGCCGGTGCTGTATTTACGGTAAGTGTTGCTGCATTTGAATTGAGCGAACCGCAGGGGGCCGTACCGTTTACAATGCAACGGTACTGGTAGCTGTTCATACCGGCTGTTACGCCTGTAAGATTCAGTGTGGCAGTGGTGGCGCCGCCATAAATACCTCCATTGGTGATATTGTTCCAGGAACCGCCGCCATTGGTGCTTTCCTGCCACTGGTAAGTGGGAGTAGTACCCGAAGCCACCACGCTGAAGCTGGTATTGGTGCCAGCGCAAACGGTGCTGCTCAGCGGCTGAGTGGTGATTCCCACAGGTGTATTAACAGTAAGGGTTACACAGTTTGAAGTGGCGGCCGGTGAACAAGTACCGTTAACCACGCAACGGTAGGCATAGCCATTCATCGATGCCGGCGCTCCCGTAATAGTAAGAGAGGCGGTAGTGGCACCTGAGTAAGGCGCACCATTTACGATATTGTTCCACGGACCAGCACAACCGGCGGTGCTTAACTGCCACTGGTAGCTGATGGCAGTACCGGTTGCCGCAATGGTGTACGTTGTGTTTTGTGTAGCACAAACAGTACTGTTAGCCGCCTGTGAAGTGATGGACGGAGCCGTATTCACTGTGAGGGTGGCCGCATTGGAGTTAATGGCCGGGCAGGCACCTGTAACCACGCAACGGTAAGCATAGCCGTTCATGCCGGCCAGTGCCCCGGTTATTGTAAGCGTGCCGGTAGTGGCACCGCTGTATACACCACCATTGCTGATATTGTTCCAGGGACCGCCAACGCCGGTAGTGCTTTCCTGCCACTGGTAGCTGATAACCGTACCAGAAATGGCTACCGAGAAAGTGGTATTCGTTCCGGCACAAAGAACTACGTTGCCGGGCTGTGAAGTGATCGAAAGGGCTGTACCAACCGTAAGGGTGGCAGCAGCGGAGTTGGCTGAAGGAGCACAGCTTCCGGAAACCACACAACGGTACTGGTAGTTATTCATTCCTATGGTAACACCCGTAAGTGTTAATGTGGAAGTGGTGGCACCGCCATAGATACCACCATTGCTGATATTGTTCCAGGAACCGCCGCCATTGGTGCTTTCCTGCCACTGGTAAGTAATGCCAGCGCCGGAAGCAATAACAGTGAAGCTGGTATTATTGCCGGCACAGATAGTACTGTTGATCGGATTACCCGTAACAGCAGGTGCCGCGTTTACAGTAAGGATACCCGCATTTGAATTGGTGGAACCGCATAACACACTCGCTACACAACGATACTGGTAGTTGTTCATGCCAGCCGTTGCACCGGTGATGGAAAGCGTGGCGGTAGTAGCGCCGCTGTACACACCTCCGTTGGAGATATTGTTCCACGGACCGCCGGCACCCGTTGTGCTCACTTGCCATTGGAAGCCGGTGGCAGCAGCTGAAGAAATACTGAAGCTGGTATTACCACCTGCACAAACTGACGGTGAACCGGGTTGTCCGGTAATAGAAGGACCTGTTCCGGGATTCACTACATACGTAAGAACCACATTTTTAACTTCGGCTCCTGCTGTTCCGGTAATGGTAACCGGATAGCTGCCCGGGGCCAGTGTAGCCATACCGTTCAGTGTAACGATGGTACTGTTGCCCGGGGTAACCGGGTTTACAGAATAACTAACGGTTGTACCACCGGGATTGCCGGAAGCGGTAAGCGTGATCGGCGTAGAGAAACCTAATACGCTGGTAGTGGCCAGTGTAATAGCACCAGAAGCAGTGCCACAGCTTACGGTAGCATTAGAAGGCGTTACAAAATCAAAAGTGGGGTTGGCCGCAATAATATTGAAATTAGCATCATCAATATCAAAGAAGATATTGCCTACGGATTCGATTTTGATACGGGCAGTTGAAGTCACTACACTGGGGATCGTTACGACTTCTGATCCGTCATTAGGAGTGCTGGCAGCCAGCACCGTGGGGAAGGTTTGTCCGCCATCGGTAGATAATGAAATCTTCACGTTGGCACAGCTAACAGGGGCTGAGGTGGTATTTGCCACATCCCAGGTGATGGTTTGCGTGGAACCACCGGGATAGGTAACATTGGTATTGGGAGCTGTTACTTTAAACGGACCGGAGCTATTGGTCACCGTCACGGTCATGTCGGTGTATTGTGTCTGACCGGTTTTAACGCCGGCAACATAAGGAACATTATCCCTGACTGTTAAGCGGAAATTGAGCGTACGGGATACATTGCTCAGGGCTTCCACATTACAAATAGCATCGCCACCCAGCGTAGGCGTGATCAGCAGGCCTGCCAGGATAGTGGCCAGGCGCGGGAAATAGCGGGTGGGAGAAGCTGAGGGAGAGAAGCTGATATAATTAGGACCAACCGGTTTGGCGGCATAAGCCACACTGTTGTTGCCGGTCTGGCCTCCATGCACATCATTTTGTTCCCAGCAATATGTAAGCGGGTCATTCTCGGGATCAGTAGCTGATCCGGTCAGCGCAAAAGGAGTGCTGATGGGAATGGTGTAGTTGCTTACAGGGGCCACAACGGGAGCATGATTCACCGTCATGTTGGTTACGATCGGGCAGGTACGGGTTGTCATATTGGCCTGGATCTGCTCGATAGAAGTTTCGTGATAAATATCGATGGAGTGCGGAGCCGGATCCCAGCTGGTGATACCGGCATAACCCATGATGGTGATACCGGCACCCACTTCTTTCTGGCGGCCGGTGCTTTCATTACTGTGTGTAAAGGTATGGTTGGCACCCATCTGGTGACCCACTTCATGTACCACGTAGTCAATATCAAAATTATCACCCTGCGGAATACCATCAGCCGGTGAGGTGATACCGGCCCCTTTGTAGGTGCTGGTGGTGCTTCCATTATCGCAAACGCATCCGATACAGCCGGCATTACCACCACCGCCGGAAGCTCCAAACATGTGGCCGATATCGAAATTGGGATCGCCGATAACTGTTTTCAGCGTATTCATCAGCTGTGTATTCCAGTTGGCCATCGTGGTGTAGGGGTCCGTGGCCGGATTGTAATAAATAACATCCGTGGTCTGGGGAATAAGGTTCAGGTGGATTGCCAGGTCCTTTTCATAACAACCGTTGCAACGGGTGAGGGTGGCATTATAAGCAGCCAGTACCAGGGCCACATCGGCAGCACTGAAGGCGCCGAAATAGTTGGCGTATTCACCATTACAGGATTGTGCCAGGCGCATAGTACGGATCTCACCGGTATTGCTGTTGATGATGTTCGACTGGCCGATTTTGTGACTGATATCACTGGCCATTTGTTTGTCTTCAGTGGTACAAACCCAGGGCAATTTTCCTTTTTCCCGTTGTGATTTAAACACAGAGTAGATTTTGTGATCCTGGGAATAGGCTTCGATGAATTCATTGTCCTTATCGGTACGGAATGTCATCGTCTGGATTCCCTGCGGAGAAATGCTCAGTTTGAGCATGGCATATTTGTCGGTAATGCCTCTTCCGGAATAAGCCCGGATCTGGGGAAATCTTGCCTGCAGGGCCGGCTCGAAGTTAGAGGCCTCATATACCTCGTAATCTTCAACACCGCCATCGGCATTGGGTAATGAAATGACAGTAGATTTTCCAGGGCGGTCAGCAATCGAAAACAATTGCTGGCGTAATGGCTCAATATCCAGGGCAAACAATTTGAATACCTTGGGATAAGCCAGCCTGGCTACTGCTTTGTCGGTGGCGATAGAGCCCGGGTTGACAGTGCTCGCAGACCAGTACTTACCGGTCTGGGCAAAACCCCCGACAGTAACCACTGCCATAAGCAGTGAGAGTAGTAAAGCTTTCTTCATAATGAAATTTTTAGAAAAATAAAAATACAGATTTTACGGCTGTTCCGGCAAATCTGTGATACAAAAAAATACGGTTTTTGAACAGTGTTTTCATGCCCTCCATACCCTACAAAAAACATGCATCAACGGAATGCTGAATAAGGCATTGAAAATCATAGGAAAGTATCTGCACGGACCTTGCCGCCAGGGCAAAAGTCCCGTCTTTGATAGGGTAGGCCTGATTATTTTACTGCTCCTTTGGGTTAGCAGTTTTGGTTAGGATAAGCAGTTGCAGGATTAAAATTTCGGACAAGGTACACCCTTGGGTTCAGCCGGGCGTTTGATATAAATCAGTGAAATTTCCGAACCACCCCTGGAGGCCGTGGCAGCTTTAAGGCTCGATACATTTACATCATACGAAGCGCCGATACGCAGCCCCCCGAATTCAATACCAACATAGGGAATGAGGGCATCGCCAAAACGGTACCAGCTGCCAAGATAAATGCTGCTGGGGTTAGTGGCATCGCGGTTAAAATTGGCGGCAATTGCGGCGCCAACAGTGGTTTCACTCGCCTTATTCTGCAACTGGTAGATGGCAGAACCATGAACGGTGATCACATCCGAGAGGGGCAGTGAACCACCGGCATGACCGGTAATGCGGCCGCTCAGGTACCAGTTTTTATCTTTAAAACTCACTTTCGGGCGGTTAATATGATACATGGAAGCGCCCACATAAAAATTGTTTTCGCCATTCGTGCTTCCCGAAAAAAGCAGACCGGCATTCATGTCAAAATAATTCTGGTTATGACCGTTTATTAAAACTTCAGAAGTGGTTCCGGTAAAGCCGTTCTGCGTCAGCATGTCTTCAAAGGTCAGCTTATCAATATCCAGGAGCATGCTGGAATACGTGCCCTGGAAACCAGCACCGATGGTGGTGGTTCCGTTTTCGTTAAGCGATTTATGATATGACAAAGAAACGGATCCGTAAGTAAGTTTCAGAATTCCATTGGCACTGGCATCCGTGAGGCCGGATACACCCACCCCAAAAACATCATTCTGCGGAATGAGCCTGCCCAGTAAATGCAGATCCAGCGAAGCGCTTGTGGTTACATAAGCTTTGGGAATAGAGGGCCACTGATCGCGGTGATTGGCCGCCAGGCGCCAGCTTCCGTCAAATTTTCCGGTAAACGCAGGGTTAAGGGTAAGCGGTGAGGCAAAAAACTGGGAAAAATGGGGATCCTGGCCAGTGGCCACCATCACCATCAAAAGGGTACACGCAGAAGCTAGGAATTTTCTCATTTTCTTACTATTCAAAAACTAAAGATAAGGATTTGCCATAAAATGCTGCATACAAAAATGGCCCTTAACAGAGTATAATTATGTACTCCGTTTAAGGAACTGGTTTTGTGAAGGATATAAGGAGAAAAGCCGTCAGCCGTCCTTCAGGGCCATCCAGGCCCCGCTTAGTTCTGTAATTTGGAGCCATAGGCGAGGTCGCCGGCATCTCCCAGCCCGGGTACGATATAGCCCTTGGCCGTAATCTCGTCATCGATATCGGCACACCAGATGGTGGCTTTGGGGTGGGCCCGCAGCACATACTCGATACCCACGGTGCAGGCAATGGCACAAACGATGTGAAGTTCCTTGATGCTGCCTTCTTCCTTCAAAAATTCAATGGATTTCACCAGGGAGGCGCCAGTTGCCAGCATGGGGTCACTTACTATTACGATCCTGTCTTCCAGGTCGGGACAACTCATGTACTCCAGCCGGATGTCAAAAGATCCATCGGGATTATGTTTACGGTAAGCGCTGATAAACGCGTTATCGGCCTTATCGAAATAACTCAGCAAACCATTGTGCATGGCCAGGCCGGCCCGCAGGATGGTAGCCAGCACGGGTTGTTCTTTCAGCACTTTGCTGCTGTGGATTCCCATGGGAGTGGTTACCTCTTTCTCTTCCCAGGGCAGCTGCCTGCTGATTTCATACCCGATCACCTCTGCAATCCGTTCCAGGTTGCGGCGGAACCGCATACGGTCCTGTTGTATGTCCAGGTTGCGTAATTCGCTCACCCAGTTACTCACGAGAGAGTGCTGCTCGCTTAAATTGATAACCATACCCGTTAGTCTTTAGCAGTGTTTGTATTGATAGAAAACAGTCCTGCAGGGGAACAGCAGGCCCATCCCGACAAAACTAAAATAAAAAAAGGAGTGCCTGTCATTTTTTTAACATAGTCTTTCACAAAAATGTATTTTTATTGCATCTAAATACACCCGTAATGAAAAAGTTAATTCCCTTGCCGGCCCTTGCTTTGCTGCTGTTAACCGCCTGCCAGGGCGAGGATAAGAAGGCCGGTAAGCCAAAGGATAAATACGAGCAAACCAAGGAAACGCTTGAGGAAACCGAGAAGAAAAACCCCACCCGTTTTCTGAGTGTAAGCGGGCATGATAAGCGCAACCTCATCGGGCAAACCGTTATCAGGGGTACACTTACCAATAATGCAAAAGTGGCTACCTATAAGGATGTGGACCTGGAGCTGAGTTTTTTCAGTGAAACCGGTACGCTCCTGGAAAAGGATCATGAAGTGATTTACGAGAGCCTGGGGCCGGGTAACAGCACCAATTTCAAAACCAAATATTTTGCGCCCAAAGGAACCGATAGTGTGGCGATCAAAGTGGTAACCGCCAAAACAGAATAGGCCCCTGCGCCTGTTGTGCTGCTTTCTTCTCTGCAGTAAAAATATTATGCTTCAGCCCGGTTAATAAAGCTGAAACTGTCTCCGTCGAACAATCCCAGGTCGCTGAGTTTCAGATGGGGGATTACCAGCAATGCCATAAAAGAGAGTGTCATAAAAGGAGCGCCCAGCTTGCTTCCCAGGGCTTTGGCTGCGGCATCAATACGGGTGTAGGCTTCCGCCACCCGGTAACCATCTTCATTGCTCATCAGTCCGGCCACGGGCAGGGGCAATACCTCATCGCCGCTGCCGGAAGCCAGAGAAACACCGCCCCTGGTTTCGATGAGGAGATTAACAGCCCGGCAGAGGCTTTCATCATCAACCCCCACTGCCACGATATTATGCGAATCGTGGGCTACGGAAGAGGCAATAGCGCCCGATAGCAGCCCGGTATTTTTTATAAATCCTTTGGCCACCACGGCATCCCGGTAACGGTTCACCACCACAATTTTTAAAATATCGCGGCTTGTATCACTCAGTAACCAGCCATTTTTTTCCAGGGCCGGCAGTTCCAGTTGATTGGTGATCAGTTGCCCGTCGAGCGCTTCGATAACCGGTATAGTGCTGCTGCCGGGAATGGCGGGCACAGCAAAATCGGCTGCCTGGCGCGGGGAGCAGGAAAAATTATTGATAAGGGGAGCGGGAGGGGCACTGATCAGGGATTGCCCGTTTTCGGCCACCAGTTGCCCGTTGATATAGGTTTGCAATACCCCAAACTCCCGGAGGTTATTGATGAGGATGAAATCAGCGGGGTCGCCTTCCCGTAAAATGCCCACCTTCATACGGTAATGCATAACCGGGTTAATGCAGGCGGTCTGCAGCACCTTGAAAACATCAATGCCTTTGGCCACGGCACGGGCGCATAGCTGGTTGATATGTCCTTCCACCAGGCTGTCGGGATGTTTGTCATCACTGCAGAACATCATTTCCTGGTAGTGATCATGCAAGAGACTGGCCAGGGCTTCGAAGTTGCGGGCGGCACTGCCTTCGCGGATGAGGATTTTCATGCCGTACTGCAGTTTATCCAGCGCTTCTTCGGCTGTAAAACATTCATGATCAGTGGAGATGCCGGCAGCGATATAGCGGCGGGCGTCTTCACCTCTTAAACCGGGGGCATGTCCATCCACCGGCTTATTATATTTTTGAGCAGCGGCGATTTTTTTCATCACTTCCGGATCCTGGTGCAGTACCCCCGGGAAATTCATCATCTCGCTGAGATAGTGAATCTCGCCAAGTTGCAGTAACCGCTCCACATCAGCTGCATCCAGGGCGGCGCCGGCTGTTTCAAAAACCGTGGCCGGTACACAACTGGGCGCCCCGAAATGAAATTTAAAGGGCACCGTTTTTCCGTTGCTGATCATGTATTCCACTCCGGCCATTCCGCATACATTGGCAATTTCGTGCGGGTCGCTGATGGTGGCCACTGTGCCGTGCACCACCGCCAGGCGGGCAAACTCCGATGGCACCAGCATCGAGCTCTCAATATGGATATGGCTGTCGGTAAAACCCGGCAAAAGGAAGGGAGCCTGCCCGGCCTCATTGCCCGGATCGGGGAGAGCCCTTACCCGGCTGATCCGTTCCCCCTCCACCGATACCTCGCCAAAATAGATTTTCCGGGCGGGGATATCCACGATATTTCCTCTCAGTGTAAAACCGCTTGTCATACTGATATAATTTAGTTGCTGGGCACAAAAGTTGGGATTTAAGCGGAAAGCAAAAAACAATTCGGGAAATAATTTCATGTATATTTACCCCCAAAAAAAACGCCATGAGGAATTTAATCATTTTTGCTTTTTTTGTTTTTGCACTTGTTGCCACACAGTATGCCAAAGCGCAAACTGCCGATGAGGTAGTTGACAAATACATCAATGCCCTGGGCGGCAAGGATAAATTGTCTACACTCAAAACCGTGAAGATGGAGGGTAATTTGTCCATGCAGGGAATGGATATCGCCCTTACCATTACCAAGAAACACCTGGTGGGTTACCGCCTCGATATTTCTTTAATGGGAACCGAAAATTACCAGATCATCACCCCCGATAAGGGATGGGTGTTTATGCCGGTGCAGGGCCAGGCGGCTCCCGAAGAGATGCCGGAGGAAATGTTCAAATCCGGTCAGACCCAGCTCGACATCCAGAGTGCCTTACTCAACTATAAAGATAAAGGCACTACGGTTGAAATGGCCGGAAAGGAAACCGTGGATACTAAAGAATGTTACAAACTGAACATCACTTTTAAAAACGGTGTTAAAACAACATATTATATCACCACCCAGGACAACCGTTTATACAAAAGCGTATCTAAAATGACGGTTAACGGAGAAACTGCGGATGTGTATAATATTTTCACGGATTACAAACAAAATGCGGAAGGATTCTGGTTTGCCTATACCAGCACCAATATGCGGGGTACCACCACCTATGATAAAATTGAAACCAATGTTGCCGTGGATGATAATATCTTCAAAAATTAAATACTTCCCGTTCTTATAAAAAAAGTGTTCCCAACGGAACACTTTTTTATTTTTACCAGGTTGATAAAAATATTTTCATGAAAAAACTATTACTGCTCCTCTTGCTGCCCTGCCTGGTGCTCCTTGCGAAAGCACAACGGAAACCGGGTGTCCTTTCACCAACAGACAGCCTGCTGCTCAGCAAGGTGCAATACCGGCTGGTGGGCCCCTTCCGCGGGGGACGCAGCGGAGCGGTAACGGGTGATCCCCGCCAGAAAAACGTATTTTATTTTGGTGCCACCGGCGGAGGGGTATGGAAAACCATTGATGGGGGCAGTAACTGGAAAAATATCAGTGATAAATTTTTCGGCGGCAGTATGGGCGCCGTAGCCGTGGCGCCCTCTGATAATACCATCCTCTATGCCGGCGAGGGAGAAGGCACCCTCAGGGGCAATGTAAGTGAGGGCCACGGTATCTGGCGCAGTGATGATGCCGGCCGTAACTGGCGGCAACTCGGGCTCAAAGACACCCGCCACATCCTCCGCATCCTCATCCATCCCAAAAATCCGGATATCGTTTGGGTGGCCGCCACCGGGCACCTGTTTGGCGCCAATGAAGAAAGGGGCGTTTTCAAAACCACGGATGGCGGAAAAAACTGGAAGCGGGTATTGTTTGTAAATAATAAAACCGGCTGCAGCGACCTGGTGATGGAACCCGGCAACCCCCTGGTTCTTTATGCCGGCACCTGGCGGGTGGAGCGCACGCCGTATAGTCTGGAGAGCGGCGGAGAAGGAAGCGGCTTATGGAAGAGTACCGACGGCGGCGAAACCTGGAAAAATATTTCAACAGCCAGGGGACTACCCGGCGGACTTTGGGGCATTGTGGGAATTGCCGTATGCCCCTCTAATACCGATAAGGTATATGCGCTGATCGAAAATGCGAATGGTGGATTATTTGTGAGCCAGGATGGCGGCGAAACCTGGGTCCTTCAGAGCAGCGATAATAATATCCGGCAGCGGGCCTGGTATTTTTCGAAGCTGTTTGTGGACCCCAAAAATGCCGATCTCGTGTATGTGCTCAATGTTAATTTTCTGAAAAGCAATGATGGAGGCAAGAGTTTCAAAAATGTAAATACACCGCATGGCGATCATCATGATCTGTGGATTGACCCGGAAGATGGCGGCCGCATGATCATTGGCGATGATGGCGGCGCCCAGATCAGTTTCGACGGAGGCAATAACTGGAGTTCGTATTATAATCAGCCTACGGCACAGTTTTACCGGGTGAGTACGGATAACCATCATCCCTACCGCATTCTGGGGGCCCAGCAGGATAATTCCACCGTGCGGATATTATCCCGGAGTGATGGCGGACAGATCACGCAGGATGATTGGCAGCCTACGGCAGGCGCCGAAAGTGGTTACGTGGTGGCCGATCCCCTCAATCCGGATATTGTTTACGGAGGTAATTACAGCGGTTATATTTCCCGGTACGATCACCGTACCGGCGAAAACCGGGCCGTTAGTGTGTGGCCGGATGATCCGCTGGGAGCCGGCGCAGAGAGTTCGAAGTACCGCTTTCAATGGAATTTCCCCATTTTCTTTTCGCCCAATAATCCCAGGCGTTTATACGCTGCCGGTAATGTACTGTTTGCCACCGAAAATGAAGGCGCTTCCTGGATGGCCCTCAGCGGGGATCTTACCACCAATGATAAATCGCGGCAGCGCTCCAGCGGCGGTCCGATTACCAAGGACAATACCGGTGTGGAAGTATACTGCACCATTTTCACCGCCGCCGAATCAGCACTGGAGCCCGATCTGCTGTGGACGGGCAGTGATGACGGCCTCATCCATCTCAGCAAAGATGGCGGCCATCACTGGGAAAATGTAACACCGCCGGCCGCCGGCCAGTGGATGATGTGGAATTGCGTGGAAACTGATCCTTTTAAAAAGGGCAAGGCCTATTTCGTGGGCACCCGATACAAAAGCGATGATTACACGCCCTATATTTTTAAAACAGAAGATTACGGCAAAACCTGGACGCTTATCACCAATGGTATCGCCTCCAATCATTTCACCCGCTGTTTGCGGGCGGATAAAAAAAGACCGGGCCTTTTGTATTGCGGAACCGAATATGGTATGTACATAAGTTTTGATGATGGCAATAACTGGCAGTCCTTCCAGCAAAACCTGCCCGTTGTTCCGGTTACCGATCTCACTATCAAGGAAAACGACCTGGTGGTAGCCACGCAGGGCCGGTCGTTCTGGGTAATTGACGATCTGGCCCTGCTGCAGCAAAAAGAGGATAAGATTGCCACGCAAAACATTTTCGCCTATACCACCACCAGCGCCTTCCGGTATGATGGGTACCAGAACCCGCATCCGCAAAATGCGGGTATGAATCCGCCCAATGGTGTGCTGATCAACTATTTTATCAGATCTGCAGATGACTCCACCAAACTGAGCATAGAATTGTTTGATAAAAACCTGAAGCCGGTCAAAACATTTTCCACCCAGGCAAAAGAAAAAGAGGATAAACTGGAAGTAAAATCCGGGGTTAACCAGTTTGTATGGAATATGCAATACCCGCCTGCCGAAAAGGTGGAAGGGCTGATCCTCTGGCATGGCAATGTGCCCGGTCCGCGGGCAGCTCCCGGCAAGTACTATTACATGATCCGTTCGGGCAGGGATTCAGTATCGGGTGCATTCACGATCCTGGCCAACCCGGCCTATCCCATCACACAACAGGATTACGAGGAGCAGTTCAATTTCCTGATCAGTGTGCGGGATAAATTCTCGGACATACAAAAAGCCATCAAACAGATACGTGAACTCCGCCGCCAGCTGAATGAATTTACCGAACGGCAGGGCACCAATCTGCCAAAGGATATTAAAGCACAGTCCGATTCGATTAATAAATCCATGACAGCCATTGAGGAGGCCCTGCACCAGACAAAGGCTAAAAGCGGGCAGGATGTATTGAATTTCCCTATCCGGCTGGATGATAAGATTTCGGGCTTATACGATTTTGCTGCCAGCGGCAACAGCGCCCCGGCCAAACAGGTAAAAGATGCGTTTGCTGAATTGTCGGCACAGGCGGATGGACAACTGGCTGCACTTAAAAAAATTGTGGAACAGGACCTGCCTTTACTGAACCAGGCTATTCGCGATAAAGCCCTGCCGCTGATAGGTTTGAAGAAAGAGTAAGCAGATTCATGGTCTAGCATCCTCGTCTCTCAAGGGGATGCATTGGTTCTGATACGCTGTCTCAGGTATCCGGGACAGCCAGTAATACTTACCTGTTACTGCTCATCCAGCAGGTCCGGCCTTCTTTCGGCCGTCCGTTTCAGTGATTGCTCATGCCGCCAGTCTTCAATGAGTTTATGATTACCGCTCAGTAACACATCCGGCACTTTCCATCCCCTGAATTCCACCGGGCGGGTATAAACAGGCGGGGCCAGTAAATTATCCTGGAACGAATCGGTAAGGGCCGAGGTTTCATCATTCAGCACACCGGGTATCAGCCGGCCCACGGCATCCACCAGGACGGCCGCAGCCAGTTCGCCACCACTCAGTACATAATCCCCGATCGAAATTTCGCGGGTGATAAAATGATCCCGTACCCGCTGATCAATTCCTTTATAATGGCCGCAGATCAGCAGCAAATTATTTTTAAGGGAAAGCTGGTTGGCGGTTTTTTGCTGAAATGTTTCTCCATCCGGGGTGAGGTAGATGATCTCCTCATAGTGGGTTTGTTGCTGCAGGGTTTCAATCGCATTCACCAGCGGTTCAATCATCATTACCATACCGGCGCCGCCGCCAAAGGCATAGTCATCCACCTGGGCACGGGCATACGGGGTATAATCCCGCAGATTGATTACGTTAACTTCCAGTAAGCCTTTCTCCCGGGCCCTTTTCAGGATGGAGTGGGCAAAAGGACTGTTCAGTAAATCCGGAACCACCGATATGATGTCTATCTTCATGAACCAATTTTAATACATTCAAAATTCAAAATTATAAACTCAAAATTGCCACCTCAACATCCATAACGCTCAGCTTCCTTCCTCTCCCATAAATTTATCGATATCCCGCTTATCTTTCTTGGTTGGGCGGCCCTGTTTGCTCAGGCGCTTACCCGTATGAAAAACAGCTGCCTGAAACCGGAGGCGTTCTGTTTCTTCGGCCGGGGTAATATCGGTGTAATATTGAATGGCTTCACTGTATTGCACCCGGTTGTGCAGCAGGGCCTTAACTTTAATAACCCATTTCCTGCTTTCTGTTTTCACCTCGTATTCATCTTCCAGTCCCACGGTTTTGGAAGCCTTGGCGGCACTGCCATTATATTTCACTTTTCCTTTATCACAGGCATCAGCTGCCTGGCTCCGGGTTTTGAAAAGCCGGATGGCCCAGAGATATTTATCCAGCCGTAGTTTCTCTTTTTCCATCACCCAAAAATATTTCTTTTACAGCAACGGTAAGCTGCTGATTGCCTATTTCCTTACTTTTAGGGTCAAATGCATAAATAATATGAAATCAAAATTTCTGATCGTTTTGCTGCTGCTGGTAACCACGGTTGCCACGGCCCAGCGGCAGGGTATTAAGTGGATGCCCGACGGGAATACCTATACCCGGGCCAAAGACGGCGGTATTGTTCAGGTAGATCCCAAAACCGAACAGGAGACCGTACTGGTAAAAAAAGACCAGCTCACTCCCTCCGGTGCGGCAAGGGCCCTGTCAATGCAATCCTACAGCTTCAGTGCGGATAACAGCAAACTGCTGCTGTTCACCAATACCGCCAAGGTTTGGCGCTATAATACCCGGGGTGATTACTGGGTACTGGATATCGCCGCCAATAAGCTCAGCCAGTTGGGCAAAAACCTGCCTTCCCAATCTTTGATGTTTGCCAAATTTTCTCCCGATGGGAAAAAAGTGGGTTATGTAAGTGAGCATAATCTGTATGTGGAAGACCTGGCCTCGGGGGCTGTTACGCAGCTCACAAAAGACGGATCCCGTAAAATGATCAACGGAACCTTCGACTGGGTATATGAAGAAGAATTCGGATGCCGGGATGGTTTTCGCTGGAGCCCTGATGGCAGCCGTATTGCCTTCTGGCAGGTAGACGCCACCAAGATCCGCGATTATTATATGCTGAATACCACCGACAGTAATTACTCAAGGGTGATCCCGGTTGAATACCCGAAAGTGGGCGAAGCGCCCTCCCCTGTGAAAGTGGCGGTGGTAAACATCAGCAGCGGCGCCACCCAATGGATGAATGTGGAAGGCGACCCACAGCAGAATTATATTCCGCGGATGGAATGGAGCGGAGCCGACGAACTGATTGTTCAGCAACTCGACCGTAAGCAGCAAACCAGCCGCCTCATTTACTGCAATGCCAGCACCGGCGCTGCCCGTGTGTTCTGGCAGGAGCATGATGATGCCTGGGTGGATCTGAACTCCGCAGATATTTTTGGAGAGCCGGGCGGGTTCGACTGGATCAATAAGGGCCAGCAATTTATCTGGATCAGTGAAAAAGACGGATGGCGCCATATTTATAAAATCAGCCGCGACGGCAAGACCGAAAACCTTCTTACCAAAGGCAATTATGATATTGAAGCCGTGAAATGCATCGACGAACAGAACGGGTATATTTATTTCACCGGGTCACTGAATAACCCCACCGAAAAATACCTGTACCGGGTACGGCTTGATGATAAGAAAAATGCCGCCGCCAAAGGCCCCGAACTGCTGAGTGATACCAGTTTGAAGGGCACGCATGATTACAGCATCGGACCCAATGGCAAATATGCCACCCATACTTTCTCAAACTACAACACGTTCCCGGCAAGGGAATGGATCAGTTTGCCGGATAATAAGCCGCTGAACCCCGCCAAATCCATCGCGGCCACATTGCGCAAGGATGATAAAATAAATGTGGAGTATGTGAAAGTGACAACCGACGATAATATCACCCTTGATGCCTGGATCAACAAACCCAAAAATTTTGATCCTGCCAAAAAATACCCGGTGGTATTATATGTTTATGGCGAACCGGCAGCGGCTACGGTGGAGAACAGCTATGGCGGCCACAGTAATTTCCTGTATGATGGCGATATGACCGGCGATGGATATGTGCAGGTGGCTATTGATAACCGCGGTACTCCCCTGCTGAAGGGAGCCGCCTGGCGCAAGGCCATCTATCGTAAGATCGGTACCATCAATATCCGGGATATGGCCCTGGGCTTTAAGAAACTAATGGAACAAAACAGTTATTTTGATAAAGACCGTATCGCGGTATGGGGCTGGAGCGGCGGTGGTTCCTCCACGCTCAACCTGATGTTCCAGTACCCCGAAATTTTCAAAACAGGAATTGCCATTGCAGCAGTGGCCAACCAGCTCTTCTATGATAATATCTACCAGGAGCGCTACATGGGCCTGCCCCAGGAAAACAGGGAGGATTTTGTAAAAGGATCGCCCATCACTTATGCAAAAAACCTGGTGGGCAACCTGCTCTATATCCACGGCACGGGAGATGATAATGTGCATTTCTCCAATGCCGAGGTGCTGGTGAATGAACTGGTTAAATACAACAAGCAGTTCCAGTACATGGCTTATCCCAACCGCACGCATAATATTTCGGAAGGACCCGGTACTTCGCAGCACCTGCGGACCTTGTATACCACATATTTGAAAGCGCACTGCCCTCCGGGTGCCAGATAAGATCTTACAAAAAAGGCGCTGCAACTGCAGCGCCTTTTTTATAACCGGAACCATTGATTACTGATTCACTGTAATAAGCAGCGGCTTGTATTTATTCCGTTTCAACACCGCCCGGCCGATGAACTGGTTATGGTTGATCCGCCGGAACTGTGAGGGGAATATTTTTACATCTTCATCCCGGGTATCAAACACCAGCTCTTTGGATACAGTACCGTTGTTGTCGATCTTACTAACCACCACCTGGCCGCCCCAGCCATCCACATGTGCTTTTGGCGTTTCATCTTCGGCCAGTTCCATATTCTTTTTGTTGTCGAGGTAAAGGAAATAATAACCGCTGGCATCGCTCACCAGTTTAAAGCTCATGGTGCCCCGGCCATTGGTGCCATACTGCTGTTTGGGAATTTTACGCAACCAGGCAAAACTGCCATCGGCATTGATACGGGTGCCCAGGATATCGTTAAAATAATAAGTATAGTAGGTAGTACTGCCACCCCGCGAATCGTAATACGTGGTGCTCACCACAAAATATTCTTCCAGGGCGATAAAGATACTGCCATCGGCTTCGGTAACCACGTTGCGCACCGACAGGTTGGGAGCTTCATAATCATCCTTCTTATCCATTCTACGACGGGTACGGGCCGATTCAAATTTCTTCAGTTCCTCCAGCGGGAATTCGTAATAACCATTTTTGTATTTATTGATTTTGCCGGATTGATCCATGATGGCCAGGAATACCCCGTCCGTGCCACTGCTGTTGGCCTTTTTACTGTAGGTGGAGGCAATCAGCAGATCGTGGTTACTGTTTTCGATCATCGCCGAGGTGCGCAGAAAAAAATCACCGATATCAATGCTGGTATGAATGATCTGCTTGCTGTCTTTCGAAAACTTCAGCACTTCATAATGATAACCCGGCTTGCCGGTTTCCTTGTCTTTTTCTTTTCTTTTCTCATTGTCGTACACCTTCGCCAGCAGGAAGGCATTGCCATTCATATCAACCGAAAAATCCTCGTTATCCATGATGGCTTCGGTATAAGGCATGGTGTATTCGCCGCCCCAGAGCTTATTCATCTGGTTATCAAAAACCATTACGCCGATCTTGTCATAATTTTTTTTGTCGTTCCGTTCTTCCGGGAAGAGGCGGTAGCTGATAAGCAGCTTAGTGCGGTCTGCGTTAAAATTAAAAGTATACTTGTCAACCGTTTTGTACGAATAGAAGCCTCTGCCGGCCAGGCTGCCGGCAATACGGGAGGTTTCATTGATCTTTACATTCGATTTGGTGATCTTGCCATTAATCAGGTCGAGTACATCGTAATAAAGATATTCCCTTTCAGTTTCCTTATCCCAGTCGCTGTGCAGCCAGTAATAAGTATTGCCAAAATCCACCACCGCTTCACTGTTGAAATTCCTGGTGGCTTCGGTCAGTTCAATTTTTGTTTCGGCGGATTGCTCCAGTGTTTTGGGGTTAAAGCGGAGGATATCCAGTTCCTCCTTTTTCAGCGAAAGATTGATAATGCCATCCTTGTCATTTCCAAAAAAGGAAAGGTCATCAGATTTTCGCGGTAATTCGTAATCCGAACCCAGCAGGAAAGAGAATTTTTTACTTTGAGCGAAGGAGGGGCTGAACACTGCACATAACAGGATCAGCAAAAATGTTTGTTTCATAAGTACTTTTTAAAATAAAGAATAGAATACAACAGCCCGCTTTCATCCGAAAACGGGCTGGCAAATTAATCAGTTTCCGGCTAATAATATCCGCCGTACTCAGAGTTTTTCTCCGTGCTGACTGCTGTCGAGCCCTTCTCTTTCTTCCTCCTCACTTACCCGCAGGGGGGTGATCCAATCCGTTATTTTGAGCAGCACAAAAGTGCCGCCGAATGCAAAAACCGACACGGCGGCCACCGTTATCAGGTGCACCGTAAATAAATGGGTCTGCCCAAACAATAAGCCGTTGCCGGTGGTATTGGCCGGGTTAATCGACTGGTTGGTAAATACCGCTGTGAGCAGGAAACCCACAATACCGCCAACCCCATGACAGGGGAAAACATCCAGGGTATCATCAATGGAAGTTTTACTGCGCCATTCCACCATCAGGTTACTCACCACACTGCTTACAATGCCCACCGTGAGCGAATGGGCAATACTGATATAGCCCGCTGCGGGTGTAATGGCCACCAGGCCCACTACGGCGCCGATACAGGTACCCATGGCGGAGGGCTTGCGGCCCCGCATGGCATCAAAAATGATCCAGGTAAAAGCCGCCGCTGCCGAGGCCGTTGTGGTGGTGGCCAGGGCCGTTACCGTGAGGGCATTGGCGCCAAAAGCTGATCCGGCATTGAAACCAAACCAGCCAAACCAAAGCAGGCCGGTTCCCAGCAGCACATAGGTGATACGGGCCGGACTGTGTACCTCCTCATTTCTTTTTTTAAGATAGATGGCCGATGCCAGTGCCGCCCAGCCGGCGCTCATATGCACCACGGTGCCGCCGGCAAAATCAAGCACGCCATATTTAAACAGCAGCCCTTCGGGATGCCAGGTGGCATGTGCCAGCGGACAATAAATTAAAAGGCAGAACAGGCAGATAAAAAGCAGGTAAGAGGTAAAACGGATGCGCTCGGCAAAAGCGCCTGTTATGAGTGCCGGCGTAATGATGGCAAACTTCAGCTGGTAAAAGGCAAACAACATCAGCGGGATCGTGGGCGCCAGTTTCCAGGGAGCGCCGGTGAGCAGGTCCCGCATCATAAAATGCGTGGAAGGGCTGCCGATGATCCCGCCGATCGAATCGCCGAATGCCAGGCTGAAACCCACCACCACCCAAAGAATGGTTATGATCGCCATACTGATAAAACTCTGCAGCATTGTGCTGATCACATTCTTCTTACTCACCATTCCTCCGTAAAAAAAAGCAAGGCCGGGGGTCATAATCAGCACAAAGGCGGTAGCCGTTATCATCCAGGCCGTATCGGCTGCATTAATGCCATCGGTAACCGCAGCAGCTTTATTAACAGTGGGGAATATAAGCGACAGAAGAACAATTACTGCCAGCAGCAGGAAGGGGATCAGGGCCAGGCGACGGTTCATCGGCATACAAATAAATTTTAGTTTATCAGTATGGCGGCAATTGTTGGTGCCATAAAAATAACAAACGGTGATGAATTACCCGATTATATTATCAACAGGCAGGGGATAAATCAAAAATCAAAATTCAAAATTCAAAAGTAAGAAGCTGGTCATTTTTGACTTTTGAATTTTGCCTTAATATCTGGGATTTTATTCTCAACTTTGCCCAAATCAAAACATGTTATGATGAGAAAATACCTTCTTACACTTTGTATGCTGCTGGGGTCGTATATCCTGATGGCCCAGCAAAGCTATACAGTGAAAGTAGTGGATGCCAGAACCGGCAACCCGGTGGCCAATGCCACGGTGAAAATAAAAGCTACCGGCAAGGGCGGTTCTACCGATGCCAGCGGCGCTTTTACTATTAAGGCAGGCCCCAGCGATGTGATCGTGGTGAGCAGTATTGGTTATAAAGACCAGGAAGTACATCCCGGAAGCCAGCCTGCCATCGTGGTAAGCCTCGAGATTTCCTCTGTTGATATCTCTGATGTGGTAGTGGTAGGTACCCGCGGTGCCCCCCGGGCCAAAACCGAAACAGCCGTTCCGGTGGATGTGATTAAAGTTAACCAGGCCGGGTTACCCACCGCTAAAATGGACATCACTTCGGTGCTGAACATGGCCGCTCCCTCTTTCAACTATAATAAGCAAAGTGGTGCCGATGGTGCCGATCATGTTGATCTGGGTACCTTACGCGGACTGGGGCCCGATCAGACCCTGGTACTGATTAACGGCAAACGCCGTCATCAGACAGCTTTTGTAGCCCTCTTCGGAACCAGGGGCCGGGGTAACTCGGGTGTTGATCTGAATGCTTTCCCCGAAGCTTCGGTAGACAGGATCGAAATTCTCCGCGATGGCGCTTCTGCCCAGTACGGGTCTGATGCCATGGCCGGTGTAATGAACGTGGTGCTCAAAAGAGATGTGAATCACTGGAGCATCAATACCGGCTGGAGCGGTTATTACGATCATAAGTTCAATTCCCGCAATTTCAATAACGGCAACCAGTATTATTCCGGTAAACCTATCGACGGGGGTTCTTTCAGTTTCTCTGTAAACAATGGGGTAGCCCTCAATAAACACGGCGGGTTCCTGAATATTTCGGCTGATGTGCTTACACAGGCCAAAACCTACCGGGCGGTGGATACCGGCAATTCTGCCTCTGCCACCAATTATCTTCCTTACCTGAACACGGGCCGCCGGGCTTTCGGCGACGGTTCGGTGGTGGCAGCCGGTACAATGTATAATATGGAGATTCCTTTCAGCGCCAGCAAACGCACTACCCTGTATTCATTCGGCGGGTACAACTACAAAGCGGCTGATGCCTATGCCTATACGCGTAATTTCAGCGCCAAGCCCCAGCGTTTTCCCGTTGATGCCAGCGGAAACCTGATCTTCGTACCGGGCATCATGCGGGTATCGAATGATGGCGAAACCTATTACAACCCGCATATTCAAACCAGGATCAAGGATGTTTCTGCTGCTGCCGGTATAAAAGGAAAATTTGGTACCGGCTGGAGCTGGGATCTGAGCAATACCTTCGGAAGGAATGATTTCCATTATTATGGCGATAAAACCTTCAATGCTTCCATGTTCATGGTGCCGCAGGCCGCCCTGCAAACGCATTTCGATGATGGCGGATTCAACTTTGTGCAGAACACGGTGAACCTCGATTTCAGTAAATCACTCCAATCAGTGGCACAGGGAATGAACCTTGGCTTTGGTGCTGAATACCGTTTTGAAGAATACCAGATTTATAAAGGAGAGGAAGCATCTTATGCCAACTATCATCCCGGCAATCTTTATTACCCCAATGTGGCCGATTCGCTTACACCGGCTTCCGGTTCGCAGGGATTTCCGGGCTTTAGTCCGGCCGACCAGGTAAAGGCACACCGTCATATTCTGGGTGCTTACCTCGATGCGGAGGTCAATGTAACAAAAGCCTGGCTGGCCGATGCGGCTATCCGGTTTGAGAACTATTCTGATTTTGGTTCGGTGGCAACTTACAAATTTGCCACCCGTTACAAAATCGGCAATAACCTGAATATCCGTGGCTCGGTGAGCACCGGTTTCAGGGCGCCTTCGCTGCAGCAGATCAATTTCAGTAACACGCTTACATCTTTCAGCGGCGGACAATTGGTGCAATCCCGGATTGCCAGCAATAACGATCCTATCACCCGCGCTGCCGGTATTCCTAACCTGAAAGAAGAATCATCTGTGAATGCCAGCCTGGGCCTCAGCTGGAAGCTGGCCCGTAAACTCACGCTTACTATAGATGGTTATATGGTGAAAGTAAAAAACCGTATCGTATTATCAGGCCTGTTCAGTAAATCAGATCCTACGCTGCCGCTGGCCTTTACCTCGCAGATTCCGAATGAAGTGGCAACAGTGCAGTTTTTTGACAATGCCGTTAACACCACCAACTACGGAGTGGATGTGGTGCTGGATTATGCCACCCGCTGGGGCAAAAACAGCTTCCGGGCATTACTGGCCGGCAATATCCAGAGCATGAAGGTGGATGAAGTACATGTACCGGCCACACTGAATGGTACCGTACTCAACCAGAAAACCTTCTTCAGCGACAGGGAAGAGGCTTTCCTGCTGGCTTCTGCCCCGAAAGAAAAATTCAACCTGAACCTGGAATATGGCCGCCGGAAGATCACGGTTGGTACCAATATCACGTATTATGGTAAGATAGTACTGCTGGGCTTTGGTGATGCCACTGTGGATAATCCGAATCAAACCGGTATCAACCCGCAGGTGCCCAGTGATGCCAACCCCGCAGTTTATGTTCCTGAACGCTTTAATTACCGGGCTAAGTTTGTTGCCGATGTGTATGCCGGTTACAAATTCTCCCGTAAAGTGAGCCTCTTTGTGGGCGCTGATAATGTGTTCAACACGCATCCCGACCTGGGTGTGAATCCGCAGGCCAAGGGATGGGCCGGCGATAACGAATCCGGTGGCCCCTGGGATTCCGTTCAGATGGGCTTCAATGGTATGCGCATCTTTGGAAAACTGGCGTTTAATTTCTAATCATTTTTAGGCTGATAGAAAAAGCGGTTGCCTTCAGGCAACCGCTTTTTATTTACTGAGCAGTGATTACTATTGCGCTGCGTATTTTTTGCTGCCGTTAAATAATAAGTTGCGATGGAGCCTTTAACCCGTAACCTTCCCCCATGCTCGCTGCTCTGAAAAATCCATCTTTTATTGCAGCAGGTATTTTAATTTTGGGCATAAACCATTTTATGAAACTGAAATATATTCTCAGTATTTGTTTGCTGCAACTCGCTGCCTTCTGCGGCATCGCCCAGAATAAAATAGTCGTCTTTCAGTCTGATTTCGGATTGAAGGATGGCGCTGTTTCGGCAATGAAGGGAGTGGCGATGGGTGTTTCATCCGATTTAAAATTATTCGATCTTACACATGAAATTCCGGCTTACAATATCTGGGAAGCGGCTTACCGCCTGGAGCAAACGGTTCCCTACTGGCCCGCCGGCACCGTATTTGTTTCGGTGGTGGATCCCGGTGTGGGTACCAGCCGCAAATCGGTGGTGCTGAAAACTAAAACCGGGCAATTTATTGTTACGCCTGATAACGGCACGCTCACGCTGGTGGCCGGATCGCTGGGTATTGAAGCCATCCGGGAAATAGATGAAGCGGTAAACAGGAGAAAGGATTCGGAGAGATCCTACACTTTTCACGGCCGAGATGTGTATGCCTACACGGCGGCCCGCCTGGCAGCCGGCGTGATCAGTTTTGAACAGGTAGGAAAAGAGTTGCCCGGAGAAGTGGTTAAAATACCGTATCAGCCGGCTTCAATGGAAGGCCCGGTGATCAGAGGCACCATTGCAATACTGGATGTGCAGTATGGTAATATCTGGACCAATATTTCTTCCGGCCTGTTCCGGGAACTGGATGCAAAATATGGGGATATGATGCAGGTAAGTATCTTCCACAACAAAACAAAAGTGTACCAGGGCCGTATGCCCTATATTGCAACTTTTGGCGCTGTGCCCAAAGGCAAACCATTGTTATATCTCAACAGCCTGATGCAGGTTTCCTTTGCGCTGAACCAGGCCAGTTTTTCGGATGTGTTTAAAGTGAAAAGCGGGAATGAGTGGAGTGTTGAAATCAGGAAGCAGTAATATTATTGGTACATCTGTTTAACTAAACCGGCGCAATCTGGCTCTGGTATTGCATTTTCCGTTCCTTCTTTCTATCTTTCTGTATTATAAAAGTACAGTAATGAAAGAGAAAGTAATTCTCGTGGCTGTGCTCTCATTCATGCTGCTGGTACCTGCATCATTTATCCTGGCACAATCCTTCACAAGCCAAAAGGGGCTTTCCACTGTTTTTTTCAATGTACCGGAGGGGCAGATAAAATTGTACCTGCCGGATGATATCAGACCAGGCGATCATATTTCGGGGAAGATCATTGCAGCACCTGCCGGAAAAAATAAAAAACAATCAACCGTCAGCAGGGAAGCCCTGCAACAATATTCCATAAAAATTTACAACCAGACAATCAGCTTTACCACGTTGCCTGATTCGTTTGGGTTAATTATTCCGGCGGGTAAGCCCCTTCCTTGCCGCATAGCACTTATCAATAGTTCTGGCACTTCTTTGCAGCGGATTACTGTTCCTTCTCTCCCTGAAAGTCAGAAACAGGAAAGAAAGAATTCATTTACCATACCCACGCATGTACTTACGGATGCACCCTTATGCATTACCGGCCCCTTTGATGGAGATGCCGCTAATACAAAATGTTCCATTGGCAGTATACCCGTTCAGATACTGGCAGAATCACCCCGGCAATCCATTGTTGCGATTCCGCAGCAGGCGGGTGGCATCCAAACCATCAGCATCCGGGAAAATAATTCAGCTCCCTTTTCACGGCAGTTCACGGGGGTGGATATGATAGTTAGTGCCGGCACAATGAATCTTACCCGTGGGCAGCAAACCTATATCGATATTACGGTTAATCATCTCGAAAACCTTCCGGATACTGCCTACCTCCGGGTAGCAAATCTTTCCGGTGATATCATCACTGTTTCCGGCGGCCATACTTTCTCCCTCCCGCTTCATCCTGCCGTGAATGCCCCTAACGGTACCTACCACCAGCGGTTTGCAGTGCAGAGTATACGGACAGGCGAATTCTCGGTAAGTACAGGGCTGGATCTGCCTGATTCCGAAGCAGTTCCGGTATTGTATGATTTTTCAACAAAGGAAAAATTGCGGATTGCTGTTGATGGAGGTGATGTTGCAATTGGTTATGATGGCCGGTTCCAGGATACCAAAAAAGGAGAGGGAGAGCATATTCATGTACTGGGCAATACCATCCGCATTTTTCTGAAAGGAGTATATGAAAATGAATTTGATCTGATGAATGCCGGCGAAAAAACCATCCAGGAAATACTGACCGGTTTTCTGAACCCCGATTACCCCAAATCGGGTGGTGGCTGTGATTCAATGACACTGCTTTGTAATAAGAATAAGGCATTGAATGTCTTTTGGGGCGATGTGTACAGTGTGTATCAGGGAAAAGGTACTGCACAGACAATTAACGGGGCCCAGCGGGAATCCGGTTCACAGTATTCGGTGCTGATAACCAGGGGCTGGGAACTGGACTGCTGTACAGGTGCTTACCAGTTAAAACTGCATTTCCAGGCTGCCGCTGATAAAGGGGAGGAAGAAAGTTATTTTGTTTCGTTTTCAAAAATACTCAATACGGATAAGCCCTGTATTGTAAACTGTGAACCCTGCCTGAAAAACTGTGCAGAAGAAAAGGCGAAAATTGAAAAGTTGAAAAAAGAAGCAGCAAGGGCACAGCAATAAAAATTAGTTTGTATTCCTACCGGCCGGATTATTCTCTTTTCCTTAAACGGAACTAAATAATTATCCGGTTTAATCGTACCTCTCAGTTTTTTAAGGAATCTCATACCGTTTTATTACCGGCTGAAGAAACCCGTAATAAGCACTTCTCTGCATCTGGGTGAAAACGGTGACCTGCATATCGGATGGATTTTACCAGGCAGTGATGCAAATAAGTCATAGAACAAGGAAGGAAGAAAATAAAAAACTGTGAAGTATTAACTGTAACAACTCATCAGCAAGCTATTTGTGACTCCGGAGAGACTCGAACTCTCGGCCCGCTGATTAAGAGTCAGCTGCTCTACCAACTGAGCTACGGAGCCTGTTCACGGATACAAAGTTACAGTTTTTTACTCCTCTTCCAGTATAAAACAAAGCTGATCTGCACTTACAAAATCCGGGGCAGGATGGAGGAAAATACCAGTCGCCCTGCTAAGCAGGGCGACTGGTAAAAGGGCATAAAAAATTTTATTTTCTAGCCGGCGCAGGGCCCCGAAGCCGGCGGCCAGTTGGTATTGCCAGCCAGGCCCAGCATCATCGCCTGCTGGTAACAGGCCGGGCTGGATTCGATATAATCGTATTCCCAGATAAATCCACCGGCAATGGGCGTGTCGCCAAAACCGGCAGTGTAGTTGTAAAAGGTATTGTTGATATCTGTAGTGCTGGCTCCATCAGCGCTGGCGCCTACCGTCAAAACCGGGTTGGCACCCCCGCCGGCTGCGCCGATTGTTTCGGGTACCGAACTCCAGGCATTTACCGAACAGCCTCCGTATAATTGCAGGCCGATACGGGTTACAGCCCCATTCACGGGTGTTGTCATTGCGGCACCATAAGTATTAATTGCCACACCGGCATTGGAATAGCATTGCAGGAAGGAATCGAAGGGCGGCACCAGGGTCACTTCAGGAAATCCAACCGCGAGTGCCATATTCCCCAGCGCCGTCATGGCATCGGTATAGGTTTGCGTGATATCTTCTTCCTGGTCAAGGTCGATACCATCCACCATGGGCAGGTAAGCACACAGGGCTGCAAAGTTTTGGTAAAGGTTACTGTTGGCAGGGATGTAGGGACCGGTTTGGTTGCCGGGGTCGGTGTATTGCATGATGCTGGCAATGGTACCATAATCCTGCACCGGAGAGCCACCCCCGATGGAGATATAGATTTTTTTTACACCACCGGCTTTGAGCTGGTTCATATAATAGGCCCAGTCGCTCCCGGGCTGTCCCACAAAGGATGTTTGAATGACGCCTCCGGTGGCTACGATATCAGGTGTATTGTTAAATACCAGGTCGCCCAGTTGCTGGTTGCCCACGCCCGGGCGGCCGATATGCATAAGGCTGAATATAACCGTATCAAAACCCGATGCCGTGATCAGGCTGACAGTGGAGGCATTTAACTGCGGTGTTGAACTGCTGCCGGAAGGGTAAAGACTTCCGTAGAATGCTGAAACTGGCATAATTATAATTTTTGGATTGTGAAGAATGAGGGTAAAAGTAACAGGCAGATTGATGAGATAAACAGGAAAAAATACCTGTTTTTTTTACCAGTATAAATGGGGTGTTTAGTCAGGGCTTGTTTCCAGCCTGCATTACCGGCAAGACAGGAATACCATGCGGGCCTGATTACAAGGGGTTCTCTGGCAATAATGGCAGCACCCCTGGTTGCTGCAGTAACTGTAAAAGGTATAATCGGGCGGAAGCTTTTAAGCGGCCTTTCATTTTTGACTTCTCCTGTAATCTTCAATTGTAACAGCTGCTACTGCTGCAATAATAACAACAATAATTCCCCCGGGACTCCGGAGGCTGCTTCGCAGGAGTTCAAAACAAAATAGCTGCAAGGATCAGCATTTTGATGATACGGCCAGGATACAAATGAAAATATCTTTATGAACGCAAATCATTGGCAGGTTCAGGTTCTTTTCTTTTTACTGTTTACTACAGCAGCGGTAAAAAAACCTTTATGTAACCAATGTCACTAACTATCCGGTAATTCAGGTGCAACTTGCAGACAAAATATTGTATGTCTGCCGGAACAATCGTATTTGCCATTATTGTGCTGCACCTGCTGGTGGGTTTTGGCTACCTGTTTTATAAGCTGAGCGGTAAACCCAGGTCGGCCAACAGCCGCAAGGAGGTTCAATAAATCAGTTGTTTGTATTTATCTCAGCGCAAAGGCGGCACTCTTTCTTCCTGGTGCTTATCCCGCCACCTGTCCCTATTTTACCAGCTGGCAATCGCCACCCTTTTCCAGGTATTGGGAGCCACGCAAACATAAATATAGTTGGTATCCCAGGCTATATCCCCGGTATTACCGGTATCGGAGGCGGAGGCCGGTGTTTTTGCATTCCGTACCCGGATACTGTTTCCATTTACATCCAGTAAAGATGTGGGATTAGCGGTACTGATACCCACATTACCATTTTTTAAAATAGTGAAAGCATCCGACCTCGAACCTGCTGAAATACCGTTACCCACATTGAGCAGCCGGTCGCCGGCATTAAAAACGGTAGCGGAGGCAGGTGTATAAAGGCTGCCATAGGAGCCCAGGGCAAATTCATTATAGGAAGCGGCGGTATTACCGGCACCAAAGGCGGCCGAGTTACTGCCGGCTGCTGTATCAAGGTTGCCGGTTACAAATCCCCTTACACCGGAAGCCCCGTTCTGATAACCAAAAGCCGCGCCGGTTTGACCGCTTACGGTATTGCGGTCGCCGGCAGCAAAGCCGGTAAACACGGTTACCTTATTTAAGAAACCAAAAATTGCAGAAGCTGAGCCGCTGAGTGTATCCTGGTATCCCACCACAATAGAATGGCCATAACCGGCCATCACATTATTGAATACGCCGGTAACGATATTATTTTCTCCGTTGATGCCATTGGCCAACCCGGAAACCAGGGAGCGGATAGCGGTTACCGTATTTCCTTCTCCGGTTACAATGGAATAATTGCCGCTCAGGTTATTGCCATTGCCGGAGGCAATTGTTTTTAACCCGGTATTGGTATTGCCGGTCCCTACTGTGGCGCTGCCATTTACATCCAGTGCCAGGGCCGGAGCCGCCACGCCGATACCCACATTGCCATCCCGGTTCACCACCAGTATATCCGATTTATCAAATGCACCACCGTCATCTGTTAATGATCCAAACCGGATACTTTGATTGATAAGACGGATATCCATCAGTTTTTTATCAGCAGGCTGACTGGCAGCTTCGAAATAAATCCTTGGTATCACATTATCAGTGATGAGCATTGAGGCGCCATAGCCGCCAGCATCGGTAACCGCTTTTAAACTGGTGCTGCCATCCGAAATATGCAGTTCACTGTTGGGGGTGGTGGTGCCGATACCCACCATACCCCTCCATTTGCCATCAATTGTCATGGCGGGCTTACTGCCGATATCCGAAGGCGCATCTGTTCCCTGGTTCCATAAAAAGAAATCGATGGCGTTTTCATTCTGACTGATGGAGCTATGCCTTGTTTTGATGGCATGGCGGTAGGTGCCCGTATTATTATAGCCAAATAAAACCTGGTTATAGTTATAGGTGGTGAGGCTATTGCCACTGCGTAATTGTAAAGAGCCGGAGCCGGTGCTGTTGGCCGCAATATCCAGGCGGGTGAGAGGCGTTGCTACACCCATACCAATATTGCCATAGGATTTGATAACCATTTTTTCAGTTGGAATAACGGCATTGGTATCGGTTGTAAAAAAATGGATGGCACCGGGGGTTTTGGTGGCAGAAACAGGCCCGTCTGCCTGGAAGTACATGATGCCCGCGTACCGGTAATCTGTACCGTTATAAAGCAATGCTGTCAGCTCACCCAATACATCGCCGTTATTTACGGGTAAGGGGGCAGCCAGTGTGCCCCGTTGTTTAACAAAGGAATGGAAGGCTACACCGGCGCCGCCTACCAGCTGCGTAATATCACTCAGGGCACCTATCTCGTCGCGGATATCAATCCTGCTCGAACTACCCACTCCGGTACCCGGTACATTGGTACCCAGCCCGATGGATCCGTTTTTGCCCACCCGGATGGCTTCGGTATTATTGGTTTTTATGACGAGGTCGGTATTATCCCGGGTACCTAAAAAATTATTGGCAGGGTTGGTGCCGGTATTTCCACCGGTGCGCCAGGCCAGGGAATCGGCATTGGAGTTGGATACCAGCCAGGTCCAGGCAGTGCCATTATAATAATAATACCCGATACTGTCCGGCGCATTCTGGAAGATGAGGAGTCCGGTGGCCGGCGAGGCGATGGCATCCCTTTCGGCTCGGCTCATACGGGGTACCAGCATGCCCTTTGTTGTGCTTTTCACATCCAGCAGGGCGCTGGGATGAGCAGTGCTGCCATCCGTATTAACGCTGAGCGATTGTGCCATAATGAGGGAAGGACTGATAGTGATAATGAAATAAGCAATAACCCGGTAAAATGATCTGGGCATAAATAATTGTTTTGGATAAGTAAATGAGGATATCAGATTGGCAGGTTCATCCGGAGCAATATTGAATCTAACTGTAAAATAAGCAGATTTCTTTACCGGGCAAATCCGGTTCTGTATAGCAGGCGGTATTCGTTTTACTAAACCGGGAAAACCTTGGCAGGGTTGCTCAAATTAAGTATTTGCAATATGTATTACCACTTTTTGGTATTGTTTTTGCAAGGCTGGCGTATTAATTTTGCATCATCTTTAAACAAAAAACAGTTTATGAAAAGAATTATGTTTTTGGTAGCAGGCTGTATCAGCATGTTATCAGCATTTTCACAGGTAGAAAAAGGCTCAAAACTCGTAGGTGTGAGCTTTGGCAGTGTGAGCTACACCAACAGCGACAGTAAAACCACTTATAGCAACACGCCTACGGTTTATAAAAGCACCGGAAACAGCTTTTCCATCAGTATCAACCCCAATGTTGCCTGGTTTGTAATGGACAGACTGGCAGTGGGCGGCGGTATCAGTGTTAGCTTTTATAATTCAAAAAGCAACAGCAGCAATACCGGCAGCAGCACTACCTCAGAAAGTAAATACAACCAGCCTTCTTTCTACATCGGCCCGATGGCCCGTTATTATTTTGGCGGAAGTAAAAAAGGCCTGCCTTTTGCCCAGGTGAATTTCCAGTACGGTATCTCCGGTGGTAAAAGCACCAGCAGCACCAGTACCGGTGCCAGCAGCGAAACTACCACCAAGCCTAAGGGCGACTGGAATGCCGGCGCCACCTTCGGTTATGAGGCTTTCCTGAACCAGTATGTTGGTTTATATGCTTCTGTAGGTTTTAACTATGGCAAAAGCAAAACCCTTTACGAGTACAGGCCTTCAACCGGAACCGGGTACGACTATACCAGTGAGTACTCCCGTTTTTATATTCCTGTGAACGTAGGTTTGCAGGTACATCTTCCTGGCAAAGCCAAGCACAAATAGTTTCCATTACGGACAAAAAACAGAACCGGCTCATTTTGAGCCGGTTCTGTTTTTTTAAGGTGATAGGGAAAGTTAAAAGTCAAAAGGCAACAGCAAAAAGTACAGGACAATTGGAAGTTCAGAGCCGGAAGTCCGGAGTCGTTCTCTGTGTAATCTTAACTTCTTCCTTCTCTGCGGTGAAATGAAAAGGCAAAATTGAAATGGTAAAAGCAAAAACGTTGGGACAACCCCTGACCTGTAACCTTTAACCCGTACCTTTTAACCTTTATCCGCAACTTTCTTAAAATTCAACTTCTCATTAATAAAGACAATTTTATCAGAATACAGGGCCGCAGTATCTTACCGTATCAGCATAAATGCGCCCGAACTGTTTTGCATATCCTTTCCGCTTAGCTGATAAGAACACTGCCATATATAGGCGCCATTACCCTGCTTCGCTCCTTTAAATTCACCATTCCAGCCTTCGGCGATATTCCGGCTGTCAAACAACAGTTCGCCGTAACGGCTGAAAATGCTGAAGTGATAAAAAGCCAGGTCGCCATATGCGACAGGTTTGTATACATCATTTTTTCCATCGTTGTTAGGAGTGAAGCTGTTGGGGAAATAAACTTCTGAAAAGCAAATCTTTTTTGCCAGCCTGAAACTGTCGCTGCCCGTGCAGCCATTCAGGTCAGTTACTTTCAGCCAGTAATCCCCGGGTTCACTAAGTATAACAGAGGGGGCCGTGGAACCGGTGCTCCATAAATACGATACAAAGTTTTGTGTGGGTGCAATGGTAATGGTTTCATATTTGCAAATAGTGCTGTCTCTGTATTTCAAAAAATCCGCCGGTAGGGCAAATTCTTTGCTGATCCGCACAGTGTCGGTTTTTTTGCAACCTGCCGCATTGGAAATCGTTACCCAATACTGCCCGATGGATGAAACGTTAATGCTTTCCGTTAAAGCTCCCGTATTCCACAGATAGCTGGTGAAACCTGTACCTGCGTGTAATATTTTGGGTTGTCCCTGGCAGATTGTTGTTTCGGCGGGCAACTGACTCACCGGCAGGGGTATGAGCTGAAGAATGAGCAAACTGTCTCCCGATTTGCAGCTATTTGCATCGGTGGCCGTTACATAATACAGGCCTGCCTGGTATACGGGTATGGAAGCAGTATGCTCACCGGTGGACCAGGTATAATTGATAAATCCGGGGCCGGCATCCAGTTGAAGCGTGTCACCCGCACAGAGATTTCTGTCGGCACCCAGGTTAATGGATGGAGGTATATGGACCGTTACGAATATCGAATCTGTAACCGGGCATCCGTTATGTTTGGTTGCCGAAACATAATACCAGGTACTGACCCCGGGAAATACCTTTATGGAAGCAGGCCCCTGCGGAAGGGTATTCGCTAATGGCCACCAGGTATAATTATTGAGGGTTGGGTTCACCTGCAGTAATGCCGTATCGGTTTTGCAAATCGCGGTATTGGGCCCGATATCAAACACCACCGTTTCCGTATCCGGCCATAAGTGAATAGAATCGGCAGATACGGAGCCACAGGAATCCGTGACGGTTACATAGTACAAACCGGTGTTCAGCGCTAAAAATACAGAGTCGGTACTGCCGTCCTGCCATGCGTAATTTTTAAAACCCGGTCCGGCATGCAACAGCAGGGATACCGAATTGCAGAATATAGTATCGGTACCCAGGTTAAGGGTTGCAGCTCTCCGGTAGGCACTTAGTTTCACCGTATCGCTGAAAATATTGCCACAGGCATCCGTAACGTTGACATAATACAATCCCGGCTGTGTAGCCGTAAACACCGAATCTGTGGATCCGTCCTGCCACTGGTAATGTAAAAAACCGGAATGGGCATTTAATAAAATAGAATTTGTGTTGCAGAAATTACTGTCGGGCCCCAGATTCAGTACAATACTGCTGTTGTTGTATTGAACATGTATACTGTCGGAAAACAGGTTGCCGCAGGAATCGGTTACGGTTACATAATAAAGCCCGGCGCTGGTAACGGTGAAAGTAGAGTCGGAAGAACCATCCTGCCATAAGTAGGTTCTGAAGCCTTTTTTGGCATTCAGCAGCAGCGTGGCTCCCTGGCATAAAACTGTATCGCTGCCGAGGTTCAGTACAGGGGCGTTGCCGAGTATATGAATCAGCAACGAATCGGTATAAGGAATACAATTACTGGTAAGCCTGGCTTTCAGCAGCAGGGAACCGCCTGCCAGAAATTGAAATGTGATGGTGCTGTCGGTCACATTGATCATCTGGATATTTGTATTATCAAAGATCCACTGCACCGGTGCCATGCAACCATTATTGCGTACAGCATGAAATGTATACTGCCGGGAGCGGTCGCAGATGGAATCGCTGCCGCTGACATGCACGTTGTTACAGCCCGGCACCGACGCACAGATCAGTTTTGAAGTGGCCAGGAAAAACTGTTCTGCACGGTAAACCGGTGTTCGTTGTGCAATTACAGTATCCGATACAATACAACTGATATCCGTTACAGAAATGGCAGGCGGGGTAACAGGTTGCAGCAGCATGGTATCAGAAGGGCAGGTACCCACCCGGCCATCAGCTGAAAATTTTATCAGGCATAGCAGATTGTAAAGATTGTTGTTACTTGGATATGCGCTGGTTTCATATAATTGCCCGTTTTGCGCAACGGCCAGCATGGACCCACCGTTGTAATCAAAGGGAGCCCCCCGTTTTTTTGAAGCTATAATATTCAGGTTGCTGTTAAGTCTTACGTTGATCCGGTAAGGATCACCATAGGGCGGAGCATTGTAATACGCACCTCCCATATAAATATCTCCATCAGGATAGTGCATAAACTGCATAACGGGGGCGGTATTGGTAGCCGTGTTAGCTAAAGAAATACTACTGATAATATTGCCATCGGTGCTTGCTTTTACGATTATATTTCGGAAATCCGTACCGGATGAATAAGTTCCTCCCAGCACCAGTTCATTGTTAAAGCTGTTTATCATGCCCTTGAGGTCGAGGTAGTCGGCGGCATTTGAATATTTTTTACACCATATCAGATTGCCGTTGTTTTCGGTAACTTTTAACAGGATGCTGGCTGCGTACGCATTGTAAACATTATCACTCATGATATAAACATAGCCCCCCGCTACTTCCAGCTTTTTTCCGGTAATTAAATTGGCCTCGCCGGGATAGGAAGCCCGGTAGGCTTTCGTCCACAAAAGCCCCCCATTCCCATCCAGCTTCGTCAGGTAAAGTACGGTGGCTCCGAAGGTTTCGCCATCACTGTACTGAATAAAATAACTTCCATCACTTCCCTGTTTTACATCTCCAGCCTTTTGGTTGCTGGCATATTGTGGTGTAGTGCTCAGGCGAAGGGTTTTTATCCAGAGCACATTCAAATTGGTGTCAATTTTGGCAAGCATAATGGATGGATAATAGGCGGAATCGGATGTAAATCCATACAGCAGCAGGTTGTTGTCAAGTGTTTTGAACAGTTTTGTTTCGGAGCCTATACCAATCACATATTTCTTTTGATTGATGACCTGCCCGTTTTTGTTCATTTCTGCGATGAAGGAATTGCTTCTTTCCGGTACATAATCCATTGGCTGTACCCTACCGGAAACAAATACACGGCCATTGATAATCTGAATGCCGGTGGGTGTAACAGAGGGCTCGTAAGTAACATATACTTTCCGGTAACTGTCCAGGCAGCTGTCGGTAAGGGGTAACTGAGGGCATTTTAATTCCCGGCAAACCGTGGCCGTATCAATATTACTGATACCGGTGGCGGCCGTATAACTGAAAGGATTTAATCCATGGAGGCTGTTATAGCTGTAGCGAACGGTATCCGTGGGGAAGGTGTTTCTCACCGCGGAAAAATTGCCGGCCTGCCGGACAATACAGCCTGCAGTCAGTGAAGCGCTGTCTGTTTTTAACTGAATTACTTTTTTATTGCCGCCGGGCAGTTCTTTAAATCCGAAAAATATATAACCATCGTCCCAGGTTTTGATATTTCCTTTCAGTTGCAAACTGTCGGGCAGCAGATAAGTCGCCGACCAGATGACAGAAGTGGGAAAATTTTCGCTGCCGGTTAATCGGAGGGTATGCAAACGGTTATTTTTGGCCCCGGCACTAAAACTGACGGCATTGCCATAAATATTGATAGCCGTTTGTGTAAGGGAATCAATTGCCACACCGGGTGTAACAATGTTTTCCAGGGCTTCATGGATATATCCCTGGTTGATATTTACGCGTATTACTTCATAGGGTTGATTACCCACAGAGCGGATGCCCGAAAAATAGGTAAACTGACCATACTGCTCCGCATCATGCAGAATATAATCCGCATTTTGATGGACGCCACCCAGTTTGGTGGTATATTTTATCAGCTGGGGATGACCGATCCAGTAATAGTTAACGAAATAAATATTCGCCACTTTGCGGCCCGAGTCCAACGCATTCGTGGCAATAAGCAGCTTGCTGTAATCAGAAATAGCTGCCACTAGTTTTGTTCCCGGACTGGCATCCAGGCATTTGAACCAGTTTACATTGCCCGTATTACTGGTCATTCCATAAATAATGGAAGAATCGGTTTCCGCAGCAAAAAAATATTCACCATAAAAGTCAGGATAAATTTTTGCATTGTTGATATTCGCGGCTGTAATATTGGCATAGGATTTTTGCCAGAGAATATTTCCATCTGCTGTAAACTGCATCATAAAAAAGACCGACTGCTGGGTGATTTTGTTCTTGGCGACACCTCCCGCCAGCAACTCCCGGTTGGGCAGTTCCCGCCAGTCAGTAAATTTTTCATCATAGCCTGCTGTGCCGTATTCTTTTTGCCAAATCACCCTTCCCTGGACATCCTGTTTAATAATAAGCGCATTCTGGCTGGTGCCCTGCCGGATATATCCGGCATTGATAATACCATTATCCTGCACGGTACGTGCTTTTTCCAGGTGTGTTTCACTGGCTGCGTTGCCGATATACTGGTAATAGGTTTGGGTGCGGCAGGTATCATAATTCTCTATCAACTGCCCGCGGGATAATAACGGGAAAAGGGTAACGAGGAGGATTAAGAAAGGCGTTTTCATTCAAGTACCGTTTCGGTAAACAAATATACAATTGTAGCGGGCATTTGAATAGGTCCTGGCTGATATTTTAGCCCTGTGAAAAGGCAAAAGCAAAAAATTGCGGGACAGCTGGAAGTTCACAGCCGGAAGTTTGTGCCATGGTTAGTGGCTCACGAACCCTATTTAGGATGCTGATGAATTTTTTGTTGAGCGTTTTGGTTTGCGGGGCACGAACCGGGCGTTTGAGGAGAGATGTTAAAAGCAGTGAAATGAGGGGATTTGAGTTACCGCTGCCGCAGAGTCCGTGGCTAACCTCAGGGCTTGGGAGGAGACGCTGCGGGGAAAAGTTTTCCCGCAATGTCTCCTGCTGGGGCAGTGTGTGGGCCGGGACGTTGCGGATAGCGGAAAAGGCTAAATATCTGGGAATACGCAACGTCCCTTTCAGGAGACGTTGCTGGGAAGGAAAGACGCTGTTCGTCCGCCCCAGTATGCGCAAAACCCCATGTTAGCGGCATACCCTTGTTTTTGTAGGTGTATTATTTGTCAGGGAGAACAATAAATCTACCAGTATAGGATTTTGTAGCACCTATAGCCTTAATATAATAAACACCATTTGCAATTGTTGAACCTATGGAAATCGAAGCTCTTAATATTTTGTTTATACTTTTCCTTTTGGTTGAATAAATTAGTTGTCCGTTCTGATTAAATACATCTATTTGAAATTCTTCATCTTCTCTTAAAACCATAAATGCAGTAAAAGAGCCTTTGTTTGGATTAGGGTATACTTTTATAGAATCTGTAGGAATCAATTGACTGACTGGATTGGGAGATACTCCATTATTGTTTATAAATCCTTTCTTTATGGTCGTATCTTCAGGAATTACTGAGATTGGAATTTGTTTAATTTTTCCCTGATAGGTTGCGTTTAATTTTGTAATGCCAACCTCCTTTCCCTGAATTGTACTATGGGTTATATATTTTGCAAATGTTGTATCAGTAACTTGAAATTGAACACCAGTTAAGGCATTTATGTCAATTGAAGCCCCACTACTAAAATATGCCGTTAGAGGTATTGATACAGTATTATTTACTTGAACGAATAAAGTATCAGAATGAAACGTAATGCTATCTAAGGTTGATGATTGGTTTATATTAATTGTTACAGTATCATAATCAATTAAATTATTCGAATTATAACCTATTGCAATGAATTTCAATTTTCCAATGGCGTCATTAGGGATTTTGTAACTAATAATGCCATTTGAAAGTAATGTATCAACGAAATTTGAATTATTAATACGAGTTATACCTTCTAGGACAATTCTATTAACGCCATTATTTGTAGTAATGTCAACTGGAACAATGCTTCCAGCATTAAAATTTTGATTTTGTATTGGGCTATTAATTTTTACACTGCTTACTATTCTGTTGAATTCAGTCGGTGCGACAGGTCTATAATGACTTTGAATCACTTCTGGTGCAAATCCATTTTGGGCGAAATAATTTGTATTTGATGAGTTTATATTTAAGGCACTTACAATTTCATTTAACACAAAGGAATTATTGTACGAACCATTGTGAAAAATATTAGGATATGTTGTTCTCGCAGATATAGGTAAGCCGCCAGATTGAGAAGTGGTTGCTACCACTAAATCGTTAGACTGATTATAAAATAAATAGCTTACAAAATCATTTATAGTCATGGAAAGTGTTGGTGCGGCAGCTGCAAAAACTAAATGCCAAAAATTATCATTTATTACTTGAGATGTAGTTATTATTGCATGGCTTGGAACAACTCCATTGTTAAGAGTTGAAGAATTTAAATACATTAATGCATTGCTATTTATTGAAAGGTCTGAGATGGCTCCATTGTATATTGAGCCATTAAAAATTTGATTGGCAAGAGGCTCAGCAACTATTCTAGCTGCGTCCGCAGTAACACTTGTAGTATTTGTAAGGAGATTTGCTATTGGAGCACCTGAATGTGGCGTATTTATAGTTATTAGTTTATGTATATCCTGTTTTTGCGAATAACCAGTAGATTGGAGATAGTACCTTGCAATAAGTCCTCCCATACTATGAGCAATTACATCAACTTTACCTGCTGAAATATTGTTATTTCTTGCTCTGGTTAAAAGTGTATTAATGTCAGTAGGAACTACAAAACGATTGTCATATAAGAAGAAATCGTTTGTGGGTTCATAATTTGCCCGTACTGTTAATGATGGTAAATAATAGTTATTATTTTTTAGGTAATTATCAACGTTTTCAAATGTTGAGTAAGCCCCCCATAAGCCATGAACCATTAATACAGGAGCTCTATAGATTTCTAGTGGTAAGCTAAAAATTGTTTGATTAGGCGAATTAAAATCAACAATTCTTATTTGGTCGCTTTTGAAAGGTCTATAATTTGAAGGAAGATATTTAGGATGTGCAAGCTCTGCTGTTATTATATTACCATTTATAGAATAATTGATAAAGTATCCAGACAGGTCAGAATTATTTCCGAAAGGGTCACTATTTATCCAGAATTTGATATTACTAGAACTGATTCCTGTATTATTAGTAAATGATATTTTTGTGGCTGTTGAACCATCAGCACAAATTTTAATGGTTGCGGGGGTTTGATTTGTATTTCCAGTCCATAAAATTTTAGGATTTGGGAAGGTAGAGTTATTTCTAATTACATTACTTATAGTTATACTCGAAGGACTTGCAATAGTTGCACCAGTTCCGCTACAAGAAATTGTATTCGTGCCGCTGGTTGCATTGGAGTTTACAGTTATTGTTCCTCCATAGGTTGTTGCAGCAGTTGGGGCAAATGTTACAGTTACATTTTGGCTTCCTCCAGCTGCAATGCTTCCGCTGTTCCAGTTCCCACTAAAACCAGTTGGATAATTTATAGAGGTAACATTAAGTGTTGCATTGCCAGTATTGGTTATTGTCAAAGTTCTTTGTGAAGTAGTTCCTACTGTTACATAACCAAAAGCTAGATTGCCACTTAGGCTGATAGAAGTGCTTGCTGTAGTTGTACCAGTTCCGCTACAAGAAATTGTATTCGTGCCGCTGGTTGCATTGGAGTTTACAGTTATTGTTCCTCCATAGGTTGTTGCAGCAGTTGGAGCAAATGTTACAGTTACATTTTGGCTTCCTCCGGCTGCAATGCTTCCACTGTTCCAGTTCCCACTAAAACCAGTTGGATAATTTATAGAGGTAACATTAAGTGTTGCATTGCCAGTATTGGTTATTGTCAAAGTTCTTTGTGAAGTGGTTCCTACTGTTACATTGCCAAAAGCTAAATTGCCGCTAAGATTTATGGCGGGGCTTGAAGAATTACTAAGTATAAAATTTCGGTTATAAATATGACCATTGGCAGTATGATTATACGAAGTTGGGTTTGACGTATTATAATTTGGGTGAGAACAAGTTATTAATCCCGTCCAGTTTACGGGTAACTTATATTGATAAAATCCCTCTGTACTATTAGTCGTCCAACTTCCCATAGTTACTGTAGCTCCCCAAATGCTGACTGAGCTCGGGTTTTGAACTGTACCGGCAACTATATAATAATTTTGAGAAGATGGTATATTCAAAAATGCTCCACTGACATATCCTGTTGTTTGACTACAGTTATTTGTAAGATATACCTGATACCAGGTTGTTCCACTAACCACTGTAGAAGTTCCTGTTAAAGCAATCGTTGAATTATTGCCAAAAGTTGCTGCTGTACCTCCAATTGTCACGTTCGGAAATGTTGTTCCAGCTCCAGTTCTAATGTTCAGGTTGGCAGTTGTTGTCGCATAATTATTGTTCTGATAAATTCGAGCATAGTACTCTCCATAAAGCATGTATCCATAAGTAATCGAGCCTGTTGTATTGGGTAGGCAGACTTTTATCCATGTCGCAGTACCATTTGTTTCCGTTGATGTTGTGAATGTCTCGGCACCTATTCTGGAACTTGTAGCAAGAGTTGTTAACACGGTACCACTTGTTAAACTTGCGACAGAACGAATATTGAGGTTTGTTCCACCTGCGCCTTGTCCATTATAATAAACTTGTGGGAATTGAGCTACTTGGGCAGAAATGGACGAAGTAAATACTCCAATCAAAACCCACAATATGAATAAATGCCTTTTCATAATAATAATTATTTTATGAGTGTCAATTGATAGGAGTTGGAAATTAATTAGGGTGTGTCACATAGGGTTGCCGCTAACGTAAAAATTGCCGCCAACACTTTAATTGTCAACCTCAGTCCCAATCATAAAAAAATTGCATTTAGAAAATTAAGTAGACGACAATTACTTTACATGTAAATTAATTACCGACAGCTGGCATCCCCAAATCTACCCACAAATTCCCAAAAATCATAATTTAACATTCGCCACCACCGGGCATTGCCGCTTATGGTTCAGGTACTTAGATAAGGCTATCCTGTCTGGGGCAGTAGCCGGATTTGTTAAAATTCACGACCAGGCATAGCAGCACACAAAAAATTTCGTTTTTTAGTTGTGCCGTATCAGAACCCGTGCTGCCATTGCTCACCAAATATGCTTTTATGCAAACTAAAAATGCTGTTGGGCTCCATCCTTACCTGTCTTACAAATCGTTTATCCTTGCCCTGTTTTCCTGCTGTCTGCTCCTGCAATCCTGTACCAAGGATGATCCGGGCGGCGGATCAGGTTCGGGTGGCGGTGGTGGTACCGGCGGTGGTGGCACGGGTGGCAGCCTCGCCGAACGCATCATTCTGGACACGGCTTTTGCAGGCGTATCAGCGGCGCAAAAAATGGATATCTACCTGCCTGCCGGTCGCACCACGGCTACTAAACTCATCATCCTCATTCATGGCGGCGGATGGGAAGCAGGGGATAAAGCGGATATGAACTATTACAAAAATATCCTGCGCAGCAAATGGCCCGAGGCCGCTATTGCCAATATCAACTACCGCCTGGCCAGCAATGCCAATAATATCCATTACACCGAGATCATGAGTGATATCAGTGCTGCCGTGAATTTCCTGGTCAGCAATAAAGCAAACTTCGTAACCTCCGATACCCTGCTCATGGTGGGCGCCAGCGCCGGGGCACACCTGGCCATGCTGTATACGTACAAGTATAATGCGGGGGGATATGTAAGGGCGGTGGCGGATTATTTCGGACCGGCCGTACTGAACGACTGGAGCTGGTACAACAGCTTCAATATCTGGATGGGTAAAGCTATCAAGGATTTGCTGATCCAGTTTAATAATGCACCCTGGGATCTGGCGCTCTATCAGTCTAACAGCCCCTACTCACAGGCTACGGCCGGCTCTAAACCCACCATCATCTTCCACGGCACCCTGGATGTGATTGTGCCGCTTTACCAGAGCCAGTGGCTGAATGCGCAGCTCACCACGCTGGGGGTGCCGCATGAATATTATGAGTACTTTTTAGATGGACATGGATTCACCAGCACTAATACGGATGATGCGATGAATAAGACGGTGGCTTTTTTCAAGGCACACCTGAAATAGTTAAGAATTAAGAGTTGTTTCGGGATGTTGTATCCTGCATTTTTTTCACCGCAAAGAAGAGAGAGCCAG
>JAXLUF010000002.1:0-636415 GCA_046329685.1 Ferruginibacter sp.
TATGCACTATATTTCTTGTCTTGTTCACTCCGCCTGAGTCGGGCTATAGCTGCATCAGATTTAATGAACTCCTCTTTCGTTTGCATTTCAGGAACCTTTGTTTTTAACGAAAAAACGACTGTATATCCATCACTCGCAACTGCACTTTTAGCATTCCAATCATTCAAAGCTTTTGTAGCTTGAGCTTCTTCTTGTTTTGAAACATAATAAGTGGCAACAATATATACTTTTTTATTTTTGTGATCATAGATAATACCAAAGTCTTTCCCATCATAATCACCAAATACAATAGGACTGTTACCTGAAAAATTGTACGGTGTCAAATCCGAGTATTTCTTTTGAAGGGGGTCAACACTAAGCCACCTGCCTATGCGAGGGTCATAAATTCTGTTTTCATAGACCATTTGATTTCCCAACCCTTTGACTTCATTATCCTTCTCCTTCCCATTAAACCCATACCTGTAGCCACTTGTGCCGGTATATTTCCTGCCCGGCATCATCATTCCAAAAGGATAATAGTCAAAAGTTCAGTAAGCCTTTTCTGCCATTATTTTAAGAAACTTTCAGCTTTGAAAATTCGCCCTTTTTGCGTAAATTTTGACAGAATTGAACGATAAAAAATCCCCTTTATGACAACAAAAGAATACCCCCTGATTCCACTCTTTGAGAAATTCATCAGCCAGAGTTTTAAAGGCCGACGGCTGAAGCCTGATGGCAGCAGGATCAAACCCCAGACGGTGACCAATTACACTTACGTACTCCGCTACCTGCAGGAGTATGAGCAAAAAAATGAGCTGGAGTTACGGGTGAAAATGATCAACGGGAACAATAAACGGGTGTTCACGGCCGAACGGAATTACTGGAAACGTTTTTACCAGCAATTCACCCAGTTCCTGTACCAGGAGAAAAACTGCTATGATAATTATGTGGGCACCGTTATCAAAATCATCCGGATGTTTTTCAATTACCTGAATAAAGATCTGGCCATCCCCACAGGCCCCTTTTATAAAAACTTCTATGTGTGCCGGGAAAATATCCCGGTGGTAACCTTGCTCCCCGGCCAGCTGCAATTCCTGATCAATGACAAAGCGTTTGATGAACGGCTTACCAAACCGCTCCGCAAGGCCAAGAATATCTTTGTTTTTGGTTGTACCGTAGCCCTGCGGGCATCTGATCTGTTCTCCATACGCTTTACGGATATCGAGAAACTGGATTCGGGCTATTACCTGCCGGTTACCACCCAGAAAACCGGAACCGCCGTCCGGATCAAACTGCCGGCCTATGCGGTCGAAATCATTGAAACCTTCAAAGCCGGAGCCCGGGGACGAAAAGCGATATTTCCTCCCATTCCGCTTAATCGTTTCAATAAGCAACTTAAAATGATTGCAGAAATGGCGGGCTGGACAAACGATATCGGCCGCCAACGAAAAAAACGGGGTATCAATGTTAAACAAAATGGCAGCGCCGCCGAACGAGGCTCCCGTTTCTGCGATATGGTTTCTTCCCATACCATGCGCCGCACGGCTATCACCACCATGCTCATGCTGGGGATGAAAGAACATGTGGTTCGGAAAATATCCGGTCACGCCGATAACAGTAAATCCTTTTACCGCTACGTTAACCTGGTGCAATCCTACCTGGATAATGAGGTGGATGAGGTTTTTGGCCGGCTGGTGCAGGTGGCATAAATGGGAAAACTTACCTGGCTGAACCAATGCCTGCCTGCATTGTTATTCCAGCATGCAAACGGCTGTTCTCATCTTTCCTCACCAACTTTTTGGCACTCATCCGGCTTTACATCCGGAAGCAGGAATTTTCTTAGTGGAGGAATGGCTTTTCTTCCGGCAATATAAATTCCACAAACAAAAACTGGTGCTTCACAGGGCCAGTATGCAGGCTTACCGGCATCTGCTGGAAAACCAGAAACATCAAATACACTATATCGATGCACAGCATCCATTGAGTGATGTAAGGAAGCTGCTGGCATACCTGGCCGGAGAAGGATACCGGCAAATCAGGCTGGCAGCCCTTGCAGATGACTGGTTGTTTCGCCGTATTCAAAAATCGGCAGACTTATACGGCCTTTCAATTATCCTTCACGAGACGCCCGCCTTTTTAACCACGCCGGAAGAGGGAGGCGCCTTCTTCGAAAAGAAACAGGACTATTTTCAAACCCCGTTTTATATTGAACAGCGTAAAAAGCATAGGATATTACTTGACGCAAAGGGTAACCCACTGGGAGGGAAATGGAGTTTTGATCAGGAAAACCGCCTTAAATTTCCCAAAGGCCAGCAGTCTCCGCCCCTGGTATTTCAGCCGGATGATGATTTTATCAGAGAAGCCCGCCAGTATGTAGAAGAGTTTTTTCCGGATAACCCCGGCAGCTCACGGCCACCCCATTTTTTTGCGTGGACCGCATCCGCTTCCATTGAATGGCTGCATCAATTTCTGGAACATCGGTTTTACGGTTTCGGGGATTATGAAGATGCCATCGTGGCGGATGAGCCGGTACTTCATCATGCAGTATTATCTCCCATGCTTAATATTGGTTTGCTTACTCCCCCTCAGGTGCTGGAATCGGTAAACCAGTTTACCCAAGAAAATAAAATACCACTGAATGCGCAGGAAGGATTCATCCGCCAGCTCATTGGCTGGAGGGAGTTTATCCGCCTCGTGTACGAACGGGAAGGAAGGATGCAACGCACCCGCAACTACTGGCATTTCAGCCGCAGGATACCGGCATCCTTTTATGAGGGTACTACCGGTATAGTGCCGGTGGATGATGTGATCCGTAAAATACTGAAGACCGGCTACTGCCATCATATTGAACGACTGATGATACTCGGCAATTTCATGCTGCTCTGCGAGTTTGATCCGGGAGAGGTGTACAAGTGGTTTATGGAACTGTTCATTGATGCGTATGACTGGGTGATGGTACCTAATGTTTATGGGATGTCGCAATTTGCGGATGGCGGGCTCATAACCACGAAGCCCTATATCAGCGGCAGCAATTATCTCCTGAAGATGAGCCATTATAAAAAGGCGGCTGCTACCGGTGATTCCTGGCAGGGGATATGGGATGCCCTTTTCTGGCGTTTCATCGATAAACACAGGACCTTTTTCAGCAGGCAGCCCCGTATGGGCATGCTGGTAATAACATTTGATAAAATGCCCGGACCGAAGAAGCAGGCACTGCTGCAGAGGGCCGGCAATTACCTTAACAGTTTATGAGTTACAAACGACCCTGGAACCGCGTAAACCTGCCCGTGTACAGTATTGCCAGCAGGCATAAGGGCCAGACCAATATGAATATCATTACCTATGTATCGCAGGTTAGTATGCAGCCCAAATTATTTCATTGTGCGGTTTATCACAATACACAGACGCTGGAAAATATTGCAAAAGAAAAGGAATTTGTTTTGCAATTACTGGCCGCTTCCCAGTACCGCCTGGTGAACCTGCTGGGCCGGCAATCCGGGAAAAAGGTTGACAAGACAGGGCGGCTTAACAAAAGGAATGCCCTGATGAACTGGCAGGGCTATCCTGTTTTGAAAGAAGCGCTGGCTCTCATACGGTTGCAGGTGATCCGGCAGTATTGCGATGGTGATCATACCTGCTTTGTATGCAGCGTAACCGCGTATAAAAACCTGAACAGCGGGGAGCCGCTGACGCTGGATGAACTGCGGAAACATAAATTAATCAGGAACTGATGAAAGCAATTGCCAAATCCGGTTTGCCTGTAAAAACCTGTGCTGTTTGCGGTCGCCCGTTTAGCTGGCGAAAAAAATGGGCCCGCGTTTGGGATGAGGTAAAATACTGCAGTGATGCCTGCCGGCGTAACAAAAAGGGAAAACGACAGGAGGAATAATTACCAGCTTCGATCCAGTGCAACAGCTTCCCGGAGCAGGGATGAGAGGGCCGCTGCATCAATTTCTTCAGCCTGATTATATAGCTTGTAGTAAATCTGCTTATTGCTTCCATGGGTAAGGTAAGAACCGGGGTCTGTAAGCCGGTTCCCATACCAGTATCCTAACAAAACGCCCTCCTTAATGCCACCCCGGGGAATGCTGGCGGGCCAGATAATGCAAATGCCTTTACGCCCATAAAAGAAGGGAACATTGTATGAAATTTTTTCCTTGCAGTACGAAGGAAGTTGTTCGCGTATCAATTCTCTCAAAATATCAACAATCAGACGCTCCTCATTTGTGAGTAATTCATATAATTCCAGGATTGATCTGATCTTTGGGACTGTAGCTGCCACTGATAATTAAAAATTCATAATTTCTGACTCTCAACTCTTAACTTCCTTGTACTTCCCCCGGCTCTTACGGATATTACAAGCCACCACTTTGTATTCGGGGCACATGGCTTCGCTGTCGCTGATACTTGAAGTAATGTTGTTCAGCATGATATCGGGGAAATGGAAGGTACTGCTGAGAATACCCGGTTTCACCTCATCGGTTATCCGGGCCCTGATATCCACTTTACCCCGCGGAGATTCCACGCAAACCATATCTCCTTCTTTGATGAAATGTTTTTCGGCATCGGCGGGATTAATCAGCAGCACATCTTCGGTGATGATATCGGCATTGCGGGTACGCCTTGTCATGGCACCGCAGTTATAATGTTCCAGTTCGCGGTTGGTGGTGATGATATAGGGATATTCTTTTGCATGCTGTACAATCTCTTCGGATTCTTTAAATGGATTAAACAGGAAGCGGCCCTTACCCCGGCTGAAACTCCCGGTATGCAGTATCTCCGTATCGGAGCCATCGGGTTTTACCGGCCATTGTTTGCCATTGATGTCGAGCTCTTTCCATTTCACTCCGGCAAAGAAGGGCACTACCCTGGCAATTTCTTCCAGCAATGTTTCCGGGTTATAACCGTCCTGTGCATATCCCATCCGGTTCATGATATCCACTATCACCTGGCCATCGGCCTTTGTGCCCGGTATGGGCTCCACTACTTTATTCACTCTTTGTATACGACGCTCCCCATTGGTGAACGTACCGCTCTTTTCCAGGAAGGAGGCGCCGGGCAATACAACCGTAGCCAGTTTGGCCGTTTCGGTCATAAATAATTCCTGTACCACAAATAATTCCAGTTGTTGCAGGGCGGCTACCACATGATGGGTATTGGGATCGGTTTGCGCCATATCCTCCCCAATCACCCAAAGGGCTTTCAGCTTACCCTCAAGTGCCGCATCATACATCTGCGGAATTTTATAACCGGCATGAAGGGGGAGTTTGGCATGATAAAACTCCTCATACATGCGATGAACCCCGGGATCTGTTATATCAAGATAACCGGCTCCCTGGTAGGGCTGACAGCCCATATCGGCGGCGCCCTGTACATTGTTTTGTCCGCGAAGCGGATTCACGCCCACGCCGCGGCGGCCGATATTGCCGGTGATCATCGCAAGGTCGGCAATCAGCATTACAGCATAAGTACCATAACTGTGTTCGGTAACACCCAGGCCATGAAACGACATGGCATTGGGAGCGCTTGCATAGGCGATAGCGGCAGCCCTCACATCATTGCGGCTTACGCCACTAACGGCTTCGAGCCCGCTGATATCCAGGCTGAGAATATGTTGGCGGAAATCCTCGTATCCTTCTGTTCTGCTTTCAATAAATTGCCTGTCTTCCAACTGTTCTTTGATGATATAATATAACATCATGTTCAGTACTGCCACATTGGTGCCGGGCCGTAACTGCAAATGATGGGTGGCATATTTCGCCAGCTCGGTTTTACGCGGATCGATTACGATCAGCGTCTTGCCCCTGAGCGCCTGCTGCTTGATTTTAGCGCCGGTTACCGGGTGGGCACTGGTGGGATTGGCTCCGATCACCATCATGCAATCGGTATACTGCATATCGATGATCGAATTGGTGGCGGCGCCCGTACCGAAAGTGCGTTGCATACCTATAGCAGTGGGCGAGTGACAAACCCGGGCACAACTGTCGATATTATTGGTGCCGATCACCGCCCGGATAAATTTCTGCATCAGGTAATTTTCTTCGTTGGTGCAACGGGCAGAAGAAATACCGGCAATGGCATCAGCCCCATGCGCTGCTTTGATATGATTCAGTTTCTCTGCAATAAAATCATAGGCTTCGTCCCAGCTTGCTTCCACCAATACGCCATTCTTCCTGATCAGGGGCGTGCGCAGGCGATCGGGATGATTATAGAAAGAGAAGGCATATCGGCCCTTGAGGCAGGTATGTCCCCCGTTGGCTTCGGCATTGTAAGGAGCCTGGATGGATTTCACCGTACCGGCTTTCACCGCCACATCCAGGTTGCAACCCACGCCGCAATAGGTACAAACGGTTCTTACCTTTTCATCGTAGGCAACAGATTTGGATTCAAAAACATCGCTGATAGCAGAAGTGGGACAGGCCTGGGCACAGGCGCCACAACTCACACAATCGCTTTCGTTGAAACTTACTTCGGCCCCCTTGATAATATGGCTGTCGAAACCACGGCCGGCCATGCTCAGCACAAACTGCCCCTGCACTTCATCGCAGGCACGCACACAGCGGAAGCAGTTGATACATTTGGAAAAATCGGAAGTCATGTAAGGATGACTGAGATCCTTTTCACGGTCCAGGTGATTTTTTCCCTGGGGATAGCGCACATCTCTTACCCCAACCCGGGCTGCTACGGTTTGCAGTTCGCAATTGTTGTTTACTTCACAGGTCAGACAATCCAAAGGATGATCGGTGAGCACCAGCTCGATAATATTGCGGCGCAATTTCTGTATGCGGGGAGAATCGGGATAGATATAAGAGTTCGCCATCACGGGGGTATGGCAGGAAGCCTGTGCTTTGGCGGGGCCATTCGCTGTGAGAGCCACGTCTACACTGCATACCCGGCAGGAGCCAAAAGGCTCCAGGTTGGGCGCATCGCAAAGCGTGGGAACCGCCTCTTTTCCCATGTTACGACGGAGGAAGCTGATGATGGTTTCACCTTTTTCAATGGCAAATGGCTCGTTATTGATATACGCAACATCCGGCTTCACTTCACCATTACCGGCCCCAAAGAAAACAGTCTTTCCGTTTTCTGTCTGCAAATGCTTTTCTTCTCGCTTAAAAGATATCGGCATGATCAGGCGTTTTTAAAGTAAGGAGATAGTTCGTCATTAAAATACTGCAGCGCATTTTTAACGGGTAAGGGCAATCCGCCACCCAGTGCGCAAAGCGAACCCGTTTCCATTGTCTCGAGCAGGTCGTTAAAAAGGTTGCGGTCGATCTGATACGATTCAGTGCCGGCTTTGTGCAATAACTCGTAACCACGGGTGGAGCCCAGCCGGCAGGGGAAGCATTTTCCGCAACTTTCATGAGCGGTAAACTGGAAAAGGTGTTCCAGGTATTGCCGGAGAGGGAACGGGACGGGAATACAAACCACCGAAGCATGGCCCAGCAGGAAACCCTGACTGGCAAAGGATTCGAAGCTGATCTGTAAATCCGGTATTTTGCTGACGGGTACCAACCCGCCAAGCGGGCCGCCGATATGCATGGCTTTCACGGGTACCCGGAAGCCGCCACCCAGCTCATTCACCAGCACTTCCAGCGGCGTACCCATTTCCACTTCATAAATACCGGGCCGGTTGAAATGTCCGTCAAGCGATACCAGTTTGGTACCGGTGGATTTTTCTTTACCAATGGCAGCAAAACGGGCGCCCCCCTGTTGTATGATGAAAGGGATGCAGGCCAGGGTTTCCACATTGTTTACCACGGTGGGTTTATTAAAGAGTCCCTGCTGAACCGGGTAGGGGGGGCGCACCCTCACTTCGGGCCGCTGTCCTTCAATGGAAGAAAGCAAGGCTGTTTCTTCGCCGCAGATATAGGCGCCCTGTGCCGCTATGATTTTGAATGCAAATGAAAAGCCGCTGCCGAGGATATTATCACCCACTAAGTTTTCGGATTGGAAGGCCATGATGGCCTCCTCTGTTATGGCTATGGCCTCGGGATACTCGCCCCGGATATACAATACACCTGTATCAGCACCGGTGATATAACCGGCCAGTAACATACCCAGCAGCACACGGTGGGGTTGCTGTTCCAGCAAATAACGGTCGCTGTAAGCCCCGGGATCACCCTCATCAGCATTGCATACGATGAATTTTTTTTCGCCGGGGGCATTGCGGCAGCCCTCCAGTTTTATGGCTATCGGGAAGCCGGCGCCACCCCGCCCGCGCAGCCCGGAAAGGCGTAATTCATTCAATAAAGCATCAGGTGTTTTGTTAAGCGCCTCCCGGAGAAGGGTAGAGTAAGCGGCAATGCCGGGGAATGCAGCGGTCAGTACCGCCATGCCTTTTGCAGCTACCGTGTATTGATCGGTTATTGGTTTCTCCTGTTCCGGGAGGGTGCTGATCGAATCAATTGCAGCGCCTGAATAATTTTTACCGGCAAGATGAAAGGCGCTGTTTTCATGGCAGCGGCCCAGGCAGCACATCTCACCGATTTCATTGGCAGCGAAATGGGCGGCTAATTTCTGGTGAACGGCTTCCTGTGTTCCGGCGGTAAGGCAGGCCGATCCGTTACATACATATACTTTTTTGCCCTGGTTGGCGGGTTTGAGGAAATCATAAAAGCTCACGGTGCCATATACATTGGCCTTGCCCATCAGAAAATCTTCGGCTATGGTATCAATCGCGTCAGCGGCGGGTGTACCGGTGGCTTTGGCAGCGATGCCCAATTCTTCAAAAAGATTTTGATCGAGGCCTTTTCGTCCGGAAAGTTCACTCAGGTTTTTTGACATAAGGTTGATTTAGCAATCAGCAAACCGCCCTGGGGTTCGGGTAATTATCACTTTGATCTTCGAGGGTATTATCCAGGCAAACAAAATCCTTTTCGATAAGAAGCAAAAGTTGTTGTCCGTTGTCCAGTTCCAGCCGGTCATCAAATCCAACCCGGTCAGTTGTTGTCCACTCCGTTGAAAGTGGTTCCGGGATGCCAATAGTAATGCAGTTATCTTTCAACGCGGCTTCCAGCCGGTTAATACCGGTTTTGCGCTGCAGGCAATAGCGGAATGAGTTACCGCCGGGGAACCTGGTTTCTTCTTCAATAATACCGTCTTTTCCAAAGTTAGCAATTTCTGTCTGGGTGAGGCGGACCCGTATGGAATTGCCTTTTATCCTGATCTTCATATAAAGGGTTTAGCATTGTATACGTTGCGGGCCGGAATAAATATTGAACCGGTTATCCCGCAGGAAACCGGCCAGGGTAATATGCAGTTCAATGGCTGTTTCCACGGCCAGACTCGAGGGGGCGCCTACGGCACCGATGATACAAATTCCGGCCATTGCTGCTTTCTGCAGCAGTTCAAAACTGGCCCTGCCACTCAGCAGCAGTATATGCCGGTTCAGCGGCAGCTCTTCGTTGAGAAAAGCGGCGCCGATCAGTTTATCCAGTGCATTATGACGGCCCACATCCTCACGGCACAATAATAATTTTCCTTCGGTATTAAAAATAGCGGAAGCATGCAGACCGCCTGTATGTTCAAATACTTCCTGTCTTTTGCGCAGCAAATCCGGCAATCGCGTAAGCAGTGAAGCCGGTACCTGCAGCCCGGTATCTCCGCTGGGGGAGATATTATTTTTAATGGCGCTGATAGATGATTTGCCACAGACGCCGCAACTGGAAGTGGTATAAAAATTCCGCTCTGTTTTTTGCGGATCGAAAAGAATACCGGGTTTCAGTTCCACCACCACCACACGGTCGTCCGGATTGCCTCCCTCCGCATAGCGCAGGGTAAGAATATCCGATGCCTGGCTGATAATACCTTCGGTGAAAAGAAAACCGGCAGCCAGCTCAAAATCATTGCCCGGTGTGCACATGGTAACTGAGATGCTTTTTATCAGGCGGTTGCCTTCGGTTCCGTAACCGATCCGGATCTCGAGCGGCTCTTCCACGGCCAGCATATCATCAGCCCGGCTTACAGCGTTTCCTGCTATGCCGTTCTGAGCGGTGGTTACTTTATCAACCTGTACAACAGTTACAGCGGAATGAGGCATTACTAAATTTACAAATTATCAGGTATAAAGGCTGTTAAATGTTATGGGTTGCGCAGGCTACGTTGTGAAGGGGTTACCGGGGCTGATGGTTGGCTGATCCCTGCTTGTTCACCGCTCAACCGTAACTTCCTACGAAAGCCCCGTTATCTTACCCGTTGCACTGATATCCATTCCTTCTGCTGCGGGTACAGCGGGCAGACCTGGCATCCGCATCATATCACCCAAAATCGGTATTACGAAACCCGCACCGGCCGCATATTCAAATTCGCGAACGGTGATGATAAAGTTGAGGGGCCGCCCGATCTTTGTTTCGTTATCACTGAATGATTTCTGTGTTTTGGCCATACAGACAGGCAGCTTGTCGAAGCCCAGTTCCTTTATGGTTTTCAAACCTTCCCGGGCCTTGGGTGAATACTCCACCTCATCGGCGCCATATATTTCAGTGGCAATTGTTTTGATTTTGTCTTCTACAGAAATGCTCCAGTCGTACAAGGGCTTAAAATGATTAGCACCGCTTTCAATCATGTCCACCACAGCGGCAGCCAGTTCCTTGGTGCCTTCACCGCCATGGGCCCAGCAATCGCTGAAGATGGCTTTCACCCCCTGTTTGGCTGTTTCGCTTACCACAAATTCTATTTCTTCCGGTGCATCCGTGGAAAAATGGTTGATGGCCACCACGGGGGTGAGCCCGAATTTTTTGCAGTTCTCAATATGTTTTTCCAGGTTTTCAAATCCTTTCTTTACCCGTTCCAGGTTGGGGGTATTGAACTCGGCTTTTTTGGCGCCGCCATGATAACGCAATGCCCGGATAGTGGCAACGAGTACCAGTGCATCGGGTTTAAGACCGGAGTAGCCGCATTTGATGTCCATGAATTTTTCGGCACCCAGGTCGGCGCCAAAGCCGGCTTCTGTTACCACATAATCAGCCAGTGATAATCCCATTTTAGTGGCGATGATAGTGTTGGTGCCCTGTGCAATATTGGCAAAGGGGCCGCCATGCAGGATGGCCGGGTTGCCCTCGAGTGTTTGCACCAGGTTAGGTTTGATGGCATCTTTTAAAAGAATGGCCATCGGCCCCTGGGCATTCAGCTGGCGGGCATATACCGGGGCGCCGTCTTTGGTGAACCCGATAAGAATGTTGCCCAGCCGCTCTTTCAGGTCTTCCAGGTCTTTCGACATACAAAGAATCGCCATCACTTCCGAGGCAGCGGTGATATTAAAACCATCCGAACGGGGCACGCCGTTGGCCGTTCCGCCGAGGCCGATGATGATATTGCGGAGAGAACGGTCGTTCATATCCATTACGCGTTTCCATACGATGGTCCGCGGATCGATATTGAGATTGCGGGTTTTGCTCTGGATATTATTATCAATGAGGGCGGCCAGCAGGTTATTGGCTTTTTCCACTGCACTGAAATCGCCGGTAAAATGCAGGTTGATATCTTCCATGGGGATCACCTGCGCATATCCGCCACCGGCAGCACCTCCTTTGATGCCGAATACAGGTCCCAGTGAAGGCTCCCGCAAAACCGCCATGGCTTTTTTACCAATCTTATTCAGTCCGTCTGCCAGGCCCACCGAAGTGGTGGTTTTACCTTCACCGGCGGGGGTTGGACTGATCGCCGTTACCAGGATGAGTTTGCTCTTCCGGATTTTTTCCTCATCAATCAGTTTGAGCGGCAGCTTGGCTTTATACTTGCCATAATATTCCAGGTCGTCGTTGGAAATACCGGTATTGGCGGCAATTTCCTTGATATGGCGGATGGAGGCGCTTTGTGCAATCTCGAGATCAGACGGAACATGTGTACTCATAAAACATTATTTGGTTTGGGGTTCATATTTTTCCAGTTCTTCACGGGTATTGATGTTGGCAAATTCATTAGTGCCAAGCCAGCCGGATTTATCAAAATTGGCTACTGATACTTTTAATACATTGAGCGCATCCAGTATTTTCAACTTCCCTTCCTGCAAATGTTTTTTGAGTAAGGGGATGCAGTTTTTATCGTAGATGGCACAAAGCGGCTCGGGCTTACCGCCGTGCTCGGTTATGATAGCGTCTTCACTGCCGCAACGGGCAAGCAGGGATTGCAGAGTGGCGCGGGAGATGAAAGGCGTATCACAGGCCAGTACCAGGTTTTTTTGTGTGTTGGAATACATGAGGCCGGTGTAGATACCACCCAGGGGGCCCTTGCCCGGAAACAGATCGCGGTAGCAGGGATAGCCGAAAACCTTGTACAGGGGGTTGGAGGTGATGATAAGTATATTCCCGGTTACAGTGCGCACCTGTTCCAGGATGTGCCCGGTAAGCGCTTTACCCTGTAAGGACATCAGGCCCTTATCCTGCCCCATGCGGGAGGATTGGCCACCGGCAAGGATGATGGCAGTGAGGGGCAGAGAAGTGTCACCAGGATGCAAGCAATTCATATGGTTGGCCCGAAGGCTCTACGCCTTAAATTTAAGCATTTAATCGCTAACGGCCAGTTATTTGAGCCTGATCTGCACCGGGTGCCGGGTTCTGGGGTTGGAAGAATAAATTCCGGATGTCAGCCGCTCATCTTTTTCACCAGTTTACCCAGCATCATCAGTGCATAATCCACGTCATCGCTCCAGGGTTGGCCAAAACTGATGCGGATACAGTTGCTGAAGGCACTGCTGCCCGAGAATATCCTGCCCGGCACGATGGAGATATGGTGTTTCATGGCTTCTGTGCGCAGTTTGAACGAATTCACTTTTTTGTTCAGCTCGAGCCAGAGGATGAAGCCGCCGTGCGGACGGGACACCTTCGTGTCTTCAGGGAAATAACGGATAATCGCCTGTACATAGCGCAGGCATTGGGTATGCAAGGATTTGCGTAACATTTTCAGGTGATACTCGTACCGCCCATGTACCAGGTAATGTGCCATAGCCGCCTGGGTGAGACCGGGGCAGCTGATATTCTGTATCCGTTTCAATTGTTTAACTGAATCAAAAAATTTACCGGGGATACACCAGCCGATGCGGTAACCGGGCGCCAGCGATTTGGAAAGAGAAGAGCAATGCAGTACCAGCCCCCTGGTATCATAGTATTTACAGGGCCTTGGCCGGGTTTTACCATAATAGAGCTCGCCATAGATATCATCCTCAATGAGCGGGATATTGTGTTTGCTGATTAAACTTACCAGCTTTTTCTTATTCTCTTCCGGCATGCAACTGCCCAGCGGATTATTGAAATTGGGTACGAAGACACAGGCCCTGATAGGGAAACGGCCGAATGCTTTTTCGAGTTGCTGCAGGTTTACACCGCTAACCGGGTCGCAGGGAATTTCTATTACTTTCAAACCCAGGCTTTCAATAGCCTGGTAGATGCCGAAATAGGTGGGGCATTCCACCGCAACGGTATCACCCGGCTCCGTAACGGCCCGCAGGGATAGCATGATGGCTTCGAGGCAACCCGATGTGATGATCACTTCATCAGGATTTACCTTACCACCCCAGTTAAAGGAAAGCCGGGCAATCTGCTTGCGCAATTCGGCATGCCCCTGTGTACGCTCGTAAGTGATGCAGTGATCGGGATGGTTGCGAAGGGCCTGCATGACGGATTTATTCAGTTTGGCCGCCGGCAGGAGCGAAATATCGGGAACCGCCAGGGCCAGGTTGGTGATATCTTTGGCAGCAATATCCATATAGATGGAAGCAATCATTTCCTTTACACTCACTTCATGCGAAGCCCCTGCCGTTTCGGTAAGATGGGGCAGCTCGGGAAAGCGGCGGTGATTGAAACGCACATAGTAACCCGATTTGGGCCGGGCTTCAATCAACCCCCTTCCTTCCAGGTGGTAATAGGCCTGGAAGGCAGTGCCCATGCTGATTCCATACTCTTCGCTCAGCACCCTTACCGAGGGTAATTTATCGCCGATACGCAGCACTTCTTCTTCAATCATTTTCTGAATACCCTCTGCCACCTGGAGGTATTTATGATCATCACTGGAGAGTTTTTTTTGGGCCATGGAAGTATGATTAACCGTTCATCAAAAAAATCTGATCTAGTCAAAAATACAAAAACTGAATCTGTTTTATTTTATTTTTTTGGTGAAAATTTGTGCCTGAATTGTAAGGAGGGTTGATGGTTCACAGCGATGGTGTCGGTTAAATACTCATCCTGAACTTGTACCGCTTACCACTTCTTCTTCCCATCACAATTAAATTAACGATTATGGAACTCATCGCCGACATCCCGGTATTAAAAACCACCCAGTCGAGAATCAAAGAAGTGAATTTTGATCAGCTGGAATTTGGAAAGTATGTAGCAGACCATATGCTGGTTTGTGATTATGCACGTGGCAGCTGGCATACGCCGCAACTCCTGCCTTATGCCAATCTTTCGCTGAGCCCATCCACACTGGCCCTGCATTATGGGCAGACTGTTTTTGAAGGCATGAAGGCTTTCCGCATGCAGGATGGTCGCGTCAATATTTTCCGGATCGACCGGCACTATGATCGCTTTGTACGTTCCCTCGAACGGATGTGCATGCCGCCCATCCCCCGGGAAATTTTTACCGAAGGATTATTGCAACTGATCAGCCTGGATAATGCCTGGGTACCCAACAAACCCGGCGATGCGCTCTATATCCGGCCCTTTATGATTGCAACCGAAGCCCGTTTCGGGGTGAAGATCTCGGATGAATACCGCTTTATTATTTTTACCGGCCCGGTGCCTTCCTTATACACCGAACCCATTAAAGTAAAAGTGGAAACACAATATGTCAGAGCCGCCCGGGGCGGAACGGGTTTTGCCAAATGCGGGGGCAATTACGGAGGCGCTTACTATCCCACACTGCAGGCAAGGTTGCAGGGGTACGACCAGGTTTTGTGGACCGACAGTAAGGAAAACAAATACATCGAAGAATCCGGTATGATGAATGTGATGTTTGTAATCAATAATACTCTGGTAACCCCGCCTTTATCCGATTCGATCCTGGATGGCATCACCCGCGATTCCCTGCTTGCACTGGCGGCAGAACTGGGCTATGATGTAGCCGAACGTCCGGTAGCCGTGGCCGAACTTGAAGCCGGCTTACAGGCAGGGACACTCACGGAAGCCTTCGGCGCCGGCACCGCTGCGGTTGTGGCGCCCATTAAGATTATCAATGTAAATCATACCGACTACGAATTACCAAAGTACAGCCATGACAGCCTCCTGTACAAGCTTAAGAAGCAATTAGAAGCGATCCGCCTGGGCACTGCCCCCGACATTCACGGATGGAATTTTATTGTATAAGCTTCGTATATGGATGGATTAGTAAGAAAAGGCCAGACAGTTGTCTGGCTTTTCTTTTTATTGAATGAGATTTAAATGGTCAGTGTGGGTTATACGCCGCTGCAATATGAGTAGGAATTACTACAACCTGCAGAATTCAGAATTAATATCTCATAACTCATCACTAATAACGCTTACCATTCAGATCCTGTCAGTTCCTCTTCTCATACGCAGGCTGCTGCGGCGCCTTATATCCCTTGCTTTGAATGGCTGCTTTTATTTCCTGTATGGCTCTCTCCAGTTGCACATCCGTTCCTTTTGAAAAAGCCCCCAGGTTTTCATCCACTTCAATATCAGGGTCCACCCCATGTCCTTCACGGAACCAGGTGCCATCGGGATTATACATCCGGAAAGTGGGAGCCGTGATGCTGCCGCCATCAACCAGGTTGGGCATGCCGCTGATACCGATCAATCCGCCCCAGGTACGGGAGCCGATCAGGGGGCCCAGGCCTCTCTTACGGAAAAAATCCGGGAAGGCATCGCCACCGGAACCGCTCCAGCCATTGATCAGCATCACTTTCGGACCAAAATTGGCATTGGGCGGCCACGACCAGGGGCTCCCATCGCGGGTGGCCCAGTAGGCGAGGGGCGTGCGGTTGAGCAATTCAATAAAACGGTCCGGTATCTGTCCGCCGCTGTTGAAACGTTCATCGATTACGAGCGCTTTTTTATTCCATTGGGCATTCAGCTGGCGTACCAGTTCTTCCTGCCCGTCCTGTCCCGTACTGGGTACATACACATAGCCGGCTTCACCCCGGGTAGCTTCGTCTACCCGTTTCCGGTTGGCTTCTACCCAGGCCAGGTAACGCAGTTTGTATTCGTCGTCCAGTAATTGCAGCAGTACTGTCTTTGCATTGCTGAAAGAAGGTGTGCTGTTGTACGTGATCTCAACGGTTTTACGGGCCAGTCCCTGGAAAAAAGCATAGGGTTCCTGGCTCGTGCTGATGGGGTTGCCATTTACCGCCAGGATATAATCGCCTTCCTTCACCGGCACGCCCGGTAAATCAAGCGGGGAGCGGTTAGCCGCATCCCAAACAGCGCCCCGGATAATAGTTTTCACTTTGTAATAATTGCCATCGGCCTGCCAGTCGATACCCAGGTAGCCCACCGATTTGGAGGAAGTTCTTTCCATATCACCTCCGCCATGGTATGTATGTGAGGCATTGAGCTCTCCGATCATCTCCCCGATGATAAAATCAACTTCCTCGCGGGTGATGGCACTTTCCAGCATTTTGCCATAGCGCTCCTTTACGGTATTCCAGTTTACCCCATGCATGCCGGGATCGTAAAAATAATCCCGCTCCATGCGCCAGGCATCGAGGAACAGCTGCTTCCATTCGGCCACCGGATCCACCTGCATTTCCATCTCGCCCAGGCGAAGGGTTTTCTCAAATTTTTGTCCTTCCTCTGCTTTGATAATGGCAAAACTGTTATCCCGCTGAACCAGCATTTTTTCTCCATTGGCACTCAGCGAAAAATTATCCGCATTCTCCAGTATCGTCTTTTCCTCTCTTTTTTCAAGATCAAAATATTTCAGTACCGCTTTTTCATCCGGTGAACTGCCGGTGGAGGGAGTTTTTAAATAGATGACCTTTCCTTTGGCCGCCGCCGTATTTCCATAGTTGCCGGGCGGCACGGGTAAGATAACCATGCGCTGTTCCAGTCCGTCGAAATCAATTTCCACGGCTTTCTTGTCTTTTTCTTTATCCGCCTCCGGTTCTTTTTTCTTTGTATTCTTCTTATCAGCGGTTTCCGTTTTTTTGGCCTCATCAGCCGCAATGGCTACGGTATCATTTTTCGGCGCCAGGGGAGAAGAAGTTGTTTTCTTCAGCGAGATGGCCGCCAGCTGGGTACTGTTGGCATAAATAAAGGAATTGTCGAGGTCGCTGTAATAGGGCGAGAAGGACTGGTTTGTGGTAAGAAAAAGGTATTTGCCCTCGGGATCAAAGGCCGGACTGAAACAACTGTAATAGCCCCCCGTTACCTGTGTTGTTTTTTTGTTGCCGGCATCTGCAATGAAGATGGCATTGTGGCCATTCTCCAGGTCGCGGCTATAAGCAAACCAGCGGCTGTCGGCCGACCAGGATCCGGTAAAGCCTTCACAGCCGCCGTGCATAAAGCGGAGGGCGTGATCAATTTCGGTGCTGGTGCCTGATTCAATTTCAACCATCCTGATTTTCATTGCCTGATCGATAAAGACAATCTTCTTGCTGTCGGGCGACCAGAAAAGCGAATAATCAAATCCCTTTCCATAGCTGGTGACCTTACGGGGATTGGATTCCTGTCCGGCCGGCGCCACCCACAACTCGTACTCGCCACTCTGATCGCTCCACCAGGCAATGGATTTGCCATCGGGCGACCAGGCCGGGTACCGTTCGGCTGAGCCGGCGCTGCGGGTAAGATTTTTTACGGGCCCGTTTTCGGCCGGCACGGAAAAAATTTCACCACGGGCTTCCACAAGGGCACGGTTGCCATCGGGGCTCAGCGTGACATGTTGCACATATTTATCGGCTGTGGCAGGACGGGGTTTCAGAGAAGCCCTGTCGGTTACCACATTAATCTTAACGGTTTTCACCTGTTGGGTGCTGAAGGAGAAAAGGCAAAGCTGCCCGCCCACTTCAAATACAATATCATCGGGCCCGGCCGAAGGAAAATGAATATCGTAATCGGTGTATTTTGTTAACTGCTCGGAGCTGCGGGTGCTGATATCATAGCGCCAGAGATTCATGCGCTGATCGCTGCCCCTGTCGGAAAGAAAATAGATATAATGATCCTTCCACATCGGGAATTCATTCCCGGCAATATCTCCGTTGGAAATATTTTCGGAGCTGTTATCCGTGAAATTAAATACATGAATATTCGCCCGCCATCCGCCGCGGTAGCGTTTCCAGTTACGGAAAGCCTGTGAAATAAAGGTTACCGCCATTTGTTTACCATCCGGTGAATACGATCCGAATTCGGCATAGGCAAAAGGCAGTTTGCTGACAGGGCCGCCTGTTGCCGGGATGGTATAAAACTGGTTGAAACGGTCGCGGCCGCTTTCCCGCCGCGAGGCAAATAAAACGCCTTTTCCATCGGGTGTCCAGTCAATCACCCGGTCGGGCATGCCATGTGAGGTTAGCCGCAGGGGCACGCCGCCGGTGGAGGGGATGGTATACACATCCAGATTGCCATCATAATTACCAGAGAAGGCGATGCTTCTTCCATCCGGCGAAAATTTCGGAAAGCTCTCCACCCCGGGAGGAGAAGCCAGCCGGGAGGCCAGTCCGCCTTCTTTATTAACGATCCAGATATCGTTGGCATAGGTGAAAACGATCTCTGTTTTGGATACATCCGGGTACCGGAACAAGCCGGCATCAACCTGTGCATGGGCTGTTTGCAGTGTGGCTATACTGATGCAAAGCAGCAGGAGGGTTCTGATCATATGAAGCGTTTATAGTTGGGAAATGATTTATTGTAACGCAAGGAAAGGCGGAAATAGTTTTTGCAGAGCTGCTTACCGAAACCTTCGCTGCTTATTTCTCCGCGGTGACAATTACCTGCCTTTCTTTGCCGGTCTTTTATGCGCTCTCTTTGCCGAAGAAGCCCTGATATCTGTCTCACTCTGCAAGGTAACGGTTTCAAATTCTGTAACCGGGCGTTTGCTTTCTATCAGTTTTATCAGCAGTTCGGTGGCTACCTGCCCCATTTCAAAAGCCGGCTGACGTATGGCTGTGAGGCCGGGTTCCATCAGTTCCACCAGTGGTGAGTTGGTGAAGCCCACGAGGCCCACGGTTTCCGGTACCTGTATCTTCATTTTTTTGAGGGCGCCAAGGCAGCCGGTAGTGAGGCGGTCGCCGGCGCAAAAGATTGCATCGGGCGGATCGGGTAACTGAACCAGTTCTTTCACAGCTTCTTCCATTTCGGCATTGATCATGCCGCCATGATTGCAGTAGCGGATGTATTGCTCGCGGGCGGGCATCCCGTTATCCGCCAGGGCTGCTTTGTAGCCGTTCATTCTTTCTATGGTGATGGAAAGATGCGGGGAACTGGCGAGATGAGCAATCTTTTTATACCCCTGGTCTACCAGGTGCTGCGTGGCATTATACGATCCCTGGTAATTATCCACCACCACTTTATGTGTTTGTATCTCATCTGTGATGCGGTCAAAAAAAACAATGGGGAATCCTTTTTCATGCAGCCGTTTGAAATGCTCCACATTTTCGGTTTCAGTGGAAAGGGATACCAGGAGTCCGTCTACCGAGCGGGAAGCCAGGTGTTCCACACTCACCACTTCGCGGTCGAAGGATTCGTGGCTTTGTGAAATGATTACGTGATAACCGCGGTTATAGGCGATGGATTCGATGCCATTGATGGCCTGCGAGAAGAAATTATTGGCAATTTCACATACCACCACACCCAGAGAACGGCTTCTGCGTTCTTTGAGGCTGAGGGCGATGGGATTGGGCCGGTAATTGTATTGTTCGGCATATTCGATCACCAGTTTTTTTGTTTCCGGGCTGATTTCATAACTGCCCCGCAGGGCCCTCGAAACCGTGGACGTGGAGAGGCCCAGGGCCCGGGCGATATCTTTGATCGTTATGGCTTCGTACATCGTTGTTTAAGTGAACCGTTTATGGCCGGCAGCCACCCTTGCGGGGTGGCATTATAAAGATAGTTTTTTTTGTTCAGTTCCCTCATACCGCTGATCCCGGGAAATTGCAATCGTTACCGGCAACGATTGCGTAAATAAATCATTTCACCGGCTTATCATTTTCTGAAATTCTGTGTAGCATTGAAGCGGAATTTAAGGATTTGTGCAGGCCTGCTGAATGCGTTTACCCGCCTGCCGGTTTCTAATACAACTAAATACTGCTATATGAAGAAATTATTGCTATTGCTATTGATTTCGTTTTCATTTTCTATCAATTTATGGGCACAGAATAAAACCATCCAGGGAAGGGTACTGGATGAAAATGGCAAGCCGGTGGCCGGCGCCAGTGTGATTACCAAAGGCTCTAAAAAGGGAGCGCAGACTGATAAAGACGGAAATTTCAGTATCCCTGCCGGTGATGCTTCCCAAACGGAACTGGTTATCAGTTCGGTGGGCTTTAAAACCCAGAATGTTACCGCCAGCGCCGGATCGGCCGTGGAAGTGAAATTACAAAGAGATGTTACCACGCAGGAAGATGTGGTGGTGGTGGGCTACCAAACCGTAAAGCGCAAGGATGTACTGGCCTCTGTTTCCTCTGTAAGTTCCAAAGACCTCCGGGATATTCCCATTAACTCTGCGGCAGAAGCCCTGAACGGCCGGCTGGCCGGTGTTACGGCCACCACCTCCGAAGGATCACCGGATGCACAGGTACGTATCCGCGTACGGGGCGGGATGTCTATCACGGGAGATAATAACCCGCTCTATATTATTGACGGGGTGCAATCTGAAGCCGGACTGAGTACCATCTCTCCGCAGGATATCCAGTCAATAGATGTATTGAAAGATGCCGCTGCCACCGCTATCTATGGTGCCCGGGGCGCCAACGGTGTAATCGTTATTACCACCAAGAGCGGCCGGCCTGGTAAACTTAAAGTATCCTACAACGGTTTCATCGGGGTGAAATTCCTGGCAAAGAAACTGGATGTGATGAGCCCTTATGAGTATGTGATCTATCAGTCGGAAAGAGCAAGGGGCAGCAGTCTCGACAGCACCAACTTTACCAAAAACTTCGGTACCACCTGGGATACACTGAAGAACTACGCCAATGTGGATCCTGTCGACTGGCAGGGTGAAGTGTTTGGGAATACCGGTATTACCACCACGCATAATGTCACCGCTTCCGGCGGATCCAAAAAACTGGTTTATAATTTCGGATATACTTATAACAACGAAAAAGCCATTGTCCGGAATTCAAAATACGTACGCCACCTGGTTAATTTTAAAGTAGATTACCAGGTGATCAAGGCCGTGAAACTTTCGGTTGGCGGCCGTTACACCAACCAGGATGTGCTGGGCGCCGGTGTATCCGATACCAAGGGCTCCTCTTATAACCGCCTGCGGAATGCCGTTAAGTACCGGCCCTTCCAGTCGGCCGGCGCCAGCCTGGAAGACCAGGATCCCCTGGCCGATCCCAATGTGGGTAACGGACTGAACCTGTATAATCCGATAGCGCTGGCGGATGCCGAATACCGCCGCAAAACCACTATCGCTTATACTGGTAATGCAGCGCTTACAATCAAATTCCTGCGCAATTTCAGCTTTACCTCCACCTTCAGTTATGATTATAACGGACTGACCGACCGGCAGTTTTATGATTCCATTACGCCGTATGCGATCATCCAGGGAGCCAAAAAGCCGATTGCCACACTGGATACCACCAAGAAAGAAACCTATTTCAATTCCAATGTGCTTACCTATAGCCTGAAAGGGTACCGCAAAAAGCATGACCTGACCCTGCTGGTGGGTGAAGAGACGTACGATCTGCGTACCGAAAGCCGTTCCAGCTGGTTTAAATTTTACCCGCTGGGTATTGGTTATAAAGATGCCTTCAGCCAGACTACCCTGGGAACTCCTTTCACCGGATATCCCAAACTGGGCAAAACACGCTATACCAATTTATCTTTCTTTGGCCGTGTGAATTACAGCTTTGCCGACAAATACCTGCTTTCTTTCAATGTAAGGGCGGATGGTGCATCCAAGTTTGCTCCGGGTAAACAATGGGGCTATTTCCCGGCCGGTTCACTGGCCTGGCGCGTGAAAAAAGAGAAGTTTATGCAGAATGTTAACTTTATCAGCGACTTCAAACTGCGTTATGGTTATGGATTAGTGGGTAATAACCGTATTAATGATTATCTCTTCCTCACCACTTTCAAAAATGATGGTACTTATTATTATGGTATCAATAACCAGGCTGTGCTGGCTTACTATTCGGCCGGTCTTGTAAATACACAACTCAAATGGGAATCCACCCTGAGCCGCAACTACGGAGTTGACCTGAGTTTATTCCGCAGCCGTGTCAATCTTTCAGTGGATGTGTACAATAACTCCTCCAGGGACCTGCTGCTGAATGTACCCATTCCCTCTACGTTTGGTTACACCACGCAATACCAGAACATCGGTAAAACCAGCAACAAGGGTGTGGATCTGCAGCTGAATGCACTGCTGGCAAGAGGCAAACACAATTTCAGCTGGAATGTGAGCTATAATATGTCGTTCAACAGGAACAGGGTGGAAGCCCTGGGGGTAAACCAGAAAAGTTTCTTCCCGGCCGCCAGCTGGGGTGTATCCGGTCAGCCCACTGATTACATCGTAAGGGTGGGAGACCCGGTGGGAGCGATCTGGGGCCTGGTAAGCGATGGTATGTATACCACGGATGATTTCAACTATAACTATGTTACCGGTGTATATACCCTGCGCCCCGGCGTGGTGAACAACAGCAGCATCATCGGTACGGTGCAACCCGGCTCTCCCAAGTATAAAGACCTCGACGGAGACGGAGTGATCAATATTGATAAAGACCGTACCATCATTGGCAACCCGAATCCCAAATTCACCGGTGGCTTTAATCAGCAGTTCACCTATAAGAACTGGGATATGAGCATGTTCTGGAATTTCTCTTACGGCAATGATATATACAATGCCAATAAAATCGAATTCACCAATGGTTATACCGCCAACTCCAATATGCTGGATCTGATGGTGCATCGCTGGAGAGTGGTGGATGATGCCGGTAATACCGTACAATGGGTCAACAGCTCCAACCAGGTGGTGGGTATTGCGCCCGATAAACTGAAAGCGCTGAATGCGAATGCCTGGATCTGGGCACCGCTGAAAAGTGCCGGGGCCTTCTATCCCAGTTCATGGGCTATTGAAAACGGGTCCTTCCTGCGACTCAATAATATCACGATCGGGTACAGCCTGCCGGCCAGGAAAATTGCCCGTATGCACATGAGCCGCCTGCGCTTCTATGTTACCGGGAATAACCTGCTCGTAATCACAAAGTATTCCGGTTACGATCCGGAAGTGAGTGTTAAAAATGACAACCTCACGCCCGGACTCGATTATTCAGCCTATCCGAAGAGCCGCAGTTTCATCTTTGGTATCAATGCATCATTCTAACGAATCCTTATAATTCTTGTTATATGAATACAAAATTTGCGAAACAGTTAACCCTCATCAGCCTCCTGGTTATATCGATTGGCGCAGGCAGCTGTAAAAAGTACCTGGATCAGCAACCCATCACCGACCTCAGTACGGAGGTGGTATTTAATGATGTACCCAGCACTTACAAAGCCATTGCAGGTGTGTACAGCCGCCTCGTGGGCGATGCCGGATTCGGTATCCGCCTGAGCCTGTATTATACCGTAGACAATGACGAAATGCAGGGCCCTACCGGAGCCGGTGATAACGATCGCCGCGATATTGCCCGCTATGCCGCCACTTCCGGTAATGCACAAATCACCAATCCCTTCAACCAATTATTCCAGGGAATCGAATTTGCCAATATTTGCATTGCCAATATTCCCGGCATGGATATGTACAGCAACGGCACCGACCAGCAGAAAAAACAACTCCGCCGGATGTATGGAGAAGCGCTCACACTGCGGGCCCAGTTTTACCTGGAAGCCATCATGAACTGGGGTGACCTGCCCGCTCATTTTGAACCGGCTGCCGTTACCATCGTAACCAATCCTTTCCCGGTAAGGGTAAACAGGGATAGTTTATATGATCGCCTGCTCAGGGATTTACTTACTGCCGAAGACCTGGTTCCCTGGCGCAACGAACTGGCCGCTATCGGCGATCCGGTTGATGAGCGCATCACCAAAGGAACCGTTAAAGCACTCCGGGCACGTATTGCGCTGTTCAGGGGTGGTTACTCGCTCCGCCAAACCGGCGGCATGCAGCGCAGCGCCGATTATGCCACTTATTACCAGATTGCCCGCGATGAATGCAGCAGCATCATCAGCTCGGGTCAGCATGGGTTGAATGCCAGTTACAAAGCCCTCTGGAAAGACCAGGTTTGTGCGCACGCCGTGGCCGACCCGGACGGGGAACTGATGTTCCAGGCCAGCGCCTCAGGGCTCACAGGTGTGGAAGATACCAAGCTGGGATACTATAATGGTCCGACAGTGAACAACCTGGGCAATAAAAGTATCAATGTGCTGCCCAGTTATTTCTATTTATTCGATTCAACCGATCTGCGCCGGGATGTAACCTGTGCGCCTTACAATGTGGCTGCCAATGGCAGTACCAAAATCGCCCAGGTCATTACTGCCATCTGTGATGGAAAATACCGGAGAGACTGGGTTACCAATCCCGTTATTTCTCCTACCAGCCAGGTGCAGTACCTGGGATTGAAATGGCAGATCATACGTTATTCGGATGTGCTGCTGATGTTTGCAGAAGCCGACAACGAAGTGAACGGAGGGCCTACCGCCGCCGCTTACAATGCGGTTAATATGGTGCGCCGCCGCGGATATGGGAAACCCGTCAATACGCCCGATGCTACGGTTGACCTGCCTGCGGGGCTTGGCAAAACTGCTTTCTTCCAGGCGATTGTAAGAGAAAGGGCACTTGAACTGGGCGGAGAAGGTGTTCGCAAATTCGATCTCATCCGCTGGAACCTGCTGGCTACCGCCCTCAGCGAATCCAAAGCGAATATGACACGCATGTCTTCCAGTACGGCAATGGTGAACCCCACTTATATGGCCGCTTACCCGGCTTATTGTTTAACCACGAGCCTGCCTGTATCGATGTATTATTATTCGTCCACTACTTCGGATAATAACAATATCGGCGGACTGTTTGCCAATTCACTTTATAAAACAGCTCCAACCGCCACACCTTCCGGCACCACCAAGATTACCTGGCTCAGCTCGGCTATTGCCACGGCGGGTACCACTTCGCCCGTGGGCCGTTATGCCACCGGTTTTGTAACGGGTAAGGGAGAGTTATTACCCATACCGCAGCCGGCAAGAGACGCGAACTATAATTTGACTCAAAACCCAAATTACTAATATCAATTGTTCACTTTTTGCATAAGGCTGTCCACGGGCAGCCTTATGCATTTACCGGAAAAAAGATGAAACGCTCAGCCCTTGCCCTGGTATGTCTCTGCTGCAGTCTTACACTGGCAGCCCAGAAAAAAATTATTGTGGCGCAGGATGGAACGGGAACCTGTAAAACAGTACAGGCGGCTCTTGATGCCATCCCCTGCAATAACAATAAACCAATCACCATCTTTATTAAAAAAGGAATATACAAGGAACGGCTGGTGGTGGATGTGCGGAAGAATTTTGTTACGCTGGTGGGAGAGGGCAGCGATAAAACGATACTGACTTTTGATAACCATGCCGGCACCCGTTTGCCCAATGGCGATACGGTTAATACCTGGACCAGCGCTTCCTTTTTTGTATACGGAAATGATTTTCATGCAGAGAATATTAGCTTTCAGAACAATGCCGGGTTCACCGCTGGCCAGGCGGTGGCCCTGCGCATTGAAGGAGACAGGGCTTCCTTCAGGAACTGCTCCATGGTGGGTTTCCAGGATGTGCTCTTCCTGAGCGGCAGCGGGGTGAAGCACTACTTCAGGGATTGTTATATAGAAGGCACCACCGATTTTATTTTCGGGGCAGCCACGGCCGTATTTCAAAACTGCCATATTCACAGTAAGAAGAACAGTCATGTTACGGCCGCCTCCACCAACAGCGTGATTCCTTATGGATTTGTTTTTATCGATTGTTATCTCTCGGCCGACAGTACTATCAGCAAAGTATCGCTTGGCCGGCCCTGGTCGCCCACGGCCAGTGTCACCTATATTCATTGCAAAATGGATAAGCACATAGTGCCCGAAGGGTGGAATAACTGGAAGAACCCTGTTAATGAAGCCACGGCCCGCTATGCTGAATATAAAAGTTATGGCGAAGGCGCCAACCCGTCTGCAAGGGTAACCTGGAGCCGGCAGCTTACAGATGAAGAAGCCGGGAATTATACTGCAGAAAAAGTACTGGGAAATTGGGATATTTATAAGCGATAGGCATTAACAACTATCTGCAATCATGAAAAAAATAAAAACAGCGCTTTGTTCCTTTGGGATGTCGGGCAAAGTGTTTCATGCCCCCTTTATTCATTTGCACGAAGGCTATGAATTCTATGCTGTATGCGAACGAAGCCGCAAAGAAGCAGCGCTGCTATATCCCGGCATAAGATCCTTTGACAGTTTTGAGCAATTGCTGGAAGATCCTGCAATTGAACTGCTGATCATTAATACGCCCAATGCCACTCATTTTGATTTTGCCCGGAGGGCATTGCAGGCCGGTAAACATATTGTGGTGGAGAAACCTTTTTGCAGCACAGTGGCCGAAGCGGATGAACTGATCCGCCTGTCGGCAGAAAAAAACTGCAGCATGGCGGTGTACCAGAACCGCCGCTGGGACAGTGATTTTACAACCGTACAAAAAATAATACAGGAAGAATGGCTGGGCGAACTGCTGGAAGCAGAGTTTCATTTCGACCGGTATAACCAGCAGCTCAGTCCGAAACTGTTCAAGGAAATACCCGGCCCTGGTGCCGGGCTGCTGTACGACCTGGGGTCGCATCTCATTGATCAGGCGCTCTGCCTGTTCGGTTTTCCGAAAGCCCTGTTTGCCGATCTGGTGCGGCAACGGCCCGCCAGCCAGGTGGAAGATTATATGGAGATCTTGCTTTACTACGATAAACTGCGGGTGCGGCTGAAAGCCGGCTACCAGGTACGTGAAGCGGTTCCGGCCTATGTGGTGCATGGAAGCCAGGGCTCATTCCTGAAACCCCGTGCCGATGTGCAGGAAGCCATGCTGAAAGAAGGCGCCCGGCCCGGAACGCCCGATTGGGGCACTGAACCCGCCGCCGCTGCGGGGTTACTGCACACTGAAAGAGCGGGTGAAATCATACGGAAAACTGTAGCCGCCGAAAAGGGGGATTACGGCGCTTTTTATGCAAGCCTCTTTGATGCCCTGGCAGGGAAAGCACCCGTGCCGGTATCAGCGCAGGAAGCACGGCAGGTAATAGCATTGATAGAAGCGGCTTTCAAAAGCAATGAACAAAAAAGAGTGATTGTGTTTAATGAATAACAAAACAGCCATACTGCTCGTCTGGTTATGCTGTGCAGCTGTTTCCACAGCGGCACAGCAGCAGTATGCTGCCGGTGTTTGGATGCCTGATAACGGGGATGGTACGTACCGCAACCCTGTGATCCATGCAGATTATTCCGACCCGGATGCGATCCGCGTGGGAAACGATTTTTATATGACGGCTTCCAGTTTTAATGCCATTCCGGGCTTACCCATCCTGCACTCCGGCGACCTGGTGAACTGGCAACTCATCGGGCATGCACTTCCGCAACTGGTGCCGGCCGCTCATTTTAGCGTGCCCCGGTATGGGGAGGGTGTATGGGCCCCGGCCATCCGCTATCATAATAATGAATTTTATATCTACTATCCCGATCCCGATTTTGGAATCTATCTTATAAAAGCAAGCTCCATTGCGGGGCCCTGGTCGGCGCCCGTACTTGTTGAAGAAGGCAAGGGCCTCATCGACCCCTGCCCTTTCTGGGATGATAACGGGAAGGCCTACCTGGTGCATGCATTTGCCGGCAGCCGGGCCGGTATCAAATCCATACTGGTGATCCAGGAAATGAATACCGGGGGCACACAGACAACCGGGGATGATGTACTCGTTTACGACGGGCATCAGCTGGATCCTACCGTGGAAGGCCCCAAGCTTTATAAACGCCATGGCTATTATTACATATTTGCTCCGGCCGGCGGCGTAAGCACCGGCTGGCAACTGGCGCTACGGGCAAAAAATATTTACGGCCCCTACGAACGCCGGGTGGTGATGGACAAAGGAAACAGTGATATTAATGGTCCGCACCAGGGCGCCTGGGTGCAAACAGCCAATGGGGAAGACTGGTTTCTGCATTTCCAGGATAAGGGCGCTTTTGGACGGGTGGTGCATCTGCAACCTATGCACTGGATGAACGACTGGCCGGTGATTGGAGAAGACACCGATGGAGACGGGACAGGAGAGCCTGTGCTTCGCTATAAAAAACCAGCTACCGGAAAAATAGATCCGGCAACAGCGCCTGCTGCTTCGGATGAGTTTAACAGTACACGGATGGGGTTACAATGGCAATGGCCGGCGAATAAAAAAGCCGGCTGGTATTTTTTAACAGGTTCCGCATTGCGCCTGAATGCCGTGACAAGAACCGATAGCAGCGCCAATCTCTGGACAACACCCAACCTGCTGTTGCAGAAATTTCCGGCTGATAGTTTTACCGCAACGGTGAAATGCAGTTTCAAACCCCGCGCCACCGGCGAGCAAACCGGTTTGCTGCTGACGGGCATGGATTATGCAGGTATCTCTCTGATACATAAAGCAGATGGTATTTACCTGCAGTATATCCATTGCAGCGGGGCAGATAAAGGTACCCCGGAGCAGAATGAAGAGATCGTAAAGCTGAACGGAGGGAATTGCTACCTGCGGGTGCAGGTAAGCAAAACCGCCAGGTGCCGTTTCAGCTACAGCCTGGATGGGAACCGCTTCGAAAACCTGCCGGGTGATTTTACAGCAAAGCCCGGAAAATGGATGGGGGCAAAGCTGGGTTTATACTGCATGGGAACAATCAAAACCAATGATAACGGCTGGTCGGAGTTCGACTGGTTTCGTTTTTCAAAATAGAGAACATGAAAAAACTTATCCTGCTGATGTTGCTCTGTGTTACGGGTTTTGCCCAGGCACAGCCAAAACAAGCGAAAAAAGTTGCTGCCGCTGTTGAAGCGCTCAGAAAAGCAATGGTAGATTCCGATTCGGCAAAATTGTATGCGCTCACATCGCCCCTGCTCAGTTACGGTCACTCCGGCGGTCACATAGATGATCAGCGGCAGTTTGTTGAAAAAATTGTCAGTGGCAAGAGTGATTTTGTAAGTATCCAGCTTACAGAACAAACCATCAGCATCAGCAAAAAAACAGCCATCGTGCGCCACAAACTGGATGCCGTTACCAACGATAGCGGGAAGCCCGGCGAAGTACATTTATGGGTGCTGCTGGTATGGCAACTGGAAGCCGGGAAATGGCGGCTGCTGGCCCGCCAGGCCGTGAAAAACCAGTAGTGGTTAAGCGGCTGTTAAACGGTATCGTTACCGGCAACGATTGCGTAAATAAACCGCGTAATTTGTTTTAAAACTAAGGCAGATATCGCTAAAATTGTTAGGCCTCAAACGATTGATTTGTAATGAATGTTACCCAACTTTTTGACCTTCATGGAAAGACAGCGCTGGTTACCGGATGTAACCGCGGTATTGGTAGGGCCATGGCCATTGCCCTGGCCGAAGCCGGCGCTGATATCATCGGTGTTTCCGCTAACCTGCCAACGGGCGGCAGTGAGGTTGAAAAAGCTGTTATCGCCACCGGGCGTTCTTTCAAAGCCCTGCAAGCTGATTTTGCCGACCGTAATTCCTTATATGCTTTTATCAGCCATTGCCTGGCTGCCAATCCCCGTATCGACATACTGGTAAATAATGCAGGAATGATATTACGGGATCCCGTTGCGGAACACAGTGATGAATACTGGGATAAAGTGATGGCAGTAAACCTCGATGCCCAGTTTATTCTTACCCGCGAGATCGGCCGCAGGATGCTGGAACAGGGGAGTGGCAAGATAATTTTCACTGCCTCGCTTTTAAGTTTCCAGGGTGGCATCAATGTGCCGGGTTATGCTGCCAGCAAGGGCGCTGTAGCCAGCCTGATAAAGGCCTTTGCCAATGAATGGGCGGGACGGGGAATTAATGTAAACGGGATCGCACCGGGCTATATCGCCACCGATAATACCGAAGCCCTGCGCAATGATCCCGAAAGAAGTAAATCCATCCTGCAGCGGATACCGGCCGGACGATGGGGCAAACCTGATGACTTTAAGGGCGTAACCGTTTTCCTGGCCAGCGCTGCCAGTGATTATATGAACGGGACGATCGTAACGGTTGACGGAGGATGGATGGGGAGATAATCCAACAATGTGGAGACAGAAAACCTAGTGAGATGCCATAAACAATCCCCGGAGAGGGGTGATTATTGGATCGCAATTAAAAAGAAGATATGAATAAGCAGACAGCCGCGAACGCGGAAATGGAGATACGGTTTCATAACAGTCCGCAGGAAGTAAGCACCATGCCCACCGCGGCACTGCGGAGTAATTTCCTGCTGGAAGGGTTGATGCAGGCCAACCGGTTCCGGCTCCTGTATACTCATTACGATCGTATGATCGTGGGGGGGATCATGCCGGTGGGAAAGACCATCAGTCTGCCTGTTTTCCCGGCTCTCAAAGCATCCTGTTTCCTGGAAAGGAGGGAGCTGGGTATAATCAATATTGGCGGCCCCGGTGAGGTTATTGCCGATGGCAAAACCTATGCCCTGGATAAACTGGATTGCCTTTATGCCGGTAAGGGAACCGGGAAAATCAGTTTTCGCAGTACCCGCAAAAATGAGCCTGCTAAATTTTATCTCCTGTCGGCGCCGGCTCACCATGCCTATCCCACCCGGTTACTGAAAAAGGAAAAAGCAGCTCCTGCGGATATGGGTGCTGCCGCTACAGCCAATCAGCGTACGATCTACAAATACATCCATGCGGCAGGTATCAGGAGCTGCCAGCTGGTGATGGGATTAACCCTGCTGAAGGAAGGAAATGTATGGAATACAATGCCCGCACATGTGCACGACCGGCGGATGGAAGTTTACTTCTACTTTGATGTGCCCGCAAACCAGAAAATAATTCACCTGATGGGCGAACCTGCCGAAACAAGGCACCTCGTGATGGGGAATGAGGATGCGGTTATCTCTCCCCCCTGGAGTATTCATAGCGGTTGCGGCACCAGCCACTATGGTTTTATATGGGGTATGTGCGGCGAGAACCAGGATTATGCGGATATGGACATGGTGGATAGTAATGAATTAAGATAACACAACCGGAACGCCGGATGCTTTGCGGCGGGTTAAAACAGATAAATGCGAAAATTATTTTTCATCTCCCTCTCAGCGGTTCTTGGATGGGCTTTTATGTATGCCCCCAAGAAACCAACTATTTTCCTGGTGGGTGACAGTACCATGGCAAATAAGCCCCCGGAGGATAACCCGGAGCGGGGCTGGGGCCAGCTCTTCCCGGATTTTCTTACAGATGAAGTGGAGGTGCAGAATCATGCGGTGAACGGGCGCAGTACCAAAAGTTTTATCAATGAGCATCGCTGGGATACTGTAATGAGCCGGTTGAAGGAAGGTGATTATGTGCTGATACAGTTCGGGCACAACGATAGCAAGCTGGAAGATACCAGCCGTTCGGCGCCGGCGCATACCTTGTACAGGGATAACCTTATCCGTTTTGTAAATGATGTTCGCAGCAGGGGCGCCACTCCCGTGCTGATCACTCCCGTGATGCGCCGCAAATTTGATGAGAGCGGAAAATTTGTGGATCAGCACGGCGATTATCCCGGTGTGGTGAAAGAAGTGGCGGCTGCCATGCAGGTGATGCTGATTGACCTCCACCGCAGCAGCGAGGCGCTGATTGTAAAAGAAGGGGTGGAAGGATCCCGGCGCCTGTTCTTAAACATCCCGCCCAATCATTTTAAAAACTATAAGGGCAAGGAAGAGGATAACACGCATTTCAGTGAATATGGTGCAGCTTCCATGGCTTCACTGGTATGCCGTAGTATCCTGGATCAAAAATTACCACTGGCCAAATACCTGAAGCCCTCCTCCTTTCCCGAAAAATATGCTTTTGAATTACCGAAAGTGTATATGCCCCATTTCAGAAGAGACACTTTGAATGTGGTAAACTATGGCGCCGTTGCCGACGGGCTTACGCTGAATACGGCTGCCATCAATAAAACGATTGAGGAATGTGCCAGGCAGGGCGGCGGTACGGTATTGATTCCCGCCGGCTCCTTTGTTACCGGGCCCCTGGTGATGAAGAGCAATATCAACCTGCACCTCGCTAAGGGAGCCCTGGTGATTTTTACCAGCGATTTTAACCAGTATCCGCTTGTGGTTTCTTCCTTCGAAGGAGTGGCTGCGGCCCGTTGCCAATCGCCTGTTACGGCAGAAAATCTTGTAAATATTGCCATCACCGGCCAGGGTATCATGGATGGGAACGGCTATTACTGGCGGCCGCTGAAAAAAGAAAAACTGAGTGAAACCGAATGGAAGGCACACCTGAAAAAATATGGGGGGGTGGTAACAGAGGATAAGAAAACCTGGTACTCATCTGCAAAGGCCTTACAGGGTCAGCAGGAAAATAATATTGGCAAATTCACCGAAGGGAAGACCCTGGCAGATTTTGAGCCGGTAAAAGATTTTCTGCGCCCGAACATGATCCGCATTTTTCAATGCAGGAATGTACTGATAGACGGTGTGACGTTTGAGAATTCACCGGCCTGGACCACCCATATCAATTTCAGTGAGCATGTAACCATCCGTAACCTGGTGGTAAAAAATCCCTGGTTTGGCACCAATACCGATGCACTGGACCTGGAATGCAGTCACAATGTGCTGGTGGAAGGTGTATCGTTTGATACGGGCGATGACGGTATCTGTATCAAAAGCGGCCGGGATGAAGAAGGCCGCCGCCGGGGTATTCCTACACAGGATGTGATTGTGCGTAACTGCACGGTATACCGGGCCCATGGTGGTTTTGTGGTAGGCAGCGAGATGAGCGGCGGGGTGCGTAATATGTATGTAAGCGATTGCAATTTTATCGGCAGCGATATCGGTTTGCGGTTTAAATCCACCCGTGGCCGCGGGGGCGTGGTGGAGAATATCTACGTGAATCATATCAACATGAAAGACATTCCCGCCGAAGCCATATTATTCGACCTGTATTACATGGCCAAAGATCCGGTAGCGCTGGAAGGAGAGAAAAGAGAGCCGCCCAAAACGGAGGTAAAACCATTTGATGAGACCACTCCTCAGTTCAGGAATTTTTATTTCCATAATATCACCTGTACGGGTGCTTCCAAAGGGATTTTTGTAAGAGGATTGCCGGAGTCGCCTATCAGGAATGTACAGATCGAAAATGCCGTACTGCAGGCCGATGAAGGAATTGATATCCAGGAAGCCAGTGAGATCCGCCTGAAGAATATAAACCTGCAGACCCGTACTACCCGGCCGGTAATTTATCTGCTCAACAGCGACAGTGTGTTTATCGATAACCTGCGTTTTAAAGACAGTGCCGACCTGCTTTTACAGGTGCAGGGAGAAAGAACCAACGACATACGCCTGCTGAACAGTAATACCGCTGCAGCCAAACAAAAACTGCTTGCAGATTATGGAGCCGGCGAGGCTGTGGTGAGCTGGGCCCTGCCGGTGGAAACAAAAATGAAGCCGAAGAAAAAGAAGAAATGAGGAATTGGGAGATGAGCAAATGGGGCGATCTGAAATGAGAGAATCTGAAAACAAGGCAATCCCGGAGGGATGCGGTTGCATCAGGATGGCATACGCAAATGCCAAACACCGGAAGGGAGACATTCCTGCTGATAAGAGGCAGGCGGTACAAGTGAGTGACACAACCCTGCTGAGGAAAGAACAAATGCCGGCAACAAAAAAATGAAGAAACTATTATATACCGTTTTACTGGTTTCCGGAGCCATGGCTGCAAAGGCGCAGGAGCTGCCCTATTCGCAACGCATGGCAAAAACGGCGATGAATCTCTGGAAAGACTCCTTTGCCATCAAGCCGGGGAAACCCGCCCGCTGGAGTTACGACCAGGGGGTGATGCTTAAAGGCATCGAAGGGATCTGGCGCCTCTATGGTGATGCCACTTATTTTAATTATATCCGGCACAGCATGGATTTTTATGTGCAGGAAGATGGTACAATAAAAGATTACAAACGCGATGAATTCAATATCGATCATACCAGCAATGGGAAGATCCTGATGATGTTATATAATATCACCGGCAAAGAAAAATACAAGAAGGCAATTGATTATATCCGCAGCCAGTTCAACGACCATCCCCGTACCAGGGAAGGCAGTTTCTGGCATAAAAAAATATATCCCTGGCAGGTATGGCTGGATGGCCTCTACATGGGGCAGCCCTTCTATGCCGAATATGCCCGTTGGTCGGGGCAGGATACCGTGTTCAATGATATAACCCGGCAGTTTGTTACCATTGAAAAGCATACCCGGGATCCCAGAACCGGCTTGCTGTACCATGGCTGGGATGAAAGCAAAGAACAGCAATGGGCCAATAGGCAAACCGGCTGTTCACCTAATTTCTGGGGCCGGGCCATGGGCTGGTATGGCATGGCGATGGTGGATGTGCTGGATCATTTTCCTGCTGCTCACCCGGGCCGGGATTCAATCATTGCCATCCTGAACCGCTTTGTAAAAGCTGTGGTGAATGTACAGGATCCGAAAAGCGGCGTATGGTATGATATCCTGGATATGCCGGCCAGGACCGGAAATTATAAAGAAGCATCAGCCTCCTGCATGTTTGTGTATACCATTGCCAAAGCGGTACGCAAAGGATATATCCCCGCCAGTTACCAGCAATATGCGCAACGGGCTTATAAAGGCATCCTCAAAGAGTTTGTAGAAACGGATGGCAATGGACAAACCAACCTCAAGGGAACGGTGAGCGTATCCGGACTGGGAGGTAACCCTTACCGCGATGGCAGTTTTGAATATTATACCGGCGAGCCGGTGGTGGTGAATGATCCCAAGGGGATCGGTGCCTTCATCCTGGCCAGTGTGGAGATGGAGATGGCGGCACTTCCCAAACCGGGACAGGGCAAAACAGTGGTGTTGGATAATTATTTCAACAACGAATGGCGTAAAAACGGGTACGGCCTCAATGTACGCCGCCACTACACCTGGGATGATAATGAGAATGGAGGATTCAGTTTGTTCGGTGATATCTGGAAAAGCTATGGCGCCGCAATTGGCAGCCTGGATAAAGCCCCGGATGCTGCGAACCTGAAAAAGGCGGCTGTTTATATCATCGCAGACCCCGATGGACTGAAGGATACAAAGACGCCGAATTATATGGATGAAAAAAGCGCTGCTGCAATTGCCAGCTGGGTGAAACAGGGCGGCACGCTGCTGCTGATGACGAATGATACCGCCAATTGCGACCTGCAGCATTTTAATACACTGGCAGATAAATTCGGTATTCATTTCCTGGATAAGAGCCGGAATATGGTTGAGGGGAATGCCTACGAAACAGGGGCGGTTTATAATAACCAGCCGAACCCTGTTTTCAGGGAAGTGAAAAAAATGTACCTCAAAGAGATCAGTACCATTGCGGTGAAAGCACCGGCGAAAGCCCTCATCACACAGGACGGGGATGTGATTTTCGCTACGGCCCAATATGGCAAGGGCGCAGTAGTTGCCGTGGGCGATCCCTGGCTGTATAATGAATACCTGGATGGAAGAAAAATCCCCGCCGAATACCAGAATTTCTTAGCTGCCAATGAACTGGTGAAATGGGTGTTGGGAAGAAGAAGATATTATTAAGTAATAAGTAACAACCGGCTGATAATTAAAAATGAATTTGCAAACCTGCAATGCAGTAAACAATGAAGCTGATTTATAAAATTGCAATACTCTTATTAACAGGATGCTTTCTTACCGGAGCCGTGACCGCCCAGGCTGATATTGTTGTGGCGCAGGATGGAAGCGGACAATTCAAAACGATACAGGAAGCAGTTAACAGTTTGTCCGAAGATGCCAAAGCACCCCGGGTGATCCTTATCAAAAAAGGCACTTATCATGAGAAAATTTTTATTGAAAAGAATTTCATAACCCTGAAGGGCGAAAGTGCGGCTTCTACCATCATCAGTATCGCCGAGGCCCGTGATGAATGGCGTTGCAGCAATAATGATGATTACGGCACAGCCACGATCAACCTCAAAGGCAGTGATATCTGTCTCGAAAATATTTCCTTCATCAACCGTTATGGATTTGATAACAAAGCCGACCGGACCATCAGTTGCAAGGCCGACAGCTCGGGTTATAAACTGGTAAAACAAAACGGGCACCAGATGGCATTACGGTCTTTTGCCACCACAAGGCTGATAGTCAGGAATTGCATCTTCCGGGCATTTGGCGGAGATACCGTGAGTCCCTGGAATGCCGATGAGGGCCAGTTCTATTTCAAAGACTGCGTGATGGAAGGGGGCGTGGATTTTTATTGTCCGCGGGGGTGGGCCTATGCCGAGGGCTGCAGCTTCATCTGTCACAGTAAAGAAGCCGCTATCTGGCACGACGGCAGCAAGCATACATCCTCCCGTACAGTATTGGTGAATTGTAAATTTACCGGTGACGATGGCTTCAAACTCGGGCGCTATCACCGGGATGCACAGTTTTACCTTGTGAACTGCCAGTTCGCCGCTAATATGGCTGATGCGGATATTTACCAGCGGGAAGCCAATCCACCCAATATCATACAATGGGGCAAACGGGTGTATTATTATAACTGCCATCGCGAGGGCGGGGATTATAAATGGATGGCCAATAACCTGCCCCCGGCTATCAGCATAAATGATATTTCGGTGCCCTGGACATTTGATTTTAAGTGGAACCCCGCGAAGGATACGGGTAAGGATGATGAACTGAATGGCAATGCCGCTGCTGTTAAAACCGATCCCATCGCCGAGAATATGCTTCTCTACCAGCGCAGTAATGGCGGATGGCCCAAGCATTTCCAGGGCGATCATAAAGTGGATTATAAACACGTGCTTACGGATGCCGAAAAAAGGGAATTGCGGGAGGGCTATGCATCAGGTATAGATGCCACCATTGATAATGAAGCCACCACCCGCGAGATCCGCTACCTCTGTAAGGCTTACAGGCAAACCCAAAATAAAAACTACCTGCAAGCCGCCCGCCACGGAGTGGATTACCTCCTCACTGCCCAGTACCCCAATGGCGGCTGGCCGCAATTTTACCCCGATTTCAGCAGCTACCGCAGCCAGATCACCTATAACGATAATGCCATGGTGAATGCACTCAATATTATGTATGATGTGGTGTACGGGCTGAATGGCCTGGATGTGATTGGAAACAGTTACCACGATAAATGCCTGAATGCTGTAGGAAGAGGGGTGAACTGTATACTCAAAACACAGCTTAAACAAAAAGGTGCACTCACCGCCTGGTGTGCCCAATACAATGCAAAAACATTTGAGCCCGAAATGGCCCGCAAGTTTGAACTGGTATCACTGAGCGGTATGGAATCGGTGGGTATCGTACGCTTCCTGATGCGCCTCGATGATCCCTCGCCGGAAGTGAAAGCCTCCATCAAGGCAGCCGTGAAGTGGTTTGACAACGTGAAGATTAGCGGCTACAAATTTGTGGATATTGTAGCCCCCAATGAACCCAGTGGCCGCGACAGGGTATTGGTACCCGACAGCACCGGCGGCTTCCTCTGGGCCCGCTTTTATGATATTAATACCAATGAACCTTTCTTTTCGGGGCGCGACAGCGAGCGAAAGAAAACGGTGGCCGAGATAGAAAATGAAAGGAGAATCGGGTATGCCTGGTACGGAACCTGGCCAGCCAAACTGCTGGCAACAGAATACCCGGCCTGGTTACTGAAACATCCTGACTGATCTGTAACACAATAACCTATGTTGCTTTCAAAATATAACCTGAAAAATATCAACAGCCCTTCGGTGCAGCTGCCGGATGAACGCCTGTTTGAACTGCCCGAAAAAGTACTGCAGTTTGGTACCGGTGTGTTGTTGCGCGGGCTGCCGGATTATTTTATCGATAAAGCCAATAAACAGGGCCTCTTCAACGGCCGCATCGTTGTGGTAAAATCCACCGGAACGGGCGACAGCAGCGCTTTCGATAAACAGGACAGTTTATACACCATCTGCGTACGCGGTATCATGAACGGGCAGCCCGAAGAAGCCAATATTGTTTGCGCTGCCATCAGCCGCATCCTCTCGGCCAAACAGGAATGGAATAAAGTACTCGAGTGTGCGCATAATCCGCAGATGCAGGTGATCATTTCCAATACCACCGAAGTGGGTATCACCCTGGTGCATGATGATATCCTCCGCTATCCGCCCGTTTCCTTCCCCGGCAAAGTACTGGCATTTTTATACGAACGCTATAAAGCATTTGCCGGCAGCCGGCAGTGCGGCATGGTGATCATCCCCACCGAACTGATCACCGATAACGGAACCAAACTGGAGTCCATCGTAACCGAACTGGCCTACCTCAACGGACTGGATGAAGCCTTTATCGACTGGCTCGAAAACTGTAACCATTTCTGCAATACCCTGGTCGACCGGATCGTGCCGGGCAAGCCCGATGAGAAACAGAAAAATGATATCGAAAACAGCATCGGCTATACCGATGAATTACTGATCATGAGTGAGGCCTACCGGCTTTGGGCGATTGAAGGCAATGACGAAGTAGCCGATATACTCACATTTGCCAAAGCAGATAAAGGAGTGGTGATAGCCGGCGATATTAACCTTTTCAGGGAACTGAAGCTGCGCCTGCTCAATGGTACACATACCCTCAGCAGCGGTCTGGCTTTCCTGGCCGGTTGCCACACCGTGCAACAGGCGATGGAAGAGCCCCAAACGGCAGCTTTCATCAGCGGACTGATGAAGGATGAGATTGCCAGGGCCATTCCGGGAAAAGTGGATCCGGTTGTGGCGGCCGCCTTTGCCGATGATGTACTCGACCGTTTCCGGAATCCGCAGATAGCCCACCAATGGCTCAGCATCACCATGCAGTACACATCTAAAATGAAGATGCGGGTGGTACCCGTTTTGCAGCAATATTATTCCCTCTTCAACAGGGTACCCGAACATATCGCCCTGGGCTTCGCCGCCTTTTTGGTTTTTATGAAAGCCGTTAAAGAAGAAAATGGAAATTATTTCGGCAAAACCGCCGGTGAATTTTATCCCATCCGCGATGACCAAGCCTGGTACTTTTATGATAAATGGCAGTCGCTGCAACCGGCCTTTATTCCGCAGGCGGTTTTGCAGGATGTGAATCTATGGGGATACGATCTGAGCCGTTTACCCGGCTTCGCCGATGCTGTAAAAGAAAAAATGGAAGAAATACTGGAACATGGAATGGCAACGGTTTTACTGCCGGCCCGCTCTAGCAAACTCACCGCCTGATGAAACAAAAACTGATCAAAGTACATCCCGATGATAATGTGCTGGTGGCACTCACGGATCTTTCTGCCGGGGAGGAACTGCGGTATGAGGGCGCCCTGTACACCGTGAAAGAAGCCATCCCGGCCAAACATAAATTTCCGGTTCATGATCTTAGCGCCGGCGATACCGTAATCATGTACGGGGTAATGGTGGGCAAGGCCCAGACTGATATCGCAGCGGGCAGCTTACTCACCACGGCCAACCTGAAACATGCAGCCGGCGGATACAGCTACCGGGCCGCTGCCCCGGACTGGACTGCGCCGGATGTGACAAAATTTGCCGGCCGTCATTTCAATGGTTATCACCGGAGCAATGGGGAGGTGGGTACGGCCAACTACTGGTTGTTCATCCCCACCGTGTTTTGCGAAAACCGTAACCTGGATGTGATCAAAGAAGCGCTGCATAACGAACTGGGATACGCGGTTACCCCCAAATACAAACAGTATACCCGCCAGCTGATTGCAGCTTACCAGGCTGGCGAAAATCTGGATACGATTGATTTATCGCCGGCAACTGCTGCCAGTCAGCCAACCAGCCGCCTCTTTAAAAATATTGATGGTATTAAATTTCTCAACCACCAGGGAGGATGCGGCGGCATCCGCCAGGATGCCGCGGTGCTCAGTAAATTGCTGGCCGCTTATGCAGCGCATCCCAATGTGGCGGGCGTGACGGTGCTGAGCCTGGGCTGCCAGAACCTGCAGGTACAGGATTTCCGGAATGATCTTCAAAACCTGTACCCTGATTTTGATAAACCGCTCTTCATTTTTGAACAGCAGCAATCGCAAGGCGAAGAGCAGCTTATTGCAGATGCCATCAAAAAAACCTTTGAAGGACTCATCGGGGCCAATATGATCCGGCGGCAACCAGCTCCCCTGAGCAAATTATGTATCGGCGTAAAATGCGGCGGCAGCGACGGTTTCAGCGGTATCTCCGCCAATCCCTCCGTGGGATATTGCAGCGACCTGCTGGTGGCCCTCGGCGGCAAAGTACTGCTGGCCGAATTTCCCGAATTATGTGGTGTGGAACAAAATCTCATTGACCGGACAATGGAGGCAGCCGCCGCGAAAAAATTTATTTCACTGATGTCGGCCTACAGTAAAGCCGCCGAAAATGCCGGCTCGGGATTTCATATGAATCCTTCTCCCGGTAATATCAAAGACGGGCTGATCACCGATGCGATGAAGAGCGCCGGGGCCGCCCGCAAGGGAGGAACCTCCCCGGTGGTGGACGTGCTCGATTATACCGAACGGGCCACCAAACCCGGTCTCAGCCTGGTTTGCACGCCCGGTAATGATGTGGAGGCCACCACGGGCAAAGCCGCCAGCGGCGCCACCCTGATCCTTTTCACCACCGGACTGGGAACGCCAACGGGTAATCCGGTTTGTCCCACCATCAAGGTATCCACCAACAGCAACCTCACCCGGCGGATGAATGATATCATTGATATAGACACCGGCCCGGTGATTGAAGGAGAGAAAACCATTCAGCAGATGGGAGAGGAGATACTGGAATATTGTATCAAAGCTGCCAGCGGGGAAATTATTCCCAAAGCCGTGCTGCTCAACCAGGATGATTTTATCCCGTGGAAACGCGGTGTGTCATTATAAAGCAGGCCCTTCGGGCACTGCCATTTTTTTGAACTAACCAGGTGCATAGCCCGGCAGCCGTTGCGTCGCACACTTGTACGGCAGCAAGTACCGCAGCCGGCACACCCTAAGATTAATGCGATGAAGAAATTTTTAGACGAGGATTTTTTACTCAGCAATGCAACAGCAGAAAGGCTGTTTCATGAGTATGCCCGGCCCCTCCCGGTGATCGATTATCATAATCACCTGCCGCCCGACCAGATTGCCAATGACATCAACTTCCAGAACCTGACACAGATATGGCTTTATGGCGATCACTATAAATGGAGGGCCATGCGTACCAATGGGGTGCCCGAAAAATACTGTACCGGTGATGCATCCGATTACGAGAAGTTTGAACAATGGGCTGCCACCGTACCGTATACGGTTCGCAACCCGCTCTATCACTGGACACACCTGGAACTGCAGCGTTATTTTGATATCCACGAAATACTGAATCCGGCCTCTGCCCGGTCGATTTATGAAACTGCCTCGGCCAGGCTGCGTACACCGGACTACAGCGTGCAGCAACTCTTACGCAAAATGAAAGTGGAAGTACTCTGCACCACCGATGATCCTGCCGACTCGCTGGAATTTCATACGAAACTGCAGGACGCCGGTACGGATATCAACGTACGGCCGGCCTTCCGCCCCGATAAAGCCATGAATGCAGATGATCCTGTTGCATTCAATGCTTACGTGGATAAGCTGGAAGCTGTGGTGAATTTATCTGTCACTGCGTATGGTGATTACCTGCATGCCCTCAGGGTGCGCCATGATTATTTTTCAATCCATTACTGCGGCCTCTCCGATCATGGCCTGGAACAGATATATGCTGAAGATTTTACGGCAACCGAAATCAACCACATTTTTGATAAACTGCGCATGGGCCGTTCGGTCAGCCGCGAAGAAAATCTCAAATTCAAATCGGCCATGTTGCTCGAATTTGCCCGCTGGGATCATGAAAAAGGATGGGTGCAGCAGTTTCACCTGGGCGCTTTACGTAACAATAATACCCGGATGATGCAATCGCTGGGACCTGATACCGGCTGGGATTCTATCGGCGATTTTTCGCAGGCAGCGGCCCTCGCAAAATTCCTCGATAAGCTCGACCGGGATGACCAGTTGGCAAAAACCATTATTTACAATCTTAACCCCGCCGATAACGAGCTCATGGCAACTATGATCGGTAATTTCAATGATGGCTCGGTGGCAGGTAAAGTGCAGTTTGGTTCGGCCTGGTGGTTCCTCGATCAGAAAGATGGTATGATCCGCCAGCTCAATGCCTTATCCAATATGGGTCTGCTGAGCCGTTTCGTGGGTATGCTCACCGATAGCCGCAGCTTTATGAGTTACCCGCGGCATGAATATTTCCGCCGCCTGCTTTGCAATCTCTTCGGAGAAGAGATCGAAAACGGCGAACTGCCCAATGATATTGAACATATCGGGAAGATTGTTCAGGATATCTGCTATTACAATGCAAAGAACTATTTCGATTTTAAATAACAAACGAATAAAATAAAAATAATGAGCAAGAAAGTTGTAACACTGGGAGAGATCATGTTACGTTTATCCACTCCTGATTTCAGGCGCTTTGTACAAGCCGACAGTTTTGATGTTACCTACGGTGGCGGCGAAGCCAATGTATCGGCGGCCCTGTGCAATTACGGGTTGCAGGGCACATTTGTAACCAAGGTACCCAATAATCCCATCGGCCAGTCGGCCATCAACCACCTCCGCCGCTACGGGGTGGATACACAGTTCATTGTACGGGGCGGCGATCGACTCGGGATTTATTTCCTCGAAACCGGCGCTTCCATGCGGGCCTCGCAGGTGGTGTACGACCGGGCCGGCGCCTCCATTGCCGATGTGGATATCAGCGAATTTGATTTCGATAAAATTCTCGACGGAGCCGTATGGTTTCATACCACGGGCATTACACCGGCGCTGAGTGATAAGGCCGCAGCCCTCACCGAAGCCGCCCTGAAAGCCGCCCGGGCCAGGGGTATCACCACCAGCATCGACCTTAATTACCGGAAAAAATTATGGACGAAGGAGAAAGCCCGCGAGGTAATGACCAATCTCTGCAGGTATGTGGATGTCTGCATCGGCAATGAAGAAGACGCCGATACTACATTAGGCTTTAAGGCAAAAGATACCGATGTAACAAAAGGAGAACTGAACCTGGAGGGATTCAAAGATGTATTCCGCCAGATGAAAGAGAAATTCGGTTTCAAATACATCGCCTCTTCCTTACGCGAAAGCTATAGCGCCAGCGATAACGGATGGAGTGCGCTTGTGTACGATGGCAACGAATTTTATCATACCAGAAAATATGAAGTGCGCATTGTAGACAGGGTGGGCAGTGGCGATTCGTTTGCCAGTGGATTTATCTACGGACTCGTTACCGGCATGCCCATGGGCGAAGCCGCTGAATTTGGTGTGGCTGCCAGTGCCTTAAAACATACCATACCCGGCGATCTGAACCATGCCACCCTCAGCGAAGTGAAAGACCTGATGAAAGGAGATGGCAGCGGACGGGTACAGCGGTAAGGAAGAAGAAAAAGGCAGGAATTAACAACCTGGAAAATCTGATAAATTAAACGAAACATGATCATCGATACCATCCGCAATGCCGATAAATATTTTTCGGTGCATCCCCTGTTCAAAGCGGCATTTGAATACATACGCTCCACCAGTCTTGATACCATCGAAATGGGTAAATATGACATTGACGGTGAAAACCTGAAAGCCATTTTTTCAAACAAACCCGGTGTAACAGCCGAAGCTTCCGTTGCGAAGTTTGAATGCCACGACCGCCATATCGATATCCAGCTTTGTATCAAAGGCCGGGAACGGATCGGGTGGAAACCAAGGCAGCACTGTGTTACAGCGAACGGACCCTATAACCCGGAAAAAGATGTACAGCTTTACCATGAGCAGCCGGATACCTTCTTTGAGCTCAGCGACGGCCAGTTTGTGATCTTTTTCCCGGAAGACGTGCACGCTCCCATGATTGGCGAAGGCGAAATAAAAAAACTGGTGATAAAAGTGAAAATATAAAGCCGGCGGCTTGTACGGTTGGCGGAAGGCAACCCTGTATCATTCAAAAAAATCAACATGAACAATATTCAAAGCATAACCAATCTCATTACAGCACAAGGTATACTGCCCCTTTATTTTAATCCGGATGAAACGGTAAGCATGGAAGTGCTCAGGGCTGTTTTCCGGGCCGGCGTAAAAGCCATAGAATACACCAATCGTGGCGAGGCTGCTCTCAATAATTTTAAAAAAATGGTGGCGCTGCGCAATGCAGAAATGCCCGGCCTGTCGCTGGGGGTGGGCACCATTAAAAACCTGCAACAGGCCAGGGATTACCTGGCTGCCGGCGCCGATTTCCTCGTGAGTCCGGGTTTTGTTCCGGATGTGGCAGCACATGCCATTGCCAATGATATTTTTTATGCTCCCGGCTGTATGACACCCTCCGAAATTATTGCCGCAGAGAATGCCGGCATCGGGTTTATCAAACTATTTCCCGGCGATATGCTTGGCCCCAGATACCTCGGCAGTATAAAGGATATTTTCCCCAGATTATTATTCATGCCCACCGGCGGCGTGGATACCACCCGGGAGAATATAGAGGGATGGTTTAAGGCCGGTGTTTGTGCGGTGGGGATGGGCAGCAAACTCATCAGCAAAAAACTGATGGAAGATAAAAACTATACCGCCATTGAAACGGATACGCGGAATGTGCTGGAACTGATTCAGTCAATCCGTTCCTGATAACCAATACAAGCTTGCTATATGGAAGGAAAAAAAACCAATTACCGGTGGGTGATCTGCTCTTTGCTTTTTTTCGCCACTACAATTAACTATCTCGACAGGCAGGTATTGTCGCTTACCTGGAAAGATTTTATCGTTCCCGAATTTCATTGGAATAACAACGATTACGGCACCATTACTGCGATATTTTCGCTGGCCTATGCTGTTTCCATGTTAGTTGCGGGGCGCTTCGTCGACTGGCTGGATACCCGCAAAGGTTTTCTCTGGGCCATCGGCATCTGGTCGGTGGGGGCCTGCCTTCATGCATACTGCGGAATTGCTACAGCGGGCATAGCAACCGGTCACTGGGCTTTCAGTTTCAGCGGGGCCAAACAGGCGATTGCGGTGGTGGATGATGTGGCCAAAATCAGCAGCATCAGTGTAATGCTTTTCATCTTTGCCCGTATTATCCTTGCCCTGGGCGAAGCCGGAAATTTTCCTGCTGCTATCAAAGCCACGGCCGAATATTTTCCTAAAAAAGCCAGGGGTTTTGCTACCAGCATTTTTAATGCTGGCGCTACGGTAGGCGCTATGGCCGCACCGGTAACCATCCCCGTTATTGCCAAAGCCTATGGATGGGAGATGGCCTTTATCATCATCGGTGCTGTGGGATTTATCTGGATGGGCTGCTGGATCTTTCTTTATAAAAAACCGGAGGCGAACCCGGCTGTAAATGCTGCCGAACTGGCCTATATTCACGGAGATGAAACAGATGCCGTTGCTGCCGCCGCAACCGGTACAGCAGTTGCAGGAATTTCCTGGGGCAGGGTTTTCCGGTACAAACAAACCTGGGCCTTCGCTTTTGGGAAGTTTATGACAGATGGGGTATGGTGGTTTTATCTTTTCTGGACTCCCGCTTACCTGAAAGACGTACATCAGCTGGATTCGATACAGAGCCGGCCGCACTTATTTGTATTATATACCATCACCCTGGTGTCCATAGTTGGCGGCTGGCTGCCCACCTATTTTGTTGAAAAGAAAAAAATGAATCCCTATGCCGGGCGGATGAAAGCCATGCTCATTTTTGCCTTCTTCCCCTTGCTGGCCTTACTGGCGCAGCCGATGGGCCATTATTCGGTATGGATTCCTGTGCTGATCATCGGCATTGCCGGAGCGGCCCACCAGTCGTGGTCGGCCAATATTTTTTCAACGGTGGGGGATATGTTCCCCAAATCGGCAATTGCCACGGTTACGGGTATCGGGGGGATGGCCGGCGGACTGGGTTCTTTCCTTATTAATAAAGGTTCGGGCGCTTTATTTGATTATGCAAAAGAAGCGCATATGAATTTCTTGGGATTCCAGGGAATTGATGCCGGTTATTTCATCATCTTCTCCATATGTGCAGTAGCCTACCTGCTTGGCTGGATCGTGATGAAGCGGCTGGTGCCGGAATATGCGCCGGTGATATGAAACGGAATCAGCTGAGCAACAATGACTCGTAATACAGGAGCATACCGCTTGGATGTAACTTACTGATGCTTGCAAGTTGCGTAGTACTATTACTACATATTCAATTCATTTGCGCCTGCTCAATCAATTCTTCCATGCTGATGGCGCCATGACTTTCATCAAAAATGCATTCTCCTTCCCTGATAAGCAGTACCTGAGGTGATTCGTGGAAAACAGAAAACTCGGCAGACACCTGGTCTGACACCTGCCGGTATCGTAAAAGGTCGAGCAGATAAAAATCAATATGGGCTGGTATTTCAGCTTTTTCAAGCCGGTTTTTGGCCACACTGCTGATAGAACAACGGGTGCTGTGTTTGAAAATAACCTGCGGTCTTGATTTGGATTCTTCTTTTATAATAGCTAACTGATCCGGTGAATCAAGTTGTCTCCAGTTCATAAATGCCTGTTAATGAATGATTTTCTCCGTCATCGGGCAACCGGATTTACGGCTGGTGGTGCAACTGCTGAATATTGTCGCAACTGCTGTTACGATGACCAGGATTAATGCTAACTTTTTCATTGTTTACGTTTGGGTGGTTATTATATAGTAATCTGGTTTAAAGGCAAAGGTAATTTACAGCCGGTAAACGGAGAAATCCATTTGCATAGTATCTTAGTAACGAAAAAACTGGCTTGATATTTGATAAAAACCTTATCTGCTCACGTAGCATGTATTTAACCACCCATAAACCTCTGAACCTGACATGTTAACCCTGACAAGGCCTATTGCTTTTATTGACCTGGAAACTACCGGTGTCAATCTTTCCTCCGACAGAATTGTAGAAATCGCCATTGTGAAACTGATGCCCGACGGCAGCCGGCAGAACAAGCGAAAGATCCTGAACCCCCAGATCCCCATACCCGCCGTGGCCAGCGATATCCATGGCATCACCGATGAAATGGTGGCCAATGCACCCACTTTTAAACAGGTGGCTAATGAAATAAAAATGTTTATCGAAAACTGCGACCTCGGTGGTTATAACAGCAACCGTTTCGATATCCCTATGCTGATGGAAGAATTTTTGCGCAGTGGGCTGGATGTGGATCTCAGTGCCCGGAAAATGATTGATGTGCAGCACATCTTTTATACCATGGAGCCCCGCACCCTCAGTGCCGCGTATAAATTTTTCTGCAACAAGGAACTCGTGGATGCGCACAGCGCCGAAGCCGATATCGAAGCCACCATCGATGTGTTTATGGCACAACTCGACCGCTATGCCCAGCTGGGCAATTCGGTGGATTCGATCCTCGGTGTGATCGGGGAAGAAAAAATTATCGATTATGCCCGCCGCTTTGGCTATGATGATAAAGGCGTGGAAATATTCAACTTCGGCAAACACAAAGGCAAAGCCGTTGCCGATGTGCTGAAAGCCGAACCGCAATATTACGACTGGATGATGCGGGGTGATTTTCCCCTCCACACCAAACAAAAACTCACCGAGCTTTTCAATCGCACCCTGTTAAAGAACAATTAAATAGGGGCTGTCAACAACATGTGTATATGGCTTTACGTTATTTATCGTACATTTGAATAGCGTAAACCGGCAGTATAGTTGGACAAACTCGTCATTATACCCACTTATAACGAAAAGGAAAACATTGTCAATATCATTGACGCTGTTTTTGGCTGCGATAAAGAATACCATATTCTTATCATCGATGATAATTCACCTGATGGAACAGCCGGAATCGTAAAATCATTATTCGCCAGATATCCCGGGCAGTTATTCCTGGAATCCCGTATGGGTAAACTGGGTCTCGGTACCGCGTATATACATGGTTTCAAATGGGCGATTGATAAAGGGTATAAGTTCATTTTTGAAATGGACGCCGATTTCTCGCACAATCCCAACGACCTGGATCGTCTTTACCAGGCCTGCGCCGGTGGCGCGGATGTGGCCGTTGGCTCCCGCTATGTAAAAGGAGGGGCTGTGGAGAACTGGCCGGCCAACCGTATCCTGCTTTCCAAGGGGGCTTCGCTGTATACCCGCCTCATTACCTGGATGCCGGTGAAAGATCCCACCGCCGGCTTCGTTTGCTACCGCCGCGAAGCCCTGGAAGCCATCAACTTTGACGCCATCAGCTTTGTGGGCTATGCTTTCCAGATCGAAATGAAGTTTGCCGCCTGGAAACTGGGATTCCGCATCCAGGAAGTACCCATCACGTTCATCGACCGCAAACTGGGCAACAGTAAAATGAATAAGGGTATTATCAAAGAAGGGGTGCTGGGTGTGCTGGAACTCCGCTGGCAGAGCCTCTTCAAAAATTACCGCAAAAAACTCACCAATACGAGTCCGGGTAATCCTGTCAATTTCAGTAATGCAGATGTGTTGCTGGAAGGAAAATAAATTCTCCTCTTCTCCGCTGCATGGATAAGCAGCCCTTCTTCCCGGTATTCTTTCTTTCTGCTTCAATTTTTTATTGTACTTGTGTAATGCCGCCAAAAAATGCATCCACTGTGTAAACGATGTTTATGCAGAAGATAATCCTTTCGATGGCCGTAATGGTATTCGCTTTACTGGCCTTCACAGTACCCTCCGATAAAATCCTTTCCGGTAAGATAACTGATAAAGATGGAGCAGACATTCCTTTTGCGACGGTCGCCATTAAAGGCACCCGAAGCGGGGTATCGGCCGATGCCAAAGGGCTGTATTCGATCCGGGTGAAGGAAAATGATGTGCTTGTTTTCAGTGCCCCCGGCTATCTCACCAAAGAAATAAATGTGGCGGGCCTCACCAGCCTTAATATAGTATTGGAGAAAAATTCTGCCACATCAGAATTGAAAGAAGTAGTGGTGACAAGCGCATTCAGTTCAAAACGGGCACGGTCGGTTTCTTCCGGCACAAAAGCGCTGGGGCCGGAGGTGCCAGCCGGTCGAATGTCCGGTGCAACGATTTTGAACAGTACTGTAAAGACAACCGTTAATAATTCACCGGCAGCCAATGGCGGGTTCAACCGGGAGGGATATGATTATATCACCGAAAATGCCTTCCTCAAAGCAAAGGATAACCCTCTTTCCACCTTCTCTATAGATGTGGATGCCGCTTCTTACAGCAATATCCGCCGCATGCTTACTGCCGGGCAATTGCCCCCGGCCGGCGCCGTACGCATTGAAGAAATGGTGAATTATTTTAAGTACCAATACCCGCAACCCCTGGGCAAAGAGCCCTTCTCGGTTAATACCGAAATCAGCAGCTGCCCCTGGAATCCGCAGCATCGCCTGGCCCTGATTGGCTTGCAGGGAAAGATCATCCCAACGGAACAATTACCCGCCGGTAATATTGTTTTCCTGATTGATGTTTCAGGATCGATGTGGAGCGGGGATAAATTACCCCTGCTGAAACAATCGCTGAAACTGCTGGTGGATCAGCTGCGGGAGCAGGATAAAGTGAGCCTTTGCGTGTATGCTGGCAATGCCGGACTGGTATTGCCCGCCACCAATGGTCTTCAAAAGCAGCAGATCAAAGCGGCGATTGATGCACTGGAAGCAGGGGGCTCCACTGCCGGTGGTGCCGGTATCCAGCTGGCTTATAAAACCGCAAAAGATAATTTTATCAAAGGCGGTAATAACCGGGTGATACTTTGTACGGATGGCGATTTCAATGTAGGCATGAGCAGTGATGATGAACTGGAGCGCCTGATTGAAAAAGAGAGAGCATCCGGTGTATTCTTAACCGTGCTAGGTTTTGGCACCGGTAATTACCAGGATGCCAAAATGCAAAAGCTGGCGGATAAAGGCAATGGCAATCATGCTTATATCGATCAGTTAAGCGAAGCAAAAAAAGTGCTGGTCAGCGAATTTGGCGGCACCCTCTTTACTATCGCCAAAGATGTGAAGCTGCAGATTGAATTTAATCCGGCACTTGTAAACGGTTACCGTCTGATCGGCTACGAAAACCGTATGCTGGCCAAAGAAGATTTTAATGATGATAAAAAAGATGCCGGCGAACTGGGCAGCGGGCATACGGTTACTGCCTTGTATGAGATCATTCCGGCCGGAGTGGAATCCGGATTTCTCCGCAAAACAGATTCCCTGAAGTATCAACCCGAAGCAACATTTCCGGCTGCCGCTTTCCGTTCAGAACTGATGACGGTGAAACTCCGTTACAAACAACCCGATGGAGATACGAGCAGCCTGATGGAAGTAGCAGTGAAAGATCCGCACAGTGGCATCAATACCACTTCTGCCAATTACCGTTTTGCTGCTGCTGTGGCCGAATTTGGGATGCTGCTCCGCAATTCGGCTTTTGCCCAGCAGGCCTCCTATAAAGATGTGATATCGCTGGCAGGCAATGCCCTGGGAGAAGATAAGGAAGGCTACCGGAAGGAATTTGTAGACCTGGTCCGGAAGGCGCATACCTATGCCAAACGCATCAAACGCCGCACGCAGACCGATCCTGAAAACGACCCGGAGGCAGAGAATGATCTTTCGGCAGTGAAATAATCAACAGGCGGTTCACCCTTACCCGTTTTTAATTCAACCCCACCAACAACACAACCTATGCAGAAAGCAATATTAACCATACCGGAACCCTGCCAGGAACAATGGCAGAAAATGACACCCACCGAACAGGGACGTTTCTGCCAGGCCTGCGCCAAAGAAGTGATTGATTTCAGCAGGATGACGGATACCGAAATACTGGATTACCTTTCCCGTCACCAGCAGCAAAAAATCTGCGGCCGTCTGGCGGTAGCACAATTAGAAAGAGAAATCGTACGTCCTGGTTCAGTAAAAAAGAGGGTGTACTGGTACTGGAATTACCTGATGGCTTCCTTGCTATTGTTTACCCGGCAGGCTGCTGCTCAGCCGGTTCAGTTAAATAAGGTATCGCCGCCAATTGTTAATCCCCGGGCGGAAAACCAAAAGCCGCCGCAGGAAACGGATACTGCTGTTAATCCCAGTCCACTGCGGGTATCCGGAAAAGTGGTGGATATAAATAATCTCCCAATCCCATATGCAACAGTATATGTAAAGGGCACTCATTCCGGCGTGAGTGCCAATGAGCAGGGGTCATTCAGTATTCTGACAAACGCTAACGCAGTACTGGTGTTCAGTACTGTTGGATATAAGCAAATTGAGATACCTGTTGCCGGGCAGCGATATATCATTGCACATTTCCAAAAAGACGAACTTGTTATGCTGGGAGGGATTTCGGTGGGCGTGGTGGTGAATGCTTCTCCGGATTATTACGATGGCAAAACAATTGGCACCGTTCCCATCCGCAACCATGTGGCTGTCTTTTCAGTAAAGGACAGTACAACTGGTAAACCGGTTCCCCGGGCCCGGTTTATAATACAGAAAAATAATGAACCCCCGCTTCCTTCAGATGAATCGGATGCACGTGGCCGGTTTAAAATCAAACGGGTAAAAAAGGATGATAATTATGCTATCCGGGTAAACATGCCGGGCTATGAGACCAATGAATTCAGTTTAACCGGAGATGAATTTGAAGAACGCAAAGGCGGCTGGGATGTTTTTTTGAAGAAGATTCCTGTACAACCAATCCAGCCCCAACCCGATACGAAGCTGCCTGTCATCAGAATGGGAGCTGTAAGTGCTGTTGCAGATAAAAATAAACCGATTTATGTGGTAGACGGCACTATAGTACCTGATGCCGGTACTATACGTGCTGAAGATATCGACAGCGTAGAAGTGTTGCAGGGGCCGGCTGCCAGTGCTTTGTTTGGTAAAGCGGGAAGCAATGGTGCTATCCTCATCACCACAAAAAAAAGCATTTCCCGGAAAATAAAAACGCTCGACACGGTAAAAGTGACCGATTACGGGTGGATTAAGTGTCGCAGTTTGATCACTACGTGTACCACTTTTGTAAAAAATGTTTTCAAGCCTTCTCCGGCAGATTCCTTGCATAAAAATCCGTCATTGGTAAAACTTGCAATCTATCCCAACCCGGTACAAAGAGGAGGGGTCATTACATTAAAAATTTCAGGAAATGTGCCGGAGACGGGACTGCTGCGGGTTTTCAACTCTATCGGACAGCTATTAATGGAAAAGCAATTAAATAAGCAAACCAAAAATCAACCCATCCGCTTTATCTGTGATAAAGCCTGGTCTTCCGGCATCTGTTATTGCAACCTGTTGTCGGAGCAAGGGACGATTATTCAAACGGGCAGTTTCATAGTTCAATAGGTTTAGTGTTAAATGCCGGCACCGTTCGCTACCTTAAGTGTTTAACAAAAAGCAGGAGCAACGGGCCGGTTTTTTATGCACTAATTTTCAGGATGTCTTAAAAGCCGGGTGAAACTGGTGCAGGGTACTGCGGAGGTATTCACGGTCGAGATGGGTATAAATTTCGGTTGTGGTAATGCTCTCGTGCCCCAGCATTTCCTGTACGGCCCGCAGATCGGCGCCCCCCTCCACCAGGTGGGTGGCAAAGGAGTGGCGGAAAGTATGGGGAGAGATGTTCTTGCTGATGCCGGCCTTGCGGGCCAGTTCCTTAATCACCAGGAAGATCATCACGCGGGTGAGGCGGCGTCCCCGCCGGTTGAGGAAGAGGATATCGTCTTCGCCCGGCTGGATGGGTACATGCACCCGGATATTGTTTTTATAAATGTTGATGTATTTGATGGCTTCGCTGCCGATGGGCACCAGCCGCTCCTTATCGCCCTTACCAATCACCCGGATAAAGCCGATATCCAGGTACAGGCAGCTGATGCGCAGGTTCACCAGCTCGCTCACCCGGAGCCCGCAGCTGTAAAGGGTTTCCAGGATGGCTTTGTTGCGGCCGCCCTCGGCACTGCTGAGGTCGATCTGCGCAATGATATTTTCAATCTCGGGAAAGCTCAGCACATCGGGGAGGGCTCTTTTCAGTTTGGGCGCTTCCAGTAAAACGGTGGGGTCGGTAACACTGATCTGTTCGGTAAGGCAGTATTGATAAAAGCTGCGCAGTCCGGAAATAATCCGGGCCTGGGAGCTGGCCGTCATGCCCAGTTCACTGATCCATTTCACAAAATTCTCCAGGTCTTTTAATACGATATCCGCCGGCGCTTTCAGTGGGTGCCCCTGCTGCAGGTAATCGGTAAGTTTGTCGATATCCCGCAGATAGGCCTCCACGGAATTATCGGCAAGCGACTTTTCGAGTTGCAGCCAGGCCTTGTATCCTTTTTTATAAGGTTCCCACATAGTAAATTATTTGCCCGGTATTTTGCGGCGGGATGTATTAAAACATTATTTTCGCTGACTAAAATTCGTTAATAGTTATCAATTACCAATGCAGGCTGTAAATCTCCGCTCCTTCAAACAAAAAGTCAGGTACTCCAAAAGAAAATTCAGGAGTTTTCTTACCAAACTGGAAAAGGATCCGCCCCGTGGGCTGGATAAGATGACGGCGGCCGTAGAGCCGGAGGTTTGGAAGGAAGTGGATTGCCTTACCTGTGCCAATTGCTGTAAAACGATGACCCCCACGTATACCAGGGCGGATATTAAACGCATTGCGGCCCACCTGGGAATGACGGTGGAGGGCTTCATGGATAAGTGGCTGGTGTATGAAAAGAAGGAAAAGGACTGGCAAAACAAAAAGCAGCCCTGCCAGTTTCTCAACCTCAGTGATAATAAGTGCTCTATCTACGAAGTGCGTCCTGCCGATTGCGCCGGTTTTCCTCACCTGCCGCGCCGGCGCATGGTTGATTATATGCATGTGCACAAACAGAACATCGAATACTGCCCGGCTACCTATAAAATGGTGGAGAAGATGCAGGGGCTGATGGAGCTGAAGGTTAAAAGGTAAGCTTGCCAGTTGCTTGCAGACAGGGAAAGGGAGGACCCGTTTTGAATTTTTCACCGCAGAGAAGAGAGAAAGCAACGCTTACCCAGAGCGTGCGATCTGAAACAACTTTTCGCTTTTGTCTTTTTATTCCTACACAAATACATCTTCAATAAAAAAGTATTCTTCTTTTTTTCCCGGTAAGAGCGTAATGGCCAGCACATCAAATTGTATGCGTTGCCAGCCGGGATTTTGTTCCAGGAATTCCTCGGCGGCCTCCATGAGGTGCCGGATCTTTTTGGGAGTTACACTGTCTTCAGGATTACCATAATGGGAGGAGCGGCGGGTTTTAACTTCGATAAAATGAAGGATACCGCCCTTTTCTGCAATAATATCCACTTCCAGGCGCCCAAAACGCCAGTTTTGATACAGAATACGAAAGCCTTGCAGGGTACAGTATCCGGCCGCCATTGCCTCGCCGGTTTTACCTGTCTGGTTATGCCGGGCCATGCACAAATTTACTAAATGCGGTAATTAACATCCTGAGGAAAAATGGACGGATAAAATAAAGCTAATTGCCTATTTTTGCCCAAAGATTTTACAATGCAAAAGCAAAACCTGTATTCTGTTCTGTTGGCCGTTTTATTGATACTGGCTGCCGCACTTTCCCGTGTGATCATGTATCCGCATAATTTCAGTCCGATGATTGGTATGGCTGTATTTGCCGGTGCCGTTATTAAAGACCGGAAACTGGCTTTTGCACTGCCCATCTTCTCCATGTTCCTGTCCGATCTCATTTTCGAAGTATTCCATATCGCCCCCGGATTCTGGGGCTGGGGCCAATTAGCCAATTATGGCATCTTTGCCCTCATCACGATTATTGCCTTCACGTTGAAAAGGATCAGCGTTGTGAGGGTGGCCGGTTATGCGGTTTTTTCTTCCCTGCTCTTTTTTGTGCTTTCTAATTTATCGGTATTCCTGCTGGATAACCAGGTGTACCATTTATACCCCAATACTTTCGATGGCCTGATTAAATGCTATGCAGCCGGTTTACCCTTTCTGCGTATCAGCCTGGCTGCCGACCTGGTTTATAGCGGGGTGCTCTTCGGGGCTTATTACCTGATCAATACATATGCTTTCAAAAAGGCTGCGGCTTAGCGGAAGCTACATTATATGACATTAAAAAATCCGGATATAATCCGGATTTTTTAATGAGAAGAAGTTTCGTATCCACTGTCAATCAGTAAGTTATTTCCATCTGCGGCGGCAGTTGCCAGTTCATCGCAACGGTTATTAAAGGGGTTATTGGCATGGCCCTTCACCCATTTCAATTTGATCCTGAACTTTTGGGAGAGCTGGAAATAGAGTGTCCAGAGGTCTTTATTTTTTTTACCTCCTTTGAAATCAGTCCGTATCCAGTTCTGCAGCCAGCCTTCTTCAATAGCTTTCACCACGTATTGACTATCCGAGTAGATGGTAACCGGCAGATGATCTTTTTTCAGTTGCTGCAGACCGGCAATAACCGCCATCAGTTCCATACGGTTATTGGTGGTTAGCCGGTAACCCTGTGAGATTTCTTTTCGGTGGGGGCCCCATAGCAGGATGGTACCAAAACCGCCGGGTCCGGGATTGCCCCGCGAGGAGCCATCGGTATATATCGTGATCTCAGACATGCTTATACCTGGAAAACGCCGGTTTTAAATTCCGGTATATCCGGGTTTTGCTCAGCAGCTGCAAGGCATTCGGCAATCGTGCGCCGGGTGGTACCGGGGTCGATGATGGCATCCACCCAAAGCCGGGCCGCCGCATAAAAAGGGGTGGTTTGTGCATCATAGCGCTGAATCAATTCCTGCAGGAGGCGTTGCTCATCCTCCGGCGTGATATTTTCTCCCTTCTTTTTCAGGGTGGCCACCTGTATCTGCAACATCGTCCTGGCCGCCTGTTCGCCCCCCATTACAGCAATCCGGGCGGTGGGCCAGGCAAAGATAAAGCGGGGATCATAGGCTTTGCCGCACATGGCATAATTGCCGGCACCGTATGAGTTGCCGGTAATAATGGTGATCTTGGGCACCACCGAGTTGGCAACGGCATTCACCAGCTTGGCGCCGTCTTTAATGATGCCGGCGTGTTCGCTGCGACTGCCCACCATGAAGCCGGTTACATCCTGGAGAAACACCAGGGGTATTTTTTTCTGGTTGCAATTCATGATAAAACGGGCGGCTTTATCGGCACTGTCGTTATAAATTACGCCGCCCATCTGCATTTCGCCTTTTTTGTTTTTTACGATGAGGCGCTGGTTAGCTACAATGCCAACAGCCCAGCCTTCCACACGGGCATAGCCACACACGATGGTTTTGCCATACTCTTCCTTGTATTGCTCAAAGCTGCCGGCATCAACCATGCATTCGATCATCTCCGCCACATTATAGGGTTTGCTGTTGCCGGCACTCATGATACCATATATATCGCTTTCCTGTCGGGCCGGGGCTTTGGCAGGGATGCGGCTGTATCCGGCCCCGGGTGTATGTCCGAGTTTACCGATAATTTTTTTCACCTGGTCGAGGCATTCCTGCTCGGTGGCAAATTTATAATCGGCAATACCGCTGATGGCATTATGGGTTTCGGCACCGCCGAGGGTTTCTGCATCAATCTCTTCACCGATGGCAGCTTTTACCAGGTAGGGACCAGCCAGGAAGATGGAACCATTGCCTTCCACCATCAGGGTTTCATCGCTCATGATGGGCAGGTAGGCGCCACCGGCCACACAGGCGCCCATTACGGCAGCAATCTGGGTGATGCCCATGGCGCTCATCCGGGCATTATTGCGGAAGATGCGTCCGAAATGTTCTTTATCCGGAAATATTTCATCCTGCATGGGCAGGTACACCCCGGCGCTGTCTACCAGGTAGATTACCGGTAAGCGGTTTTCCATGGCGATTTCCTGCATCCGCAGGTTCTTTTTCCCGGTGATGGGAAACCAGGCTCCCGCTTTTACGGTTTGATCGTTCGCCACGATCATGCACTGGCGTCCGCTCACATAGCCGATACCGCTTACTGTACCACCGGCCGGGCAGCCGCCCTGTTCGGCATACATCTCAAAGCCGGCGAAGGCTCCCAGTTCGAGGAAGGGTTTATCGCTGTCGCAGAGATAGCTGATGCGTTCACGGGCGGTCAGCTTTTTCCGCTCTTTCTGGGCTTCGGCCGCTTTGCGGCCCCCGCCTTCATAAATTTTTTCAAGCTGTTGCCGCACCTGGCTCCAGGCCAGTTTCATGGCGTCTTCGTTTTTATTGAATTCGATATTCATAGCAAGTCGTTGGGTTGATCAGAGTTGATGATAAAAATTGTAAATTTGAAACGGATCCAGGGTACCGGATACCGGATGCCAGATACCTGTTAGCAGATGATGATCCGGCAACCAGGATACCATATCTCGTATTCAACTCAAACACCGTCGCAAAAATATGGGTATTGAGATAAACCGCATACTAAAACTATTTGCCGATCTGGAGCATGGTGATTGCTGGATCGGTGTAAATTTTAAGGATGCCCTGCAGGAAGTGGATGCTGCTGTTGCCGCCGCCGGAACAGGCGGAACCAATAACAGTATCTGGCAACTCGTGTCGCATATCACGTATTGGCGCACCCGGGTAGTGAACCGTCTTACCGGAAGCGATAACCCGCCGCCATTTGCAGATTTCCTGCTACCGGCTGAACTGGATGAAAAAAACTGGCGCCAGGCCCTGCACGATTTTGAAGCGGCCTATCATCTGCTGCGCAATGCCATAAATAATTTCAGGGAAGAAAACCTGGATAAGCCTTCGCCCAAAGAGGGCCAGACTTATTACCAGCTGATACTGGGCTGCCTCCAGCATGATGCCTATCATTTGGGGCAGATTGTTTTGCGCCGGAAAGAACTCGGGAAATGGGGGCATGGATGATTGCTGGCCGCTTCGAACCAGTAACCAGCAACGCATAGCCATCCGCATTCTTTATTTCTCAAATCCCACCATCCGGTGCAGCAGTGCCGGGTCGTAGACAGTACCCTCTTTCACCACCCATTGCACTTTGCGTATTTCGCGGATATTTTTCAGCGGATCACCATCAACAATAATAAGATCGGCTTTTTTACCGGCTTCCAGACTGCCGTACTGATCATCTTTTTTCATTACTCTTGCCGGAATGATCGTGGCCGTTTGAATGGCTTCGGCGGGCGTTAATCCGGCCTGTACATAGAGTTCCAGTTCCCTGGCAAGACTATAGCCCGGGAATCCCATATCGGTACCGGCCACAATGGTGATCCCTTTATCGTGCAGGGCTTTGATGAGCTGGAAATAGGCTGCAAACATGGGCTTCAGCTTCTCGGCTGTTTCGGGGTCGCTGCCCGAATTTTTAAACAATACCTGCAGGGGTTGAGGCAAGCTGTAAAAAGCCGGTTCCAGTTGCGTGATGGGTTCTTTCACATTCCGGAATATCATTTCAAAAACGCCCATCGTGGGGTCGATCACCATATTGGATGCCCTGATTTTATCGAATGCACGGATACTCATGCTGTCGGCCAGATCCACAGAGCGGTCTTTATTCCTTTTCATAACCGAGTAAACATACTGCAGGTGGTTTACCTGGTCCATCCCCGAGTCGATTCCCTGAAGGATGTTCATGCCCATGGGGATATGCCCGGTTACGGTTAAGCCCAGCCGGTGGGCCTCATCACTGATCACTTTCACGGTATGGGGTTTTACCGAGCTGTATATTTTGATCTGTTCAAATCCATTGTCTTTATAAAGACGCACAGCCCTGATGGCTTCCTCATCGGTAGTAGCCCTTACGATACCTAATCCCATCGCACCGGGGCCGTCAATAATACCGGCCTTGATGATATGCGGTCCGATGCCTCCCTGTTCATCAATCGCTTTTTTGATGGCATTGATGTATACAAACTCATTGCCGCAATCTCTTACTGTGGTAACGCCGGCGGCGAGATAGGCGGGTCCCCATTCGGCCTGTTCAAAATGCGCATGCATATCCCAGAGGCCGGGAAGAATGGTTTTACCTTCGGCATGAATGATGCGGTAGCCGGCGGGGATAGAGATACTGCCGGCAGGGCCTGCCTGGCTGATCATCCCGTTATTGATCAGTAGTACCTGGTTGGAGGCCGTTTTACCCGTTTTTACATCCAGAACGGTACCACCCGTAATGGCGAGCTTATTGCCAGCCTGCGCCGGTTTCATTACCGAAGCATTGTTAAATAAGCGCAATCCGTAAAGGGCGCCACGGGATAACATTTCGGGGAGCAGGTTTTCAAAGGGCTCCAGCATAATTTCCAGTTTATCCCCTTCGGCATCATTGGTGATCAGGCAGAATAAATTTCCCTGTGTGTCGGTCCATACCAGTTCATTGCCCCATATCAAACCCGAAAGCGCAAAGCGCTCCAGCACAATGGCCTTACCATCCGTATGCAGGGTGTCTTTGCCATCGGCAGTAATTTTTACCGTGCCTGTGGGCAGGGTGTTAATGATTGCCGGCCGCTGATGTGAACGCCAGTACTGCAGCAGGGCCATCTGCACCGTGCCGGGCGCATAACCGGCCACGGTAAACATCGGGGCCACAAATTTATTGGTGAAGAGGGAATCATCCACTTTATTATGCGCCATCCCATCTGCTATCGAAACAGTATCATTAATGGTGGAGAAGCGGGAAGTGCTTCCTTTGATAAAGAGGCTGATGGGTTCGTATTGCCGGTTCATCCGCAGCAGGGCATTCAGGGGTACGGGGCTCCCCCTGTCGGTAAACTTGAAGCGTATATCGTATTCAATGATGCCGGCAGAATCTTTCCGGTAACAGGTTTCCTTACCAATGGCCTGAGCAAATTTGTGCAACAGGTAGGTTACACTGTCGCCCTGAGCCTTTGCTGCAGGAGTGTTGCTGAGGAGTGCAAGGACAAGCAGGAGGGATACGAAAGGAAACGGTAGGCGCATGGGATCATTTTTAGGTAAATCAAAGTAACAATTTTTTCGGCAGCCGCCTGATATCAATTTCAACCGGAGAGAAAGGAGCTGCCCGCCGGGCATCGCTTAATTTATCCACAACGGTCGGGCCGGTACTTGTATAATCCGAATCTTGGTGTTATGTTTATGCCGAACCAAAACTTATTGTAATGAAAAAGTACTTAACGATTGCGGGCGGGGTATTAACCATTGTTTCGCCATTTCTTCCTTTTCTTTCTGTGCTGGGGCTCTCGGCAACGATGTTACAAAGCCGCAGCGGCGTCGCTTATTTCTTTATAGCGGTGGGGGTGATCATTGCGCTGATGGGATTCATGGGTAAACGCTGGCTTAATATTGTAAGTCTGTTGCTCGGCCTGGTGGTAGCCGGCCTCTCTTTTGTTTATATGAATGATGCCAATTCAAACGGAGCCAAACCCGAAATGGGAATCTGGATGATGATGGCAGGTGGTATCCTGGCTGTGATCGGTTCTGTTATGGGCCTGATGAAAAAAAGCTGATCAGAAAAATTGTATCAGATAAGCGGGGCCTGCATTGCAGGCCCCGTATTTATTTAAAGTACCAGTAAAATCAGCCCGGGTCAGGTATTATAGATTACCGGGCATCCGCCTGGGATGGCCGCAATTGCGTTATTGCATACAGTAATAGTGGCGCTGATCTCCGCGTCGGAATAATAATCGTGCAGTTCTTTCCACAGTTTTGAATTCTGCAAACTGGCGCCCATGCTGATATCCAGGCAACGCAACCAGAGCAGGTAATTGGTTTTATACGTTATCGCCAGCGCAATCAGTCTTTTTGTATGGTTATAACCGGATGTTTCACCGGCTGTTTTACCGGGCAGGGGGCTGGGGGCATCCACGAGACTGTGCATCGAAGAATCATCCACAAATATTTTTTCGATGGGAACATTGTTGATGCCCAGCCGTATCCAGGCATTGTAAAGGTCATCGCCATGAAGCAGGTTCTTCCCTTCGGTAAAAAATTCGGCCCGGCTGTGCACTGCGGTTCCAAAAACCGAACGGCCATGCTTAACCGGTATGTTCACCGAACGCAGTACCGCCGCCAGGAACCCGTCTGTGCCCCAGCAGCCAGTGGTCAGGTGTTTTCCATTCCCGGTGGGCGAAATCATTTTATCTACCGGCGGCATTCCGCGGTAATTAAAATAATACTGTAACTGATCCTGCTCTGTAGCAAAAGGGCCGTTGCCATCATACTCCGGACCCTCCATGTGCAAAAGGTTGGCCCGGCTCCAGCTGGCCAGCGCTTTGATGGTTTCCCATTTATCCGCTTTGATAAAACCATTGCTTTGAAGAAAGTTATAGGATATCATCGGCGACCAGTCGGTTACGTCGCCCATTACCTCCCCGCTGAAATAGTAACCATAGGTGGCCGAATAAGCCAGCAGTTTCCGCATGTCAAAAAGATAAGTAAGATGATCGGCGCCGGCTCCGCTCAGCAACCAGCCCACTTTATTATTGGCATCCACCCAGAGACTATGGGCTGCATGGGCCAGGTAAATTTTAAGCGCATCACAATTACTCATATAATTATCCGCAGTAAGTTCGGGAGGGCCGCTGATGGGCAGGCTCCGGTTGGTTTGCAGCAGGTAAATGAACTCGCGGAGCAGGTACTTTTCGGCCATGGTCCAGCTATCGTAATCCCGGTTAGTACTCCCGGTGATCACCAATGCATTTTTGATGGCAGGGAGGGCCAGCAATGCATGGTATTTCTGTAAGCTGAAATACGAACTGAAAGAGAGCGCCGCACTGCCACAGGTTTCCAGTATATACTCACCCGCCACCGGACCGTGCCACCAAAGGTCCCTGTTGCTGGTGGTAAGGTTGCCGGTATCCAGGTCGATACTGGAGCCGGGGGTTAGTGCCAGACTGTTTTTATGGGTAACAAGGGTGCCGTTGCTGTTGTATACCGACATATTAATGAGGGTAAGATTAGTGCCGGATGAACAAAGCAGCCGGGCATAATTGCCGGCGGTGGTTCTGCAAAAGATAAGCTGGTAGTTCAGCCAGCTACCGGCAATTTTGCCGCTCTGGTAAACAGCGGCTTTGAGCGCACTGATATTGGCAGTATCATAATCGGGATAGGCATACAAGCTGGTGCCACCCTTCAATACCAGGAATCCATCGCCCGATGCAGGCATCTGCCACAAAAGATCTGCATCCGTAGTGGTTTCGGCAGCCGTGTCGAGGTTGAATTGTTTATTCGCGTGAATCAGCAGTTCGGTGGCTGTTTTGATAATACAGCCGGTAGGATTGTATACCACCAGCTGCCCGATACGCATATCGGGGCCCGAAAGCACAAACATTTTTACATAATTGCCCTTGCTGGTTCTGCCCACGAGCATACGCCGGTGCAGCTGATCACGCGGGATGGAGGCCGTGCTGAGTGTGGCTGCCTTGATATCGCTGAAGCAGATAAGCTGAAAGGAGAGGGTAAGATCAGTCATGTAGATACGATTTTCCTGCATATATACATTTATTAATGCACTTGAGCAATACCCCGGGAGTGGTAGTTAACTGCCAGACAACCACTTATACTTTATTCTTTGGATAATTTATTTTTTTTACTATATTGAATCCACTTCAGCAGTGCCCGTGCACCCGAAAAGATGATAATCTGCACTTGCCGCCCCGAAAAGGGCTTTGCTTACCAGTTTGTGGTATTGTAAGGAGCCGGTGAATGAGTAGTTTTAACCGGGATTCCGAAAGTATCACCCTATTACCAGGAAGGAAATAATGCAGCCGGGCTGATCCTGTCTGTCATCGATAAGACAGTATGTAACTGCCCGGCATAACAGCCTGAATGCATCTCAGATAATAAAGTTCTTACTGCTGCTGCCATGCAGTTTCTTCTTCTTCAAAAAATAAAACCTTAGCTATGCTTCTTCTTAAAAAAAACGACTCCGGCGATGCTGTCGCCATGTTACAGGAATTGCTTATCGAAAACGGAGCCGGTTTGATTGTAAACGGCGTTTTTGATGCCCCGACGGAAGCGGCCGTAGAGCAGTTTCAACTGGATAATAACCTGGTAAGTGACGGGAAGGTATACACCAAAACCTGGACACGCCTCATCAATTCATCCAAAGTGAACCTGAATTCCATGGATAAAAAGTTTATGAAGGAGGCCGATCTCCAGGCCATGGCAGAAAGTCTGGGGGTGGAACTTGCCGCCATCAAGGCGGTAAATGATGTGGAGAGCGGCGGCCGGGGTTTCCTGGTGACCGGCTTGCCCAAAATTCTTTTTGAAGGGCATATCTTCTGGCGCCAGCTGGCAGCCCGGAATATCGATCCGGCAACAAGGCTCGCCGGTAATGAAAATGTTTTATATAAGAAGTGGACCAAAAAATTTTATGTGGGAGGAAAAGGAGAGTGGGACCGCCTGAATAAAGCCATCAATGCCACCCTGCCCGGCGACAGCAGCGAAACAATAAAAAATATCACCGAGGAGGCTTATGCTTCGGCTTCCTACGGCTGCTTTCAGACAATGGGCTTCCATTACAGCTCACTGGGCTATACCGATATCATCAAATTCCTGGCTGATATGAAATTCAGTGAAGGAAGGCAGCTGATGATCCTCGGAAAATTCCTGAAAGTGAATAATATGGTTGACGATCTGAAGAACAAACGCTGGGCCGCCTTCGCTCTCAAATACAACGGCTCCGGCTATAAAGACAATGCCTATGATAAAAAACTGGCTGCCGCCTATAAAAAATATGCCGGCTAGCCGGCGCTGCGTTTTAGCGGGATAGTAACAGTTCACAATAATAAATCAGAAAATTTTTTTTATGAAGGTTGATAAATTATTCATCTACAGCGATCAGGAACAAACCAACGCCGATGGCGTGAAAGAATACCGGCTGGGCACGTCCAACCGCGATGCCGGTAACCGGAAAGAGATCGACCTGGCGAAGGAGGATCCCCTGCTCGAATTTGAATTCGGCGAGGGAGAGAATAAAACCACCTGGATCTGTGATGCCGCCACCCTGCATGAACTCTATCCCGAAATGGATGAGGCGCTGAAACAACCCGGCGACCGGGGCGGCGCCGGCGGGGAACAAGAGCTGCCGGCTTTTATCTCGGCGCCGGGTTCCGACAGGGGCCTGCTGGGTGATATCGCTGTGAAAGTGCTGAAGGTATTTGCCAAGAAAGGGGTGGCCGATGGAATCGAAAAAATCGCCGTTCGCCTGGAAGATAAAAATCTTGTGCATGGAATACCCGATAACAGTCCCATGTGGAAAGACGGATACCGGGATAAATTTATTGAAGACGGCGCCGCCATTTTCAGGATTGATAAAAATTTCGACTTCAGCCTTTTCGATGGTAAACCTTCGGGAAATCCTTTTTTTCTTTTTATCCATGGAACCAACTCCAATGCCATGGGCGCCTTCTGCGAGCTGATGGATACCCCCGCCTGGTCGGCCATTCATAATAACTACGGCAATAATGTAATTGCATTTCAGCACCGCACCCTTACGGAGAGCCCGTTGGAAAATGCCATTAAACTGGTGAATGCCTTACCCCACAATGCCACCCTGCACATTATCAGTCATTCCCGCGGCGGCATTGTAGGCGATATCCTCTGCAAGTACAGCACTAACGGAACAGGAGAAGCCGTGGGCTTTTCAGATGAAAACATAGAATTGCTCAAGAAGGAGGGTTGCCGCGATAAGGATATTGCCAATATCAAAGAGCTTAACAGGATTTTTAAAACCAAGAAGATCAGCGTTACCCGTTTTCTGCGGGTGGCCTGTCCGGCTGCCGGTACCAAACTGGCTTCCAGGCGGCTGGATCATTTCCTGAATGCTCTGTTCAACCTCTTCGGCGGAACTGCCAATCCCTTTGTGGATATTCTGAAAGAACTTCTTTCGGCCGCCGTTGAAACAAAAGATAATATTGATGTATTACCCGGGCTGGAGGCACAAAATCCGGCTTCTCCCTTTATTAAAATCCTGAACGATCAGTCGGAGCAGATGGGTGTGGATGGCAGTTCACTCGTGGTGATGTCGGGCAATGGAACGGTGAGCTTCAGCGGAAACGGGTTGCTGGTGATCCTTTGCAAGTTATTCTACTGGCAGCGCAACGACCTGGTGGTGAATACCGATTCGATGTACCTGGGTGCCCGGCGGCGCAGCAATATTCAGTATTTCTTCGACCAGGGCCCTGAGGTTAACCATGTGCGCTATTTTAAAAATCCCAAAACAAGAGAGGCGCTCCTGCTGGCGATTAATACACCGGCCGGCAGTCCGATACCCGGTTTCAAATCCATCCTCCAAACCGAGGTACCGGGTACCGACAGGGATGAACGCGGACTGGATCATGGAGAATTGTATCCTTTTGAGGGTGTACCCACCGGTAAGCGGCCGGTTGTGGTGCTCTTACCGGGCATCATGGGTTCCAATCTTGAAAAGAATGAACAAAAACTCTGGCTCAATTATATACGGGCTGTCTTTGGCGGCCTCTCCAAACTCGAATATGCCGAAGACAATTCCATCAAGGCCACATCACTGATAAAAACATCTTACAAAAAACTCGCCACACGGCTCTCGAATAATTATGATGTGCTGATCTATCCCTTCGACTGGCGCCGGCAGCTCAATGATTGTGCCCGTGATTTTGATGCCACCATCAAACGCCTCTTGCAGCTGGGACAACCGATAAAAATTATCGGCCATTCCATGGGCGGGGTGCTGGTAAGAGATTTTATTATCAATCACAAGGATACCTGGCAACAGCTGAACGGTTCAAAAGGATTCCGGCTTCTCTTCCTGGGATCGCCGCTGGGCGGCTCTTTCCGTATACCGGCCGTGCTTTTCGGACAAGACAGTATCATCAATTCGCTGGCCACCCTGGATCAGTTTCATACCAAGAAAGAATTGCTTGAAATGTTCTGCCAATTCCCCGGTATCCTCAGTCTGCTGCCCCTCAATACCGAACCGGCCAATGATTTTGCCAGCATGACAACCTGGATCAATATGCGGTCGGCCGCTGGCGATAACAGCTGGCCGCTGCCCGATCAGAAAATTCTTAACCAGTTCAGGGAGTACCGGGATAAAATTATAGCCGGCCGGGATCAGATTGATTTTACCAATATCGTTTATATTGCCGGCAAGGATAAACAAACACCCTGCGGTTATTTTAATGATACGATCCCCCCGCGTACCGAACTGGTGTTCCTGTATACCACCGAGGGCGATCAGAGCGTAACCTGGGAATCTGGTATTCCGCAGCAGGTGATTCAGCGTGACAGCGTGTACTATGTAAATGTAACGCACGGAGGCCTGGCTAATGCACCTGAAATATTCGACGGGATTGAAGAGATCCTGGAAAAAGGCGCCACGGGCCTGCTCAGTAAAAAGCGTCCTGTAACCCGGTCCGCCGAACAAAAAGTTTTCCGTTCCACCCCCGATACCAATTTCGATTTCTCCGAAACAGGCCTGTTCAATGCCATCATGGGCGTGGATGATAAACAGGAACCCATATCCAGCCAGGTACCCGTTACAGTTACTGTCAGTAACGGGGATCTTACCTATGCCACTTATCCCTTGCTGGCCGGGCATTTCATCAATGATGGCATCCTGTATGCCGAGCGGGTGATTGATGAAAACCTGAAAGGTATGCTCACCAATAAACACGAACTGGGCCTCTATCCCGGCGAGATAGGCACCAACCAGCTGTTTACCGGTGGCGAGATAAAAAATTTCGCAGGGGCGATCATTATCGGGCTGGGTGAACCGGGCGGACTCACGCAATCCGAGCTGGCCAAATCCGTGGCGCAGGGAGTTGCCAATTATCTCCTGAGCATACGCGACCAGTTGCCTTCGGATGCCAAAGTGGGCATCTCGGCCCTGCTGATTGCCTGCGGTTATGGCGGCTTATCCGTGGAAAGTTCACTCAAGGCCATCATTGAAGGGGTGAACGCCGCCAACAGCAAGATCACCGGCCTGTTCAAGAACAAATGCCGCATTGTACAGCACATCGAGTTCATAGAGATGTATCTGGATAAGGCGATCAATTGCATGTATGCACTTACCCGCATCGCCAGCCGCGAAAATTTCTCTTACAATATCAGTATCGGCAGCACCCGTATCCGGAGTTTGCTGGGCCTGAAAAAAAGACTGCCGCTTGATTCAGCGGAAGACTGGTGGAACCGTATCACAGTACGGTACAAAGCAGGTGCTACCGAGAAAGATCCGGCATCGCTTTTGTTTGGCGCTTCTACCGGCGCCGCCCGCGAAGAAGAAAGAGAACTGTATACCAGCACACCGCTGATCAATCTTTTTGTAGCGGACATCTCTCAGAAAAATCAATGGTCGGCTGCCACCGCCAAAACACTTTTTGAACTGATGATTCCGAACGAGTTCAAGGAAAAGCTGAAGCGGAAAGGAAATATTACCTGGGTGCTGGATGATAAAACAGCTGAATATCCCTGGGAACTGCTCCAGGATACCACCACCGCCAATGCCTTGCCGCTTTGTATCAATGCCGGGATGATCCGGCAACTGGCTATCAGTGATTACCGGATTGATATCAAAGGCGTGGCCAAAGAAAAAGCCCTGATTGTGGCCGATCCGCCCTTAGGAGGCATGATCAACCAGTTGCCGGGTGCACAGGATGAAGGCAGGGTGGTGGAGGAAATTCTGAATAATAACGGGTACCCGGTTACGCCGCTGATCGGTAATGATGCCACTGATATCGTGCGCAACCTGTTCTCTGATGAGTATACCATTTTGCACCTCGCCGGTCATGGCGTGGTAAATGCAAATTCGCCCAAAAAATCAGGAATGGCAATTGGTAAGGATATTTTCCTGACCGTGTTTGATATTGAACAGATGACTGCGGTACCCGAACTGGTTTTTGTGAACTGTTGTCATCTTGGAAAAGCAGATGCCCGTAATGAGGCTTTTTACCGCGAAAGGTATAAGCTGGCTGCCAATATCGGTACCGAACTGATCCGGATCGGGGCCAAAGCAGTAATAGCTGCGGGCTGGGCGGTGAATGATGATGCGGCCAACGATTTTGCCCGGCAGTTTTACGGGTTCATGTTTGCCGGGGATAACTTCGGAGATGCTATCAAGAAGGCCCGCAAATATGTGTATGAACATCACCGCCAGAATAATACCTGGGGTGCCTACCAGTGCTACGGGGATCCTTTCTACCGGCTCAAGCGGGCGGCCTCCCGCAAGTCGGGCTGGACGCCCAATTTCCTGGTGGCGGATGAAGCGGATATTGCGCTGGAAAACCTGCTGAATGAACTGCAGATGGGTAAAAATGTATCGAATAACCTGGATTCGCTGAATGCGATTACCAAAGCCGTGGATAAGGCCGGCCTGCGCAATGCGCCGATTACCGAAAAAGAGGCCCTCATTTATTTTGAACTGGGTTTGTATGATAAGTCGCTGGCAAAATTTGAAGCCCTGCTGAAATATGAAAGCGCCGGATTCTCTTTCTCCAGCATGGAAAAATATTGTAACGCACGGGCTAAATATTACCTGAGTAATTATTTCCTCAAAGGAGACGGTAAAAAAGCCGGCGCTCTGGCAGAGGCACTGGAAGGTATGAATGCTGTGGTAAGCGATATTGAAGTATTGCTGCGGGCTGGTAAAACGGCCGAACGGTATAATATCCTGGCCAGCACGTACAAGCGTATTGCGATGCTGGAACAAAACGAAGCCGCCCGCGACGAAGCCTTTAAAATGGCACTGTATTATTATACTAAGGCAACCGGTGTAACGGAAAATGAAAACCGGACCTACTCACTCACCAATGCCATTGAGATCGAGAGTATCCTGGTGCTGGCGGATAAAGTAAAGCGGGGCGGCTCCTTCGTGTGTAAGGGAGAAACCGTGGTTGTTCGTTCAATAGAATCGGCACGAAAACAACTTGAAAAAACAAAGCGGCTGGTGGAACAATCCCGCAATGCCAGCAATCTGAATTTCTGGGATCTCGGTTCTATTGTAAATATCGATCTCTGTTTGCTCCTGATCAATGAAAATCCTTCCGGCAGTGATGCGCCATGGCAGCAACTGAAATCGAGCCATACAGCACTATGGCAGATCGCCGGTTCGCCCGGAAAGAAAATTGCCGAATTGGAGCATATTCAGTTCCTCATCTTTGCAATCGCGGCGGCCAAGGGTATTAAAACGGGTACCGATTACCGGCATTACGACATTTTTAATGATAATAATGCAGAAACCCTCACTGTGCTGACCAATCAGTTGCGTTCTGTTTGCGATGGCCGGCATACGCCGTCCCCTAAGGCAGGGGCAGCGAAAAAAGTGGCTAAGAAGGCTGTTAAAAAAGCTGCGGTGAAGAAGAAAGCGAAATAAAATTGCTGGGAATAAACAGCGCATCGTTTTGGCTGAAAAAGCGGCAAGCGATGCGCTGTTTTATCTGATGTCATCCTCCTTACCGGGCCGGGTTCATCCTTTCAAATGCCTGTTGCAGCTCTGCGGGTCCCGCAGCGGCCATTGCGGCGCTGAATCCGAAAGTACAGGTGAGTTTACCTGCTTCCAGCTGGTTGAAAACCGCTTCAATGAAATCGCTTACCGGCGGTGCCTGGTCATGCAGGCCCTTCCCGCCCAGGTCGGTGTTGAGGGCCGGCGGTATCAGTTCGATTACCCGAATATTTTTAGGCTCCAGTAAATACCGCAGCGAGAGGGTGAAAGAATGCAGGAATGCCTTGGTGGCGGAATAAACTGGAGTTTTTGTGAGCGGGGTGAAAGCCAGTCCGGAACTTACGTTCATAATGGTATGCACACCGGGCAGCCGGCTGAAGAGCAGGCAAAGATGTACGGGTGCTTCCATATTGATGGCCATCTCCAGTAAGGCCCGCTCCATGAAATCCCGGTCATCAATTCCCATCCACTGCTGAATACCGGCATTGTTTATCAGTATGCCCAGGTCGGGATGCGCTTCAGCTATCCAGGTATACAATGCTTCCCGCTCAGCGGCGTTGGAAAGATCACATACCCGGGTGATGAGCCCCGGAAATTTCTCTCTGGCGGCATCCAGCACTTCTGCCCTTCTTCCGCAGATGATAATTGTATTATTATCTTCCAGGAAGCGGCCGGCGAGGCCCAGACCGATACCGGTGGCTCCGCCGGTAATCAGTATTTTCTGATTGGTGATTTTCATATTTGCATTTTTGAGTTTATACGTATCAGTTTTTTTACTGCAGGAAAGAGAGGGATTGCCTTATACAGCCAACATCAGTAAATAATCGAAAGCAGGATGGGCGTTTTTCCTTGTCTGGAAATATATCCTTTCAGCTTTTGCAGAAAATTAGGCGATACCATCGGGCAGCCATAGCTGAAACAGATAGGGAAATTGGCGGTTTCCTCGTCCGGTACACTGGTATGCCCGTGCAGCACAATGGCCCGCAGCAGGGCATTACTGTTGGTGCTGTCGAGGCCCTGCAGGCGGTACGAAAATCCCCACATACCCTTATAGGAACTGCCGATTTTGTATTTTCCAAGCGAAGTACACCGGCTGTCGGGTACATTTGAAAAAACCAGGGCTCCCTGGAAGGTCTCTGAGCCGATACCATGTGCCACAAAACCAGTATTGATCAGCGAATCATTTTTCAGGTTATACACAAAGAACCGTTTTTTGTAAATGGGCAACCGCATATCAGCAATAAAGGCATAGCTGGTATTGCATTGATGCCGGAGGGCATAGCTTTTCAGTTCCTCCCGTGCTGATTCCACCTTTTCCATTTCTGTTTCCATGTCGAAAGGAGGCGCCAGGTATTTATAACTGGCGGCAGTGGATTTGCTTGTTTTAAGCGAAGCGGCATCGGCAAGTCCGCTGGAGGAAAAACGAATGTTCCGGCTTTTCAGGAAGAAGTACACATTGCCGGCTAACAGCAAAATAATAAGGATGACAGAAACGGGCCTTGACATACGGCGGATTTTTTGCTAAAGATAGAGATTTGATTAACGAATCGGGGAAGGGTATCTGCCAGGCATATTTCCGGAGGCGCTGGCCTGTTTCTGCTGTGTGATGTTTGTCACACTCCAGGTTCTTTGATACAAATAGTTTTGCGAAAATTTTTCTGGAAGATGTATAAAATAAAATCGTTGCCGCTGATGCTGCTGCTCCTTTCTTTGTTTGCTTCTGTTGGGCAGGCCCAGGATTCCACACGGGCGCTCAGCCTGGAAGAACTGATTCGCACCGCCACAACGGCCAATGCCAGCCTGCAGCTGGCCAGGATGGATGAAGCGGTTGCCGCAGCCAATTATAAGGAAACGGAGGCGATGTACCTGCCCCAGGTTTCGTTTTCCTATTCCCTGCTTAACAGCAATGATCCGCTGAATGCTTTTGCCTTTAAACTGCAGGGTAAATCAATTGCCGCTGCCGATTTCAATCCCGATGCCCTCAATCATCCTTCGGGCCGTTCCGATTTTGTTACACAGCTGAACCTCCGGCAGCCGCTGGTTAATATCGATATGCTGTACCAGCGTAAAGCCGCCGCACAGCAAAAAGAGATCTACCGCTATAAAACACAGCGTACAAAAGAAATGATCATCTTCCAGTCGCAGCAGGCTTTCCTGCAGCTGCAGCTGGCCTATGCAGGGCGCCGGGTGCTGGAAGAAGCAGCTGCCACTTTACAATCGCTGCGGAAATTTACGGGCGACCGGTATGAGCAGGGCTTGCTCCAGCAATCCGATCTGCTGAATGTGGAGGTGCAATTGAAAACCCTTGAAACGGCAATAGCAGAAACAAAAAGCCAGATCCAAAATGCTTCGGATCAAATCAGTCTGCTGATGAATCAACCCCTCGGCACCACCTATCTGGCCGACAGCACGGTTTTTACGGCTCCTGTTGCATTACCTCCTGTAACTATCCCGGCAGCGAGAGCCGATTTTAAAGCAATGGGCGTAATGCTTACCATCAATAAATTATTAATACGCAGTAATAAAATGAGCTTTATGCCCCGGCTCAATTTTTTTGCAAATTACCAGCTGCACGATGCAGCCCCGCTCAATTTCGGGGCAGGCGCTTACCTCGCCGGACTCCAGCTTTCCTGGGATATCTTCAAAGGGCATACCGTTAAAAACAAAACCGCTTCCCTGCAGCGGCAAAACGAGCGCATCAAAGCCGGGATCGAACAGCAGCAGGCGGCCGATCAGCTGGCCCTGCAAAAAGCATCCCGTGATGTGGCTGATGCCGCCTTTCGTATCCGGCAACAGGAAGCAGCTATTACAGCTGCCAGTGAGGCATTGCGGATCCTGCAAAACAGGTATGCGCAGGGCCTTGTTACCACAACCGATGTACTCACCGCACATAACCAGGTAGCCCAGCAGCGGCTTGGTCTTACCCAGGCCCTGTTCAGCCGGAATATGGCATTGGCTTACTGGCAATTCCTTACGGCTTCAAACAAATAAAAAACAGAAAATAACTATCCATGCAAGTATTCAAGAAAGCAGCAACGGGCCTGGTGGCCGCTCTGTCAATGATTCTCTTTATCACCGGTTGCTCCGGCGATAAGCAGGAGGCGGCTGATAATAAAAATGAAAAACCGGTTCCGGTGGTGGTGGCCACCGCGGGTGCCAGCGACTTCTCTGCCGGTATTGATGTGAGTGGCAGGGTGGAAGCCATCCAGTCGGCCAATATCAGTACCCGTGTGATGGGTTATATCACCCGGGTGCTGGTGAATACCGGCGACCCTGTGCGGCAGGGACAATTACTGTTTACCGTTAACAGCACCGATATCCTTGCCAAACGGGCGCAAACGGAAGCCATGATTGCCCAGGCCAATGCAGCCCTGGCTAATGCACAGAAAGACTATGACCGTTTCTCTGTTCTTTACAAGCAGCAAAGCGCTACTGCCAAAGAACTGGAAAATGTCTCCCTGCAGTACAAGGCCGCTCAGTCGGGCCTCAACGCTGCCCGGCAAATGCGCAATGAAGTAAATGCCCAGCTATCATACACCAACGTAACGGCGCCGTTCAGCGGCGTGGTTACCCAGAAATTACAGGATGCCGGCAGCATGGCCACACCGGGGATGCCGGTACTGGTACTGGAGCAGGGGGGCAGCTTACAGGTAAGCGCCTCGGTGAGTGAGTCGCAGATTGCGGCCCTGCACCAGGGGGATGAAGCCCTGCTGAATATTAAATCTGCCGGCAAAGTCATTAGTGGAAAAATAACCCGGATCAGTGCTTCTTCCCAGGCCACCGGCGGGCAGTATATCATCAAAATCTCTATTCCGGATGCGGATAAAAAGGATCTCTATTCGGGTATGTATGTGAATGTGAACATCCCGGTAAAAAATAAACCAGTTCCTGCGGCCGCGGATAACGGCGTGATGGTGCCGCTGGAGAGTATTGTAAATAACAACCAGCTCACCGGTATCTACACGGTGAGCAGTAACAACCGGGCCGTACTGCGCTGGTTGCGGCTGGGCAAACAATCAGGTGATAAGGTGGAGGTATTGGCCGGTCTGGGCCGCAATGAAGCCTTTATTGTGAAAGCAGGCGGCCGTTTATACAATGGCGCCCCGGTTAGCATCAGCAAGTGATGTGGTTTCAACTCAATCAGAATTGTACAAGTAAAATCATTACATGAAAAACGGATTTTCAGGAAATATTGCAAAGGCATTTTTACAATCGAAGCTTACCATCCTGCTGATGTTCGCTTTTTTACTGATCGGTGCATACAGCACCTACCTGATTCCGCGGGAGGAGGAACCGCAGATTAAAGTACCCATGGCCGATATTTTTATCGGCTACCCCGGAGCAGAACCCAGGGAAGTGGAAACAAAAGTGGCAGCGCCGCTCGAAAAGATCATTTCCAATGTGAAGGGCGTGGAATACGTTTACTCCACTTCCATGAAGGGGCAGGTAATGCTGATTGTTCAGTTTTATGTGGGGGAGAATGTAGAGAACTCACTGGTAAAACTTTACAGCGAGCTGATGAAGAACATGGATAAAATGCCGCCGGGCGTTACCCTGCCGCTGATCAAAACCAGGGCTATCGACGATGTACCGGTAATGGGGCTCACCCTCTGGAGCGAAACCTACGATGATTACCGGCTTAAACAAATCACCCAGGAACTCGGCAACGAGATTAAGAAAATCCCGGATGTGGCCGATGTAAATATCATCGGCGGAAGAAGCCGTGAAATAAAAGTGATTCTTGATAAAGACAAGATGGCCGCTTACCATATCGATTTTCTTTCGCTGAGCAAACAACTGCCGGGCAGTAATGCACAGATGCAGGGCGGCTCCTTGTTACAGGCGGATACGGCTTTCTCGGTTGAAACGGGTAATTTTCTTTCATCGGCCGCCGAAATCGGCAACCTGGTGGTGGGGATGAACCAGCAGCAGCCTGTGTTTCTGAAGCAGGTGGCGGCAGTGGAAGATGCGCCCGAAACCTCCTCCCAGTATGCCCTTTTCGGCTATGGCCGGGCTGATAAGACAAATGCCGCTAAGCACCAGGGCGCCTATCCGGCTGTCACCCTCTCGATTGCCAAGAAGAAAGGAGCCGATGCGATGAAACTGGCCAACCTGGTGCTGGCGCGGACGGAAGCACTGAAGAAAACACTGCTTCCTCCGGATGTACAGGTTACGGTTAGCCGCAATTATGGCGAAACGGCTTCGGCAAAAGTGTCTGAATTGCTTTTCCATCTTTTTATTGCCATCGTGGTGGTAACCCTGTTTGTGATGCTGGCAATGGGATGGAGGGGCGGACTGGTGGTATTCTTATCCGTGCCGGTTACTTTTGCACTTACTCTTTTCAGTTATTATTTCCTGGATTATACGCTGAACCGGATCACGCTTTTTGCCCTCGTATTCATAACCGGTATCGTGGTAGACGACTCCATTATTATCGCTGAGAATATGCACCGGCATTTTAAAATGAAGCGGCTGCCCCCCCTGCAGGCGGCCATATATGCGATCAATGAAGTGGGCAATCCCACCATCCTGGCCACTTTCACGGTGGTGGCGGCGGTATTGCCCATGGCTTTCGTATCGGGTATGATGGGCCCCTATATGAGTCCGATGCCCATTGGCGCTTCTATTGCCATGATGTTATCACTGGTGGTGGCGCTCACGCTGACACCCTACCTGGGATATATCTTTTTAAGAGAAAAAGAAAAAAGGAAGGCGGGGACTGCCACCGAAAAGCCGCATAAGCTGGAAGAAGCACGCATTTATAAAATATATCATTCCATGATTGCGCCCTTGCTCAATCACCGCTGGAAGCGCTGGGCCTTTATGCTCAGTATCGTGGTAATTCTGCTGGGGTCGCTGTTCTTGTTTTATACCAAGACGGTAGCCGTTAAAATGCTGCCCTTTGATAATAAAAATGAATTCCAGGTGGTGATTGATATGCCGGAAGGCAGCACGCTCGAAAAAACACAGGCCGTGGCAATGGATATTGCCACTTATGTGGCGCAGCAGGATATGGTGGAGAACTACCAGGTGTATGCAGGCACATCGGCGCCAATCAGTTTTAACGGACTGGTGCGGCACTATGATCTCCGCCGCGGAGACAATGTGGCTGATGTGCAGGTAAACCTGGTGGATAAAGAACACCGCCATAAACAAAGCCATGAAATTGCCAAAGCCATGCGGGAGCCCATTCAGGCGATCGCACGGAAATACAATGCCAATGTAAAGATCGTGGAAGTGCCGCCCGGCCCGCCCGTACTTTCCACCCTGGTGGCAGAAATATACGGACCGGATTATGAAGAGCAGCTGAAAATTGCCCGCCAGGTAAAGGAGCGGCTGGCCAAAACAGCGAATGTGGTGGATGCCGACTGGATGGTGGAGGATGATCAGCCCGAATTTCATATTGAAGTGGATAAAGAAAAGGCCATGCGTTATGGGGTGGCCGTGGCACAGGTAACCGCTACTGTTAATGCGGCCCTGTCGGGGATGACGGTGGGTACCATGTACCAGCCGGCCGCATACAACCCGGTGGCCATCCGACTGCAGCTGAATGATGCGGATAAAAGCCGGCTCGATGATATTCTCAGTCTTACCATCACGGCAGCAACCGGCAACAGTGTACCCCTGCGGGAGCTCGTTACTGTAAAAAGACAAATCCGCCAGAAGAGTATTTACCGGAAAAATCAGAAAGAAGTGGTTTATGTGGTGGCCGATATGGCGGGCCGTCTTGAAAGTCCTTCCTATGCTATTTCCAATGTATCTGATAGTCTTACCAAACTGGTACTCCCCGCCGGTTATACGCTGAAAGAAGAATACACGCATCAGCCCGAATCGCAGGATAATTACAGTTTGAAATGGGATGGTGAATGGCAGATCACTTTTGAAGTGTTCCGCGACCTGGGTATCGCCTTCCTGGTGGTGATTATTATTATCTACATCCTGATTGTGGGCTGGTTCCAGCACTTTACCGTGCCGCTGGTGATGCTGGCAGCGATTCCCCTTTCATTGGTGGGAATTGTGCTGGGGCACTGGCTGATGCATGCATATTTTACCGCCACCTCCATGATCGGGTTTATTGCCCTGGCCGGGGTAATGGTGCGGAATTCCATCCTGCTGATTGACTTTATCAATATCCGGCTGAAAGAATCCGTTCCATTGAAACAGGCCATCATTGAAGCGGGTGCCGTACGTACCACCCCGATATTGCTTACTGCCGGTGCCGTGGCATTGGGTGCGGTGATCATTCTTTTTGATCCCATCTTCCAGGGGCTGGCGATTTCACTGATGGGCGGAACGATCACATCCACCTTCCTCACCCTCCTGGTAGTGCCCTTGCTGTATTTCAGGATGATGCGGAAAAAAACAAAATGAGGAACAGCTAAAATTTGATTGTATGAAACTGTTGTTTGTAACTTGTATAAAGGAAGATCAGCCACTGGTGGCGGGTATCTTCGAAAAAGCGGGCGTGCAGGTGTATAGTGTAATGGAAGCCGTTGGCTACCGGTCGGGTGAGCAGGGCGAATTACTGGATAGCTGGTTTGCCAGTGGCGGCGAAAAAGCCGATTCAGTAGTGGCTTTCAGCTTTACCAGCCGGGAAAGCGCTTATGCGGCGATGGATATGATTAAAGCGGGGAATGAAAAATCGGTATCAGGATTTCCTGTACGGGTTTTTATTTTGCCCGTGGAACAAATGGCCTGATAAACTGCCGGACTATTATTTTCCTGCCGGAGGCAGCCATTATTTTATTAAAAACTGCAGGATCCTTCTCGCAAAGGATCCTGCAGTTCATTTTCAACCTGCCGGCTGATTCTTGTCAGGGCCGGGCAAAATCAACCGTGGGTTTGATGGTACCCGGCAGGGCGGCGGCATAAGCGCCGGCATAAAGGCAGGGGGCGCCGCCATCCGTAAGCAACTGGTTACGGAAATCACCCGTGATGTATTTGTTGATACAGGCACAATCGAAATGCAATCCCATTTCAGGCGCACCAACGCCACCCGGTGAAACCGGCCCGGAGTAGAGGCAATTGGTGAAGAGAAGGCCGGTAACCTTGTCTGCCTTATAAATCCGGGCATTGGGCCCCAGCATTTCAGCCACAAACAGGGTGCCGCCACAATCAAAAGTGAGTCCGCGTAAATTGGTACCCAGCGGTACCGGGTTGGGCAGGCATACTACGGTGGGGGCGCCGCCTGTGATAAATCTTACTATCCGGTTATCTGCCGGCACTCCCGCACTCGAATTAATCGCGTAGTAATTACCACTGGCAGGATCTCTTTCCAGGTCGGAAAGGTTGAGAGTGCCTACACAGCCGGGTGCGATCGGAATGGCAGTAGCCACATTGGGATTACCAATCAGGAATTTAATCTGGTGGTTGGGGAAGCTGCCCCCGCTGCTGGTAATACCCCAGGCGGTACCCGAGGCAGGATCCACCGCGAGGCCGGTCATCTTGGTTACCGGTACTCCGCCTACCCGAACCACATTATCACCCAGTGTACCAATGATGGGCACCACTGCAACAGGACCGGTGCTGGGCGAGCCGGAAATCTTATAAACAAGCGAATTACCCGTAACAGGGTCCAGCGCCAGGTTATAATAACCCGGAGAGCAGAGAGGCGCCGGAGCCGGACTGATGGCTTTGGCCGCCGCATCCGTAACGGTAGTACCAGCCGTAACCGCGGCGGTATCCGTTGCTGCTTTTTTACAGGAAACAAAAAGGCATACCAGGCCGGTAAAGACCGGCAGAAGAAGGATCTTTTTCATGGTCAATCAGTTGAAAGGTGAACTCACATTAACGCATGCAAGCTTTGCGTTTGCAAGTAAAGGGCGATAGTGGGAATCAGTTGGCAAGTTGAAGAAAAAAATATATACAAATTAAATGCCATTCAATTTGAATGTGGAAAAATAGATGGCCAGCCGCCCAAAAATCCTGGCATCCATAAGCAATACAACAGGGCAACTACAGCCAATACTTATTTAAAGCAGAAACTGCGTCGGGAGGCCAGAGGGCTCCGGCAGTTATTGCCCGTTTTACTAACCTTCGTCAGTGAAAATTATGAACTTCATCAGTGAGGAGTTTTGTGTAACATTCATCACATAAGCCCCCCTGTCAGCACTCTAATTTTGAGTTATAATTGATCACTGCACTAAAACAAAAATCATGAAACGGATTGTAATACTGGGAGCAGGAACCGCCGGAACGATGATGGCCAATCATCTGCAACATTCACTGGATATGGATTTGTGGGAGATCGACATCATTGATGAACGGGAAGAGCATTATTATCAGCCCGGTTACCTGTTTTTACCCTTCGATATGTATGAGCCCGCCGATATTGTGAAACCCATCCGGCAGTTCATACCCAAAAAAGTACGGTTGCTCACCGAATCTATTGATAAGATTAATGCGGAAGATAATTGTGTTTACCTCCGCAACGGCGATCGCCTGCACTATGATATCCTGATCGTGGCCACCGGCGCTAAAATAGCCCCCGAAGAAGTGGAAGGCATGAATGGTCCGGAATGGCACCGTTCTGTATTTGATTTCTACACATTTGAAGGCGCCCTGGCCCTGCGGGATAAACTGCGCGAATGGCCGGGCGGGCAACTGGTGGTGCATATCACCGAAATGCCGATTAAATGCCCGGTGGCGCCCCTGGAATTTGCCTTCCTGGCTGATTCCTATTTCAAAAACAAGCACATGCGGGATAAGGTGGAGATCACCTATGTAACCCCGCTCAGCGGTGCCTTCACCAAACCCAAGGCGACGGAAAAACTGGATCACCTGCTGCAGGAAAAACATATCCGGATTGAAAGTGATTTTGCCATCGCTGAAGTGGATAATGAAAATAAAAAGATCATCGATTATGGCGGAAGGGAAATTCCCTTTGATCTGCTGGTTACCGTACCCACCAACAAGGGAGATGAGGTAATCGGCCGCTCCGGTCTGGGCGATGACCTCAATTATGTACCCACCAATAAAGCCACCCTGCAGGCATTAAAATATCCCAACATTTTTGTGCTGGGCGATGCCAGTAATATCCCCGCTTCCAAAGCCGGCTCTGTGGCGCATTTTGAAGCAGAAATCCTCACGGATAATATTCTCCGCTTTATTAAAGGAGAACCCCTTAAAGAAGAGTTCGACGGACATGCCAACTGTTTCGTGGAAACCGGCAATGGCAAGGCCCTGCTGATCGACTTCAACTATACCCATGAACCCGTGGAAGGTACCTTCCCGTTCCCCGGACTGGGGCCGCTGCGCCTGCTCAAAGAAAGCCGGATGAATCATATGGGTAAACTGGCTTTTCGCTGGATTTACTGGAACATGCTGCTGAAAGGCACCCATATCCCCTTCGTATCCGCCACCATGCAGGAGGCCGGAAAACATTTTGATTAACGCTTAAAACCCACATATATGGAAAAGATGATTTGCGGAAAAACAATCGCTGTAAACGAAGAAGGCTATCTCACCAATTTTGCCCAATGGGACAAAGCAATCGGTGAAGAGCTGGCCAAAGAAGCCAATTTAACACTTTCTCCCCGTCACTGGGAAGTAATTACCTACCTCCAGGATGAATACAAAAAAGAAGTGCCCCTGAGTATCCGTAAAGTAGGAAAGAGCGGGGTGGTGGATATCAAGGAGTTTTATGCCCTCTTCCCGAATGCACCCCTGAAAACAGCTACCAGGATCGCAGGTATTCCCAAGCCGGCGAGCTGTATCTGATTATGTAACCTAAAAATCTATTACGATGAGCGCATCTAACGGTGAAATAAAAAAAATGATGATCATTCTCTCCAAGGGAACATTGGAAAATGTTTACGCCGCCTTTGTTCTGGCAAATGGCGCCCGTATGGAAGGAATTGATGCAGAAATCTTCTTTACTTTTTTCGGACTGGAAGCTGTGCATAAGAAAAAACTGGAACACCTGCACATTGCAACAGTGGGTAACCCGGCCATGCATATGCCTACCTTACTGGGAGGCTTGCCCGGCATGGAAGCCCTTGCCACTTCTATGATGAAAAAGGAAATGGAAAAAATTGATATGCCCGATGTCCATGAGTTTCTCGACATCCTGACTGCATCAGGCGTTAAGCTCTGGGCCTGCAAACTGGCTATGGATATGTTCCACTATAAAAAAGAGGATCTCTATCCCGGCGTGGAAGCCGTCATTACTGTCGGTGATTTCTACAAGCAGAGCCAGGGAGAAGGTGTGCACATGTTATTTGTGTAAGCATTATTGCCCGTAGCTTTACAGACCACCTTTATTCATAATCTTTTTCCCCCGGAGATGATGTGAGCTGATTAGATCTGCGGGTACTGAGCTATGTTCGTACAACAACGAACCTGTTACCTGATTTCTGTTTTCCGGTAAACAACAATTTATTAGCTGCTGCATTCTGCAGTTTAAAACAACGATTATGAAAAAATTAGTTTTAATAGGGAGTTTTGGCATTTTGCCATTTGTTATACTGGCCCAGGCAGGGCATATCATGCACGGCGTGGGCGCCACCAATATTTCCATGGGCGGAGCCGCCACTGCACAGCCACTGGATATCAACGGAGCCCTGCAATGGAATCCTGCAGGTATCACTGCATTCGACGGCCGCATCATCTCCGTTAATGCCGGATTATTCTTTTCCTCACCCACTTTGTATTCTACTGCGCCCACACCCGGGGGCCCCATGAGCGGTGTTACAAAAGATGACCGGGGAGCTTCCCTGATGCCGGCACTTGCCATGGTATGGGGCAAAAAGAACAGTAAACACAGTTTTGGCGTATCTGCTTTTGGTATCAGCGGGTTTGGCGTTACCTTCCCTGAAAGTAATACGAACCCCATTAACATGCCGCAAAGCCAGGGTGGATTCGGGCTCATTAAATCCGATTATCAGCTCATGCAGGTGGGCCTGACCTATGCATACAAAATTACCCCGGAGATTTCCATCGGCATTGCCCCTACTTTAAATTACGCTTCATTAAAATTAGCGCCCAACCCGCTTTCATCTCCCAGCCCTTCACTCGGTTACCCGGTGAGTGATAAGGCAACAGCTTTTGGTATAGGAGCACAAGCCGGTATCTTCTACAATTCCGGCAAGGGCCTCAAACTCGGACTTTCATACAAATCACCACAGGCATTTGGCCATTTCAATTTCGCCAATACTTACCTCGATGGCAGTAAAGCGCCTGATGTGAAATTCAGGATGGATTACCCGGCCATTCTTTCGGCGGGTGCAGGGTACTCAAAGAAAAAATTTGATGCAGCCATTGATTACCGCTTTGTGAATTATAAAAATACAGCCGGGTTCAGGGAAAAAGGATGGACCAGCAGCTATTCCGTTGCCGGTTTTGGCTGGAATAATATCTCCGTCATCTCAGCAGGCATACAATACAAAGGTCTCAATAAGTTCCCGGTGCGGGTGGGATATACCTATAGTTCCAACCCCATCAGCAGTGAACTGGCGTTTTTCTCCACTCCGGCGACCGCTGTGATCAGGCACGCGTTCCAGTTGGGCTTTGGATATGAGATTAACAAAAATATCAACCTGAATGCCGTTTATCATCATGGTACCAGCAGCGGAACAACCGGCGGACCTTTACTCAGTCCGATGATGGAAACCCAGACAAATCCGTATGGCGCTGTGCCGGGAAGTTCGGTTTCCTATAAGATGACTACAGATCTCATAATGGTGGGCCTCAACTATGCTTTCTGAAATGAAGCGGGCCCGGCCAAATAAACCTATTGGAATGGCGGGAAAACCGGAAGAAAAAAAGGATTTGAAAGAGGATAGCTTTTTCCGGTGACTGGTCATTCCAATCAACTGCACCAGCATTTGTAAACTTTTGCTTTTCATTTAGCGCGGTGAACAATATAGCATGAAAAACAAGGCTGCAGCCCGTTCCGGGCTGCAGTTTTTTTTAAGGAAAGCCTGCCTGGAAGCGGGGCTGGCAATATTATGCTATCATTTGAATGAATTATGCTATCGGTTTCCGGCAGAAGCGGATATCATTGTTTTTCATAAAAAAACGATTGCTATGTCTTTTCAAAAACCCGCTTTCAAAGCCCGTTACGATAACTTTATCGGCGGCGAATTTGTTCCGCCGGTTACCGGGGAGTATTTCGATAACATCAGCCCGGTAGACGGCAAAGTGTTTACACAGGCCGCCCGCTCCGGTAAGGATGATATCGAAAAAGCACTGGATGCTGCCCATGCTGCTTTCCCGTCCTGGAGCAAAACCTCGCCCGCGCAACGGGCCAATATCCTGAATAAGATCGCCGACATCATGGAAGCCAACCTGCAGCAACTGGCCATGATCGAAACGATCGACAACGGAAAACCCATCCGCGAAACCGCCAATGTCGACCTCCCGCTCTGTATTGATCATTTCCGGTATTTTGCCGGTGTCATCCGGGCTGAGGAAGGCACCATCTCCGAGCACGATGAACACACCGTGAGCATCTGCATCCATGAACCCATCGGGGTGGTGGGCCAGATCATCCCCTGGAATTTTCCCCTGCTCATGGCCACCTGGAAAATTGCCCCGGCGCTTGCCGCCGGTTGCTGTACAGTGGTTAAACCGGCCGAACAAACACCCACTTCTATCATGTGCCTGATGGAACTGATAAAAGATGTGTTGCCCGCCGGCGTACTGAATATTGTTACGGGCTTTGGACCGGAAGCCGGCAAGCCCCTGGCTCAATCGCCCCGCGTAGCCAAGGTTTCATTTACCGGGGAAACCACTACCGGCCGGCTGATCATGCAGTATGCTTCTGAAAACCTGGTGCCGGTTACTATGGAACTGGGGGGTAAATCACCCAATATTTTCTTCCCTTCCGTTGCGGAGGCCGATGATGAATTCTTTGATAAGGCTGTGGAAGGAGCCGTGCTCTTTGCAGTTAACCAGGGCGAGGTTTGCACCTGTCCCTCCCGCATACTCGTGCACGAAAGTATTTACGAAAAATTCATGAGCCGTGTGATAGAACGCACCAAAGCCATCAAAATGGGTAACCCGCTCGACAGCAGCACCATGATGGGGGCACAGGCTTCCAATGATCAGTATGAGAAAATCCAGTCGTACCTGAAACTGGGTAAAGAAGAAGGAGCGGAATTGTTATGTGGCGGGGATGTGCAAAAGCTCGATGGCGAACTGGCCGGGGGCTATTACATCCAGCCCACACTTTTTAAAGGACATAACAAGATGCGCATTTTTCAGGAAGAGATATTCGGCCCGGTGGTATGTGTAACCACTTTTAAAACCACTGAAGAAGCCATTGAAATAGCCAATGATACCCTTTACGGATTAGGCGCCGGTGTTTGGACACGTGATGCACACGAACTCTACCAGGTGCCCCGTGCCATTCAGGCGGGCCGTGTGTGGGTAAACTGCTACCATGCCTACCCGGCACATGCTCCTTTCGGGGGCTATAAAAAATCGGGCTTTGGAAGAGAAACGCATAAAATGATGCTGGGCCATTATCGCCAGGTAAAGAATATGCTGATCTCATACAACAAAAATAAACTCGGATTCTTTTAAGTAAATATTTGCCCATCTGATAAACCGGTAACATAAATTGCCGGTTTATCCTTTTATATGATACCCAGGGTTACCATAACTGCTGCTGCCGGGGAAGTAGTGAAACGCTTGCAGGAACGCTTCGGGGAACTCATGTTTCACCAGAGCGGGGGCTGCTGCGACGGCTCTCAGCCTATGTGTTTTGAAAAAGGCGATTTCAAAACCGGGGCCAGTGATGTATGCATCGGTACCGTGGCCGGTTGTGATGTCTGGATGAGTAAAGACCAGTTTGTTTACTGGCAATATACCCAGCTGCAGATTGATGTGGTGAAAGGGAGAGGGTCCAGTTTTTCGCTGGAGATTCCGATGGGACTGCGTTTTATCACACAGTCGCGGGTCTTCACCGAAGCCGAGCTGACAGCACTGGAGCCCTTGCGGTATTCCCCTGATTAGCGCTACTCTTTATGCAGCATCTGGCGGTACTGGTTGGGCGTGATCCCTTCATAGTGTTTAAAAACACGGATGAAATAATTACTGTTTTCGAAGCCGGTTTCGTACGAGATGTTCTTGATATAGATATTTTTATCGGCCAGGTATTGCTTGGCCAGTTTGATTCTCTCTGATATAATAAACTCCACCGGGCTGATGCCCATCTCAGTTTTAAAAAGACGGTAAAGCGATGAAACGCTGATGCCGGCTTTTGCTGCAATCAGTTTCAGCTCCAGTTTCTGACTGATATGCTGGCGGATAATCCGGATGACTTCCACGAGGCCCGGGTTCAGCAGTTTGGCATCATCGGTGTCAACAGTTTTACGGGTCTGGGTTTGCACAATTTTTACCAGTAACTCCTGCAACGACAGGTCTGCCAGGGTATCTTTAAAGATATTTTCACTCTGGCAGATGCCAATGATCTTATTGATGAGGGCCGTCATTTCTTCATTGTTCTGGTAAAAGAAATGCTGGTCGTTGAGTTGCCAGAAATTATTTACGCCTTCTTTCGGATAACGTTCATTCAGGAAGTGCAGGGTATTGATGATTTTTTTGTTGTCAATAGCCAGCGCCAGGCAGTGTGTGGGGTTCTGCATACTGGCTTCCGGGAAATCGATTTTCATTTCAACATGAGAGGGTACAATCACCGATTCACCGGGCAGGTAATCGAAACCATCTTTATCAAACAAGTGCATTACTTTTTTACCCCTGAGCATACTGGTTACCACCAGGTCGTTAAACTTCAGGGGTACCCGCGCAGATGGCTGGTGCGTTTCGAAAAGGTTCAGTTCACAACTTTCCAGGTTGTAAACCGTCCGGTTTTCTACCAGCGTTTTGAGATGGGCTTCACCGGTGAGGGCCGGGGCCCGGGGTATTGTTTTTCTGGACATTGCCTGCAATCGTTTTTATCGGTATTTCAATGGAAATTACAATTTTTTAGCCGGCTGTTACTATTTTGCCGCCGAAAATATTTCCTGTTGAAAGAGGCTGTTATTTTCTTTTAACAAATCTTTTTACAGCGGATTTGTGCAGCATACGGTTGTGGCACATCCTGTTTAAAATCTATGTTATGAAACTGTTTATCGTATTATCGGTTTTTGCTGTGATGAGCTGCCAGGCACAGCTGCCTTCCCGGAATGCTTTACCGGCCAGCCGCCCGGCTGATTTCCGGTTATCCTACCATGTTGACGGCGGCATGCGTTATTATTCGGAAAGCTTTGCAGTTACGGCCGACAGCTGTGTTTACGACCTGGTTGATGAAGGCAGGAAAACGCACCAGGTTTTTAAGCTGAGCGCAGCCCAGCTGGACCAGCTTTACAGTTTACTGCGCAGGAATCATTTTGATGAAATTACAGCTGCGGTTGAGGGGCGTGTATACGACAGGGGCGGCATCAGTATGCGGGCCGATTGGGAAAAGGGGCAGCGGCAAATCGCTGTAAGTGATGCCCAGGGCTCTTTTGTGGATAAGCGATGGGAGGCAGATTGGAGTGCGATTTGCAATTATGTGGCCGGGCTCACGCGGGATAAATGAATAAGGCATAAGGGGCCAGGATCTTGCAGGCAAACAATTGGTCAGTAATAAAACCCGTTCAAATGAGGAATTCTATACAGTTGCGTGCCTTTCCTGTCTTTCTTAAAAATACTATTGCATGATCCGGGTCTATACCCCGAACTGCCGTAAATGGTGATCCATATGCTTGTAGGCTGCAATGCCCCATTCGTTGGTGGAGATATTGCCAAATGCCGGATGGGTAAGCGTTAATTCTTTTTTCGTTAGCGAGAACTCCTGTATCAGATTTATGAAGTTGTTTTTCTCCTCTTCAAAATGAGTGGCCTCAATTTTGCCTTTCGTTATATGATGACTTTCACTCTTGATGCCTTTTTTAAAATGAGGGGCCAGGTAAAGCGCCAGTATCCTGAGCAAATACTGTTTGGCTGTTGTTTTTTTGCTGCCCCTGGCTCCCTGCAGGATCTCCCGGTTACATGAATTGCAATGTAACAGCATTTCTGTTGCATTCATTTCTCCCCACCGGTTTGGCGCATCCGGCTTTAACTCCTGAACCCTGTTAATAATTGTTTCTGCGGCTTTGGGGTCAAACAGGCTCTTTTTCATAAATAAAGATTTAGGTGTTTAGAATGTTAACCAACTCCGGTGGCAACGCTTTACCGGTGAATTTCAACCAGTAATACCCAGGCGTCAATCAACGCTTTTAAAAAGGAAAAAATAAATGCGATCGTAATCCAGTAAACTCCGGAAACTCCTGTAGTTACTACCAGTATGCCGCCGATTACATAAGGCAGAATGGCCACCTGATCGAGTAAGGTACTGAACACCTGTTGCCTTTTATAAGCCTTATCGATACTGCGCAATACGGCAAAATCCATTATGGAAACAGCCAGCCATACCAGTATGCCAACAAGTATGATTTCTGTACCCAAATGCCTGGGGTCCTGACCCGGAATCAAAAATATGATTGACAAAACCAGGATCGTAAATAAAAGAGTTAATGAGAGCAATGCTCTGGTGGGCAAATTTCTGGCCGACAGGATTTTTGTAAGGTTGATGGAAACGCCAACGAAAATCAAGCCGGTAAGGGCAGCGGCAGCCCCGGCTGTTGCCACAAATAAATTACTCCATTCTGACATGCGCACAATTTTTTAACGGGATGTAAATTTGAGAAATTGGCTACTGCCTGTCATCAGGCGCTTCAAGAAAATACTTTCTGTCTGATTTCTTATAGTCGCCATACAGTACGGTGCTGTCTCCATTATTTACTGTAAAAAAAGAACCTGCATTGAGTTCGATGTTAAATGGCTGCCCCTTCTGTACGATAGTAACCGACTGAGTGCAAGCTAGTACTAAAAAACTAAAATCCCAGGTTGTTCCATCAATGGGTTCCGCGTTCTTGATAATTTTTTCAATAGCGGAGTTGCTTACGTTCCAGCCGCTGCACCGGGAAACAGCTGTATCTGTAGTGTATTTGTTGAAAGTTTTTTTAGCTGAAATAATTTCAAACGGCTGGCGGTTATCAAAAAGCGGGGCTTTTTCTTTTTGTAATTTATTCCTGCTGATTATCGCACCGGGGGCAGCTGCATTTATACTGCTGCCGCTTGTGACAGGGGTTCCGCAGCCGGATAAAAGAGAAATCCATAGCAAAATTGCAAGCATGCCATACCTTTCTGAAGCAGCCGGCCGGGATGCCGGCATTATCCGGAAGCGGCAGCCCGCAAGCACTGCCGGAAATCCGGAGGGCTTAGAAAGCGAGGAATTTCTGTTTTCCAGATGAAGAAACTGTTTATGCACCGAACTGCCGTAAATGGTGATCAATATGCTTGTAATCCAACAGTCCAACCTGTTCTTTAGTGAGGGGGCCAAAAAACGGGTGAACAAAATCCTGGCGGTTAAACTGACGGTACTGTTTAATGCGGCTGATCCATTCTTCTTTCTGTGCTGCAAAATCGCCGCTCTCTCCGGAGGTGTTGAGGAGAGGACTGGTGGGCGAATTCCGGGAAAAAGGCTTCTCATCTTTTAATACCTGTTTCAGCACAAACCTGCCCAACAGGCGTCCGATAAAGGCTCTCTTTACGGGCATATTGCCCAAATACATATCCTCGCACAAGGTACAGTGCTTCACCATCTGAAATACATTCATCTTGCCCCAAAGAGCTTTGCTTTCGGGTGTCAGAGCATGAATGCGAGCTATGAGTTCGTTTTCGGTACCCGGGTCAAAAATTGATTTCATAATCAGGATTTATACTTTTAAAGTTAGCTGTAATTATGGATTTTCTGCAATGTGCCAGGGAAATTTGCAGCTTTGCCAATCCGGATACAGCAGTGCTGCCGGCTGGTGATCGAAAGCGATTACGCTAACAGACAGGTATGAAAACACAGCACTCTTCCGGCACGCAATTTTTATTCCTCCTCATCTTTCGAAATGAATGCCCATAAAATCCACAACAAAAATGTAATACCCAGCGAAATAAGCGGGGCATAAAAGGCGGTAGCTATGGCCATACCATAACAGGCAATACCCACCAGTTGGCCCTTTATCATTTTGCGGAACCAGGGAATGCTCTTTTCCGGTTGCAGCAGTAAGCGCGGATGCCTCAGGATGGAAAGGCTTAACAGGAACATTGAGAGGGTAATACAGGCAGTGAATATAACATAGAGCGCAGTGGCTGTATTGGCTGCAGGAGTATTGATAAATGTTCCCACCGTGCGGGTGGGGAAGGGATAAAATACAACCGACATTAATAAGAGCCCGTTAACCAGGATGATCCGGTGATTAACAGTGCGGAGCTGATCGATTATACGCCGGTGCCCCATCCATACCAGCAGTACGGTTGCAAATGAATTGACAAAAGTGAAATATTCGGGCCACCTTTCCTTAAAATGTTCCCATAAGTTTTCGTTGGTGGGCTGTGCATAGGCTTTAATGCCGATCTCAATCGCCAGCAAGGTTATGGCCACACCAAATATTCCATCGCTGAAGGCCTCGAGGCGGGCAGTGTTCTTTTCCATGGGGGAGCAGTGATTTGGATAAAAATAAAAAAAAGACCCAACATCTGTTGAGTCTCCCCTGGTGCCCAGGACTGGAATCGAACCAGCACGATCTTGCGAACGGCAGATTTTGAGTCTGCTGCGTCTACCAATTCCGCCACCTGGGCGATAATTCAAAATTCAAAATTCAAAATTCAAAATTCAAAATTCAAAATTCAAAATTCAAAATTCAAAATTCAAAATTCAAAATTCAAAATTCAAAATTCAAAATTCAAATAATGTATTTCGGACTGCAAATCTATACTATCCCCTTGTTCTGTCCAAAATACGGTTTAAGTATTTTTTCTTGAAGTAATAAGCTTTCAGCTTCCGGAGGTCTTCTGCAGCGGTGGTGTTTTCGTCGTAATTCTTCAGTATCGTTTTCACCTCCGAAAAGAGTTCCTGTTCGATAGCCGCCACTTTTGCCGGGGTATTCTCATCCGCTTCCTCATTCAGTTCCATCATCTCCATCAGGAAATCCGGTGGCAGCTGGTATTTTTCGTCTTCTTCCAGTACTCCCTTCAGTTCCAGTACATATTTCAGGGTTTCATCGGGATGGCAAAGGGTTTTCCATGCTTTGTTGATCAGCGATGACTTTTCAAGTGCATCGGCCTGATCGGCTTCCGATTCCAGGGTATAGAAATCGGGGTGGTATTTTTTCTGCAGCTCAACATATTTACGGGAGAGCTCATTTTTGTCGATTGTAAAACTTACCGGCAATCCAAACAGTTCGAAATAATTCATGTTATAAATTTTGGCATCTGTATCTAATGCACCGTTGCAAGCAGACTGCAAAGTTAGTGCAAAGCAGGAAACAGACCGGCCTGGCGGAGTGGTTGCTTCTTTCTGTAAAATGTGCCAAACCAGCGCCTTATTTTGTACCTTGCATCCGCAAATCTATTAACGATGCTTAAGCTTGGCCTCATCCGCGAGGGCAAAGTTCCTGCGGATAACCGTGTGGCACTCACGCCTGCCCAATGTAAATGGTTACAGAAAAATTTCAGCGATATTAAAATTACGGTTCAGCACTCGTCCGGCCGTTGTTACAGCGATGCAGAGTATCTCCATGCCGGAATAGAAGTTAAGGAAGACATCAGCGAATGCGATGTGCTGCTGGGCATCAAGGAAGTGCCGGTGGATATGCTGATCCCGGGTAAAACCTATCTTTTCTTTTCGCATACCAAAAAGCTGCAGGAGCATAACCGCAAATTATTCAGGGCCCTGATGGAAAAGGAGATCACGCTGATAGATTACGAATGCCTGGAACATTCCGACGGCACCCGTATCATCGGTTTTGGTTTCTTCGCCGGCATCGTGGGCGCTCATAACGGCATGATGGCCTACGGGCAACGCACCGGCCGTTTTTCCCTGCAACGGGTGGGAACGGTGAACAGCTTCCAGAAACTGATTCATACCTATTTCGGACTGAAATTACCCAATATCAAAATTGCTGTTACCGGCAGCGGCCGGGTGGCACATGGCGTACTCGAAATAATGAACCTGCTGGGTATCCATGAAGTGGAACCCGAAGAATTCATGGAGAAGGAGTTTCCTTATCCCGCCTACGTGCACCTGAAGGGCGCTGATCTGTATTCCCATAAGCAAACGGGTAAATACAACCGCGAAGATTTTCACGCTCATCCCGAAAATTATGGCTGCACATTCCGGGATTTCCTGGCCGAAACGGATATCCTGATGAACGGGGTTTACTGGGAAAAGAATATTCCGCGGCTGTTTGAAATGGATGATCTGCACAACAAAAATTTCCGCATCAAAACCATCGCCGATATTACGGATGATGCCAACGGCTCAGTGCCCTGTAACCTGGGCGACAGCACCATCGAGGATCCGGTTTATGGAGTGGACAGAACAAGCTTTGTCAAAACGGCGCCCTATCTGCCCGGCTCCATTGATATCATGGCCGTGGGCAACCTGCCCAATGAATTACCCCGGGATGCCAGCCGTTATTTCGGTGAACAACTGATCAAATTTGTGCTGGATGATATCCGCCTCGGCGGCAGCGAAACCATACAAAAAGCCACCCTCCTGCAAAAAGGCAAACTGACGGAGGAGTATGTGTATATGCGGGAGTATGCGGCGGAGCATTAAGTGCTTGCGCTGATAGATTTTGGTTCTGTTACAGTTCAGGATTTACCAATAATTATCAACTTTTAGCATAAACCCTCAACCAGGCTTCCTCTCATAACCGCCAATAATAGGCTTTTAATAACCGGGTAAACCTTTCACTGTAATTACCATCTTCCTCCCGTATTGTAATGTTTTCTTCCTGTAATGCCCGGGCTGTATAACTGAAGCCCAATATGGTTCTGAAATAATTGTGCCGGGGACTTTGCCGGATCTTCACTTCGGTGTGCAGCAACAGATTCCTGTCAAGGGCCAGGGCTTTCGCTGTTTCTCCCCGGTGAAAGGGCAGCAGCAGCCAGCAGGAGCCTTCTTTGCAGAGTAAACGGGTGATGGAACCGAATAGCTGGTGGAGCGTAAGGGCTGTATCGTGTTTAGCGGTATTCTTATCCGGATCATCTGATTTCAGATCACCTTCAAAAAAAGGAGGATTGCTGATAATGCAATCATACAACTGCGGCGCTGCAAAATCAAGTATACCGGTTTGGTAAAGCGTTAGCTTTTCATGCCAGGGCGAAGCCGCGAAATTTTCACCGGCTTGCTTTGCTGCTGCCGGATCAATTTCCACCGCGTCAATTTTTGTTGTGGTCCATTCCTGTGCCAGCAGCAAACTCAGCAAACCGGTACCGGTGCCGATATCAAGACAATGCAAAGCAGCAGGAGGGTCCGCGTTGAGGCTGGCGCCGGGTCCGCGGGCTGCTACATAGGCGCCAAATAAACAGGCATCCGTGCAAACTTTCATACTGCACTGATCCTGGTGGATGGTGAATTGTTTAAACTGAAAATACGTGTTGCCCATAGTATTACCAGCTGGCCCTGGCAGAGGGGCTTACGCCCATATCTGAAAAAACACCGGCCAAATATTTATAATAGCCGGTAATGGCAATCATGCCGGCGTTATCTGTGCAATATTCAAAAGCGGGGATAAAGGTCTGCCAGCCTTCCTGCTCACCCAGTTCGGCAAAAGCCTTGCGCAATCCTTTATTGGCACTTACACCGCCGGCCAGGCAGAGTTGCCGGATACCGGTTTGTTTGGCCGCTTTCTTCAGCTTGTTCAGCAGGATGCTGATAATACGTTGCTGAACAGAAGCGCAGATATCGGCCAGGTTTTCGCGTATAAACTCTTTTTGTGCAGCTTCATCAGCAAGGAACTCTTCTTTATAAATATTACTGGTGCCGGCATTTTTGAGAAAATACAGAATGGATGTTTTTAACCCGCTGAAACTGAAATCCAGCCCGGGAATCTGCGGCTCCGGAAACTGAAAGCGCCCGGGATTGCCATCTGCGGCGTATTTATCAATGAGCGGGCCGCCGGGATAGGGGAGCCCCAGTAATTTAGCCGTTTTATCAAAAGCCTCGCCGGCCGCATCGTCAATGGTTTCACCAATTACCTCCAGCTCAAGCGGGGAATGGCATAGCACAATTTGTGTATGGCCGCCGCTAACGGTGAGACAGAGAAAGGGGAAGGAAGGCCGGTTTTCGGGAATCAGGTTGGCCAGCACATGGGCCTGCATATGGTGTACGGCAATGAGTGGTTTATCCAGTGCCAGTGCCAGCGATTTGGCATATTGGGTGCCCACCAGTAACGAACCGATCAGTCCAGGCGACTGTGTAAAAGCAATGGCATCGATATGCTGAAGTCCCGTTTGAAGACCGGGCCGTTTAGCGGCAGCATTTTTAAGCGCCACATCCACCACCGGCACAATATGTTTCATATGGGCCCTGCTGGCCAGTTCGGGTACCACACCCCCGTATTGCTCATGCACGGCCTGGGTGGCCGTAACATTTGATAAGATTTCCCCATCCGCACATACGGCGGCAGAGGTTTCATCACAGGAAGATTCTATTGCGAGAATAACAGGCATTTTATTTTTTAAGTGAATTTAATGCAGGAAGATCATTGACCATGCGCTGCAAAAATAACTCATATTCACAACGGAAAATTATTTGGAACGGATCGCCACCACGGGATCCATACGGGCTGCGCGGGAGGCCGGGAAGATCCCCGCCAGTATGCCCACCACCACACAAACAATAATGGTTACCATCAGCATGGGTACCGAAATAAAGATGGGAAATTTGAGCATGCTGGAAGAGATGACCGTGCCGAGATACACAAAGAATAAACCGATAGCGCCACCCATCAGGCAGAGAATAATGGCTTCGAGCAGGAATTCGAAAAGGATGCTGCCGCTTTTGGCTCCGATGGCTTTTTTGAGGCCGATGATGCTGGTGCGTTCCTTCACCGTTACAAACATGATATTGGCGATGCCGAAAAGACCAACGATCAGGCTGATGCCTCCCACAATACTGCCCACAATGTTCAATACCGAGAAGAAACCGGTGATGGCTTTGCTGAATGCCTCCACACTGTTGAGGGAGAAATTGTCTTCCTGGGTAGGACTGAGTTTCCGTATCTGCCGCATGATGCCTTTGAGCTCATCGCTGAAAGCAGCTGTGGTAACCCCCTCTTTTCCCTTGGCTATCAGGATGGGATTGGAATACTCTTCTTCAAAAAGGGTTTTGAAGAACTTGTATGTCATCATTACGCAATTATCATAGTTCCATCCGATGAAGTTGGTGCCTTCTTTTTTAATGACGCCGATGATGGTTACCTTTTTCCCTTTTACTTCAATTTGCTTGCCCACGGCCCGTTCGCTGTTACCGAATAAATTTTCGGCGTTGCTGTAGCCAACAAGGCAAACATCACTGCCCGCGGCAAATTCAGCCGGGGAAAAAAAACGGCCGGCATCGAATTTCAGCGGCTGAATGTTCATCTGTGCTTCGGTGATCGAATACATGATGGCATTCTGGATCACATCATCCTTATAAGAGATGTTGCTGACATTCTGCATCAGGAAAGAGATATCATCCAGCAACTGGGAACGGTCACGCACCATCTGGGCCTCTTCAAATTTTGCCACCGGCCGGGCCCTGAATTTCCAGATGGGCTGATCGGGCCCGCCACTGTAATCCCATTTATCAATGTAGATGGTATTGCTGCCCAGATTCTTTACTTCGCCCTGGATGTTGAGCTCAAGACTGTTTACGGCGGCGAGCACGCCGATGATACAGAAAATGCCGAAAGCGATCCCGGTAAGGCTCAATGCTGTTCGCAGCTTGTTTACTTTCAGCTCCTGGAAAGTAAGGCGCAGCGAATTGAGCAGGATATGCAGGGTTTTCAGCATGGCTCAAAATTACGGCAGGAAAACCGAATAAGGGGCTAAAATATGTGAATGGTACCGGTTAGCGGTATCCCGGATTCCCGTTTATGGGCGGAAGCCCGCCCGGGTCCCCGCCAGGGGTTGCCAAGCGGCCCGGGATGCCCGCCGGGGCCTGATCAGTATCCATAATCAAACCGTCCTTGCTGTTCCCGGCAGGGGTTTCGGCAAACGCCCAACTTGCGTTACCTTTGCCAACTTTATAAACGGCCTGAAAAGCCGGGGTTTTAGTTATCATGAAATATATCGACGAAATAAACAAGCGCAAAACCTTTGCGATCATATCGCACCCGGATGCCGGTAAAACCACGCTTACGGAAAAATTCCTGCTTTTCGGCGGTGCCATCCAGACCGCCGGGGCCGTGAAAAGCAATAAGATCAAGAAGCACGCCACTTCCGACTTTATGGAAATTGAGCGGCAGCGGGGTATCAGTGTGGCTACCAGTGTGATGACATTTGAATACGAGGGGCACCTGATCAACCTGCTGGATACACCCGGTCACAAAGACTTTGCCGAGGATACTTATCGCACCCTCACCGCGGTGGACAGTGTGATCCTGGTGATTGACAGTGTGAACGGGGTGGAAGCGCAGACCCGTCGCCTGATGGAGGTAATTGCCATGCGCAGCACGCCGGTGATTGTTTTCATCAATAAGCTTGACCGGGACGGAAAGAACCGGTTTGACCTGCTGGAAGAAATTGAAAAAGAACTGAAGATACAACTGCACCCGATGACGTTTCCGATCAACAGCGGTAAAGAATTCAAGGGGGTGTACGATCTGGATAAGAAAAGCCTGGTGCTCTTCACCGCCGGTACCAAGGCCAATGATGAAGATGTGGTGCAGATCAGCGATTTGGGCGATCAACTCCTGGATGCAAAAATTGGCGAGAAGGATGCCAATACCTTACGTGAAGATGTGGAACTGATTGATGGCGTTTACGGACCCCTGCAAACAGAAGATTATCTGAGCGGTAAAACGGCGCCCGTATTTTTCGGCAGCGCCGTGAATAATTTCGGGGTGAAGGAATTGCTGGATACCTTTATCCAGATTGCCCCCACACCGCGTCCCCGGCACACCACCCTGCGGGATATCAAACCCGAAGAGGATAAATTCAGCGGCTTTGTTTTTAAGATTCACGCCAACCTGGACCCCAAGCACCGCGACCGGATTGCTTTTTTACGGGTATGCAGCGGGAAATTTGAACGCAACAAATATTATCATCACGTGCGGCTCAGCAGGGATCTGCGTTTCAGCAATCCCTACAGCTTCCTGGCCCGCCAGAAAGAAGTGATCGAAGATGCCTACCCCGGCGATGTGGTGGGTTTGTTTGATACCGGTAATTTCAAGATCGGTGATACCATGACGGAAGGAGAAGATTTTTTCTTTACCGGCATACCCAGCTTCTCTCCCGAAATATTCAAGGAAGTACAGAACAAGGATCCGATGAAAACCAAGCAGCTCGAAAAGGGGCTGCTGCAGCTCACAGATGAGGGGGTGGCCCAGCTCTTCACGCAGTTTGGCGGTACCAAAAAAATCATCGGTTGTGTGGGCGAACTGCAGTTTGAAGTGATCCAATACCGCCTGCTGCAGGAATACGGCGCCTCTGTGCAAATGAACAGCCTGCCCTTTTATAAAGCCTGCTGGCTCACCAGTTCCAATCAGCAGAAATTAGATGAATTTATCCGTTTTAAGATGGCCAATATCGGTGAGGATAAAGACGGGCAATTGGTTTATTTTGCCAACAGTGAATGGTTCCTCAACACCGAAAGGCAGAACAACCCGGATATTGAATTCCATTTCAGCAGTGAGATTCATAAATAGCTGATTGTTGATGGAGTTCAGGGAGTAGTGAGGGTAATCATCCAATGGGCAATCGCAAAAGGCCAATGATTTAATAGTTAACAACAACCGGAGACCGGCTGCCAGCATAAGCAGAACCAGTTGCTGCCTGGTTTATTCCCTTAGCCGGAACGAAACCGATCCGTTCGTTTTCTTCGTACTGCTTACATTCAGCTCGTAGCGTTTAGTACCATCGTAAATCACCATCAGGGCGGTATTGGGGGGAATGCTGCCCAGATTCTCGGCATACATCACCAGTTCATTCCTTTCATTACCGGGGCGGATCCTGATATAAAAAGTCTGGGGCTTATCCGTCAGCCGTAAATGGGTAGCCAGTATCTGGTCGTTGTAAATCAGGGTTACGCTGTCGCCATCAATATCTCCGTTATCATAAAGGGTTACCGATACCGAGTCGTGATCGGTGCTGATCAGTTTCACCAGTTCATTTGTTCTTTTTTCAATCACCAGGTCTTTCGGCGCTTTAACCGGGCTTAATTTGTTGCTGTCGGCAACCGTCACCGGAACGGGTGTTACCGGAACGGGGGGCGGCGTTTTCTTTTTCATATCACAGAGCAGGTCCATCTCGGCGGCATTTAATTCACGGTCGTAAATGCGTACTTCATCAATATCGCCATGGAGCCAGAAAGGGAAATGCTCGTCATCCAGCTTGCCCAGAAAGAGATCGTCGTTATTGGTAAAATACTCGTAATAATCCACCGCATATTTGAGCTCGCAATCCACATACAGTTTAGCCGTTTGCCCGTCGTTGGTGTACAGCACGGCATACCACTGATTTTTCTGGATATAGGGTGTATAGGGTTTCAGCACAGTACCGGTGCCCCTGAAGTTCTGGTGAACCGAATCGGTGAGGGGGTCGCCGCTGCAGCCCATCCCTTCAGTGATCAGGGCATCATCATAGCGCAGGGCATAGTTGCCCGACTGATAATTGCCGCCGCCCTTACTGAGAATGCAGCTGGCGTGGCAGATATCGTAATAAAACCCTGTGGGGCGAACCCAGGCAAAGATGCTGATCTGGTGCATCATATTCAGCGAGGGGCTGTTGGGGATGCGGATATAACTGTTTTGCCCGTTAAAATGTACTGCATTATTGGGCTGGCCCAGGCGGTCGGTGGTGAATTGCGTATTATTGAAAACCGGGTTATTGTTATTACCGCTCTGGTCATTGGCATTGCCGGCAAAGGAATACCAGGCCCGCAGCCCTTTTTTCAGATCCGTTTGGGCGACACAGCAATGTGCCGTCAAACAAAGAATAATGAATGCACTTTTCATTTCTAAATAATTCCGTTCCTGCCGGAGCGATAAAGTTAGCATAAAACCCAACGCGGCGGGTACTGACAGGAATTTAGCCGGCCACCCATTAATTTGCGGGTAAGGCCGGCTATTACCCAGGCAACCGGGTAGGAAGGAGTTGTTTATGCCGGTGATGCGGCATTACTTTTACCAATCAGCAAAATCAGCCAATGAAACTGCATTTGTAATCCCGGCCCGGTTCAGCTTCTGAATGGCCAGGCGCCCAAAGCTGCTTTCATACTGCCAGGCTTTTTTGAGTGCAGAGCTGATCCTATCTTACCTGAGGCAGGTATCAGGGTCTGTAAGCAAATAATTCTGACAGGCAGGGCTGGCTGCTTATTCCATATCGGGCAAAATGCCGGTATAATTATGCGGACTGATGCGCTTCAATTCTTTTTTCAGGGAGGACGGAATTTTCAGGCCAGTAATAAATTTGTGCAGGCTGGCTTTGGTGATACCTGCCTTGCCCCGCGTCAGTTCCTTTAAGGCTTCGTAAGGGTTGGGATAGTTCTCCCGGCGCAGGATCGTCTGGATGGCTTCGGCTACCACGGCCCAGTTTTGCTCCAGGTCGGCCTTCAGCCGGTGCTCATTCAGCACCAGTTTGTTCAGTCCTTTTTCCAGGGAGCGGATGGCCAGCAGGGTATGTGCCATGGGCACTCCAATGTTGCGCAGCACGGTAGAATCGGTGAGGTCGCGTTGCAGGCGGGATATGGGTAGTTTGGCCGACAGGTGTTCCAAAAGCGCATTGGCAATACCCAGGTTACCCTCCGCATTTTCAAAATCAATCGGGTTCACTTTATGCGGCATGGCGCTGGAGCCCACTTCTCCTTTTTTTGTCTTTTGCCCGAAATAATCCATACTGATATAGGTCCAGGCATCCCGGCACCAGTCGGTTAAAATGGAATTAATACGTTTAATGGCATCAAAATGCGCCGCCAGACCATCATAATGTTCTATCTGCGTGGTGAATTGCTGGCGTTGCAATCCCAGTTTATCCTCCACAAAACTGTTGGCAAATTTTATCCAGTTGTATTTTGGGAAAGCCACCTGGTGGGCATTGAAATTGCCGGTGGCTCCGCCAAATTTTGCGGTGAAGGGAATATAACTGAATAACTGCACCTGGTTTTCGATGCGTTCCACAAAAACCATGATCTCCTTACCCAGGCGGGTGGGAGAAGCCGGTTGCCCATGCGTACGGGCCAGCATGGGAACAGCAGCCCATTGGCGGGCCATTTTGTACAATTGCTGCTGCAGGGTGAGTACAGCCGGGAGGTATTCCTGCTCGATGGCATTTTTCCATAGCAACGGAATAGCGGTATTATTGATATCCTGTGATGTGAGGCCAAAATGCACCCATTCTTTCAGGTGACCAGCACCCAGCTCATCCAGTTTGTTTTTGATAAAATACTCCACCGCTTTCACATCATGATTCGTGATGCGTTCGGTGTTCTTGATCTGTTCGGCATCGGCCAGTGAAAACCCGTCGATCAGCTGCCGGAGCTTTTTGGAAACACTGCTGCCGGCGGAGAAGAATTTCTTTTCGGACAGGAAAAGAAAATATTCGATTTCGACAATAACCCGGTAGCGGATTAATGCATATTCCGAAAAATAATCATCCAGTTGCTGAACCTGGCTGCGGTAGCGGCCGTCGACAGGGGAGATGGCGGTGAGCGGGCTTAAATCCATGGCGATGCAGTAAATTTGCTGCAAAAATACACTAATTGGCACAGAAGATAAGAGTGGGAGCGGTAAGCTACCTGAATACCAAGCCGCTGATCTATGGATTTGAAAAAGGATTGCTGGCAGACGAAATCAGTTTGTTGTTTGATTATCCTTCCAATATCGCAAGGGGTTTGCTGGATAACAGTATTGATATCGGCCTGGTGCCCGTGGCCGTGATTCCTGCTTTATCCCATCCGCATATCCTCCCCGGCTATGGCATTGCCACCGATGGCGAAGTGGCCAGCGTGGCACTTTTTTCGGATGTGCCGCTGGAGGAGATCCAGACCATCTTACTCGATTACCAGAGCCGCACTTCGGTGGCCTTGCTCAAATTGCTGTTACAGAAATACTGGAAGATCAATCCCCGCCTGGAGCCGGCAGGGGCGGGTTACGAAGAAACCATCGGCGGCACCACAGCCGGACTGGTTATAGGCGACAGGGCCCTGGTGCAGCGCCGCCGTTCGGTCTATATTTTTGATCTTGGCTCGGCCTGGAAGGATATGACGGGACTGCCTTTTGTTTTTGCCGCCTGGGTGAGCAACCGGCCTTTTGACCCCGGCTTCGAAAAGCGTTTCAGCGATGCCGTTGCCGAAGGCCTGCAACAGCTTGATGCCGTAATTGCCCAAAATCCCTTTGCATGGTACGATCTGCATACTTACTACACACAGAATATCAGTTACCCGCTGGATGCGGCTAAAATGAAGGGGTTGGAATTGTTTCTCAGTTATCTCAGGCAAACTGCTCCTTAAAGGCTGCATAGGTTTTGGCAAGCCCTTCTTCCAGGGTGGTGGAAGCCACCCATCCCAGCTGCGCCAGGCGGCTTACATCCAGTACTTTGCGGGGCGTGCCATCGGGTTTGGAGGGGTCGAATCGGATGGTGCCGCTGAAGCCGGTGATAGTTTTGATCAGGCCGGCCAATTCGTGAATGCTGATATCTTTCCCGGTTCCGATATTGATATGGGTGGGTTCATTGTAATGCTGCATCAGGAAGAGGCAGGCATCGGCGAGATCATCCACATACATAAACTCGCGCAGGGGAGTACCCGTACCCCATAGGGTTACATAGGGATCGTTATGCAGGGCCGCTTCATGAAATTTACGGAGGAGGGCGGGTAACACATGCGAAGTTTGCAGATCATAATTATCGTTGGGTCCGTAAAGGTTGGTAGGCATCACCGAAATAAAATCAGCTCCGTACTGGCTGCGGTAAGCTTCACATAATTTGATTCCGGCAATCTTGGCAATGGCATAGGGTTCATTGGTGGATTCGAGCAGGCCGGTAAGCAGGTATTCTTCTTTCAGTGGCTGGGGCGCCAGCCGGGGATAAATGCAGGAACTGCCCAGGAACAATAATTTTTTGACATTGTTTTGCCAGGCGGCATGAATGACATTGGCTTCGATGAGAAGGTTATTATACAGAAAGCCGGCCCTGAACGTATTATTGGCCATGATGCCTCCCACATGGGCGGCTGCGAGAAAAACATAGTCTGGCCGCTCGGCAGCAAAAAAATCATTGACGGCAGCCTGGTTGCGGAGGTCGAGTTCGGCTGAGGTACGCAGTACGAGATTGTTATACCCTTCGGCCTGCAGGCGGCGGGTAATCGCCGACCCCGCCATTCCGCGATGCCCTGCCACAAAGATCTTGTCGGTTTTATTCATACTGGTTGAAGATTTTATAACCAGAATTCTTTAAGGTAAGTTCGCGGCTGAATAATTCCAGGTCGGCTTCCACCATCTCACTCACCAGCTGATCCAGGGTATGGGAGGGCCCCCAGCCGAGTTTTTCTTTGGCTTTGCGGGCATCGCCTATCAGCAGGTCTACTTCTGTTGGGCGGAAATAACGTTCATCCACGGCTACCACTTCCATACCAACCGGCAGCTGGTAATCGGGATGGTTACAGGCGGCTACCCTTCCGGTTTCCTTCACAGCTTCGCCCTCAAAAATAAGGTCGATACCGCAGCAGGCAAATGTCTTTCTCACAAACTCCCGTACAGGTGTGGTGAGGCCGGTGGCAATTACAAAATCATCGGGTTCGCTGTGCTGCAGGATGCGCCACATCGCATCCACATAATCACGGGCATGGCCCCAGTCGCGTTGGGCATTCAGGTTACCGAGCCATAATTTCTTCTCCAGTCCTAATGCAATTTTTGCCACACCGCGGGTGATCTTGCGGGTAACAAAGGTTTCGCCCCGCATCGGGCTTTCGTGGTTAAAAAGTATTCCGTTACTCACAAACATATTATAAGCTTCGCGGTAATTTACCGATATCCAGTAGGCATATACCTTGGCAACCGCATAGGGGGAACGGGGGTAGAAGGGTGTTTTTTCGGTTTGGGGTACTTCCTGCACTTTTCCATACATTTCAGAAGACGAAGCCTGGTAGATACGGGTTTTTTGGGTGAGCCCCAGGATGCGTACTGCCTCGAGTATCCGCAGGGTGCCGATCGCATCCGTATTGGCCACGTATTCAGGTGTATCGAAACTTACTTTTACATGGCTCATGGCACCCAGGTTATAGATCTCATCGGGCTGTACCTGCTGGATGATGCGGATGAGGTTGGTGGAATCGGTAAGATCGCCATAATGCAGGATCAGGCGGCGTTTATTTTCGTGCGGGTCCTGGTATACATCATCTATGCGCTGGGTGTTGATGAGGGAGGTGCGTCTTTTGATACCATGCACTTCATAACCCTTCTGCAGCAGGAAATTAGCGAGGTAGGCGCCGTCCTGCCCGGTGATACCTGTGATCAATGCTACTCGTGTCATGGGTTTAGCGGTGTTTTTTGCGACAAATATTATGCAAACATAAGATAGAAAAGAGAAATCGTTAGCTTTGCCTGTCAATTTCGGGTGCCGCTGTACTACCGGAAGTTTGTTCCGGGGGAATACACAGGAGTCCCCGGTTGCCTGTCAGCAAATAAAAACCGATGCAGTATTTCAAGCCTGATGACTTTTCTCCCAACCTGTTTCATCCCTATTATTTTATAAGGAACGGACTGTATAACAAAATCCGGGAGAATGCATCTTTTTTAAAAGGACGCCTCCTTGATTTTGGCTGCGGCTCCAAGCCCTACAAGAAATATTTTACCGTTGATGAATACGTGGGTATTGATTTCGAGAACGAAGGACACCCGCATGATTTTGAACAGATCGATATTATTTACGATGGTAAGCATATTCCGGCACCGGATAACAGCTTTGATTCTGTACTTACCACCGAAGTGTTCGAACATATTTTCAACCTTCCTCATGTATTGCAGGAACTGAATCGTGTGCTGAAACCGGGTGGCTATATGCTGGTTACCTGCCCTTTTGTATGGAATGAGCATGAAGTTCCCTACGACTATGCCCGCTATACCCGGTTTGCCCTGGAGGATATGGCCAGGCAGGCTGGCTTCACAGTGGAGAAAACAGATAAATCCGGTAATTTTATTACCGCGGTCACACAACTGCGGGTTTTATATTTTTTCCAGACTTTTTACTGGCGGCTGAGTAAATTTTTTTTTACCCGCTGGCTCTTTGTTTTCTTTTTTATTTTTATCCCGAATGTCTTCGGAAAGATAGCCAGTTCCCTGCTCCCGAAGAACACCACCCTGTATCTGAATAATATTGTTGTTCTGCGCAAAGCAATATAAATGCCAGCCCGGATAAAAATTACGTTTATCAGCCATGATGCCTCCCTCAGCGGAGCCCCGATCCTGCTGATCAACCTGGTGAAACTGCTTAGCACCAGCGGGCAATACAAGATATGTATCATTGTAAAGCGGGGCGGCCCGCTGAATGAAAGGTTCAGCCAGGCGGCCAAAACCATTGTACTTAAGCCTGCCGGTTACCGCCAAAGCGGTTCGTGGCTGGTTGGTATTAAAGAACTGTTCAGCAGCCGGCTGCAGCTGATACGGGCTCTCTGGAATTGCCACCGGTCGGAAGTCGTTTTCAGTAATACCATTACCAATGGGCGGTTACTCAAAAAGGTAGCCCGGGTAAACAGGAATATTATTTCGTATATACATGAACTGGAAGAGGCCGCCCGGGTTTTTGAAGAAGAGCACGACAGCAGTTTAACCATCCGCCTTTCGCGTTTATTGCTTTATCCGTCAACGGCCGTGGCAGCTTTTCTGAAAAGCTATTATCATGTTCCGGAAGATAAACTGAAAGCATTACCTTATTACTTTCCTCCCATGAACTCAGGCAGCAGCAGCAAGGCTGCCGAACGCCAATGGGTGGCTTCGGTTTGTAAGCTGCCTGTTACAAACCGGGTAGTACTGGCAATGGGCAGTATCAGCCATCGTAAAGGGATTGACCTTTTCATGGAAACGGCCCGGATTGTCTGCACGCAAAGAAATGATATCAGCTTTGTCTGGACAGGGCCTTATGAAAATGCTGCGATGGAGAAATATGTGCAGGACTGGCTGCAGCAGCATCCCGGGCTTGCAGTGGGCTTTACGGGGCCCCGTCCGCCGGCCATACAGAATTTTTTATGCGCCGATCTTTTTTTCCTTTCTTCCCGCGAAGATCCATACCCCCTGGTGGTACTGGAAGCTGCTTATACCGGCCTGCCGGCAATTTGTTTCTCCGCCTCCGGGGGCATTACTGATTTTGTCAATGATACAAACGGGTGGCTGATCAATGGGTTCTCTGCCGGGGAGGCAGCCAGCTGCATTATGGTTGCAATAGATCAGCCCGCAACGATCATCACGAAAGGAGAGCGTGCCAGGCAGGATGTACTGGATCTGCATTTCAATGAAAACAGGATACGCAGCTCTTTTAACCAAATCCTGTCTGCCCGGGCCCACTGAAAGAAGTGGCCTGTCCCTTTTTTTCTGCGTATTCCCCTTAACGGCATTCCGGTAAAACTATCCTAACTTTGAGCGCACTTTAAATGCATAATCAAAACCGCAACGTACCGTTGCCTGTGTTGCCGCAATAAGATGGATAATAAAAATGACGTGGCTGTTTGTTACCTGATGTGGCTTCCTTACGGGGAAGACTTTTTTTATCGTTTTTTCGAATCCTATCAGTGCTTTCCGGCAGGCTGCCCGCATGATCTTATTATTCTCTTTAACGGAACCAGGTATGCAGGGGGGATTGAAAAGTACCTGCAATACCTGGATGAAAAGAATATCCGTTACAGTTACCAAACTATGGCGGAAGGGTTAGACTTCACCGCCTATTTCCATCTGGCTGCCAATACCTCCCATCCGTATATTTGTTTGCTGAATACGTCAAGTGTAATCAGGGCAGCCAACTGGCTTGAACTTCTTTTCTCGCCCATACGCAGGAATCCGCAAATAGCCCTTACCGGGCCCAGCGGCTCCCTGGAAAGTTTTTACAGCACTACAAAACGTTCCAACAGCCTCCTGTTGAAAAAGGGCCAAAACCGGCGGGAGTATTTTGGTAAGATCAAGCTGATCGTCAAGAATTTACTTTACTGGCGTTTTCTGTTCAGGCCTTTTCCGAATTTTCATATCCGGACCGCTGCTTTTTTGGTTGAGCGGGAAATCTTTTTGCAGTATCCGCAACGTTCTCCGCAGAGAAAATTCCAGGCCTATCTGATTGAAAGCGGTCGTAACAGCCTTACAAATTTTGTGCGGAAGAAACAGCGGCTGGCTTTTTTTGTTGATAAGTATGGTAACTTGTTTGATGGCGCCAATGCCTTCCGTTCCAATGTATTCCGGAAGCAGGGCCAGGAGGACCTGCTCATCAGTGATAAGCAATCGGAATGGTTTGCAGCCGCCTCCCCTGATGAACAGAAACGGCTTACACAAAACGCCTGGGGAACCCTGTCCGGTACTCCCGGACAATAATTTTTTAAAATGCTATGAAGCTGAAATTAAAGATATTGTACACCGGCTTCCGGTATTACGACCGCCTCCGGCAGGGACTTTACAGGAAGAAATTCAGACTGCTGGAAAAGATCTGCAGCGGAAAAACCGGCATCGAAATAGGAGGTCCTACCCAGTTATTCAGGGAAAAATTCTTTTCGGTGTATGATATTGCCGGGCAGATAGACGGCGTAAATTTTTCCGCCAATACCGTTTGGGCAAAACTGGAGGGAGGAAAATATACTTACGGAGAAGGCAGAGCCGGCAAGCTCTTTGAAGTGGATGCGGTGGATATGGATATCGTGCCGGCAGCAACCTACGACTTCCTGCTTTCATCGCATAACCTGGAGCATATTGCCAACCCACTGAAAGCTGTGGCACATTGGCACCGGGTACTTAAACCCGGCGGGTATATCATTCTCATTCTGCCCGATAAACGGTTCACCTTCGATCATAAACGACCCTATACCCGGTTTGATCATATTCTTTCCGACTATAACCAGCATATGCAGGAAAACGACCTGACTCATTTGGAGGAAGTACTTGCATTATCAGATAACTCCTACCAATGGGAGGCGCCAAAGGCAGAGGCAGAACGGCGGGCCGATCTGGCCAATAACCTGCAAACCCGTACCATGCATCACCATGTATTTGATGCCGGCCTGGTGCAGGCGATTTTTGATTATACAGGTTTTGAGATGCAGGATCAGTATTTTAAGCCGCCCTTTCATGATATTTATATCGGCCGGAAGAAATAACTAATACCATGGAGCATTCTTTTTCAGTTATCATCCCCGTATATAATGGATTACCCTATCTGAGGGAATGCCTCGAAAGTATTTTACAGCAAACCTATCCGCATTATAATATACTGGTGCTTGATAGCGGCAGCACAGACGGCTCCCTGGAATATATCCGCTCCCTTGAAACGGCCCGGGTTCAGTTATTCACCACCAGCAGCCGGCTTACCATCGAAGAGAACTGGGAAAGAATTAAAACCATCAGCCGGAATGAATTTATGACGATCATCGGGCAGGATGACCTGCTGTTGCCGGGCTACCTCGCTGAAATGAATGAACTGATTAATCAATGCCCCGATGCCAGCCTGTACCAAACTCATTTCAATTATATAGATGCCCGGGGGCGACTGTTACGCAAGTGCCAGTCCATGGAACCCCGTATCACGGAAGCCCGTTTCCTGGAATGTCAGATAGACCGCCGCCTCGACAGCACGGCCACTGGCTACATGATGCGCAGCCGCGATTATGATACAGTGGGGGGCATTTCGCCGGAATTCCGCAACCTCATCTTTGCCGATTATGAATTATGGATGAAACTTACTGCGATGCAATACCTGGCCGTATCGAGGAATACCTGTTTTTGCTATCGTATTCATGACAGCGTATCGAAAATCACCAATGGAGATGATTATGCGGCAGCATTTGGAAAATATGTTTACTTTCTGGCGGGCCGGCGCTCAGCGGATAAGGCTGTTGCCGGTGTGCTGGATCAAAAAGGGCAGAGCTTCCTGCTTTATTTCTGCCAGAGCCTTTCGCACCGCCTGCTGAAAATGCCGGCAGCCATCCGCCAGACCAGTGTAAAGAACTTTATTCAGGCCTGCCGGCAATATGCGTCATTATTGATACCCGGCCAGGCATTTACGCCGGAAAAGAAATTCCTGATCAGGATTGCTGAAATCCTCGACAGGAATAAAGCCGGCCGATTCCTTTTCGGTATCTATCAACGGTTGAAAAAATAATCCGGTTACAGGCCGAGTAGTTGGTGGTAACCTTTGCAAAATGCTTCCCTGCTGAATTTTTCGATAGCTATTTCCCGGCTGCGCCGGCCCAGTTTTTTCCGGAGCGCCGGATCAGACAATACCCGTTCTATGAGCCCTGCGGCTTCCTGTACAATCTCCGGCTCGGTTTGGGAATAGATCAGTAAACCGTTTTCGTTGTGGTGAATATAATCGGGGATGCCGTTTACGGCAGTGGAAATGACGAGCTTCCCATGTGCCATCATCTGCATCACTACAATCGGCAAACCTTCAAAGGAGGATGTCATCAGCAAAACGTCTGCCTCCCGGTATAGCTGCTGCATCTCGGTCTGGCTGCCGATATTACCCCTGAAACGGCAATAAGGGTAAGCGGCGGTATCAATAACATTCTCCACATCACCTACAAAAATGAAATCAACGGGCAGCCCTTTTTCATGGATGATTTTTGCTGTGGCGGCCACCAGGTGGGCTCTTTTTTGCGGAGCACCGCGACCGATAAAATAAACCTGCAACCGGTCATTATTTGTATCCGGGAGTGCCGGTATATCTATCGCATTGTCAATAAAAAATAACCGCTCAAAATAGGGGGCAGGTAAGCGGTTGAGGCGGTATTGTTCTTCTACCTGCTTGCGAAGGTATTCGGTACTGAACACCCGCAGATTCACCCGGTCGATAAAACCGATGGAATAAGGCAGCCAGGTGGCGAGGTGGCAAAGCTCCACACAGCGTATATCCTTGCGCAGGTGAGGGATCACTTTATAAAAGTAGATGCATTCTCCGCCAAAAACCACGGTATGCGGCTGTTTGTTTATCCAGGTGGCGGCTACTCCGCGGAAAAAGAAATTGACAAAATGAAACAGTTTGTTATCGATATACCGGTGCCAATCGATCACTTTCACGCCCTCAATAGTATACTTATCACGAAACTGGTTATTGCCCGGTTTTTTGGAAAAAATAACAAGGGGATGGGAGTGGCGGATACAATGCAGCAGGTCGATATTCACCTGCGGGGAGCCGCCGATATCCCCGTTGGGAAAGAAAAGAATAGCGCCGTGTTTTTCTTTCAGCGGCCAGCAATAACCCGCCAGTCGTCCCAGCAACACAAAGGGCCACATTGCCAGGTTTTCGAACCAGAGTTTCCGTTTGGCAAAGCGGTAAGTCATGAACGGGGAAAATATTTTTGTAGCAGATTGGGAAGGTAATCTTCCCCAAAATTAATATTAAATTTTCTGAAAAGCGGGGCGATGGCAGAAGTATCGATAACGGGTTGCTGCCCCTTTTCAACCAGGTGGTAATGGCCCCGGATCCCGAAATGTTTTTCGATACATTCCACGATATAAGGTACCGGGTAGTTTTGCGGGTTGGCAATATTGATAACAGGGCTGGTAAATTGGCCGTTGCCGAGCAGGTAATCGCAGATCGTATACATATCATCTATGTCGATGATGTTCCGGGCGGCATGGCGCCATACGCTGAAGGGTTCCTGTTTTACAATATGCTGAATGAAATAATTAATCAGCGTATGCGGGTTGTTGGTATGCCCAACGGGGTTCGACAGCCGGAAGATGGTATAGGCTTTTGCCGAAGCGCTTATGATTTCTTCCATCTCTTTTTTATGCTGAACATAAGCAGTATGCTGCATCCCCGGATCATAAATGCTGCAGGTGCCGAAATAAACCAGGTGCCTGGCAGGATATTGCTGAAGGGTTGCGGCCAGCAGTTTTTTTTCCCTTTCAAATGCGGCCTTGCCGGTATTGGTGGAATCAGATACCCCCGAGGCAAAAATGATATAGTCATCCTGTTGCCGGTAACTGTCAAATCTTTTTGCCAACATGCCATTGCCGATAACCATAAATCAGTCTGTTAATTTTTTTGTGCTGCTGATCCGGCCATAGCTTTCAGGGCCCTGGCCACAATATTGCCCCAGTAAAATTCTTCAAAAAAGCTGTCAGGCGTGGGGTCGCCGGGAGTTACCTGCTGCAGGGCCCGGGCAAAACCATCCCAGTCATTATCGGCTGTGATGATCATTTTATTGCCGCAGCGGCTGGCTGCCACACCGGTAGCGCCGCTTTGGGTAGTTACAACCGACAGGCCATAGCCCAGCGCTTCCACCAATTTTGTTTTTATGCCGCCACCATCAAGGACCGGGTTGATAAAGATATCCGTGCCGGTAAAATAAGGGCGTATATCGGGAACAAATCCGGCGTAGATAATATTTTTATCTGCATAATCTTTCAGTCCGTTATAGGCTGGCGGCAGCTTGCTGCCGCAAATAATTATTTTATAGGTCAGTTCTTTGTGAGCCAGCAAGAGGGGGTTTAGTGTTCCGAGGATGATATTGAGTGCATCCAGGTTGGGCTTGTAATCGAGTGTGCCGTTAAAGAGGAGCAGCCGCTGACCGGGATCAATGCCCCAGGTGCTGCATACCAGTTTACGGGCGGCGGCTTTCTCGGCCGTTTCCGGATTTCCGGGAAGCGCAAAGCCATAGGTAATGGTGAGACAGCGTTCCGGCCGCAGTTTGAAACGGCTAAGCGCATAAGCCTTGTCATCGTCATGAATAAAAAAATTAAGATCGGCTACCCGGTGGGTAAGCCGTTCGTAATTCCACAAAATACCCCACCACCATTTACCGATGCTTTTAAAGCGCAGGGCCTCGATATTATGCGAATGAATGATCAGTTTAATACCGCATGTCCATTTTAATAAAATGCCCAGCCATCCGAAGTAGGGGTGCTCCAGTATCAGGTGCGTTATCTGTTCCCGCCGGATCAGCCGCCGTATACGGAAATAGAGCAGGGGGTTGATATACCTGAATTTTGAACGGTTGCCAAGAGCATGAAAACGGATACCATTGATTTGCGGATCGGGGTTGTCGGCGCAACTGATCATGGTTAGGGGCTGCAGCCGGGAAAGGTACTCATAAAATAACGCGATGCCCTTCTGTCCTCCCATTTTGGCAGGATAGATGCGGTAAGAAACAAGGGTGGCAATATTAACCGGGTTTTCAGGCATAAATCAAAAAAGTACATTGGCTGCCGGAGCCCGCCAATGTACTTTTCACAGTCAGGTATTTTACATCAGTCAGGCAGCAGCAGAAGCAGTATTGTTCTTTCTGCGCAGGAAAAATAATCCGATAGAAGCCAGCAGCATCACATAAATCAGGATACAGCTCCAGATCGTGATGGTGCGTCCTGTAGTAAATGAAGCCGGCTCAAATTTAAAATCGATCGTATGGGAGCCGGCCGGCACATACAGGCCTCTTAATATATAATTCGTTTTCACATAATCGGTCTTTTGTCCGTCGATATATGCATTCCAGCCTTCGGAATAATAAACCTCACTGAAAACTGCAAATTGCGGTGTGGGCGCTGTAAAGGTATACGAGATGGCATCATTCTGCCGGTCTTTCAGTTTTATCACAGCAGCCGAATCATACTGCGGTTGTTGTTTTATCGCTGCTTTAAAGCTTTCATTAACCACGGCAGTATCACGAAGATCCGTACTGTCGAGAGCCAGCATTTCATTATTCGGACTGTTCACATACTTGATACCTTTTACCAGCCAGCAGTTACCGTACGCAAAAGGATTGAGTTGCGCATAAGGACGTCCTTCCCTGTCGGGCAGAATGAAATACCTGGTGTTAAGCATATTGAGAACCTGCGGATTGTTTTTTACGATCTGGTGCTCAATCAGGTCCTGGTAAAGGCCCAGCTTGGCCGGTGAATAGCCACCGATTGAATTATGGTGATAGGAGGTAATTGATTCACTGCTGAAGTTTACCGTTTCGTTGAATACCCTGAAGTTGGCATGATCAGGGTCTTTGAGAATTTGTTTGTCAACCTCCGTCGGGTTGAATTCATTCGCTACTTCCTCTGCTTCCGTAAAGCGGTCGTAGTTCATGTAACGGCTGTCTACTCCCAGCAGATCAATGCCGGTTAATACCAGGATGGAAGCCGCATAAATCACCGGACTGATCTTTTTGCGTACAATGAGCCAGGTAAGTGCACCAGCAATCAGCAGGAAGAGCAGGGTGCGTAATAAATCCCCTCCGAGCAGGTTCTTACGGTCTTCCCGGATGCCTTTGATGATTTTTTTACTGGTATCATCGGCCTGGGCGGCGAGCTGGGGCGGCACCGGCTGGCCCTGAGGTACCTGGCGTAAAATACTTTGCTTGATATTCTCTTTGATATCCGTATCTGCTTTCCCGGTATAATCGGCCATCATATAAAATAAGCCCAGCAAAAGCATAATGCCTCCGGCAGTGTATAAACCGTATTTGAATTTTTTCCAGGCGCCGGCCATATCCATTTCCCAGCTAAGCAGCCGGTTTACAGCCAATACGCCCAGCAGCGGAATCGTGAGTTGCGTGATCACCATGGCCATACTGGGCGCCCTGAATTTACTGTAGAAGGGCAGGTGATCGAGTATGAAATAATTAAAGAACTGCAGGTTGCTTCCCCAGGCCAGCAGGAGGCCGGTGGCTGTGGCTGCCAGGATCCACCATTTATCCGGGCCGTTTACAAAGAACAGCCCGATGATGAATAAAAAACAAACCACAGCGCCCAGATAGGGAGGGCCGGAAGTGGTTTCGTAAGAAGCGGACATACTGCCCCAGTAAGAATAGGCATTCGTCATGCCCAACGCATTCTCTTCAGGGATATCCTCACTCAGTACAGAAGTTTTATGTTCATTGCCTCCGTTACTGCCGCCATATAAACCCGGTACCATCACTACAAAAGATTCCATTTTGCCGAGGCTCCAGCGCAGCGCATAATCCTTATCCAGTCCGCCCTTGGTTTTATTCACTTCTCCGTCTTTTTCCTTATCTAAAGTAAGTTGCGATACGCCGCCCCGCATGGTTTCTTTCGCATATTCATAGGTGGGCATAATAAATACAGCATTTGCCCCTAATCCAATCAGGCCACCGCCCAGGGCAATAAAGGAGCCGATAACGTGCTTCATCAAGGTCTTCTCCCGGATGGCTTTTACCAGGTACACCACCCACATCGCAGCGGCAATGAGCAGGGTATAATAAACAATCTGCAGGTGATTTTGTGCAATCATCACAGCGGCGAAAAGGGCCGTAACCACGAAGCCGGTGATAAATTTCCTGCTGAAAATAAGATGGAGCCCGGCCAGTACCGCAGGGGCATAGGCCATCGACAGCATCTTGGTATTGTGGCCAACTGTGATGATTACCGGATTATAAGTGGCATAGGCATAGGCCAGCCCGCCAATCATCGCTGCCCATGGACTAACCCCCATCACCAGGCAAAGAAAATAAAAGCAGATAGCGGCCAGGAAGAAATAGTTTATTGGTTCGGGAAGTCCCAGGCTGATCGCTTTGCTGAAATAACTGAGTCCGTCATTGATATGTGTACGCGGATCGAGCGCAATCTGGTAGGCGGGCATGCCGCTGAACATGCTGTTGGTCCAGAGCGGGAAATAGCCCGTTTTTTCCTTCACCTCAAAACTCTGTTGCGCCATGGCTCTCCAGCTGACGGTATCGTGCTGGTTAAGTACCTTGCCTTCGAGGGCGGGTTTGCAATACAAAACAGCTACGATGAGAAATACCCCTACGGCAATCAGGTGGGGCAACAGTTTCTTAAAATTGATCGGCTTCATTGATAAAAATTGTAGGCAAATTAACGCTAATATAGCTTAAAAAAAAAGCGGCGCAAAATCGCCGCTTTCAATAGGTTGTTCGCAGATACCACTTACTGGCCCATGCCCTGCTGGGCATTCTGCATGTTCTCCATTTCGTTACGCAGGTTCTTGCGCTTAAACAGGGATACATCCATCTTACCAAAACGCCAGTTAAAGCTCAGGCGCACCAGTTGCGGATCGCGGCGGCGCTCGGTATCATACAGCAGGAAGGAACTGCTGGCATGCGAAGCGCTTACACGGGTACGCAGGATATCATTTACCTGCAGGGTAAGTGAAGCGGCATTGTTTTTCAGGAAATCCTTGCGGATGGCTGCATCAACGCCATAGCTGGGTTTAAGATAGCCCTGGGCACCGGAGAGGGAGGGGCCGCCAAACATCATGCCGCCACGGCCTCCGCCACCGCCGCCACTGCTGCTGGCCGGCAGAATGGTTTTGGCCTGGTAATCACCACTGAGCTGAACGGAGAAATTCTTCGGCAGTTTGAAACTGTTGTTGATTTTTCCAAACCAGCTGAACTGCGACTGATTGGCGCTGCCGGGGATATTACCTGCCTTCAGATCTGTCTGGTAAAGGTTCAGGTTAACAGAAAGGTCCCACCAACTGATGAATTTGTCTTTCATGGTCACTTCAAGTCCGTAGGTGAAACTGTTGCTGGCATTGGCAAATGTGGTAAATGTGGCACTGTCTGCAATAGCCGGATTGGGGTTCAGATCCCGGTACTGGTAACGGGTAATCAGTTTATTGGTATTACGCATATAGAGCGTGGCCAGTAATGTATGGTTCTTGTTCAACTGGTTCTGGTATGAGAGTTCGGCCAGGTTGGTAAACTCAGGACGCAGATCCGGGTTGCCCTTGGAAATATTCAGCGGATCGGTAAGATCGAGGAAGGGGATGAGCTGGAAGAAATTCGGGCGGTTGATCTTACGGGAATAGTTCAGCTGCATATCCTGCTTATCATTGAGCTTGTAGGTAATGAAAGCACTCGGGAAAAGGCTCACCGGGTAGCTGTTGCTGAACGACTGGTTCCTGGTGATCAGCGTGCCATCATATTTGCTGCTCTCGGCCCGCAGTCCAGCCTGGAAATTCAGTTTTTTAAACTGGCGCGAGTACGTGGCGTAGGCCGCATACACCGCATCATCAAATTTATATTTGGTATAAATATAATTGCCATAGAACAGTTGCCCCAGGTTATCGGTGAACATGTTCAGCACATCATTGTAACTGGTAAAGTTGCGGAAGGCAGCCCTTACCCCGAATTCAATTTTTTGTTTTTCGGTGATGGGGTTGGCGTAGTCCGACTGGATCGTTACAAAACTGGTGGTTCCGCCACCGGTTGTTTTCTGGAACAATCCAAATCCTTTGGGCGAATTCGCCGCTGTGAATTGCTTCTGTAAGTTATTCGATTCGTTATCGTTCTTGCTGTAATTGTAATTGAGATCAGCTGTCAGTTCCTTACCCGCTTTGGCGAAATTATGCTTATAGCTCAGGGTGGCGCCATAGTTCCGGAAATTACCGATACTATTGGAAGTACGGGTACTGGTTTCGTTGACCTTGGGAGAGGAGCTGAAAGTGGTGTCGTTGAGGCTGGTGAGCAGGTCCTCTCCTTTGAACTGGCCTCTTACTATATTACCGCCGATGGTAAAGGTGTTACGGTTATCCATCAGGTAATCCATTCCCAGCCGGCCGAAGGCAAAGAAACCCCGGTTGATCGGGTTATTGTTTTGCAGGGCATGGGCGGTACTGCTGCTGAAATAATCGGTACGCTCGGTAGTGGCTTCGGCTTTTGATTTGCGCATGCCCAGCATACCCGCGGCAAAAAAGTTCACCTTCTGCTGTTTGATGTTGATATCGCCGCCAAAACCCGGCCGGGCCCGGCTGTCGATACTGGCGCGGAGGTTCCCGTTATAGCCGGCTTTCCGGTTTTTCTTTAGTACGATATTCAGGATACCGGCGCCACCGCCGCTGGCATCGTATTTGGCGCTGGGGTTGGTGATGATCTCCACTGAAGCAATCGCATCGGCCGGAATCTGGTCGAGTGTCATAGTGGTGGGACGGCCATCCACAAATATCTGCGGAGCGGCATTACGCAGGGTTACGTTGCCATCAATATCCACGTTTACGCTGGGAACATTTTTCATAACATCAACGGCGGTGCCGCCCACACTCGTCAGGTTCTTTTCCACATTGAACACCTTGCGGTCGATTGCCATTGTAAGCAGGGGCTTACTGGAGGTAACGGTAACGCCCTGCAACAACTGGGCATCAATTTCCATTTTGATATTGCCCAGGTCCTTATCAACAGCGTTGAGCATACCGCTCATATCGCCATTATTACTGCGCATCCCCGCCATGTTGAGCTGGAAGGCCAGTTTACGCTCGATGGGTTTATAGCCGATGGCTGAGATTTTGAGTTTGTATTGTGCCATCACGGGCAGGTTCTCGAGGCTGAATTCACCGTTCTTTCCCGTAAGCATGCCCGCCACCACCACATCTTTTCTTTTCTTGGTGGCGGTGTCAAATTTGCTCTGGATCAATTGCACCGAGGCGGCATCAATGGGTTTATTGCTTATTGAATCAACCAGTTTCCCATAAAAATGGCCAACATTCATTCCCTGTCCGCCCGCCTGTCCGCGACCCATACCCGAGGGCATCTGGGCCTGTGCCGGACTAACCGATAAGAGGATACCCGATACCAGGAAGGCGGTCATCCATTTACGCATAAGCTGCTTAGTCATATATTCCTTTTAATTTAATTTGCAAATTACCGTTCTAAAATCCGAATACCCTTCCATTTAGAGGATGAGTGGTGGTATAACGTGTAGAACAGCAAATAGTTTTAAGAAAATGTTAATGAAACAGGTACTGGATCAGCAACTGTAACAATCCGATCAGGAATCCGAAAACGGCGCCCACCAATTCCAGGAAGGCAAATTCCTTTTTGGTGATCTGGTGTATGATCTGTTCCAGTTTCTCAGAGGAAAAGCCGGCTACTTTATCGGTTACAATTTTTTCAAGGTCCAGGTCTTCTTCCAGTTTGCCCATATAGCTCTTCATCAGTACCGGGAAGAGCCCTTCGAGCTCCAGTAAAAAGGCGGCTTTCAGCTGGTTGATTGTTTTATCGCCAATGAACATAGAGAGGAGCGGAAAACTGTCTTTTAACCGGGTGCGCAGGAAATTATCGATATGCGCTTCAATCTCGGGCCGCAGCTTTTCCAGGTTGGCCGGGTTGATCACCCGGGCTTCTATTTCGGCAAAGGATAAAAGTTCTCGCCCCACTACCTGCCCCAGTTTCCCGGCAATCAGCTGCTGGTTTTTGGGAAAAATTCCCTGTATGGTGAGGCCCGGCAGCCGCAGGGGCCGGCGGGGATGAAAGAGCATTTTTATGGCAATCCAGGTGGTAATCCAGCCGGTAAAGGTGGATAATACAACCGGGAAGATGTACTGTGTCCAGTGCATGTTTGTAAATTTCGGATGCAAAGAAATGACGAAAAAAGGCCGGGGCAAAATGTATTTTGTTCCAAAACTGTTTTTTATTAATTTTGCGCTCTAAACGGTGGTTGTAGCTCAGTTGGTTAGAGCATCAGATTGTGGTTCTGAGGGTCGAGGGTTCGAGCCCCTTCATCCACCCGGTTTCCCCGCTTCCCAGCGGGGATTTTTTTTACCGTTCATCCGTATTTTTTTCCATACAAGGCCTTTAACAAAACATTATTCCCATTCGGGCGTTTACCGTAGAAACAAAAGCGGTTTTTTCCGTTAATTTTACCCCATGCATAAAATTGCACAATTAATTATGAGTAGAAAATTCTTACCGGTTGTACTGGTGCTTACCGGGGCAGGATTATTCCTGGCTTTTCAGAGTCATGGTAAAGGGGATAATGATAACCCCAAACTGAAGTACGCCAAAGTGCTCAGGAATGTGGGCATTCTGCTGGAAAAGGGGCATTACAGTCCGCAAAAGATTGACGATGCTTTCTCCAAAAAAGTACTGAATAAATTCACTGAAGAACTGGATGATGAAAAAGATATCTTCCTGCAATCGGATATCGATGGTTTCCGCAAATACGAAAACAAAATCGATGATGAGATTCATGGGTCCGACCTCGAATCCTTTTTCGTAATTAATGATACCTACCTCAAACGGCTCAATGAAGTGGCCGGTTTGTACAAGGATATCCTGGCAAAACCATTCGACTTTACCAAAGACGAATCGGTAATGCTGGATGCTGATAAACTCAATTACCCCAAAACAGAGGCCGAGCGCACCGAAGTATGGCGCAAACGCCTGAAATACCTGGCACTTTCGCGTTATGTGGATATGCAGAACGACCGGGAGAAGAATAAAGACAAAAAGGATTTTAAATACAAGGCCGATTCCACCCTGGAAAGGGAAGCCCGGGAGGGCGTGCGCAAACAGATTGAGCGCTATTTCACCACCAAAAAGACACACGAAACAATCGATGAAAACTTCAGCAGTTTCGTGAATGCCATTACCTGGCTGATGGATCCGCATTCCGAGTATTTCCCTCCGGTTGATAAACGCACTTTTGATGAGTCGATGAAAGGAAGTTTCTTCGGCATCGGGGCGGTATTGAAAGAGGACGATGGAAAGATCAAGATCGGCAGCATTGTAAACGGGATGCCCGCTGCCAAAAGCGGCGAGATCAAGGTGGATGATGAGATTATCAAAATTGCCCAGGGAGATGGCGAACCGGTAGATGTAACGGGCTATGCCGTTACCGATGCGGTAAAACTGATCCGCGGATCCGAAAAAGGCTCTGTGGTAAAACTCACCATCCGCAAAGATGACGGTTCCATCAAAGTGGTGGCCCTGAAAAGAGACGAGATCAAACTGGAAGATACATTTGCCAAGAGCGCCATAATTAATAACGGCGATCATAAAGTGGGCTATATCTCCCTGCGTGAGTTTTATGTTGACTTTGAAAACCCCAATGGCGCCAAATGTTCTGAAGACGTGGCCAAGGAAATTCAGAAGCTGAAAGCCGAAAATGTGGAAGGCATTGTGCTCGACCTGCGGGGCAATGGCGGCGGTTCGCTTCCGGAAGTGATCAAGATGGTGGGCCTCTTTATTGAGGATGGTCCCGTTTGCCAGGTAAAAGGCCGCGATGACCGCCCCACGCAGCTGAAAGACCGCGACAAAAGTGTATTGTACACCGGTCCGCTCACCGTGATGGTGGATGAACTGAGTGCCAGTGCCTCTGAAATTTTTGCTGCAGCCATACAGGATTATAAGCGGGGTATTATCATCGGCAGCACTTCTACTTACGGAAAGGGTACCGTACAGCGCAATATTCCGCTAACCCCCGAATCTGAGAACCCGTTATTTGGCAGTAAAGACAAAGAAGATGATCTGGGCTATGTAAAGCTCACCCTGCAGAAATTCTACCGCATCAATGGCGGCGCCACCCAACTGAAAGGGGTTACGCCGGATGTGATCCTGCCCGACTGGATGGAATACAAGAAATTCCGGGAGAAAGATAATGCATCAGCCCTGCCCTGGGATGAAGTGCCCCAGGCGGATTATAAAGCCTGGACCAGCACCATAAGCAATGATGCAGTGGTTAAGGAAACCTATAACCAGCTGAACACCAGTACTACCTTCTCTAAAATTAAATCATGTGTAGACTGGCTGCAGAGCTACAGCGAAAAAGAGTATTCCCTCAATATTGTGAAATACAAGGAAGAACAGAAACGTCTGAAAGAAACCTACAAGCAACTGGAAGAAGCCAGCAAGCTCAGCAAACCGCTGACGGTAACCAACAATACTGCCGACCTGGCCGATGTTAAATCCACCGAAGAAAAGAAAGACAAGAATACAAAATGGCTGAAAGCAATCGGCGATGATGTGTATATTGATGAGTCTGTAAAAGTGGTGAGCAACATGATCAGCCAGGGGAATACCGTAAAAAGCAATTAAAAGTATCGCCATAAAAAAAGAAGGGCCGCTGCATTGCAGCGGCCCTTCTTTTTATTATCAGCCGGTTAGCTGTAACGTTCTTTTACAATGGCATCATGGTGTATAAAATGCCCGATTGCAGCAAAGCCGATTCCCAGTACCGAGAAGGGATTATTATTGGCCGTGCCCAGCCATTCCATTACAGAAGGGTCAAAGCTGCTGAATAACTGGATGGTGGCCCGGCGTACCGTACGGAATTCTTCCGACAGGCTTTGCCAGCTGCGGTTATTGGCAAAGGAGTTGGCGGCATAGGCATCCTCTTCAAAACCCGGCAGGGAGGCTTTATCGCCCCGGGCAAAGCAAAGGGCCCGGTAACAGAATATGCGCTCCGTATCAATGATATGCTGAAGCATCTCCCGGAGGGTCCATTTTCCCGCTGCGTAGGTATAAAGGGATTTTTCTTCTGAAATACTCCTGAGGAAATCTTCGATTAGCGTCTGCTGGTTGGTAAAAGCCTGGAGCAGATCGTCTTCTTTTACCTGTGCAATGTAGCGTTCAAAATAAACAGGGTAGGTACCCGGTGCAGGTTTTGGCATGGCTGTACTGTTTTAAAAAATGCAAGAGCCGACAGCCAACGGCTGTCGGCTCTTGCCGGGGTGAAAAATGAGTTCTTATGATTTTTTGCCCTTGGTCATTTTGGGTTTGGGCAGGGGTTGTTTTACTGTTTTCCTTTCTCCTTTCAGCGTGGCGGCCAGTTTCACGGCTTCATAGGCATTCACAATGCCACCGGTTTTGCTGATATCACTCAGGTCGGTCATATCATCCGTTCCCGGGATCTTCACTTTGTATTCCGGTGCCTGCGCTGATTTTTCAATCACATATTTCAGCTGTTTGGCAGTTAGGTTGGGGAAATACTCCAGGGTAAGGGCCGCAATACCGGCTACCAGCGGGCAGGCCATACTGGTTCCCTGCAGGTTACCATATGTATTGCCACCGGGCAGGGTAGAGTAGATCTTCACACCGGGAGAGAAAACATCCACTTCCTTCTTTCCGTAATTGCTGAAAGAAGCGGTAAGGCCTCCGGCTTTGGGATCGCCGCTGGCGCCAACTGTGATCACATTACCGGCCCTTCCTTTTCCATCAATGTAAACGGGGTTGGGGAAATTATCGGCCGTATCCACATTCTTGGCATCATTACCGGCGGCGTGTACCAGCAATACATCATGGGCCTCGGCATAGCGGAAGGCATCATCCACCCATTGTTTCTGGGGAGAGAAATCCTTGCCAAAACTCATACTGATGATCTGGGCACCGTTATCAACAGCATAACGGATCGCCAGGGCAATATCTTTATCATGTTCATCACCATCCGGTACCGCTCTTACCATCATGATCCGTACATTATCGGCGATACCATCCATACCCTTGCCATTGTTACGCACAGCGGCAATGATACCCGAGCAATGGGTGCCATGCATCGGGGTGGAAGCCATTACATCGTTATTACCATAATAGCGGTCGTTGAAGTTGGTTTCATCATCCTTTACAATGTCTTTGCGGTAGGTGGGAGGGGCATTGCGTTTGGCTTCGTCTTTCCGGTTTTCACCATCAATGTACTCATTCAGCCCGTCCATAAATTCTTTATTGGTCTGATCCAGCGCATCATTCGCTTTCATCAGGCCCAGCAGGCCGGCTTTGGCTTTGCGTTCTTCACTGGATTTAGTGGTATAGCCATCCAGCTCTTTACCGGTAAAAACCTCTTTACCGATGGCTTTCTGGAGCAGACTGTCATCCTGCCGCAGGTTTTTCTGTATGCGTTGCAGCATGGCCAGATCGGTGCCGCCGGAGGAACCGTCACCAATGGTTTTGGCTTCCGCTTTTTTCCAGGTACGGTAAAGTTCGAGCTCTTTCGGATCGATTTCTGATTCGGATTTGCCCTCGAATGTTGCTTTGTAAGCGTGGTATACCCGGGCGCCTTCGTAGCTGTCCTCTTTTACGTTCCGGCCGTCTTTGCCACCGATAAAGTTCCAGCCATGGATATCATCAATATAACCATTGTGGTCGTCGTCGATGCCATTGCCGGGGATTTCGCCGGGGTTGGTCCACAAAATGGGTTTCAGGTCTTCGTGGGTGGTGTCAATACCACTGTCGATAACGGCCACCAGCACGGTTTTGCTTTTCAGGTTCTTGCTTTTCAGGAAGCTGTAGGCTTTGTCGGCGCTGACACCGTAGTAGCCGGTTGTGGCTTTATCCATCATATGCCATCCTTTGGGCACATCATCGCCCTGCTTTTGGGCGGCGGCGGCCAGGCTTACCGTCATGGCAGCGGTAAAAACCAGAGAGTACTTATTCATAATCGCGTGTTTTATTTAACGAAAATAACAGGACTGTTCTTTTATTCCGATACCGTTCATCCGGTATTTTGGAATATTTAAGAATTTGCCCGCCTGCTGCTGTGTGCCTGTTACGGCAGCGCATGACCGGGTGGGTCATGCGCTGCACAGGAATTATCTTTTCAGGCTTAGTAGGGCTTCAGTTCAACCCTCCTGTTTTGCGCCTGCCTGGCGGGATCATCTGTAACCGGGCGGTCGTTACCATACCAGAAAGCCTTGAGGCGTTTCACATCAATGCCTTTGGATACCAGGTAATTTTTAACCGAGAGGGCACGGCTGTTCGACAGGGCCAGGTTCACATAGTGATCACCTTCCTGGCTGGCGTGACCTTCGATCCGGAGTTTCAGGTTCGGGTTGTTTTTCAGGATCGTTACCACCTGATCAAGCACTTTTTTACCGGCTGCATTCAGGGTGTATTCACTTTGGGCGAAGCGGATGTGGCTGGCGATTTCACCCACTGATTTCACGATGTTCTCATCCACCGGCGGACGCTTGCTGTCATCATCTTCCTCTACCGCTTCGTTATTGTTATTATTCTTTTCAGGGCAACCATGATTGGCGGCAGTACCCGGAACTGTTTTACAATGATCAATTTCATCATTCACGCCATCTCCGTCGGTATCCGGGATCGGGCAGCCATCATAGCGGATCAGGCCTTTCACATTCGGGCATTTATCAATGCTGTCGGGTACGCCATCCCCATCGCTGTCATCTTTGCTGGTAAGATCAGCACCGGCAACAGGGCAGCCATTGTTGAGGAGGGTTCCCTTCTGATCGGGGCACTTATCTTCATTATCCGGCACACCATCGCCATCCCTGTCGGGCAGCGGACAGCCATGATTGGCAACGGAACCTTTCTGGTCGGGGCATTTATCATCCTTATCAGCCACCCCATCGCCATCCCTGTCGGGGCAGCCCTTGGTAGCGGCTGTACCTTTATCTTTCGGGCAATCATCATCTTTATCGGCTATGCCATCACCATCCTTATCCTTGATTTCGGGCTTCTTGGCCGTAGTATCCGGCATTTTTTTCGGCGGTTCCTGCATCTTCAGATCCAGCGACACACCCAGGGTTACACCAATCACCTGGTTTTTGAAACTGCCTTTGAAACCACTGGCCTGGTACATATCTGCCAGGCTTTGACTGGCTTCGGCACGTAAAAATATTTTACCTATTTCAAAACCGGCGAGGGCGCTTACACCATAATCAAGCGTTTTATATTTACCGGGACCATTGCCAACCGGCAGATCGGCATTGGTGGTATTGGTTACCGTATCACCTTTATTGGTGGTGGTTGTTTTTTCGCGTCCACTCAGGAAGAAGGAGGCATAAGGGCCCACCCCGATTATGAAATTAATCTTCCTGGCCAGCTTGATCCGGCCGATGAGGTGAAGGGGGATATCTATATAATTGATCAGTTGTTTAACGCTGGAATCTTTGAGCGTTACAACAGGGTTAAACTGCTGCGAATATTTTCTTCCTTTATTGAAGTACACCACGGCGGGCTGAAAGGAGAGGCTGCGTTTCTTATTCAGTCCGAATTCGGCAAAAATTCCGCCATGATAACCGATGATGGGCTCGTAGTTGGATTTAATGGAGCTCCAGTTGGCCATGTCGCTGGTTTCAATGATGGTAGACTGGTTGGCGCCGCCCATAAAACCCACTTTTACCTGGGCCTGCGTAAGGGTAGCGGAAGTGAAAGCAAAAAGAATAAGCAGTAACTTTTTCATTTAGGTCATAAATTTTTGGGTAACAAAAGGGTATTTCCCGGGTTAACAGGGAATAAAAGTAATTATTTATTTATAAATGGCTTAAAAATCAGGCCTCATGGCGTATTACTGCAGGCAGCTAGAGCAGCCGGATAGCAGCAAACTCTGTATATTATTAATCACTAATAAATACAGGCTTTCCTTTCTCAGAGATCAAATTTAATTCCCTGCGCCAGCGGTAATCTGGTACTGTAATTAATGGTATTGGTTTGGCGCCGCATGTATACCTTCCAGGCATCACTGCCGCTTTCCCGGCCGCCGCCTGTTTCTTTTTCGCCTCCGAAAGCCCCGCCGATCTCGGCTCCCGAGGTACCGATGTTTACATTGGCAATACCGCAGTCGCTGCCTGCGGCAGAAAGGAATTGTTCGGCTTCCCGCAGATTACCTGTCATGATCGCCGAAGAAAGCCCCTGGGGCACGCCGTTTTGCAAAGCGATCGCTTCATCCAGGGTTTTGTATTTCATGATATAGAGAATGGGGGCAAAGGTTTCGTGCTGTACAATGGCAAAGTGATTTTTGGCCTCTGCGATACAGGGCTTCACGTAGCAACCGCTTTCATAGCCCTTGCCTTTGAGCACGCCACCTTCCACCAGGAAGGTGCCGCCTTCGGCCTTGCATTTCTCAATGGCATCGAGGTACATCGCAACAGCACTCTTATCAATCAGGGGGCCCACATGATTTTTCTGGTTCAGCGGGTTGCCGATCTTCAGCTGCCGGTAGGCATTCACCAACTTATCCCTGAATTTATTATATACTTTTTCATGTATGATGAGCCGGCGGGTGGTGGTGCAGCGCTGGCCCGCCGTGCCCACAGCGCCAAATACGGCGCCGATAAGGGCCATATCCAGGTCGGCATCGGGTGTGATGATGATGGCATTATTACCTCCCAGTTCCAGCAGACTCCTGCCCAGTCTTTCGGCCACGGCTGTGCCTACGGCCTTGCCCATGCGGGTGCTGCCGGTGGCTGATACCAGCGGCACACGACTGTCGCGGCTCATCCATTCGCCCACTTCGCGGCCACCCGCAATGATGCAACTCACCCCTTCGGGTACATTATTCTTTTTAAATACGGTTTGAATGATGTTTTGGCAGGCTATGGCACAGAGCGGGGTTTTTTCGCTCGGCTTCCAGATACACACATCGCCGCAAACCCATGCCAGCATACTGTTCCAGCTCCAAACGGCAACCGGGAAATTAAAGGCTGAGATAATGCCCACAATTCCCAGCGGGTGATATTGTTCGTACATCCGGTGGCCGGGCCGTTCACTGTGCATCGTAAGGCCATGCAACTGGCGGGAGAGGCCAACGGCAAAATCACAGATATCAATCATCTCCTGTACTTCGCCCATGCCTTCCTGTAAGCTTTTACCCATTTCGTAGCTTACCAGCTGCCCCAGGTCCGTTTTATATTTCCGCAGTTCCTCGCCAACCTGGCGCACCACTTCCCCGCGTTTGGGCGCCGGCCAGCTGCGCCATTCCCGGAAGGCTTCTTCCGCTTTTGTTACCACGGCTTCGTAAGCCGCCGCATCAGCGCCGGTTACAGTGGCAATCAGCCTGCCATCCACGGGCGACCAGGATTCGAGTTTTTCACCTTTTGTTTTGAGCCAGTTTAAACCGGTTGATACGCCACTGTTGAGCGTTTTTATTTTCAGTGTTGACAGAAATTCCATAACTAATTTGATTGAGTGACTGGTAAATACGGATGCAAAGGTAGGGGATAGTTGGGAGTCGCTGACAGTTCAAAAGTTAAAAGGCAAAACCTGAAGCAATCCGCTCAAGGCCGGATGGAACCGCATCCTGTTTAACAGGAAACAATGCAGGGGAAAATTAATTCAGGAGAAAGAACGGCTGCTAAAAGCTGCAGGCGGATGGCTGGCAGCTTGTTTAATACTGTTCTGTTTCGTTGGGGAAATCGCCCGATTTTACATCAGTGATGTATTGCTTAACCGACCCGGTGATCTGCTCGTGCAGGTTGAGGTATTGCCGCAGAAACCTGGGTTTGAATTCAGTATTGATACCCAGCATATCATGCATCACCAGCACCTGTCCATCGCAATGGCCGCCGGCGCCGATGCCGATGGTGGGGATATGCAGACTTTCACTTACTTCTTTGGCCAGCAGGGCCGGAATTTTTTCAAGTACGATGGCAAAAGCTCCTGCTTCCTGCAGCAGCAGGGCATCTCTTTTCAATTTTTCGGCTTCTTCCGTTTCTTTGGCCCTTACCGTATAGGTGCCGAATTTATATATGCTTTGCGGGGTGAGGCCCAGGTGCCCCATCACGGGGATACCGGCGCCAACAATTTTTTTAACAGAGTCGAGCACTTCTTCGCCTCCTTCCAGTTTTACCGTGTGGCCGCCCGTTTCTTTCATGATACGGATGGCCGAGGCGAGCGCCACATCCGAATTCGACTGGTAATAACCAAAAGGCATATCCACCACCACCAGGCAGCGGTTGATCCCCCGCACCACACTCTGGGCATGATAGATCATCTGATCAAGCGTGATGGGTAAGGTGGTTTCATGGCCGGCCATCACATTACTGGCACTGTCGCCCACCAGGATAATATCTATTCCGGCGGCATCAAAAATGCGGGCAAAGGAAAAATCATAGGCGGTGATCATAGCGATCTTTTCACCGGCCGCCTTCATTTTCTGCAATGTGTTGGTGGTAACTTTTTTGATTTCTTTATTTACAGACATGGCAACTCGTTTTTGTGAAAGCGAAGGGGAGTTGGCTCTGCATTAGAATAAAACAAATCCGCGTTAAGTCGCTGGGGTAAAAGTAGATCAATTATTTTAAAATCATATCATGGTTCTGTCAGGAAACCCGCCGCGGATCAGAACAATACGCTTACAACGGGCGCCAGACCGGTAATCGTTCCATCCTCCCGGGTGCGCCTTGCCCACAAATCAAGCCTGCTGATTTGGTTATACACCAAATTCAGCCGCGTATCATAAAACCAGTTGAAATGGATGGAGAGTCCCGGAAAATCGGCTGCCGTAAGCGGGTCTTTTACCATTACATACTCCGAAATATAGCCCAGGCTGTCGTACTTCGGCACCTGTGCCAGGCTCTGGTTGAGCAACGGTGTAATCAGGTCTCCGGGTTTAATACCTGTTTTCTTTTCATACTCCACCAGCCCGTAACGGCCTTTCAGGATCTGGGGCCAGAGTGCCGCCAGCAATCCCTGTCCGTAGAGTTCTTTGAGGTTATACTTCCTGTCAATCGAATCGGGTTTGATAAAGGTTTGTGAAGAACCCAGCGCTATGCTGTAGTGATTGCTGCTAAATCGGGTGGCATAATTAAAATTGAAACAGGTGGAAAAATAATCCGATTCGCCCAGGTAGATACCGGAACTGGTATAGGCCGGAAACATGGGGGATATCCAGGGGATATAGGATTTCAACTGATCGTTCTCTATATAGAGAATCTGGGTGATATCGCTCAGCAGTGAACGGCTGGTATCCAGGGGAATGCGCCGCCGGATCGTATAATTCACAGCATCAGGCTGATCACCAATGTAACCGGCAATGGTATCCGCCAGCATCGGAAACTTGATCGCGTCGATGGCTTCCTTGCGCAGGTATTTCACCTGCATTGCATCGGCCGAGCCAAAGCCTACCGGCAGGCTGGCTTTTATCTGCCCCTTTGCAAATTTTTCAATTAGGAGGCGGGTAAGATTGTACCGTTCAAACCGAACGGTATCATTAATATATGCGGCCCAGCGGATCGGGGGCTGGCTGATGAATTTATCAAAGGGGGTGGCTTTCTGGAGGGTAGGTAATTGTGCAACGGCCAGCAGACTGGTCAGCAAAAAGCAAAGAAGGGTATAAAATGATTTCATCACCGGTTAACGTTTCAGTGAGCGGAAAAGTGTAAGGGCCTTGTTAAAACACCAGCGGGTGTTCATGCTTAACCTGTTCCCATAAATGTTGCACCAGCCCGTCGGCAAGGCCGATACGGGGAACATACATTTCCCTGGCACCGGCCCAGCGCATGGCGTTAATATAAATCAGCAGGGCCGGAACAATTACATCGGCCCGGTCGGCCCTGAGTTTGTATAGCATCATACGGTCTTCCAGTGACACGGCATTCAGTTCTTTATAATAATCCCTTAACAGGTCCAGCGAAAGCGGTTTGCCGTCTTTACGCTTGCTCATGGAAAACACTTTATTGATATTACCGCCACTTCCGATTGCCACAATTTCTTTCTGACCCCGGACGGCCATCTTGATACCCTCTTTCATCTCCTCCCATTCGTTTTCTTTAACCATGTCTTTGATGAGGCGGATGGTGCCGATATTGAAAGATTCTTTGAACGTGAGCACGCCATTGCTGAAGAAACTGAGTTCGGTGCTGCCGCCGCCCACATCGATGTACATATAGCTGTGATCGTTGTCGAGATGTTCGGCAATATGATTCTCATAAATCAGTCCGGCTTCCACTTCGCCACTGATCACATCAATGGAAATGCCGGTTTCGAGTTTTACTTTCCGGATCACATCCTGGCTGTTGCGGGCGTCCCGCATGGCGCTGGTGGCACAGGCAATCACATGCTTCACCTCATAGGCATTCAGCAGGTGGCGGTAGGCCTTCATGGTTTGCAGCAGCATGCCCAGCTTTGGCTTGGATATGAGTCCCTGTTCAAACACATCAAAACCCAGGCGCAGGGGCACCCGTATCAGGTTGAGCTTATTAAAGCCGGCTTCACCCGATGGGTTCACCGTTACCTCCGTGATGAGTAAACGGGCTGCATTACTTCCGATATCAATGGCTGCGAGTTTCAATTATTGATCAGGGAGAAGGGATACTGTTTCGACCAGGTTCCTTTTCTTCTGCAAATATAGTTCGCGGGGCCGCTATGTTTTTGCTGTTAACCTCCGGCGGGGCTGATTGTGGATAAATGCAATCAGTACCGGTTTACTTGCGGGCGAGATAATTATAAATTTCCACCTGGCTGCGCACTTTGCGGGTATTACGCGGATTTACATACTGGTTGTTGAGTTCATTGTCGAGTATGCGGGCCTTGATATTATCCCGGAGCTGAATCCGGAGTATATCTTTCAGCTCCTGCTGAATCTGTTTATCGAAAATGGGACTGGCCGCTTCCACGCGGTGATCAATATTTCGCACCATCCAGTCGGCCGATGAGATGAACACTTTTTCTTTTCCGCCATTGGCGAAGATCATCACCCGGGCGTGCTCCAGGTATTCGTCCACAATACTGATGGCCTGCACCGGGCCTTTGTACTTTTTGTTTTCGGTGAGCAGGCAAAAAATGCCCCTCACCACCATCCGTATCTCCACACCCGCCTTGGCGGCATCATACAGTTTATTGATGAGCATCTCATCACTCAGCGAATTCAGTTTAAGGATGATGGAGGCAGGATTGCCCAGGCGGGCATTGCGGATCTCTCTTGAAATCAGCATCAGCAGTTGCTTGCGCATCGTGGCCGGGCTCACCAGCAATGTTCTGCAGGCCCTCAGCAGGGCAGCCCGGCTTTTGGGATGCTCCAGGTAGCCGAAGATGCGGTTTACATCAGCCATGATATTGCGGTCGGAAGTGAGCAGGCAATGATCGCCGTATACCTGTGCGGTTCGTTCATTCAGGTTGCCGGTGCTTACAAAGCCATAATGGATGGTGCGGTTGTTCACCCTTTTTTTGATCAGGCAGAGCTTGGCATGCACTTTCATATTGGGGATACCCAGCAGCACTTTCACACCGGCTTCTTCCAGTTCTTCCTTCCACTCCAGGTTGGCTTCCTCATCAAAACGGGCCCGCAGTTCCAGCGCCACCGTTACCTGTTTCCCATTGCGTACGGCATTGCTGAGGGTATTGATGATCTTGGAGCGGCTGGCCAGGCGGTAACAGGTGATCTTGATACTGGTTACTTCCGGGTCGATAGCCGCTTCGCGTAACAGGTCAATCACGCTGTCGAACGAGTGATAGGGAAAATTGAGCAACACATCCTGTTGCAGAATGATATCAGATACCCGGCTCTTGTTTTTAAGCAGGGGGTGCACAAATGGCTTTTTGCGTAACCGCTTCTGCGCAAACACGCTGTCGGGGAAATCGATAAAATCTTTGAAGTTATGAATCCGGCTCCCGGGGATGAGGTTATCTTTCTGAGAAAGGCCCATCCGTTTTACCAGGTAGGTAAGCAGGCCGGGGTCGATATCTTTATCATACACAAAACGGACGGGCTTTCCTTTTTTGCGGTTCTTTAATCCTTTTTCCAGTTTTTGTATCAGCGAAGTGGATTCATCATTGTCGATGTCAATTTCGGCGTCCCGCGTTACCTTGATGATATGGGCGGCAAACACATCATACCCGAAGAATGAAAAAATATGCGGCAGGCAGAACCGGATCACATCTTCGAGCAGGATGATATGGTGCTGGCCCTGGCGGGAGGGGAGTATCAGGAAGCGGGAGAGGCGGCGGGAGGGCACTGCTACCAGGGCAAATTTCTGCGGAATGCTTTTATCTTTTTTGGAGAGCTTGCAGGCGAGATAGATGGAGCGGTCGTTCAGTACCGGAAAATCCTGGATGCTTTCGATCATCAGCGGCACGATATTGCTGCGCACTTCCTCGTCGAAATAATTGAGCACAAATTTCTGTTGCTCGCGACTGAGTTGTTTTTCGTTCAGCAGGTAGATATGCTGCTTTTTCAGTTCGCGTAAGATATCATTCCATATCCGTTCAAAGGCTTTCTGCTGCTCCAGCACTTTTTCCTGAATCTCTTCCAATATAGCGCCCGGGTTGATTTCGAGGTGCATGCCGGCTTTTTTACCAAACAGGATCATCCGGTTCAGGGCGGCCACCCGCACCCTGAAAAATTCATCAAGATTATTTGAAAAAATGCCGAGAAAGCGGATCCGTTCCCGCAGCGGAACAGTTTCATCATCGGCTTCCTGTAACACCCTTGCATTGAAGGAAAGCCAGCTGATATCCCGGAAGATTATTTTTCGTTTCTGCAAACAGCGCTGTGTTTATTTGGTGAAGTTAATTATGAAGCGGTAACAGGATACGTGGCAGTTATTAATTTATTGTTATTACTTAATGGCGCAATACCCTTTCAGCTTTCGTATCAACAATTTACTACCAACTTTTAATCCTCAGCCCATGCCCTTCATCCGTTCAATAATTCCCGTTGTGGAGAATCCTTCTTTGATGGGTACGATCTTCAGCTCACCGCCGGCAGCGATCACTTCTTTGGCGCCCACCACGGTTTCCGGAGTATAATCGCCTCCTTTTACCAGCACATCGGGGAGTATTGCCCTGATCAGTTCCAGCGGAGTGTCTTCGTCAAAAAGCAACACGGCGTCTACCATTACCAGTGAAGCCATGATCAGGGCGCGTGAGTTTTCGTTGTTTACGGGGCGGCTTTCACCCTTGAGGCGTTTTACAGAGGCATCCGTATTGAGCGCCACGATCAGGATATTGCCATTTGCAGCCGCATCTGAAAGGGAGGCGATATGCCCTTCGTGCAGGATATCAAAAACCCCGTTGGTGAAAACAATGCGCTGGCTTTTCAACCGCCATCTTTTCACTTCATACAGCAGATCAGGCAACTGGTATATTTTCTTCGGTATCGAACTGATTGTTTTCATTTTTCTTTCGGTTGATATAAGGAAGTATCAGCAAAGATACCAAGCCTATAATGATGATGATGCCGGTGGATACGCCCCACATCAGCCAGCCGAATGCCTTTCCCTGCGGGGATCCGATGCCATAGATGGTGAGTATTTCCATCACAAAGAGCGGAAAGGACCCGATGCCTCCCGGGGTGATGATCATAGCCAGGGTGGCCAGCGATAAGACGGAAAAAGCAGCTTTGATGCTGAGGCCATGGGTGCTGTCCATGGCATGAAAGCCGATATAAATCTGCAGCAAATACATACTCCAGATAAAAACGGTATGAGCCAGGAAGGTTTTTCTTTTTTTAAGGTGGCGGATCGACCGGAGCCCGCTCAGGATGCCATTGATAAAACCATTCACTTTGCTGATGAACTTATTATGCGGAAACCGGCGCAATAAAAATTTAAGCAATAAAAAACCCGACAGGGCTATGCCAGCCATCAGCAATAATTTTGCCCAAAGGGGCATGCCGCCTGCATGCTGAAGGCTGTTCAGTTTTTGGCTGAGATAGTCGCCCAGGGTATCCACCTGGATCAGTACGGTGATAAGGATGAATACAAAATAACAGAGCAGGTCAAATGCCCGTTCTATCAGGATTGTACCCACCAGTTTATCCACTTTCAGTTTTTCATAGCGGGCCAGAAAGGTGCATTTGAGGATTTCGCCGAGGCGGGGTACGGCCGAGTTGGCCAGGTAACCCACCATCGTTACCGCAAAAACGTTTTTCAGCCTGGGTTTAAATCCCATGGGCTCCATCAGCAGCATCCAGCGCATGGAGCGGCTGATATGGCTGAGGGCCGACATTATCACAATGGGGATAACCAGCCAGTAATTGGCATAGTGTAAAGCATTGTAAAACTCTTTTTCATCCTCCGGGGTCATATCCCGCAATTGCCACCAGACTAAAAAAATGCCGGCTCCCAGGAAAAAGATATAATTCAGTATGGAGTAGAGGCGTTTACGCATAAACGGTTACAAGATACAAAAGCCATGGTAAATTTGGCAACTGCCTGTATCGCGGGAAGGGGGAAGTTTGTACAGGAATGCCTGACTGAGATCTGCCGAAACTGCCTGTTCTTTAGTGTGTATCGGCATTGGGGCCACCGGGCCTGTATCCTGGCTGCGTTACAGGATTGCTAACCGGTTACCACCCTAAGGGGCAGAACTGTAATTAATAACAGTTAAGAAAATTACGGGTGAAGGGGGTGATTGTCGATCAGCCGCACTTCATTTAAGAAAGCAGCCACCAGGGCCACCAGCGGCTGGTGCCCGTCCCAGTACTCCTGCGGCTCCAGTGTTTCTGCATCAGCGATCTCCACATAATCTACTTTGAAACCTTCGGCAGTAAGGTACTGCCGGCAGCGTTCCTTCAGATCGGGCAGATAACCGGGCCTGATGGAAGACCGTATAAAAGAAAGGGTTTCGGATATTTTAACGGCCTTTGCCCGCTCACCGGGGTTCAGGCGCATGTTGCGGCTGCTCATGGCCAGTCCGTCGCTTTCCCGGAGTGTGGGGCATACGATGGTATGCACGGGCAGACCGGTGAGGGCGATGAGTTTTTTGATAACCATACACTGCTGGTAATCTTTCTGTCCGAGGAAAAGAAAATGGGGTTTTACAATCTGCAAAAGGCGCTCCACCACCTGGCATACGCCCTGAAAATGCCCGGGCCTGAATTTACCCTCCAGGATCGTTTCGAGATAACCCAGGTTGTAATGGGCCGCCAGGGCTGTACCATCGGGGTAGATTTCTGAAACGGAGGGGAGGAATAACACATCACAGCCGGCTGCTTCCAGTTTATCTATATCGGCTTCGATAGTGGAAGGATATTTTTCGAAGTCCTTGCTGTCGTTGAACTGGGTAGGATTTACAAAAATGCTGCAAACGGTAATACCGCTTTCTTCCCGGCTTTGCTCCACCAGTGAGATATGCCCCTGGTGCAGGGCCCCCATGGTGGGTACAAAGCCGATGGCAAGGCCCTCCTGGCGGAGGCGTTCTAAATAATTGCCGAGGTCGGCAGATTTCTTGAATAACAACATGTTGTAAAATTATTGAGTATAAGCCTGTTAGCAGGCTTTGTATAAATATAGTTGAACATTTATATGTATCTGCATCTTTGCAGCCTGCTGCTTATCTGCTGCTGCTATTTTGCAGGCAAAAGCAGTGCTGTATTGCATTTGGCCATTTGAAATGAAAGGTTCTTAAAAAAATTGTACCTTTGCACACCCGTTTAAAAACTTTAGACGGGCTAATCTAGCGCAAATGTCTACAAAAAAGAGAATTTTATTTATTGCCAATGAGATGTCTCCCTACCTGGAGCTCACCGATTTTGCCGAAATCGTCAACAAACTGGCGGTAAAGTCAAACGACAGCGGGATGGAAGTGCGCTGTATCATGCCCCGCTTCGGTGTTATAAACGAACGCCGTCACCGTTTGCACGAAGTAGTTCGCTTATCCGGTATCAATGTTTCTATCGATGGCGATGATTATCCCCTGATTATCAAAGTGGCCTCCCTGCCCAATGCCCGCCTCCAGGTGTATTTCCTGGATAATGAGGATTATTTTAAGCGGAAATCAATTTTCACCGATGAGCAGGAGCAGTGGTTTGATGATAACGGCCTGCGTACTGTACTCTTTTGTAAAGGGGCCCTCGAAACCGTGAAAAAATTCGGATGGCCCCCCGATATTATTCATTGCAGCGGCTGGATGACCGGTCTGATTCCTATGTTTATCAGGCATGCCTATAAAAAGGAACCGGTTTTCAGTAACAGTAAGATCGTTTTCAGCATCGGCCAGAACACCTTCAAGGAAAAACTGGGTGCCGATTTTCTGAAACTGGCTGCCATTAACGACCATGTCAGTAAAAAAGAACTGGAGGTCTTTAAAGAAATTAATAACGTTGCCATGTTCAGGGGCGGCGCTGCTTTTGCAGATGCCATCACCTTTGGTGCCGAGAAAGTGGATAAAAAACTGGTGGATGAATACAGCAAAGTCAAAGGAAAAAAGGTCATTAAGTATGATGCGGGATCTGATTTAACAGACTATTTACAATTGTATACCGACCTTGCAAAGTAGAATTTAACCAACGCTTTTTTAAAAATTTATCGCCCGTGCAGAAACGTTTACTTTCCCTCGTACTTGTTGTTATTTCCGTTTTAGTATTTTTTACCTCCGGGTGCAGTAAACTCGATACCACTGATGTGGGTACTGATATGTTGCCGGCGGTGGATAATGTTCATACTTTTCTTCAGACATTTGATGTTAACACTACCCAGGGCTACATCAATGACGATACGGCTTTCGTGGTAAAAGCAGGGGATCATCTCCTGGGCTATGTGAACGACCCGCTCTTTGGTACCACCGAGGGCAGTATTTTCATGCAAATCAAACCGCAGTTCTTTCCTTATTATATCGGCCGTTATCCCACGGATACCCTCCTCGGCCTCGATTCGGCAGTGTTGTGCCTGAAAGTAAAGGACTTCTGGGGCGACAGCACACAACCCGTTCACCTGAGTGTATACCCTGTTTTTGATAATGCTTTCCGGGATTCGGTGATCCATGTATTTGATCATAATTATAAACCGAATTATACGGGTTTCCTGCTGGGCAGCACCGATGTGGATATCCGCCGCCTGCCGGATACGGTTCACTATACCAATAACCGCGATTATTCAGTTGGACTGATCCGTATTAAACTGGATTATAACTGGGCGCTGCAACTGTATCACCGCGATTCATTATCGGGCAACCCGGCCAATAACGCCTTTTATAATGATACCACTTACCGCAGTTTCTATCATGGACTGGCTGTGGTATGTGATGGACCCAAGGGCCAGGCCCTGATGTATGTTAACCTGGCAGATACCTCTACCAAGATAGAAATGCATTACCGCCGCACCAATGTGGGAGTGAAGGATACCACGTATGCATCCTTCCGGGTTATCACCAGCACCTACAATACCTCTTCCACGGCAAACTTTGTGAAACGGGTAAGGGGAGGGGCCTCCCTGAGCCCTGCTCCCGGCGAACTATACATCCAAACCGGCGTTAACGGTTCCTGCGCTAACCTGAAAATTCCCGGACTGGATACCTTTAAAAACTGTATCATTCACCGGGCGGAGCTGATCATCAAGCAGATCCCCACTAATCCCTTTGTGGATTCAGCGCTGAGCTGCCCGTCGTACCTGCTCGTGGATCTTAAGGATACCGGTGCCAATAATTTTTATAAGCCGATCTACTACGATCTCAACCCGAGTTCACTCTATGATCCCGATCTGGTATTGAGCTCGATTTACTGGCCGGATGTGGATCACGCATCTTTTGGCGGATATCCCCGCAGCACCGTTGATAATTTTGGCAATTCCATCAAGTATTTCAACATTAATATCAGCCGCTATGTGCAGCAACTGATTACCAGGCACAGTCCCAACTACACCCTGCGCTTGTACGCACCCTATGAAGTGTACTATCCCAAATACACCGACCCCTACCGGGTAGGTTACGGTAATAATCTTTGTGCCGGCAGGGTTCGTATCGGTGGTGGTAATAATGTCAACTACAAAATGACCGTTCGGGTGATTTACTCGAAACTCTGATAATTTTATACCAAATAGTGGAAAAGTCCTGCCGCAGCCCGGCAGGACTTTGTTCTTTTAACTGTCGCCCCTTATCTTTGCAATCTCAAAAAAATAACATGCCGTATTTATTTACATCCGAATCAGTTAGTGAAGGACATCCCGACAAGGTGGCTGACCAGATCAGTGATGCCCTTATTGATAATTTCCTGGCTTTTGATCCCAACAGTAAAGTTGCCTGTGAAACCCTGGTAACCACCGGGCAGGTGATCCTGGCGGGTGAGGTGAAAAGTAAAGCCTATCTTGATGTACAGGAGATTGCCCGTACCGTAATCCGCAAGATCGGTTATACGGTGAGTGATTATATGTTTGAAGCCAATTCCTGTGGTATTCTTTCTGCTATCCACGAACAAAGCTCCGATATCAACCAGGGTGTTGAAAGGAAAAAGAAAGAAGAGCAGGGCGCCGGCGACCAGGGCATGATGTTTGGCTATGCCACCAACGAAACGGATAACTATATGCCGCTGGCCCTCGATCTGGCACATTATATCCTGATTGAGCTGGCTGCCATCCGCCGTGAGAAAAAGCAAATGAAGTACCTGCGCCCGGATGCCAAAAGCCAGATCACCCTGGAGTATGATGATAATAACAAACCCATCCGCATTGAAGCCATCGTGGTAAGTACCCAGCACGATGATTTTGGTTCAGACGCAGAAATGCAAAAACGTATTACAAAGGATATCAGGAGTATTGTGATCCCCCGCGTGAAGGCCAAATATCCCAAATACGCTCACCTGTTCAACGACAAAATCAAATTCCATATCAACCCCACAGGCAAATTTGTGATTGGTGGTCCGCACGGTGATACAGGGCTTACCGGCCGTAAGATCATCGTGGATACCTACGGTGGTAAAGGCGCTCACGGTGGTGGCGCTTTCAGTGGTAAAGATCCCAGCAAGGTAGACCGCAGCGCAGCCTATGCCACCCGCCATATTGCCAAAAACCTGGTAGCTGCCGGGCTTTGTGATGAAGTGCTGGTGCAGGTAAGCTATGCAATCGGCGTGGCGCAGCCCACCAGTATCAATGTAAATACGTATGGTACGGCAAAAGTGAACCTGACGGATGGCCAGATTGCTGATAAAGTGATGAAGATGGCCTGCTTCGATATGCGTCCTTATTACATCGAAAGCCGTCTTAAGCTCCGTAATCCCATCTATGCAGAAACGGCCGCCTACGGACATATGGGCCGCAAGAATGAAGTAGTGGAAAAAACATTCACCTCTCCCGATGGCAAAACCATCCGCAAAAAAGTGGAACTGTTTACCTGGGAAAAACTGGATGCCGTGAAGGAAGTAAAGAAAGTCTTCGGCTTAAAATAATTCAGTAACCTGATCAGCAAACCCTCCTGCCAAGGAGGGTTTTTTGTTTGCTCAATTAAAACCTAATTTTGACCCGTGAAAAATTTCCGCCAGCAACAGCACCGCCCCAAAAAAAGCAGCCTGATTGTAGGCCGCCAGGCCGTTATCACCGCCATGGAAGAAGGGCGGCAGCTCGAACGCATCTACCTGCAGAGCAATGTGCACGGAGATACCATTGATGCCATCCGTAAGCTGGCCGCCGAAAACCTGGTGCCCATCAATAAAGTGCCGGTTGAAAAACTGAATAATTTCAATGTATTTAATCACGAAGGCTGTGTGGCGCAGATCGCCAGGGTGCAATACCAGGATCTCCAGGATGTTATTTCCTTTGTGGTGGAGAAGGGCGAAGCGCCCCTGCTGCTGCTGCTCGACGGCATAACCGATATCCGCAATATCGGCGGCATCGCCCGCAGCGCCTATTGCCTGGGCGTGCACGCCATCATCATACCAGATAAAGGAGTGGGGGCCTTGAATGAAGATGCGGTACTTACATCGGCCGGTGCATTGGATAAGATTCCGGTATGCCGGGTGAACAGTTTGCTAAAAACCATTGATGAGCTCCATCTCAACGGGATACGGGTATATGCCACGGAGATGAGGGCCGAAACAACCATCGCCGGGGCCGACCTGGCCGCTCCCTGTGCCATCATCATGGGAGCCGAAGAAAAAGGGATCTATCCCGCCCTCCTGAAAAGCTGCGATGAAACGATCCGCATTCCGATGCAGGGCGACTTCGACAGTCTGAATGTAAGCGTGGCAACCGGCATCATTTTATATGAGGCTTTTCAGCAACGCAATAAAAAGGGTTGACGGTGCCGTAACCAATGACATGATTTTTATGCCGGCTACACACACACATAACGAATCCGGTACGGCCTTACAAACAGGCCGCATCAAACTGGTGGAATGCCCCCGTGATGCCATGCAGGGCTGGCCCCACCTGATTTCCACAGAACAGAAAGCGGCCTATATCAATGCCCTCCTGCGGGTGGGATTTGATACAATTGATTTCGGCAGTTTTGTTTCCCCCAAAGCCATACCCCAGATGGCAGATACCGCTGCAGTGCTGAAAAAACTAGATCTTTCCCATACATCCTCTAAACTCCTGGCCATTATCGCCAATGAAAGGGGGGCACAGGAGGCGGTAATTCATGAAGAGATCCGTTATCTCGGTTTCCCTTTTTCTGTTTCCGAAACCTTTCAGCAACGTAATACCAACGCCTCCATTGCGGCTTCCGTGATACGGGTGGAAGAGATACAGAACCTTTGTATAAAAAATGCCAGGGAACTGGTGATATACATCTCGATGGGATTCGGTAACCCTTATGGAGATCCGTATAATGAAGAGATCGTTTTTGAATGGGTGGAAAAGCTTGCAGACATGGGAATAGGGATTGTTTCGCTGGCCGATACGGTTGGACTGGCCACTCCCGAACAGGTGCAGCGCATGACAGCCAGCCTGGTAAAAGCTTTTCCGCAGATTGAAACAGGGGTACACCTGCATTCAACCCCGGCTAACTGGCAGCAAAAGCTGGAAGCCGCTCTGGCAGCCGGCTGCCGCCGGATCGACGGAGCCCTTAAAGGTATCGGCGGTTGCCCTATGGCCGGAGACGACCTGGTGGGTAATATGGACACGGAACGCGTGATCGGCTATCTGCAGCAAAAACAATTACTGCCCCCCATCAATACCGGTGCACTGGCCACCTGCAGCCGTCTTGCCAGTACGGTATTTGTATAATTTGTGTGCTTAACTTCGCTTTCAATGGATTTTCATCTTTCCTTCACGCCCCGCCCTTTCGACACCAGGATCAACCTGCGGCATCAATTATTGCTGACAGGCAGTTGCTTCACCGAACAGATCGGCCAGAAACTGGCACAGCATAAATTCAGGATACTGGATAATCCGAACGGCATACTTTTCAACCCCGTCAGCATCACCCGTTCTTTACTTAGCTATATCAGCCCAAAGGAGTATACAGCCGGTGATTTATTTTACCAGAATGAATGCTGGAACAGCTGGGAGCACCACAGCCGTTTTTCGCATCCCGACCCTGCTGTCTGTCTCCGTTTGATTAACAGCTCACAGCAGGCGGCACACGCTTTTTTGAAAGAGGCCGACTGGCTGCTCATCACCCTCGGTTCGGCCTTTGTGTATGAGCGGGCCGGCGGGGAGGTGGTGGCCAACTGCCATAAAGTACCCACCGATAAATTTCATAAACGGTTGCTTGGGGCGGAAGAGGTGACAGGGCAGTTACACGACCTGCAGGAGCAACTGCTGCGGTTCAATCCCGGTTTGAAAATCATCTATACCATCAGTCCGGTAAGACATTTACGGGATGGATTCATCGAAAACAACCGCAGCAAAGCCACATTGATACAGGCGGTGCATGCGCTCACGGGTGCGGGGGTATATTATTTCCCGGCCTATGAACTGGTGATTGATGATCTGAGGGATTACCGTTTTTATGCTGAGGATATGGTGCATCCCAATTATGCCGCCACCAATTATGTATGGGAGAAATTTACGGCAGCATGTATGGATGAAGAAAGCCGTTCACTGATGAAAGAACTGGCCGTGCTGGTGGCGGCCCGCAATCATAAGCCCTTCAATCCCGCATCCGATCTGCACAAGAAATTTCTTGCCACAAATCTTGAAAAGGCACGGCAGTTACAGGCTGCTTTTCCCTTCTTACATCTGTCGGAGGAGATCCGTTTTTTTTCCGGGACGGGCAGCGAATAATTAATAAACTGCGTCTATGTGGATATGAAAAAATCCGTACTACTCACTCTTTGTATTCTCTCCTTCATTGTTTCGCTGGCGCAAAAGCAGGAACGTGTTTTCAAAGATAAAAGAGGGCATCATCATAAAATGGGAAATATCCATAGCCGGGTGGGTGTATTTGTCAACCCGCTGGGGCCGGTGGAATTCCAGGAAGGGGCTGCCGGACTGGGGCTGAATCTCATGCTGGCACGACGCTGGGATATCAGCGGCGAATTTTCTTTTCTCTACCAGGGCTGGGGCGAAAAAACCTACGACAGGGTTGTGCTGAATGGTTTCAGGGCCGTAATGACGATCAAACGCTTATCGTATTCGCGGGTATTTTTTTATGGGCTGGATTTGCGGCTGAAGCGCTATAATACCAGTGACCAGCTGAGTTTTATCAACGCCTCCCTTCCGGATACACTTTCAAATTTTAACCATGAAGCGATGCATACGCTTTACGGAGTTGGCGGCACGGCCGGGCTGCGCTTACCGCTTTCGAAAAACAGGAAATGGGCCATGGAACTCAGCCTGGGGATTGGTGTTAAATACAGGCAGATCAGGCGCAATAAGGTTCCTGCCGGTTATACCTATTGGGAGCTGCCCCGCCCGGTTGATATTAATTTTTACTGGCAGCAGAATTATGAAGGATGGACGCCCTATGTACCCGGAGGGTTGCGCATTATGTACCTGTTTTAGTGAATCCTGTCGCCCCGTACTTCCATCCCGTGCATCACTTTCTTTTCGTAAGCCAGCCATTCCTTCCAGCGCTTGCGCACTTTTTCTTTATCAATATACTCTTCGGCCAGTTCAAGGAAGAGGGTATAATGGCCGGCTTCACTTTCCATGAAACGACGGTAAAAATTGCGGAGGTAATTGTCGTTCAGTCCCTCGCTCAGTCTTTTGAAACGTTCGCAGCTGCGGGCCTCAATCAGGGCCATGGTGAGTAACTGATCAAGTAAACGGTCTTCGGGATGTCCGCCTTTTTGCTGAAATTCAATCAGCTTGTTAACATAAACATCTTTCCGTTGCCGGCCCAGTTTCAGTTTTCGTTTATGCAGTTCGGCCAGCACCTGCCGGAAATGTCCCCATTCTTCCGTAACAATCGGGCTCAGGGCCTTCACCAGTTTTTCGCGGTCGGAATATTTCTGGATCAGCGAGATGCAGGTGGTGGCGGCTTTTTGCTCGCAGTAGGCATGATCGGTGAGAATGGCTTCCAGGTCGAGCCCGGCCAGGTCAACCCACCGGGGATCGGAGGGTAATTTCAATCCCAGGATATTTTTTGTATGAATACTTAGTTCTTCCATCCTGCAAAAATAAAAAGTTGCCCTCAGGGAGGACAACTTTTTATCTAATTATCGGTTTATCGGTGAACGGTGTTCTCAGATTGACGACGCTTAATAAACATCCACTGTGCAATCTTTATTGTATAATCCCCTGATTAATTATCTGCCTGGAATTCAAAATCAGCCAAACCCGCTACATAAGTGGGGTCTGAATTGGTGGGGAATGTCTGCGGTGTTTGAGCCGTGTTCACCCACTGGTAGCCCGTGATGCTGATACTGCCCTGCGTGATGGGATACGCAAAGCTGCTGCCAACCAGGGGCCTGATTTCGTACCAGTTGGTATTTGACCACAAAGAGATAAGATAGTTTTTACCCGTTGTTACGGTTACGGCACTTGAAAGCGGGGCGAAAGTGAGCGTACCTGCTGCTTGCGTGATGGTGGCCTGTGCCAGTACAGTCTGGGTGCTGGTACCAATTTCCCAGAGGGTTACACGGTACGAACCGGCTGTGGGCATCTTAACAGCCAGTTTGGTGATTTTACCATTTTTGGTAACATTGAATTTGCAACCATACTCATAGTTACCCGAACCGGTTGCATTAATACTTGTTCCGTAATTTACACGGTAAGCAGCATTAATGGGAGCTGATTCGGGAGAAGGCGGTGTATAAACGGTTTCGGTTTTTTTGCAGGATACCGTCATCGCCAATGCCAGTAAAGCAAGTGAAGCAGTAAGGAAATTCTTTTTCATTTTTTTAAAAATTTGGTTAATGGTGTATAATCGGTATTCAGGTATGGCAAAGATGGGGCCAAAGTTTGGGCCAGTCAATACCATAATAGTGGTATTTCTGCATTGATATATAGCATATTAGGCGTATATATGGCCCCGTGCCGAAGCTAAAGTTTTTGTTTTCAGCAAGATTCTCTATTTTACAAACAATATATTACATATGCGATTTTTAGCAGCACTCCTCACGATGGGGCTTACCATTTTTCTCATCCTCGTATTGAATACCCGCCTTTTGCTGCCCGCTCCGCTGGGCAAATTGCTGAACCCGCAGGAGGGAATCTGGCAAAATGCCGATCCCGCCGATAAGGATTTTTCAGCGGATCTTACATTTCCCGGCATACAGGGTAACGTGGAAGTATACCTCGATGAACGGCTGGTACCGCATATTTTTGCCGCTCAGGAAAATGACGCCTATTTTGTGCAGGGCTACCTGCATGCGAAATTCCGGTTGTGGCAAATGGAATTTCAAACCCATGCGGCCGCCGGCCGCCTGAGCGAGATACTGGGTAAAAAAGACGAACGCATTCTTAACTTCGATCGTAATATGCGCCGGCTTGGGATGGTATATGCGGCTGAAATAGCCCAAAAAGAGATGGATAGTGATCCGGTTATCAAATCCTCCTGTGATGCCTATACCTCAGGCGTGAATGCCTATATAGAAACACTCACCGAAAGCAACCTGCCCATCGAATATAAACTCATCGGGTATAAACCCGAGAAATGGAATAACCTGAAAACATGCCTCTTTCTGAAATACATGAGTTACGACCTGGCGGGCCGTGATGATGATTTTGAAATGACCAATGCCCGCAGTTATTTCAGTGCCGAAGATTTTGCGTTGCTTTTTCCGGCGGTGCAGGATTCACTCGATCCCATCATTCCCAAAGGAACTCCCTTTGCGCCGCAAACTGTTTTTCCGAGAGCTCCCGCAGCTGCCGATTCAGTTTATATGAATCCCAAAGAAGTGGTGGTAACAGAGCCCTTCAAACCCGATCCTTCCAATGGCAGTAATAACTGGGCCGTAAGCGGCAAAAAAACAAAATCGGGCGCTCCCATTCTTTGCAATGATCCGCATCTGGGTCTCAACCTGCCCTCACTCTGGTACGAACTGCAGATTTCGGTTCCGGGCTTTAATGCCTACGGGGTAAGCTTTCCGGGCGCACCCGGTGTGATCATCGGCTTCAACGACAGCTGTGCCTTTGGCTTTACAAACGGGGGCCGGGATGTGCGGGATTATTATGCCATTCAGTTCAAAGACGATAAACGCGATGAATATATGTTCAACGGCAGCTGGAACAAAACCCGCTGGCGTATTGATACTATCAAAATCCGCGGCAGCGGGGATTTTATTGATTCCGTGGCCTATGTGCAGCTGGGGGGCGACTGGTGTCCGGTGATGTACGACAGAACCTTCAGCGGCGGCCGCAGCAACGGTAAAGGAAATTATGCCGTACGCTGGAAAGCCCATGATGCCAGCCAGGAATTGAAAATATTCAACGGGCTCAATCATGCCCGTAACTATGCCGATTACCAGCAGGCGGTTACCAACCTGCATACCCCCGGCCAAAACTGCATTTTTGCCTGTAAGAACGGAGATATTGCCATCCGCACGCAGGGCGAATGGCCGGCCAAATGGAAGGGGCAGGGTGATTTTATCATGCCCGGTACCGATAGCGCGTATTTATGGCAGGGCATGATTTCCCAGCAGGAAGTACCCTACCAGTATAATCCCGAACGCGGTTTCGTAAGCAGCGCCAATCAGAAGCCGGTGGAGGAAAGCTATCCCTATTATCTCGGAAGGGATTACCCGATGTACCGCGGATTTTATATCAACCGCCGCCTGGCCGCCATGAGCAATATCACCCCGCAGGATATGATGCAGCTCCAAACAGATAATTATGATGTTTTTGCCGAGATGGCCCTGCCGGTATTACTCAAACATATTAATAGCGGGGCGCTGAATGCGACCGAACAGAAATACCTCGGTCTGCTGCAGTCTTGGAATCACCGCGATGATGCCGGCGAAAAGGGCGCCACGGTTTTTGATATCTTCTGGCGCCATTTTGCGGATACGGTTTACAACGACGAGTATGCAAAAGCGCCGGCTGTGGTTATGCACCCCTTCGAAAGCTCATTGCTCGAGGCTGTGCTGAAAGACAGCACTTACCGGTTCCTCGATAATATCAATACCCCGCAAAAGGAATCGTTCACCGATATCGCTACGGCCGCCTTTAAAACCGCCTGTCTCGAAGTACAGGAAACAGAGAAGGGCGGAAAGCTGGATTGGGAGAAATATAAAAACACCGGGGTTTATCACCTCGCCAAACTGGCGCCATTCAGCCGACTGGGATTGCCCATTGGCGGGGGCACCCATTGTATCAATGCGGCAAAACCCAACCATGGTCCCAGCTGGAGAATGGTGATAAGTCTTACCGCCGAAACCGAAGCTTATGGTGTATACCCGGGTGGCCAGAACGGGAATCCCGGCAGCAAGTACTACGACAGTTTTGTGGATCAGTGGGCAGCCGGAAAATATTATTCACTCTGGATGATGAAGAAAGAACAGGCAAAGGATGCAAGGGTGAAGTGGAAGATGAGTTTTGCGAAAGGGTAGGGAGCAGTTGATAGTTGATGGTTCTTCGCTGCGAGCAGATGGTTAATTGTAAACAGAAATAAATATCATGAAATTCATTATCGCTCTTGTACTGACTGCATTGCTGAGTTTTGCTTTCTGCCTGTACCTGCCCTGGTGGTCGGTTGCGGTTGCGGCTTTTGTAACGGCCTTGTTTATCCGGCAAAAACCCTGGCTGGCATTTTTGAGCGCTTTTTTGGCTTTGTTCCTCTTTTGGGGCGGATTGACATTCTGGCTCAGTTCGAGGAATGAACATATCCTGGCACATAAAATATCCCTGCTCATTCTCAAAGCGGATAATCCTTACCTGCTCATACTGGCTACCGCGCTAATCGGGGCATTGATAGCCGGTTTTGCCGCCTTATCCGGGAGTCTGCTCCGCCGGTCCGGTGCCTGAAATAATACGTACATAAAGTTTAGTGTTTCACTAACAAAACGGGGGGTAAATTTGTTATACTCCAAACCTGTTTATGCACCGAGTTTTATCAGGCTTTCTCCTGCTGATCAGTTTTCATGCTGCTGCCCAGAAAATAACGGGTATAGTGAAGGACAGTGATGGGAATGCTCTGCCATATGCTTCTGTAACCATTAAAGGCACCTCAATCGGTGCCAGTGCCAATAATAAAGCCCATTTTTCTTTCAATGTTTCGCCGGGCCGGTATATCGTTGTTTGCCAGCATGTGGGCTATGCCAAAGAAGAAAAATCGATAACCCTTGCAACAGGCCAGGAAGTAAACCTCGAATTTGTGCTGGCCCCTCAGAAGCTGGAAATGGCCGCCGTGGTGGTGAGAAGCAATGCCGAGGATCCGGCCTATGCCATCATCCGCCAGGCAATCAAAAAGCGCCCTTTCTATGCCAAACAGGTTAACGGCTTCCGTTGCGACCTCTACACAAAGGATATCCTGAAACTGCGTAGTCTGCCCAATAAAATCCTGGGCCGCAAAATTCCCGATCAGGACCGCCGCGATATGATGCTCGACTCCTCCGGAAAGGGTATTATTTACCTGGGCGAATCTGTTGCGAAAGTGTATATCCAGCAGCCTGATAAATTCAAGATGGAAGTGATCAGCAGCCGGGTTAGCGGGAATGACGGTTTTGGCTTTACCTTCCCGGCCTTTATCAGCCTTTACAATAATAACGTAAATGTTTTTGATAACCGGCTGAACCCAAGGGGCTTTATCTCGCCCATTGCCGATGCGGCCCTGGGTATGTACAAATATAAATTCCTGGGAAGTTTTTTTGAAGATGGGAAAGAGATCAACAGCATACAGGTGATACCCCGCCGCACCTACGAACCGCTTTTTTCGGGGGTGCTCAATATTACGGATGGCGACTGGCGCATTCACAGTTTTGATCTGCTGCTCACCAAACAATCGCAGCTGGAGCTGATGGATTCCCTGCAGATCACGCAGATTCATGTGCCCGTGGGCAATGATATCTGGCGGGTGAAAAACCAGTTGCTGCATTTTAATTTCAAGCAATTCGGAATTGATGCGATCGGGAATTTTCTGAGTGTGTACACGGATTACCAGATCAATCCTGTTTTTGATAAAAAGCTGTTCGACCGGGTTGTGATAAAATATGATACCGCCGTGAATAAGAAAACCAGGGCTTACTGGGATACTGTAAGGCCCGTGCCCCTGGAACCCGAAGAAAAAAAGGATTACCATATAAAAGACAGCCTTTTTGAGGCCCAGAAAGATTCGCTGCTCAGCCAGTCGAATATAGATACCCTTAAAAAAAGACAAGGGCCGCTTAAACCCCTGCATATTCTCTGGAAGGGAATCGAAAGAACCCGTTACAGCCGAACCAATCAGTACAGCTGGGGTATTGAATCCCTGGGCAAGGGACTGGAATATAATACCGCCGAGGGCCTGGTATTGAATGTGAATGCCCATTTTGATAAACAGATCCAAAAGTGGAAAACCAATTTTTCTTTTGAACCCAACCTGCGCTACGGATTCAGCAATACTCATCTGAATGCCTGGGTGAACATTATCTTCCGCACCCGTGATTGGGATACCGATAAAAAAATCAAACGGCAAACCTGGTATTTCTCGGGAGGCAAAAGAGTAAGCCAGTTCAATAATCATAATCCTATCAATGCCCTCTCCAACACCGTGAATACGCTGATTTGGGGTGATAATTATATGAAGACCTACGAAAACTATTACGGGGCCTTCAGCTTCAGTAAACGTTTTGAGAGCGGACTGCGTTTTTCGGTGAACCTGCTTTACGAAGACCGGATCCCCCTGAACAATACAACCGATTTTATCATCTTCACCAGTAAAAAGGAAAACCTTACTCCCAACTATCCCTATGAGCGGATACCGGCACAGTTTACCCGCCACCAGGCATTTATCATCGGGGCGGATATCAGCTTTAAGCCCGGCCAGCGTTATATCCAGTTTCCCAACCGTAAAACATCACTGGGCTCAAAATATCCAACCTTCAGTTTAAGTTACCGGAAGGGGATAGAAGGATTACTGGGCAGTGATGTGAATTTTGATAAATGGCTTTTTGATGTCAGCGACACCAAAAACCTGAAAATTGCCGGTACGCTGAAATTCAAAGTGGGTATGGGCGGATTCCTGAACAGCCGGAAAGTTTTTATACAGGATTATCATCACTTTAACGGTAACCGCACCATGGCCGCCAGCGAATACCTGAACAGTTTTCAGCTGGCACCCTATTATCTCAACAGCACTGCCGCCCCGTTTTTCGCCTTCGGGCATATCGAACATCATTTCAACGGGATGATCACCAATAAGATTCCCCTGTTTAAACGGCTGAACTGGAACCTGGTGGTGGGCAGCAATGCCTTCTACGTTAATTCGGGGAGCAACTATGCCGAAATCTTTGGCGGAATTGAGAATATCCTTAAGATCTTCCGGGTTGACCTCGTGGCCGGTTATGCCAATGGCAATAAAACCCTGGCATCGGTGCGTATCGGCGCCAGCGGAATCCTCGGAAATACTTTTAAAGACAATGCGCCCCGCAGAAGGGCAGGAGGCGGGCTGATGATCGGGTTTTAACAATGCAGCCTTGAGAGTTGAAAGTTCATAGTTAATGGTTCATGGTTAAAGATTCATGGTAAATTCTAAACACGTAACACGTAACACGTAACACGTAACTCATTCCTTTCCTCTATCTTTGCCCCGAATTTGGTTTGCCCTGCAAGCATCCAATCTTTTTAAGATTTCCTGTTCAGCAACAGGATCAAATGAAAACATATGGCCGTATTACACAACCGGGTTTCCCAGGCGGAACTGAAAAAGCAGTTGTATGCCGAAACCGAGCACCGCACCACCCTCTCTTTTTACCAGTATTTTCCCATTGCCGATCCGCAGCAATTCCGGGATGCGATGTATAAGCAATTACATGCCCTGAAAGTTTTTGGCCGGATCTATATTGCCCATGAGGGTATCAATGCACAGATCAGCGTGCCCGACAGTAAGGTGGAGGCTTTCCGCGATTATCTCTATTCTTTTGAAGCCCTGAATGGCCTGCGTCTTAATATTGCCGTGGATGATGATGGAAAATCGTTCTGGGTGCTGAAAATTAAAGTGCGTGATAAAATTGTGGCGGATGGTATCACCGATCCCGGTTTCAGCATGGAACGAAAGGGGCGTTATGTGGATGCCGCTCAAATGAATAAACTGCTGGAGGAGAAAGATACCATCGTGATCGACATGCGCAATCATTACGAGTACGAAGTGGGGCATTTTGAAAAGGCAATAGAAATCCCCAGCGATACCTTCCGGGAACAATTGCCGATGGCGGTGGATATGATGAAGGAGAATAAAGAAAAGAACATCATTATGTACTGCACGGGCGGTATCCGCTGTGAAAAAGCCAGCGCCTATATGCTACACCACGGTTTTAAGAATGTATTCCACCTCGAAGGCGGGATTATCAATTATGCCCGGCAGGCTAAGGCGGCCGGAATGGAAAGTAAATTCATCGGGAAGAACTTTGTTTTTGACGACAGGCTGGGAGAGCGCATAACGGATGATATTATTGCCCGGTGCCACCAATGCGGCCGGCCGGCCGATACCCATACCAATTGCAGCAATGATGGCTGCCACCTGCTTTTTATTCAGTGTGCCGAATGTGCTGCCCGCTACGATGGCTGTTGCAGCGAAGCCTGCCAGGCGGTTTACCGGCTGCCCGCCGAAGAGCAGAAGGCCCTGCGTAAGGGGCAGAATAAAGGGCTGATGATTTTTAATAAAAGCCGTAAGCGCCTGCGTCCGCGGCTGGGCGAAGAATAACCTAGGGAGCCCTTACACAATCTTTACAGCAGTGATACGTTTTTACTGCCTGAATAGGCAGATTGGGAGAGCTTTTGTACAAAGTATTGAAAATCAGCATTTAACATAAAATTTGTGTAATTTTCAAAAAATAACGACCCCCCTTTTAAACCCGGTGAATGGTTAACAGTCTATTAATAGTTCTCATTCACCACTAAAAATTATAAATATGAAAAAACTGATCATTCTTTCGATGGGGCTTCTTCTGGGCTCTTCGTTATTGTTCACGGCCTGTAAAAAAGATAAGACGAGTGATACTGAAATCACTAATGAGTCTGAATTGCAGTCAAACGACCAGGCACTGGTTGCCGATCAAACAGATGAGGTGGCTACCGATGCCGCTACGATGTCTGAAAATGTTGGTGCCATCTCCGGTTTTGCTGCCGGAAACAATTCCAGCAATATTGTGCAAACCCCGATCCCTTATTTCCCCAGCCCCTGCAATGCAACGGTAACTTACGATACTGCTAATTCTGTACGCACCTGGACCATCACTTACAATGGTTTGAACTGTGCCGGTACCCGCACCCGTACAGGTGTGATCACCGCCTCTATTCCTGCCGGTGTAAAATGGAAAGATGCCGGTGCCCAGATCACCATTTCTTATGTTAATCTCAAAATCACCCGTGTAAGTGATCAGAAAAGCATCACGGTTAACGGAAATATTGTGCTGACGAACGTTTCCGGTGGCCTGCTGCGCAACCTGGCAACACAAAGCCCGATCACACACACGATCAGCAGTTCCAATATGTCGATCACATTTGACAATGGTTCACAGCGCACCTGGTCGATTGCCAAGCAAAGGGTATTCACCTATAACAATGGTATGGTAATCACCACAACCGGTACACATACCGATGGTGCCACAACCGGTATCTCTGAGTGGGGTACGAACCGTTTCGGTAATCCTTTTGTAACTCAGATCACCAGTCCGATGATCATCCGCCAGGATTGTAACTTCCGCCTCACCGCCGGTGAAATCAAGCACAGCCGCCTGATGCGTACGGTTACCGTAACCTTTGGCCTGGATTCGAATGGCAATCCCACTTCCTGCCCGGGAACAGGCAACTACTATATGAAGATTGTTTGGGTAAATGCTTCTGGTACTACGGTTACCCTGATCAGGCCCTACTAATAATCAGTTATTTTAGATTTTAATGATATAAAGAGCGCCGGATGGATTCATCCGGCGCTCTTGTTTTAGACCCCGTTGTGGGATAAACCCTGAACGGCCGTCTTATTAAATGGTAATCCCGGCAAGGGCTTCCACAATTAATTTTTCCGTCTCTGTGTCCGGTAGCTGAAGAGGCTCAAATTTTTTACCAATCACGGCTTCGTAGAGTTCGATATAACGCCTGGAAATGGTTTCCACCCATTCATCGGTCATGGCAGGCACGGTTTGCCCTTGCTTGCCCATAAAATCGTTGGCAATCAGCCATTCCCGCACAAATTCCTTGCTGAGTTGCTGCTGGCGTTCGCCCCGGAGCTGGCGTTCCTCAAATCCCCGGGCATAAAAATAGCGGGAAGAATCGGGGGTATGTATTTCATCCATCAGGCAGATCTGGCCATCAAGTTTCCCAAATTCGTACTTGGTATCAACCAGTATGAGGCCCTGGCGGGCGGCCAGTTCCCGGCCCCTTTCAAATAACTGAAGGGCATATTTGCATAAAATGTCCCATTCTTCTTTGGTAGCTAACCCGCTGGAAATGATTTCATTAGAAGAGATATCCTCATCATGGCCCGCCTCGGCCTTGGTGCTGGGGGTGATAATGGGGGCGGGGAAATAATCGTTCTCCTTCATTCCTTCGGGGAGGGGTACCCCGCAGAGCTCCCTTTTGCCGGAAGCATAGGTGCGCCAGGCATGGCCGGTAAGGTTACCCCTTACCACCATTTCGATGCGGAACGGATCGCATTTTTTTCCGATACTTACATTGGGGGCGGGGGTGCTTATCAGCCAGTTAGGGCAGATATCCGACGTGGCCCGGAGCATATGGGCTGCTATCTGTGTCAGCACCTGCCCTTTATAGGGGATGGGACGGGGTAAAATGACGTCAAAAGCCGATATCCGGTCGCTGGCAATCATCACCAAATATTTGTTGGAAATTGAGTAAACATCTCTTACTTTGCCACTGTAAAAACCGGTCTGCTGGGGGAGTTGGAAATTTGGCATATGCTAATGTAGCATCAACTGCCATAAAAGGCTAATTTTGCGGGACATAAGATTTCAACAAGCCGTTAGAAATAAAATTTTCAGGGGAAAATAACAATGCTTATTTTGCCTAATATTTAAAAACCAAAACAACGAGATATGAGAAAAGTTACAAGCTATTTGGTTGCCATTTTTTTGTCTAACCTGTTCGCTATAACAGCGTTGGCTCAAAGTGCAACCATCAGCGGTAATGTAAAAAACAGCAATACCAAAGAAGGTGCAGCGGCTGTTTCTGTTACTATCAAAGGGACCGAATTCGGGACTTTTACCGACGACAAAGGGAACTTTAAATTAACTGTAAAAAGCTTACCGGTTACTTTACTGATATCTTCGATAGGTTATGACATGCAGGAGATTACCGTTACGAAGGCCGGTAATGTGGATGTAAACCTGAAACCTGCTTCGGCCCTGGGCCAGGAGGTGGTGGTATCCGCCAGCCGTTTGCCCCAGCGGATTATGGAATCACCCGTTTCTATTGAAAGGGTGAGCGCTGCTGCAATCCGGAATGCTCCGGCTTCGAACTTCTACGATGTGGTGACCGCTCTGAAAGGGGTGGATGTTACCACTTCTTCTATGACATTTAAAACTCCCACCACCCGCGGTTTTAATTCGAGCGGTAACACCCGTTTCAACCAGTTGGTGGATGGTATGGATAACCAGGCTCCGGGTCTCAACTTCTCAGTAGCTTCCATCATTGGTTTGAGCGAACTGGATGTTGACAATCTTGAACTGCTCTCCGGTGCCTCATCTGCACTGTATGGTCCGGGTGGTATGAACGGAACCTTGCTGATGACCAGCAAGAATCCTTTTAAATACCAGGGTCTTTCTTTCCTGGTGAAAGAAGGGATCACCAATACCGATTCCCGTCAGCGCTCTCCGTCGGCTTACCATAACTGGAACCTGCGCTGGGCTAAAAAAATCAACGACAAGTTTGCTTTCAAAGTAAATATGGAATTACTCCAGGCGAAAGACTGGATGGGCTTCGATTACCGGGATTATAACCGTGCTGCTACCGGTGGCAATGTAAAAGCCGGTAACCGTGCCACAGATCCCAACTATGATGGCATCAACGTATACGGAGATGAAACCACTGTTGAGATCAGGAGTTCTGTACTGAATTCAATTGCAGCTCAGGCACCTTTCCTGAAAAGCTATATAGACTCGCTCAATGGCGGCGCTCCGATCAATGTTTCCCGTACCGGCTACACCGAAAAAGAAGTTACCAACCCCAATACGGTTAACTTTAAACTGGGCGGATCATTGCACTACAAGCTGAATCCGCATACCGAGGCTACTTTTGCCGCTTACTGGGGTACGGGTAATACCATCTACACCGGCAGCGAAAGGTATTCACTGAAAGATTTTAAAATGGGTCAGTACAAGCTGGAACTGAACAGCCGTTACTGGACACTGCGTGCTTACACCACCCAGGAAAATGCAGGTGAATCGTACAACACTACGGTGGCTACCCGTCTGTTCAACGAAAGCTGGTTCCCGAGCGGAGGATCAACAGGTTGGTTTGCCTCTTATTCACAAGCCTATCTGGCTAACCGCCTTGGTGGTATGAATGATTCTGCGGCACATGCGGCAGCCCGTGCAACTGTTGATGCCAGGCGTCCGCTGGCAGGTTCTGCTGCTTTTAAAAATGCTTATGATTCGATCCGCAAAAGGCCGATCTCCCAGGGAGGCGCCTTGCTGCTGGATAAATCAGACCTGTACCAGGTGGAAGGTAATTATAACATGTCGCACCTGACACATAAATTTGCCGACATCCTCGTTGGCGGCAGCTACAAACAATACATCCTGAATTCTGAAGGAACCCTGTTTGCCGATACGGTTAAACGCGTTAAGATTGCCGAATATGGTGGTTATGTTCAACTGAGCCGCCAGCTGTTCAGTCGCCTGAACCTCACGGTTTCCGGCCGTTACGATAAGAATGAGAATTTTAAAGGACGCTTTACCCCGCGGGCAACGGCAACCTTTAAAGTGGCTGATAACAACAATATCCGCCTTTCTTACCAGACAGCCTACCGTTTCCCGTCTAACCAGCAGCAGTTCATTAACCTGGCCGTGGGAAGTAACGTAAAACTGATTGGCGGTGATCCTTCTTTCCGCAATTTCTATAACCTGATCAATAACCCGGTGTACGATTTCGAAAGCCTGCGCAAGGGCAGTATCGTAAAAGTTACACCGGTTGACCTGAAGCCTGAATCACTCTCCTCATTTGAACTGGGTTACAAAGGCCTGTTGCTGAACGGCAAACTGCTGATTGATCTTTATGGCTACTTTGGTCAGTACCAGGATTTCCTGGGCCGTGAAGTAACCGTACAAAACATCAGCGGTGCCCCGATTACTTTAGCCGATACAGCCAATGGTTTCCGTTATTCTATCCCGGTTAACTCAACCGACAGGGTTAAAACTTACGGATTTGGCCTGGGCATCGACCTGAAACTGCCCTGGAACTTTGTCTTTGGCGCCAATGCCGCTTCTGATAACCTGAAAGATGTACCTTCTAATTTCGTGGCTTATTTCAATGCCCCGAAATATAAAGTGAATGCATCACTGGGTAATACTGGTTTTGGAAAGAACAAGCGCATGGGCTTCAGTGTGGCGTACAGGTGGCAGCAGGGATTCCTGTACCAGGGTGATTTCGCCACTGGTAACCTGCCGGATGTACAGACGCTGGATGCACAGATCAGCTATAAATTACCGGCCACCAAGTCGATTATCAAACTGGGCGCCACCAACCTGCTGAATCAGTATTACTACAATGCTATCGGTAACTCGCAAATCGGTGGCTTGTACTATGTAAGTTTCGGCTATAACCTGTATTAATATTGATCACCAGGAAAATTAATTAAATAAAATTATGCTTATGAAATATTTTGCAAAAGGAATTACTACCGGGTTCTTGCTCATTTTTGGAGCAGTGGTAATTTTGTCTTCCTGTAACAAGGACGTTGAGCAGTTTTCAGATCCGGTTCCTGTTACTTCACCCACTTTGGCAGATATTATAAATACTGATGCCAATTACTCGATTCTGAAAAATGCACTTACCCGTACTGGCATTATATCCATGCTGGCTACAAAAGGCGGTACATATACTGTGTTTGCCCCGGACAACAATGCTTTTATTGCATCCGGATTGTCTGATGCAACAGTAACTGCCATGCCGATTGCCACGCTTACCGGCTTAATGCAATATCATGTAATTACAGAAAATATTCCGGCTGCTTCTATTCCTGCCAAATTCCCTAATCTGCAGATGCCGACGCTTATTCAGCTACCGGGTGGTAATCCGCTGGTTCGGATGAATATTTTTCCTGCTAAGAACGGTGGAAATTATTTTGTAAACAATATGCCTATTGCGCAGACGAATGCAATAACTGCCACTAACGGAGTTATGCACAGGGTTCCCTTTGTTGTTCAGCCTCCCTCATTGGTACTGGCCCAGATGATTTATGCCGATCCTAACTTCACTTATCTGACGGCGGCTATTGCAAGGGCTGACAGTGGTCAGACCGGTTTAAATAAACTGGATTCTGTTTTGAAGTTTGGGGCTGCTAATGTTACGGTGTTTGCACCTACAAATGCTGCTTTCCAGGCTACTCTCACCGCCCTGATCACACAGGCGCTGATTGCCCAGGGTGTTCCGCCTGCCACTGCAGCTGCGCAGGCTGCTGCGCTGGCTTCTTCACCAACAGTGTTTAGTAATCCTGCTTTATATGCAGCCATGCCTGCCGCAACGGTAAGAGGTATTGTGGCCTATCACTTACTGGGTTCCAGGGCATTTAGTGTTAACCTGCCATTGACAACCAGTACCATTCAAACACTGATAGGACCGGCACCTTATCCGCAACTTACCGTTGACAGGAGCACCGCTTCTCCCCGTTTAACCGGACCCGGCAACCTTGGCACCTATGCCAATTTTACAGCGATAGACCGTATGGCTGTAAATGGTGTTTGGCATGTAATTGACAAAGTATTGTTACCGCAATAAAGAATCAAAACTGTATACATACAAAGGGCTTCCCACCGGAAGCCCTTTTCTTTTAATCCGAAAAAGTTGACATCCTGAAAGATAAATTACGGGTGAGTCACCCTGACTTCTTTAGAATATATCCATTCAAATGCAGAATCGATAAACTCTTATCGAAACGGATGTATCAAATCCACAGATACGTTTGGATACAAACCCGGGCCGTCTAACGGCGCCAGCGTAAGAGAACGGTTTCCGGCACGTACCCGGCCTGGCAGATTTTCTCTAAATTTTTCAACGAACGGGGGGAACATCAAAACAGGGGGAGGTCCATATGTCAACTTGGGAACCGGTACCATTTACCGTTCACTTCTATCAGTACATCGGCAGCGCTTGGCCAGCTGGGTGGTACCGTATTTTTAATTTCCCAATCTTTCAATGCATCTTTCAGCTCTTGTAATTTAGCTGGTTGCTTTTTTGACTGATCATGATTTTCACCCGGGTCATCGGCCAGGTTAAAAAGGAAATGCACTTTATTCTTTTCATTTACATACAATTTCCAATCACCCCGGCGGAATGCCTTTGAATAGCCACTGCGCCAGAAAAAATCGCGATGTGGGAACAGGCTGTCGTTTACCAGATAGGGCAGCAGGTTCACCCCGTCGTAAGTGCGGCTGCTGTCAGTGGGAGCCTGGCATACAGCCGCAATGGTGCTGTAAATATCCAGTGATGATACGGGTTTGGTATAGGGTTTCCCACCTTGCAAACCGTTGGGATATTTGAGAAAGAAGGGCACAGCAATGCCCCCGTCGAAATGGGTGGCTTTACCGCCCCGCAAGAGTGCATTGTCGGTAGCCCGGGTGTAAGTGGCCCCTCCATTATCACTGGTAAAGAAAATAAGGGTTTGGCTGGTCAACCCTTCCTGCTGCAGTTTTTGCAGCACCATGCCCACGGCATCATCCAGGGCTTCAATCATACCGCTGTACACCCGCCTTACCGATTCGGTTTCTGTTTGTATGCGGTTATAATAAGATTTGGGTACCTGAAAGGGATCGTGCGGTGCATTGAATGAAAGCGTGAGAAAGAAAGGGGTTGATTTATGCTGCTCAATAAAGCTGATGGCTTTTTCGGCCAATGAAAAAGTCAGGTAGCCGGTGTCGGTAACAACGGTTCTGCCTTCCTTGATGGAAGTGGAACCCTGGCGGGGAGCCCAGGCCGGTATTTCGGAAAAGGCCCAGGGCAGGTGCATGTTGATGTATCGGCTGGTATCAACGGGGTCGTCTACATAGCGGCTGAGGGCCCCATCGAAATAATACGCATAATCATAGCCATGCATATCCGGAAAAACGCCGGGCGATGAAGTTAAGTTCCATTTTCCAATATAACCGGTGGCATAGCCTATGGGCTTCAGCATTTCGGCAATGGTGATTTCACTGGCGGGCAGGTCGGTTACATACACGGATCTGTCTAACAGGAAATGGGGTTTGAGGGTGGCAATACCTAATGGCTTTTTTTTGAACGAAAAAAAATGGCGGGTAATCTTTCTGCGCACCGATTTGTCGAACTTATCATACAGCATGAACTCGGCTCCAAAACGTTGCTGGTAGCGGCCGGTGGCAATGCCCATACGGGAGGGCGCACAAATAGGCGATGTTACATAGGCCTGTGTAAAGCGCACCCCTTGTAGGCCCAGGGAATCGATATGGGGCGTGCGCACATGAAAATTGCCATAACTGGCCAGGTCGCTATGGCCCAGGTCGTCAACAATGATGAGCAGCACATTGGGTGGGGTTTGGCTGTTTTGGGCAGTGGCAGGCGCCATAGCCGCAAAAGAAATACCGGCAACAAGCAATAGCTGTTTCATCATACCATAGCGGGCTGGGGAAATAACTGGTTTGGCCTTACAAGATAAAATAAAAACCGGTACGGGGAGGAGTTTACAGTTAAGAGTTCAGAGGTTTGAATTTTGACTTTTGATTTGATTTCCTCCCACTTGCACAGATATGCGGTTCACCAACCCTGGCTGCATTGCTGCGTCAGATTCGGGTAATCCCGGGTGAGACATCCCCTAAAAGATGACTCACCCGGATTTTCTTATACATTAAACCGGAAATGCATGATATCTCCATCCTGCACCAGGTATTCTTTTCCTTCAATCCGCAGCTTACCGTTATCGCGGCAGGCAGCTTCGGAACCCAGTGCAATAAAATCATTGTAGGCAATCACCTCGGCTTTGATAAAGCCCTTTTCAAAATCAGTATGGATCACGCTGGCAGCCTGGGGGGCTTTCCAGCCTTTCTGTATTGTCCAGGCCCTTACTTCCTGCACACCTACGGTAAAATAGGTGGTGAGGTCGAGCAGCTTATAGGTACTGCGGATGAGACGGTCAAGAGCAGGCTCGGTCATCTTGTATTCTTCCATGAACATGGCCCTGTCTTCCGGGTTTTCAAATTCAGCAATCTGGGCCTCAATGGCGTTGGTCATTACAATCACTTCGGCGCCTTCATTTTTCACGGCCTCAATCAGTTGCTGAGAATACTTATTGCCCGTATGCATACTGGCCTCATCCACGTTGGCCACATAGAGGGTCTTTTTATCGGTTAACAGGAACAGGTCGGCAATAGCGTTTTTCTCTTCCTTGCTCAGGCCCAGCAGGCTGATGTTTTTACCATCGGATAACTGCTCTTTGCAACGAACCAGGATATCATATTCGGCCTTCACTTTGGCATCGCCGGTTTTTACCATTTTCTCCACGCGGGATAATTTTTTTTCAACGCTTTCCAGGTCTTTCAGCTGCAATTCGGTTTCAATAATCTCCTTATCACCCACGGGGTTGATGGGACCTTCATCCCGGAGAATATTATCATCTTCAAAACAACGGATCACCTGTATGATGGCATCCACTTCACGGATATTGGCCAGGAACTTGTTTCCCAGGCCTTCCCCTTTACTGGCGCCCCTTACCAGGCCGGCGATATCCACAATCTCGATCTGCGTGGGAACCGTGCGGTTGGGATTTACCAGGGCAGCCAGTTTGGCAATGCGTTCATCGGGCACATCCACCAGGCCCACATTGGGTTCGATGGTGCAAAAACGATAGTTACTGGCCTGAGCCTTGGCGCTGTTGCTCACTGCATTAAAAAGAGTGGATTTGCCTACGTTGGGTAACCCTACGATACCTGCTTTTAAAGCCATATTCAGTTAATGGTTATAAGTTTTAAGTTATGGGGGCAGCTTCGCTGCTTTAAAATTCGGCTGCAAAGGTAAGGTTTGATGCGCTATTTTGGGTTTGCTATTAAAACAGTAATTTCAGGGCGCTTTTTTGAAGCAGCCCGGCTTAACAACCCGTTACTTTAAACGTATTACTTAAAACATTTCACTTACTATGGCGCTTAGCAGAATCTGGTCGGCTTTCATCATTATTGCCATTGTACTGGCGGGTATTAAAGCGCTTTCCGTAGACGGGCAGCAGGATATATTCAGCCGGATGGTTACCAGCAGGAGTGACGACAGCTATAATTATATTGCCGTGGGGATGCCGCCGGCGAAAGTGGCTACGGTAGACAGTTTTGTGAAGCTGACGGCCCCCTTTGCCTATAATAAGAAGGAGAAACCGGAGGATGCGGCCTATATTGTTACCGATAACCCGGCCGCCGATACGGTGAAATTGCTCAAGGCTAAGTTCCCGGCCCTGCGGGTATTCACTTACAGCCAGGTGCTGAACCGCCTGCAAAAACCGATAGACGGGCTGATTGAGACCTGTAAGGGCGCTGTTAATATCTGTCTGGGACTGATTGGTATCATGGCATTTTTTATGGGACTGATGGGTATCGCTGAAAAGGCGGGGGGGATCAATCTTTTGTCGAGGATTATCGGCCCTTTCTTTACCCGCATCTTCCCCGAAATTCCCAAGGGCCACCCGGCCATGGGCCATATGATGATGAATTTTTCGGCCAACCTGCTCGGGCTGGATAATGCCGCCACCCCCTTTGGCATCAAGGCCATGGAGAGTTTGCAGGAGATCAATACCGATAAGGGCCGGGCCTCCAACTCACAGATCATGTTTCTCTGCCTCCATGCTTCAGGCTTTACACTGATACCGGTGAGCATTATTGCCCTTCGGGCCACCACCCATGCCACCGATCCCACCGATATTTTTATTCCCTGCATGATCGCCACTTTTGTATCCACCATGGCGGCCATGTTTATTGTTTCGTTTAAGCAACGTATCAATGTGTTCACGCCGGTGGTGATGGGATGGGTACTGGGCTTATCGGCCCTAATTACCCTGCTGGTGCTCTATATCCATTCGTTAAGCTCCGAGGCCGTGCAGCAGTTTTCGGGTGTGCTCAGCAACGGATTGATTTTACTGATCCTGCTGCTGATTGTACTGGGCGGGTTGTATAAAAAAATCGACATTTTTGATGCTTTTATCCAGGGGGCAAAGGGTGGTTTTGAAACGGCTGTGCGTATTATTCCCTACCTCGTGGGCATGCTGGTGGCCATCAGCCTGCTGCGCAACAGCGGGGCATTCGACCTGGTGATGGATGGGATGAAACAGCTCTTCGGCGCCCTTGGTATGGATACCCGATTTGTGGATGGCATGCCTACAGCGCTGATCCGGCCGTTCAGCGGGGGCGGAGCCAGGGGGATGATGGTGGATACCATGCGTACATTCGGTGCGGATTCTTTCCCGGGGCGCTTATCCAGCATTCTGCAGGGATCCTCCGATACCACTTTTTATGTGATCGCGGTTTATTTTGGTGCAGTAGCGGTAAAGAATACAAGGTATACGGTAGGGGCCATGCTGCTGGCCGATCTGGTGGGAATTATCACGGCCACTTCACTTTGTTATTTGTTCTTTGGCTAACAGGTTATAAGTTACGGGTTGCGAATCGGGTTTAACAATGGAGAAGAGGGGCGTTACACGCGCTTCTTTACTTCCTTATTTTTTGTTGCTTTTTTCTTATCTTGAAATTAATCCATAAAACTCAACCTGACTTTATATGAAAAAAACAGGCTCAATCCTTCTGCTCATCGCCCTGGTTTCGGGCTTATCAGCGAATGCTGATAATGGCAAGCGCAAATCCGGGAAGAAGATTCATAAAAGGGAATTTTCAAAAAAGAAATGCCCCGACCGGCCCGGTTGTATCTGTCACTGATCTTACTTTATTAAGCAGCTTTCATTCCGGCTTTACTAAAAGCCGGTAATAAAAAAGAGCGGTTCCGTACGGAACCGCTCTTTTTTATTGGTTGTAAACCAGTATCAATAGTTGGTATAGCCACCCAGTGTTTTGGTGGCGCCGGCGCCGGCACTGCCCCTGTAAATGAGTGTATAACTCCTTTTCTGATCAAAAAACTGGCTGTACAGGGCCGTCAGGTTGGTGGATGTTCCGGTGTTCCTTACATAGAGCGTATCGGTAAACTTCCCGCTATAGCTGATGAAATCGGTAACAGTGTTCACCGGGATATTGGTGAATACGTTTGCATTCAGCCTTTTCGACCACAGGTCAACATTCACGGCCGCTCCGGTATTACTGTAAATAAAATTGGCGAAGCGGACTCTTGAAGTCGTATCGGCCGGGATAGTGATATTATCCGCCACCACCATTGCTTTGGGCGTACGCATGGTATCATACGTGAAGATGGTATAATACTTGCCGGATTCGATATTGGCACCGAAGCTGATCACCGGTTGCGTGGTGGTGGTTAAGGTATCCTTCACGGTGAAGGAGGTATTCCCGACAGGTAACGTAAAATATGAGTCGTTCGCCGGGTAAACGCCTCCGTACGCAAAGGGGCTGCCCGTCAGCGGCATCTGGCCGGTGAACAGGTAGTTGCGGCTGGCATTGAGGGTGGCCGAATAAATCTTTACGTTGGCATAACTGGCCGGATCGGTAGTGACCGCCTTCAGGCTATTATCCTTCTTGCAACTGTACAGCAGCGAGCCTGCGATAACAGTGATTGCCAGCGGAATGAATTTTATCTTTTTCATGCATTAATCTTTTTGTTGGTCAGTTAATTTTGAGAAAACCATCCTTCCTTCGTGCAGTAATCGGTGATCTGCGATCCGGCGGCATCAATGGCGCCCACTTTCTGCAGGGAAGGAACATTATAGATGTATTCTGAATTGTACCGCGGACGGCAACGATAAACCAGTTTACCGTTGTTACCGGTATAGAGATTGCTGCCGGAAGGCGGCGTAAAATCAGCATATACCTGCTTCGTGGTGGCGGGGTCGGTATCCGTGTAGTGAAAACGGCGCATATCAGTCCAGGTTTCCTGCATGCCCCAGCCAAACAACGCGATGTATTTCTGCAACATGATATGTGTCAGGGTGAGGTTTGCCGGGTTGGTGGGCACGATCGCTGTGTTCGACATAAAGCTGGCTTTCATCGCCGGCGTGATCTGTTTGGCCACCGGCACATTAATAGAATAATCGCTGATCAGCATATCAATATTGAGGCTGATGGCATTGGTATAAGCCGCGAGAGCCGTTACTTTATCCCCTTTCCGGTAAGCCGCTTCGGCCTTGATGAATTGCATCTCAGAAGCAGTCATGATGGGGAAAGGAGCGGTATTGCGGAAAAGATACCGGCAATTATTCTCATTAGGAGGAGTAGAAGTAGTGGCATAAGTACCTCCCCAGAAATTCTGCGGCTGATCGGCCGTGGTCAGACCGGAAGATCCGTTCCAGGGAGTGATCCCTTTGATGGTACCATTAGTGTTTTCACGAAGCATGTACCATACGCGGGGGTCTGTTACGCCGGTAAAAGCAGTGGTATTGGCACCGGTCATCAGGTTGGCAATATAGGCGGATTGCCGGATGGTACCCACGTTAGAGCGGATGATTCCCATATAACTGTTGGTGCCTGATAAACCGGAACTGGCAAACTTACAGGTGGCATTATCGGCATTCGTTGTCATCGCCAGGCCGGCATAATAAATCGCTGAATCGGCATAGCTTGTCAGGTAGGCCGATTTATTGCTGAGATAATTGTAAGAACGGGCCAGTACGCCATAAACGAATTTTTTCCATTTGGAAACATCGCCGTTATAGAAATAAGCATCACCCAGGGCAAGGTTGGAGGCGCTTACCGCTCCATCGGTCCTGCTCAGGAATGCCAGCGCTTTATAAGCTGCTGCCCGGCAGGAATCGTAAGCGAGATAGGTGCTGTCGTAATTGAAGCTTTGTAAACTGGTGTTGAACGACTGGCGTACTATGATTGCATTATCATATTCATTGGCCAGTTCCAGCCAGCCCCAGCTTCTGATTGCAAAGGCAACGCCTACATAGTCCCATTTTTGTTCTTCCGTACCCCAATCAATCACACGGTTGAGGTTTTGTCCCATACCATAATAAAAGGCGCCCCACAAAGAACCCAGGTTATCACTGGTGGTTTGGGTACCGCCCATCTGGTCGTACTGGGTACCGGCATTAACCGTGGTGGAAGTGGCATTGGTGCCCCAGTATTGAATATAGCGGCCGATCAGGAGGCCATCGCCACCGAGTCCGTAGCTGCTACCCGCATTGGAGCTGCTTCCGAGGAAGTTACCGATCAGGCCCGGCAGGATTGTTTCAATCGGCACCCTGGTTGGTGCATTCGGATTTTGGTAAGCATCATCAATTTGCTTTTTGCACGACATCGTCAGCAGGGTACTGACAGCCAGCAGCAGAATAAATGTTTTTGATATTTTATGTTTCATACAAATAGTATTAATTATTAGAAATTATTCAACCGTTAAAAGCCTGCACGTAAGCCAAAGTTCACACTCATCGGTGTAGGCAGGTTGCCATAATCAAATCCGAAAGCACCCACACCACTGGTACCGGCCGTGTTACCATTAACAGCCGGATCGGCGCCCAGGTAATTGGTGATCAGGAGCAGATCATTTCCGGTAACAAATACGTTCAGTGATTTGAAGGCTTTCAGGTTTTTCAATAAACCGGCTTTCAGGTTATAAGAGAGTGTTACATCTCTCAGGCGGAGCCAGTTCACATTTTTCTGTATGAATTCTTCTTCCGGCATGGTAGTGTAATAGGCATTCACGTATTGCGGAATCACCATTATAGTATTGCGGGTGGGATTGCTGGTGTTTTGTAAGCCATCGTTCAGCACCCCTTTCACTACACGGGCGGTAAGCCTGTCGGCTGTACGGGAGCTCTTTCCGATAAGGGTAAGATACATTTCCGTGGCATTGAAAATATCGCCGCCCACTTTCAGGTCGAAGAGGAAACTCAGGGTGAAATTCTTATACCGCAGGGTGTTCAGGGTACCCAGGGTAAACTTCGGATTCCTGTCGCCGCGTTTCAGGAAAGTGGCATCCACCACCGGTAAACCGGTACTGGGGTTGATAAGGATATCGCCGGCATTATTACGGGCATAACCGTAACCCGTGATGATGGTGGTGGGATTACCCCTGATCAAACCGCCCCGGGCATTTCCATACAGCCAGGTATCAGCAATATAATAGTCGAAACGGGGATCGATAGAAGAAGGCAGTGTTAACACCTTGCTCCAGGTATGGTTGAAATTGAAACGTACATCCCAGTTGAGGTTTTTCCGTTTCAGCGGATTCAGATCCAGCCCGATTTCAATACCCTGGTTGCGGTTAGAAGCCGCATTTTGTGTATTCAGCACAAAACCCGTGGCATAGCTGGCCCTGAAGTTCTGGCTGATCTGGTTGGTGCAAAGCGTATTGTAATAAGTGGCATCAATTGATACGCGGTTGTTCAGCATTTTGAGTTCGGTACCAATTTCGTAGGTTGTCTGCTTTTCCGGTACCAGGTTGGGGTTGTTGTTGGTGAAATAGTAAGAAAATCCACCACCAGGGATATTGTTACTGGAGAAATTATTGGTGAAATACGACTGGTTGGTATAAGGATCATTCAGGCGGGCCGTGGTAGCCGTTGAAGCCCTTAATTTCCAGTAATTAATGGGCGTGGTTTTCTTCAGGTCCGGGATGATATCGGAAAGGATCAGGCTCAGACTTACCCCCGGGTAGTTATAATTCCTGTTATTGGCCGGAAGTGTGGAAGCTGATTCAAAACGATGCGTGTAGTTCAGGAACGCATAGTTTTTATAATTGATTGAAAACTCACCAAAATAAGCGATCTCACGGATGATATTGAGATTGTACTGACCATAGTTATTCCGCTGCAGTCTCAGCCTGGTGCCTATGAGTGTATTGGTGGTATCGGTGGGATCAAATTTTGTAATTACGGCACCCCCTTTATACATACTGCCGTTTGCCCCGATCGAATCAATCAGATTGGTGCCATAGATAGCATACATTTTGGTTTCATAATCCTGCCACATGGTACCAGCCATCAGCTGCAAAGTGAAATTGCGGATTTTTTTACTGGCGGTTGCTGTAATGGTGTGATTATATCCATTGTACTTTCTCCAGTAATTATCCTGGCCACCCTTGAGGGCCAGGGTGGTGAGTACTGATTCGGGATGATAAAATGTCCATCCCACTGTGTTGTAATTGTCGAAACCAAAACGACCGGCAAGTGTCAGCCATTTGAAGGGACGGGCGGTAACTCCCAGGGAAACAATCGTGCGGGTGGTTTTATCATGGCTGCGGTTGTTATGGGCGCTCCATAACGGATTATCAATTCCATCTGAATTGTACTGATTCGAGAACATGATATTCTTGTTGCCATTCACATCCTGGTAATTCCTGATATCATTGATCACGGGGAAAGCATACAGATTCAGCAAATAACCACCGGCACCGCGGATGGGTTTGTCGTTTTCAGAGGTAGTATAAGTGGCCGATCCGGTAAAATCAATTTTCTTAAAGAGCGTAAAGCTATTGGATAACCGCACATTCATTTTGCGGAAGGTATTTTCCGGAACCACCCCCTTTTCATCATAATAAGTTCCACTCAACCGCACCGTAAAATTATTGGTGCCATAATCGGCTGCCACATTGTGTGTTTGCGCAAAACCGGTTTTGTAGAAATTATGGATGTTATCATACTTGGTGAGATTAGAAGGATAGGCCGGTCCGAAATAGGAGAACTGGCTGGAGGTTTGGGGAGGTGTGAAGCCCACTCCATTGGTACCCTGACTGAAATCGTTGTTAATATCAGGCAGGCGGGTCACTTTCTGGAAACGGAAACTGTTATCATAGTTAACATTGATCTTCTTGTTCTTGTTTCCTTTTTTGGTAGTGATAACGATGGCGCCACCGCTGGCCTGGCTACCGTAAAGCGCTGTGGCTTCGGGGCCTTTCAGGATGGTGATGGACTCGATATCATTCGGGTTGAGATCGGCGGCCCTGTTGGTATAGTCGTTATTGCGGTTCGGCCTGTCAGATGCCAGTCCTAAACCAGCACCTCCGTTACCATTTTCATTGATGGTCTGGTTATCAATGATTACCCCGTCTACAATGAACAGGGGCTGGTTATTGCCCGAAAGGGAGTTGAATCCCCTTAAAACTATTGAAGAGGAGGCACCGGCGGCACCGGTGGTGGGTGTAACGGTAAGACCGGCCACGCGGCCCTGAAGGCCGTTCACAAAATTCTGGCGCTGGGTTTCGGCCACTTCCTTACCCGTTACGGTAGCAACGGAATACCCCAGTTCGCGGGGCTTTCTTTTGATGTCCATGGCGGTTGTTACCACCACTTCACTCAGGGTGGCATCGCTCAGTACCAGCTTCACATAAACGGTACTGTTGTCTTTCAGTTTTACAGATTGGGCAACATAGTTGATGGAAGAAATCGTGATCACATCGCCGGGTTTGGCAGTGATGGTGAAGTTTCCATTGGCATCCGTGCGGACACCTGCTTTGTTTCCTTTAATAATTACACTGGCATTGGCAACCGGCTGCCCGGTTTTGTCATCCAATACCCGGCCGGTGATCGTGTTTTGCGCACTGGCGATCAGGGGAAACAGAAAAAACAGAAAAACAATTAATCTGTTTGCAAGTTTTCTCATTTTGTCAAGTTTTGGTGTATAAAAGTTAGTTATTATTGGTTATAGAAGTGTTACCCCGCTGGCCGCATAGGGCTGCAGCAACGGGTGGGTTGTGTCCAGTTCTGTTACAAGGATATCAATTTCCTGAATATCGCAAACCTTGATCGCCTGCACGGTATTGATCTTTTCGGAGATCGTCAGACAAACTACTTTCTGCGAAGCGGCAATCATGGATTGTTTCAGCTGGGCAACATCCCAGTCGTTATCCGTGATCCCGTGCTGCACATCAATGGCATTAATCCCCAGGATACAGAGATCGGGTTTCAGGGATTTGATTCGGGTAAGGGCATCGGCGCCCACCGTAATCTTGGAACTTTTCGAAAGCTTATCTCCGATCACAATCACCTCAATATTCGGATGATACATGTATTCGATGATGGCAGGAATACTGCCCGAAATAAAGGTGGCCGATAAACCGGAAGGAAGTGCCCGGGCCATTTCAATGATCGTAGTGCCTCCCCCGGTAAGTACAAACATACCATCGCTGATCAGTTGCACCGCCTTACGGGCCACCGTCACTTTCTGATCACGGGCATACACATTTTTGGAAGGGGAAGCAATATCACTGAAAGAACGGGAGAGGGCGCCGCCGTGAACCCTGATCAGTTTGCCGCTTTCGGCAAGTTCCTGCAGATCCCGGCGAATCGTATCCTCGGATACATTGATCTCTGAAGATAAAGAGGCAGACAGCACTTTATTATGCAGGTTTACCTGGTGTACAATGTACGCCTGTCTTTCTCTTTTAAGCATTCGTCTGGTATTACCGCTCAAGGTAGGGATAAAAAACGCAAAAACCCGCAAAGTTTATCCAGAATTATTGCACAAACCGCAGAGACTGAGGCGAATCTATTGTTTTTTGCTTTTTTTACCCGGTATTGGTTTTTGCCGGGGTTTTTCCGGGGCGGCCGTATCGGGCCGGGATCTGAGCAGCGAATCGGGATTGTGGCTGGAGTCGCCTTCTTCTTCCTCGGGAGAACTGTAATAATCCCCAAAAATATTCGCCAGCATTTTGGCATGGTATACTGCTCTTGTAAACCTGTTGCCAATGGCAATTATGGTGGCTTCTTCCGGAATGAGCCGGATGAAAGTGCTGTTGCTGCCATGCCACCAGCCGTTGTGATAAATTACCTTACGGCCATCCGGGAGGATGTTCATCCGCCAGCCGAGGCCATAATTGCGGATGCCGGGTTTTTCATTGCTGTAAGGGGCATAAGCCTGTTCCAGTGTTTGCGGGGTAAACAATAAACCCGAGCGCAGGGCCCGGTCCCATATGAGCAGGTCCCGAACAGTGGTATAAATATTCTTATCGCCATATACCCCGTCGAGGAAACCAAAGGGCATCAGCCGTCCCTTCCAGTCGTAACTCGGAACAGCCGTGGCCGTATCCGCAAGGGTGAAAACATGCGTGTTCTTCATCTGCAGGGGCGTAAAAAAATGCTGCTGCATATATACCGGGTAGGGGAGGCCGCTTATTTTTTCAATCAGCAGTGCCAGCAGCGCAAAATTGGTATTACAGTACGAAAAATGCGTATTGGGCGGCGCTATATCCGGGAACTCAGCTTTGCGGTTGCACAAAAAATCAAATACATCCTGGTTGCTTACAAACCGGGATTTATCCCAGCCAAGGTTCTCCATGAAATACGTATAGTTGGGCAGGCCGCTGCGATGGCAAAGCAGGCTGCGGATGGTAACGCCGGGATAATTGAATTGCGGGAAGTATTTACTGAACTCATCATCAATATTCAGTCTGCCCTCCTGCCATAACTGTAATACCGCCATGGCGGTGAAGGTTTTGGAAGTGGAGGCGATATGAAGAGGCGTAGCGGCCGTGATGGGCACAGTGCCCGGAATCCGGGTGGTGCCGTTATACGCTTCAAAAATAATATTCCCCTTTTTGGCAACGAGAATGCCTCCGTTGAATCCTTTGGGCCGCAGCACCGAGTCGTACCAAAGCTGGCAGGCGTTCCGGATACGGGCTGCTTCTGCTTTATCGGGAGCCGGAACGGCGGGCAAATGGTAAAATGGAACGGTATCGTTTAGGTGCTGGCGGTTTTTATCGGTTTTGCCATGGCAGGCAGCCAATGCCAGTACTGCTATATACCAGCTTTTAGGGAACCTAAAACGAAGGGGGTGGCCTCTTAAAGTAAAGGCATACGCTTGATCAGGTGGTCCAATAGCAGGCATCATTGAAATAGTAATCCGATAACTGATATATTTGTGCAAAATACGCTGTTATCGCCATGGCAGAAAAAAAAATCACCAGCTACCCGAAAGACAAGATCAATATTCTTCTTCTTGAAAATATAAGTGAGGTGGCAGCCCGCCGCTTTACCGATGCCGGATACCGCAATGTGAAAAAGATCAATGGGGCACTCAGCGAAACAGAGCTGGCGGCAGCGATCAAAGATGTGCACCTGCTGGGTATCCGGAGCAAGACCAGTATTACCAAAAAAGTACTGGAAGCTGCGGGTAAACTGCAGGCCATCGGTTGTTTTTGTATCGGTGTCAACCAGGTGGATCTGCGCAGGGCCACCCAGCAGGGCGTCGCTGTTTTTAATGCACCGTACAGCAATACCCGCAGTGTGGCTGAGCTGGTAATCGGCGCTTCCATCATGCTCATCCGCCGGATCATCGATAAAAATAAAGCGGCTCATGACGGCATCTGGCTCAAAGAGGCAAGCGGCAGTTACGAGCTGCGGGGTAAAACCCTGGGCATTATCGGATATGGCAATATCGGCAAGCAGGTGAGTGTGCTGGCCGAAAGTCTGGGGATGAAAGTGATTTTTTATGATGTGGAAACCAAACTGCCATTGGGCAATGCAGAAGATAAGAAGAGTTTGAAAGAAGTGGTGAAACAGGCCGATATTGTTACCCTGCATGTGCCCGAACTACCCAGCACCCGCAACCTGATCCATGCCGGCATCCTCCATCATTTTAAAAAGGGCAGTATCCTTATCAATTATGCCAGGGGAGAAGTGGTTGACCTGGAAGCTCTCCGCAAGGCCCTGCAGCAGGGGCATCTGGCCGGCGCTGCCGTAGATGTGTTTCCGGTGGAACCCGAAAAGAACGGTGATGCTTTCAGTACCCCGCTGCAGGGACTGAGCAATGTACTGCTTACGCCGCATATCGGTGGCAGCACCCAGGAAGCCCAGCAAAACATCGGCGAAGATGTGAGTGATAAACTCTTCAACTATCTCGAAAAAGGCATCAGCACAGGTTCGCATACGATACCCGCCCTGGCACTCCCCCCGCAGGAGGGCGCTCACCGTATCCTCCACATTCATAATAACGTGCCGGGCGTGCTTTCCGAAATCAATACCCAGCTCAGCCGCAACAAGATCAATATCCTGGGCCAGTACCTTAAAACCAACGACAGTATTGGTTACGTGGTGCTGGATGTGGACAAGGGACTGAGTAAAAATGCCACGGAATTACTGCGTAAAGTAAAAGCAACCATTAAAGTGAGGGTACTGTATTGATTGGTTCAGGTGGCAGGAAAAGTGATGATAACCATGGTACCTGCATTTTTCTCACTTTCAATCTGCAGCGAGGCTCCCATTGTTTTCACCAGGTCCTTGATGATGAGATAACCCAGGCCGTTGCCTTTCCGGTTGTCGATATTGGCTGATGATACAATGAACTCATCTGCCAGAATATTTTTTATCTGTTCGGGCGTCATTCCCACGCCTTCATCCTTTACGGTTAGTTTCAGTTCATCCTCCTCCAACCAGGCGTTCACCTGTATAGCCCCTTTTTCTGAGAAATTAATAGCATTGGTGGCCAGGTTGTAAATGATAATTTTCAGCGGCTCCCTGTACTGGTAGATACTGATCTGTTGATCAACCTGGTTTATGAGCTGTAAATTTTTCTGCCGGGCCAGACTGTTCAGAATGCCGAACACCTGGTTTACAAGTTCATGTACAAGGATATTTTCTTTTGCCAGCCGCCTGTTTTCCTGCTGGTATTTGATCCAGTTGAGGATATTGGTGGAAAGCAGTTGCAGTTCCATCGAGGTATTGGTCATTTCCCGGATGGTTTCCTGCTGCAATTCTTCCGACATCAGCGGGCGTTTGGCAATCAGGTTCTGCCCCGCCACCGTAACAAATTTCAGCGGTGTAATGATGTCGTGACTGATAATACTGATCAGCCGGTTCTTGATGCTGTTATTTTTTTCAAGGGTTTCATTCTGTTGCTGCAGGGCCATTGTTTTTTCGGCAACCTGTTTTTCCAGTTTTTGCTGCTGTACCCGGTACTGCGTGGTGCGGATATGCAGTATCAGGGCGATGAGGCCACCCAGGGCCAGCAACACCAGTAAATAAAACCACCAGCGTTTATACCAGGGAGCGCTGATGGTAAAACTGATATCTTTATAAGAATAGTTGTTTACCCCAAACCCGTTAAGTTTGCGTATACGCAGGTGGTAGGTGCCGGGGGCCAGGCTGTTAAGCCGGATTTCGGCGCCATTACTGAAATTAACCGGCTTCCAGTTAACAGAATCGTTCAGCTGGTAATCAATATAGATATTCTCGGGGTTGCACCAGGCGGCATAGGCCAGGCTGAAAACGATTTCGGCGGTACCGGGTGCGAGGGGATGAGCCGGCAGCGAATCAGCCTCATATACTTTGTTATCAACACGGATATCATCGAAGAAAATTTTGCCGGCGGGCAGCTCCGGGTTTGCCTTTTGCGGATCCACCCACAATAATCCGTCCATGGTGGGAAAGGAGAGTATGCCACCTGCCATCGTAAGCGCACAGGGGGTGCAGCCTCCGTTCAGCTCGGTCATCTCCATCCCGTCCTGCTTTCCGAAATAATGGTAATAGACACGGTTGCTGTTCTGTTCAAATGCAGCGATCAGTTCATCCAGTCTGGCCTTGAAGAGCCCGCGGTTCGTGCTTAACCAGCAATACCCCTGCTGATCGGGCATAAAACAATGCGTATAAAGGAGGTAGTTATTCTTATCCAGTGGCATGCGCCGCATGCGCTCTCCTTTTTTTATGAAAAAGCCGGCGCCATAGGTACCCAGGAACAGGTATCCTTTATACATCCATAGGGTACGGAAACAATAGTTTTGATCTTTGGCAGGTTCCTCCAGGGTATGTGTGTTGATATGATAGGTCAGCAGCCCGTTGCAGGAGGCAATGGTTAAGAGGCCCGGTTCGGTCTCTCTCGCATCGTAATAAATGGTACGATCAGGGTCGGGGGTAAATTTGTAATCATACCGGAGGCTGTCGCCCTTCAGTTCGCCGATCCCTTTTTCATCAATAATATAAACTGAGGTGCCTGCCGTGGAGATAATACACTGGCCGGATAGTACAATCCTGGTATAGGCTTTTTCCGTGCGGGTTGTATAGTTATAGGCGTGCAGGCAATTTACATTTTGCTGCGGATGGCGTTGCACAAACCAAAGGCTGGTATCGCCCGTAGTGGCTACGGTGAAATTAAATTTCCCCCTGATGGGGATTACAGAAGGAGGCCGGTTGCTTTCCCCGATAATATCTCCTTCATTGGTAAGAATGGTGTTATTGTCGAGCAACACCTGTGAATAATAGGCATTGCGGTTCTTTGTCAGGGTGTCCTTCCTTTTTTTTGATCGCACCAGGTTTTTCCGGATGATGATCAGTCCGCGGGAATCGGTTGCAATAAAAAGCGTACCGTTTTTTTTCTGGTAGATGACCGACTGGATATAGGCATCCAGGGGTACCGACTGCGATATCAGGGTGGTCACCAGATTGTTATTTTGTTGCTCCAGTAACCAGGCATGATCACCTTTAATATAGATCGGGTTGTCTAATCCGGGCTCCCATATCAGCTGGCCCTCATGCCATGTAAAAGCTGGCGGGGTGCCGGTTTCATCGGTTACGGTAACCGGTTTACGGGCACCCGTAACCGGATCAAACTGAAATAAGATGCCATCATTTCTCAGAAAATAGCAGGTATGTCCAACAATGAAAATATTCTTAATCCCTTCTGGCGGTCCGGGGAAACAGCGTTTCGGTGAATGGCCGGTGGAATAATAATAAAGCTGCTTTTCCCGCCAGATGATACAGGAACTGTCGTTCAGGGGAATGATTTTTCCTATGGGTAAGAGGCTGCTGTCGGCATCCGGCCGTTTGATCGCCTGCAGATAGCAACTGTCTGATACCGCCAGGAATTTATGATAGCCAAATGTTTTTGCCCTGATATTTTTTTGCGCTCCCCATGCTTCCAGTTTGTTTTCACGGATCCGGAAAATATTGCCATTGGCATCGGCCGTATAGATGCGCTTAGCCGTATTGCTCAGGATAAACATCATGCGCTCGGCCGTCATACCCGGTGTATTTTCTTTGGTGAAATTTTTGAAATTGACACCGTTGAACCGCACCACGCCGGCTTCAGTAGCCAGCCAGAGAAAACCGGTGCTTTCATCCCAGCGCATTCCTTTTATCCCATTGGAGGGCAGGCCGTTTTCGGTGCTGAATTGCTGAATATATGTTGCGGCATTGTGCTGCCCGTAAAGCGGCAGCTGGATCAGCAGTGCGAGCAGTAAGCAGTAGAGATAATGCTTCATAGCCGGTTTGCATACAATTTACTGCAAACTTGTCAATAATTAAGGTTGTAAAGCGAAGCAAGGTCCATTAATTCCTTGATATTACTGGCATTTGTTTTTTCGAAAATTCTGTTTTTGACCGTGGAAATGGTATTCATTTTCAGGTTCAGCGTTTCGGATATTTCTTTGGTGCCAACGCCTTTAAGTACGTAATGCAGTATCTCCAGTTCACGGGGAGCGAGGGAGGAGAAGGGATTCCCTTTCAGCTGCAGTGCTGCAGCCGGCCGGGTGGTCATTTCATTTTGCAGAAATTCCCGGAGGAATTGCAGGATCTCCTCTTCACCCACTGATTTGGAAAGATAATGGCGGATACCCAGTTGCCGGATCGCCTGTTCGTATACTTCGGCCGGTTGCATGGAAAATACCATGATCTGAAGATCGGGGTAGAGCCGGCGGATATTGGGTATGATCTCAAGCGTGTTGCCATCGGACAGGATGATATCAAGTACCAGGTGGGTATATTTTTTTACCACCAGCTGGCGAAGCAGTTCGTTGCATGACCTGGTTTCGGTAATATCGGTATAACCCAGGTTCAGCTGAAGCAAGAGCTTCAGGCCCTTCCGGATCATACTGTGATCGTCGGCTATGATAATACTGGGTTGCATATTACCTGATAATAATTACTTCTCCCTGGAATACCTGCTGGCGGGCATCATTCAGCCGGATGAAATACACATAAGCGCCGGCGGGTTGTTTTACTCCCTTCCAGGTGCCATCCCAGGGATGATTATAATAATCCTTTCTGTCGAAAATAATATTTCCATACCGGTTATACACGATAACCTCTGCGTTCGGATAAATACTCAGCGCCGGGATACCCCAGGTATCATTGACGCCATTGCCATCCGGTGTAAAGGCATTGGGTATATAAAGTTCGGGAATGATTTTTACTAAAACATCGTCCGAACCGGAACAATGTGTGGCATTATCAGTGGCGGTGAGGGTATAGAGGCGGGTAGCCGATGGTTTCGCAGTGGGTTGCAGAACAGCCGCCGAATTGAGCTCCAGCGCCGGGGTCCAGGAATATGTATAAGCGCCGGCCGGACTCACCGATGCCGCCAAAACCGCAAAACCACCGCCAACGATATATTTATCCGCACCGGCATTCACTATCGGCTGAGGATTCACCACCAGGATATCGTTACTTACACCCGATATACAACCGCCGGCACCTGTTACGGATAAGCTCACCGGGTAGGTACCTGCACGTGTATAGGTTCTGGTAAAAGGAGGCTCCGCTGTGCCGGTACCATTGCCAAAATCCCATTGCCATGCCGTAATACCCGTGAGGGTTGAACTGAACTGGACGGCCCTGTTTTCACATACGGTATCTTTCTGGATACTGAAAGCCGCCACGGGTACCGGGTAGATGGCCGGGATCAGTGAGGTGATGGTATCACTTTTGCAACCGGCTGCCTCTACCATATGTTTAACCGTAATATTGTTCTGCGCAACTGTGTAAATATGAGAGACGGTGTTTGAAGTGGTGGAACTGAAGGTTTGCAGATCGCCAAAATCCCAGTACCAGCTGCTGCCCGGTGTTAGCGGAAAGCCGGAAGTAAACTGAACGGGGCTGCCGGCGCAATAACTGCCGGTAAAGCTGAACGGCGCTGCGGGCTTGGCCGTGATAACAACCGGCTGATGGGCTGTATCACTGATGCAGCCTTTATCAGATATTGTTACGAGGGATATGGTGAATGATCCCGGGTTGCTGTACTTATGGTAGAAAGGAGTGGCGTTGGTTCTTACCAGTGTACTGACATCTCCAAAATCATATTTCCAGTTTATGATGCTGCCGGATGATATGCCCGAATTATCTGTAATCAGCACCGAGTCGGAAGCACAGACAGGTGTACCGGCTGTAAAAGCTGCCTGTGGATCGGGCGAAACCGTGATTTGTTTGGTGGTATCCCCGATGCAACCCTCGGCCGTGAAAATCCGGTAGCGGATATGCTGCAGTCCTGCCGTTGCAAATTTCTTTTTCGCATCAATGCTGGTAACAAAGCTTCCGTCATCAAAATCCCAGCGATAACCCGTGATATTAAAAATACCCGTCGGGGTGATATGGGTGAAATATACTGTATCCCGCAGGCATTGAACCAGGTGGTTGCTGATGCTGAAATCGCTCAGTGGCTTTGCGGTAACCGTAACGGTTTTACGTGCGGTATCACTCTTGCACCCGGTACCGGAGGTGGTAACCAGCCAGATAGTATACGTGCCGGGTAACACATAATGATGATAGAAATTGGTATTGGTGGTGCGGGTAAGAGATGTGAGATCGCCAAAATTATATTCCCAGCTTACAATACTGCCTGCTGCAATGGAAGAGGTATCACTGATCAGTACCGAATCGATACAAATGCTGCTGGTTACCCCGGGCCGGGCTACCGGACTTTCTTCAATGGTGATAATTTTCGTGGTATCACCATTGCAGCCGTTATCAGCAAAGATACGATAGCGGATATGCTGCAAACCGGCGGCCGGAAATTTCTTCTTCGCATCAATGGTGGCCTGCGTGCTGCCATCATCAAAATTCCACAGGTAGGAAGTAATGTTGAAACTGCCCGGCGGATTGATATGGTTGAAGTAAACAGTGTCTTTCTGGCAATTCAGCGCATTGATACTGAAATCGGCACGGGGCCTGTCGTTCACCGTAACCGTGCGCCGGAAGGTATCACTGGCACAACCAAGATCAGAAATGGTAACCAGCGAAATAATATAACTGCCCGGCGTGAAATAAGTGTGGTAGAAGGGAGTATTAGTGCCCCGTACCAGCGTATTGCCATCGCCAAAATCATACCGCCAGCTCTGGATACTGCCGGTGCTGACAGAAGAGGTGTCGGTGATGTAAACAGAATCCCTGACACAAATAACCCCGGTGCCATAGCCGAATTTTGCCAGCGGCTTTTCATTGATGGTTACTGTTTTGAAACCGGTATCACTCACACAGCCATTATCCGTAACTGTAACGAGCTTAATGGTGTAGGTACCCGGGTTGGCATAGGTGTGATAGAAAGCTGTATTGGTGTTACGCACGGCACTCGTAGCATCACCAAAGAAATAATGCCAGCTGACAATCGTGCCTGACGCCACAACGGAGGTATCGGATATTAAAACGGGCTCAGTGGAACAACCGGGCGTACTAACCCCGATTACGGCGGTTGGACTGGGGAAGATATTGATAAGTTTGGTGGTATCGCCCGTGCAACCGTTCGTAGCGTATATGCGGTAACGGACGTGCTGGGGACCGGCGGCGGTAAACAGTTTACTGGCATTAACGGTGTTCTGCGTGCTGCCATCATCAAAATTCCACAAATAGCTGTTGATGGTATACGGCGCGGGGACCGATGTGCCGGTGAAATGAACGGTATCCTTGAGGCAGGTGGCAGACGAAGATGAGAAATCGGCTACGGGGCCGGGCAGCACCACGATTTTGATACTGTAGTTTTCAGTGTGGTTGCAGTTATCAATATCCGGCGAGGTATAGGTAACCGGCAGATAGTAGGTGCCCGGACTGGCAAATGTAAAATCCTGCTGCAGGGTATAGGTATGATACTGGCGGCCATTGATGACGGGGTTGCCAGCGGGTACCGGGTTATTGATGATGGAATCGGTGTTGGGATTGAGGCCCGGCACCTGGCTGAGCTTCCAGTGAATATTGGTCAGCGGATAGGCCACATTGATGGTAAAACGAACCGGTGTTGTTTTGCAGGTAAACGAATCGGGGCCCGGCACGGTGCTGTAAGTGTTCTTAATCTCACCAATCGAATTCAGGTTGTTGATCATCGTACCTGCATTATAACCATAGCTTTCAAAAAAGCCGAATCCATATACGGTGGCTGTCAGGTTTGAATCCGATGTGATAGTATGCTGCATATCGATGTTGGAGAGATTGGCAATGGCAACGGAATAGGCCGGGTTATTAGGATGCGGCTTGATCTGGGCGGCCGGCACAGGGGCACCATCCACCAGCAGTGAACTTACGCCACCGGTGGGTAACAGGATATTACAGTAAACATAATCAATCCCAAAATGGCTGCTTGCATACAGAAGCACGGATTTCTGGCCCTGCTCAATCGGGCTCAGGTAAAACATTTCCGGGTCACCGTAGGAGGGATTGTTAAAGGCCCAGCATTGGTTTTTATTGGGAGTGTACTGGGCTACCATGATCGGTTTATCGGAAGTGATATAATCGCCGCCCACCGAATCCATGTATTCATAATAGAAATTATTGGTGAGGCCGGTCATGGTAATACCATTTTTCTTAACCACGGTACTGGGATCCGACACACAAACACGGTAATAGTTTCTGAAAGTGGCATTGATATTGGTGTTGGTATTCATCAGCATATGGTAGGTGAGATAGCGGGTACCCCAGGCCTGCGCAGGAAATATCTGCTGGTGAACAAATTCGCCGCCATCACCGCGGCATAAGCGGATGCCACCGGAACCCGAAAACACACCAATGGGATGGCAGTTGCCATCAGCCCCGCTAACCGAAACAATTTTACTGCCCGTCATATCCTTGCTGGCGGCCCAGGCCCTGGTGGAGCTGGGATCTAATTTCCCGAATACGGTATAGGTTTCTCCTTTATTGAGATTAACGGTATGGGTGCTGCCGGGTAACCAGCCATTTTTAGTAGTATCGGACGGGGTGATCTGTACGGTGGTATTGTCTTCAGGGGCAATTACATAAAACCAGGAGTACCAGTCGGGCCCGTTTTCTGTTGTATCCCTGATCACCGGAAGTTTGGACCCGGAAGTGGTTTGCGTGTAATTGATCGAGTAATAGGTATATCCATAGGTTTCAACCGGGAGGAGCATCGTGGCGCCAGAAACCATCAATGCGTACACGTGCGCATAAACGGCGATGGGAACATTGCTCACAATATGGATGCCCCTGGAGGCAAGGCCATCCGTAACGATTCTTGCATCATTGGGGCCCGATTTTGGGATCAGAATCGAAGCATCCACGGTATTCGCGGGGATATTGAGTGTTTGTGTCCAGCCGGTACCATTGATGGAGACGGTAACGGTGGCGGGTAATTCAGTGCTGATGTATAAGGCCAGTTCCTGGGAGTTAACAGGGCTTTCGTTAAAAAAGCTGTAATCAAATCCATAACCCAGCCAGAATTCCTTTCCCCGGTTCGATTTATCCTGGGCGCTGGCAGAATTGATTAGTAGTGAAACAGTTAGGAAAATTATGGCGGTTATCCCTTTCATAAACGTGTGATTCGGGATTCAATATTCCGGAAAATAGGCAACTACTCCGATAGAATTAATTCTACCAAGATAATTTGTATAAGCCTGTAACATTGCTCCGATTTTTACTTTCACCAAAACTTTCTACACATGAGAAAGCCCTACTTGCAGCAGTTGATCTGCACTATTTTATTCTTGTTGGTGGTTTCCGTATCCGCCTTTTCACAGGGGTTTAATACCACCAACTGGAAATTCAGCAATCCAAAGCAATTTGGTTTTACCGTGCTGGATGTTGATTATTTCGATAATAACAATGTAATTGCCGTGGGCGACCAGGGCGGCATTGCCCGCAGTACAGATGGCGGCCGTAACTGGACCTACGGTGTGTTCACTTATCTTACGCCGGCAGGGCTGCTTTCCAAAACAACGTTTAATGATGTGCACTTTGTTACGTCCACTGTGGCGTATGCTGTTGGTAACAATGGTGTGATGGCAAAAACAACTGATGGCGGTACCACCTGGAGTTTTGTGAATAACCCGCTTTTTCCCAATCAGAAGCCCATCAATGCCTGCTGGTTTATCAATGCCAACAAGGGATATATTGGCGGTGATTATAACAATACACCTGATTCGCTTCCTAAATTATATGTAACCCTCAACGGTGGTGCCTCCTGGGATTCCATTGCGGCACCCCCGGTGAACGGGGTTTCCCGTGTCGGTTACATCAATAATCCTCTCATCCCTTCGGTATTAGCACCGGTGGATGCCAAACTGAAATCCATTTACCGGATAGAATTTATCAATGACACTACAGGCTATATCTGTGGCAGTAACTCCTATGGGGTTACCTTGTTTCCGAATGTCAGTTTCAGGGCCACCAGCACAACTGTTTGTACACCGCTGACCACCTTCCTGACCTCAGGTTCGATGGCGGCCAGCCTGGTATGGAAATTCAAAAGCGGCGTTTTGACCGATTATTCAATCAGTAAAGAAAGGATTGGTTATACAGGTATTAATACCAATACCATTAACTGTACTTCAGCCTACGCTACTGTATCGCCGGTAACACAACAATACCGGGCGATGAATATTATCAACGACTCAACGGTTGTGTTGATGTCGTTTAATAATAATACGGTGGTAAAAATAAATACTGGTAAAAATGACTCCACTGCCAATGTGAATGCGCCCGGTGTATTTGAAAAGGGTAAGTACCAGGTACTGAATTTCCCTTCTCCTCCCACACAGGGTCCTAATGCAGGTCCTTCCATTCCTCCTGTTCAGGTTTTGCTGGCGTCTAATCCTTACCAGATGCGCAGAACGGCCAATGGTACACTGTTAGTAGCCGGTAACGGCGGTCGCATGTACAAGTCTGTGGATACCGGTCGTAACTGGATTCCGGATATCTCATTGCCTGCTGGTCAGAATTTCAGTAATGATGGGGTATGGGGTTTTGATATAGCTCCGAACGGCAGGATAATAAGCATGGGCCAAAGTGGTGTTGTGGCCGATTCATTACCCGGGTCATCCTGGTTCAGTAACTATCTTGCCATACCGCACGATGGTGGTTACAATGATATGGAATTTACAGATTGTAATAATGGTATCGCCGCCGGCGGATCCGCTATCACTGTAACAACCGATGGTGGCAAAACCTGGATTGATCGCAATAGCCCGGTTTTAGCAGCGCTGTTTGCCAATATTACTCACCTGGCTTATGTTAGTCCCACTAAAGTTTACTTCACCACCAGCATTGGAAATATTTATCGTTCGGCCAACCAGGCGCAGAACCTGAGCCCGGTATTCTCTGATCCGAATACGGGGCAGATCAATGATATAGCCTGGCAGGGATCCGACAGCTTATGGGCCTGCGGCTTCAGTTCTACTTCTCTTCCTGCGGCTTCAAGGTTTGGGATGGTATATCGTTCATTCAATAATGCGGCAACATGGGATACCATTAAAGTGGGCCCCATTGGTACTAACTCCATCACCTGGCGGGCTATTGATTTCCCAACGAAACTGGTAGGGTATGTATGTGGTAGCAAAAATGCAGTTTATAAAACAACCGATGCCGGCGCTACCTGGACGGATATCAGTCCGTTCCCGGCCCTTACACCACAAATAACATATACCGCGATTCAGTCGCTAAATAAGGATACCATTTTTGTGGTGGGAGTGGGCTTCCCCCGTAAAGTAGTTTATCGCACCACAGACGGTGGAGCCAGCTGGACAGATATCACCAGTAACATCCTTGCCCTGGGTGTGGGTAACCTGAACGGCATTCTCATGCATGATATCAATAACGGTTATGTGATGACTCCCGGCGGCGCCCTGCTGATCACCAATAATGGAGGCACCAGCTGGACACTTGACCTGGCTCCCACGTCAAATCTTTTTACCACAGCCGCATTTGTACCCAGAACAGTTGGCCCCGGTGTAAATATGTCCAACCGTAAAATGCTTGTTACGGGTCCCAATCTTCCTAATGCCGGCGCTCCGATCCTCGAATATGGTAACCCTGCCAATACCCAGGTAAACTCCACCGAACTGATCACAGGGGCCAGTTGTACCTCTCCGAATGGCGGCAGTATAACGATTACGGCTACGGGCGGACTGGCGCCTTATACCTATCAGCTCAATACAGGACCTTTCCAGTCATCCAATGTATTTACCGGACTGGCTGCCGGTACCTATACGATCACTATTAAAGATGCCTATTGCGGATTGCTCACGAAAACGGTTACGGTTGGATTTACCGATAACCTCGTACTCAATCTCAGTAACAACGATACGACGGTTTGTACCGGGGCTTCCGTTCAGCTGAATGCTTCTGGAAATGCCGCAACTTATTCCTGGTCGCCCGCAACCGGTTTGTCGAATCCGAATATTCCCAACCCGGTGGCAACAGTAACCACCACTACCACTTATACGGTTACTGCTACATTGAATGGTTGTGTTAAAACCAAATCGGTTACAATATCGGTTTATCCCAACCTGCCATTGGCCATCGTAGCTGATCCGGGTACGGTTCTGTGCCAGGGAGATCCCACCAAACTTACCGTGAGTGAGCCTTCGGGTCCTTCCACTCCGGCAACTGTTACCAGTACTTTTACTTCAGGTAATGGCAACTTTGTAATCACATTTAATTTCAGGAATAATAATGGCTTCCCGGTAACTATCACCGATATTGCCAGCCTGGCTTACGCCGCCGGCGCCAGTAATGTGCAGGCCTGGTACAGTACCACCAGCATCAGTGGTTCTCCCGGTGCTATTACGGCACCCACCTGGAACCAGTTTGGCAGTGGTACTATTACGGCAATCGGAGGCACAACCGTTCAGCCCTTTATGTCGGGACTGAGCCTGACCGTTCAGCCCGGCCAGACGATCCGGATTCTTGTCAGCTGTGCTACCGTAGCCAATGGTTTTAATATGGGATATGCCACCATCGCTGCCGGTACGTATACTTTTTCAAATAATGGCTGCGATATTGTTACCGGCACGAATATCGGTTATGGCGGTGGCGCTATTCCGGCTGTTCCTGCCAACACCCCCAGGGGCTTCATCGGCAGTGTAACTTTCAGCGTTCCCGGTTTGGCACCTGTTACCACAGGCAGCTTCCTCTGGAGTCCGGCTGCCGGGTTAAGTTCCACTACCACCAACCCTGTAGCTGCATCTCCGTCGGTAACGACTACATATACGGTAACGCATACCAGCAACCCGGGAGGATGTATCCGTACGGGTAATATCACCATAACAGTGAACACGCGTCCTGCTGTTACCGCCCAACCGGCAAATACCGCGGTATGTGCTGGTGGGACGGCTACTTTCACGGCTAATGGCACGGCAACAGGTGTTGCCTACCAGTGGCAGGAAAGCACCGATGGCGGGGTAAGCTGGAATAACCTGAGCAATGCGGCTCCCTATTCCAATGTAACCACCACCACCCTTACCATTAACCCGGTTACCATTACGATGAATGGTTACCGTTACCGCCTGGCGGTTAGCGGTACCTGCCCTCCTGTGGCCAACAGCAATGCAGCGATCTTAACGGTGAACCCGCTGCCCAATGTTACCGTTACACCCACTTCAGGTTGCGGGGGTGTTCCGGGTATCAACGGTCTGGCTTTAACAGCCAGCGGCGCAAACACTTACACATGGGCTCCGTTTGGTGGCTTGTATACCAATGCCACGGCAACTGTTCCCTATGGTGGTGGTAATGCAGCTACTGTATATGCCGCTCCCGCTGCCATGACGATGTATACCGTAACAGGTACCCTCACGGCTACCGGTTGCTCTAATACTGCTTCTGCGCTCATCAATTACACGCCGCCTGCTCCGACCGTAACCCCCTCATCGGTTACGATGTGCCTGGGCGATCCGGCTGTAAAACTGAAGAGCTCCACTTCTCAGTCGTTCACGAATACGTTCTGCTCCGGAACGGTGAATGTGTCCATTCCTGATGGTCCCACAATTCCGCCGGTGCCCGTATCCTACCCGGCCTCTACCTCCAGCATCAGTGTGACAGGTATCCCGGCCAATGCAACCGTTACCGGTCTGCGGGTTAAGATGAATATCACCCATAATTATGTGGGCGACCTGGTGATTGTACTCAAAGCACCCAATGGTAATGTGTTCAACCTGGATGCCATGCTGAACAAAACCAATAATGCCGGTGCCAACTTCACCAATACGGTGATCGGCTCTGCCGGTACCACGCTGCTGAGCGCCGGTACGGCTCCGTTCACGGCCACCTTTAAAGCCGATGGGGCCGGAGCTACCTTCACCGCCTTTGGCTTTACGTTCCCGGGAGGTCCCACCGGATATATCCCCAACACCGCTGCCTTCAGCGGCCTGTATTCCGTACCGAACGGTTCGTGGACACTGGCGATGTATGATGCGGGTGCCCCGGATGCCGGTGTGCTCAATAACTGGTGCCTGGATGTAGACTATGTTATCGGTGTGCCGGCTACTCCGGCTACCTGGAGCCCGGCTGCCGGACTGTTCTCAGATGCCAATGCCACTGTTCCTTATGTAGCGGGTACGGCTGTGGATTCAGTTTGGACAAGGCCCACACCGGAAGGTGTGTACAACTACCAGGCTACGGTACAGAGTCTGCCGCCGGCCAATGCCGCTCCGTCGACCCCGATGGCAGGTGGTAATGGTAATAACATGGTATTCTTCAATATTACCAACAACAACGGTTACCCGATGACACTGACCGGTATTTCAACCAATACCTTCGGATCGGGAGCTGTTACGGCCAGGGCTTTCTATAAAACCTCAGCGATCGCCGGTAACCCGGGTCTGATCAATGCAGGTAATGGCTGGAACCAGACCGGTGGATCTATCAACAGCAATGTTACGGCCGGTGCCCTCAACCCGGTACTGACGGGTCTGTCACTGTCAATCCCGGCTGGCGCCACCTATGGCATCGGTCTGGAACTGAGCGGTGCCACTTTCCCGGCTTATACCAATGGTACGGGTACGATTGCCACGTATACGGATAATGGTGTAACCATCACCACCGATGGTAACGTGGGTTGGGGTGGTCCGGTAGCTCCGGGTCCTCCTGCCAATAACCCGCGCAACTTCAATGGTACGGTGTACCTGAGCCCGGCAGGTGTAAGTGCCTGTACTTCTCCGGCCAAAACGGTTACCGTTACTGTGAACAAGGTGGCTTCTGTTCCTGCCGGCTCACAACCGGTTAACCAAACCGTTTGTACCGACAAGGTGGCCACCTTCAGCATCGGTGCTGTAAGCGGAACCGGTCCGTTCAGCTACCAGTGGCAGGTAAGTACCAATGGCGGTGCAAGCTATAGTGCGGTGAGCAATACAGGCGTATATAATGGGGCCAATAGCACCAGTCTTACCATCACACAACCGCCGGTATCGATGAACGGATACCTGTACCGTTGCGTGGTACAGGGAGCAGCCCCTTGTGCAGCGGCTAGTTCCAATGCAGCGGTGCTTAAGGTAAATCCGTTGCCGACGGTGGTGCTCTCGGCTTCACCCTTTACCAGGTTGTTCCCGGGTCTTACCACCACGATCACGGCAACGGTGAGTCCGTTTGCAGTAGCCACCAATGGCTACAGCTGGAAGCGTAACGGCAGTCCGGTACCTGGCAGCAGCAACAGCGGCTCCCTGTTATTGGATGTAGACAAGCTGGGCGATTACCAGCTTACGGTTACGGATATCAATGGATGTGTGAACAGTTCCAATGTTCTTACCATTGCCGATTCTGTGTCCAATGCGTTGTGGATCTACCCGAACCCCAACAATGGAGTGTTCCAGGTACGGTACTACAGTGCAATGGGTAACAGTTTACCGCGTGGTTTGAATGTATACGATGCCAAAGGTGCCCGGATCTTCACCCAATCTTACAGTATCAATGCTCCTTACGGACGCATGGATGTGGATATGCGCAACTTCAGCAAGGGTATCTACTGGGTGGAACTGACCGACAGGAATAATAACCGCCTCGCTGTGGGAAGAGTGGTGATACAATAATCATTTCTTGCATTTTGATAGTTTTGAGTTCCCCTGGCAACAGGGGAACTTTTTTTTGGCCAATGACTGCTGAAGAAAAGACCGGCCGGCTGGCAAGCAATAGGAGCAACAGCATCCGGTGCAACTTCGCCGGATCAGTTGATCAGAAACAGTTTTCAGGACTGACCATATTCATTCCTGAGAAAAGTAAAATCCGGGTTTATACAAAGAAGCGATAACAGTGTGTTTACAGAATAGGATAAAGAACCAGCAAACATGCAAAAGGGTTTAATGCACAGGGTAAAAGCCAGCATTAAAGTGAAGGAATGCTATGAACGGATATCTTTCTCTTTATTTTGTTCCTCCGCCACAGGGCCTGGGAAAAAGCCGGTAGGGTCTTCCCGTATTGTTGATGATTGCTGATGAATCAGCTGCTTCAATCGCGCTGGTATCATTGAGCCCTTTCAAAAAATCATTCTTATCTGTAATTTCAGCTGCAAGGTCATAGTTGCTGAGCAACTTCTGTATGGTTGCCGGTGCAGCTTTTTTTAGCTCCACAACTGGTTCCTGCTGCTGGCGCACGGTGAACAGCGTGCTGCCAAAATAAATACTGTCTTTCAACGTGCCAATGGCCAGCACGGTGGCCTGATCGCCCAGGATCAGCGGGATCTGATCATTCATGTAAAAAAAATAACTTCCATCGGCGGTTTTAGAACCATTCACAAAAAGTTTTCGTTGGGGTATGCAGAGATAAACAGCGATATCCATACCTGGCAGGGCCGATAACACCCTTGCCTTCAGACTTACGTTTGTTACAGCAGCCAGGTTATTGTTCACAAAGCAGTCTACATTATACCATCCGCTGTAATCGATGGAAAACTCGTAAGTTGGCATATTGTCAAACATTGTTTTGAATGCAGCCTGAGAGCGTGACAGGGCCAGCGTATCAACAATTTCAATGAGCCCGGTATCCGCTTTGGTATCGGGAAGGCCAACTGTATCTTCCTTATCCAAATAAATGGTATCCATCCCGCAGGGATAGGGGTCAGACAGGCTGTCGGCAGCGGGAGCAGGGTTGGTACCAGGATTGTATAGTGCGGCCATATTATCACAATAGTCCAGGATGCCTGTCACCTCGGCATCCGTGAGCGTAAACCTGGGCATTGCCTGGTTATTGAATTCTCTTTTGAGTTTAATGGCATAAGGGTCTGTTTGTACCATCATGGGACTATAACGGGTAAACCGGAGTGGCCAGTCCGGAGACGGCGCCCTTTGCCTGCAGTAAGCAAGGGCAGGTCCGGTAAAATCCTGCCCGGGTTTATGGCAGGAAGCGCAGAAGGCATGGAATAAGCGGCCGCCTGCATTCAGGTGTTTCGACAGGGGTGTGCTGTCGAGTGGTGAAGGATCCACCCAATTGATGGAACCATCCGCATTGCTCTCGCCCCTGAATACCTGCATGCTGCTGTCGTAGGCGGTCGTTGGGATGGATACCTTGACCGGCCGGAGGAAAGCAGCGGGTTTCCCTTCAACAGTGGCATTGATATAAATCATGCCCCCGCTCCTGAGCAGGCGACCATTGCTGGAAGTGGTTAAACCGGCTCTTACAATATCCCTCATCGAAATGGCTTCCTTTATCTCCAGCCGCACATTTTCATTCGCTGAGGTTTTAAAACTGTTGGCTGCAATTTTCAGCACTACGCCCGCCGGGGTACGCAGGGTATAGGCTTTGTCAGGCAGCAGGTTGAAAAAATGGGATGCCAGATTATTGGCGGAAAGTATTGTTTGCTGTTTACCGGATGGCTGGCTGCAGCGGATAAAAAGAACCAGGATAAGCAGAAGTGCCAGGTATCTGTTCATGAGGGTAAATTTTGAAGGGATTGAAGTATCGCTCTGCAAATATAAGTATCTGCGCAGTAACAACTGTAATTGGAAGACGGCAGCTGAATCTGTTCCGGCACTGTTTCCCCGGCTGTATTCATTCAATAAAAATAATTTTTCCTAAATTTTCAATAATTATTGAAAATTGTGTATTTTTGGGTCCTCAAACACCATTCCATGAAACTCGTTATCATCGGTGGGGGATTTGGAGGGCTCCGGCTGGCCCGCAAACTCAGTAATAAACCTGGTTTTGAGATCACCCTCATCGACCGCTTCAATTATCACCAGTTTCAGCCCCTGTTTTACCAGGTGGCTACCGCCGGACTGGATGCCAGTAATATTTCCTTTCCCTTACGCAAGGTTTTTCAAAAATCAAAAAACGTGCGATTCCGCATGGCGGAAGTGCAGCAAATTCTTCCTGCCGAAAATAAAGTGGTTACGGACATCGGAGATTTCGGTTACGATGTACTGGTTATCGCCACCGGTGCCGGCACCAACTTTTTCGGCAACCCGCAACTGGCCGAAAACGCCTTCCCGATGAAAAGCACCGTGGAAGCCCTGCAACTACGTCATCGCCTGCTGCATAATTTTGAAGATGCCCTGCATGCGCCCGATGCAGCAACACTTGAACGCCTGATGACAATCGTGGTGGTGGGCGGCGGTCCCACCGGCGTTGAACTCAGTGGCGCCATCGCCGATATGAAACGTTTCGTGCTGCCCAAGGATTACCCCGAACTTGATTTCGGTAAGATGAGGATTTACCTGCTCGAAGGCACGGGCAAAACATTGGCGGCCATGAGTGAAAAATCGAGCGAACAATCCAGGCGTTACCTGGAAAAACTGGGTGTCATTGTGCTCACCAATGCCCTGCTGAAAGAATACGATGGGCAGAAAGTCATCCTGCAAGGCGGCGGGGAAATTAACACGTCAATGGTTATCTGGGCCGCAGGCATCAAGGGAAATGTGCCTGCGGGCATTGATCCCGGACTAATTGCCCGTGGCAACCGGATTAAGACAGACCGCTATTGCCGGGTGCAGGGATCCGAAAATATTTTTGCCCTGGGTGATGTGGCCTGGATGGAAGAACCCGTCTGGCCCAACGGGCATCCGCAGGTGGCACCCGTAGCCATTCAGCAGGCCGATGTGCTGGCTGCGAACCTGCGCCGGCTGGAGATGAAAAGCGCCGGTTCTTCTCTGGTTGCATTTTCCTACCACGATAAAGGCAGCATGGCCACGGTGGGCAGAAACCTGGCCGTGGTGGACATGCCGAAGCCACGTCTGCATTTTGGCGGATTCATCGCCTGGATGATCTGGATGGGATTGCACCTGATGCTGATACTGGGAGTAAAAAACAGGTTCTTCGTATTCTGTAACTGGTTGTATAATTATGTTACCTACGATCAGAACCTGCGGCTCATCTTCCGTGAATTTTACCGGGAACAAAAGCGATAAAAGTATTCACCAGGGAGAAGGGTGAAACAAAGCTGATACAAGAACCAGCATGCATTTCTTTTTTCTCCGCAGAAAACATCCGCACATGGCAACCTTTCTTACCGCCCGCTGGCAAAACCTGATCATGGCCAATTATCGTGTCAATGCCTCCGTGCTGACACCTTATCTCCCGGCCAAAACCCGTCTCGATTTTTTTAACGGCCATTGCTACCTCAGCCTGGTTGGCTTTCTTTTTGCCGACACCCGCCTGCGGGGAATAAAAATACCTTTTCATGTAAATTTTGAAGAAGTGAACCTCCGGTTTTATGTGCGGCACCAGGAAGAGACCGCAGACAGGAGGGGAGTGGTATTTATAAAAGAGATCGTACCCAAACCTGCCATCAGTCTGGTAGCCAATACTCTTTACCGGGAAAAATACTGTACCAAAAAGATGCGGCATACCTGGAAAGAAAACGGCGATACACTTGCGATTGCCTACCAATGGAAGCATGCAGGTGTATGGAACTCCCTGCAGGCATTGGTGGCAGCCAGTCCGCTTGCAATGAATCCGGGTTCCGAAGAGGAATTCATAGCCGAACATTACTGGGGCTATTCACGGTATGATGCCCGCACCAGTTTTGAATATGAAGTGCAGCATCCCCGCTGGGAACTATTACCGGTGAAAGAATTTGCCATCCAATGCGATTTCGGCGCTCTCTACGGAGACAGCTTCGCATTCCTGCAGCAGGAGCAGCCGCATTCGGTATTCGTGGCTAAGGGCTCGGAGGTTGCCGTATTGGGAAAAAGAAAATTATGAACGGGCCAGCTGTGGTAATATCTTCTTCGCCCGGCTTCTGAAACCTGCCGACTGCCGGGGCAGCTGTTCTTCAATCAGGTATCTCAGTTCGGGGATGATAGCGGGAAACTCTTTCGCCATATTGGCCAGCACCGTCATGGAAAATACCTTAACTGCCAGCGCTTCTGCCGGTGCTTCCAGCAACTGAAAACAGCGGCCCATGATCAATCCTTTATAGGCTTCCGGAATGGCAATCTCCTGCAAAAGCCTTACGCTGTTTCGTTTAACCGCATCAGGCAGGTTCGGCTGATTCAGTTTGGCTGCAAAGCTTTTCCAGTGTTTTTCAAGCAGGAAAGGATGGGCCTGTACACAGCAGGAGACAGCCCAGGCGGCTCTTTGCACCACCCGGTACTCATCCCCCATGAACAAATTAAAAAGTTCATCGAAGTGTTCCTGGTTATGCCCCACCCATTTTACAATTCTCAGGCATTGTGCTTTTGAATGTTCTTGTAATATTGCGGCACGCAGTTGCACAGTTTCATGAATTACACGAATTTAGCAGAAATGAAGGAGATACTCAGGCAATATGGAATAACGGCAGGGGATATATCCCTGCAACCCCTGGGATCGGGCCTTATCAATCATACCTGGCTGGTAAGTACCGGAGAAAAAAAAATGGTACTCCAGCAAATCAACCAGCAGGTTTTCAGAAAGCCGGAAGCAATAGCTTACAATATCAGGTTACTGGCCGGCTATCTGCAGCAAATGCAGCCCGGGTATTTGTTTCCGGCACCTGTTACAACCCTCACCGGAGAGGAGATGCTGCTTCAGGATGGCCGGTATTACCGTCTTTTTCCCTTCGTGGAAGGCTCGCATACCATCGATGTGGTCAGCACGCCCGGCCAGGCATACGAAGCCGCCCGGCAGTTTGGAAAATTCACGCACCTGCTGCATGGCTTTGATGCCACCCGCCTGCAAATCACCTTACCCGATTTTCATAACCTGCCATTGCGGTACGAGCAGTTTAAGACTTCCCTTCGTAAAGCAGATCCGCAGCGCATGCGGATTGCCGGGGAGGAAATCGCATTCCTGAAATCGCAGTACCCGATCGTGGATGAATACCTTGCCCGCATGAAATCCTTCCCGGTAAGGGTAATCCATCACGATACCAAGATCAGCAATGTATTATTTGATGAGCAGGATAAAGGGCTTTGCGTGATCGACCTGGATACCATTATGCCCGGATTTTTCATCAGTGATGTGGGAGATATGATGCGCACCTGCCTCTGCCCGGTGAGTGAGGAAGAGGCGGATGCCACGCAAATAAACATCCGCCCCGACTACTATCATGCCATTGTGAAAGGTTATGGCAGTGAAATGAATGATGTACTTACGGATGAAGAAAAAAACTCTTTTTTATTTGCGGGGAAATTCATGATCTACATGCAGGCGCTTCGTTTCCTGACGGATTATCTCAATAACGACATTTATTACGGAAGCCGCTATGAGGGCCAGAATCATGTGCGGGCCCGTAACCAGTCTGTGCTGCTGCAGCGGCTGACCGATTTCGGACAAACTCAGTTATAAAGCACATCATAAAGTGTTTTCACCCGCAGGTTGGTAAGGTATGCTTTCTTTGCCTGCTTGTGATTAATCTTTACAGTCAGGGGAATATTCTTTTTCAGATCGAAATAATTATCGGAGAATACTGCCGTATTGCCGTCTACAGAAAGCTCCACAAATTTTGCATCTTCATTGCTGGTGAGGATGATATCATTGCCCAGCACCCGGATGGAAACCACGGCTTTCTTCAAGGGAAGATCTTTTGGTGCGACAGAGTCTGTTACCGGAACATGGTCATCCCGGTAGGCTTCTCTGACGGCATACCAGGCCGCTTTTGGCTGCCGGCTGTAATCGGTGATGCTCCAGCTGCATACGGGCCAGCAATCATTCAGTTGCCACAACAGCGTACCCTTGTTTTTAGGGTACTGGCTTCGCTGTTCTGCTATACTGTTTTTGAGGATATAATATTGCAGGCACTGGGTGAGGTACGTATAATCGGCCAGTGATAGTTTGTACAGCCGGCTTGAATCGATGAAATACCGCTGCAGGTAATGCGCCAGCTTACCAAAGCCATTATTGGCTTTTTGATGATGTTGAATAACGGCAGAGGATAGCTGCCGGTCGGCAGCAAGGGTAAACCCTTCCACCGTTTTCCAGTTGGGCATCGACTGCATGCCATATTCGCTTACAAAGCGCCCTGTTTTTGTCCGGAACACTTCCCAGTCTTCCAGTCCCCACCATACGCCCCAGTAATGACTGTCGCCTTCGGTAAAACTCCTGGCATGGCCCCACCCGATCCGGGGCGAGGTGCTCACATAGGGGCGGTGCTGCTCGTCGAAAGCGGCTACCCAGCGGGGCAGACTGTCTTCAAAAAGCCGGCGGTAATCATTCCAGATTTTCGCAGAGTCGGCTCCATGCAGGTTGAACTGCTGTTGCCAGCCCCAGTTATGCCAGGCTTCATCAATTTCATTATTGCCGCACCACAGCACAATACAGGGGTGCCGGGATAAACGTTGAAGCTGGTATTTTACCTCTTCCCTTACATTGTCAAAAAATGCTGCATCCCCTGGAACCATTCCCCCGGCAAACATAAAATCCTGCCATACCATAATGCCCAGTGAATCGCAGAGCGAATAAAAATCCTCCGTCTCATAGATGCCGCCGCCCCAAACCCGCAGCATATTCATATGGGCGTTTTTGGCCAACAGCAGTTGCTGCCGGTAATCTTCTCTTTTTAACCTCGGCAAAAAAACCTCTCCCGGAATCCAGTTGGCACCCTTGCAATAAACAGGGGTGCCTGCTTTTTCAAAGCAGAAGCTGGTGCCATAACTGTCTTTCTCCTGCACCAGTTTTACCTGCCAGCTTTTTACGGGTTGCGGTTCCGGCTTATCCTGTGTATTGCCTGCCCGGAGGATCACCGGTTGCCAGATGCCGCAGGTGATAAAAGTGGGGCCCCAATCCCATCCAAAATGGTACTGTGCCTTGCGGGCGAAAACCCGGTTGTTATCGGGTAGAACAAGGGGCAGGTAAGCGCGGGCCAGGCTGTCGGTTTTCCGGACGGCGCTGGTGAAATGAATTTCCAGTTTGTTTTTACGGGGCAGGAGCCAGGGTCTCACATTCACCGTCCAGCCCCTGAACATATTATCGGCCTGCAGAATCAAATGGCCATTCAGTATAACATCGGCCCAGGTATCGAGCCCCTGGAATTGCAGGCTGATGATTTCTTCTTTCAAAAAGGAAGGAGGCACATCAAACTGCAGCCGGTATTGCCAGTTGGCTTCACCAATCCATTGCAATTGTTTTTCATTATCGCGGTAATACGGATCCGGGATAAGGTGGTTATCCTGCAGATCGGTATGAATGGTGCCGGGTACCGTGGCAGGCAACCAGCGCTGCTGCACAGGATAAAAAAATTCCCAATGCCGGGTAAGCGCAAGCATTTTTTTTTGCTGGGCACTCAGTACCAGGGGAAACAGCAGCAATAGAAAGAAACATTTTCGCATTTTACTCAGGGGGTGAAATAGTCAGCAAGGGCTTCCAGCATCTTTTTAATTTCAGTGGTATCCACAGTAACAGATTGCAGCTCTTCCTTCATAGCGGGATTGGTATACTGCATTTTACTGCGGGCCAGGGTGCGGGCCGAACTATGAAATTCAACTGCACCGGTAGTTTTGGCAATTTCAAGAATATTATCACTGCGCAGGCCGCTGCCCGGCATGATAATGATCCGTTCATCAGCCTGTTTTACCAATCGGGCCAGGTTGTCTTTCCCTTCCGTTACAGTTGGGCATCCTCCCGAGGTGAGGATGCGCTCAAAGCCGCATGCAATCACATCTTCCAGCGCAGCGCGGGTGTCAGTAACCCGGTCGAATGCCCGGTGAAACGTTACACCCATGGGATAGGCCAGCGCCGTGAGTTGCCGGCATCGCTCTTTGTCCACAGTGCCATCGGCCTGTAATATTCCAAGCACCACTCCATCACAGTGCAGTTCCTTGCAGCGTTTCACATCTTCGAGCATGATGCTGAACTCTTCTTCGCTGTACAAAAAATCGCCGCCGCGGGGCCGGATGATGGGGTAAAGTTCAATGCCCGGGATCTCACGGGCTGCTTTGATAAAACCTTGTGAAGGGGTGGTGCCGCCTTCGCCGGGATTGTCGCAGAGTTCAATACGGTGGGCACCGGCCTGCTGTGCGGCCCGGCAGGCTTCCATAGTAAAGCCGATTATTTCGAGGCGGTAAGACATAATAGGTTTACAATCCTGTCAGCAGCGCCACAGGTTAAAGCAGGTAGTTGGATGGATGTATTTCATTTTCGCCATTGCTTTTTACGCTGTATACAAAACCTTTCTGTATCGCATAAGCGCCGTATTGCCCTTTCTTATTCAGGGCCAGGAAGCCCACCTGTATTTCTTTGGCCCTTACGGGATCGCGTTTCACGATACGTTCCACGGCTTTTTTACAGGCCTGCCCGGGCGAATAGCCCTGGCGCATCAGCTCTACCACCAGGTGGGTACCGCAGATACGGATCACTTCTTCGCCCACGCCGCTGCTGGTGGCAGCACCCACTTCATTATCCACAAAAAGGCCCGCCCCGATGATCGGTGAATCGCCCACACGGCCATGAATCTTATAGGCCATACCGCTGGTGGTAACAGCGCCCGACATATTGCCGGAAGCATCCAATGCCACCAGTCCCATGGTATCATGATTGGGAGAACCATCTTCAAAAAAAGCAGGGGCAAAGGGGCCATTGCCTTTTCTGTTTTCAATATTGATCACCGGTTTATATTCGCTTTTCTTCAGCCATTCGGCATAGGCTTTCTGGGCATCTGCAGAGAGACTGGAACTTTCCAGTGCAAAACCGTTTTCCAGTGCAAATTGCTGTGCGCCGGCGCCGGCCAGCAGCACATGGGGAGTGGTTTCCATCACTTTGCGGGCCACCGATACCGGGTGTTTGATCCGTTCCAGTGCCGCCACCGATCCGCAATTGGCATGTTCATCCATAATACAACTGTCGAGAGTAACGATACCATCCCTGTCGGGATATCCCCCCAGTCCCACACAACAGTTAAGGGTATCTTCTATCTGCCGGGCGCCGGCTTCCACTGCATCGAGAGCCCGGCCGTTGGCACCAAGTATTTTCCAGGCTTCGGCATTAACGGCCATGCCGCTGTCCCAGGTAGAAACCACAATCGGTTTAGTGCCCGTATCCCATTTGGCGGCAAAAGTTCTTTGTGCAGCAATCAGGGGCGCAGTAAAAGCACCAAGTCGTAAAAATTTTCTTCTGTTCATTTTTAATAATTGAGGAGCGTGGCTGATTAATAATCATCACCCAGGGCAAAAAGATTTTTCCGGTTCTTCCATTTGCCGCGGGTGAAATCAGGAATAAGCTGTACCTGGCCGCCTTCCAGGATACTCTTTTCACTCAGCGGGGTTATGCTGTACCAGGACGCATAATCATATACATCAAGCGGAAAATCAACGCCTCTTTTCACACACTCAACAAAGGCATGATCCACAAAAAAATCCATGCCGCCATGACCGGCGCCCTCGGCATCCTTCCCATATTTTTTCCAGAGCGGATGATCATGTTCTTTCATATAAGCATCGGGGTTTTCCCAGCCATGCTTTTTACTGCGGTCTTCAAAATGGATCAGCCCGGCGGTAAATTCACCGGCATGATTATCCATCCAGATACCGTTAGTGCCCTGTACCCGGAAGCCCAGGTTGTAGGGGCGGGGAGAGGAGGTGTCATGCGTCAGTACAATCGTTTCGCCATTGATGGTTTGTATCTGCGTGGTAACAATATCACCCTGTTTGAATTTTACTTTTGCATTGGGATGGTTTTCGCCGCCCCTGGGATGGTTAACGATATAACGGTGCAGGCCCTTTGATTTGGTTGCAACGGAAGAGAGTCTTGTCATCAGGTTACCCCGGTTGATATCCAGCATCACCGCCACGGGCCCCAGGCCATGCGTGGGATACAGTTCCCCGTTTCGTTTTACATAATGATTGGTGCGCCATTGTGCCTCGCTGTAAGCTTTTTTGCCAAATTCAACACCGCTGTCATAAGCGGTAACGCCATCATTGAATAAAACGCCCCGCAGGTCGTGTTCATAACCTCCCTGGGCATGCAGTAATTCGCCAAACATGCCTTTTCGCACCATATTCAGTACTGCCATGATATCGCGGCGGTAACAAACATTTTCCATCATCATCAGGGGTATCTTTGTTTTCTCTGATGTGTTCACCACATCCCAGCAATCCTGCAGTTTCATGGCGCCGCATACCTCCACACCCACCCATTTGCCGGCCTGCATGGCATCAATGGCCTGGAGGCTGTGCCATTCCCAGGGCGAACAGATCACCACGGCGTCAATATCTTCCCGCTTCAATAAATTCCGGTAATCATAATCACCGTTTTTATACACGGCCGGATCAGGCCGGTTGTATTTTTTGATTTCTGCAATGGCTTCATTGATACTTCTTTCCTGCGGATCGGCGAGGGCCACTACCTCGGTATCGGGGCGCTGGCAAAAATTACCGATATGTTCCTGGCTGCGGAATCCCGATCCGATGATCCCGATCCGAACTTTTTCTTTGCTGGAAGAAGCAAAGGCCCTGATGGGTTGCGTGAGGGCCAGGGCGGCGCCGGTCATACCCGTTGTGCGGATAAAATCGCGGCGGTTGAAATTTGATGGCATAGCAATTGTTTGCAGCAATATAATTGAGTTTGTGCAATCAGCCGGAATGTGCAGATAATTTTTTTACCATCTCGGCCGAAACTGAATCGGCATAGATGCCAAAGGCGCTGGTAAGTGTACCCCTGGTTTTCCCGTCTTTCGAAGCAATGGCGTATACCACATCTTCATCCCCGGGGTTGGTTTCTCCCTCAAAACGGTACACCGCCATGATTTCAAAATCACCGGGATGCAGGTGGATATCATTTTCGGGACAACTGATCCGGTCATTGGCGAGGTTGAAATCGAGTGTATACCCGTTGTTGCGCAGGTATTGAAGGGCTTCGGTAACGGTTTCAAATGATTCCATAAAAATGGGTTTCTATAAAATTACGGAATCTCTGCGGGCTTTGGCTGACTGAAATAAAGATAGAGGGCGGCAACGAGGGCAAAGAAGGCAGTGATGCAGAAAGCAAAGGCGGGGCCCAGCCGGAACCAAAGAAAACCGCAGATACTGCTTGCCAGCAGGGCGGCAATACTCTGGAAGCCGGCATAGGTGCCAATGGCGGTTGCCAGCTCCTGCCGGGGTATAAGGTTACTGATCCAGGCCTTCGCAATACCATCGGTGGCCGCCTGGTAACAGCCATACAAAAAGAAGAGGATAAAATAAATCACCAGGTTTTGCGAAAAGGCAAAGCCGGTATATACAATGGCGAACAGGAGCAGTCCGGTGATATAAATCTTTTTAATACCGATCTTGTCGGCCAGGGCGCCCATCGGGTAAGCCATCACCGCAAAACAAATATTGTAGAAGATATAAACGCCGATCACCGCGGTGTCTGTCATTCCACTGTCTTTCATCTTTAATAAAAGAAAGGCATCGGCGCTGTTGAAAAGGGCAAATAGCAAGAGGCCGTAGAGCAGTTTACGGTAGGTGGCCGGACTGGTCTTCCAATAATTTACAAATGCCAGCAAAGGGCGGCGGCCGCCGCCAGCCCTGGATGGAGTAACGGGTTTTGTTTTCTCTTTGATAAAAAAAGTAAGGGCAATTACCAGCAGGCCGGGGATAAATGTGATAAGAAAGAGCTGCTGGTAGGCAGCGGGATGATAGTACAGGTAAAGCAGCGCCAGAGCGGGCCCCAGCACGGCCCCGATGGTATCCAGGCTGCGGTGAAATCCAAAAACACGGCCCCGGGTTTGGGGGGTGGCTTCCTCACTCAGCAGCGCATCGCGGGCTCCCGTGCGGATACCCTTACCCAGGCGGTCGAGAGTGCGCACAAAGAAAATCCACAAAGGATAAATATAAAGCGCCAGTAAAGGTTTGCTGATAGCGCTGAGGGCATAACCCAGCTGCACAAAGGGGAGGCGACTGCCGGCGCGGTCGCTCTCATGGCCGAAATAACTCTTACTTAATCCTGCCACCGCTTCTGCAATGCCTTCCAGAATGCCAATAAAGATTACGGTGAAGCCGATATGCCGCAGGAATACAGGCATTACCGGGATAAGCATCTCACTGCCAATATCATTGAACAGGCTTACCAGCGAAAGCAGCCAGACGGTGCGGGTAATGATGGCCGGTGATGAAGTGCTGCGTGTATCCAAAACAGGTTCTTATATCAGTTAGAATGATCAATACCATTATGGGCGCTCTGTCCGGGTTGCCATAGCTGATTTCCGGTTAAGGCAGGGAAGTTTTGGCGGAGCGCAGTTCATGATTGTCATGCAAACTGCCCCGGCAGCCAAAACAACCGGTTTACCGAATGTAGTATTTTTTGGGTAGATTGCAGAGTAAACTGGATGCTGTTTTAATTGCGGTTCTGCCCGCACCTGGCACATCAGGGTTGCACAGCATTTTAAAAACAGGTATGAGCAAGAAAAGTAAAACGCCTAAAAAATCTTCCCAATTACATACAGTAAAAGGACGGCTGGATATCTCCCGCAGCGGAATGGGTTTCGTGATAGTGGAAGGCCTTGAAAAAGATATTGCCGTAAAGCCCAATGATTTTAACAGGGCCTTTCATGGCGATATGGTGCGGGTACAGGTTGATAAGGGGATGTCGGGCGCCCGCCGTTCTTCCGGTAAAATCATTGATGTAATTGAGCGCCGGCAAACAGAGTTTATTGGTACGATCCAGATCAGCAAAAATTTTGCCTTTTTCGTTCCTGCTTCGGATAAGCCGATGCCCGATTTTTATGTGGCCGCCGATAAACTGAGCGGTGCGGTTGATGGCGATCGGGTGATTGTTAAATTACGGCAATGGGAAAAGGGAGATAAAAAGCCACAGGGCGAGGTAGTAACTGTACTTACGGCCACTGATGATAATGATATGGCCATGAAGGAAATCCTCGTGGAAGCCGGCTTCCCAATGGGTTTCAGCGAAGAAGTGCTGCACATGGCCGACCGGCTTTCTGAAACCATCACCCGCGAAGAAGAACGCAAACGCCGCGATTGCAGGGATATCCTCACTTTCACCATCGATCCCGTGGATGCGAAGGATTTTGATGATGCCATTTCGATCCGTAACCTTGACAATGGGAATTATGAACTGGGAGTTCATATTGCCGATGTAAGTCATTTTGTAAAACCTGGAAGTCTGCTGGATAAAACCGCATACGAACGGGCTACCAGTGTTTACCTGCCCGACCGGGTGAACCCCATGCTCCCCGAGCGCATCTCCAATGAATTATGTTCCCTGCGGCCCCACGAGGATAAGTATACCTTTTCCGTAATATTCCAGGTGGATAATCATGCCCGGATAAAACATACCTGGATCGGCCGCACGATCATTCACAGCAATCACCGGTTCACGTATGAGGAAGTGCAGGATATCATTGAGCAGAAAGATGGCATGCATTTCAAGGCGATAGTATTGCTGAATGAGCTGGCGCAACGCCTGCGCAAGGAACGCTTCCGTAACGGGGCCATCAATTTTTCATCCCAGGAAGTGCGTTTCAAACTGGATGAAAATGCCAAACCCATCGGCATCGTGGTTAAAGAAAGCAAGGAAGCACACCAGCTGATTGAAGAGTTTATGCTGCTGGCCAACAGGGCCGTGGCTACCTATGTATCCAAGATAAAAATCAATAAAGAGCCGATCCCTTTTCCTTACCGGATCCACGATACACCGGATGATGAAAAACTGAAACCGTTTGTGGCCTTCGCCCGGAAGTTTGGGTATACGTTCGATATGCACGATGAAAAGGCCGTGGCGGGTTCTTTCAATAAACTACTCAGGGAAGTGCAGGGCCGTCCCGAACAGCATGTGCTGGAACAGTTGGGTATCCGCACCATGGCCAAAGCCATTTATACTTCTGAAAATATCGGGCACTATGGACTGGGTTTCGAACACTACTGTCATTTTACCTCCCCGATACGGCGTTATCCCGATGTGATGGTGCACCGGATTGTGCAGGAATGCCTTGACAAAGACCTGCAACCCGATAAAAAGATGGAAGATAAATGCCGCCATTGCAGCGAACGCGAACGGAAAGCCATGGAAGCCGAGCGGGCCGGTAACAAGTATAAGCAGGTGGAATATATGCAGCAATACCTGGGCCGTGAATTTGAAGGTGTTATCAACGGGGTTACCACATTTGGTTTCTTTGTGGAAACCTCCGAACACAAATGTGAAGGACTGGTATCGGTTAAAGACCTCAGCGAGCATGATGATTTCCGGCTGGATGAAGCCGACTATGCCCTGGTGGGCCGTCATACCCGCCAGAAATTCAGGATGGGCGACCGGGTGCTGATCAGGGTGGTGGCAGCCAACCTCGATAAACGGCAACTCGATTACGAATGGGTGCCGGCAAGCATAAAGCAAAGCCCGGCGCCAAAAGAAACAAAAAAAGCAACAGCCAAATCTAAAAGGAAGAAATAAGCAGGCAGTGATTTTGTTTGTATTGACCGGCCTGGTTCATGCCTGTTTCATTTAGTATTTTAACTTCGTGTTTATGTACTCATTTCCCGAACTCTCCAAACAATTCGAAGAAAAGTTCAGCGGTCCGCATTTCCCTGCCCATACCCCCACGCTTTACGAGCCGGCACAATATATCCTGCAACTGGGTGGGAAAAGGGTACGCCCCGTATGTGTGCTGATGGCAAATGAACTCTTTGATACCATCAGTCCGGATGCCTACCATGTGGCAACGGCCATTGAGCTCTTTCATAATTTCACGTTAATTCATGATGATATTATGGATAAGGCCCCCCTGCGCAGGGGGATGGCTACCGTGCATGCCAGATACGGGGAATCTACCGCCCTGCTGGCCGGCGATGTTATGTTTGCCCAGGCTTATGAATACCTCAACCGCATAAAACACGGGCATGTGCAAAAGATCATCCAGTTATTTACCAAAACGGCAAAAGAGGTTTGTGAGGGCCAGCAGCTGGATATGGATTTTGAAAAACTGGAAATGGTGAGCCTGGATGAATACGTAAACATGATTACGCTCAAAACCTCCGTATTGTTAGCAGCCAGTCTGCAACTGGGAGCCATACTGGGCGGCGCCGGCGAAGGCAACCAGCATCATCTTTATGAATTTGGAAAGAACCTGGGGATTGCTTTCCAGGTACAGGATGATTACCTCGATGCTTTTGGCGATCCCGAAAAATTTGGCAAGCAGGTGGGAGGGGATATCCTGGCCAATAAAAAAACCTTTCTCATGATCCATGCCATGGAAATGGCAAACCCGGAGCAGCTGGCAGCGCTCAAAACACTTATCGCCACCAATCCTCCTGATAAAGTGGAGAAAGTATTGCAACTCTACCGCGATTGCCAGGTGGATGCCTGGGCATCGGCTTTAAAAGATAAATACCTGCAAACCGCGCTTCAGCACCTCGAAGATACCGCTGTGATTGCCGCCCGTAAACAGCCCCTGCAGGAACTGGCGGCCTATCTTATCAGCCGCGATAAGTGAGAGGTTGTGAGCAATCAGGTATTCATCGTCATTGCATAATTTTCAAGCCTCCGCCTGAAACCACCTGCCCATCAGGTATTCGCCAAAATCTGCCACCATCAACTCATAATTCACAACTCATAATTCACAACCCACAACTCTGCCCTCCAAATTGCTCACTGAATAAAAAACTTTCATTATTTTACTGCACAAATCAAAACTAACATGGCCAATTCTCTTTTTCGTACAAAGCAGATATCCACCATTTTGTCTGAAGGAAGTGATGATCCGCATGGAGGGGCCGGACTAAAACGGGTGCTTTCCATGCGTGACCTTACCTTTTTTGGTATTGCCGCCATCCTGGGTGCCGGCAGCTTCAGCAGTTTGGGCGGTGCGGTATTCAATGGCGGCCCCGGTGTGGTGATTCTTTTTGTGATAACGGCCATTGCCTGTGCGTTCACGGCGTTTTGCTATTCCGAATTTGCCAGTCGCATTCCCGTGGCCGGCAGTGCTTATACCTATGCCTATGCCAGTTTTGGAGAACTCTTCGCCTGGATCATCGGGTGGGCGCTGATCATGGAATATTCCATTGGTAATATTTACGTGGCCTTCAGCTGGAGCGATTATTTTACTTCTTTCCTGGATAAACTTGGCGAGATACTGCACATGAACCTGCATATCCCGGAATATTTCAGCAACAGCTATGCCGAAATTCATAATGCCATCAAGGACGGCTCCACCAACCCCGAAGTATTATATGCCTGGGATCATGCGCCGGTAATTGCCGGAATGAAGGTCATTGTGGATATCCCTGCACTGGTGATCAACCTGCTGATTACCTACCTGGTGTACCGCGGTGTAAAAGAGAGCCGCAATTTCAGTAATGTAATGGTGATCCTCAAACTGGCCGTGGTGGCACTGATCATCCTGGTGGGAGGCTACCTGGTTTTTGCCAACGGCTCCACGCACAACTGGATGCCTGCCGATGATAAGGGCGTTCATAATTTCATGCCCAACGGGTTCAGCGGGGTGATGGCGGCCGTGAGCGGGGTGTTCTTTGCCTATATCGGTTTTGATGCCGTGAGCGTTCTGGCCGAAGAAAGTAAAAATCCGCAGCGGGATCTGCCCCGTGGCATGATTGCCTCCCTTGTAATCTGCACCGTTATCTATATCCTCCTTACCCTGGTGCTTACCGGCGCTGCTGATTACCGCAAGTTCGAAGGGGTGGGCGATCCGCTGGCATTCATATTCGAGAAAGACAATCTGAATGTGGGCTGGATGCAGTTCTTCGTATCTATTTGTGCGGTGGTGGCGATGACGAGTGTGCTGCTGGTATTCCAGATGGGACAGCCGCGTATCTGGATGAGCATGAGCCGCGACGGTTTATTACCGCCCGTATTCCAGAAAATTCATCCCAGGTATAAAACACCCTCCTTTGCCACCATCGTAACCGGCCTGGTGGTAGGGGTGCCGATCCTTTTTACAGATAAAACCTTTGTACTTGATTTCACCAGTATTGCCACACTCTTTGCATTCGTACTGGTTTGCGGCGGTGTATTACTGATCCCCCGCCGCGAGAAGGAAAAAGGACGCTTCCACATTCCCTATATCAACGGACAGTATATTTTCCCGCTGATCGTTGCCGCAGCGATAGCGATGGCCTACGGCTTATCGAAGCACTATTTCTCTGATATGTTCAATTTCGATTTCAGCGGCAATGCCGATTATACTGCCGGCAAAATAAGTTATATGGATGCGGCCACGCCCAATATCAGCCTTATCATTTTCTGGATCAGCGCCCTGGCCCTCTCTGTAGCCGCGTATATCAAAAAATATTCGCTGATACCGCTCATGGGACTGATCACCTGCCTGTACCTGCTTACGGGCATGACCAAAAGTAACTGGGCCTGGTTCCTCAGCTGGCTTATCCTGGGTTTGATTTTCTATTTCCTTTACGGGTATAAAAAAAGCAAACTGGCTGTCAGCCAGCCGGCCGCTATGTAACCGGCTGTTGTAATTCCTTCAACATTTGTTGCGTCGCACACTGCAACTGACGTAACTTTGCCCGGCATTTTACCGGGCATCCATTGATGCTTTTAATTTTACAATGTACTATTCGCTTTCGGATTAGCAATGTAAGATTAAACCAAACGGTGTTTGTAAACTGATCATCGGGGAACCGGATCGGCATTTACAGTACTACAAAAGCTTAATGGGAGCAGCCCCGGCAATCGCAGTAATTCCTGTTTGCCCGGTAAGGGTAATAGGTTAAATACGGTAATTTTTTAGCGTACGATACAGATGAAATACGAACCCGGCGATAAAATCATTGTCCTTCTCACCAATGAAGAAGGAAAAGTAGTGGAGATCATGAACGAGAAAATGGTGATGATCGAAGTGAAAGGCGTGCGTTTCCCGGCCTATACCGACCAGATCGATTTTCCGTATTTTAAAATGTTCACCGAAAAAAAACAACCCCCGAAGAAAAAAGTCTTTATCGAACACGTGAAAAGGGAAAAAAGTGCAGCCAGAACCAAAACGGGTAATGGGGTGCTGTTATCTTTTATTCCGGTATTCAGCAAGGATATTTTTGATGATGACGTGGTGGAAAAACTCAAGCTGCACCTGATCAACCAGGATGAAGTGGCCTACGTGTTCAACTACGATTTTATGATCAATGGACAGAGTGATTTCCACCTCAAAAATACCCTGGCGCCCCTCAGTGATTTTTATCTGCATGATGTGAATTTTGAAGACCTGAGCGACAGTCCCCGCTTTGATTTTGAGTTTGCCCTGGATGAGGAAAACAAACGTAAAGCCCCTTATTACGAAACCTCACTGAAACTGAAGGCGAAACAGCTGTTCAAAAAGATCAGCGAAATCCAGCTCGCCAACCAGGCCTCCTTTTCTTATCCGCTTTTCGAGTTTTATCCCGACAGGGAAGAGGAGGAAAAACCGGATCTCACCAAACTGGGGAATGCGGGATTCCGCATTTATGATGCGTCGCGGATCCGGCAGCACCTGCCGCCCGCCCGTTCAGTGGTGGATCTGCATATTGAAAAATTATCCGATCACTGGCACCAGATGGATAACCTGGAGATCATCGCCCTCCAGCTAAAGACCTTTGAAAAATACTATGACCTGGCCATTGCCCATCATCAGCCTTCGCTCATCATCATTCATGGAGTGGGGGCCGGTAAATTAAGGGATGAAATACATGAAATACTGCGACTGAAAAAGGAGGTGAAGTCTTTTGTTAATCAGTATCATCATCTCTACGGCTACGGCGCCACGGAAATTTTCTTTGAGTATAAATAGCTTTATGCCGCTTTACGAACTCTTAGCTTACCTGCTCTTTGTAGTGGGCTTTGCTTTAACGCCGGGCCCCAACATGATCCTGTATCTCACCCATACCTTTGAGTACGGGCGCAAAGCAGGCTGGGCCACGGTGGCGGGCATCACGTCGGCATTCCTGGTGCCGCTTACAGCCGTGGTGCTGGGCCTCACCGCCGTACTCGAAAAATGGCCGGCGGTTTTTGAGGTGCTGCGTTATACAGGAATTGCCTACCTGCTTTTTCTGGCCTGGAAAAACCTGAAAACGGTTGCCTGGCAGGTAACAGCCGCCGGAACCAAAATATGGCCCTTACAGCAATTCTATACCAAGGGCTTTATTGGTAACCTGCTGAATCCGGGCACCCTGTTCCTTTATTTTTCCTTTATCCCGCAATTCATTCATCCCGAACAAAAACATATCCTCCGGCAGAATATCACCCTATGTTTATTACAGATGGCCGGCAGCACCCTCACCAACTTCACCCTGGTTTACGTGGCCGGATTTGCAACAGATGTGCTGAAGGACGAACGTTACCAGCAACGGCTGCGATATAGTATGAGTGCACTGATTGTTTTATTTGCCCTCAAAATGCTTTTTAGCTGAGCTGCCTGAGCCGTCAGCGGTAATTGGATGAAATGGTATAACAAACCTTGTCGTTAATGCGGCGGAAAATCTCACCATTGATCCGGCGTACGCGGTTAGACTCTTTTTTATCCAGTAACTGCCCTTCACTGTCGAATAACTGGGGCAGGGAGAAATACGTGAGGATATAATATTTTTTGTAGGAGAAGGGCGCTTTCAGGGCAACCGGTTTCACCGACATGAAAATCAGGGAATTCTTTTTTTCATCCACATAGTAATCAAAGTTATTGATCCAGGCACAACGGATCAGCCGCATCCGGTCTATCAGCTGCAGCACTTTGGGGGCCGGCAGCCCGTATTTGCTGAGCGTGTCGGCCATACGGGGTTCATGCACGCCAAATTCATATACATAGCTCAGTGAATCGGTAATGATATTGAGAGAAATGGTATTGAAATTCCGGTCGGTAAACTCAACCGTAAATGGTTTTTGCTGGTAAAGCGACTTGTACGATTCTTCGATCTTATCCAGGATGGGTTCATTCTGAAAATAGTATTTCTCAGAAATATTGCGGGGCGAGCAGCCGCTGAGCAATACCAGTCCGTAAAACAATACTATGTAAACAGGCCTCTTCTGCATGGTTAATAATGTGTGCAGCAGCTTACCCCAAAAGTGATTTTCCTCAGAAAATCGGGAGTGAGTTGCATCAGCGTTTTGCCTCCGTAATCCCAGTATACCAGCGTGATCTGATCGTTGACCCGGCTGATTTCCTGCACGGCAATAAAATGGGTGGGGATGGAGACTTTTATCTTCACATGGTTTTTTTTGTGAACGATACGGTTATTGATATAAAGCACCACCTGGCCCTCTTTCAGGTGGTCACTGATATAGGAATAAAGATCATCAACAGCGGGGTGGATGAGATCACTGCCTTTGGCATGCACCCGGTAACGGAGCAATCCCTTCACCATGCGGTTAAATTTGGCATAATTAACCGAAGCCCAGAATGTTTCTTCATCACCCGGGTCGTAATGCTTATTGAAAAAATTCAGGTAACCCTTAAAATGATCGGCGAGCACCAGGAACCAGATCTGCTCGGCCGGTCTGATATCCAGGAGGCCGCGGTATTTCAGCTGGCCGGCTTCTTTCTTAATGCTTTCGGAGGGCGAAAAATGGATTTGCCCGAAATCAGCCACCCCATCTTTGTATAACTGCAGCAACAGCTTTACGTAGCCCAGCGGATCATCCTGTAAAAAAAGATAAGTGAGGGCTCCATAGCCGCAGAAATTAGTGCCGCGTCCCTGGTAAATACTCAGGGGCTCCGCCGCATCCGTTTTCAGGTTTTGCAAAAACAGATCAGGCTTTACTGCAGGCCAGTGGGCACTGGCTTCCAGTTTCTCAATTTTGCTGATAAAGGAAACGGCCTCTTCCCGGGTGGAAGTGGCTGCCGAACGGCCCGGGTCTCCGGCTGCGGCCGGCAGTCCGGGTAAGGCCAACAGCAGGCAGGTATAATATGAAAACAGCAGCCATTTTTTTGTCTGCTTCCTGGTAACTTGCAAATAGTGTTTCTTTATCCAAAGATAATAATAAACAGGGCAGTTTTTTGCCCGGGAACGCAGATCATACCGGGAAATTTGTTAAATTGTAGATGCTAAAATCAGCAGTATGGAAACAAAAGATAAGCTCACCGAACTGAACAAAGCGGCATTGCAGCACCTGGAAGAATTTGTAAAGGAAAAAAAGGAACTGGATAAAGACCATCATGAAAAACTCCATACCGCCAAAGAAGAATGGCAGCTGGCCTGGAACAAAATGATGGAAGTATTGTTAATGCTGGAAAGGCTGGAAATCTGAGCGTCTCCGGCCTGTAATTTTATAATAACATAATTTCACCGCTATGCGTTGTACCAAACTTTTTTTTGCTGCTTTTTTGATAGCAGGTATCGGCAGTGCCGCGTGTAACAATAATTCATCATCAGACAAAAAACAAACTATGGGGATTAAAGAAGAAAGTCTTGCCTATAAAGCCGATAGTGCCAACTGCACCGGCTTTGTTGCCTACGATTCTGCCACTGGTGCCAAACGCCCCGTTGTACTCATTATTCACGAATGGTGGGGACTGAATGATTATGTGAAGAACCGGGCCCGGCAACTGGCGGCAATGGGTTACCTGGCTTTTGCCATCGATATGTATGGCGATGGAAAAATGGGAAATAATCCGGAAGAAGCCGGTAAACTGGCCATGCCTTTCTATACCAATCCGCAACTGGCACAAAGCCGCTTCGACGCCGCCCTGGCAAAGATAAAATCCTATCCCCAGGCCGATACCAGCCGGATCGCTGCGATTGGTTACTGTTTTGGCGGCGGCATGGTACTGAACATGGCCCGCCTCGGGGAAAACCTCAACGGGGTGGTTAGCTTCCACGGAAGTTTACTGGGAGTGCCCGCAGATAAAGCCAGGCTGAAGGCCAAAATACTGGTTTGCCATGGCGCCGACGATCAGTTTGTAAAACCCGAAGAAGTGGCGGCTTTCAAAAAACAAATGGATTCCATCGGTGCTGATTATGTATTTAAGTCCTATGCCGGTGCCACCCATGCTTTTTCCAATCCGGATGCCACGAAAAACGGGGAAAAATTCAAGATTCCGATTGCCTATAATGCCGCAGCGGATAGCGCTTCCTGGAAAGAGATGCAGGATTTCTTCGGCAGGATATTTAAATAATAACAATCAATTTCGTTGCTATGCGAAAGGGTTTTATCTGCGCAGGACTGCTGCTGCTCAGCCGCCTCTGCCCGGGGCAGGCGAAATTGGGGGATATGGCCTGTGTGTATATTACAAGCCCCAACCTGGATTCTTCCCTTGCGTTTTATGAAAAACTGGGTTTCCCTAAAACAGCGGCAAACAGTTTCCCCGTAGAATGGGCCCAGTGCAGTGATGGCAGCCTCACCATCATGCTGCGTAAAGACCCGGAACCTTATATCGGGCTTACCTATTATTGTAATGATATTGACAAAACTGTAGCGGCATTGGAAAAAGACAGTATCGTATTTGATAAAAAACCTTCCCCCGCAGATCCCGTAAAAAGATATTATATCAAATCGCCTGACGGGTTTACTGTCATGCTGGTGCCCAATATCGGCGGTTTTCAGCAGCCCCGCGGTACAACGCTGCTCAACATGCCGCCCGCTGATTTTGCAAAGGCTGATAAATTCCCTAATAAGCAATGCGGTGTGTTTGGAGAATTCTGCCACCCGGTAACGGATATACGCAAATCAGTAGCCTTCTGGTCGCACCTGGGTTTTACGGTAAAATCAATGACAAAAGTGCCCTATCCCTACGCGATTCTGAGTGATGGCCTGATGCTCATCGGGTTGCACCAGACCAGGCGGTTTAATTACCCGGCTGTTACCTATTTTGGTATCAATACCGCTTCCCGGCTGCAGCAGCTGAGCGATAGCGGCATACAGGATATGCAGGAGATGCAGGGAAAGAATAATGTAGTGCTGAAAACCTTTGAGGGCCAGCATTTTTTTATTTTCAGCCTGGGAATGTAAGAAGGAGGCGGAAAAAAATAAAGAACAGGAATTAATAAACGCAGCGGTCCCCGCTGCTTCTTTTTCTTCTGCCACAGATACGGCCGCTCACAAAACAGCATTTCCTTTTGCCCGGCTTTACCGTAACAGCACCGTGCTTCCTTTACGGGCATAAATCTTATCATCCACGCCAACACCTTCAAACATCCATACTACCGTTTGTGTTTCTGCCGGAACCCCCTTGAGGCGGCCATCCCAGCCCTCATCCTTGTTATGGGTTTCATACAGCAATTCACCCCAACGATTATAAATGCGGAAATAATTGACAGATTTGATACCGATCAGCAGGGGCGTGAGCACATCATTGCGGGTATCATTATTGGGCGTAAATGCATTGGGTACCAGCACCTGTATGCTGCCGGCAATTTTTACCAGTTGGGTATCCACTGTGATACAGCCGGCTGCCGTGGTAATCCGGATGGTATAAAGCTGCTCATTACTGCCGGTAAATACGGGATGAAAACTACTGGCATCGTTCAGTTCTGTGGCAGGCGACCATAATACCTCTTCCCCAAAGGAACGGGCCGAAAGTTCGAGCGGCAGGTGAATCACCGCAATTTTATCGCGGTAGCGGGTTGCCGTGCGGGGCCCTTCCACATATACAAAACGCCGCTGAATGCTGGCCGGGGTAGGGCACAGCTCTGTGCTTGCACTCAGTGTCATCACATAATTTCCCGGCGCCTGGTATACCTGCGGCGGCGGGTTGCGCAGGGTGGAGGTTTGCCCATTTCCAAAATCCCAGAGGTAGCGGGGAGGAGAATTGCCGGGATCAACCGTATTGTTAATCGCCTGTACCGGCAGGTTGATACAGGTGGGCTCAATACTGAATTCAGCCTTGATACTCGGAAAGACCGTTACCGGCATCCGGGTACTGTCGGCACAAACATCACTGCTGTTCACCACCAGGGTGATAATAAAATTACCGGTACCGGCATAACTGTGCGAAGGGGCCCGGGCCGTGGAACTGGTATTATCACCAAAACGCCAGAGGTACTGCATGGCGCCCACCTGGTTGGTACTGTTGTTGGTGAAAATAAATTTATTGCCCACCAGGCATTGGGTATCCCGGTTGATATCAAAAACCACATGCGGCACACTGGCAATCGTAACAAGTACGGCCCTGGTAGCCAGCGTGCAGCCCTTAAAGCTGAATAGTACGGCCTGATAAGTACCGGTTTGGGTTACACGCAAACGGGGACCGGTTACGCCCGGCATCGCCACCCCGTCTTTTATCCATTGAATGCTGTCGGCGGGTTGCACCTGTAATACAGTACTGTCGCCGCTGCCAATGCACCAGGAGAGGGGGCCCAGCACCTGAATCGTGGTATCCAGCACCACGCCGTCCACAACAACCGTATCTGTACTGTAACAACCGCCTCCGTTATGTTGTACTTCCAGTACATAGGAGGTACGGGTTGCCGGACTGGCCATTGGATTGGAAATTTCGGGATCACTCAGTCCCGTTGCCGGGCTCCAGTGATAAGTCCATCCCTCACGGGGCGGACCATTGCCCAGTTGAACCGGAGTATGATTACAGGATACCTGGTCGAACCCCGCAAAGGCCTGGTTGTGCAGGGTGTCGTACAAGGCTGTATACAAAGTATCCGTACAGCCATAGCCTTCGTAGGGTGTAACCACCACAGCTACCGTACTGCCGGCAGGCGGCGGAGGTACAAGGGCCAGTGTCTGATCGGTTCCCAGCACCTGCGTAAAATCATGATTGTACCAGGTATAAGCGGCATAGCCGTAAGGAGCGGTAAGGTATACAGCAGTATCATCGGGGCAGTAGGCGGCACCCGGGAATTTATCGCTGCATTCCGAATTCACATCTATATAAGCATAGCCAAAATGCCGGCGGAAGGTACAATCGGCGGTTTTAAAAAAGAGGCGGATCCGCTTACCGGCATTGCCATTGAGGTTGATCGAAACGGCGGTCCATTTTTTATACCAAACCGGGGCGTTACCCGTTTGTACAGGCGATTCCTCGAAGCCCGGCAGGGCCGAGCCGATAGGATAAAAGGTAAAAGAAGAACAATAAATAACCTGGTTATCGGTAAGATTGGTGATCTCTATTTCCATCCGCGGCTGCTCCGAAGGCTGATGTGCAGGATCCTGGAACACCACCGCATAATTATAAATCAGGTTATAGATATTGGCGGTGGGGGGAACGGTGAAATCATACGAAACCCCTTCTGCCTGTGTGCCGGCCTCGTCGTTTCCCAGCTTGATAGAATGATTGCTTCCGTTGGGGCAGTTTTTGGGAAAGAATCCATACTCATCATAACCGGCCCCGGGCGAATAAAGGGTATGCCGGTTAGCCACGGGGCCATTGGAGTTGGTAAGCGTAATGATATTGGTACCATTTAACGACTGCACACGGCCGGTATAACAGTTCCAGCCTGAGAAATTACCGGCCTCAAAATCAATATTTGGCGGACAATCCTGGGCATAACCGGTACCCGGCCCCAGGCAGGCTATCAGCTGCAAAAATGGTAATATGGTAAGACGCAGGGCCCTGGTCATTCTTCGGTTGCAGTAGCTGGTTCCCCTTGGTGTTCTGTGAATATAAGAATAATATCGCAATAAATGATCCGCCAGTTGCCCCGGTAGCTGTCGGGCGCTGGTATCACAACTTACCCTATCTTTGCAGCATGACAATAGAGCAACTTAAATCTATGAGAGACCGTGTGTTGGTCTTGAGGAGGTTTCTTTGACGTCGCTGACAGAGAAGCCAAAATAGAAAACGACAAACAACTTTCCCTCTCTCCGGGTTTTTGGGACGATAATGCCCGGGCTACCGCCATTCTCAAAGAAACGAAGGTGAATGAGTATTGGGTCAATATGTTCCATGCCGTGGAAACGGCTGTGGAGGATTTTGCCGTGCTATTCGACTTCTGGAAAGAAGGAGAGGCCGGCGAGGAAGAAGTGAAAGAAGCCCATGAAAAAGCCCTCAACGCCATCGAGGAAGCTGAGTTTAAAAGCACCCTCAATAAGCCGGAAGATGAAATGGTGGCCGTACTGCAGATCAATAGCGGGGCCGGCGGTACCGAGAGCCAGGACTGGGCCGAAATGCTGGCCCGTATGTACAGAATGTACGGAGAGAAGCAGGGCTGGATGGTTACCGAGCTCGACTGGCAATGGGGGGATGGCGCCGGTATCAAAACCTGTACATTCCAGTTCGACGGGCCCTTTGCCTATGGCTTTTTGAAAGGCGAAAGCGGGGTGCACCGCCTGGTGCGTATATCACCCTTCGACAGTAATGCCCGCCGCCATACCAGTTTTGCCAGCGTTTATGTTTACCCCCTGATCGACGACAGCATCGAAATAACGGTTAGTCCGGCAGACATCGAATGGGCCTTCTTCCGCAGTGGCGGCGCCGGCGGCCAGAACGTGAACAAGGTGGAAACGGCTGTGCGCCTCACCCATAAACCCTCGGGTATCATTGTGGAATGCCAGCAGGCCCGTACACAAGGCGAAAACCGTGAAAAAGCCATGGCCATGCTGAAAAGCCGCCTGTACGAGGAAGAAATGCGCAAACGCCAGGAAGCCATCGATGCCACCAACAGCAAGAAGAAAAAGATTGAGTGGGGCAGCCAGATCCGCAGCTATGTTTTCCATCCCTATAAAATGATCAAGGATCACCGTACCGATTACGAAGTGGGAAATGTGGGCCCCGTGATGGATGGCGAACTGGATGGGTTTATCAAGGCATATTTGATGAGTGAGAAAGAGAATGATTAAGCAATTTGAAAATTTGATAATTTGAAAATTGCTGGTGCTTCCCGGTTAGTGAAAAATAACTTTTTTTCAGGTGTAATAAATCAATGTCTGTTTGGGTAGTCTTTTTATTTTTCGTTATGGTTAACTAAGCCGCAAAACGGGTTTGGTTTTCAGTTTATGCAGAATAATAAGAAAAACCTGATTGTAGAATTATCGTTTAATTTTGCAGTAAAATCTGTAAAATATGCTGAAAAACTGGAAACTGAGCGCAGGTATGTGATCGCCAGGCAGTTTCTGCGTTCTTCAACCGGAATTGGTGCCAGTATCAGGGAAGCTCAAAATGCAGAAAGTAAGACGGATTTCATTCACAAAATGAAAATTGCTGCGAAGGAAGCTGATGAAACTGAATACTGGCTGATGATTTGTAAAGAAGCCAGGTATGCTGATTGCGAAGAGTTACTGGCTGATTGTGGAATTATTAGCAAAGTACTTTCTAAAATAATTTCATCATCTAAAAGCAAATGATTTTGTAAAAGAAGGGTACCCCATTTTCAAATTTTCAAATTATCAAATTTTCAAATTATTACCATGCAATACGGAGATTTTTATTACCCGCTTCCGGCCAATGAGCCTGTTCTGAATTATGCCCCCGGCAGCAAAGAAAAACTGGCGCTTAAAGCCGTTTTAAAAGAACTGAAAAGCTCAAAAATTGATGTCCCCATGTACATCGGCGGGGAAGAAGTGCGAACCGGCAACACCATGGAAATCCGCCCGCCGCACGAGCGGAAACATCTCCTCGGCCATTTTCATCATGGCGATGCCAAACATGTAAATAAAGCCATCAATGCGGCCCTCAAAGCCAAAGACAAATGGGCTGCGATGAGCTGGGAAAACCGGGCCAATATTTTCCTGAAGGCCGCCGATCTTATCGCCGGTAAATACCGCCCTTATATGAATGGCACCACCATGCTGGGCCAAAGTAAAAATGTGTTCCAGGCCGAGATTGATGCGGCCTGCGAGATCATCGATTTCCTGCGCTTTAATGTGCATTTCCTCAGTGAAATTTACCGGCAACAGCCCATCAGCGGTCCCGGTATGTATAACCGCCTCGAATACCGTCCGCTCGAAGGATTCGTTTTCGCCCTTACGCCTTTCAACTTCACTGCTATCGGCGGCAACCTGCCCACCAGCGCTGCTATGTGTGGTAATGTAGTGGTTTGGAAATGCGCTAACACCCAGGTATACAGCGCCCAGATGTTTATGCGGATACTCCGCGAAGCCGGCCTGCCGGATGGCGTTATCAATCTTGTATTCGTGGATGGCCCCACCATCGGGGAAGTGGTATTCAACCACCCCGATTTTGCCGGCATTCATTTCACCGGCAGCACCGGTGTTTTCAATAAGATGTGGGAAACCATCGGCAAAAATATGGGCATGTACAAGTCGTACCCGCGTATTGTAGGTGAAACCGGCGGAAAAGATTTTGTGGTGGTGCATAAGAGCGCCGATGTGGATGCGGTTGTGGCGGCGCTGGCCCGCGGTGCGTTTGAGTACCAGGGACAAAAATGTTCGGCGGCATCCAGGGCCTACCTGCCTTCCAACCTGGCGCCGGAAATAAAAAAGAAACTGGTAAAGGAAATAACTACGATGAAAATGGGTAGTGTGGAAGATTTCAGCAATTTCATCAATGCCGTAATCGATGAAAAAAGTTTTGATAAGCTGGAAGGCTATATCAAAGACGCCCGCCGCCGTAACAGCGGCGCTAAAATATGGGTAGGGGGGAAATGCGATAAATCGGAAGGTTTCTTTATTGAACCCACCATCATTGAGGCGGCTGATCCGCATTATGTTACCATGTGCGAAGAATTGTTCGGGCCGGTACTCACCATATATATTTATGATGAGAATAAGTTTGAAGAAACGCTTAAACTGGTGGATACCACCTCTGCCTATGCGCTTACAGGGGCCGTGATAGCCCGCGACAGGGCCGCCATCGAACTGGCCACCAACCGTCTTCGCAACAGCGCCGGCAATTTCTATGTAAATGATAAACCCACCGGTGCCGTGGTGGGCCAGCAGCCTTTTGGCGGCGCCCGTGCCAGCGGCACCAATGATAAAGCCGGCTCCATGCTCAACCTGTACCGCTGGTTAAGCGCCCGTACGATCAAGGAAACATTCTGCCCGCCAACGGATTACCGTTATCCGTTCCTGCAGGAAAAATAAAAAGTTCAGCATCAGGCACACTTAACATTTTGCTTTGAAAGAAATACTCAATAACACCGGCCTCCAGGCCCAGATCAAAAGTCTGGCAGGTATGTTGCAACACCAGCACCCGGCTCCGGATAATATTGTTTTCATAGGAATCCAGCAGGGTGGGGTGGTGCTGGCCGATGATATCGTGGCCGAATTGCAGCAACGGTATCCCCATCAGCCCCTGCTTTACGGAAAACTGGATATCACTTTTTACCGGGATGATATCCGTAACAAGATACTGGCGCCTGATACCATGCACCTGCCTTTTTCAATCGAAAACAAGATTGTGATACTGATTGATGACGTGTTGTTCACCGGGCGAACCATTAAGGCCGCACTGGATGCCCTGCTGGATTATGGCCGGCCGGCCAAGGTAGAGCTCTGTGTGCTGGTAGACCGGAAAGAACACCGCCAGTTTCCGATTCAGGCCGATTATGCCGGGATCAGCTTCCAAACGAATAAGGAGGATAAGGTGAAGCTGGTAAAAGATGCCAACGGCGAAAAGCATGTGGTGCTCACCGGCAACTGAGCCAGCTACAGTGATCCGGCCGCCGGCATAATGGGGAAAACCCTTTCGGGCAAATTAAATAATTACTGTAACTTCGATTTTTAATGCAACTATCCACTAAACATCTGCTGGGCATTAAAGATATCTCTGCTGACGACATTTCCCTTATTCTGGCCACCGCCAAACAATTCAAAGAAGTACTCCAGCGACCCGTTAAAAAAGTTCCCTCCCTCCGCGAAGTGACGATTGTTAACCTGTTTTACGAAAACAGCACCCGTACACGTATTTCCTTTGAGCTGGCCGAGAAAAGATTAAGCGCCGATACCATCAATTTTGCCGCATCCGGCTCTTCGGTTTCAAAGGGAGAGACCCTGCTGGATACTGTGAATAATATACTCAGCATGAAAGTGGATATGGTGGTGATGCGCCACAGCGCCAGCGGCGCCCCTCATTTCCTGGCTAAACATATCCCGGCCGCCATTATCAATGCCGGCGATGGCATCAATGAACATCCCACACAGGCCCTGCTGGATGCTTTTTCCATCCAGGAACAGCTGGGAGAACTGGCCGGTAAAAAAGTGGTGCTCATCGGCGATATTATGCATTCCCGGGTGGCGCTGAGCAATATCTACCTGCTCAATAAAATGGGCGCCGAAGTAATGGTGGCCGGTCCGCCCACACTCATTCCCAAATATATCAGCGAAGCCCTGGATGTAAAAGTGGAATACAATCTGAAAAAAGCCCTGCAATGGTGCGATGTGGCCAATGTGCTGCGCATCCAGCTGGAGCGGCAGAACCAGGTATTGTTCTCCTCTTTGCGGGAATACAACCTGGCATACGGACTTACCCGGCAGTTACTCGAAAGCCTGGGCAAGGAAATTGTGATCATGCATCCTGGCCCGATCAACCGGGGCGTGGAGATCGACAGTGATGTGGCAGATAGTAAACAATCCATTATCTTGCAACAGGTAGAAAACGGGGTAGCCGTAAGAATGGCCGTATTGTACCTGCTGGCCGGGAAAGAGTAAGGAGGATCACCAACTGAAAGCAACTAAAATCAGCTGTCTCAACCTTCTCCGCAACCGGTACGCAAGCGGTTTAACCGAACGAACTCCCCCAACAAAATAACCTCATCAAATGCAACGTATCTGCTTGTTTCCCGGCACTTTTGATCCTCTTACATTAGGACATACCGATATTATCGACAGGGCCCTGCCTCTTTTTGATAAACTGGTTATCGGTATCGGGCGTAATATCAATAAAGAGCCCATGTTCACAGATGAGCAGCGCCTGGCCTGGATACGGGAGATTTACCGGGAGAATCCCAAGGTGGATGCCGTTATCTATGACGGCCTCACCGTAGCATGCTGTAAGCGCATCGGCGCCCGTTTTATCCTGAGAGGAATCCGCTACGTTAACGACTTCGAATATGAAAAAGCGATTGCCGATATGAACCGCAGTATCGCAACGGAAATTGAAACCGTATTTCTTACCTGTTTACCCCAATACACTTCTGTGGCTTCCACCCTGGTAAGGGATGTGCTCCGCAATGGGGGCAATGTATCCCAATTTCTGCCCGAATCGGTAAACCGGGCCATCGCCGCTTTGAAATAAATTCTTTCTTCTCATGTCAATCTGGTTTAATAAAGAACTGAAACTGCCCGACATGGTTCCGCTGGGCAAGGGTACCATGGGAGATTACCTGGGAATGGAATGGGTGGCCATGGGCGAAGATTTTCTGCAGATGCGTATGCCCGTGGATGAACGCACCAAACAGCCTTACGGTTTACTGCATGGCGGTGCCAGCTGCGCCCTCGCCGAAACGATCGGAAGCGTGGCTTCGCATTTTGTGATTGATGCGGAGAAATATTACTGCGTCGGACTGGAAATCAATGCCAACCATATACGCAGTGCCAGTAAGGGGTATGTTACAGCTACCTGCCGGCCGCTCCATATCGGCAAAACCACCCATGTATGGGATATCAAAATCCACGATGAAAGGGAAAAACTGGTTTGCGTAAGCCGGCTCACCGTTGCTATTCTGAAAAAGGAGAAGTCAATTTGAAAATGATGCAATTTGAAAATGATTCAATTTGAAAATGATTACAGACGCTTTTAAAGGGTTCGCATTTTCAAATTTTCAAATTTTCAAATTTTCAAATTGATCAGGGTTCATCAAAAAACTTACGCAGAATATCTTTAATAGACGGATAGGTATTGGCCATGGGCTCTTTAATGTGCAGGGTCCTTATCCAGCGGGCTTCCGTAATCCCCTCTTCCGTTTGGGCAACAGGCTCCTGCTTACCCGTGCAGGTCATATAATACCAATGCGTGATTTTCAGGAAATGTTTGCCAAACTGTTCATAGGTATGATAGGTTTCGCCGGCTTTCTTTTTTAGTTTCAGGTTGCTGATACCGGTTTCTTCCGTCACTTCCCGTAAAGCGCATTCATCGGGCTTTTCGCCCTTTTCCATCTTGCCCTTGGGAAGATCCCATTTGCCCAGCCGCAGGATAAAGAGTAATTCCCTGGAACTGTTTTGTACAATGCCGCCGGCCGCTTCCACCAGGGTAAAATGCTTAAAAAACGCTTTCTTCAGCTTCTCCAGGTCGGTATGCCAAAGTACGCCCGCATGGAATTCGGGCTTTACGATCTCGTGCAGCAGGGATTTGACTGCCGGGCCCGATATCTCATCCACAAATACCGCATCGGGATGATGCAACACCTGGTTGAGCTCTTTATCAATCTCATCACAAAGAAAAACTGTCTTCTCACCGAAATATATCTTTATATACATACCGATATAAGGTTATTAGAGATTCAGGCACTTAAATAAATCAAAAATCAAAATTCAAATATCCCGCTCCATCCCAACCAAAAACTTCAGCTACATTTGCAGCATGACAAATGAGAAAGCCGTTGCCGAAAAACTACTCCAAATTAATGCAATAAAGTTAAGTCCGCAAGCCCCGTTTACCTGGGCCAGCGGCTGGAAAAGTCCGATTTATTGCGATAACCGCAAGATTTTATCTTTTCCTTTCATCCGCGATTTTATAAAAAGTGAGCTCTGTAATGCTGTTTTTGAGAAATATCCCGATGCAGACCTCCTGGCGGGTGTGGCTACGGCTGGTATCGCCTGGGGCGCCATGGCGGCCGATCAGTTAAAGCTTCCCTATATCTATGTGCGGCCCAAACCTAAGGAACATGGCCTGGGCAACCAGATTGAGGGATTTTATGAAAAGGGCCAGAAAACAGTGGTAATTGAAGACCTGGTATCCACCGGAAAAAGCAGTTTACAGGTTTGTGATGTACTGCGGGCTTCCGGACTGGAGATATCGGGAATGGTATCCATCTTTAATTATGGTTTTACCCAGGCAACTGAGAATTTTGCCCGGGAAGGGGTGGAATTACATTCGCTCACCAACTATCCCACCCTCATTCAATTGGCCCTCGAGCGCGGGATTATTGCTCCGGAGCAGGAAAAAACCTTGTTAAAGTGGCGCGAAGACCCCGCTAATTGGTCGGGTATTTGATAAATTAGCAGTAAAATTCCGTTCTATGCGTTTTTTGACCCTTCTTTTTATAGCCTGCATCGGTTTTTCCATGGCGGGCAGGGCCCAGCAGCAGAAAGCTGTTGAAAAAGCCGTTATTAAAACCCCTACGGTGATGTGCGAGGTTTGCCACGACAGGGTGGAATTTTTTATCAGTCATGAAGAAGGGGTAGCCAGCGTAAGCGTAAATATCATCAAACACACTACTACGGTAAGCTGGTATACCGACCGTACCACACTCAATAATATCCGAACGGCTATCGCCAACCTGGGCTATGATGCCGATGATGAGGAGGCCGAAGAATATGCATTTAAGCGGCTGCCCAAGACCTGCCAGGCCCATAAGGACGCCGCCAAAGCAGCGGCCCAGAAAGCCGCCACCCCTGCTAAAAACTGATTTTCCGCCTTTTTTATTGATTATTTAAACAGCGAAAACTGCTGTACTCCCTCGTAATTAACCGGAAAGGTTTTGTACACATTGGCCTTTCCCAGCTTCACGGTACCCGTCATTTTCACCAGCACCTGTTTCTGCAGGAGGGTAACCAGGGTGTTTTTGATCAGGTTTTTCATGTCCACTTTCACCTCCAGGGGCAGGGTAAAATCCGATCTTTTGGGGATGGTGATCTGGTAATCCTGTGAACTGTGCCCCAGGTAATTATTGTCGATATAGATATCCAGGTCGGTATATTTCAGTTGCAAACTGAAGTTGTTGGGGTTATAATAAAGGAGATCTACCTTAAGGGTGGTGGCCCCGAAACCGACATCTTCCAGCTTCAGATTTTTAAAATCCTTGTAAACAAGGTCCTTGGGAGCCTGACAGGATGTCGCTAAAATCGCACCCAGAAGTAGCAGGCCGGGTAGGGTGGGGAAGAGTCTTTTCATGCTGGTAAATATACTGCGAATTTACAGGTTGAAAACGGATTGACAATGGGGAGTTACAATTCTTTACTTTTCATCAGCTACAGTTATTAGCAAACTGTCGTTACGCATTATGAAAAAGGCCTCAAAAAATCAACTAACTAAATTAGCTGGATTAAAATTAATTCAATTAACTCATTATTAATTACTTAATGAATTTATCTTTAATTAAAATAATTATAAAATGATGGTATTTTACTGAGATTTGAAGCTGCGATAGTTAATTGCGTAGGTGCCGGGTTTAATAACAGAAAAATATAATTAATAAATTGATCTTTAGTTATTTACAACATTTTGATAAAATAAAAAATAATCAAAGATGACTAGTTATTAATTATTTTAATCTATTAATCTGCTATTTGGTACGGCAGGAAACCTGAGAAAGAACTTTTTTGAAAACTGAACTGGGTACTTTGACGGCGATCTCCCGGGGTAATCCAATTTTATATCTAAGATAAGTCAAAATGACGGTAAAGACAAATTTTAGTATAGCTAATATATAAGATGTTTTTGGAAGGGGTTTCCTTACTGGCTATGGAATGTATCCGGGTTCCGTTTTCACTATTTACCTGGGAAGGGCAGGGAAAAGCTACCCGAAAAAATACCGGGCTATTCCGGGACATTCATAAACTGAATCGCGGTACTTTTGGCGATATTCAAAAATTTTTTCAATTTTTTTGTCTCAATCTTTTGATAATTCTGTTGTTTTTCTACCATTCGTTAGAAAAAATCCTGCAAAAATGTATTTTTTGGTAAAATCACCACAATTGCCGTAAAATTACGGTCGGGAAAATTTGCGTTTTCCGAAACTTGTATTATGTTTGTGTCGAAATTGTTAATGATCATTACCTCGGTTATTTACTCTTTCAGCTTTTAAACTCCAATTCTCCTCTAAGAAGCCATCCAATTTTGACAGGGTGTGAGAACCCAAGTCAAGTCCTGTGCAGACCGATTTTGAAACCTCAAACCACAAAGAAATGAAAATGTATTGGTTTTCTTCAAGGAGCCTCAACAAAACAATTACCGCTGTTGCTGCCTCTTTATTGATTGCAGGAGTATCCAATGCTTCTGTTTTACCCGTAAAACCTGCCACTTCTTCTCCTGTTATAATTACTGAAACAATTCCCAACCCGGGTGTGGTGTATGCATCGCTTGATGCCATGACCTCCGGTAAATCTGTTTTTGTTAAGTGGGTTACTGCTTCTGAGCTGAACAACAGCCATTTTGAGGTAGAAAGGTCACTTGATATGCAGAACTTTAAAACCGTAGCCCTGGTGCTTGATGGTTTTACTGCTGAGGGAACCGGTAAGACTTATCAGTTCAAGGAAAATGCTGATGAACTGAAAAAAGACAAGACCGTATATTATCGCCTGAAGCAGTTTGGAAACGATGGCCAGATCAGCTACAGCAGCATCCTTACTGTGAAAATGCAGGGTGATGCAGCGGTATCATATATGAATATTGCCCCCAACCCGATGGGCGACAACCTGAATGTAACTATCCGCAAAATAGCAACCGGCGCAGCTGAAGTACGTATTGTAACCCTGGCCGGACAAACCTTGTTATCCAAACAATCCACTCTTACCAAAGACGGCGCTACAGTACTGGTAGAAGGGCTGAATCAGCTCCCTGCCGGTATGTACCTGGCCGAACTGCTGGTAAACGGCAAGCTGATCGAAAGCCAGAAACTGGTGAAATAAGAAAGCTCCTGTCGTGCCTGCTTCGTTTCCTTTATTAAAATCCCATATCCCGTAAAGGCCAAAATCCTTCAACTGAGTCGTAAGGCACAGTAAACAAAATAGATACATATGAAAAATTACGGAACTGTTTTAGAAAAACTGGTAGCCTGGGTCCTGGGAAGGGAAGAGCGGAAGCTGCAATTACAGCCCATACCGGTGCGGAAGGGAAAAAATGAATAGTAAAAACCTGAACGGGTGCCCGCGAACCGGGCATATAAAAAATAAAACCTGATAATACAACCGGCAATAATATAACCCTGAACCGCGTTTTAATCGCACCCCATTTAAAACGCAAATGCTTGGTTTACGATGTTTTCTTTGGGGGTTACAGAATCGAAAGATTCTTAACAAAGGCCGCATTTCTATGCGGCTTTTTTGTTTTTCAGGGATGGTTTCACGGCAAGTTGGTTTGCCGGTCCTGCCATGACTAATCTCTTGAAAATATGTGGAAAAGCCGGATTTTTAAAGCTGTTGAATCTTTGTTTTTCCCTTAACTTTTCCTTAAATTTGATGATCCCTTCCCCGTGCAAAAACTGTTAATTACTTTATCCTAGTGTCAGGCAACATTTTCCCCCAAAACAGCATCCGGTTTACCGGGTAACAATTTTTTGCTTAACTGATTATCTATAAAGGAATTATGAGAAAATTTATACTCCTCTGTACAGTAGCTCTGCTCACTGCAAGCAGCGTTTTTTCACAGGATTTCAGTAATAAAGGGACAGATTTCTACTTATGCTTTCCCCAGCATGTTCCAAATAGTAATACCAATCTTGCCACGCTCAGTATTTTTATTACGTCTGATCAGGCCAGCTCAGGTACAATTACAATGCCGAATGCAGCTTTTAATGGCACATTTAATATTGCCGCCAATGGTATTCAGGAAATTCAAATACCCTGGAATGCCAATATTCATATCAGTAATGGGGAGTCGTCAAATGAAACGGTTACACAAATACTGAAAAAATCAATTCACATTAAAGTTGATCCGGGAAAAGCCCCGGTAGTGGCATATGCCCAGCAATGGGCCGGGGCCAGAAGTTGTGCCACGCTTCTTTTGCCAACCAATGTGTTGGGCAAAAAATATTATGCAGTGAGTTTCGCACAAAACGGTTCAAACCAGGGCTCATATAATGCCCGTTCCCAGTTCCAGATTATTGCTACAACGGACAATACCAATGTTACCATTACTCCCCGGAAAAATGGGGTTTTGGGTACCCCTTTTACCGTAAACCTGCCATTAGCAGGTGATATGATTCAATACCAGTCGCCCGATGCCAATGCTGCCAGTCAGGATCTCACAGGTACGCTGATTGAATCGGTTGCTTCAGGAGGGGGGGGGTGCTTGCCAATTGCCGTTTTTTCGGGAAGTTCCAATAATACTTTTGGTGTGGCTCCAAGTTGCAGTGGTACTTCATATGATCCTTTGTGGCAGCAGTGCTACCCGGTATCCTCCTGGGGTAAAAACTTTGGTTTTGTCCCCTTCCAGCAATACCCGAACGGAAACCCCTACCGGGTAATGGCATCCGAAGATAATACCACTGTTTCGTTTAACGGAGTGGTTGTGGCAACATTGAATAAAGGAGAAATATACCCTGCAGCGTATACCTCCAGTCCGGTTGTTTTAACAGCGCCAACCAGCATTACTGCGGATAAACCGATTTCCGTTATCCAATATGCACAGGCAGATGCCTGTACCGGGCAGACGGGCGGCGGCAGGGTAGGTGATCCGGACATGGTGATCCTTAACCCGATTGAACAGAACATAAAAGATGTGGTTGTTTTCTCCTCCGGCCGGCAAGCCATTACTAGGCAATGGATAAATGTATTGCTGCCAAGTGTGGACACTGTAAATTTTACGATCAATGGAAGCCGTCCAACCACGTCATGGCAACTTTTCACTGCTCTGCCCGGTTATTCATATCTCCGCCATTTGTTGGGGGGACCAGGATCCTACAGGTTAAAATCGGACAGCGGATTTAACGCGATTGCCTATGGCTGGGGTAATGTGGAATCCTATGCATACTCTGCCGGTACCAATGTGATCGACCTTTCACAGCAATTGGAGATTCAGACTCAATATGGTATTGAAACCACTCCTTCGGTTTGTACCAATGCTCCTTTTCAGTTCAAAGTATATTTTCCGCACTATAATAACGCATCGCCTCCCCAGCATATTCCGTTTGACTCACTCGACTGGGATCTTACAAACCGGAATATCATTGTTCCGAATAATTTCATGATCCGTCAGAATTCACCTACTCCCGTAATGCCGGATTCCACAACAACTGTGAATGGGAAATTGGTTGATTGGTATTCCTTACCCGGTTATTATTATTTCAATACAGCCGGTAAGGATACATTACTTATCACTGGTTACAAAAGCACTAATGAAGGATGTGGTAATACACAGGTATACCCCTTCGAAATTGTCATCACCGATCCGCCGAACGGATCATTCTCCTGGACTGGAGGAACCTGCCCGGCTGACACGGTGAAATTTACTGAAACTACACCACAAACACCCAAGGCCACTTACCATTTTTGGTGGGATTTTGGTGATCCTGCCAGCGGCGCACTGAATACCTCTAATCTGCGCAATCCCAAACATGTGTTTACAGGGCCCGGTACCTATCATGTGCGCTATGCTTCAATCACCACCTCAGGTTGTTTAAGTGATACCATTACCAATGATATTGTGATACCCGATTTTCCCAATGCCAACATCGCAATTGATCTTACGAATGTTTGTATTAACGATCCGGGTCCTACAATTACATTCACGGGAAGCCTGGGTACACCCGAATACTATTTCACTTATACGGTTGACAATGGAAGTGGACCGGGCGCACCAATCACTGTTGGGCCCAGTGCGGCCAATGTGCTTATACTGCATCCGCCCACCACGGTGGCTGGTACTTATACCTACAAACTGGTAAGCGTCCGAAACACCAGTACCAGTCTTTGCACCACCAATATCACCGGGCAGCAGGTAACATTTACCGTTACCCCTGATGCCACGATCGCTCTTACCAGCGCCAATGCCAGTCAAACAGTTTGTATCAATACAGCTATCGATACCATCCGCTACAGTATCGGCGGCAGCGGCAACGGTGCCTTTATTTCTTCGGGCACTGTACCCCCGGGTGTAAGCGGTACCTATGCGGGCGGTATCTTTAAGGTATTTGGTACACCAACAGTTGCAGGTACTTATAATTTCTGGGTAAAAACACAGGGACCCTGCAAGCAGGATTCTCTTGCCATTACCATAAATGTTACGGCCGATGCAACTATTAGCTGGGATGCCACATCGGGCAACCAAAACCAGACGGTTTGCGAAAACATTGCCATCGCACCCATAAAATACAATATTGGCGGTAGCGGTACAGGTGCTATCCTGGCCGGAGGCTCCTTCCCCCCCGGGGTTACCGGTAGTTATGCCGGCGGGGTATATACCATCCTGGGAACTCCCACCACACCCGGAACCTATAACTATAAAATAAAGACTACCGGGCCCTGCAAACAGGATTCTATCTCGGGTACAATTACTGTACAGCAAAATTCATCGCTTACCTGGGATAATACTTCGGGTAATGCCAATCAGACAGTCTGCGTGAATACGCCCATTAGCGATATCCGGTATACCGTGGCAGGAGGGGGAACAGGTGTGATCCTGTTTTCGGGCTCATTACCGCCGGGTGTAACCTGGAATTATACTGGTCCCACTTTGACTATCCAGGGAACCCCCACCACACCCGGGACCTATAATTTCACCTTCCAGACACAGGGGCCCTGCGTGAACCCGCAGCAGGCTTTTGTACTCACGGTTACCCCGGATGCCACGATCAGCTGGGATGCCACTTCGGGTAACCAAAACCAGACGGTTTGCGAAAACGTGGCGATTGCGCCGATCCGGTATACTATTAACGGAAGTGGTAACGGCGCCATCCTGGCCGGCGGCTCCTTCCCGCCCGGCGTTACCGGCAGTTATTCCGGCGGCGTATACACCATTCTGGGAACCCCCACCACACCGGGCACTTATAATTTCAAAATCAAAACCACAGGTCCCTGCAAACAGGATTCCCTGTCCGGTTCTATTGTTGTTGATGCCAATTCAACGATAACATGGGATAATGCAACAGGTAACCCCATCCAAACAGTTTGTGTGAATACCGTTCTGCCCACTATCAAATACAATATTGCGGGTGGCGGAACCGGCGTGGTTGTTTTCAGCGGCGGCTTTCCACCGGGTGTAACCGGCACCTATGCAGCCGGTGTTTATACAATCCAGGGCACGCCCACTGCAGCCGGGGTTTATCCGTTTACTTTGCAAACGCAGGGCCCCTGCGTGAATCCGACTGTTAGTGGTCAGATAACTGTAACCGGGGATGCCAGCATCAGCTGGAATAATGCCAGCGGTGACACCACCCAGGCCGTTTGTAAAAACACAGCGATTACCCCAATACAAATTATTGTGGGAGGTACCGGTAACGGAGCCATTATTTCATCCGGATCTTTGCCGGCTGGTATAACGGGTACATATGCCGGCGGTGTGTTCACCATACAGGGCACGCCTGTTGTTAGTGGTGTATTCCCTTATTATGTTAAAACCACCGGCCCCTGCAAACAGGATTCTTTACATGGAACAATAACAGTATGGGCATTGCCCACTGCAGATTTCACATTTACGAATCCATCCTGTGATACCCGCCTGATAACCTTTACAGATGCCACTACACCAAATTCAGGTGTGGTGAACAGCTGGAACTGGAATTTCAACGATGGCCCCGGCAGCACGGCTACCACCAACCCTGCTTATCATACATTCAGCAGCACCGGAACTTTCAATGTTTCGCTCGACGTGCAAACAGATGTGGGTTGTACGGGAACTGTAACACATCCGGTAACTATTCACAACCGGCCGCAAACAGGATTTATTGTTCCGGAAGTTTGTATTAATGACGTGGCTACCACATTCACTGATACCAGTCATCTCACCGCACCGGATACATTTGATAATGCCGGGTATTTCTGGAATTTTGGCGATCCGGCTTCCGGCCCGCTCAATACCAGCACCTCCAAAAATGGCGTACACCTGTACACCGCCACTGGCGTGTATCATGTAACGCATGTGAGCACCAGTAATTTTGGATGTAAAGACACGCTGGTGCAGGATATCACCATCAACGGTGCTAATCCCGTTGCCGATTTCAGTGTGGGTAATCCCACCACGCTTTGTGCCAACGATTCGGTTGCCATCACCAACCTCTCCTCTGTAAACTTTGGTAATGTTACCAAGCTGGATATTATCTGGGATTTTGTTAACCAGCCGGCGGTAGTATATACAGATGATAATCCTTTCTTCGGTAAAGTTTACAAGCACCTGTATCCCAACTTCCAGGCACCGCTTACCAAAAACTTTACGATCCGGGTCAGAGCTTATTCCGGTACCATTTGCTTTAATGATCTTTCAAAAGTAATCACAGTTAATGCCGCGCCCAAAGTGCAGTTCAACCCCATTCCCAATACCTGCTACCTGGTGCCGCCCTTCCAGATTACGCAGGCTTCAGAAGTAGGAGGGGTACCGGGTTCAGGTGTATTCTCCGGCCCCGGCATCACTCCGGGCGGCATCTTCTCACCGCAGGTTGCCGGTATCGGTACACATACGATCAAGTATACCTATACTTCCACTGCTGCCGGTTGTGTGGATACACTGAGCCAGACGATCACCGTACTGGATACGGCCCACGCTGTCTTCAGCAACCAGTCGCCCATCTGCGAAGGTGATCCGGCTTCGTTCACGGATAACTCAACCGCACCGGCCTCTGTAACACTGGCTAATACGGTATGGGATTTTGGCGATGGAACCATACTGGAAAACCATGCGCCGGGTTCTACCTTCACCCATACCTTTGCCACACCGGGCACCTTCCTGGTGAAGATGTTCAATGTGTCAACATCCGGTTGCAACAGCACTACGTTCTCCAAACCCGTGACCGTTGATCCGAAACACCATATTACGCTCAATTCGGCTAATAATGTGCAAACACTTTGTGTTAATGCCAATATTGCCGATATCATTTACACGCTCAGTGGGGGAGCCACCGGTGTTACGGTAACCGGCCTGCCGGCAGGCGTAACCTTTACCGTAACCGGTAACCAGGTGAAGATTACCGGAGCGCCCGGCAGTGCAGCAGGTTCACCCTATAACTATACTGTTACAACTACGGGTAACACCTGTACTGTTGACCAGGCAACAGGAATCATCACAGTGAATCCTGATCATACCATTGCCCTTACATCCGCTCCCAAATCGGATACCCAGTCTGTTTGTGTGAATACGGCACTGGTGGATATTGAATACACATTAGGCGGTGGCGCTAATAATGCAACGGTAACAGGTTTGCCGGCAGGTGTAACTTATAACGTAAGTGGAAACAAACTCACCATTTCGGGCACACCCACGCCGGTTACGGGTGGTGTGTTCCCCTATACGGTCCTCACATCCGGTAATGCCTGCGTTAAGGCACAGGCACAGGGGCAGATTTCGGTGAATCCCTATCCGGTTCCGGCCTTTAGCGTGGATAAATCAAGTTATTGTATCCCCAATGCGGTGGTTAAGTTCACCAACAACTCCACTTTATCAGGCGGCACTTTGAGCGATATGACATTTGTATGGGATTTCGGAGATGCTACGGGTACCTTTAACCAGGTACACCCGGTTCATCAGTTTACCAGCACCGGGCCATTCAATGTAAAACTCACAGCCCGCAGCACCGTAGCGCTCACACCCTCGGGTATCGGTTGCTCAAGTGAAACAATCGTAGTGCTCAATACCATTCATCCGCAGCCCAAGGCCGATTTTACCACGGATCAGCCCAGTGTTTGCCAGTTCCAGTCGGCCACCTTCAGGGATAACAGCGATGGTAAAGACGGTATCGTAAACGAATGGCATTGGAATATGGGTGATGGCACTCCTTACCTGGTGAACCCTGTAACCCACACGTATGCAGATACCGCCACCTATAACGTAACCTATTACGTAGTGAACAGCATTGGTTGTAACAGTGACACGATTGTGAAAACCTTCACCGTGTATCCTTACCCGCATGTGAATGCTGGTCCCGACCGCTATGTGCTGGAAGGTGGTACCATCATCCTGGAACCGGATGTGTTTGCCAATGATCCGCAGTACCTGTGGACGCCGAATCAATACCTGATTGATAATAAAATAAAGAATGTAAAAGTGGATAAGCCGCAAACGGATATGACCTATACGTTAACGGTTACTGCCCGTGGCGGCTGTAAGGCCAGTGATGTGGTATTTGTGAAACTCCTTAAATTCCCGGTTATCCCGAATACCTTCACACCCAATAATGATGGTATCAATGATACCTGGCGGATCGATTACCTGAACACCTATCCGGACAACCATGTACAGGTATTCACCCGCAGCGGTCAGCTGGTATTTGAATCAAGGGGGTATAACAAGCCCTGGGATGGTACCCTGAAAGGGAAACCATTGCCGCTGGATACATACTATTACATTATTGAACCCGGTAACGGACGCGATCCGATCACGGGATATGTAACCATTATTAAGTAATTCCGGATTCTTCTTCCTGCCGCTTAAGCCGGCAGGAAGAAGAATTTATTCAGCGCATTAACACTTTGTTTTGGAGAAATAAACGAAATTAAATGCGCCAAATCTTTTGTCAGAACAGGTGATAAACGAATGAAATCATGAAGAAAATTTTTTGGGGAACGGCTGTTTTTGTTTTCTTTTCACTGGGGGCGCTTGGCCAGGCAAAGCCCTATTACACCCAGTATATTCTGAACAACTATATTCTGAATCCTGCCATCACAGGTATTGAGAATTATACTGACGTGAAACTCAGTTACCGCAAACAATGGAGCGGTATCAACGGAGCGCCGGTTACGGCATATTTTGATATTCATGGTCCGTTGAATAAAAAAGACCTCCGCACTAACATCAATTCCTTTGAAATTCCCGGTGAAAATCCCCGGGGTAAAAAATACTGGGATGAATATGCCACCTCTCCGCCGCATCATGGGCTGGGGCTGCAGGCCATGAACGACAAAGCCGGGTACCTGAACCGCTGGTCGGTGGCGCTTTCCTATGCCTATCATAAGCCGCTGGGCCCGCGTACGGCATTATCAGCGGGGATCAACCTGGGCATGTCGAGCGTAAGCCTGGATCAGTCTAAGATCGTATGGGGCAGCCTCGATCCCAATGACCCGGCCATCGGTTACAGCAATAAGGAATTGAGTAAGATCATGCCCGAAATAGGAGTGGGCTTATGGCTCTATTCCGCCAAGTATTTCGCCGGTATATCGGTGCTGAACATCATTCCCAATAAAGCCAAGTTTGTAAAGAACAATAAATACGGAACCTATTATACGCCCAACTATTTTGGCACCGCCGGTTTCCGTTTCTTTATGACAGACCAGATCAGCGTATTGCCTTCCGTGATGGTTCAATACTGGCAACCGCAGCTCATGGGCGTCCATGGTAATATCAAGCTGCAGTATGAAGATTTTCTCTGGATCGGTGGCAGCTACCGGTATTCGGATTTTGTGGGCGGCTATTCCGGTATGATCGGTATGAATATTGCCAACTTCTTCAACATCAGTTATGCTTACGAGCATGCTTCCAACAGCCGGTTGCAAACCTATACCAAGGGAACGCATGAAATCATGATTGGCTTCCTCCTGGGGAACAAGTACGGCGATTCCTGCCCGCGCAATCTCTGGTAATAAAAATTTATTTAAAATACCGAACCGCCTTATGGCGGTTTTTTAGTGCTGGCGATGCTACTGCCTGTCAGGCAAGTTGGGGGCTTGCTGGAATACTTTTCATCCTTTTAATTTGTACAGTTGCTGTGCAGCTCAGGTAAATACAACCACCTGCAGCAGTTTGAAAGGGATTTTCCTGGAAGGAAGAGAGTTTATTCAGCAATAGTTATTGTGCTTCGAGCACTCTTCTGCGGGAACTGTCTTTCTTGCGGCGGGCAGGAGCAGAATCGTTATTAATTTCCCTGGAGGTAGCCATCCACTCGGGCACCATTTTCCATTCACCATTCCGGTAAATCATACGGTATACTTTCAGGGCAGCTCCGTTGATACCGGTATTTTCTTCCTGCACTATGATTTCACTGCCAACACTGTCAATTTCTTTTTGGGCTACCGGCGTTACGGCAAACTGCTTTTCAAGGTTTTGGCCAAAGGCTTCTGCCTTTTCAGCGAATTTATTTATTACGGGTGCCAGGTCTTTTATCTTTTTTTCCAGTACGGGGCCATTTGCGGCTAGTACAGGAGCCATTTTCAGCGTAATGTTATTCACAATTTTCTTCAGCGCCAGTTCGGTGTTATTTTTTACAGGCAGGGAAGCGGTAGCGGGTGCTGAGAGGTTACCGGTATAGGAAAGCTCAGAGAGCCCTTTACCGGTGAGGGCATAACGCTGCGTAAAAAAAAGCACCGATGAAAGCAGCAGGCCACCGGTAAGCAGGGTGAGCAGGGGAAGGGCGATACGGAAACGCCCCCGGGCTGAGGCGGGTTCCTGCTGGCAGAAAAAACGTATGCGTTGGAGCAGTTGTTGTTTCTGCTGCACCGCAGCCAGCTGAAAGGCCGGAACCGTCTGCCGGATCCGTTCTGCCATCAGCAGGGTTTCGGCATAGCTGGTAGCCGGGTAATCGAAAGCAATCACATTCAGATCGCAGTTCTTTTCCCGCTCCAGCCGCACCTGGTTACAGCACCAGCGAACAAAAGGATTGAAGAAGAAAATATTTTCGGTGGCCAGTAATAACCAGTTCAGCAGGTAATCGTTGTTACGGATATGGGCCAGCTCGTGCAGAATCAGTGTTTCGGCCTGTTGTACGCTGATATGATTCACCAGGGCCAGCGGCAGCAGGATTACAGGTTTGAAGTAGCCAAACGTAACCGGTGTTTGAATGGTGCTGCTGAACCAGAGTTTCACTTTCTTTTTAATGCCATAGTGCAGGGCCCTTTGTTCGGTGAAAAGGCGCAATTCAATACCGGGCTTTTGTAAGCCGCTGGCCGAGAGCTGGCGGAAACGAAACCAGGTATAAATGGCTTTCATGCACTTATACCCGATCACAAAAAGATAGGTATAAAATAAACCCGTGGTGACGATTGCCAGCCGGTCATCCGGTAAACCCACTGCGTCGGTGATGAGAAGGGTAGGTGCCACAGCGGGGGCCGTATAATAAATGAAGGCCGTGAGGATAAAAAGACCCAGTTGCGTAAGAAGGGTTATGAACAGCAGGTTGCGCCGGGCCAGGGGCTGGTTGGACGGCAGCCAGCCCGCAAAAACCTTGTACAGCAGCCATAATCCGGCTCCCTGCCACAAACTGTGCAGCATCGCCATGGTAAAACTGTACGATATCGTGTTCATAAGCGGTTAAGCAGGGTTATTTGTCTTTTTTCAACTGGTTTATCAGTTCCTGGATCTTTTCCAGCTCGGCTTCACTGGCAGCATGCCCCCCCAAAGCCTGCAAAACCAGGTTGGTGGAGGAGCCGGCAAAAAGCGTATCGATCATTTTGTTCAGAAACTGTTTTTGGGTTTTTTCCCGGCTGACGGCAGCTTCGTAAATATGGGTTTTGCTGCTGTCGTCCCGGCTTACCAGGCCTTTCTCAAACATAATCTGCATCAGTTTGAGGGTGGTGGTATACCCCGATTCCTTGGTTTTCAACAACTCTTCATGTACCGTGCGTACGGTACATGGCCCCTTATCCCACAGTACCTGCAGGATCTCCAGTTCACTTTCCGTGGGCTTCAAACTCTTTACAGTATTCATATTACGATATATTTCGTAGCGCAAAATACGATTTTACTCGTAATTAGCAAATCCGTTCCTGTAATTTTTAAAATTTGTTAACTATTTCAAACCGGGGCACAAAAAAGCCCCAATGTGGAAACATCAGGGCTTTCGGTATAATGGTTCTTGATTAGACTTATTTCTGGCTGTTCTTCAGTTCAAAATTATCGCCACCCACAGCTTCTATCAGCCCTTTGTATTTACCATACACATTTACCGGCTGTTCTGTTCCGTTGAGGATCAGCTTATCTTTCTTCACTGATATGGTATAGTTCTCTTTCTGAATTAAACCGTCTTTCACCAGCGCATCAACCAGTTGATCTGAACTGCTGGCCATTTTTTCCTTATCAGCCGTAACGGTGATGGTGGCATTATTGCCGCTGTCGGTCTTCACAATAGAAATTTCCTTCTTAATTTCTGATACTTGTTCCTTAGACTCAGCTTTACCGTGAATGGTTGCAAGGGTGGGAGCAATTACCAGGCTCACGATGCTCATGAGTTTGATAAGGATATTCATAGACGGTCCGGATGTATCTTTAAACGGATCACCAACCGTATCACCGGTTACGGAAGCCTTGTGCGGCTCAGATTTTTTGTAATAGGTTTCACCGTTGATTTCAACGCCTTTTTCAAATGATTTCTTGGCATTGTCCCAGGCTCCACCCGCATTGTTCTGGAACATACCCAGCAGCACGCCGCTAACGGTGGCACCGGCCAGGAATCCACCAAGGGCTTCGGGGCCGATAATGAACCCGATCACCAGCGGGGAAATAATTGCAAATGCTCCCGGTCCGATCATTTTCTTGATAGAGGCATCAGTACTGATGGCCACACACTTGTCGTATTCGGGTTTGGCCTTTCCTTCCATGATACCCGGAATGGAATGAAACTGGCGGCGCACTTCTTCCACCATGCTCATAGCCGCTTCACCCACCGCCCGGATGGCCAGTGATGAGAAAATAAAGGGGATCATACCACCCACGAACAGAGATGCCAGTACGGGTGCTTTGTAAATATCAATGCCTTTGATTCCGGCCACACCCACAAAGGCAGCAAAGAGTGCCAGGGCGGTGAGGGCGGCAGAGGCAATGGCAAAACCTTTACCGGTAGCAGCAGTGGTATTACCCACGGCATCCAGCACGTCGGTTTTTTCACGCACTTCTTTCGGCAGTTCGCTCATTTCGGCGATACCACCCGCATTATCGGCGATCGGGCCAAAAGCATCAATTGCCAGTTGCATAGCGGTTGTGGCCATCATACCTGCAGCGGCAATGGCAACACCATAAAGTCCTGCGCAGGCATAAGAGCCCCAGATACCCGCTGCCAGTACCAGGATCGGCAGGAAGGTACTTTCCATACCCACAGCCAGCCCGCCAATAACGTTTGTGGCATGTCCTGTTGCTGATTTACGGATAATTAACATTACCGGGCGTTTGCCCATGGCAGTATAATATTCTGTGATGATACTCATCAGGGTTCCCACACCGAGTCCAACTGCAATGGCACCCAATACCCCGTTACGGGTAAAATCATGACCACGCAGGCTCATCGTTTCGGGGAGAATAAAGTATACCAGTCCGGCACAGGCAAAGGCGGTAAGAACAATCGAACCCCAGTTACCCATGTTTAATGCTTTTTGAACATTGGAAGTATTGATACCAGCCGATTCACTGATGCGAACGAAGAAGGTGCCGATGATCGAGAAAATGATACCCACACCGGCAATCAGCATCGGTAATAAGATGGGCGCAAAGCCACCGAAATTATCTGTAGAAACGGTTTCCTGTCCCAGTACCATGGTTGCCAGTACGGTAGCCACATAAGAGCCGAAAAGATCAGCGCCCATACCGGCCACATCACCCACGTTATCACCCACATTATCCGCAATGGTAGCGGGGTTACGGGGATCATCTTCGGGAATACCGGCTTCTACTTTACCCACCAGGTCGGCGCCCACATCGGCAGCCTTGGTATAAATACCACCGCCCACACGGGCAAAGAGAGCAATACTTTCGGCACCCAGACTGAAGCCGGTGAGTACTTCGATGGTACGTACCATTTCTTCACTGTTGGCGGCTGCTTCGGGGGCAAACAGCATTTTCAGGATAATGAAGAGGCCACCCAGACCGAGCACGGCCAGACCCGCAACACCCAGTCCCATCACCGCACCTCCGGTAAAAGACACATTCAGTGCTTTACTCAGGCTGGTACGGGCGGCATGGGCTGTGCGCACATTCGCCTTGGTAGCAGCTTTCATACCGATATAACCGGCAAAGGCACTGCATACCGCACCAAAAACAAAAGCCAGGGCGATACTCCAGTGACTGTGTGAATTACTCATACTCATTACGCCGAGTAAAAGCGCAACAATAATTACAAAATAGCTGAGGATTTTCCATTCTGCTTTCAAGAAAGCCATGGCGCCCTCGGCGATGTAATTACTGATTTCTTTCATCCGATCAGAACCGGCGTCCTGTTTGCTTACCCAATTGAATTTCAATAAGGTGTAAAGCAGTCCGATTACACCCATCGCCGGAACGGCGTAGATCAAATTTGTCATAGTGATTATGCAGAATTTTGGACGGCAAAAATAGGGGAAATGAGGCAGAAAAGGGATGAAATCGGCGGTTTTACTTAAAAAAGACCGGGGAACCGGCGGGTTGGGGGTTGCTGGTTGCAGGTTATGAGTGGTAAGTTCATCTTTACATGGATTTTGAAGCCAGCACGCTCAAACCCTGACCTTTTTCTCAAACAGCTGTTTTCCGGAAAAAGAAGACCTTGATCAGGTCGGCCGTAACCAGGTATAAAAAGAGAATACCCATAATAATACCCATTAATTTCAGCGGGGGCACCACAAAGCCAAGATCCGCAGCAAAAGGCATAAAGGGAAGCAGCAGGGTGATCAGCAGGGCCAGGAAACTTAACCCGATCAGCAATTTACCGGGCCGGCTCCTGATCAGCGATTTGTGTGTACGAACCACAAAGAGAATCAGCAGCTCCGTGGCAATCGATTCAATGAACCAGCCGGTATGGAATAGGTCTTCCGACCGGAAGAGCCTGTAAAGCAAAAAGAAAGTCAGGTAATCAAACAAGGAACTGTGCAGGCCGAAAACGATCATAAAATTTTTGAGCTGCCGGAGGTTCCATTTTTGCGGACGCTGCAACTGTTCTTTATCCACATTATCGGCTGCCACGGCCATGTAGGGAAAGTCTGTGAGGAAATTCGTCATCAGAATCTGTTGCGGCAGCATGGGCAGGAAGGGCAGGAGAATAGAAGCGCCGGCCATACTGAACATATTTCCAAAAGTGGCGCTGGTATTGGTATAGATATATTTGAGGGTATTGAGAAAAGTGCGCCGGCCTTCAATAACACCATCATTTAAAACCGCCAGGTCTTTTTCAAGTAACACCACATCTGCGGCATCTTTGGCCACATCGGTGGCATTGTTGGTGGAGATCCCCACATCAGCCGCATTGATGGCAGCCACATCATTGATCCCATCACCCATGTAGGCCACTGCATTGCCTGATTTCCGGAGGGCTTTGATGATGGCTTCTTTCTGCTGCGGTTCAATCTCGGCAAAAACATTGGCTGCCTGCACCTGGTGTACCATGGCTTCAGGACTCATATTGCTGAGATCGCTGCCCGAAATGCAGGTAACCGGGTGCAGCCCTATTTTTTCAGCAATGTAGGCCGCCACCAGTTTATTATCTCCAGTGATAATTTTGAGCGCCACCCCATTTCTTTTCAGGTCATTCAGCACACCGGCAACCCCCTCTTTCACCGGATCAGCCAGCAATACAAAACCGGCAAATATCATCTCCTGCTCATCCGCCTTTGTGATTTTGACAGCCTGCTCATAATTTTTGAAACAGATGCCGATGGTGCGGAATCCCTGCTGGCTGTAAAGAAGATAAAGTTCATCAATCTGCTGACGGTAATCCGCCAGCCTTCCATATCCGCCACCGGGCAGCAACACCTTATCACAAATGGAAAGAATCGTACTCACAGCGCCTTTGCTTATAAGCTGGCAGGATGGTCCATTTGCCACAAAAACGCTCAGCCGCTTCCTGATAAAATCATAAGGAATCTCGTCGGTTTTAGTGTAACCATCGGCCGAAACAGCCGGGAGGGCCCGGAGCGCATCGTCCATAGGATTACTGAAACCTGTTTCAAAATAAGCATTGAGATAGGCCAGCTGGCGGGCCACCGGCTGCTCCTTTCCGTCAATCCCGTTTACACCCGCCACCTGTAATATGCCTTCCGTGAGTGTTCCTGTTTTATCAGAACAAAACAGATTGATTTCACCCAGGTTCTGAATTGAGGATAATTTTTTAACGATCACTTTCCTGGCGGCGAGCCGTCGGGAACCGGCACTCATGGCGATGGTCATGATAGCCGGCAGGAGCTCCGGCGCCATCCCCACCGCAAGGGCCAATCCAAATAATAAGGAATCAATCAGCGGACGGTGAAAATAGATATTCACCACCAGGATGATGATCGCCAGCACAATCGTAATCTGCATCAGCAAAAAACCAAAACGCCGGATACCTTTTTCAAATACAGTTTCCTCGGGAGCCCGGGTCAGACTTGCAGAGAGAGCCCCAAACACCGTATCCTTTCCCGTGAGTACCGCTATGGCTTTTCCGCTGCCACTTACTACACTGGTGCCTTCGAAAAGAACATTGCTGCGCTTGTTGAGCGGGGTAGTGGCATCAACAGGGCCCACTTCTTTTTCGGCCGGGTAGGTTTCGCCGGTGAGCGAAGCTTCATTGGCATGGAGATCATTTTCTTCCAGTAATAAACAATCAGCCGGAATGATATCACCGGCGGCAAACTGTAAAATATCTCCGGCAACGATTTCCTCCGAAAAAACGCTTTTTACAGTATTGTTTCGTATTACTTTTACCTTACTGCGGATAAGCGAGCGGAGCTTTTCCACCGCCAGTCCGGCATGCCGTTCCTGTAAAAAACTCATCACCCCGGTGGCCAGCAAAATAAACAGAATGATGAAAACATCCGATGTTTCGCCCAGAAAGAGCGAGAGTATAACGGCCGCTACCAAAAGGAGCGTGAGCGGGCTTTTAAATTGCCCGATAAATAATAAGATATCTTTTGTAAGCGGAGCTATTTTCTTCTGCCCGCTGCGGGTGGCTGCCAGCCTCCGCAAAGCCTCCTCATCAGAAAGGCCTTGGGTGCTGCTCTGCAGTTCAGCCAACAATTTTTCAGCCGGGTATTGCCAGAAGGCAGGGATGCTCATACAGCCGTTTTTCTAAATTTACGATGAAGGAGCGGGATGTTGAGAATACAGGGAATGATTTACATTCAGTTAACCTTATTTAAAAGGAACCCGGCGCCGTAAATTTTTCCAGGAACGAAAATCAGCGGGATACTGCCGGCAGATGATCCTCGCCATTTAGTTGTTTTTTCAGAGGGAATGTTCAGCAGCTATCTTGCGGAATGCATCCGGTAACTGGCGGATAATATCACCCGCCAGCAGGCTTTCGGGAGATAGATGGCGCAGGGCAATATCGCCCGCCAGCCCGTGCAGGTATACCCCCATAACAGCTGCTGCAACAGGCGGGTAATGCTGTGCCAGTAGTGCGGTGAGCAGCCCCGTGAGCACATCCCCGCTGCCCGCCGTAGCCATGCCCGGGTTGCCGGTAGTGTTAAAATGCCCCTTACCCCGGGGGGTACAGATGCAGGTGAAATGACCTTTCAGCACAATGTAAATAGAAAGTTCCACCGCTTTTTTTATCGCCAGCTCCAGTCTTTCAAAATCATTCTCTGTTTTTCCAAATAGCCTGTCAAACTCACCGGGATGCGGTGTGATTATGGTAGCTGCGGGAATCTGTTGCAGCAATTCAGGATAGCGGGCGATGGTATTGAGTCCATCCGCATCAATCACCAGGGGGCAGGAAGCCTGCCGGAAAATCATTTCCAGTAATTCTTTGTGCGAGGAATGCTGGCCAATGCCGGGGCCGATGCCAATGGCATCATATCGCTGGCTGAGAGGTGCTGCTGCTAAATAATTTTCACCCGCTGTGAGGCACATGGTTTCGGGAATAGCTGTCTGCAGCACCTGGTAGCCGCAGGTTGGAATATGGCAGGTGAGTTTTCCGGCACCCCCGCGTAAGCAGGCGGCAGCACTCAGTATGGCGGCGCCCATCATTCCGTAACTGCCGGCAAACAGGGCCGCATGTCCGAAACTGCCTTTGTGCGCAAAGGGACTGCGGGGGCGGTACAGAGCCCGTACCTCATTTTCAAAACTGAAAGAGTATACAAAATCCTGGCGGGCCGGGAAGTCCGGATCCAGCCCGATATCCAGTATCACAATTTCACCGCAATAACCGGCATTCTCGGCCATCAGGAAGGCCAGCTTGTATTGCTGAAAGGAGAGCGTGGTGCCGGCGCTGATTACTGGATTGTTTTTGGAAGAAGTGTCGGCAAAAAGCCCGCTCGGCAGATCAATGGCAATGACCCGGCTGGCCTGCCGATTGATATGATTGATGAGGGCTGCATAAATACCGGTGAGGGGTTTGTTCAAACCTGTACCGAACAGGGCGTCAATTACGATATCGTTACCATCGAGCGCCGGGAAAAAATCAGCCGATTGCAAAAAATGAATATCCTTGCTGATGGCATGCAGCCGCTCCAGGTTGAGCTGAAAATCCGGGCTCCCGAAATTTCCCTCCTCTACAATGTAAACCGTAACAAGGCAATTATTGCCCATCAGCAAACGGGCAATGGCCAGGCCATCGCCGCCATTATTTCCCTTGCCGCAAAAAATCCTGAAATGAAACTCCTTCCAGTTCCGCAGCAGCAGCCATTCGCAACAGGCATTGGCGGCTCTTTCCATCAGGTTAACCGACAAAATGGGTTCATGGGCAATAGTATAGGCATCCCATTCACGGAACTGTGCTGCCGAGAGGATTTTCATTGCTTAAAGTTACAAACTAAATAAGTTCGGCGCAAAGCAGGCAGGCTGGTAGCGAAGCGCAAATTAAGCGGGGCTTAAATATAGGCTGGTTTGTTTCTCGTGTAGGCATGTTGCACATCACCGGTATTGATAGTGGCGGCCGGTTCAAAAAGCAATACTTCCACTTCTTCCTGGGCTACGGGCCGGTGTTCGGTGCCGCGGGGCACAATAATGAACTCGCCTTCGCGGAGGGTTACCGTCCGGTCCCTGAATTCCATATTGAAACTGCCACGGATCACCAGGAAGAGCTCATCTTCCTGTTCATGCTGGTGCCACACAAACGCTCCTTTGAACTTTACAGCTTTTACCTGTTGCTGGTTCAGTTCGCCGATAATCCGGGGATTCCAGTAGTCGCTGAACAGGCTCATTTTCTCAGCAATATTTATTTTTTCCATGGTTTTATTTTGAAGCGGAACGTTGCAAAAGGTCTTTGTGGAGGGCCAGCACCTGCGGAATCAGTAATTGCTGTTCATCATTGGTGAGTACAAAATCGCAGAGGCGCATTTTGATTACCTCATCTATCTGTTTGTTCATGCGGGCCATCACTTCATCGCGGCTGATGCCATCCCGCTGCATCACACGCCGGATACGCAGGGGAGCAGGGGCATATACGCCAATCACCAGGTCGAGATGCTTGCTGGCATCGGTTTCAAAAATAAGGGCGGCTTCCTTGATGGCATAGGGCGCCTGCTGTTGCTGCATCCATGCTTCGGCATCGGCAATGGTTACCGGGTGCACCACCTGGTTTAGCAGGCTGAGCCGCCAGGGGTTGTTGAAAACGAGTTCGGCCAGCTTTTTACGGTTAAGCAGGTGACCATCGTAGACGGCTGGCCCAAAATTTTCAATAAGCTGCTCCCGTATCACAGCACTTTCATTCATGATACGCCTGGCAGCTTCATCGGCATAATATACCGGGATGCCCAGTGTTTCAAATATTTTTGATACCGTGGATTTGCCACTGCCAATTCCTCCGGTGATACCTATGCGAAGCATGGGGGTGCGTTAAAAGTTTATGGTGGATAGTTCATGACAGGTGTCCAATAAGTAACGATCAGCAAAAAAAACCGGGATCGAAGGTAAACTCAATCCCGGTAAATTATCTGTTAAATGGTTATTCTTATTTTTTGGTTTCGATAGCCGGCTTATTGATATTGGCCGTCCACTCCAGGCTGATAGCGCTTTTTTCGAGTTTGATATAGCTGCCGGGACTGGTTTCCAGCATCAGGGTGCCGTCTTCATTGATTTTGTTAACCGTGCCATGAATACCGGCAATGGTAACAATTTTATCACCTTTCTGGAGGTTATTGATAAAATCTTTTTGTTTGCGGGCCTTCTTGGCCTGGGGGCGAATCATAAATAACCAGAAAACCAGGATCATCATCCCCATCATTACCAGTGTCATTGAACTGCTTCCCTTACCATTCGGATCGGGTGTCATTAAGAAAAAACTTAAAAATTCCATGTTGCTTATTTAATAGTTGTGATTTATAGCGATGAAAAATGAAACCGTATTAATCCTTTGCCATCACTTCCCCTGTCAGCAATAACTCGGGGAAGGCCGGTTTGGCATTCGAGCGCACCGTAATGGTTTTATGTGCTGTACCCACACGCCCCTTGCTGTCGAACACCACTTTAATAAAACCGGTATCACCCGGCAGAATGGGCCTTTCGGGTTTTTGGGGAACGGTGCAACCGCAACTGGCGGTGGCGCTCGTTATCACCAGGGGCTTATTACCGGTATTCCGGAAACGATAGCTGTACTCCACTTTCTCTCCGTCCGTTACTTTGTCAAAATTGTAAACAGTATCAATCACCTGCACTTCTGTACTGTCTTTCAGCATTCTTTCATATTGCGCCCCGGTATCATCGGCCACTTTGTCTTTTCGTTTGATATCGCAGGCCACCAGCAGGGCCGGAAGCGCCAGCACCAAAAAGTATTTCTTCATCCGGTAGAAAATTTAGGTAAAGGTATAAAAATCAAATGAGCTGATCCGTCTTAGCCGGCATCCCGGAAGTTCTTTTTATGGATCTTGTCCTGGCTTAACAGTTCTTTGTGAATATTATCCAGCAGTCCGTTTACAAACTGTCCGCTTTGCACCGTGCTGTATTCCTTGGCCAGGTCGATGTATTCATTGATGGTTACCTTCGTAGGGATCGTTTCAAAATACAGGAACTCGCAAACGCCCATCTGCAGTATAATCAGGTCGATTGCGGCGATGCGCTCTGCATCCCAGTTTTTCAGTTTTGGTTTGATAAGGTCCATGCTCATGGTTTTCTTTTCCAGCACCGTATGGAGCAGGCTCCTGGCAAATTCCCGCTTATCCTTGCTGAGGATATCGCCAAAATCATATTGCACGGGTTTTTGGAGGTAACCGGGCACCAGCTGGCTCATCATCTCGGCATCATCATCCCAGTTGATGAATTTTTCTTCCACATGGCTGATAAAATCTTCGCTGGGCAGCAGCAGCCCCGAAAAAATGAATTCCAGGATGGTTCTTTCTTCTTTCTTGTTACGGGAGGATTCGGCAATATACTCCCTGTATTCCCCGGTTTCAACCAGTTGCAGGTAGAGTTTTCTGAGCAATTCGGCATCCAGATCCCGCCCGGGTTTAAAGGTATTTACAGCGGTCTTAAAGCCCGGCTGCTCCAGGATGGTCCACAAAACCTCATTACCGGCAATCTTGGTATTTACGGAAAGATCACTGGCGGAGGGGAGGTGCTTGGAGGCACGCTGGCGGGCATCGGTTTCGGCATAGCGGGCCACTTCGGTTACAAAATATACCAGGTAAGTGAAAAGCTGGCGGCTCAGTTCAATTTTACCGGCCAGGATGGTATCGGGCTCCCCGGGCTTGATTTCTCCATTCAACTGCTCAATGCTGTAAAGGGTTTGCATCACTTTTACCCGGATATTTCTTCTGCTGATCATGCTGCAAGGAACTTTTTGAGGTGCAAATGTAGTAAAGAACCGGGAAGGTTTCCCAATTTACCGCAGGAGCCTGTAAATCAGAGAACTGACAAAAATTCCTTGCGGTGCTGTCGATTTTTCAAGATAAGTATGTGATTTTGAGTATTAAATGCCAAATAACTGACAAGCCGCCAATATTTAACGGCTTGGTACGGAAATGGCTGTACCTTTGCGCCCCGGAATTCCGGGATCATCAATTCATTCAATCAAAACTAAAAACAATAGAACTATGGCTAAAAAAGTTGCAAGTTACGAGCTGTACGATGACAGGGTGCTCGTGAAGCCTGCTGCTGCTGAAACAAAAACTGCGGGCGGTATCATTATACCGGATACAGCAAAAGAAAAACCCCAGAAAGGTACTGTTGTGGCCGTGGGCCCCGGTAAATATGCCGAACAAACCGGTAACATCATACCCGTTAAGCAAAAAGTAGGGGATGTTGTTTTGTATGGCAAATATGCCGGTACCGAAATCAGCCTCGAAGGAGAGGAACTCCTGATGATGCGTGCTTCTGATATCCTGATGAAGATCGGGTAACAGCACCGGCAACTGAACATTCGCAACCGGGAACCCAACGGTTCCTTACTCAATAAACCAAACTTTAAAACTTAATAGCGTTATGTCTAAACTGATATTTTTTGATATCGAAGCCCGCAATAAAATGAAAAAGGGCGTTGATACCTTATCTGATGCCGTAAAAGTAACCCTGGGCCCCAAAGGCCGTAACGTGGTGATCGAACGCAAATTTGGCGCTCCTTCCGTTACAAAAGATGGTGTTACGGTTGCTAAAGAAATTGAACTGGAAGACCCTATCGAAAATATGGGCGCCCAGATGGTGAAAGAAGTGGCTTCCAAAACCGCTGATATCGCCGGTGATGGTACAACCACCGCTACAGTGCTGGCACAGAGCATCATCAGCGAGGGTTTGAAAATGGTGGCCGCCGGCGCCAACCCGATGGATCTGAAGAGGGGAATTGATAAAGCCGTATCCCTGGTGGTGGAACACCTGAAAGGACAAAGCCAAACGGTGGGAAATGATGGCAAGAAGATCCAGCAGGTAGCTACCATCTCCGCCAATAACGATGAAACCATCGGTAAGCTGATTGCCGAGGCTTTTGCCAAAGTGGGTAAAGAAGGGGTGATCACGGTGGAAGAAGCCAAAGGAACCGAAACCTACGTGGATATCGTGGAAGGTATGCAGTTCGACCGTGGTTATATCAGTCCGTATTTCGTTACCAACAGCGAAAAAATGGAAGCTGAACTCAGCAACCCCTATATCCTGATCTACGACAAGAAGATCTCCAATATGAAGGATATCCTGCATATCCTTGAAAAAGTGGCCCAATCCGGCCGTCCGCTCCTGATCATTGCTGAAGACCTCGAAGGCGAAGCCCTGGCTACCCTGGTGGTGAATAAACTGCGTGGCACCATCAAAGTGGCTGCTGTGAAAGCTCCGGGCTTTGGCGACCGCCGTAAAGAAATGCTGCAGGATATTGCTATCCTCACTGCCGGAACCGTTATCAGCGAAGAGCAGGGTTACAAACTGGAAAATGCCGACCTGACCTACCTGGGCACTGCTGAAAGCATTACCATCGACAAAGACAATACCACGATCGTAGGTGGAAAAGGAAAGAAAGCTGATATCACGGCCCGAATCAACCAGATCAAGGCCCAGATTGAAGTAACCACTTCTGAATACGATAAAGAAAAATTACAGGAACGCCTGGCTAAATTAGCCGGTGGGGTGGCTGTACTGTATATCGGTGCTGCTACCGAAACCGAAATGAAAGAAAAGAAAGACCGGGTGGATGATGCCCTGCATGCTACCCGTGCGGCCGTGGAAGAAGGAATTGTACCGGGCGGTGGCGTGGCTTATATCCGTGCCGCTTCCAGTCTTGATACGAAAGTGAGGGGCCAGATCCAGGACGAACAAACCGGTATGTCTATCGTTCGCCGTGCCCTGGAAGAGCCGATCCGCTGCTTAACCAGCAATGCCGGTATCGACGGTTCCATCGTGGTGCAGAAAATCCGCGAAGGAAAGGCTGACTTTGGTTTCAATGCCCGTACAGAAGAATACGAAAACCTCTTCAAAGCCGGTGTAATTGATCCTACCAAGGTAAGCCGTGTGGCACTGGAAAATGCCGCTTCTATCGCCGGTATGATGCTCACCACCGAATGCGTGATCGCTGATAAACCGAAGAAAGAAGAACCGCATAGCCATGGTGCACCTGATATGGGTGGCATGGGTGGTTATTAATACGAAAATGAGAACGAACAGGAAGTCCCTTCTGCAGCAATGCGGAAGGGACTTTTTATTGCTGAGCAGCTGATTATTCCTGCACAATTTCTCCGTAATCTAAAAACAATTCTTCCCCTGCTTTGATATCCCGGAGGGCTTCAAAATAATCTCCATCATGGATGGAACGGATATTGGGCTCATCGGCATGGTTGAGAAAGAGAGAGAGGTCCATTTTCTTAAAGCCGCGGGCAGGAACGTAGTAGTTCTCTTCATCAAAAAGGCAATAATTGCCAATAAGAAAACGACTGTGACCGGGCAAGCTATCCACTTCTGCCCGGGAGAGGGTAAGCCACTCATCGGCGGGGTCGGGCGGACTGAACATATCGCGGCATCCTTTCGGGATATCGCGTATGGCAAACACGCCCACACCGGCCACCGCAGAGGGCTGTAGCATCACATAGCTATGATCGGCCAGTTCTTTCAGAAGATCCGTTTTATCCATGCCGGGAAATTACAGTTTATTCATTTATCCATCCGGATAATTTCGTTTCCGGCTCTGCAGGTATTTTTCGCGGATCACTTCACTCATGGTTTTGCGGTAAACCTTGCTTTCCACCCAGGAAATGATATCGAGGTAAGCGAAGGCTCTTGTTTCGAAACGGCTTTTCTCAAATTTTTTCACGCGGTGAAGGAAATCCTGCAGTTCGGTATACAGTTCCTGGTTTCTCACCTTGATGCGCTTGCGCAGGAATTTGAACATTTCCTCTTCCACCACAGTAAAATTTTTCCGTTTGCTCATGAACCGGTATACCGAGCGGGAGAGGGGTTCGATCAGTTCGTAATTGCCCAGTTCAAAATGTGCCAGCAGGTGCAGCAGGCGGGCATAGCATTGCAGATCGTAGCGCAGATCCATACTTTCATGTATGATGCGGTGGAGATAATCGATGCATTCCGAATAGTTGCCGCTGCCAAAGTGCATCAGTGCCATCTTATAATTAAACACAAGCACCCGGTGAAGATCCAGGTAGATATCATATTCTTCAATCTGCTTTTCGAGCACGGGGATCAGTTCCAGTCCCTGCTGAAAAGTACCCTGCATGAAATGCTGGTTCAGGCGGGCATTGTTGATGTATATAAAACACTGCACCCTGAAGTTATCGTTATGCAGCACCCTGTCGGAAGCCGCAAATGCCTCAAAGCGGGCCAGTGTTTTTTCAAATAACTGATGATTGCGAAGATCGAAATGGGCATTCATCAGGTTATGCAGGGCCTTGATATAGTGCCCTGTTTCGATACGGATCATGGAGGGATCGTTGGTAAAGAGATCCGCCCATTTCTGCGTATAACGGTAATGCATCAGGAAATCCTGGCGGATAAATGCATAGGTGGTATAACTCTGGTAGCCGTAAAGTTTTTCATAAAAACCCATGCTGTTCAGGTTTTCGGGGGGCCTGTGTGCACTGAAAAAGGCCTTGATATCCTTCTCATCTTCTTCATCACGGGCATGACCATGTTTGATATACCAGCCATATAACTGGAGAGCCAGGTTGGAGAGTTTTACAATGGTGTCGGTGCGCTGGCTCACCTGCAGGGCCTCGGTGGCCAGTTCATCAGCTTTTTCCTGCATGCTGCGGGTGATGTGCAGGGTTTCGATATGTTTTTCAAGGGCTATCAGCTGGGCCAGGTGGTTGAATTTTTGCTGGGTACGGGCCGTTTCCTTGGCTTTTTCGATGATGCGCAGGCTCTGCTGGAAGAGCCCCTTTTTGTAAAGAATATGGGCATAATCATGTTGCTCATTGAGCTGCAAATCAATGCTGTCGGTGCTTTTGAGCAGGCGCAGACTGGATAATATTTCCTTGTAAAGATGGGTTTTGAGGTTTGATAACTGGGGCTTTTCGATGCCGGGCAGTTTTTTCAGTAACTGTTTTTCATCGTAACTCCTGAGTTTACTGATAGCATCAAATAACTGGATGATTTTGAGCTCCTCTTTGGCCGAACTGCGTTTGATATAGAGCTTGAAATGCCTTTTTTCCGATTTTTCCAGGGCATGAATGAGTTGAAATAATATATCGGTAAACCGGTTGGACATAATGAATTTAGTTATACAAAATCCGCTACTGTAAAGGGTTTTACAATCCCGGATGGTGTTTTGGCATCATCAAAAGTGAAATGAAATGGCAGCGGAGGTGCCCGGGATCATTGTACTTTTACGATGCAATGATTCATATAGCAGGCAATCGTTGAAAAAGCATCGTTAAAGGGTCATTGCAAGCAATCGCTGAATTAGGTAATTCCTTAAGAATTTTTCATATAGCAAGCAATCGTTAAAGGGCGCCTGTTTCTACAGGAGGCCCTCTTTTTTTGGTGCTGCAATATACAAAGCTTTTCAACAAGCCTGCAACGGAAAGGCATAATTATTCGCTTTATTTTCAGTTGTTTAAACCCCGTTTCGTACATTTATTGTACATGCAGTCTCCTGTCTTCAAACGCACCATCGGTTTATACACCGCCACCTCACTGGTAATCGGCAGTGTAATTGGCTCCGGAATTTTTATGCGGCCAGCCGAAATGGCGTTCCTTCTGGGCTCCCCCTTACAGATACTGCTGGTTTGGGTAATCGGGGGTGTACTCACTCTATTTGTTGCCATGGTAAATGCCGAAGTTGGGGCCATGCTGCCCGAAACCGGCGGCCAGTACAATTTTATGCACAAAATGTACGGTGGGTTCTGGGCCTATCTGTATGGATGGGCCAATTTCGCAGTTATCAATACGGCGGGAACCGCCGGGATTGCGTTTATATGTTCGCAGTATATCGAATACTTCTTTAAGCTGCCGCGTTTCAGTGCTGCCCTGGAACAATCCATGGTATTGCATGTTCCGCTGATTGGGGAGATCATGCCGCTGGAGAATTTCGGGGTGAAGATGCTCACGATCATCCTGCTGGTGGTTCTCACGATGGTAAGTTACCGCAGTACCAAAACCGGCGGCATCCTGCAGGTGATCTTTACCGCGGCCAAGGTATTGGCCATCGTGCTGCTGGCTGGCGGACTTTTCTTTTCGCATGCAGGTTCTTTTGCGCATTTCAGTGAAAACTCCGTTTCGGTAAGGCCCGCGGGTTTTGCCCTGATTGCCGCCCTGGTGGCAGCCAGTAACGGCGCCTTGCAGGCGTACGATGGCTGGGCAAATATGATCAATGTTGCCGGTGAGATCCGGGATCCGCAGCGCAATATCCCCCGCAGCCTGTTCATGGGTTTATTCACCTGCATTGTCATTTATATGCTGATCAGTGCGGCCATGCTTTACCTGTTACCGGTAGACGAAATGGCGAAATCGCAGCTGGTGGCCTCCGATGCGGCGGCCAGGGCCTTTGGGACAGTAGGGGGCGGCATTATCGCCTTCCTGATCAGCCTCTCGGTACTGGGTGTTACCAATGCCAGTATCCTGGCTCCTCCGCGTATGACTTTTGCGATGGCCCGGGAAGGCAATTTCTTCTCCTTTGCCGGTAAAATTCAGCCCCGTTACAATACCCCGGGTAATGCCATGCTGCTGCACCTGGCCTGGATGATTGTAATGGTATTCAGCGGTTCTTTTTATATCCTGGCTGATATGTACATTTTTGTTACCTGGCTTTTTAACCTGATGCTGGTGGCGGGCGTATTTGTGTTGCGGAAAAAAATGCCCGATGCCGTGCGTCCCTATAAAGTGTGGGGCTATCCGGTGGTTCCGGTGATAGCGTTGCTGTGCACGGCCTTCTACCTGGTGATGACCTTATATGCCGATATAGATGCCTACCGCAGCGGTAAAACGCATATCATTAATTCAGTTTTTGGGATTGTTCTTACAGCTATCGGGATTCCGCTATATGTTTATTTCAGGAGGAAGAACAGGGCGGGGACGGTGGAGGGCTCATAGTTTCTGGCTCATGGCGTGGTTGTGGCCGTTGCAGGGATTGGCTGATAGAATTACAGGCAGTACCAGCAGTTGAGGGGGCTGAACTTGTAAAGCAGCAATTATGGTCCGTTTATTTCTCTCCCAACACCCCCTTTACCATCAGATATTGGGCGCCGCAATAGGTAAGCATTATCAGCGGGCCGGCATAGGTGAAGGGCTGATAAAATTTGTTCAGCGCCAGCAGCGAATCAGACAGTACAAAGAGGAAGGCTCCGAGCCAGTAAGAATGCCGGGCCCCGGCAGCTGCGCCATAAAATGCATGGAGGGAAGCCAGCAGCATGCAGCAAATCACAGTGGCATATACGATAACTGGAAGGGTAAGGCCGCCCAGGTGCGGAAATAAAATCCATACCAGTGCAATGCCATAGCCGGCAGTGAGCAATATCCACCAGGGCTGCTTCAGCAGGAGGGAAGGAGCCGAACCCTTTTTACGCAGGAAGTAGATGATGTAAAAAATATGTGTGGTAAGAAAGGCGGCCAATCCTCCCATAAAAAACAATTCATGGCGGCCATCAAAAAGCAGCAATACATCGCCGATCCAGGAAAAGAAAAGACCGGTTTGCAGGAGGCGCAGGTACGGAACTGGTATACCGGTTCCGGAAAGCTTCAATAATACCGGCACCAGGAGAGCTTTGCTGATCAGATGGGCATAAAACCAGCCCGACCAGGAGAAATAAATATCCAGGAGGCAAAGCAGGGCAAATAAAACCGAAAGTTTGTTTTGGGCTACTTTACGCATAGGGGTAACTGTAATAACCGGGGTTAATATACTTCAACATAGGCCTTATTGCTGTAATAAAACTTGTTGAGCGAATCCCTGATATGAGCCGTATCCGTCAGCGGCAGTTTGAACGGTTCGGCGAGTTTATAGGTAAGCGAATCCTTCGTGAACATGATCACATGATGGCCGCGGCGGGTAAGGTCATCCATGCGGGCCAGGGCAGCCGCCTTGTTTATGGTTTCCTTGAACACAATCCGGAAAGTATACCCGTCTGTGACTGGTGCAGCAAGTGAATCTTTCTTAACGGCAGGGGCGGTGGTAACAGCAGCCGTATCGGTTTTTACGGGAGCCGGCGCCGGCTGGGGTTGTTCGGAAGCAACCGTATTTTTTTGTGCTTTCCTGTTTTTCAGCACAAACCAGGCAGCGGTGGCCATACCCACCAGGCCAATGGCAATGAGGCCGTATTTCAGAATGGGTTTAAAACCGGAAGACCGGGGGGCAGGAGCCGCAAAGGATACATGCTGATCATCTGCTTTTTCTCTTAACGCGGCCGGCGCCGCTTCGATACGGGCATTACTGTAATGGCCCTGCCGGAACTGGTATTCGCCGTTTTGATTTTTTTCAAGCTGCCCCAGCCCTTCAATAGTAAAGGGCTTGCCGATATTCAGAAATTGTTTACCTAAAACAAGGTAGGAGTCGAGATCGGCAGAAGCCAGGGGCCGGATTTTTCTGGTTTGCTGAACAATAAAACTGATGAGTTCATCATCCTCCTGTGCCCTTGGATTGTAGACAAATGAAATGGCGTTCTCCGGCAGGTTACTGTCTTTGTCATTATCAGCCGGCAAAGCAATATCCGGTGATAAGGTAAATGTACCCAGGCCCTGCAGGGTAATCTGGCGGTGTTGATAAAAATGCTGAACCAGCAGTTGTTCTATTTTCATGCCGGGGAATTGAACCAGACAAACCTACATGATATTCGCAACATGACAAAGTAGTAAGCGAATTGTCTTAGTTTTGCAAAATGCTGACAGCCCGGGAAAAAAAGTTTTTGGAGGAATGGGAACGCGACCGTGCCGCCTATAGTTCTTTCTCCAGCAAATTACTGAGAGGGCTGCCGATGGCGCTGATTTTTAGTTTACCAATCGTATTATTTATTTTCGTTGTGTATTTGTTTTTTCCGGAATGGTATGCACGGATATCAAATATTCCGGGGGATGTGTTTATTACGGTATTAATCGGGGTATTCTGTTCGGCCATCTTCTTTGCCTATTTCAGGATGCACCTGAAATGGGAAACAAACGAACAATTGTTCCGGGAGCTGAAGATGAAGGAAAAGGATACGGATGCTTAAACCTTATTGAAATGAGAAAACACCTGAGCTGGACATTATTTTTATTAGTGACACTGATCACGGGCGGTTGCCTGAAGTCGGATACGAATGACAATACGGGAAATAACTGTGTTCCGAATACTAGCGGTGTACCCACGGCTGCGGAAATGAGTTCCCTGCAAAGCTATCTCAGTTCGCATTCGATTACGGCCACATTGGATTCAAGGGGCTTTTATTACATAATCCTCAATCCCGGTTCGGGTACCACACCGGTAGCCAGTTCTAACGTAACGGTTAAGTATACCGGCACCCTTGAGAACGGAACCATTTTCGATCAAAACCTTACAGGAGCTGCTTTTCCGCTTTCCCAACTGATCAAGGGCTGGCAATATGGCCTCGGCCTGATACAGAAAGGAGGCTCCATTAAACTTTTTCTGCCGCCGACACTGGGCTATGGCTGCAACGCACTTCCGGGTGTACCTGCCGGATCCAATCTGATTTTCAGTATAGACCTTATTGATGTTCAATAATAAAAACCGAAACCTTGGGTCACGAAGCAATTTCCGTTTTTGATATGTTTAAGATCGGGGTGGGGCCATCCAGCAGCCATACCCTTGGCCCCTGGCGGGCTGCCGAGCGATTTGTAACGATGCTGGAAGAAAAGGGGTTGTTGAACCAGGTAAGTTCCCTTCAGGTGCTGTTGTATGGCTCACTGGCCAAAACAGGTATCGGGCATGGAACTGATATCGCTGTGCAGTTGGGCTTATCCGGTGCTGATCCCGTGCGTTTTGATGTGCACAGCATCAATGCCAAAATATCGGATATCCATATCATGCGGAAGATCCTCCTGGGGGGTAAACATGAAATTGATTTCAACCCGGCAGAAGATATTGAATTTTTATACGGGGAATCGCTGCCGTTCCATCCCAATGCCCTGAGTTTCCTGGCAACATTCCATAATAGTGACTCCCTTGCAGAAACCTACTACTCGGTTGGCGGTGGTTTTGTGGTGAAGGAAAATGAAGCGCCCTCTGGTAAAGCGGAAGTGGAACTTCCCTTTCCGATCAATACGGCAGAAGATTTACTGCACTGGTGCCGGAAAACAGGACTTAACATCAGTGATGTGGTGATGGAAAATGAACATGCCTGGCGCCCCGAGGCTGCCACCCGGGAAGGACTGCTCGGGATATGGAAAGTGATGGCTGACTGTATTTACAACGGTTGCCACACGGCCGGAATGCTGCCCGGTGGGCTGCAGGTAAAACGAAGGGCGGTGGAGCTGAATAAGAAACTGACGGCCGGTCAATCTTACAAAGGTTATGATGCCTGGCTAACGATTATTCAAAACGGAGGTACGGGTTTTCAGTATATCCTGGATTGTGTGAGTTGTTTTGCCCTGGCGGTAAATGAAGAAAATGCAAGCTTCGGGCGGGTGGTTACGGCTCCTACGAATGGTGCAGCGGGCGTGATACCGGCCGTGCTGCAATATTATGTGGCTTTTGCGGGCGGTAACAGTCCCGAGAAGATCATCCAGTTTTTACTCACTGCTGCGGAAGTGGGAAGTATTTTTAAAAAAGGCGCCACCATCTCCGCTGCCATGGGCGGCTGTCAGGCCGAAATCGGAGTAAGCAGTGCCATGGCGGCAGCAGCTCTCACCGAATGCCTGGGCGGCACACAAAGACAGGCCCTGATGGCGGCGGAAATAGCGATGGAACATCACCTGGGCATGACCTGCGATCCCGTAGCCGGCCTCGTGCAGATTCCCTGCATTGAGCGGAATACCATGGGAGCCATTAAAGCCATAACGGCCTCACAACTGGCTTTACAAAGCACGCCTGATTTTGCTAAAGTGAGTCTCGACGAAGTAATTAAAACCATGTGGCATACCGCACTGGATATGAACAGTAAATACAAGGAGACAGCAGATGGGGGATTGGCGGTAAATGTGCCGCTGAGTCTTTCAGAATGCTAGTTGGAAAATTCAAAAGGCAAAATAGCTACCTGCTTCTTTGATACATTATTTTTTGCATTTTTAAGGCTGAATGCTGCACTCATTTTTCATATCTCTCAACTTACACTCCAAACTTCCGCTTCAGATCCCTGTCGGCCTCGCGTTTTTTAATGGTTTCGCGTTTATCGTATAATTTCTTACCCTTTCCCAGTCCGATTTCCAGCTTGGCATAACCGCTTTCGCTGAAAAAGATTTTCAGCGGAATGATACTGTATCCCTTCTCCCTGATCTTGTCTTCCAGCCGGCGCAATTCTCTTTTGGTAAGCAGGAGCTTCCTTTCCTGCATGGGTTCGTGATTGGTATAGGTGCCAAATGCATATTCCGAGATGTGCAGGCTTTTTACATAGAGCTCGCCTTTATGAAAATGGCAATAACTGTCGTTGAAACTGGCTTTGCCGGCCCGGAGTGATTTTATTTCGGTGCCAGACAATACAATGCCAGCCACATAAGTGGTTTCAAAAAAATACTCGTGATATGCTTTTCGGTTACTGATCTCCAATCCGTTAGATTTTTGCAAAGGTATTAAAATCGGAACGGACGGTCTTGCCGTACCAATTCAGGCAATAAAACGCTGTTATTTGATAAGGGTGACATAGCCGGTAACGGGATCGCGGCCGCTTCCCGGTTCCAGTATATAATAGTAGGTATCTGCAGGGAGGGATTTGCCTTTGCGGGTGCCATCCCAGGGTTCGTAGGTGCCGCTGCTTTCAAAAACCAGTTGCCCGGTGCGGGTAAATACCTGCAGGTGATTCGAGGGATAATCGGCCAGGTATAAAATCTCCCATTTATCGTTGATGCCATCGTTATTGGGCGTAAAGGTATTGGGGATAACAGGCATTTTCAGCACTTTGATAAAAACCCCATCGGGCGTTTTACAACCACCGGCCCCGGTAACCGTGAGGGTGTAAGTTATGCTGTTGCGGATATTGATGGCACGCGGATTGGGAATCCTGGTGTTATTCAGGTAGAGCGGGGGAGTCCACAGGTAACTGAGCTCCTGTCCCGTGGCAATGGCGTTGAGTTGCAGTGTCATTTCCTCCAGCACAGTACGGTCGGGGCCGGCATCAACTTTCGGATAGGGATAGACGGTGACAGAGCGGCTGGCGGTATCACTCAGGCAGCCAAAGCTGTTGCTGGTGGATAGTGTGATGGTATAGGTACGTGCCGAATCGTAGACATGGGTAAGAACCGGCGTGCCAGCTGTGTGGCCATCACCCAGGTGCCAGTTCCATTGCTGGGTAATGCCATCGCCGGCATTACCGGAATCGCTGAGCACAATTGCATCGCCGAGGCAAATAGCCGGTTTGTCAAAGCCAAACCAGGCCTTGGGCTGGGGATGGAGATTGTTAAAAAGCTCGATGGTGTCTTTGGTACAGCCACCGTTGCTCGTGGCGCTTAATTTTATAGCATAGGGGCCGGTATGCTGGTAAATATGCACGGGGTGTTTGAGAACAGATTGATTGGCAGCGCCGCTGGCCGGATCATCAAAATCCCAGCGATAGGTGAGTAAATTACCGGTACCATCTGAAATAACAGATTGATTTTGAAATTGCGCTGCTGCATCCGGCAGGCAAATTGAAGCGGGCATGGCGAATGAAGGAACGGGCTTTGCCAGGATGCGAAAAGCCAGGGCCGAGCCGGCAACCGAGGGCGTATCACATTCGCTCAGCAGGGTATTGCCATCGGAACCTGTCTGTAATACCAGCTGGAAATTGCCGGGTTGGGTAATTGTATTGCTGAGGTGAACAGTGATACCACGGGTAAGTCCGCCATTGCAGTTTACCGGAACCGCATCACGGATACCGACGGGATAGGAGCCGGTAATGAAGAAATCGGAACCATCGGCTGCCACCGAACTGCATTTAACCGGGAAACTGAAAACCAGGTTCAGGGAATCACTGCTGCAATGATCATTCCGGATACTGTCGAACGGAACGGGCAGGGGGGATAAAATGGTAAAGGGAATCGCTTCTCCAACCGGGATACCGTTGTCACAGATATCCAGCAAGGTATTGGCATCGGTTCCGTTTTTCACTATGAGCTGGTAGTTGTTGTAGGGGAGCGGACTGCTGAACGTGAGCAAAACAGAATCCATATCAAATGCATTCGTGCAACCGATACCGGTAGCGCTGGTGACTGTTGCAGCTGCCGGCAGTATACTGAATTCGGAGCCATTAAGGGAAAGGCTGCTGCATTTCATTTTCTTGTTCAGTTTCACCATCAGCCGGGTGCCGTCACAGGAGGCCCGGTTGGCATTCACCAGGTGAGGGGATACGGGATCGGTAATAACGGCGGTGCCGCCTCCGAAGGAGAGAAAATACCCCTGTTCGGTATCTGTAAAGTGGCTCACCATCAGCAGGTAATTGTGTCCCTGGATCAAATCGGGGCTATAGGCGAAGGTAGGCGTAATCAGGGGGGGTGAAGAAGCGCACTGTATAAAATTGACACCCGCTGCAGAAGCGCCGGTAGAATCGGGGGTGCCCGACCAGTTGCCCGTAACAATCAATGTTGTATCGGTATAAACATCATCCGGGTTATGGCCGGTGATATCATACAACTGCCAGTCGTAGTCTTCACCCAAGGCATTGGGGATGATCACAAAACTGAGGCTGCCGCTCTGAAAGCAGGTGAATTTATACCAGTAGGGATTGCGGTTCTGGTAAAGGCTGCTGGAATCGCCATAAACGGAGCAACCGGGGACATAGAGAAAATTAGAGTGGCACAGGGGCACACTGTCCTGGTAAAAAACGCTGGTACCGCATACCGGGAAGGCCGTGGATGGATTCTGCCCCAGCGTTGTACAGGGAACCGGCTGGGCATATGATCGGGCTCCATACAGTACTGCAAGCAAAAGCAGTATGGTGGCGCATTTCTTCGGCATAAATATAGAGAGCCCTGTGATGAGCTGTGTGTTGCCTGTTTATCCCTTGAAGAGTACCAGTAATTCGCCCAGTTTGTCCTTTAGTTCCTTACGGTGTACGATAAAATCCAGGAAGCCATGTTCCAGCAGGAATTCACTGCGCTGGAATCCTTCGGGCAGATCCTTCTTGATCGTTTCCTTGATAACCCGCGGACCGGCGAAGCCGATGAGGGCTCCGGGTTCACCGCATATCACATCACCCAGCATGGCAAAGGACGCCGTGGTTCCCCCGAAAGTGGGGTCGGTGCAAAGGGAAATATAGGGTATCCGGGCATCACTGAGCTGTGATAGTTTACCGGATGTTTTGGCCAGTTGCATCAGCGAAAAAGCGCTTTCCATCATACGGGCCCCGCCACTTTTGTTGATGATCATAAAGGGGATCCGGTGCTGGATACAGTAATCGCAGGCCCGGGCAATCTTTTCGCCCATTACACTGCCAAGGCTGCCGCCGATGAATTCGAAATCCATACAGGCTACCACCAGGTCGTGCCCGTGCACTTTTCCATGGCCAACAGTAATCGAATCATGGATGCTGGTTTTGGCATAAGCCTCATCCAGCCGTTTATGATAGGGCTTCAGATCAACAAACTGGAGGAAGTCTTTGGATTTAATATTGGCAAAGAGCTCCAGGTGTTCGCTGTTATCAAAAATGATATCGAAATATTCGGCACTGCCGATGCGGTGATGAAACTCACATTTCGGGCACACAAATTTGTTTTCCTGCAGTTCACTCACTGTACAGGTGTACTTACAGGAGGGACACTTGGCCCATAAGCCCTCGGGGGCGTCTTTTTTATCTTTTGTGGAAGTAAGGATCCCTTTTTTTATCCTTTTGAACCAACTGGCCCGTTGCTCTCCCTGACTGTCCGATTCTTCTCCGGCAAGGTTGGCGTCAAAATCTTCGTCTCTTTTCATGCTTGGTAAGTTACGAGTTTAAACGTTTGGGGCGAGGCACTGCAAAAAAGCAGGCAATCGTTGTAATGCTGCTCACACCCTTGTTATAGGTACACTAGGCAAGGGTGATGCTGTTGTCGAGATATACATCCTGAATGGTGTTCAGCAGTTCAACGCCATCCTTCATCGGCTTCTGGAAGGCTTTGCGCCCGCTGATCAGTCCCATACCGCCGGCCCGCTTGTTCACAACGGCTGTCGTAACGGCTTCCGCGAGGTCGGTGGCGCCTTTGCTTTCACCACCGCTGTTGATCAGTCCCACACGGCCCATATAGCAATTGGCCACCTGGTAGCGGGTAAGATCAATGGGGTGATCGGTTGTCAGTTTGGAATAGACCAGCGGAGAGGTTTTGCCATGCTTGGTGGCATTGTATCCGCCGTTATTGGTAGGAAGTTTTTGTTTGATGATATCGGCCTGGATGGTTACACCCAGGTGATTGGCCTGTCCGGTGAGATCGGCTGAAGTGTGGTAATCCACGCCGTCAACCTTGAAGGCATTGTTACGCGTATAGCACCAAAGCACTGTGGCCATTCCCAATTCGTGTGCTATTTCAAAAGCCGTGGAAACCTCCTGGATCTGGCGGGTGCTCTCAGCACTGCCAAAGTAGATGGTGGCGCCAACAGAGGAAGCGCCCATATTCCAGGCATCTTTAACTTTTCCGAACATGATCTGGTCGAACTTATTGGGATAGCTCAGGAATTCATTGTGGTTAATCTTCACCATAATGGGAATCTTGTGCGCATATTTGCGGCTAACAATTCCAAGCACGCCGAAAGTGGAAGCAACGGCGTTACAACCGCCTTCAATGGCAAGCTTTACAATATTTTCGGGATCAAAGTAAATGGGGTTGGGGGCAAAAGAGGCGCCGGCGCTGTGTTCAATGCCCTGATCAACCGGAAGGATGGAAACATAACCGGTTCCGGCCAGGCGGCCTGTATTTAATATCTGTTGTAAACTGCGTAAGGTTTGATTGTTGCGGTTACTGTGGCTCCACACTTCATCTATATGGTTGGGATTGGGAACGGTGATATCAGATTTGAGGACGGTTTTACACTCGTGGTTCAATAAATAATCAGCCTGGTCGCCCAGTAAGTCAATGATTTTTTGATTAGCCATATTAGTTTGGTTTTCAGCAAATTTAATGCAAAATGTATAGACCGGGAAGCCCCCGGCGAATTTGCTTATAAGATATTGCTAATGAATTGATTAAAATAGTCAGGGGCCTCCCGTAACCGGCTCCCGTACCAACTGAAAAATTCACCATCCACCAGTTCAATCCTGACCCCCGGGAGGGCTTCCTGCAGTTCGTCAATATGTTTTTGGCGGAAGGGATAGGGTTCACTTGAGAGGAGCAGGAGGGCGCATTTTTTTTCACGCAGTTGTTCAAGGCTTATCACCGGGTATCTTTTCTCGGTTGCCAGCAGGTTGATGAGTCCGCAGTGGCGGAGCATATCGCTGATAAAGGTATCGGCGCCTGCCGCCATCAGGGGATCTTTCCAGATCAGGTAGGCGGCAGCGCTGGCCGGGTGGCCGGCGGGCAGCGGCCTGATGCTGGCAAAAGCCGCCCGGATATCTTTGACCAGCTTTGCAGCAATGGTAATCCTGCCGGTTAGGATCCCTATGTCGGAGATCATGGTAAGCGCTTCTTCCAGGTTGCCGACATCGGTTACCCAAACAGGAAAATCGGCTGCCAATGCCTCGATTTCTTCCTGCCGGTTTTCTTCTTTGTTGGCAATGATGAGGTCGGGGCGGAGCTCCCGGATGATGTCTTTATGCAAATCCCTGGTGCCGCCCACACGGGTTTTGTTGCGGAACCAGGCGGCCGGATGCACACAGAACCGGGTGATGCCAACCGTTTCCGCCTCCAGTTGCAGGTAGTGCAGCAGCTCGGTTTGCGAGGGCACCAGCGAGACGATGCGCCGGGGGGTGTACGATAATGCCTGCGGGGAAGCCAGTATCATCCTGTAAAATTAAAGGAAAGGAGGGGGCATAAAAAAACTTCCACATCGAGTGCGAAACGAATGTGGAAGTTAAGTTTTTTAGAACCAACCAAGCATAGCTGGCTTTTCAGGATTTTGCGGATACGCGTTTCTAAGGGGGTTACCTTATATGGCGTGTTCCTTTAAATAATGTAATCCTGGTTTCAGTGTTTTTCAATTTAAACCATCATCGCCTTTTACAGCATAGGTTTGGATATTAGGATTTCGGTTTCTTGGTTTTTGCCATCATCGCTTTTCAGGGCATAGGCAGGATATTGGTTTTTCTGTTCAGTGGTTTTTCTTTGGACAAAGATCTTAAAACGAATATTGGTTTTTCAGGAAAAAGTAGAAGTTGACTGATATTGGATTGTTGGTTGGCTTTTCAAAAATTGGATTTAAACTCTTGGTTTTTGCTGGATCTTGGATAACGATTGATATCTAATCTCTATCAATCAACTTCTGACACAAATATCCAACCTTATTTTATTCTGTACCAGAGCGATATTGCCCATTTTTTGTGATATTGTATTTACTGCCGGCATAGTAGAACTTCATTTTACCGGTTGGGAAAGTTCCTATCCGGGCTATCGTAAAAATACGACCAACAGATAATAATGGGATATAATACAAAAAGGCCTGCATTGTTATAATACAGGCCAGTATTGTGTTTTATCCGTTTTTAGTGTATCGGAAACTTACTTGCTCAGGCTTTGAATGATATCATATTTTGTTACAATATGGTAACTTCCGCTTTCATCCCGGCTTAAAACGGCTCCATTTTCCCGGTTGATCAGATTGCTTAAACGCTCTACCGGGGTATCAAAAGCAGCTTCCGGATAGGGTTTTTCCATCACAGAGGCAATGCTTTGCGATTTGATATCCGGCTGGTTCAGAATCTTATTAAAAAGGCCGCTCTCTGATATAGCACCGATGTTCTTTCCTTCTTCCATCACCGGTATATTTTCGATATCATATTTCTTCATCAGTTCAATGGCATCAGTAACGGTTTGCGAAGGGGTAACCGTAATCAGCCGTTGCGAGCCACGGCCACTCACCAGGTCCTTAAAGGTTTTCACTTCTAAAAATCCTCTTTCCAGCATCCACTGATCGTTGTAGATCTTGGCAACATAACGGCTGCCATGATCGTGGAAAATACAAACCACCACATCCTCTTTGGTAAGCGAATCTTTCAGTTGCAGCAATCCCTGCAAACAGCTGCCGGCACTGTATCCGCAGAAGAGGCCTTCTTCTTTGGCAATACGGCGGGCCATCACGGCACCGTCTTTATCGGTCACTTTTTCAAAGCGGTCGATGTACTGCATATCATAATTAGCCGGAACAAAATCTTCCCCGAAGCCTTCACTGATATACGGATATACTTCATTGGGATCCTGGATACCGGTTTCGAAATATTTTTTCAGCAGCGAACCATAGGTATCGATGGCCCATACTTTTATATTGGGATTCTTCTCTTTTAAATATTTGCCCGTGCCCACAATAGTGCCGCCGGTACCGGTGGCCACCACCAGGTGGGTAACCTTCCCTTCGGTTTGTTCCCATATTTCCGGACCGGTTTGTTCGTAGTGCGCCAGGCGGTTAGCCAGGTTATCGTATTGATTTACGTACCAGCTGTTGGGCACTTCGGTAGCCAGGCGCTTGCTTACCGAATAATAACTGCGGGGATCATCGGGTTCCACATTGGTGGGGCATACAATTACTTCGGCGCCTACGGCTTTCAGGATATCTGCTTTTTCTTTGGATTGCTTGTCGGTGGTGGTGAAAATGCATTTATAACCTTTCACACAGGCGGCCAGTGCCAGTCCCATACCGGTATTACCACTGGTTCCTTCTATAATGGTGCCGCCGGGTTTGATTTTCCCTTCCTGCTCGGCCACTTCGAGCATTTTTAGGGCCATACGGTCTTTTATCGAGTTGCCCGGGTTAAAATATTCTACCTTGGCCAAAACGGTACAGGGCAGGTTTTTAGTGATTTTGTTGAGTTGGATAAGCGGGGTGTTGCCAATCGTTTCAAGAATGTTATTGAGCCACATATAGCATCGTTATTTTGGCGCAAAGGTAAGGCTTTTGGGTGGGGAAAAACTGCTGCGGAACAACGGCAGGTTCATCGTACGGGCATAAAAAAATCCCGGCATTGCCGGGATTTTTTTCACTATACAATACCATTCTTATTTGAACGGGTGGAAGGTTACTTTGAACTGCGTGGTGTAGAACGCATCATTATTGTTCGGGTTACCACGGTTCAGGCCGGGATTGGTGGGGTAAGGACCAGCACCCACTTCACCGCCTCTCCAGGTAAGGGTGGCCGAACGGGGGTTACGGGCATCCAGCGCCGCTTTATTGGGATAGCCGGAACGGCTTACGTCATCGATATAATCTGTATTGGTTTTACGATACCTGAATTCGAGCTGCAGGGTAACTTTTTTGTTTACCCGGTATTTCAAACCGCCGCCGAAGGGTACTTCAAACTGAACCCTTTTATACATATGCCTTTCGGGATACATGGATAATCCCTGGCCTTCGGTACCCAGGTACTGCAGGAACTGCTTGTAACCGGCAGCATCCGTGGTATACGGATTGAAATAGAAGGCGCCGAAACCGGCAAATGCATAGGGGCTGAATTTATGCTTCTGCAAATTCAATACATCCACTTCAATGGTGAGGGCGGCATCCCAGATAGCTGATTTAAAGCTCAGGTTACGGTTTTTCAGATCAGCCCTTTTATTCTTACTGTCTTTGGCACCCACCTGCATGAAACCAATATCCGTACGTACATTCAGATGCGGGATCACGGGATACACCACACCCAATGACAAAGCATAGGAAGACTGGTTCCAGAGATGGAAATTCTCCGTAAGATCTCCGTAATAATTTGCCAAACCGGCACCCACGGTTACATCTAACTTGGAGGTGAGGCATCCTTTTTTATGCGGGCCGGAAAAGAAATGATTGCTTGCGGCGAGATGGGTCATGGGAAGATTCACACTATTCGTCATCTGTCCTTTTGCCATGGCACCGATCAACAAGCCTAACCCTGCCACGTAGATTTTAAATTTCATATACTTTGTTAGTTTTAGTAATCAAATATATAGATTATTGCGGAAAGCCATAATCTGTGCACAAAATTAATAAAACCTGCAGAACAGAGGGGAAAATCCGGGATTTTAAGATCAAATAATTATTATTTCACCCGGTGCCTGCCTTTTCCTTCAAAAACAAAACCCGGCCGTATCGGGGATGCAGCCGGGTTGGTAAGTGCAAATTATAGTAGTTTAATCAGCATTTCTTCCAAAACGGTAGATCACCCGTACCTGGGTGGAATAGTACACATCCTTATTTTTGGGATTACCCCTGTTGAGTCCGGCCGTGGGGTAGGGATTCCCGTCGGGCAGTTCATCTCCCCGGTAGGTGAGATATGGCAGGTTCGGGTTTTTGGCAGCCAGGGCCGCCCTGTCGGGGTAGCCCGACTGACTTACATCATCCAGGTAATCGGTATTGAGGTAATGGTATTTGAACTCAAAGCCCAGCGTGATCTGGTCGCTGATGGCATATTTGATGCCGCCGCCAAACGGTACGGTCAGCACCGTGCGGTTATAAGGTTTGCGGTCGGGATACATCGAAAGGCCCTGCCCCTCGGTTCCCAGCGGCTGCAGGATCTGCTTATTGCCAAAACGGTCGGTGGTATAGGGATTGAAATGTGAGAAACCCACCCCCGCAAAAATATAGGGCGAAAGACGGTGGGTATTGATGATATCAATGGGGGTATATTCAAGGGCCAGGTTGAAATCCAGCACATTGCTTTTGAAACTGAGGTTGCGGGCCCGCAGATCAGCCCTTTTATTTTTACTATCGGCAGCCTGCACCTCGCAATAGCCCAGATCGGCGCGGAAAGCGATATGCGGATTGAGATTATACACCGCTCCCAGGTTGAAGGCATAGGAGGATTGGTTGAAGAGCTTTGCATTTTCGGTAAGATCGCCATAATAGCTGCTTACGCCGGCATTGAGGCTGATATCAAAATTCGGGTTGTCGGGCTGGTAAAACTGACCAAAAGAAAAACCTGAAAAAAACAGGCTGGCCATCAGCAGAAAGTAGCGGTTCCTGATCATAAAATATTGGTTTGGTTTACAACGAAAAATAGACAACAAAATTGTTGCCATTTTTTGTTAACCGCGAAACCAGTTTTTTACTGACCCAACACCGACAAAGCTTTTTTTATGGCTTCGTCGTTGCTGTTCTGCACTTCAAAATATCCTTCGGAACGCCAGCGCTGGCGGGCGATCGTGGATTTAATATCCCGCTGCAGGTCGGCTTTCTGGGCAGGACTGATATTTTGCAGGGAGACCGAATCTGTTTCCGCAGCCGCCGCAAAACGTTTCCAGTCGTCTTCACTTAAACTGAAACGGGCGGCAAAATCAGCAGCGGTTTTGAACTCCTTTATAGCAGGTTGTTCAAGGAAATAATGATAGGCAAAATTGCTGATCGTATTGCCGTTATAAAGTTTGAGCATATTGCCGCTATAGCGGGTGGTATCCAGGGGTATGAAAAAGTCGGGATTGATGCCGCCACTGCCATACACCAGTTTTCCCGCATGCGTTTTGAAAACCTTGCTTTTATCAAGCTTTACCGAATCGGCGGAACTGGTTTCCCCGTCGTGGTAGCGGTTGATGATTTCATCATAATAGGCTTTGCCGCCATTGGTGTAGGGTCGCTGGATACTGCGTCCTACGGGAGTGTAATAACGGGCAATGGTGAGCCGCAGGGCGCTGTGATCACTCAGGTCGAACTGTTCCTGCACCAGGCCTTTCCCAAAACTGCGTCTGCCAATCACCGTGGCACGGTCCCAGTCTTGCAGGGCGCCGATCAGGATTTCACTGGCACTGGCCGTACCCTCATTAGCGAGTACCACCAGGGCCCCGGTTTCGAACTGGCCGGGCCGGTGGCAGCGGTATTCTCTTTTCTCGGTATGCTTACCCTCGGTATAGGTGATCAGCTTATCTCCGTCCAGCAATTCATCGGCAATATCAGTGGCTTCTTCCAGGAGGCCGCCGCCATTATCACGCAGATCGAGCACCAGTTGCTGTAATCCCTGTTTTTTGAGTGAGAGCAAGGCCTCCATGAATTCGTGGTAGGTATGGGAGCTGAATTTGTTCAGGCGGATATAACCGGTTGTTTTAGTGAGCATGTAGGCAGCATCCAGACTGGGAACCGGTATATTATCGCGGGTAATGGTAATTTTCTTCAGGCTGCCATTCCGCAGCACATCGATGCTGATTTCCGATCCCCTTTCGCCGCGGAATATTTTACGGAAGCTGTCGGTGCCCAGTTTTTTACCGGCAATCAGGCTGTCGTTAGCCCTGATGATCTTGTCGCCGGGCACCAGTCCTGCCTTAAAACCCGGCCCGTCCTTAAAAACATAAATAACATTCAGGGTATCGTCAAAAATATTGAACTCAATACCGATGCCCGAAAATTTACCCGCCAGGTCATCATTAACCTGTTGTAATTCCTCTGCGGGAATGAATACGGAATGCGGATCCAGTTTGCTGAGCATGGCCTGAATGGCCGTATCGGTTAGGTCCCGTACATTCACCTCATCCACATATTTGTGCTGGATAAGGTCGATGATTTCCTGTACAGGCCGGCGTTTCTCGGTATAAAAGAAGCTTTTGCCGGGCATATTATCCCGCATTTTATAGCCGATAAACATGCCTGCGATCATCGTGATACTGAAAAGCAGGGGCAGCCAGACCTGTATCTTTTTATTATTCATGCTGCGAAGTTAATTTTTTGTGCGGAACCGTTGTAATAATCAGCTAGTTTGACGGCAATGCGCTAACTTCAGCCAATATTTTGAATCAATATGCCTGTAAAACTTATCGCCGACAGCGGCTCCACCAAAACGGAGTGGTGCCTGCTCCAGGGCAAAACCCGCAAATCCATTTACACACAGGGGCTGAGCCCTTATTTTCTTTCCGCCGAACAAATCGAATATGTGATGGAGAATGAACTTTGTCCGAAGCTGAAAAAGACCGAACCGGACGAGATTTTTTTCTATGGCACCGGCTGCAGTAATGCGGCCAATGTGAAACTCGTGAAGAAGGCAATTGAAAAGGTTTTCCCGCATGCAGAGGTGAAAGTGGATCATGACCTGATGGGGGCGGCCCGCGGACTTTGCGGTACCGGGAAGGGAATTGCCTGTATCCTCGGCACCGGCTCCAATTCCTGTTATTTTAATGGGAAGAAGATTGTAAAGAACAGTCCGGGACTCGGTTTTATCCTGGGTGATGAAGGAAGTGGCGCCTACCTCGGCAAAAAAGTGATTCAGTATTTCCTGTACAACACATTTGATGAAGACCTGATGGACCGGTTCCGGGCAAAATACAATACCAACAGCGATGAGATTTTAACGGCTGTTTACAAAAAGCCTTTGCCGAACCGTTACCTCGCCGCCTATGCCATGTTTCTTTCGGAAAACCGCGGGCATTATATGATCGAAAATATTATCGAAGACGGCTTCAATGACTTTTTCTTCAATCATCTTTACAAGTACCGCGAAACCTGGACCCTTCCCATCTATTTCACCGGCAGTATTGCATATGCTTTCAAAGATGTGCTCCGGGATTTGTGCGAAAGTTTTGAACTGAAACTGGGGAAGGTGTTGAAAAAGCCGATGGACGGGCTGGTGAAGTATCATAGTTAAAAGTTCACTGTAAAAGGTAAATCGTAAATGAATAACATGGGCTTTGAAAGAATAACAGAATCGGATTCGGTATACCGGCACCTGGAAACGATGCCGGTGGCCCAATTGCTGGAACTGATCAACAAAGAAGATAAAACCGTTCCGCTGGCAGTGGAAAAAGCCCTGCCGCAGATTGAGGCCCTGGTGCATGTGATAGTTGACAAAATGCTTTCGGGCGGCCGGCTCTTTTATATCGGGGCGGGAACCAGCGGCCGCCTGGGAGTTGTGGATGCCAGCGAATGCCCGCCCACTTTTGGGGTGGATGAAGGGCTGGTAAATGGTATCATTGCCGGAGGGGCCGAAGCCATTCTGCACGCCGTGGAGGGCGCCGAAGACGACCCTGAACAAGGCTGGAAAGACCTGGAAAAGAACGGGGTGAACGACCAGGATGTGGTGGTGGGGATTGCAGCGAGCGGCACCACCCCCTATGTGATCGGTGCATTGAAAAAATGCCATGAAAAGAATATCATCACCGGCAGTATTACCTGCAATCCCGGTGCGCCCCTGAGCGCCGTGGCGGATTACCCGATTGAAGTGATCACAGGCCCCGAGTTTGTAACCGGCAGCACCCGCATGAAAAGTGGTACCGCCCAGAAACTGGTGCTTAATATGATTTCCACCTCTGTGATGATTCAACTGGGCCGGGTGGAGGATAACAAGATGGTAAACATGCAGTTGACAAATGAGAAGCTGGTAGACCGCGGTGTGAAAATGCTGATGGATAAACTGCAGATCAGCGATTACCAGGCGGCCAAAAATTTACTCCGGGAAAAAGGAAGTGTTAAAAAAGCTATAGCGGGCTACCACCCGTAAAAAAATCTTGGTGATTTTATGCAATTACAGTAATTTTCGTATCAGATTGTTAATTAAACACTACACTTATGAAATTAAAAACTTTACTTTCCTCTTCATTTGTTGTTTTAGGGCTCTCGGGAATGGCGCAGGATGCGAACAGCACTTTTGCCATTACCGGTAAAGGCGCCAATGATTTTAGCTGGGTGAATATCCGCCAGGTAAATATCAAAACCGGGTTGGTGGAGAAGACGGTATATGATAATTCCGTTAACCCTGCCACCACCAATCACTTCTTTGCTGGTACCAATAACCAGACACAGATACCGGTTATGGGTTATGGTGTAGCCGCCGCTGCCTTTGATAAGGTGCACAACCGCCTTTATTTTACGCAGATGCATTTTGGGGAGCTGAGCTATGTTGATCTCAGCCAGTCGCAACCGGTTTTCGGCTTTGCCGGACCCCTCTTGCCCCGCACCGCCAATGCCCTTATCACGGAAGAAAGTCAGATCACCCGCATGGTGATTGGTGCAGATGGAAACGGGTATGCCATCACCAATGATGGAAATCACCTGATCCGCTTTACCACAGGCAAACGCACCCTGGTTACCGACCTGGGTCCGCTGGTGGATGCCGACAAAAACGGTGGCATCTCTGTACATAACAAATGCACCAGCTGGGGCGGCGATATGATTGCCGATGCCTTTAACAAGCTCTATATCATTACAGCCAATCACAATGTATTTACGGTAGACGTGGATAGCCGCGTAACCACCCTGGCAGGCACGATCACTGGTTTACCCGCCAACTTCAGCACCAATGGCGCGGCTGTGGATGATAACGGGGATATCGTGGTAAGCAGCGCCAATACATTTGAAGGTTATTACAAGTTTAAACTGAATGATTTCAAAGCAGTAAAAATTGAAGGTTCTGATAAAACCTACAATGCATCCGACCTGGCCAATGCCAATCTGCTGCTGCAGAAAGAAGCAGATGCCAAAAACAGCCTTTCCAATGTGGCTCTGCCTCCGGTTACACTGCCCAACGGCGATGCCCGTGTATATCCTAACCCGGTTACCGGCAACGAATTCAAGGTTTTGCTCGACGGCCAGAATGCCGGTGTGTATAACGTAATCGTTACCGATCTTTCCGGTAAAAATGTGTACAGCCAGGCAGTAACCATCAGCGGAAAGAGCCAGGCCGCCACGGTTAAAGTAAGCAACCTGCTCGGTAAAGGCATGTATTTTGTAAAAGTTACCGGCACCAATAACGAACTTATTCTTACTGAAAAAATCATTGTTCAGTAAAAAGATTTAATGGGTTACTAAGTGGGCTGCACTTTTTAGTGCAGCTTTTTTTTTGCCCCAGGGGGGGCGGGGAAGGTATAGGAAGCTTAAGGAGTTAGGGGGAGGTTTGAGGATATTAATAAAGTATCCGGCAGCATTTTGATTGACGTGTCTGGTTTTATGAAGTGAATGCTTGTGTTAAGCAGGTTATGCTGCCTGCGGTACCTCCTGGTAGCCTCGGGGTTTTGATTTTTTACTTTTGACTTTTGATTTTGAATCATTGAACTTTGCAGTACGATGCAGGACATTGAACCCTTTTACAACTGGCGCCATCTTTATACGGCCGAGGAGGATGAGCATTCTCCTTTTTACGGGCGCACTTACAGCGAGTTTGAGTTTTCGCAAACCGTGTACAATTATTATATCCATCCCCAGTGGGATGAATTTGGTTCCCGGACACTTTACATGAAGATCCTGTTTGCCGATTACGAACAGGGGTACGCGATTATTGAATTGCTGGGCGAGTGGAACGATGCCATTGAAAATGATATCATGACCCTGCGCCGGGATGTTACCGATCTGCTTTTCAAGGAGGGTATCCATAAATTTATCCTGGTTGCCGAGAATGTGCTGAACTTCCACAGCAGCAATGATGACTATTATGCCGAATGGTACGAGCAACTGGGAGAGGAGGGCGGATGGGTGGCCATCATCGACCTGCCCGAACAAAGCCAGTACGATTTCAGGCGGGCCCGCCTCACCAATTATATCAGTTTGCTGGATATGCCCCAGTGGCGCACCCTGAAGCCCGAAGTGATTTTCCAGGAAGTGGATAACCAGTTGTTGCGCTACCTTACCTGAAAGCATGGCTGAACAAAACGGAGACGGGACCCGCCGCCCTTCCGGTACAACCTGATAAGTTTCAGGGGCTTAATCTGGATAAAAAGACTAAACATTTCCATTTTTTGAAGAATCCTGCCGTATTTTTGTACCCCAATTCTAACGATTAATTTCCCTTCTATGACCTGGAAACAGATTTTCACTTCCTCGATAGGTAAGAAGATACTGATGGGACTTACCGGCTTATTCCTCATCAGCTTTCTGATTGTGCACTGTGGTTTAAATGCGATGATCTTCTTCAACGACGGGGGAGATACTTTTAATCACTGGGCGCATTTTATGGGCAGCAACCTGATCATCCGCACTATGGAGATCGGGCTGTTTTTGTTCCTGATCCTGCACATTGTGCAGGGGCTGATGCTGGTAGGGCAGAATAACAAGGCCCGCCCGGTGAAGTACAACCGCAACGATGCCGCTTCCAACAGCAAATGGTACAGCCGCAGTATGGGGTTGCTGGGTACGCTGATTCTCCTTTTCCTGGTATTACATCTTTATCATTTCTGGACACCCTCCCGCCTGGGTGGCATCGGAGGCATCCATGCCCTGCAGGAAACCACCCTGAGCAGTGAATACAACGGTCAGCCCGTTCATAATCTTTATGCCGAGATGCTGGTGGTTTTTCAGAATAACCTCTGGGTGGTGATCGTGTATGTGCTGGGTGTGATCTCCCTGTTCTGGCACCTGCTGCATGGCTTCCAGAGCGCCTTTCAAACCCTGGGCATCCATCACAAACGATATACGCCGCTGATTCAATCAATCGGGGTGGCTTATTCGGTGATCATCTGCCTGTTGTTTGCCTCTATGCCCGTAGCTATGTATGCGGGATGGGTAAGCTGATGCCTGCACTGCCGTACAAGTGAGTGACACAACCTGCCTACCGGCAGGCAGGCGATGCTGAATTAAGAATGAATGCTGGTTACATTAAATAAATAACAAGATGGATTTAAATGCAAAAATTCCGGAAGGATCCCTGAATGAAAAATGGACCGAATACAAGGGCCATGTAAAACTCGTTAACCCGGCCAATAAGCGCAAGCTGGAAGTGATTGTTGTGGGAACAGGTTTGGCGGGCGCATCGGCTGCAGCGGCGCTGGGCGAACTGGGTTATAAAGTAAAAGCATTTTGTTTCCAGGATAGTCCGCGCCGGGCCCACAGTATTGCAGCCCAGGGTGGTATCAATGCGGCTAAGAATTACCAGAACGACGGCGACAGTGTGTTCCGTTTGTTTTATGATACGGTTAAAGGAGGCGATTACCGGGCCCGCGAAGCCAATGTGCACCGCCTGGCGGAGGTGAGCGCCGCCATCATTGATCATTGCGTGGCGCAGGGCGTACCCTTTGCCCGTGAATACGGCGGCTTGCTCAGCAACCGTAGTTTTGGCGGCACCCAGGTACAGCGTACATTTTATGCGGCCGGGCAAACCGGTCAGCAGCTGCTGCTTGGCGCCTACAGCGCCCTGGAACGCCAGGTGGCCCTGGGTAATGTGGCCCAGTACACCCGTCACGAAATGCTGGAAGTGGTGATGGTAGACGGCAAGGCCCGTGGTATCATTGCCCGTAACCTGGTAACGGGTGAACTGGAGCGTCATTTCGGTCACGCCGTGCTGTTATGCACCGGTGGCTATGGCAACGTGTTTTACCTGAGCACCAATGCCATGGGCAGTAACGTAACGGCTGCCTGGAAGGCGCATAAGAAAGGGGCTTATTTTGGCAATCCCTGTTTTACACAGATCCATCCCACCTGTATCCCCGTGAGCGGTGATCACCAGAGCAAACTGACGCTGATGAGCGAATCGCTGCGGAACGACGGACGCATCTGGGTACCCAAGCAACAGAATGACACCCGCAAACCCAATGATATCCCCGAAGAAGAAAGGGACTATTACCTCGAAAGAAGGTACCCGGCCTTTGGGAACCTGGTACCCCGTGATGTGGCCAGCCGCGCCGCTAAAGAGCGTTGCGATGCCGGTTATGGTGTAGGCTCGAGCCGCCAGGCGGTATACCTGGATTATGCGGATGCCATCCGGCGGTATGGCCGTATTGAAGCCGGTAAGAAAGGCCTGGCCAACCCGGATGAAGCCACCATCCTACAACTAGGCAAGGCCGTGGTGGAAGAAAAATACGGTAACCTGTTTGAAATGTACGAGAAGATCACCGGCGAGAACCCCTACGAAACACCGATGCGGATTTATCCGGCGGTACACTATACCATGGGTGGCTTGTGGGTGGATTATGAACTGCAGACAACCGTTCCCGGTCTCTATGCCCTTGGGGAAGCCAATTTCAGCGATCATGGAGCCAACCGCCTTGGCGCGAGTGCGCTGATGCAGGGGCTGGCCGATGGCTATTTTGTGATTCCTTATACACTGGGTAATTACCTGGCCGATGATATCGCCACCAAACCCATTCCCACCAACCACCCTGCATTTGAAGCGGCTGAAAAAGAAGTGAGCGACCGTATCAATCAGCTGATGAATATCAAAGGCAGCCAGACGGTGGAAAGTTTCCACAAACGCCTGGGTAAGATCATGTGGGATAAATGCGGTATGGCCCGTAATGAAAAAGGATTGCAGGAAGCGATTGAAGAGATCCGCCAGCTGCGCAAAGAATTCTGGAGTGATGTACGCATCCCCGGCGCCATCAATGAAATGAACCCCGAACTGGATAAAGCCGGAAGGGTGGCCGATTTCCTGGAACTGGGCGAACTGATGTGCATCGATGCCCTGAACCGGAGAGAAAGCTGTGGCGGTCATTTCAGGGAAGAATCACAAACAGAAGACGGCGAAGCCAAGCGGGATGATGAAAACTTCAGTTATGTGGCGGCCTGGAAATACAATGGCGAAAGCAACTGGGACCTGGTGAAAGAAACGCTGAAGTTTGATGTGGTGAAACCCACGCAACGGAGCTATAAATAATTACCAAATTTGAAAATTTGAAAATGTGCCAATTGAGGCAGGTGCAGGATTTCATTTTCAAATTATCAAATTAGCAAATTGTCAAATTGAAAAAAGATATGGAACACTACACGATGAACCTTACGCTGAAAGTGTGGCGACAAAAAAGCAGCCGCGAACAGGGTAGTTTTGAAACCTATGAAGTGAAAGACATCTCTTCCGAAATGTCCTTTCTCGAAATGTTCGATGTGCTGAACGAACGGCTGATCAGGGAAGGCAGGGATCCTATTGCCTTTGATCATGATTGCCGCGAAGGAATTTGTGGTATGTGCAGTATGTATATAAACGGCAAAGCCCACGGCCCGTGGGAGAAAAACACCACCTGCCAGTTGCACATGCGTGCCTTTAAAGACGGCGATACCATTGTGGTGGAACCCTGGCGGGCAGCGGCTTTCCCGGTGCTGAAAGACCTGGTGGTGGACCGTACTGCCTTTGACCGGATCATCCAGGCCGGTGGCTATATCAGTGTGAATACCGGTAATGCTGTGGATGCCAATGCCATCCCCATCAATAAAAAGGATGCCGATGATGCGTTTATGGCAGCCGCCTGTATCGGTTGCGGCGCCTGTGTGGCTACCTGTAAAAACGGAAGTGCCATGCTCTTTGTGAGCGCCAAAGTTTCGCAACTGGCCCTGTTACCGCAGGGGCACCCGGAAAGAGAATCAAGGGTATTGAATATGGTGGCCCAGATGGATAAGGAAGGATTTGGTAACTGCACCAACACCTATGCCTGTGAAGCGGAGTGCCCCAAAGGGATTTCAGTGGCCAATATTGCCCGTATGAACCGGGAATTTCTGAAAGCCGGGCTTACTGCAGAGCGTTGATCCTCTTCAACTATAAATAAAAAAACCTTCGGTAAGAAGGTTTTTTTATTTTGTATCCTTCTCAGCCATTTTAAAAATCAACCAGTTGACAGCACCCGCCCAACGGCTAAAGTACCTTGAAGGTATCCGCGGATTAGCCGCCGGGGTGGTGCTGCTGGCTCATCTGAAGCAGGCGTTTGCCATCACCCTGGAGCAAGACAGCTACCAATGGCTGTACCATATTTCGGGATCAGCCATCCTCGCGAAAATGATCAATTCCTTCCTGATCTTTTCTCTTGACGGGAAACTGGCCGTTCAGGTTTTCTGGTTTATGAGCGGGTATGTGTTATCGCTGAAATTATTTGAGAAAGACGGGTGGCGCTACCTGCAGACAGCTTTCCTGAAACGCTATTTCAGGCTGGCCCTGCCCGCCGCTGCCTCCGTTTTGCTGGCTTATGTTCTATTGCAGGCAGGCATGATGTACAATGCCCGGCTGGCGGAACGGATGGGAGCTGCTTATGCCGGCTGGAATGAAATGTATGCGTTTGCACCCAATTTCGGAAACGCCCTGCGTTCTGCGTTTTGGGATACCTTCTTTGCTTTTTCTTTTCGCACTGCGTATAATCCGATCCTGTGGACAATGGGACCCGAATTATTCGGTTCTTTTATTTGTTTCCTGCTCTTTGCCTTGTTTCAGTACAGGAAGGGGCGTTACCTTTTTTTTGCTGCCCTGCTGCTGCTGGCAGTACTGTTTCAGTATTACTGGGTTCTGAATTTTGTACTCGGATACTGGCTTTGTGATGCAAGGGCCCGTTCGGTCCGTTTTAATAAACGGATCCGGCCATTAGCCGCACTGTTTTCCCGCGGGCCTTTTTGGTTGCTGGCGGGTTTGCTGCTTGTGTGGACCGACGGTTTTTTTCAGCAATATTATATTGTTTTTGCGCAGTTGCTGGTTAGTGTTGCAGGCGTGGGGCTGGTAATGTATTCCCGCCCGTTGCAGGCATTCTTCGGGAAGCCGTTTCCGGTTTGGCTGGGAAAGATATCCTTCGGTCTTTACCTGGTGCATATTCCCCTGATCTGCTCTTTCTCCTGCTATATGTACCTGCACTGCGGGGGCCCGGGCCTTTGGACCGGCCTGTTGACAGCTGTCACGAGCAGCATACTGATTACAGGCATTGCCTGTTTTTTTACGATTTTAGTGGATCAGCCTTCGATCCGGCTGGCGGGGCGGATTGGAAATTTTTTACAGCAGCGTACCCGCTTGCTGTGGAGCCTGCTAAACAGAACAACTTGACAAACAAATCACATAAACTGCTCAGCCTTGAAGGGATCAGGGGTGTTGCCGCCGGGGTGGTGGTGATGGCGCATCTGCGCAATATTTTTTTCTTCGATCTTGATGTGCAATTAGCAGCTGTGGTGCTGGGCAAAACCGGCAGCCATTTTCTTGCGGATGGGAGTAAAGCCCTGTTCCTGCTTTTGTTCGATGGCAAACTGGCGGTCTATGTTTTCTGGTTTATGAGCGGTTATGTGATTACGATCGGACTATTCCGGAACAAAGACAGGCATTATCTCGCAGAGGTGCTGATCAAACGTTACTTCAGGCTGGTGTTGCCCATGATCGGTGCTTCATTGTTTGCTTATCTGTTGCTCAGGGCCGGCTGGATGTATAATGGCATCCTTGAGCAGAGCGGGCTCAGCCGTTATCCCGAACTGGGAAGCTTTTACCGGTTTCCCCCCGACGCGGGTAAGGCCTTTCTTTCGGCCGCCTGGGATCCTTTCTTTCAGTATAGTGATACCTTATCCTATGACCCCGTAATGTGGACCATGCGCCCCGAATTATTCGGCTCCTATGCCTGCTTTTTTCTGTTTGCGCTGATGGGCCGCTGGCGCTACCGGTTTCAGCTTTACATTTTGCTGGCACTACTTTCAGTGCTGGCGGGCTGGGCCTGGCTGGCCGTATTTTTTGCGGGGATGCTGTTATCGGATATTGATAATACCGGAAATCCATTGAAGGAATTGCTAAGCAATTTTTTTGAAGTCCTTTTACCGGGCCGCTGGATTCCCGTTTTGCTGATCGTGGCTTTGTTGTTCTTGTATGGTTTTTTGCGGCAGGATTACAACGATATCCTGGTGGCGCCGGTGGCGGTTCTTGTGGTTACCATCTGTATGAAAACGGCAGTGGTGGCCCGTTTTTTTGCCGGGCGCTTATTCACGTTCCTGGGAAAATTGTCATTCAGTATGTACCTGCTGCACTTCCCTCTGCTCTATTCATTTTCCTGTTTTTTTTATTTGCAGCTGGGGTGGGTATCTGTTTCACATGTACTCATCACCTGCAGCCTGAGCATCTTCCTCTTAATTTTAGCAGCTGTTGTTTTCCGGCAGCTCGTGGATAAGCCCGCGATCCTTTTCTCGAACCAGGTAGCCCGATGGATTTTGCGTAAGAAACAATAAGCACTCCTGCAGCAAAATCCTGCTTCGCATCATCTTAGCCATATTATTCCTAATTTTAGCATTACTAATCCCCAAAGCGGTTGAACCTGACAAGGCTATACCTTTTGCTGCTCATGATCTTTTCCGTGCATAGCCTCTGTGCACAAACAGACCCGGCATCACTTTCCAACCTGCGCCATAAGAAAATTGCCACCCGTGCCCGGCAGGTACGCGTGGATTCGATGAGTATTATCCCCAATACCCTCAGCATTGAAAGCGTGGTGCCCGGCAGTTATAAACTGGATGAGGTAAATGCCACCATTACCTGGATCACCCATCCGCCCACGGATAGTGTCTGGATCACCTACCGGGCCTTTCCTTTCCGCCTTGACGCCATGGTGCGTCACCTGAATTTCGACAGCATCCGCAATAATTTCATCAGTAACAATTCCTATACCTTCCAGTACGGGGCCCAGAAGGGGAACCCGCTGGTTGATTTTGGTAATATCCGCTCTGAGGGAAGCTTTGGCCGCGGTATCTCTTTCGGCAACAGCCAGGATGCCGTGGTAAGCAGCAGCCTGAACCTGCAACTGAGCGGTTATATCGGCGACAGCCTGGAGTTAACAGCCGCCATCACGGACAATAATATTCCTGTGCAGCCGGACGGAAATACGCAGGACCTGCGGGATTTCGACCGCATCTTTTTGCAGGTAAGGAAAAAAGGATGGCAGGTGAGCTTTGGGGATATCGATATCCGCCAGAGCAAAAACTACTTCCTCAATTTTTACAAGCGGCTGCAGGGGGTTTCTTTCAGCACCGATAATAAGATCACTAAAAATCTTTCCAATTCGCTCTTGCTCAGCGGGGCCGTGGCAAAGGGTAAGTTTACCCGTAATATCCTGCAGCCCCTTGAGGGCAACCAGGGCCCTTACCGCCTGCAGAGCGCCAACCAGGAATTGTATTTTGTGATTCTGGCCGGAACCGAACGGGTATATATGGACGGCGAATTACTCAGGAGGGGCGAGGACCAGGATTATGTGATCAACTATAATACCGCCGAACTGACGTTTACTCCCAAACGCATGGTAACAAAGGATAAACGGATCCAGGTGGAGTTTGAATATGCCGACCGCAATTTCCTGAACTCACAGATTTATGTAAATGATGAGATCGGCTTCCGGGATAAGCTTTTTGTGAGTGTGGGATTTTTTAATAATGCCGATGCTAAAAATTCGTCGATCAACCAGGTGCTGGATACCAAACAAAAGCAGTTCCTGGCGGATGTGGGCGATGGCATTGATACGGCCTACTATGTGAATGCCATCCGCGATACCATCAGTGCCGGCAAAATTTTGTATAAGAAAATAGATACGCTTTACAATACCGCCCTGGGCCTGCATGATTCCATTTTTGTATTTTCTAATAACCCTGCCGATCAGCTCTACAGTCTCAGCTTCACCTACCTGGGCCCCAATAAAGGAAACTATGTTTCCCTGCCCGGTGTGGCCAATGGGAAGGTTTTTGGATGGGTGGCGCCTGATAATAACAATGTAAAGCAGGGAGAATGGGCGCCAGTGATACTGCTGGTTAGCCCTAAAAAGCAGCAGATGCTGGCGATTGGTGCTGAATACCGTTTCTCAGAGAAATCCCGTTTCCGGGCAGAAGTGGCGGCCAGCAAATATGATGTGAATCTCTTTTCAAAAAAAGATAAGCGCAACGATGATGGTTATGCGGCCAGATTCCAGTACCAGCATGATGGCATGAAAATACGGCTGGCCAATAAGCCCCTGCTGCTGCAAACCAAATTTGCTTATGAATATGTGCAGCAGCAGTTCCGGCCGCTGGAACGGTTGCGCAATATTGAGTTTTTACGCGACTGGAGCCTCCCGTATGATATTGCTGCCGCCGATGAACAGCTCGGCAGTGCTGCCCTTCGGGTGGGGGATACCAGGGGGAATTACCTGGGATACGAGTTTACCACGTACATCCGCAGCGATAAGTACAAGGGCTTACGGCAGGCGCTGAATAATTATGTAATGATCAAAGGCTGGAAACTGACAAGCCAGCTGAGTCTTACCACCATCAACAGCAACACCCTCAAAGGTTCTTTTATCCGCCCAACGATTGACCTGGCGAAGGAATTGCCGCAGTTCCGCAAAATGCAGGTGGGTTTCAACTACAGCAGCGAATTCAACAGTCTGAAATATAAACCTGCGGATACGCTTATGCCCATCAGCTTTGCTTTTTACAGCTGGCAGGTTTACCTGAAATCGAACCCCTCCAAACCCAACCGCTGGGGTGTATCTTATTTTAACCGGAGCGACTGGCTGCCGGTGCAAACAAAATTGCAGAAAGCCGATCGCAGCGATAACTATAATCTTTTTACAGAGCTGCTGAAAAATCAGCATCACCAGTTCAGTCTGAATGTTACCTACCGGCGCCTGCATATCGTAAACAGTGCCGTGAGCCGCCAAAAAGAAGACAAGAGTTTGCTGGGACGTGCCGAATACAATGTTAATGCTTTAAAAGGATTTATTACCGGCGATGTGTTGTATGAACTGGGTACAGGGCAGGAGCAGAAGCGGGATTACACATTTGTGGAAGTGCCGGCCGGGCAGGGCGAATATACCTGGATCGATTACAACAGCAACGGTATTCCCGAGCTCAATGAATTTGAAGTGGCCATCTACCCCGACCAGAAAAAATATATCCGGGTGTTTACGCCCAGTAACCAATATGTGAAAGCAAACTACCTGCAGTTTAACTATCATTTTTCGCTCAACCCGAAGATGCTGCTGAAGCCGATGACCAGGTTCAGGGGGAAAGACCTGCTGGGCCGTATCAGCACCAGTTCGGCGCTGCAGATCAGCAAAAAGGATATTGCCAACGGGAATTTTCAGTTCAACCCCCTCACGCGTAAGCTGGTGGATACCACGCTGGTGTCGCTGAGCTCATTTTTCTCCAATACTTTTTACTTCAACCGGAGCAGTGTGAAATGGGGCTTTGATATTACGCACAGTGTGGCCGACAGCAAATCGCTTTTATCCTATGGTTTCGAAAGCCGCCGCCTGCGTACCCTGGCGGGTAAACTGCGCTGGAATATCAGCCGCAGCTTCACCACATCGGTTACTATCCGGCAGTTAAAAAATGTGCTGAATACAAACGGCCCCAAGTTCAGCAACCGGAATTACCTGGTTACGCAGAATGGGGTGGAGCCCACACTCACGTATATTTATAAATCGAATGCCCGGGTAAGCCTCAGTTATGCATATGCAGACAAACGAAACGCTATTGATTCTATGGAACACTCGGTGAATCATTCGCTTTCCCTGGATGTACGGTACAATGTACTGTCCAACAGCACCATCAATGCGAAGTTCACGTATAACCAGATCCGGCTGAATGCATATCCCGGGGCGGCTAATACAACCGTGGGTTATATTTTACTGGATGGATTACTGCCGGGTAAAAACTATTTGTGGAATATCGATTTCACCAAGCGGCTGGCCGGAAATATAGAAGTAAGTATTCAGTATGAAGGACGTAAACCCGGCGAAGCCAAAGTGGTGCATATCGGCAGGGCCAGTATCCGGGCGATTTTCTAAAGGGTAAAGATTCTATTTGTCCTCCTTTCAATCAGGTACAAGCGCTTGTTTGTTGCTTTTGCGTTTTTACGTTAACTGAAGAGTCCGCCTTTCTTCAGGCTTCTCACGCCTTCCCCGATTTTGAAGCCATTGTTATAGACTTCAATTTTATATTCACCGGTAACAAAATTACCATTCTGTTTCCAGTCGAAACTCAGTGTCTGGCGTTGTCCCTGAACATAATTAACCTCAATGCGCTGGGTACAGAATTTTTCCTGTCCTTCGCGGGTATTGAATTTTTCGGAGCCGGTGATAGGAGTACCGTCGGGGGCGGTGATGCATACATAGATATTTTTCAGGCCCGACTGGGCTACCCTGTTCTCATCAATATCAAAACTGATACGCAGTTTATCCACCCGTTTGGCTGTGGTGGTGGTTTTTTCTTTTCCATTTCCTTTTTCCTGGATGCCGATGATGGAAAAATTGGAAGCATGCAGGGTGGACGCCACATCAATTACATTATCCCGTTGTTTGATGGTGGCCTGTGCCGAATCATAATCCCGGGAAACCTTATCGCGTTCTTTTGCCAGGGTTTCCTTCTCCTGCACCAGTACCAGTTTTTCGCCACGCAGTTTCTCCACTTCATCCTTGTACCTGTCAATATCCCCGTTCAGTGAGGCAATCAGGTTTTTGGCCTGGGTCAGTTCTTCAGCCGTGGCATTGGCCTTGGCGAGTAGCTGGCGGATCTGTTCTTTTTTGGCCGCTATTTCACGGTCGCGTTTCGTAATGACACTGTCTTTGCTATGCAGCATATTGGCACTGCTGCTTTTGATCAGGTCGTATTTCATAGCTGCATCTTCCAGGTCTTTCTGCAGTTCATCCCGCCTGGAATTACTGGTGCTTATTTCTGCGTCTTTTTGCTGGATGATTTCCTTGGTACGTGTTTTATCCCAGAGAATATAGCCCCATGTTGCCAGGAGTGCTACCACCAGACCACCCATGAGATAATTTCTCCATTTGCCCGGTTGCTGGGGCGGGGGGGGCGTGGGAGCAGCTGTTTCAGTGGTGGGGAAATTTTCGAAAGCCATGTTAGCAGGAATTTTTTAGGTAAAAATCAGGATATCTGCCGCAAATATAAATTTTGTATTTGAAAACGCTGCCGGTGGGGTGCTTATTGCGGCAGTTTACCTGATTTTAACTTCTTGTTGTGCCCCGGATGCGGTTGAAATATCCGCCGCCAAACTTTTATCTTTGGGCCATGAGTGCCGAGAAAATCATCAGCGACTGGAAAAAGAAGAATTATAAAAATCTTTACTGGCTGGAAGGAGAGGAAGATTATTACATCGATATGGTAACCAACTATGCCGAGCATCAGATCCTGGATGAGGCCGAGGCGGGGTTTAACCTGACGGTTTTTTACGGCCGCGATGCGGATTGGGCCACGGTGGTAAACGCCTGCAAACGCTACCCGATGTTTGCCGAACGGCAGGTGGTGATTCTCAAAGAAGCCCAGCAGATGAAGGATATTGAAAAACTGGAAAGCTATTTCGAAAATCCCCTGGCCTCCACCATTTTTGTGGTAGCTTATAAAGGCAAAACCCTGGATAAGCGCACCCGGCTTTATAAACTCCTGAAACAGGCCGCCGAAGTGTTCAATGCGGAAAAAATTAAGGATTATAAGCTGCAGGAGTGGATCGGACAATATGTACACTCGCAGGGCTATACCATCACCGAAAAGGCAGTGAGTTTACTGGATGAGCATATCGGCAACGACCTGGCCAGGATTGTGAATGAGATCGAAAAGCTGGGGCTCAATCTCAAAGGCAAAAAGGAGATCACCGAAGATGATATCGAACACTATATCGGCATCAGCAAGGAATACAATGTATTTGAACTGCAGGCCGCCATTGCTAAAAAAGACCTGGCCCGGGCGGTGATGATCATTGCTTATTTTGAGGCCAATCCCAAGGCGGGCCCCATACAGATGGTGCTGCCGGCCCTTTATGCCAGTTTCAGTAAAATCTATGCGGTATTCGGCATTCCGGATAAAAGTGAATCTTCGCTGCGGCCGCATTTTTATAATAATACCATGGCTGTAAGAAATGCACTCGATACAATCCAGCGCTATGGCTATGAAGGTGTGGAACGCATACTCTTATTGTTGCACCAGTATAACCTCAAAGGGGTGGGGGTGGGCGATAGCGGCGCCTCTGATGCCGCCCTGATGCGGGAGATGGTGGTGAAGATGATCAGTAATTGATAAGGCCCGGCAGCTCCAATAATAATTTTCCTCAGGCTTCTGCCCATTGCCTGAATTCGGGCACGCGGTCACGGGCAATCACGAGTTCATCCTTCGGACTGGCACCCGAGACGAAAACCTGCAGCCGGTTATTGTGATAGGGTTTCACCTGTTGTATCGCCTGCATGTGGACGATGAAACTCCTGTTGAGGCGGAAAAATTTAGCAGGGTCCAGCATATCCGAAAGTTCCTCCATCCGGTAATCCACCACATAGCGTTTCCCTTCCACATCCACCAGGTATACGATCTTATTACAAGCTTCAAAAAATGCGATGCTGGCGATATTGATGAAGAAAAGCCGTTGCCCGATCTTTCCGATAAAGCGGTCTTTGTACTTTCTGCCGGGATTAACTTCCAGGCTGGCGGGGATCTGAATGGGAGAGAAAGCAGAAGATAATTGCCGGTATTTATCCAGCGCATCAAATAAGAGCTTTGAGGATACCGGCTTCATGATGTAATCGATACTGAGCAGGCGGAAAGCTTCCAGCGCATACCCGTCATTGGCGGTAACAAAAATGATGGGCCGGTTGTAACTGATTTTTTTAAATATCCCGAAACTGTGCCCGTCGGCCAGGTGAATATCCAGCAGGATAAGATCCGGATGCGGATGAGATTCGAGATAGCTTACCGTGTCTTCGATACTTTCAAGTGGACCGGCGATTTCAATCGCCGCATCATAGTTCCGGAGCAAAAGTTGCAGTCGTTCTGCAGCCGGTCGTTCGTCTTCTACTATCAGTACTTTCATTGTTTTCAGTTTACTTCCAGCAAGGGTAATAACACCCGGAACGACTCATTTGTTTGTTCGATCTCCAGTTTCCTTCCGCTCAGGATCGCATATCGCTTGTTGATGTTTTGAAGTCCGATCTGTGTTGAAATTTCAACAGTCTGTCGCCGCTGAATATTATTCGATACCACCAGGGTATTGTTACCATTTGCATGGATGCTGATCCGCAGGGGCTTGCTCCTCGAAACGATATTGTGTTTGATGGCATTCTCCACCAGCAGTTGCAGGGCCGCCGGCACCACCTGGTAAGAGAGGTATTTTTCAGGGATCTCAAGGGAAATATCCAATCCTTCGGTGAACCGCCTTTTTAAAAGGTAGAGATAGGGCTCCACAAACTCAAGTTCGGTGCTGAGCGGCACCAGTTCCTTATCCTGGTTTTTGAGCAGGTAACGGTACACTTTCGAAAACTCCTCGATAAAACGATTGGCATCGGGATTGTCCCTGATCACCATGGCCGACAGCACATTCAGATTATTGAAGATAAAGTGAGGGTTGATCTGATTTTTCAACAACTGAATCCTTGCCTGTTCGGTGGCTTCCGCCAGCTTCTCGGCCTCCTCCCGTTTATTTTTGTATTCAGTGAAAAACACATGGATCGTATTCAGCAGGTGAAAAAAAAGATTGATCAGTCCGCCATAAATAAAATTAAGTTTAAGCGGATTGCGCAACTGGTACCCATTGTAATGGTGCAGCCAGTCGCCGATGATCCAAACCACGAGGCCGGCCACTACACTGGTGATGACAAGACCCGTTGCAAAAAACAGTACCAGAAAATTCCAGCGGTTAGCAGTTGCCGGGAAAAATGTACGGATAAAAGGCTCTGCCAGCCGGTTTCCTTCCCAGGAAAACAGGGTGATCAGGAAAATGGTCAGCAGTGAATAATACCATTCGATCCGGATGTTGAAATAAAAATATACATCGCAGAGAAGGGTATTCAGGAAGGTATATAATACAATTCCCGTGATAAATAAATAACGATACCGGTGACTGAACATAGATCGTTAACTTAAAAATCCGGCCCTGCCATGGAGGCAGGACCGGTGTTTTTCAGAATGAATTTTATGCAGAACGAAAACAGTTTGTGGTTGCAAAAACACCAGGCATCACATTGATAAATTTGCGGATCCGCCTTACTGCTTTATGGCTGCATAACAACCACTCATCGCTGATAGAAGGTTTTGCAGCTGTTCGGTGAGGATCAGGGAAGCAATACCCGGTCGATAACATGTACAACACCGTTACGTGCCATAATGTTCGTTGAAACGATATTCGATTTGTTGGCGCCGTTTCCATTTCCGGTGATGGTAGGGCCGCCGCTGGTTCCGTTAGTAAGGTTGATGGTGGTATTGCCACCGGCCAGCATACTGAGTGAGCCATTCGTCAGATCGGATGAAAAAGCCCTGCCACCCACAACATGATAGCGTAATACGGCCAGCAAAGTACTTACCGGAATCTGGTTGATATCCGTCAGACTCAGTGCCTGCAGCAACTGGGTGAATGCCGCATTGGTGGGTGCAAACACCGTAATGGTGGCGGTTTGCAGGGTATTGATGAGGTTGGGATCGCCGCCGGGTGCGTTGTTGGCCCTCACAATGGCTTTCACCAGCGAATCGAGGCCGCTGCCCGTTGTCTGTGCGGTGGCCACCACGTTGCCGGTGGGGGCTTTCAGCACGGCGCCTATTTTATGAATCACCCCATTGCTGGCGCTGATATCGGCCTGGGTTACTTTGATGCCATTGATGAATACGCCATTCCCATTTTTTGTAACGAAAACGGAATCGCCACTGGCAGTAATCACCTTGGCATTCGGTCCGGCCGGAACACCCGAAGCAGGAATATTGGCATTCAGTGTGTGATAGAGCAGGATGCTTTGTACCTGCGACTGAGTCAAACTGTTCAGTACCGTTTCGGTGATGCCCGCTGCAGCGAAGGCGTTATTATCCGGGGCGAAAACGGTAAAAGGACCAGTGCCGCTTAATGTGCTTTGCAGGCTGGCCCTTACTACGGCGCTTTCGAGGGTGCTGAAGTCGGCTGTATTTACAACAAGGTCAGTTACAGTGCCCGGTCCGGTGCTAACGGGGTCATCTTTTTTGCAGCCAGTAATAACCAGGCTGCCGGTCAGTAATGATACAAGCAATGATACCTGAAAGATTTTGTAAGTCTTTTTCATGTTAGTTGATTTTCAATTACTAACAATAAAACACAACAGGGGATCAGCTGCGGCTTCCAAGCGCAGGAATTTGGGAGTGAAACCGCCAAAAAAAGCAGTAAAACAGGAAAAGCCGACCTATCGCATTTGCGCCGGATGCCGCGATGAGATCCGGAACAGGGGCTGAGAGAATTTGCAGGGCGGGTCAGGGGAGGCAGGAGAGGCTATCTGCTTTGTCTTTATGCAGCTGCTCTTTCAGGGCTTCCAGTCCGTCGAATTTAACCTCATTGCGCAGGTATTTTTTTACGGTCACTTTTATAATGCTGCCGTAGATCTCTTTGTCGAAATCAAAGATATTCACTTCCGTAACCCTTTTCCGTCCGTTCACCGTGGGGCGGAAACCAATACTCATCATACCCTTGTACCGGCGTTCTTCAACGGTGGCATAAACGGCATAAATGCCATCGCCGAGCGCAATTTTTTCTTCATCGGTGCATTTAAGGTTGGCGGTGGGATAACCGATACTGCGGCCGATTTTATCGCCATGTACCACTTCTCCTTCAAAAAAGAAATCGTAGCCAAGGAGTTTGTTGGCTTCCCCGATTTGGCTGTGCAGGATGGCATTGCGGATATGGGTGCTGCTGATCTTGATGGCATCCAGTACATGGGCGGGTATCTCTTTCAGTTCGAAACCAAATACCGGTGCCTTTTTTTCCAGTAACTCATACCCGCCGCTCCGGTCGCGTCCAAAGCGGTGATCGTAGCCGATGATGATGGTATGGGGCCGGAATTTGGCTACCAGGAAATCACGGATGTATTCCTCCGCCGTCTGGTTGGCAAAAAAATCAGTAAAGGGCACCACTACCAGGTGATCGATACCGGTTTGTTCCAGCAGGGATATTTTTTCCGGTAAGGTGTTGATAAGCCGGACACCAGTGATCACAGAGGAAACCACTTTGCGGGGATGGGGGTGGAAGGTAATGATCACAGATTCGCCCCCGGCTGCTGCGGCCTCTTTTTTCAGGTTTTCGATGATTTGCCGGTGACCCAGGTGCACCCCGTCGAAAGTGCCGATAGTGATCACCGCATTATGGAAAGCCGGTAAAGAATCTGTTGAATAGTGTACTTTCATGATAAACGGCTGCAAAGCTAACTGATAATATTTAAATGTATAATGCCTGTTTGATTGTAATTTGCAGGCAATTCCCGAACATTTAACTCATGCCCATGTCTCTTTATGCCCAACGCGGGGTTTCGGCCCAAAAGGAGGAAGTTCATGCTGCGGTGAAGCAGCTCAACCAGGGATTATTTCCCCATGCTTTCTGCAAAGTGTATCCCGATTACCTGGGCGGAGATGAAAATTTTGTGAATATCATGCACGCCGATGGTGCCGGCACCAAGAGTATTCTGGCTTACCTGTACTGGAAAGAAACCGGCGACAGCTCCGTATGGCGGGGCATCGCACAGGATGCGATCGTGATGAACCTCGATGATCTTCTCTGCGTGGGTATTTACGACAATATCGTTTTCAACTCAACAATCGACCGCAATAAACGCCTGATACCCGGGGAGGTGCTGGAACAGGTGATCAATGGATCGCAGCAACTCTTTGACCAGTTAAAGGAATTTGGTGTGACGATTCAATACCTCGGCGGCGAAACAGCCGATGTGGGTGATGTGGTGCGTACGGTGGCGGTAAACGGAACCATGACAAGCCGCTGGCCCCGCCACCGCATTGTTTCAAATGAAAAGATACAGGCCGGTGATGTGATTGTAGGTTTGGCGAGCTACGGACAGGCCAGCTATGAAACGGGATACAACAGTGGCATTGGCAGTAATGGACTTACCAGTGCCCGGCATGATGCATTATCGAAATTCTATGCCGTAAATTTTAAAGAGAGCTATGATAACGGACTGGCCGACGAAGTGGTTTACATTGGCAAACACCGGCTTACCGACTTCCTCAACCCGCCGCCTGCAACCGGCATCCCGCAACTTTCGCTCACCATCGGCCAGCTGCTGCTTTCTCCCACCCGCAGTTTTGCACCCGTGATGAAGGGGCTGCTCGAAAATCATTTTGATAAGATTCATGGGCTGATACATTGCAGCGGGGGCGGACAAACCAAGTGTCTGAAATACCTGCCCGGCAATTTCAGGGTGATAAAAGATAATCTTTTTGAAGCGCCTCCCGTATTTCAGCTCATTCAGCAAAACAGCGGCAGCAGTAACCGTGAAATGTTCGAGGTGTTCAATATGGGGTGCCGGATGGAAATCTTTTGTGATGCGGCCGATGCACCAATTATGATTGAAGCAGCGCAGGCATTTAATATTGAGGCACAGGTGACCGGCAGGGTGGAAGCCAGTGAGAAAAAGGAACTGGTGATCCGGCTGAAGGAAGAAGATATTGTTTATTAAACCTGTCAGGTCTGAAATAACCTGACAGGCTTAATAGGTCTACTCCACCACAAAGGAGATGGGTTGTTTGCGGTAAGCAGCTACCGTTATCCCATTCTGTATTGCCGGTTCCCATCGCGGGCTTTTCTTCAGCAATTCGATACAATGTTGCGCCGTCTTGCTGCCGGGATAGTTCTCAGTTTTGATATCAGTGATGCTTCCGTCTTTTTGTACAATGAAATTTACGTTTACAGTGTAGGTTCCGTGGCGCCAGCCTTCCCTGGCAGGCACAGCAGCATCCAGGTTCTTAAGCAGATAATTTTTCCAGCCTTCGGCGCCCCCCGGGAAACGGGCGGGTGTTTCTGTTTGATCAAAAATTTTATCACGTTGATCCGAAATTGTGCTGCTGACCCTGGCGGCGTTTGAAGTACCCGTCTTTGTGGTAATTAGTACCACGCCATTCGTTCCCTTTTGTCCATACTGATCAATCGCATCCGTTCCTTTCAGTACGTTTACTTCAGCAATTGAAGAGGGGGGAATGCTTTTTACCTGATCGCTGCTTGCTTCTTTCCCATCCACAATGTACAGCGGTGTGGCCTCCGCATTTTTTGTTGCATCCGGGATGGGTTGTGTGGCAGACTGATCCAGTTTCACACCAGTTACTTTTTTTGTTTCAATCAGGATCGCCCCATCGCTGGCCCTGGTACCATATTTTTTAACCGCTTCACTTCCTGTGAGTACATTTACGCTGGCGAGGCTGGATCCGGGCAGGCGGTGCACGGTAGTACTGTCTGTTTCCAACCCATCAACAATGTACACGATATTTTTTATGGGGGTGCCGGGCACTTTATTTACGCCAGCCGGTACCTTGTCAGAAACAATGGGTGCTGCTGTTCCTTCTGCGGCGGCAAAGTAGCTGGCGGCATAATTTGTAATCCCCTCCAGAATCGCTTTGGCAAATTTTTCGCGGTACGCAGCTGATGAAATATATGAGAGGTCTGATTGGGAACTCATATAGCCCGCCTCGATCATCACGGCCGGGCAATTATTGGATTTCAGCAGCCAGATTCCATTTGCTCTTTGAATGAGTTCTTCTTTTACCGGTATTTCCGGGGCCTGGCGCATCGCCGTAACCAGTGCGCCCGCCAGTTCTTTACTTTTTTCAAAGAAACTGTTCTGGCTGGCCGGAATATACACGGCTATGCCGGATTGCGTTTGTGCAGCCGGGAGTGCCGAGGCACAATGGAAACTGATGAAGAGGTCTGCCTTTTTTTCTTTGGCAAGTGCGGTCCGCTCCTGTGGCGTCATTGTCTGATCGGCATCACGGGTGAGCAGGATTTCAATATTGGGATTCTGATTCAGCGATTTGATTTGCTGCGTGAGGGCCAGGGTGAGATTCTTCTCCAGATACTGGCTTCCTCCGTTGGCGCCGGGATCTGTACCCCCATGACCGGCATCAATCATTACGGTAATTTTTTTGCCGGCATACAATGGTGTATTGTTTTGTTTTTTCAGGGTGAAAGCGAGGGCCAGCAAGGCCAGCAGGGGCAGCACCAGGATGCGGCCGAAATAATTTGTTTTCGGATTTTGCTTTTTTCTCAGCATAAGGAGGCGGCGTTTAATGGGTGAATAAAAAAAGTTATTGGTGATGGAAAAACGGTGCTGCGGGTAGGCGGCCTGTAATACCATGGCGGCAAAAGCGGCGGTATCACTGTCTTCCACAGCTTTGCGGTCGGCAATAAACTCGTGGATCATATTCAGCTCTTTCCGGATCAGCCAGTATACCGGGTTGCACCAGTATACAATCAGCACCAGGTTCATAAACAGTTTGTCATAGGTATGGCGCTCCTGTACATGTGCCAGTTCGTGACGGAATACCTGCTGCCCCTGTACCGAATCCAGGCCGATCTGCCGGTTCCAGAAAATATAATGCAGAAAAGAAAAGGGTGTGGAAGGATGAACCGTGTTGACAAAGTAAAGACCGTTGATACGCTCGGCCGGGTATTGCTTAAGTAAGCGGAAAATCAAAACCAGGGTACGGATAAAAAGGGTCAGTAAAAAGAAGGCGATGGCGCCATATAAAAAGGGCAGCAGGGATTCCAGCGTCCAGTGGCGGGCAGCCGGCCTGATGACCACTTCGTCCATATAGGCATTACCATCCGCCACCACGCTGAACATATTTATTACGCGGTTATTGGCTGATGACGAGGGCCACCACCGGATTTGCAACAAGGGTAATGTTAGCGACAGTACTACCGTAACCAGCAGGTAAAAGCGGTTATACTGATGAAAAATCTTATTACGCAGGGCCACCCAGTAATACCCGTATAAAAAGGCAGAAGCGATTATTACTTTGAGAAGATAGAATCCCAGGCTCAGCATATTATTTCTTTTTGAGTTGTTTTAAAAGCAGTTCCAGGTCGGTTACACTCAGGTTATTTTCCTTCACCATAAACGAAACCGCATTACTGAAAGAACCATCGAAATAACCTTTCACCAGGGTTTTGATAGAAGCTTTGCTGTAGGCATCCTTGCTGATGAGCGGGTAATACTGGTGCATGCGGCCAAATACCATGGTGCCCACAAACTCTTTCTCCACCAGTATTTTAAGGATGGTGGCCACCGTATTGCTGTGCGGTTTGGGGTGGGGGAGTGCTTCCAGTATCTCCCGTAAAAAGGCTTTGTTAAGTTTCCAGATCACCTGCATGATCTGTTCTTCTGCTTTGGTGAGTGTTTTCATTTTTTGAATTGTGCAACAAACGTAAAACTAATTTTTTAGTTTTACAACTATTTTTTTAGTTAAACAGCTTTTTAACATATAGTGCACAAATAATTTTTTTGCCGGGCAGGCCGAAAGGTTAAATTTGCAGGTATCGCCGGGTGTGGTTACTGTGGTTGCAGTGTGCGACGCCACTGCAGCTGAAGCAGGGCAGGCGGCCGGGTACAAAAAATAAACCTTTAACCAGGAAAAAATGTCTCAATCCATCGTAGAATTAAAGAATGTAAATATTTACCAGGGGAGCAGCCTGGTACTCAGTGATGTAAATGTAAGCGTTGGCAAGGGCGAATTTGTTTACCTCGTTGGTAAAACGGGTACCGGAAAAAGCAGTCTGCTTAAAACCATGTACGGCGACCTGCAGCTGACCGAAGGGGAGGGCTGGGTAGTGGGGCATAACCTGCGGGAACTCACCTGGAAAACCGTTCCCTACCTGCGCCGCAACCTGGGTGTGGTGTTCCAGGATTTTCAGTTGCTTACCGACCGCAACGTAAATGAGAACCTGAAATTTGTGCTGAAAGCCACCGGCTGGAAGGATGAGAAACTGATGGACGAAAAGATTGCCGATGTGCTGGAAAAAGTTGGATTAAAAACCAAAGGATTCAAAATGCCTTTTGAGCTGAGCGGTGGCGAACAGCAGCGTATTGATATTGCCCGCGCCCTGCTGAACTCTCCCAAACTCATCCTCGCGGATGAACCCACGGGCAACCTCGACCCCGAAACCAGTGACGAGATCATGCAACTCCTGTTTCATATCAGCCGCGATTACGATACCACCATCATTATGGCCACTCACGATTATATGGTGATCCGCAAATTCCCGGCCCGCACTATAAAAACCGAACTGGGGAAGGTATGGGATAATGCTACTGTAGAAATTGCATAAGCCGCCTGGCATTGACAGCATTATTATACGTGCTGTTGCGCAATTCTTCTCTTTGTAATTTTTCTGTTTCTGAAAAGGGGGTGCTGTACAAACGATCCAGCTTTTCACGGAATTCTGCTGCTGTATCGGCAACATGGCAACAGGCTTCCAGGCCCGATCCGTTTATGGCAGCCCTGTTAACCAGGCAATGCCGGCCGTTGAAAAGGGCATTCAGCAGTTTCAGTTTGATACCGGTATTGTTGAAAGCCGGTAACACGTTTACATGCGCTTTGCTGATAAGATCCTGCATTTCTTTTTCGCCCGGATCGGCCACCAAACAGGTATTAAGCTGCTGGTGCACCAGTTTGTCGAGCCCGCCGGAAGGTTGTTTGCCGGCTATCACCAGCGGTAAATCGGATGCCGCAAATACCTGCTGCAGCAGCCAGGCTGCCGCCACTTCATTTTCGTTTACCGAGAGATTGCCATGATACAGGGCAAAACAGCCATTGCCGGCTGCAGCGGCGGTCCAGTGATCGGGGATAAAAACCGGCAGCCAGTCCACATGTGGTGCCTGGAAATGATTTTTATACAGCTCGGCATCCTGCTGGCTTACCGCCAGGAAGGAGGCGCGGCGGGCCAGGGCCCGTTCATATTTTTCCAGCAGCCGGCTCTCGTGCCTGAAATAGAATTTGCGAAAGGGGTTCCGCTCGTGCCGGGCCAGCTGCCGGTAATAGGCAAATTCGGCATTGTGGAGCCGCACAATAATCTTCCGGCCGGGTAAAAGATTTTTATAAAGCAGGTGGGTACAGTGAATACCTTCCAGTAATATGGGGTGATTGTCTTGTTGCAGGTTGAGCAGGAGTTTCTTACTGGTACGGGAATTTACAATAAAGGGTAAACGCAATGAGAAGCGGCTGATGCTTTTCCAGCGCCGGTAATAATTTACCGAGGCGCAGTAGGGCAGCAAGGCCTCCTGCGGGGGGCGTCCGGCAGTAAAGCAATGCAGGTGCAGTTGCACGCCAATGCCATGCAGGGCCCTGATTTTATAGAAAAGATCGATCAAACCGCCATGATCGGCGGGCCAGGGAACATCATGTGTTACAATATGGAGTTGTTGCGGTTGCATGCGGTGAGCTGTTAGCAGTTTGTTGGGCTGGCAGCATCCAATATCCTTTTATAAAACCCGAGTAACTTCTTTTCTTCCTCCTGCCAGTTCAGCTTTTCACTGGCTTTCCGGCAATTGGCTTTGAGGGCTTCGTAAAGCGATTTGTTTTCAATAAGCTGGTTCAAAGCCGCTGCGATACTGGCTTCCTGCACATCATCAATCAGCAGGGCTATTTGGTATTCATCATTGATGAGCCGGTATTCCGGGAAGTTCATGGTTACCTGCGGAACGCCGGCCTGCACATAATCAAAAAACTTGTTCGCCAGGGAGTAGTACTGGTTCAGGCCATTGTTTTCAACGAGATTGAGCCCAATGAAGGCGCTGGCCGTAATGGCCGGCAGTTCATCGGGCCGCAGCTTTCCCTTGAGGAACACTTTATCGCTGAGATTGTTCAGCGTTACCAGCTTTTTTGTTTGCTCCATAAAATTCCCGTCGCCATAAATATACAGGGGCAGGGGCACCGTCTTCATGGCGGGCACCAGGTATTCCAGTCCGCGGGCCTCATTCACGGCCCCCTGGTAAAGGATGAACTTTTCACTGAGGGCAGGGGCGGGGGGGGGCTTCAGCAGGGGGAGATTGCGGATTACCGCATAATCCACTCCATAGTTTTCCCGGAACACCCTGGCAATGGAGGGGCTTACAGTATAACCATACCGGAAACGGGGTAGAAAGCTCCGCTCCACCCAATGCCAGAAGCGGTGAATCCGCGGGCGGCTGATCACTTCTTTCTGCTGGCTGAAATACTCATGGGCATCATACACCAGTTGCCTGCCCCGTAGTTTACCGGCCAGCCATACCGGCATAATCGTGTCCAGGTCAATGGCGCAGAGGGCTTCGCAGGGCGTAAACAGCAGGAAAAGAAAGAGACGGAGGTTATAAAAAGCATAAAATCCAACACCCGTCCGGAAAAGGGTAGCCAGGCGTCGCTGGCGATAGGGTTGTGTGGTCAGGGGCCGACTGTTACGGAACTGGCAACCAACAAGTTGCACCTGGTAGCCCGCCTGTGCGAGGCTGGTACAGATCCGGATCATCCGCTGATCGTAGACCAAATCGTTGGTTACCGTAAAAATGATGCGTTTCAATTGCCCGTTTACGGCCGGTTTCCGGCCAATTCTTTGATAATTAACGGCAATATTCAAAAAAAATCGGCATTCTTCCGCCAAAAACAGATTTATTTATATAATTTTGCAGCCGAAATAAAAAAGGTAAAATCGGTACCAATCCGGGTGCCAGTAAAATTCAAATTAGATGTCTTATTTAACAACAGAAAAAAAAGCCTCCGTTTTCAGTACTTACGGCGGTAATGCAAAAAACACCGGCTCTATCGAAGGCCAGATTGCACTGCTCACTGAACGCATCAATCACATTTCAGATCATCTGAAATCCAACAAAAAAGATTTCTCCACCCAACGCGGCCTGATGATGATGGTAGGTAAGCGGAAGCGCCTCCTCACTTATCTCAGCAAACACGACCTGTCTGGTTACAGGGCACTGATCGAGAAATTAGGTCTCCGTAAATAATTTAATTCAATTGCATGTAATACGAATATTCCCAACTTCATTTCAAGGTTGGGAATTATTCTATTTAACCATGGTTTGTTTGTACACAAACCGCAAACGCTAATACAATCATGTTTCAACAAAAATCAGTAACATTTGATATAGGTGGTGGCCGGATGGTAACCATCGAAACCGGTAAACTGGCCCGCCAGGCTGATGGCTCCGTTACCGTACGCATGGGTGACTGCATCCTGCTGGCTACCGTGGTAGCCACCAAAGAACCCAAGGAAGGACAGAGTTTTTTCCCGCTTTCAGTAGATTACCAGGAAAAATTTGCCTCTGCCGGCCGTGTCCCGGGCTCCTTCTTCAAAAGAGAAGCCCGTTTAAATGATTATGAAATCCTTACCAGCCGGCTGGTAGACAGGGCCCTGCGCCCCCTCTTCCCGGAGGATTATTTCTGCGATGTGCAGGTGCTCATCACGCTTATCTCAAGCGATGCTGAGGTATTGCCCGATGCGATGGCCTGCCTGGCGGCTTCTGCTGCCCTCGCCGTTTCGGATATTCCCATCCAGGAAATTATTTCCGAAGTGCGTATCGCCCGTAAGGATGGTGAGTTTATTATCAACCCCACCCGTTCGCAGCTCGACGGAGCCGATATGGAATTTGTGATCGCCGCCACCGAGAAAAATATCATGATGGTGGAAGGCGAAGCCAAAGAATGCCAGGAAGAAGACCTGGTAAAAGCACTGGAACTGGCACACGATGCCATCCGTGTTCAGATCAAGGCACAGGCCGAATTACGCGATAAGGCTGGTGTTACCGGCAAACGCGAATACACCAAACCTTACCGTAACGAAGAACTGGAGCAAAAGATCAACAGTTTTGCCAAAGATAAAATGTACGCCATTGCCTCTTCGGCATCTGCCAAGCACGAACGTGCCGCTGCTTTTGATGCCCTGAAAACAGAGCTGAAAACCTTCCTGGGTGAGGAATTACCCGAAGAAGACCAGGCCCTGATTGGTCATTACTACGGCGAACTGCAGTACCATGTGGTAAGGGATATGATCCTGAACGACCGCAAGCGCCTGGATGGCCGCGGTACCGAAGATATCCGCCCGCTGGCCATGGAAACCGACCTGCTTCCCACGCCGCACGGCTCGGCCCTCTTTACCCGCGGTGAAACCCAATCGCTCACCACCGTTACCTTCGGCACCCCGCTGGATGAACTGCTGGTGGAAAGCGCATACAAATCAGATTATACCAAATTTATTCTCCATTATAATTTCCCGCCCTTTTCAACCGGTGAAGTGAAGATGATGAGGGGTGTGGGCCGCCGCGAAGTGGGCCACGGTAACCTGGCCATGCGTTCATTGAAACAAATGATGCCCGGCCGTGATTACCCTTATACTGTAAGGGTGGTGAGCGATATCCTGGAAAGTAACGGTTCTTCTTCAATGGCTACCGTATGTGCCGGTTCGCTGGCACTGATGGATGCCGGTGTGCCCCTGCCCAAACACGTGAGCGGGGTGGCGATGGGACTGATCACCAAGGGGGGTAAGTATGCGATCCTGACAGATATCCTGGGAGATGAAGATCACCTGGGTGATATGGACTTCAAGGTTACGGGTACCCGTGAGGGTATCTGCGGCGTACAGATGGATATCAAGGTGGACGGTCTGAGCATGGATATCATGCGGGAAGCACTGGAACAGGCCCGTAAAGGCCGCCTGCACATCCTGGATGCCATGTATGCCTGCATACCGGAACATCGCCCGGATGTGAAACCGCATGCACCGCGTATGGTGAAGATTACGATCGATAAAGAATACATCGGTGCCGTTATCGGACCGGGTGGTAAAGTGATCCAGGAAATTCAGCGTGAAACCGGCGCAACCATCAATATCGAGGAAGTGGATAATGTGGGTGAAGTAAGTATCTTCTCTGCACAGAAAGAAGGAATGGACAGGGCCCTGGCCTGGATCCAGGGTATTGTAGCCGTACCGGTGGTAGGCGAAACCTATGAAGGTACCGTGAAGAGCATCAAGGAATTTGGTGCTTTCGTGGAATTCCTGCCGAAGAAAGAAGGACTGCTTCACATCAGTGAGATCAGCTGGAAACGCCTCGAAACCATGAATGGGGTGTTTAAAGAAGGAGATAAGGTGAAGGTGAAACTGCTGGATATTGATCCCAAAACCGGTAAGTTCAAACTCAGCCGCAAAGCCCTGCTGCCGAAGCCCGAAGGGCAGCAGCAGCAGTCCCAGCACAGGGGCGGCGGCGGCGGACACCATCACAGCAAGCCGCATCATCACGGTGATAAAGGGCAGGCGCCGCAGCAACAGGCGGAACCCAAGCCCCAGGCCGGTGACGAACAACAGGATGCTTAATTCATCTGCATAAAGAAAACCGTTCCGCTGGAACGGTTTTTTCTTTTGCATGGCTGCCCTTTGCCGGGTGTAACCATTTATTTTTGTTCTCCCGGTCTGCACTAATGCCTAAATACAAATTAATAATTTCCCCCAATGGATTATCTCTCCTTTACATTCAATACTACGGCTGAACAATCCGAACTGCTGCTGGCCTTACTCGCTGATGCAGGGTTTGAGGGATTTGAAGAAGAGGAGCAGACGCTGAAAGCTTTTCTGCCCAAAGACCAGTTTAACCAGGAAGACTTTGATGCGATACTCGAAAAAGTACCGGTTTCCTATGTTTGGGAGGAAGTAAAGCCGCAAAACTGGAACGCCATCTGGGAAGCTGGTTTCGAGCCCATACGGGTGGGGCATTTTGCGGGGATCCGGGCAGGCTTTCATGCCCCGCTTGGCGGTTTGCAGCACGAGATCATCATCACCCCCAAAATGAGTTTTGGTACCGGCCATCATGCCACCACTTACCTGATGATGGAGCAACTCTCGGCCCTGGATTTAAAGAACAAATCCGTGGTGGATTTTGGTACCGGAACGGGGGTACTGGCCATCCTGGCCGAAAAGATGGGCGCCCGGGAAGTACTGGCTCTCGATAATGACGACTGGAGTATTGAAAATGCGAAAGAAAACCTGCAGGAGAATCAATGCCGGCATATCCGGGTTGAGAAAGCTGATGCACTCCCTGCAGATATGAAATTTGATATCATCCTGGCGAATATTAACCTGAATGTAATTTTGCAATCCCTGCCGGCCATACTGGCGGCATCTCATGCCGATACGCTCATACTCCTGAGCGGTTTTTTGCAAACAGATGAAGTGCAATTATTCCGGGCCCTGGCCGGGGCGGGCCTCCTGTGCAATTCCATCACCCAGAAAGGAGAATGGATATGTGTAAATGTTAAACAATTGCAATAGGGATGTTCTTTGTATTGTAATGATTATCATCCAATTAAATTCTTTCCTGCTTGGCGCCCCGCTGTTCATTAAATTCTCCGGGGGGCATCGAAATAATTGTTATTTTTGTATTCTTCAACCCAGCTAAGGAAACACGATGAAAGAACTGCTTCTTATTTTCGTAGCCTATCTTATAGGTTCTATTCCAACTGCACTGATCGTTAGCAAAAAAGTTTTCGGCATCGACATCCGTGATTACGGCAGCGGAAACATGGGCGCTACCAATACGTTCAGGGTGCTGGGGTCGCGTTATGGCACTATTGTGATGGTAATTGATATGCTGAAGGGATTTGCTGCTGTAATGCTGTATAATTTTCTCTCTTTCTACGCACACAATGAAGTGGAGCGCACCAATTTCATGGTGGGTTTGGGGCTGGCTGCCGTTCTGGGCCATATCTTTCCCATCTTTGCCGGCTTCCGGGGCGGCAAGGGTGTGGCTACGCTATTTGGTATGTTACTTGGTATGCAGCCGGTGATTGCCGTTAGTTGTGTGGGTGTGTTTTTGCTGGTGCTTTATCTCACCCGTTATGTATCGCTGAGTTCTATACTGGCTGCCGTATCCCTGCCTGTTTGTGTGTTATGGATCTGGAATGAACACGAGATCGTATACCGCGTATTTGCCCTGCTGGTAGCCGGCCTCGTGGTATTCACCCACCAGAAAAATATTGGCCGCATCCTGCGGGGTGTGGAAAGCCGGATACCCATCCTTAAATACCGCGACCGCCGCAAAGCCCGCCGCCGCCACGATCACGAATAGGGCGCAACCTTATCCCCCTGAACCCGCTCTTAACTAAAGATTATATTTCTTATTTTTAAGAACTGTAACTTGGTACAGCAATTGATTATTTCTACGTATAAACGAAACAAAGCAAGATGAAAAAATTATTTTTTCCCGTACTGGCCCTGGCCTTTGTTGCCGGTTGCAGCACCAATGCGGTAACCGGTCGCAAGCAACTCACCCTGTTCCCGGAGGAAACGCTTCAGCAACAGGCACTCACTGAATACAAAACCTTTCTCTCCCAAAACAAGGTATTGAGCACCAATGGAAATAAGGATGCGGAAATGGTGAAAAGGGTAGGAAGCCGTATTGCCAAAGCGATCACGGATTATTATACGCAGAAGGGACTGGCCAGTGAACTGAACGGCTATAACTGGGAGTTCAACCTCGTTGATAATAAGGAAGTAAATGCCTGGTGCATGCCCGGCGGTAAAGTGGTGGTGTATACCGGCTTGTTGCCCATTACCCAGAATGAAGCCGCCCTGGCCGTAGTACTGGGGCACGAGATCACCCATGCGGTGGCACACCATGGCAATGAGCGGGTCAGCCAGCTGGCCGTAGCGCAGGGACTGGAAGTGGCGGGTAATATTTTCACTTCCAATAACGAGAAAGCCAACTCGATCTTTAATAACGTATTTGCACCCAGCGCCCAGATTGCGGTATTATTGCCCAATTCCAGGAAGCAGGAATATGAAGCCGATCAGTTCGGTCTTGATTTTGCGGCCATGGCGGGTTATAACCCCCGCGAGGCGATTCCTTTCTGGGAGCGGATGTCGGCAGCCGCCGGTTCCAATAAGCCGCCGGAATTCCTGGCCACCCATCCCTCTGATGAAAACCGGATTGCCCGGCTGCAGGAGCATATGAATACGGCTTTAAGCTATTATAAACCTGTGGGTCCCAATAAATAAGACCCAAAAGGCACGAAAACTCCGCTAAATGCGGAGTTTTTTTTGCCCGGGGCTTTTATCTGCCAATCTAATTTTATAATTTTACGGGCTGTTTGCGCATGGGAAGCCTTAACCTTACACCTCATTGTAAAGCCATTTTACCAAAACAATGTACCCTTCGAATGTGAAGCCGGTACGTGCTGGTTTTGCATTTGTAATTTTAACTGCTTAATTATGTCTTCTCAGTCATTACCCGAAAAGTTGCAATTAACCGATGAAAAGAATATCCTGATACAGGGTCTTCCGTCTTCCGTGGAGAAACAATTTATCAAGCTTTCCTTTGCCAAAAATCTGACCCCCCTGCTCAAAAGCCGCAAAATTGATTTTGCCCTCGTGTTTGCCGTGAGCCAGGTGCAGTTAAAAAATATCCTGCGGGAAGTAATACCCGCCCTGCAACCCGATGCCAAACTCTGGATTGCCTATCCCAAACTCACTTCAAAAATCGCCAGTGACCTGAGCCGCGAAGCCAGCTGGACCTGCGTTACTGATTATGGTTTTGAAGGGGTGCGTTCCATTGCCCTGGATAATGTATGGAGTGCCATCCGATTCAAAAAACCTGATCCGGCTGAAAAAAAAAATCCGGGTTTTCTAGCAGCAACCCCGCTCCCGGAGTTGATTATGTGAACCGTACTGTAACGCCTCCAGCCGGTCTGCAACAATTACTGGATCAATATCCCGCCGCCGCCAGATTTTTTGGCGAACTCTCTTTTTCCCATAAGCGGGAATACGTGGAGTGGATCCTGTCTGCAAAACGGGCAGAAACCCTTGAACAGCGTCTGACTGTTACCATCGAAAAATTGCTGGAAGGAAAAAAAAGCTATAATGGATAAGTGGGGATGCAAAATGCAGCATTCTAAGATAGCTGCCCGTATCTCTTCACCTGCAATGCCTGTCTGCTCTCTTACCTGAAAATCACCGTACCCAACTGGCGGGTGAGTTCGATTTCCATTTGTTTCAGATGATGATGTGTTTGCAGAAGCACCAGCTGGTCTTCTGGCTGCAGGGCTTTTTCCAGGTCGCGTTGATTCTGGTCGATCAGTCGTTTTATTTTACGGAGCTTGAGGTAATTAAGGGTGGAGAAAACTTCCTCCCGGTAGAGCTCTTCCCTTGTGGCGATATGGCCGTCGAAATGCTCGCTCCAGTTGGGACTGATCTCGTGCGAGAAATCCATAATGCTCACCACGAGGGAACTCATCGCCTGGTCGTCGTGGTAAAGAAAATTCTTGGCGGTGGGCTCAAGTCCTTCCCCATACCACAGTTTATAGGTTTCGATGATGCGCACCAGTTCCCGGTTATCAATCAGTTCGTCGAGCTGATTTTCTTCGATCTCCCGGAACATATGGGCGGCCACGGTTTCAGCTTCGTCCCAGGGCTTCAGGCCAAACTCCAGCAGACTGCGTACCATGGCCTGCTCGTTGCGTTCATCCTTGTTCAGCAGCACGGCCGCATCTTCATCGGCCGGTAAAATATCGGCTCCGGGTACCAGGGTTTCTGCCTGCTGCTGCTGTTCCCGGGAGAGCCGGCCTTCTTCCTTGGATACCCGTTCGCGGATGAATTTATTGACCAGGGCGTGTAAGCCGCTTTCTTCGATCCGCAGCATCTCAGCACATTGCTTGATATAATCCTGCTGGCGGGTAAAATCCTCGGCTTTGTTTATGCGGGAGATGGTTTCGGCCACCTGGTTCACCACCTGCGATTTTTTAGCGCTGTCGGTGCCGGCATCCTGCAGGGCAATATCCAGCTGGAAGAGGATAAAATCCTTTTTATTGGCGGCTACAAATTCACGGAAGGCGGTGGCGCCCACTTTGTTTACGTAACTATCGGGGTCCTCTTTATCCGGTATCAGCACCAGCCTTACATGGAGGCTTTCCTCGAGGGCCAGGTCCAGTCCGCGTAAAGCGGCTTTTACCCCGGCGCTGTCGCCATCATAGATAATCGTGAGGTTATTGGTATACTTTTTTATCAGGCGTAACTGATCGGGGGTGAGGGAGGTACCGCCACTGGCCACCACATTTTCGATACCCGCCTGGTGCAAACTGATCACGTCCGTATACCCTTCCACCAGCAGGCATTCATCCGCCTTATCAATGGCCTGGCGGGCAAAATAAGAGCCGTAAAGAATTTTGCTTTTTACATAGATTTCATTTTCCGGCGTATTGATATACTTGGGAGCCTTGTCATTGTTGCGAATGATACGGGCGCCAAATCCCTGCACTTTCCCGCTCTGGTTGTGAATGGGGAAGATGATGCGGCCGCGGTAGTTATCATAAGCAGTATCATCTCTTACAGCCACCAGGCCGCTTTTCTGCAGGTATTCCAGGCTGTATTGATTGGCCAGGGCGGCTTTGGTGAAGCTGTCGCGGGCTTCGGGATTATAGCCCAGCTGAAATTTTTTGATCGTTTCCTCGCGGAAGCCCCGTTCTTTAAGATAACTGAGTGCCACCGACCGGCCCTCCTCAGTTGCAAAAAGGGTTTCGCTGAAATAATTGCGGGCAAAATTATTGATGATGTAGAGGCTTTCGGCTACCTGTTGCTGTTGTTTGAATTCGGGACTGGTTTCGGTTTCCTCAATTTCCACATTATACCGGGCCGCCAGCCAGCGCAGGGCTTCCACATAGGTGTACTTCTCGTGCTCCATCAGAAAGCTGATACTGTTGCCGCTGCGGCCGCAGCCAAAGCACTTGTAAATTTCCTTGCTTGGAGAAACGGTAAAAGAAGGCGTTTTTTCGTTGTGAAAGGGGCAGAGGCCCAGGTAATTCGTACCCCGCTTTTTCAGCTTCACAAAAGTGCCCACGATCTCCACGATGTCGATCCGGCTGAGAATTTGCTGTATGGTTTGCTGTGTGATCAAGCGGTGAAAACAGGCGTGTAAATTACATTAATTTCTCCAGAGGATAACCGGGGGCGGGTTGTGGACAAAGCAGCAGTTTGATTCAGCATCCGGGGCTGACATCGTACAGGGAAAATAATAATCCGAACAGACACAGTAACGGGTTATGAAAAATGGGCCGATTTTTCATCCTTAACGGTAATTAAATGAGTAACTTTACCCACTAAAATTCAAAACATGAAAAAAGTATATCTGGTGGCGAGTCTCCTGCTCGGCTTTTTCGTGGCCCAATCGCAGGATATTGATGATATCAGGAAGATGATCTACCTGAAGCAATTCGATAAGGCCCGGACGGAACTGGATAAATATCTTGCCAATCCCTCCAATGCTGCCAAAAGCGATGGCTGGTATTATAAGGGTTTTCTTTACGGGGCACTTTCCCGTGATGCAAATGTTTCTCCCGCAGAGAGCAACAAGCTCTCCAAAGAGGCTTTCGAAGCAATCAAAAAATACAGGGAACTGGATCCCAAACAGAAACTGACTACCGAAGAGGAAAATAACTCGCTGTATAATATCTACTATACGTTCTACGACCTGGGTATTAAAACCTACGGTACTAAGGACATGGAACAGAGTTATAAAAATTTCCAGGATGCACTAACGGTACATGATTATATATACAGTAACAAGCTGAAAGGCCCCAAAGCCATCAGCTTTGCCGCCCTGGATACCGATGTGGTGTTTAACCTGCTGGTGGTGGGCGCCGAACTGAATAAGACGGATGAACTGGTGCCGTATTACAAGAGGATTATCGACAGTAAACTGAGCGACAGGAAATACCTGAATGCTTATGAAACCCTGGTGCTTTATTATAAAACTGCCAAAAACCAGGCTGCTTTTGATGAATACCTGGCCAAGGGCAAGGAAGTATTCCCCACGGAGGATTTCTGGGAAGCTGCCGATATAGAAAATGCCACCGATGGTTTGAAAGGAGAAGCCCTGTTCAAAAAATTTGATGAATTGAGCGGCCGTTATCCCAACAGTTATACCGTTTTCTTCAATTATGCATATGAACTGAATAACTATGTGGGGGCTGATGAATCCAAGGCTGATCCCAATCTGGCAGCCTACCGGCAGAAGATACCCGAGCTTTTCAAAAAGGCGATTGCCATCAAATCCACGGTAGAAGCAAATATGGTACTGGCCAATTTCTTTTATAACAATTCCTATGACCTTTCGGAGGAAGCCCGCAAAATAAAAGGCACCAAACCGGATGATGTTAAAAAGCGGAACGACCTGAATGCTGCTTCCAAAGCCAGCAGCAACAGCGTGGTACCTTATGCGCAGGAAGCCGTGAAGCAATATGCGGCCATGACCAAACTGCGTACAACCGATAAAGTGAATTATAAGCTGGCCCTGGAGATGCTGAGCAATGTGGCTAAACTGAACGGGGATGCTAAAAAAGCTGCCGAATACGAGCAACAGCGCCTGGCAGTGGATAAATTATAAACCTGGTTTTTTACCGGCAAAAAAAGGGATTGCGCTGCAATCCCTTTTTTTATGTTGCCGGAAATACTATTAATTGCCAAAGCGTAACTGGATGCCGGGGCCATTTCCGTTCTGCATATCTTTTGCAGATTTGAGCTCCACATCTTTGGGAATCTCAAATTCCTTGTCATCAATTTCTTTGCCGATCACCAGTTTGGTAACCTGTACACTCATCTTACGTCCCCGGTTAAGATTCCTTTCGTATTGCATGGGAAATCCGTTCAGTTTCTCCCAGGCATCAGTCCCCTGCATGCGCATTCCGCCAAAGGGGCCCGCAGGGCCGCCGGTGGTGGTGACACCCTGGAAACGGGTATCGGGCAGGTACCATACTACGGTGGTATCCGATTTTTTTTGTTCGGCACGGGTGCTTATCATCAGGGCTTTTTTGCACTCATACCCGGCTATTTTTCTGGTCTCCTCCTGGTAAACAAAATCAATTTTGGGGGGAGCCGCTGAAGTGGCTTCCACCAGGGAGCCATCATTGCGGCGGCTGCGCATCATGCTGTCGATCCGCTTGTTGATAAGCGCCTGGTCTTCATCCGTGGCATAACTGCCCATCTTGCGGCCCATGATTTCCATGATGGTGGTGGTAATCTTTTTGTTGTTGTCGCGGATCACCGTGGTGCGGCCCATTTCCGATTCGGAAAAGGTTTTTACCAGGTCGTTCTTGATGGTGGTGGTGCTTTTTGTTTCACCTTCCCCGCCAAACCTTACCACGCGGATTTCTTCGCCATTGGGACCGGCACTGGTGCTGGTGCCCGACTGGTTTTCGTCATCCTCCGGGGCAGTGATAACAGTTTTGGTGGTAATAACGGCCTGGCTTACCTGTTTTGTTTGTGCCTGCACAGCCAGGGAAACGCCGGCACAGAGTAGTGTAAATATTTTTTTCATAATAGTAGTGTAACACCGCAAACATACGAATGCATTCGTAAATGAATGCCTGTTTTTTGATGAATGGCAAATTTTTAACAAAAAGGAGGGGAGGCGTGGAAAAAAACTAGGGCTTTCTTACAATAAATCATTTCACCAAAATAGCTCCCAATTCTTTACATTTACAAAAATTACTGTTTTATGAAGATTTTTGTTGCCGGCTTACCTTACGACCTGGATGATGCAGAACTGGAAGAGATTTTTGAAAAATTCGGGAAAGTAAATTCTGCGAAAGTGGCAATTGATAAAGAAACCGGCAAGAGCAGGGGCTTTGCCTTTGTGGATATGCCCAACAGGGCGGAAGCCATGGATGCCATTGAAAACCTGAATGATATTTCGCTGGGTAAAAAACCAATGGTGGTGAAGGCTGCAGAAGAAAGAAGATAGCCGGCTCACTACCGGGGCCGCTTACCGGCTATCTGTATTTTTTAAGAGGTTACTGTAAGAAACGGCAATATAATCTTCCTGTACTATCCCGAAAAGCCGGGCATACTCCCCGCATTGCATTTTGAGTTTTTCCAGGCCGATACTGCCATCGGCATCAATCGCTTCCACTTCAATAAAAGTTCCCAGCCCGGCCACCCGGTCGAAATGAAACTTTACATTTTCAATGAAGTAGATCCTTCTTCGTTTATCCACCACCACATCAATTCCGTTCACCCGGGTGAGGATTTCCTTCAGGGCTGCATCCGGCTGGTGCTGGTATAAGAGTACATCCGATTGTTTGGCGCCGGCTGTATCGGGCCGGTGATACCAGATGAGGGCATTTTCAATATTTCCTTCTCTTAATTTCAGGCGGCTTTGGGCCACCTTGAAATAAGTATCCACCTGGTGATCTTCACCGGCAAAACGGGGATTTAGCGCCAGCAGCCGTTGTTCAGCCGCTTCCAAGTCGGCCGTGCGGGCCTTGAATTCGTAATTAAGATGACCGAAAGGTATCAATCCGGCACTTATTTGGCAATCTTGAATCCGTTGGCATCTGCAAATTTCTGCTGGGCATCCTGGATCGCTTTGATGGCATCCATTTTTTTGGAGCTGATATCCTGCAGTTTGGTCAGTTCCGCATCCCTGTCTTCGGGAGTTTTGGCGGCGCCATAGGCTTTATAACCGGTGTAGATACTTTTGATAAATGCGAAGTATTTGATACCGGCTTCTTTAAAGTTATCACCTTCTTTTACGCTCGGGGCGGGCTCATCTTTTACTTCCTTCATTACGGCATCCACTTTGGCTTCCATCCTGTCGGCACAGGCTACAATACTGTCGTACTGCTCATTACGGATGAAGGTGCCGATTTTGTTTTCTGTTTCGGTAATGGCACCGGTAAGGGTGGATTCTTTTTTAACGAAATTCTGGCTGTAATCAAAAGCAGCTTTCGATTTACAGCTGAGCAGGGCCGCACTGAGCACGAGTATTCCCAGTAACTGGCGGAGCGATAACGTGAACTTTTTCATAATGAAGGGTTTGTTGAATAATTGAATGAGAGCGGTGAATCTACAATAAATTAAGGAGTTGACTCAGGGAATCCGGCGTAAAATTTCCAGCAGATATCCCCAGAATTTCTGAACGGAACTGATTTGCACCCGCTCTTCGGGTGAATGGGCGCCCAGTATGGTAGGACCGAATGAAATCATTTGCATGTCTGGGTAATGACTGCCGAGGATCCCGCATTCGAGTCCGGCATGTACCGCATTCACATGTGGCTCCCCGCCGAAACGTTCCTGGTAAATGCTTTTCATCAGGGTCACAATCGGAGCTGCGGGCAGGGGTTCCCAGCCAGGATAACTATTGCTGTAGCTGATACTGCCCCCGGCCAGTTCGAAAGCTGCCGCGATGGAACGGGCCAGGTCGTATTTTTCCGAATCCACCGAACTGCGGGTAAGGCATTGCACCTGCCATTTGCCGCCGCTCACCAGGATCCGTGCGATATTATTGGAAGACTGTACCAGGCCCGGTATACCCGGACTCATGCGGTAAATACCGTTGGGGCAGCTTTGTACGCTGCGCAGGAACTGGTTTTGAAAAGTGGGTTCCCATACCTCCCCGGGATCATTTATTGCAGTAAGGGTAACCTGCAGCGCCGCATCGGTGAGGTGATATTCACTCTGCACCTGCTTTTCGTAACGTTTCACCGCTTCCAGCAAAGCTGTTTCCTGTTCGTCACCAGCCACCAGCACTGCCGTTGATTCGCGGGGAATGGCATTGCGGAGGCTGCCCCCGTCAACACTGGCCAGTTTTATGTTCAGATCATCTGTAAGTTGCAGCAGCAGCCGGTTCATCAGTTTATTGGCATTGGCCCGGCCCCGGTGGATATCCACTCCGGAGTGGCCGCCCGTCAGTCCCCTGATCATCAGTTGCCAGGCCTTTCCTCCCATAGCAGGGGTGGATGTATAACTGCCGCCTGCGGTAACATCAATCCCGCCGGCACAGCCGATGGTGAGTTCATTATCTTCTTCCGTATCCAGGTTTAATAAGATTTTTCCCTGCAAACGTCCGGCTTCCAGCGCCAGGGCTCCTGTCATACCGGTTTCCTCATCTACGGTAAAAAGGGCTTCCAGGGGCGGGTGAGCGATATCGGAGGCAGCGAGTACCGACATGATGGCGGCCACCCCGATACCATTATCAGCTCCCAGCGTGGTGCCCCTGGCCTTAACCCAGTCATCTTCAATAAACATATCAATTCCCTGGCTGGCGAAATCAAAACTGGTATCGGAATTTTTCTGGTGCACCATATCGAGATGGCTTTGCAGGATTACCGGGGTGGCTTGCTCATGGCCGGGGCTGCCGGGCTTACGGATGATGGTGTTACCGGCACTGTCGGTTTCAACGGGCAGTCCCAGCTTTTCACCAAAGGCCCTGATAAAAGCAACTGCTTTTTCTTCTTTTTTGGAAGGGCGGGGGATTTCATTCAGTCCGGCAAAATAATTCCACAGCGGAGCGGGCTCCAGGGATCGTACAGAAGTTGACATTGTATTGATTTAAGACATAAAGGTAGCCGAAAAATAGTTCGGGAAAAAGGAAACCAAAATCATGGATTTCGCTTTTGACGGTCATTTTCCGGCTATCCTGAAACGGGTATTTTGTTATTACCTAATTCGTTCATTTAATATACCTGTTATGAAAAAGCTACTAACACTTTTGTTACTCCTGCCGGTGACCGCTTTGTGCCAGAAATGGGAGAAGGATTACGATTATGTGGATAATTGTATCTGTGGTTTATCAAAGGTTCAGAAGGCCGGCAAAGTGGGTTATGTTAATAAAGAAGGGCAGGTTATGATACCCCTGCAATATGATGAAGGCCTTACTTTCCGCGAAGGCTTTGCTGCCGTTCGGGTGAGCGGCAAATGGCAATACCTCGACAGTACCGGCAAAGCCATTACCGAAGCGGTTTTTGATGAAGCCAACAGTTTCAGTAACGGACTGGCCCCGGTTTCCAAAAACAATGTTTTTGGATTCATCAATACAAAAGGAGACATTGTAATCCCGCTGCAGTTTTCAGGCGCCCGTAATTTTACCGAAGGGCTGGCACCGGCTGCCAACATGAAAGGATATTGGGGCTTTATAGACACCGAAGGAAAATGGGTTATCAAACCGGTATACGATTTTACCGACAGTTTTGATAATGGCGAGGCCCGGGTGATGAAAGATCAGAAGGTGTTTTATATCAATAAGGAAAACAAAATGCTTCATGAGTAAGGTCATGAAGCATTTTGCTTGAGATTCAGAGGTATTCCTTTATTACAGGCAAGTGCAATAATCAAATTTCATTCCCCAGTTTCCGCCGTTGGGGTTGATACGGATGCCATTTCCCCAGCCGGTCTGGGTTTCAATAACCTGGCCGGAACCATTCAGTTTTACCACAACCGCGTGTGCGGCAATACAACCACAACTGCCGAAGGATGCCATAGGAACCTGGTAGGTGTAAGTGGTACTGTAATTGTGGGTACTGCTGTAAGGAAAATGACCCGGTTGCGGATTCCCCTGTCCATTTACGGGTACAGCCGCACAATCACCCACAAATAAATGGGTTTGTGTGAGCAGGTACCCATTGGCCGTGCTGTAGGTTACATAAATGTTGCTGGCATCATTGCTCACTGAAACAGTGCCGGCATCAAGTGTTTGGCCGGCTATCAGGGTAACCGTGGTGGGGTCGCAGTTTCCTTCGCCACCCGTTCTTCCTACTATGATATCGTTGGAATTTCCGCTGCCTTGCTGCAATCCGGAAGCGGTAAGTGTGGCAGCGCCATCAGGGTCGGGACCCGCTTTTTTGCATGAAAACAAGAAGACAGTGGCTGCGGCAAAACTAACTGCTAAAACAAGTATTGTTTTTCTCATAGGAATTGTTTTTTGTGTTTGTGAATTTTTGTTCCGCCCTTACGGGCCTGTCCAACAGGTGAACGTGAGTCAGAGGCAATTATTACAGCACTGGGAAAAAAACAATTGTTTATGGAAAAAAAACTACAGCCGGGCAATGAATACTACCAGTGGTTGCTGAATTTTTGCCTGGGAAAATTCCGTTCTTCTTCCGAATCATGGAAAAATTCCGGCAGCCGGATGCTAAATATCAATTTTAATCCTGGGTTAGCTTAATGACTTGCCTGGTAAATCAGCCAGGTATTCATGATTATATAAAATACCAGGAGGGAGAAGGCTGTGATCTTATCAAAACGCCGGGCCGTTTCAATTTTATTCCGTTTAACCAGTCGCAGTGAATAGGCCGTAGCCGTAATGACTATGAAGATGGAGAATAGGGTGAGGCCATGGAGGGAGTCTACCAGGGTGAAACTTGTTGATTCGGGCAGGGAAGAATCTATGATATATTTATTTCCGATCACGGCAAAAAGAGAGCCCACGCTCAGTCCAAAACGGGAGTCGATCCCATCGGCATGGATGAAGAAGCAGGTAAAGGCAATGAGGAAGGCAATGTACATGCCCAGGAACATTTTCCAGAAGAGGCCGGCAGCATCCCTTTCGATACCGATCCGGATTTTAAAAGCACTGTATTTCATCAGGGGCTTTTTCACATTCTCATCCCCGAAAGTGGTGCGGTAAATACGGTTTTCCACCACCATCTGGAAACTGTCGGGATTGATCCTCCAGCCGCTTAATATATAGCGTTTATCATAATTATCGCCAACGGTATCCACTTTAAAAACAAGCGCACTGGAGTCGTATTGCGAATTTTCGATGGAGATGCGCAGTTTCTGTTTGTCAAAGGGAAAATTGCCGATCTTCCAGGAATCCTTCATTACTGCCTGCACTTTCATAAGCATGTAAATGCGGTCGTTTGAGCTGTCGACTGTTAAATAGGATGTGCCGAAACTCTTGGCATTGGGTATCTCGAGGTTATGGGCAAAATCAAAACTCTTGTTTTTGTATTTGAGCCAGAGCCAGAAATTAACATTGAACTCTTTCTGCTTGAAATCGATATCATGAATGCTGTTGAGGTAGATGCCGATATGAACGGTATCGGGGCTGGTTTTTTCCTCCTGTGAAAACACCGGAGAAAGGAGCAGCGACAGGAAAAAGGTCAGCAGAATTCGTTGCATGCAGCTGGTTTAGAACTTTAAATTAACCAATGATCATTTGCCAAAAAAATAAATTCCGGGCTAAGTTCGGCAAGGCCCCGGATGGGCCCTCCGGTTTCTGCGGAAACAACCCTTTATCCGTTCGGAAAGTACCGGCCACAGCCGGCTCCTGCCCAGATACAACAAAAGCAGGGTTTTTCAATGCAGGCGGGGCCTGTTTTTGGCATTATTAGCCCCTGATTCACAGCATGTTAAAAACCTGTGTATAACTCTGGATAAGTGGTGAAAACTATCCAATTTTTTGTTTGCGGCATTACTCTATATTTGCCGCCTGACCTAAAATACAGTAACGTGCGTTTAAAGAGTTTAGAAATCAAAGGATTCAAGAGTTTTGCCGATAAAACCGTACTCCATTTCGATGAGGGAATCACCGGGGTGATTGGGCCGAACGGATGCGGAAAGAGTAATATCGTAGACAGCATCCGCTGGGTGATCGGGGAGCATAAAATCAGTAACCTGCGCAGTGAAAACCTGGAAAGTCTGGTGTTCAATGGCTCCAAAACCCGCAGCAGCAGTGGTTTGGCGGAAGTGAGTCTTACTTTTGAGAATACCAAAAACCTCCTGCCCACCGAATTCAATACTGTAACCATTACCCGCAAATACTACAAAAGCGGGGAGAGCGAATACCGCCTCAATGATGTGGCCTGCCGCCTGAAGGACATCCATAACCTGTTCATGGATACGGGTGTGAGCACCGACAGTTATGCCATCATCGAACTGGGAATGGTGGATGATATCATCAAAGACAAGGATAACAGCCGCCGCAAAATGCTGGAACAGGCAGCCGGCATCTCTATCTACAAAACCCGTAAAAAAGAGGCCAAGCTGAAACTGGATGCCACGGAGCAGGACCTGGCCCGTATTGAAGATCTTTTATTCGAGATCAATAACCAGCTGAAAAGTCTCGAAAGCCAGGCCAAAAAAGCCGAGAAATATTTCGAGATAAAAAAGGATTACAAAGAAGTCAGCATCGAACTGGCCAAAGCAGCCCTCGAAGGTTTCAATATTACGTACCGCGACCTGAATGAACAACAGCAGGCCGAGGTGGACAAGCGGATTGAACTGGAAACCGCCATCGCCAAAGAAGAAGCCGCCCTGGAGCAGGAAAAACTGGGATTTGTGGAGAAAGAAAGAGCCCTGCATGATATGCAGCAGGCTTTCAATACCATGCTGGAGGAAGTGCGGAGTAAGGAAAGTGAAAAAAGCCTCGCCAGCCAGCGCCTGCAATATCTCAAAGAAAGGGAAAGCAGTTTACAGGATTTCCTTAAAAAAGCCGGCGGGCAGCTTACGGGCCTCGAAGAAAGCATCCGGTTCACCAGTCAGCAGATCAGGGATGACGAAGTGAAACTGACAGAGTTTGAACAGAGCCTGGCAGGATTGAAAACGGCTGTGGAAGACAAGCGAAAAATATTTGATGATCAGCGCAGCCAGATCGATGAATTGAGGAGAAATAACCAGTCGATCCAGCGCAGTCAGTTCGAGGCTGAGAAAAAAGTGGCGGTGGCTGATACTTCTATCCAGAATCTGCAACGCACCATTAACCAGATCCAGGAAGAGAAAACACAACGCCAGGCGCAGTTACAGCAACTGGAGGGAGATAAACAAATCAAAGAGCAGGAACTGGAGCAGAAAAAAACGGACCTGCAGCAGTTACAGGAACAGCACGAGTTCACCAAAGAACAGATCCTGGCCACCCAGGGTATGCTGGAAACCCTGCGGAATGAACTGGCGGATGAAAACCGTAAGCTCGACAGCAAGAAGAACGAACACGACCTGCTGAAAAGTCTCGTGGATTCGATGGAAGGCTACCCGGAGAGTGTGAAATTTCTGCACAATAACAGCAACTGGAATCACCATGCGCCGCTGCTGAGTGATATCATTTATGTAAAAGAAGAATACCGGGCCGCTGTGGAGAATGTGCTGGAGCCCTACCTCAACTATTACGTGGTGAATAACCTGGAAGAAGGACTGCAGGCCATTCATCTGCTGGATGAGAACAAAAAGGGGAAAGCGAATTTCTTTTTGCTGGATAAGTTCACGGGTTTTGAAGCGCAGCATCAGCCCGCTGGCACCATCCCGGCTTTACAGGTAGTGGAGATAGATGGCCGCTACGCCGAACTAGCCAAACACCTGCTGGGCAATGTTTTCATTGCTGAAAATGAAGAGGCCCTGCGTAACAGCAACGGCGCCGTGGTATTGGAAAAGACCGGTAAATATGTAAAAGGAAAGTATTCGCTTACCGGGGGCAGTGTGGGCTTGTTTGAGGGGAAGAAAATAGGGCGTGCCAAGAACCTCGAAAAACTGGCCGAAGAAATCAGTGCCCAGGAATTGGTGGTGAATGAACTGAAAGCCACCATCCAGCACCGGCATAATGAAGTGATCGCCTACAATGAACAGCTCAAGGAAAATGCGATCAAACAAACCCAGCAGGATATTAATAACCTGACCAACCTGGTGTTCTCACTGCAAAATAAAATCGAGAACCTGCATCACCTCGAAGAAACCAGTACCAACCGGTTAACCGATCTGCAGCAGCAGCTCGAAACCAATCATATCGAGATTGCCAGTACCCGGGAAGCCCTTAACCAGTTTAATGCCCAGTTGCAGGAACTCTCAGAGAAAATGCAGCTGGTGGAGCAGGATTATGCACAGGCTGAGCTGGCCTATAACACCGCCACACAAACCTTTAACGACAGCAACCTGCAATTCACCAAGCAGCAAAGCAAAGTGGTATCGCTGAAGCAGGAATTTGAATTCAAGAGCAACCAGCTGAACGACCTGAAGCTGCAGATCGAAAACAGCAATATCCAGTTATCGGAAGCGGCTGAAAACATTGCTGCCACTGCCGAAACGCTGGCGGGCCTCGAAAGCCTGGTATTGCAGTTACTGCAAAACAAGGATACCGAAGAAAAGAAACTGAACGAAGCCGACCAGGCCTATTATAACCTGCGTAACGAGCTTACCGAGAAAGAAAATGAATTGCGCCATAAGCATAAATCAAAAGAAGGTATTGATACCCTTTTGAATGAGATCAAGGATAAACTCACGGATCTTAAACTGCAGCTGGCCGGTATGAAAGAAAGGCTGAATGTGGAATTCAAGGTAGATCTTGATACCATCATAGATGAACCCCGTACTACCGACACGCCGCTGGAAGACCTGAAGGAAAAAAATGAGCGGATGCGGAAGCGTCTTGAAAATATCGGTGAAGTAAACCCCACCGCCATTGAGGCCTACACCGAAATGAAAAAGCGCTACGAATTTATCCTGGAACAGAAGAACGATCTGGTTACTGCGAAAGACAGCCTGATGCAAACCATCCAGGAAGTGGAAGCCACCGCTAACCAGCAGTTCCTGGACACCTTCAACCAGGTGCGGGAGAATTTCCAGAAAGTATTTAAAGCCCTCTTTACCGAAGATGATACGGCCGATATGGTACTGAGCGATCCCGAAAACCTTGCTGATACCGGCATTGATATCGTGGCCAAGCCCAAGGGCAAACGCCCATCATCCATCGGGCAGCTCAGTGGGGGAGAGAAGACGCTTACAGCCACGGCACTCCTGTTTGCGATCTACCTGATCAAGCCGGCGCCTTTCTGTATCCTGGATGAGGTGGATGCACCGCTGGATGATGCCAACGTGGGTAAGTTCACCCAGATGATCAAGAAATTCAGCGAGAACAGCCAGTTCATCATTGTTACGCACAATAAAATGACCATGAGCGCCGTGGATGTTATTTATGGGGTAACCATGCAGGAGCCCGGTGTGAGCAAGCTCGTGCCGGTTGACTTCCGCAGCCTGAATTAATACATCGCTCAACCCGGCAGATCTCCGCTTGAATTTATTTTCAGACAACTATCCTGTTGGGTATTGCCTGTTCAAAGGGGTGCAGCAGGTTTTATCAGCAAAGGGAAATTCAATCAAAAATTTTTCGTTAGTATATCTTCATGTTCTCCCACGAACAAATAGCCCGGTATTACGATCTCAGTCAGTCGCAATACGAATGGGCCTGGCAGCTTAAAAAAAGCCGGGCCTTGCATTATGGCTGGTGGGATGACAGTACCCGTAATTTTCACGAAGCCCTGGAAAATAATAACCGGCAATTAAGCCGGATGGCTGCTATTACCGCGGCAGATACGGTATTGGATGCCGGTTGTGGCATCGGTGGCTCTTCTCTCTGGCTGGCCCGTAATGCGGGCTGCCGTGTTACCGGAATCAGTTTAAGCGAAAAACAATTAGTGCAGGCCCGTCACTTTGCTGCAGCGGAAGGGTTTACGGATCAGATCAGTTTCACAAGAGCTGATTTTTGCGCCACGGGTTTTACCGATGCTTCTTTCGATGTGGTGTGGGCGCAGGAAAGTGTTTGTCATGCCAATGATAAAAATGAATTTGTACGGGAAGCTTACCGGTTGCTGAAACCGGGGGGGCGGCTGATATTGGCTGATTTTTTTCAGCAGCCGGGACTCACCGGTGCTGATGCTGCCCTGATGCAGCAATGGGCCCATGGCTGGGCCTGTGATCATTTTTCGGAGACCGGGGCATTTACAGAAATGCTGATCACACATGGATTTACAGTAAAGGAAATATTTGATGCCACAGATGCCATCCGCCCTTCGGCATTGCGGCTCTACCGTACTTACTGGCCCGGCCTGCTTGCCGGTAAACTGTATAATTTATTTCACCCCCGCGCCACCCGGCAGGGAATGCAGAACATTAGTACCACCCGCTTACAATATCTTACACTGCAAAAAGGACTTTGGAAGTATTTTGCAGTGCTGGCAGTAAAACCCTGATCTCTTTTTAGTTTTGCAGCAACAGGTTATTTTAATTATTACATATGCTGAGAACCATCCTCCTGCTTACGGCTTCGAATGTTTTTATGACATTCGCCTGGTACGGGCACCTGAAGAATACCGCTATGCCTTTGTGGAAGGCGATTGCCCTGAGCTGGCTGATCGCTTTATTTGAATACTGCCTGATGGTACCTGCCAACCGGCTGGGCTACAATAGTGGTTTCAGCGGGTTTCAGCTGAAGATCACACAGGAAGTGATAACGCTGGCAGTGTTTACTGTTTTTGCCATCTTCTATCTGAAAGAGGCTTTTCACTGGCGCTATGGGGTGAGTTTTTTACTGATGTTGGGAGCCGTGTATTTTGCGTTCAGGAAGTAGTTAATAGTTGAGAGGTAAGTCTTAAGCGCTCATGATTCATTTATATAGAGGTTTATCTGGTTTTAAGGCAGCTCTACACTCATAATTCATAGCTTTCCCTAAAACTCCAGTCTGCCAATCCTCCCGTCGCCGCCGGCAAAGAAAACGGCATCGCCTTTTTTTGCTTTGCGGCAAACATGGAAGCCGATCTTACCAATCCAGTTCCAGTTTTTACCATCATCGGTGCTGTAATCAACGCCGTTCAGGCCGCAGCTGATCCACCTGTCGCCACCCAGGTATTCCACGCAGCTGCGGTAACCGTGGGGAGCCGTTTGCGGGGCGCTGAAACTTTTACCGGCATTCCCGGTGATGAAACAGTTTTTATTGGTACTGTCGCGTTTGGTGAAATCGCCGCCCACCACTATCATGGTTTTTGAATTTTTTACGGCGATGGAATTGGCGCCTGTTGATTCAGTACCCTGAAGGATGGGTAAGTCGATTTTTTTATCGCGGATGAAGAGCCGGCTGCGGAGGCCGCCCGTGATAAATACGGCTTCTGATTTTTTGAGTGCCCTTACATTGGTGCCGCTGGAAGCGAAACAGGCTTCGCCTTTTTCGGTAACGGGCTTATATTCCTCCGGGATGGAAACCCAGGTATCGCCACCATCGAATGTGCGGGCAATGAACATGTGATTATTGATCGGATCACCGATTACAATACCGCTCATCTCATTCCAGAATTCCATGGCATCCAGGAACATCCCGGAGGCCCGGTTTACGAATACAGGTTTCCAGGTATCTCCGCCATCCACGGTTTTAAGGATCACCGCGGGGGTATCAATCCCCATGATGATGGCTGTATTTTTGCTGAAGGCTTCAATATCGCGGAAATCGGTTTTTTCATACCCTTTCACTGTCATCCAGGTCCAGGTATCGCCGCCATCGGTGGATTTGCCCACGGTACCATTCGTGCCGCTTACCCAGATGGTTTTATCATTAACCACACTCAGTCCTCTTAGCGATTGTTTACTGCCCTGGTGAAGCAGTTTGATCATCTGTGCCCCGGCCAGTTGCTGGCAGCAAATGAATAAAACAATGAGGAAGAATTTCCTGTTTTTACGGATGGCATTCATGATCATAAATTTTCTTGCGGCAAAATTATTCCATTTTTCTGGTCGTAGTAAAGCTTTGACAGCATTTGTTTGTTCCGGATGGCCCGGAATGACAGATAGAGTGCCAGGATAAACGATACGATGGCGCCCAGGGCCAGCAAGCCATCGGAATCGAGGAAGATGAAGAAATCGAATGTGCCGTGGAACAGCACCGGCATCAGGATAGCCAGTAAGAAATAACCCAGTCTGGCCCCGGGCCTGAATTTGGCAAAGCCGGTAAAATAGCCCATCAGCACGGCAAAGGTTCCGTGAGCCGGAACGGAAAGAAACATGCGCATGATACCTGTTCCCAACCCGTGTTCGTATACATAACCGATATTTTCGATGGTGGCGAAACCCATGCCCACCATCACGGCATAAACGATTCCATCGAAGGGATCATCAAAATGTTTGCGGGAAAAAATAAAAAGCCGTAACATCAGAAACTTGCTTATTTCTTCACTGCCGCCTACTACACAGTACGAGAAGAAAGCTACCGAAAGGGTGCCGCCCTGGCGGATTGCCTGGATATCGGCGCCATAGCCCAGCTGCACCACTATGGCTGGTAAGATACTCAGCGCCCCCAGTACAAAGGCCATCAGCAACATCCACAGCGGCTCTTTGTTGTATTTGTCTTTGTAATAGATGAACAGGCAAATGGCCAGTCCGGGTGCTATGGCAAGCGCTAATAATCCCATACGCAAAAAGTTTTTGTGTTACTTTTGGACAAGTTATAAATAATTCACGATCAGCCCAACTAACTTCGATTCGCATGCCAACTGTTTATCATTATGGGACCTCGCAACTGACGATCAGCGGGGTGCTCGACATTGCTGCCGGAAACGCCCGGGGTATACTGGATGAAGAGGCCATCCGCCGCATAAATGCTTCTGCGGCTAATGTACAGGCCATTGTTGATAATCATAAAACGGTTTACGGAGTGAATACCGGCTTTGGGATTCTGGCCAGCACCAGGATCTCGGATGCTGATACGGTTACACTGCAGCATAAAATTCTGCAGAGCCATAGTGTGGGTGTGGGAGATCCCATCCCGGTTGCCGTTGCCAAAACCATGCTGATTTGTAAAGTGCAGGCCCTGGCCCAGGGCTATTCGGGAGTGCAGTTATCCACGCTGCAGCGCATCATCTGGCATATCGAAAATGATGTGATTCCCCTGGTGCCCGAGAAGGGCAGTGTGGGTGCCAGTGGCGACCTGGCTCCTTTATCTCACCTGTTTCTGCCCCTGATCGGATTGGGAGAATGTTATTATAAAGGCGAAAGAAAAAATACTGCCGACATTTTTGCGGCGGAAGGAATAGCGCCGGTGCAACTGGGCCCTAAAGAGGGGCTCGCCCTTATCAACGGAACACAGTTTATACTTGCCTTTGCCATCAGGGCGGTACAGCGGATGCAGAACTGCCTGGAAGCTGCCGATATCATCGGTGCAATGAGCCTGGAAGCACTTACCGGTACAAAGGCCCCCTTTGATGCAAGATTGCACGAATTGCGTCCGTATGCGGGCAATCAGCTCGTGGCGCAGCGCCTGCGCCTGCTGCTGGCCGATTCGGATATCATGCAAAGTCATGTGGATTGCGGCCGGGTACAAGATCCCTACAGCCTGCGTTGTATGCCCCAGGTGCACGGCGCCGCCCGTAATGCCTGGCAACACCTGAAAGAGCTGACAACGATTGAACTGAATGCCGTAACAGATAACCCCATCATCCTGGGCGCCGATGATACTATCAGCGGAGGCAATTTTCATGGACAACCCCTGGCCCTTGCCCTCGATTATAATTGCTTTGCGGCTGCCGAAATCGGAAATATTTCCGACAGGCGCTGTTATCTCCTCCTGGAAGGGAAATGGGGGTTGCCGATGCTGCTGATGAAAGATGTGGGACTGAACAGTGGCTTTATGATTCCGCAGTACACCACGGCCGCATTGGTAACAGAGAATAAAACACTCTGTTTTCCCGCCAGTGCGGATAGCATTCCTACTTCGCTGGGACAGGAAGATCATGTGAGCATGGGCAGTATCAGTGGCCGTAAATTAAACCGCGTGCTGGATAACCTCGAATATATCCTGGCAATTGAACTGATGAGTGCCTGCCAGGCTATTGAATTCAGGCGACCGCTCAAAAGCAGTGCCATCCTGGAAGCGGCGCATCAATATGTAAGGCAGTTTGCCAGTTTTGCGGAAGAAGACCGTGTATTCGCAGCGGATATCAATAATATTGCCGGCATCATCAAGGATAACTCATTTGTGGCTACAGTTGATGCGTTTGCCAGGGAAAAGGGGATAGGACTGAATGAGGGGTATGATAATTTGAAAATGTGCTGATTTGAAAATTTGATAATGAGTGGATGCAGGAACACTTCAAGGCCAAAGTAAAGCTGTTTCACATTTGCACATTGGTCTCATTTTCAAATTTTCAAATTGATTTTTACCACCGATTCCAGCGCCAGTTTTGCCATCGCATCGAGGGAGCTTTGTCGCTGATCGGCCGACATGCTTTCATGGGTGGGTATCACATCAGATATGGTAAGAATCGTAGCCGCCATCTTATTCAGGTAACGGGCATTGGCAAACAGGGCAAAGGCTTCCATCTCCACACAAACACAGTTATTGGCAGCCGCCATCGGCGGGGTACCCGACTGCGCCCGGTAGAATACATCGCTGGAATGAATATTGGCAGCGGTAAGCGGCATGTTCAGGGCGGCTGCCGTTTCGTTGATGATATCATAAGCAATACCGCTGTGCGCCAGGTGGTCTTCCGGAAAACCAAAAGCCTCGCGGGCATAGGTGGATTCGCTGTAAGCTACGTTTGCATTGATTACATCGTATACCCTTGTTTTTACATCATAAGCGCCGGCCGTTCCGATGCGGATGATACAGGCTACATCATAGGCGCTGAAAAGTTCATAAGAATAGATACCGATAGAGGGGCATCCCATTCCGCTGGCGCCTACAGTTACAGCCGTTCCTTTATAGGTACCGGTATAGTAAAAAGCGTTGCGGGTACTGCTTACCAGTTTCACCTCCTGCAGCATGGTATCGGCAATATGTTTGGCCCGGAGCGGATCGCCGGCCAGCAGAACTATCTTCGCAATTTCTTCTTTTTGGGCACTGATATGTGCAGTCATAATAGCAAGGTTTAAACGGCTAAGATAATAAATTTGATGATGTGTGAATTTGAAAATGAGGCAATTTGAAAATGGAGCAATTTGGTTAATTTTGAGCCTGCAAAAACGAAAGGTCACCAGCCTTACAGTTTTTGGTATTGCTATGATTACTTTGTGCATCTCTGTGGAATAAAAAATATTACTATGTCATCAACGATTGCGAAACACTATGACCCCATTAAATACAAAACGCCTGTGGGTACACAACTGAACTGTAAGGGCTGGATACAGGAAGCGGCCCTGCGCATGTTGCTGAATAACCTGGATCCCCAGGTGGCTGAGCGGCCCGAAGAACTTATCGTATATGGCGGCAGGGGTAAAGCCGCCCGCAATTTTGAGGCACTGGATAATATTATCAAAGCATTAAAAATACTGGAGCATGATGAATCACTGCTGGTGCAAAGCGGTAAACCCGTGGGTATTTTAAAAACCCATAAGGATGCGCCGAGGGTGCTTATCAGCAATAGTCAGCTGGTGCCCAACTGGGCGAACTGGAAGCATTTTGAAGAGCTGGAAAAGAAAGGCCTGATGATGTATGGCCAGATGACGGCCGGCAGCTGGATCTATATCGGCTCACAGGGAATTGTGCAGGGCACCTATGAAACCTATGCAGCGGCGGCTGATAAACATTTTGGCGGTACCCTTAAGGGCACCCTGAATGTTACAGCCGGATTAGGTGGTATGGGCGGCGCCCAGCCACTGGCTATCACGATGAATGAAGGCGTAGCCCTGGTGGCGGAAGTGGAGGAGTGGAGGATTGATAAACGCATCGAAACCCGTTACCTGGATGAAAAGCATACCAGCATTGATGAAGCTATTGATGCGGCACTGGTATACAAACAGCAGGGAATTGCCAAAAGTATTGGCGTATTATGTAATGCGGTGCACCTGCTGCAGCGGCTGGTGGAAAGAAATATCATCCCCGATACACTCACCGATCAAACCAGTGCACATGATCCGCTGATAGGTTATGTGCCCCATACGCTCACGAATGAGCAGGCAAATGTATTGCGTACGGACAACCCCGATGAGTACATTGCCCGCAGTTATGAAAGTATGTACCTGCATGTACAACTCATGTTACAGCTGATGGACAAGGGCACTGTCACTTTTGATTATGGAAATAATATCCGGGCCCGTGCCGAAGAATACGAAAAAAAATCTCATCCGTCAGCAGCAGACAGCCTGCAGTTTGAGCCGGGTCGTTGTTTTAACTTCCCCGGCTTTGTTCCTGCCTATATCCGGCCCTTGTTCTGCGAAGGCAAAGGCCCGTTCCGCTGGGCAGCGCTGAGCGGCGATCCGGGGGATATAGCCGTTACCGATGAACTGATCATGAATATGTTTCCCCATAATACCGGCATGCTGCGCTGGATGAAGATGGCCAAAGAAAAGATTGCCTTCCAGGGATTGCCCGCCCGCATCTGTTGGCTGGGACAGGGTGAACGCGAAAAAGCCGGACTGGCTTTTAATGAGTTGGTGCGTACCGGTAAGGTAAAAGCCCCGATTGTGATTGGCCGTGATCACCTGGATACCGGCTCGGTGGCATCTCCTAACCGGGAAACGGAAAGTATGCTGGATGGCAGTGATGCGGTGGCCGACTGGCCCCTGCTGAATGCCCTGGTGAACACCGCCGGTGGTGCCAGCTGGGTGAGCCTGCATCATGGCGGCGGGGTAGGTATGGGCTACAGTATCCATGCGGGTATGGTTATTGTGGCGGATGGCACCGATGATGCTGCGGCACGACTTTCGCGTGTGCTGCGCAACGATCCCGGTATGGGAGTGATCCGGCATGCCGATGCCGGTTATGATATTGCACTGGATACGGCAAGAAAGAATGGGCTGGATCTGGGAGAGCGGTTGAAATGAGCTGAGGATTCTTTACTCAAACATCTTCCTCTTTATAAGAAAGGCAGATCGTATCAATATTCACTTTCACCTTCCGGTAGGTAACACCGGCCTTATCCAGCATGATTTTGGATGCTTTGAAAATATCGGTGCCCTCGTATTTATCAGAGAGGTAGATCACTTCGGTGATGCCCGACTGGATGATAGCCTTGGTGCATTCATTGCAGGGGAAGAGGGCGGTGTAAATTTTACAGCCACGGAGGTCCATACCGATATTATTCAGGATGGCATTGAGTTCAGCATGACAGATATAGGGATACTTGGTTTCTAAAAAATCGCCCTGCTTCTCCCAGGGAAAATCATCATCATCGCATCCAATGGGCATCCCATTATAGCCGGCTCCCACGATCTTGTTTTTATCATTAACGATACAGGCCCCCACCTGTGTATTGGGATCCTTGCTGCGGTGCGCCGAGAGCAGGGCCACGCCCATAAAATATTCATCCCAGGAGATATAGTCCTGGCGCTTTTTTGCTGCCATAACGCTGATGATCAGTTTTGACGAATATAAGATTTTTATCGGTCTTGTTGCTGCCTGATTGCGGCGCAACATGACCTGATCTAAATCATCCCTCCCGCATTGGCCGCAAAGCGAATACGCAGTATATTGAGCATCGTTCATCCCTCATTGTAAAACTAACAGTATGGAAAAGATAGTATATCCCCGTTTCATGATCATCAAGGATAATTTCTATGAGGATCCCCTGGAAGTATACCGTGCGGCGCTGTCTGCCCGTTACTATGAACCCGAACATGTTACCGGCTACCGCAGTGATACGGTTTATCACCAGCCAGGGGTAAAAGCCAAACTGGAAAAGATTCTGGGAATAAAAATCACCCGCTGGGATACAGACCCGATAGAAGAGAACGGTGTTTTTTATCAGGGCCTTTCGCAGGGAAAGAAAAAAGAAGTGCCCGGTGTTCATTCCGATGAACCGTATAATGATATCACAGCGCTCATCTATCTTACCCCAGGAATTCCCTTCGACTGCGGAACCTCGTTGTGGATGCATAAAAAAACGGGTCTTACCGATCCGGCGATGCCGGCCGATGCACGCCGCCTGAAAATGAAACTGGCGGATTTACAGCAATTGCTGGAAAAAGAGAGCAAAGACCGCAGCAAATGGATTGAAATCGACAGGGCCGGATACCGCTTCAACCGGCTGGTGGCCTATCCTTCGGGCGTTTTTCATTCGGCTTCCAATCATTATGGAGGTAACCTGGAAAACGGAAGGGTTTACCAGACCTTCCGGATTGGCGTGGACTGGAATTCTTTCCGGATGAGCAAGGCCTGAGTTAGGTATTAAAAAAGGCCAGCACCAGCTGCTGGTAGGCATAGTCATCCTTTGTTTTTGTTTTCACCATATCCTTCATCAGTTGCAAAGCTTCTTTGTTGGTAACTTTCATGGCCATGGCCCAAAGCGCAGTTTCTTCGAGAATATTTTTTTCATCACGGGTTAAACCGGAAGCCGGTAGCGCTGTTTCCCGGCAAAACTGATCAGTGGCCGCCTGCCTGGCCGCCAGGTAGTTATTGGCCCATTGTTTTTTTATTGCTGATAAAAGCCGGGAGGTGATCTTCAATACATCCAGCGGGGGCGTTTTTTCAAGATTGAGGAAGATATTGCTTTCGGTGAAGCGTAACAATGTTTTCTCCGGGCTGCGGTAGTTCTTTTTTGTTTTGATCTTTTTATATTCGGCGGCAGCCAGTTGCTGCAGCGATTTATCAACGGGCCGGAAACCGTATTTGTGATAAAACCAGAATGCGCCGCTTTTAATACCACCCGGATTGTCGAGACCAAACTGGTAAGGCTCAATCTCAAAATAACTTACACCCAGCGCCTGCCGGCATACCCGCATCAGCTGGCAAAGCAGGTACCCCGATTCTCCGCCCCGGTAGGGCTCAAAAATATTCAGTCCCAGCCGTGCCAGTTTTCCAAAGGCCCAAATACCGCCATACGAAATGGGGATGCCGTTTTTGAAGAAAGTAAAACCGAAATAGGTTTCAAGCGGCAGCTGCCGTTGGGGAATCATGCTGTAAAGGGCGATCTGCAGGCCTCTTTCCAGTTCCCATATCCGCATAGAAGCGGGTTCCATAAAGCTGGCCGGATCAATTTCCCTGACGGTAAGACTCATCGAGTTCCGGATTACTTTTACCAGTTCGGCCGTTTCAGCCGCGCCGGGTTTGATATATGGTGCAAGGGCCCTGTGCAGCAATTCCTGGTGATCAAATTTTTTCAGCAGGTCAGCATGATAGTAAAGGCTGTTTACCGGGATGCGGTTATATGCTTTCGAAAATTTTTCATTGCGGGGCACCAGTTTTACATACATATCCAGCCGCTCCATAAAAAGATCTTTCAGCAGCGGGTAATCCTGCAACTGCTCAAACTGGCCCAATAAAAAAGAGGCATACTCATCCGGCTTTACCTGCAGCAGATCCAGCAGATCGGTATTGCTCAGGCCCGCAGTGGTTTCAGCTTTCAGCATTGATGGCAGGGTGATATTGAGTACATCATTCAGGCTCAGTGAGGCGTCGTAAAAAGAGTCAAATTCAACACGGAGATCGTTATTGGCCAGGATGGTGCGTAAAAAATCCGGAGAAAAACGTGTGAGGATATACGTATAGGGCAACCCTTCATTATACGGTACCAATCCCGGGGCGCCCTTCTTCTTTTTCAGAAACAGGGTGATTCTTTTCAGCTCTGCTTCGGCCAGCAGCCGGATCCGGGCGCTGGCCGGGTAAGCACAGATGAAAAGCAGCATTTCATAATACTGCACAAGGTGCTTATCGGCCGGCAGGGCCATCCGGCTTATCTTTTGTAGCAGGGATACTGCTTTTGTTACGGCGGGCTGATCAAATTCATTTATCAGCCCCTGCAGGGAGGCGAGGGCAGGGGTAAATTGCTTGTTCATATTTCCGGGAAGTTTATATCCGACCTCTTACAAATTTAAACGGCAACAATGTAACCAGGAAAAATGAACTGACCAATTATGCAGCTGCCAGCCTTTCAGACTGGCAGCTGCCTTCCTCCGGCAAGGTCTGTTCAGGGGCTCCTGCCGGCAACCCTGTGCGGGCAGGCCATCAGGGATTATGATAGTTCTTCAGGGCGATACCTTTCCCAATCTGTACAGCAGCCATGTATACATTGTCATCATTATTGTGCGCCGTGCAGATAGGGATGATAAAAACATAGTTGGCCCCATAAGGCACCCACCTGGCCTGCTTGCCCAGGATTACATGCCCGCCCACAAGACCGCCGTAACAGGGGAAATTTAAATAGTCGAGTGATGCGCAGGTATGGGCTTGTCCGAATTGATTTTGCCAGAGTTGCAGCCAGCTCAGACCGGCAATTTTTTTATCACCGGTGCTTCCGATCACATTGGCGAAATTTTCGTATTTGTGTAAATAAATTTCGCCGCCCCATACCGATAAAATATTGACAACAGTATGTTCGGGGCCATAGGTTTTGGAAGGGTTGAATAATTCCAGGAATTGCCCGTTCTGGTAAACAATATGGAGCTTTTCAAACAAATCCTTTTCCAGTGACGGGGGAGGAGTAAGGACAATCACGTTGATATCCTTTTTTTTCGCTTCTTCAATGATCAGGGTATTGGCTTCCCGCAGGCTTTGCCGTAAGAGTGATTCCAGTTCCGGGGTGGAAGGGATGAAATAATTCCAGGCCGGGTTCTGGGTACCTGTACGCTGACTTTGCGGTGCTGTGTACTGCCTGCAGTATTCGGCGCTGCCTTTTATTCCGGAGATAAGGCTCATGGCCTGTTCCGCTACCAGGTCGTTTCCGCAGAGTGTGAGTGTGCTGGCGGCAGCATCATATTCGTACCAGAAACATATCTTGGCCTCGATCACAAGATCAGGTGCATTGCGGTACTGGCCGATGGGTACAGGTATAGTGGTAATGGTATGTGTTCCGTCAATCAGGGGGATATCTATCCGGGTACTGGTATCCCGGATCGTGCAATATGAACTGACAAAGGAGGGTGCCAGGGGTACCTGCACACTTATGACAACGGGGCTGTTTTTTTCAGTCATGACAATAGTTTTTGGGTTAAATAAAAGTTGCTGCCGGGCAACGCTGCCGGCAGTTCTCCGGCCATTTCCCGCCTGTGGAGTGGTATTGCAAAGCGGCAGGGCGGGGCCTGAAATTTCGGGTATGCGTACCGGAGAAAAGAGTACTTCTGAACCGGTATTTTTTGTAAAAAAGATTCAGAAGTACTCCTGATAAAACTCAAAGCCTGGCAGCCGGTGTCAACGGTTTATCAGGCCACCGTGTCATCCGGGCCAAAGTCGTTATTGAAATAGGTATTGGCATTTTCAATCTGCTGCTTCTGGTTGCCGTTGATGAAGCTGTTAAAGGCTTTCGCGATTTCGGGGTCTTCCAGTGCCTCATAATCAAAAACGCAAACCCCGTATTCATAGTCGAAATCAATGTCCACAAATTCCACAGAGAAGCAGAGGCCATTCCACTTTGTATTCTCCCGGTCGAATTTTATCCGGTACTGTTTGATCTTGGGTACATACACAATCTCTTCACCCATTTTGAAAACTTCAACCGTAATACCGGCCACGAAAGTGCTGTAGAAGTCGTTGTTTTCATCCACCCCGATCCGCAGGGCATCACCCTGTTTGTCGAGGAAATCCCTGAAAGTTTGCAGGGCTTCGCCTTCGCTGGCAACGATATCCAGGATAAGCTTGAGGAAATCGGTGGCAATACTCACCCCCCTTAATTTACGGGTATAGGTCTGCTTATCGAGCTTGGTGGGCCCCATCAGCGGCACATTGGAAATGGCTTCGGCCCACAATACGGGATCGGTACGGTATTGCGGTCCGTATTTTTTTGCATACCGGAAAACATAGGAGGCCACCACCGAGGTAATAGAAACCAGCTTTTTTTTCAAATCCATCAGCTTGGCCGTTACAACAGGATCATCCACCAGTTCAACCCCCACGATAAACTCAATCAGCCCGTCCTTATCGGAATAGGGGTTCTCTTCTGCCGTGAGGCGGGGCAGGGAGGGATCGTTGAAATACCTGTTTGCCTTGAGCAGGTTGGGCCGGAAATCGGCGATTGCAGAAATGGTTTCGGGCCTTGAATTCAAATGTTTCATAATTATGTTTTAGGAGTTTTTGCGCCTACTCTAAACGGTTTTCGGCATCCCCGCCGTCATTTTTGAAGCTTCATTCTGACGAAACAAACCAACAATAAACAGCCGGCTTTTTTCTGTACAAAAGAGCCTGAAATAAAAAACAGGCAGAAATGCCTGTATGCACCGGGCAGATATATACGCTGAATCTTACATAAATAATTTATTCTATTGAACAAATAATTTGTAGGTTAGCAGGGCTATCACATTTCCCAACTTAAACCTTACAACTATGCCTGAAGCTGCCACACAACCCCCTTTTACCATTGATCTTGAAAAAGCCAGGAACTACATCAGCGCTTTCCGGACCGGGATGACGCAGGAAGGCGGTAAGCATATACCCATATCCCCCGCACAGCAGCAATCGGCTTTGCTTGATAAATACTGGGCTCCCGCCAATCCGTTAAAAACTGGGGAGGAATACGATTATTCCAATGCACCTTCCTGCCTTACCATGAAGGCCTTCACGTTTGCCTTGCGGGATATTACCGATCTGCTCAACAGGATCAGGGTATATAATGGCTTTGAACCGATCCCCAATATTGAACCGGTACGTCAGCAGGACCCGATTACCGGTATCCGTTTTTATATCGGTATGAAACCTAACCCGGCCTTCGACCCGGCGTTCCCGGTAAAGCCACCGTATATCCCCTGCCTGGTTTTCCTGCCGGTTACCAATTTCGTGGGCGGGCGTATGGAAGAGGGGATCTATATCGCTTCTAAACCCGGTGAAGATCTTGTTTCATTGCCTGTACTTGTAACAGAACCCGTGAACGGAGCCACCATGGATATCCCGCTGGAAGAGGGATCAGCATTGTATGATTTTTCATTCCCCTGCCCGGATACCTGTGCCCCGGTGGATTTATAAGCCGGGCCGGTCATGCACTACCTGCATTCATTTTCGGTTTTCCCGTCTCCGGTAAAATGCTATTGCCGGCCGTAGCACCCAAGTGGCTGACTAATTATGTTTGAAACGATCAGGAATTTTATTTTCCAGTATATGGTCTGGCTGCTATTTCTGCCATTCCTCATTGCGCTCCTGCAACTGAAGCGCTATACGCGGCCCTTGCGGTATGTGTTCGGATACCTGCTGCTTTCAGTGCTTACGCAGGTGATATCTTATATTTTATGGCGCCGGAAAATAAATAATCTGCCCCTGCTGCATATCTATACGGTGCTGGAATACCTGGTATTGCTGGGCTTCTATTATCAGCTGCTCAAAGACTTTCTTCCCCGCATCTTATTCCCCTTATTGTGGATCCTGTTTCCGCTGTTTGCTGTAACAGATTCACTGCTGATCGAAAATATTTATGGTTTCAATACATATGGCCGGTCGGCCGAAGCCCTGGTATTTATCTTTTTAGCGGTCAGCTGCTTTGTGAAATCTGCTTCTGAAGGGGACAGGGCCCGCCTGGCATTCAGGGGGATCAGTCAGATCAATTTCGGATTCTTCCTCTATTTTGCAGGTTCCCTGGTGCTTTTTTCTTTTCGTGATTTTATAACACACCTGGCAATGCCCTTGCGGTTAAATGTCTGGACACTGCATTCCCTGCTCCTGGTGATTTTATACATCTTTATTACAACCGGCCAATGGAAATTCAGCAAAAAGTAAATTTTTATTATGGCATCATCATGGCCATGCTGGCCTTTGTGATCATTGCCGGCGGATTGATACTGGTATTCGTGCGCTACCAGAAACGGTTGTTGCTGAAACAACAGCAGTTGTATAAGATGGATGCTCAGTATAAACAAGACCTGCTCCGTAACAGTATCGAATCAGCAGAGGCAGAACGCATGCGGATTGCCAGGGACGTGCATGATGAAATCGGCAGTATCTTTTCCACGCTGGCCCTCTCGGTAAATCGCCTGAACCAGGAAAACCTGCTTCATCCCGAACATTTCAGTACGAGTAAAAGTCTTATCCAGTCGGGTATCGACAGTGTGCGCCGTATATCACGGGCCATCGTGCCATTTGAGCTCGAGTTGCTGGGTTTGCAGCAAACGCTCGAGAATCATTTTGAAACAGTAAAAAAACTGGCGGCCTTACAGGTGGACTTTACAAACAGCTTCCACCTGGCCCGCCTCACACCTTTTGCGGCTATGGCCCTCTACCGGATCGTGCAGGAACTCAGTTCCAATTGCATAAAATATGCCGGTGCCACCCTGATGCAGCTGACCATCGGGGCAGATGATAATGACAACGAATTGCAGATCACTTACCGGGATAACGGAAAAGGTACCCACCTCGGCCAGTCCGGGGCCGGAAAGGGCATTGGTATGAAGAATATAGAAAGCCGGGTCATTTTACTGGGCGGGCAGGTCGGTTTTCAATCGGCGCCCGGTGAAGGGTTTGGATGCGAAATTATTTTTCCTCTTGACAAAAATACCGTTGCATGATTCATATTGCATTCGCCGATGATCAGGCATTGTTCCGCAAAGGCATGATTGGCCTTATCAACTCATTTAAAGGGGTTCGGGTGATGATTGAGGCGCAAAACGGGGAAGAATTGCTGGAGCGCCTGGCCATCTCGGATTCCCCAGTACAGGTTGCCCTGATCGATATCAGCATGCCCGTACTCAATGGCATCGAAACCATGCAGCAGATCCGGAAAAAATACCCCCGCATTAAAAATATCATCCTCACCGTGCATGAAGAAGAAAAATATATCAATAAGCTGATTGAGGAAGGAGCGAATGCCTATCTCGCCAAAAACGCCGAGATCGAGGAAGTGGAAAAAGCCATTCATGCGGTTGTGAACAACGACTATTATTTCAATGAACATACCATCCAGGCTATGCATAATTACATGCAGGGTAAAAAGGGCCGGGCCCATGATCTGTTCGATCTTACTAAAAGAGAACAGGAAATTCTGCTGCTGATCTGCCAGGAATATACCAGCCCGGAAATAGCGGCCAGGCTGTATATCAGTGAGCGTACCGTAAACGGACACCGCAATAATTTACTGGCTAAAACGGGCTGTAAAAATACCGCCGGCCTGGTTTTATTTGCCATCAAAAATCAGTTGCTCGATATTGATTTACGCTGAAAGGCCGGCTCCGGCCCGACAATACGGGCAATAAAATATCGTTATTATCCATTGGAAAGGCCCTGCAGCTGAAGCTGCCGGCAAGACCGTATTAGCGGAAGGGCGGATATAATCTGCGCAGCCTCCGGATTTATTAATTTTATGCTGTCCAACCGGATTTCTGTTTATGAGAAATTGTGTTCTTATTTCAGCCATTGCGCTCTTTATTGCTTTCCCGGCAGCTGCCCAGCCCTCGGTGGCCCGCCAGTGGAATGAAGCGCAGCTGGCAGCGATCCGGGAAGATCTGGCCCGTCCGCCGGTACAGGCCCGCAATCTTTTTCATGTGTCGGTAGCCATGTATGATGCCTGGGCCGTGTATGATACCCTGGCCACCACTTACTTGTTGGGTAAGGGTATCAATGGGGTATACTATCCCTTCACCGGATTCCCCGCAGTGCCGCCCCCGCTTAAAGATTCGATGGAAAATGTCAGCATCAGTTATGCAGCCTACCGTGTTTTGTGCTGGCGTTACCGCAATTCACCGGCAGCGGCTGTTTCGCTGAACCGTTTTCACCAGCTGATGCTGGCCCTGGGCTATGATACTTCTTTTCACGGTATCAACTATGCATCAGGCGATGCGGCTGCACTGGGAAATTATATTGCCGAAAAAGTGATTCAAATGGGACTGGCCGATAATGCAAGAGAGGCCAATAATTATTCGGCGGCGAATTATACACCCCTGAACCCGGCCCTGCACACCGACAGTTCGGGAAATCCCAACATGGTCTATCCCAACAGCTGGCAGCCTTTGTACATCGTTTCGGCGTTTGATCAGAACGGGCAACCCGTTGGCTCCCTGCAAAATTTTATCGGGCCCGAATGGGGGAGGGTGGTACCCTTCGCCATGCACGATCCTGTAAACTATTCGCGTAACGGCTTCACCTACCCGGTATACTACGACCCGGGACCGCCGCCTATGCTGGATACTCTGAATGCAGCCGATTCCTCGAGTTATTATTTTAAATGGGGCCATTCGATGGTGGGCATCTGGTCCTCTCATCTCACACCCGATGATACCACCACCTGGGATATTTCTCCCAATGCCCTGGGCAATGCCACCAGCCTGCCCACCACGCTGGCAGGGCAGCATGCTTATTATAATTACCTGCAGGGCGGAGATCCCGGCACCGGTTATACTACCAATCCCGTTACCGGTTTGCCCTATACCCCGCAGTTGGTAAAACGGGGGGATTTCACCCGCGTGATTTCACAATACTGGGCCGATGGACCCAGCTCCGAAACACCGCCGGGACACTGGTATGTACTGCTCAACCAGGTAAGTGATGATCCGCTGTTTCAAAAAAAATATGAAGGTAATGGACCCGTACTGGATGACCTGGAATGGGATGTGAAAGCCTATTTTACTTTGGGCGCTGCCGTGCATGATGCCGCGATTGCCGCATGGGGTATTAAAGGCTGGTACGATTCGCCACGGCCCATTTCCATGATACGCAAAATGGCCCGTTACGGCCAGTCCTCTGATCCCGGCTTGCCATCTTACCATCCCGGGGGCATTCCCCTGGTTCCCGGATACATTGAACTGATTTATGCCGGTGATCCGCTCGCAGGGCCGGGTAACAGTAATGTAGGAAAGATAAAGATGAAAGCATGGCGGGGTCCCTCGGTGATCTCCGATCCCTCCACGCAATATGCCGGTGTGGATTGGATACTGGCAGATAACTGGATGCCTTACCAGCGCCCGGGATTTGTTACACCTCCCTTTGCCGGTTTTGTATCGGGGCACTCCACCTATTCGAGGGCGGCGGCAGAAGTTCTAACAAGTATTACAGGAAGCCCCTATTTCCCGGGTGGCATGGGGCATTATTTTGTACCGGCTAATTTTCTTTTTCTCTGGTTTGAACAGGGGCCTTCCACGGATGTAGACCTGCAATGGGCCACTTACCGCGATGCGTCCAATCAATCCAGTTTATCAAGGATATGGGGCAGCATTCATCCGCCATTTGATGATATCCCCGGGCGCATCATCGGACAACAGGTTGGAATCGCTGCACACAATAAAGCTAAAACCTATTTTAACCGGTCGGTGCTTCCGATTACAATGGGAAATTTTGCGGCCAATGAAAAAAATTGCCAGGCAATGATCAACTGGTATACACTCAGCGAGCAAAACACTGCATTCTTTACCGTACTCCGCAGCGAGGATGGAATCAGCTTTACCAAGACAATTGCCAAAATACCGGCAGCCGGATTTTCAACAGATGCCCGTAATTACCAGGTTACCGATCCACAGCCGGCCAGGGAAAATTATTACCGCCTGATGGAAACAGATAAAGACGGGCGTACAAAGTATTTTGAAGTTGTGCACCTGTCGGTTGGCAATTGTGCCGGCAATACACTCGTGAAAAATATCAGTCCTAACCCCGGCCGTTCTCATTCATCCCTTGTAATTGTAAATGATGGTAACAGCCGCCAGGCTAAAGTGGTGATCTGTGATGTGCAGGGGCGGCTGCAAACGCAGCAGGATCATACACTGGTGAAAGGTGAAAACAGCATTCCGCTGCAAACCGGTTCATTGCCCGGCGGCACCTACCTGGTAAAAATATCCGTGGATGGAACCGAGATGAGCGTGCAGAAATTTGTTAAGCTGCAGTAGTACAGCTTAGTTTTCCTCCGTATATTTTTTGAAATTATCCAGGATGGCCTGCCAGCCCATCTGTTGCATGTCAACCGGGTGTACAGTCTCGGCTTCAAATTGCTCCACCACTTTTGTCTCTGCTCCTTCAGTGGTGAAATCAACAGTTACCTTTCTGCCATCGCCGATTGTGTAAGCAATATGCTGGTGGGGAATCACAGAAGAATACGTGCCGCCAAAGTCGAACCCGAAACTGCCGTCACGGGCTTCCATGCGACTGAGAAACTGGCCGCCGGCACGAAGGTCATTTTCGGCCCGTGGTGTCCACCAGTCGGGCGAGGCGTTGTTCCATTGGGTAATATGTTCCGGCAGCGTCCAATACTGCCATACTTTATCCACGGGCGCATCAATAGTGGCGCTTACCGTAAGTACAATCGGTTCCTGTTTGTCCATAGTTATCTGTTTTAGAATGCAAACATCTGCAATTTACGCTCATTTGCCAATGGGTAACGCGTCAAAGAAAAGGGGTAATTACGACCCGGGTTTGAACGGGCCGGCAATAAGGGTCCTGAAAATTGCGTTTTGCAATTTCCTGCTTAAATTGCCTAAAACCACCGTTCATGAACAGATACAATTATTGGATGCTCCTGCTGGTATGCCTGCTGGCCGGAAAATTCAGTTCAGCTCAAAACAGTATTGCACCTTTTTCGGGCCTTCGGTATTTCCAGGAAGGCATCAGCATTAAAACTGCCATTGTAAAGATCGACGGATCAATGGTGCTGAGCAACCGCATTTCAGTCAATAAAGAAACGGCCATCAGTCTGGAACAGGCGGCTGGCTTTACCATGGGGCCCGATAAGCTGGTTTTTGCAGGGGCCGAGTTCAGCGTGGTTTCGGTGAAGGGTGAAGTGCTGTATACCAATCCCGATCTGCTTGCAAAAACTGCTGCTGCCGGGATGCAGGCAAAAGATCTTTCAGCCAGTGGTATCCGTTTTACGCTTACCCCTGATATGCTGAAAGCCAATCCGTATGTAACCCTGAAGTTCAGGGTATTCGACCGTAAAAGTAAAAACCAGCTGCGGATGGAATTCCCGGTTACAATTGCCCGGCCCGGTGAAGCCCTGCTCGTTACCAAAACTGCCAAATCCGCACCGGCGCCTTCTACCGTCAATAACCTGCTCAGCAATGTCAATATTGCCGGCATGAAACTCGGATTCGACAGCAGCATTAAAGTGAATCCCAAAATGTTATATGCCTCCCTGGATCTTACCGGAATCGAAGGCGTGAACATGGTGGGCATCCTCAATGGCGTGGAAAATTTCTGGGTATACGACAGGAACCTGAATGAGACCAGGATCCCTGATATCCTGCTAAAAAATGTGGGCGGTTCACTCGAGGGAGGTAAAATCAATTATACCCTCAAAATACCTTTCCGGGCTAAAACTGCGGCCACCAGCGGTTATATTGTGCGCTTCCGCTGGGAGAGCGGCGACAAACGGCAAATCATCGATATTGTTTTCAGCATCTGATAAGGTTCCCTGCAAATGTGCTAAATTGCAGCAGCAGCCAATTCATTGCGATTTCTCCGTTCATACCGTCTTTTTTTGTTGCTGCTCCTGAGCAGTAACAAAATGACTATTGCCTGTCCGCTCCGCGATTCCCTGCCGCTGCAGATTTCTTTTCTTTCGGCGCTTCAACAGGATGGGTCAGGCGAGTCAGATTCCTCTTCCTGCATAATACCCTTCACCCGTGCCGGTAACCTGATACTGGTTAAGGCCAAAGTGGATGGCACCACGGGTAATTTTATCCTGGATACAGGCGCTCCCGGACTGGTATTGAATATTACCTATTTCAGGAGTCACTCCGTTTCGGAAGAAAACAGTGAAGAACAGCGGGGCATCACGGGTACAGTGGGGGAGGTAAAGAAAGCCGAAATCGCCGATATTGGTTTTGGCTGCATAAAGGCCGGTCGCATTACAGCCGATATTGTTAGCCTTTCGCATCTGGAAAACACGAAGGGCGTAAGGATATTCGGATTGCTGGGTCTTTCCCTGCTGAAACAATTTGAAGTAATTATCGATTACGAAAACAATGAACTGCAGATAAACAGAGTTCCCGGCAGCGGAAGCCTGGCAAATCCTGCCAACACTGTTTCGGGTAAGGAGGTTGATATCATTCCCATACAGATCTGGGATAACAAGATCGTAACCAACACCAGTGTCGGCGGAAAAAAACTGCGGCTGATCATCGACAGCGGCGCCGAATCCAACCTGCTGGATGGCCGGTTGCCGGCCAAAGTGCTGGATAGCGTGGATATCACCAAAAGGATTATGCTCAATGGCGCCGGCGCCCGCAGGGTGGAAGCCCTCTATGGCAACCTGCACCGGCTGATGCTCGGGGATGCGGTATTTTTCAATTTACCGGTAATCGTTACCAACCTGGCCAATACCTGCCTGGCGGATAATTCCTGCGCCGACGGGATACTGGGTTATGATTTTCTTTCGCTCCATAAAATAGGATTTAACTTTGTGAACAATAAAATGTACATATGGAAATGAGGGGCAGGCATATGATCATATGGCTCCGGATTCTGCTGACATTCTTCCTGCTGCCGGCGGGTATACTGGCCCAGGCACAGCCTCCCGTACACGCCTATACGGTAAAGGACGGCCGTATGTATATTGCATTGAGCCGGCAGTTGCCGGCACCCGCGCTCGACAGTTTTGTTAAGCAATACGAACTGGAGGATCTGCAACTGGATGATTTTATCCGCACTGCTAAGGCAGATTCGCTGCTGAAACGGGGATGGAAGGTGGATATTATCAACCGGGAACTGGCCGTGATCAGCAAGCCGCTGGGCGGTTTCAGTAAATCCGGTAATCCGGCCGATCAGCTGGTCTTTGTGGAAGCCGCCCGGCCTTTGCCACAGATGAACAATCAATCACATTTTGGCTATAACCGGTTTGTGCGCAAGAGCCCGTTTGCTGTTTCCGATTCGGTGGTATGTTTCTTTTTACGTGGTCATCCCGATGCCCGGCATGTTACACTGGCAGGCACTTTCAATAACTGGGATCCCGCTGTTTTGCAGATGACGAAAACCGACAGTGGCTGGATCGCCAATGTGGCGCTCAAAACAGGCAAGCATCTTTATAAATTCATCATCGACGGTAACTGGACAATTGATAAAGACAACCGCAACAGTGAAGATGATGGGGTGGGCAATAATAATTCGGTGTACTACAAAACCAATGTGAATTTCAGGCTCCAGGGCTATTCCGGAGCCCGTAAGGTTTTTGTGGCCGGCAGTTTCAATAACTGGAATGAAAAAGAGCTGCTGCTCATGCGCTCTGCAGATGACTGGGTGTTGCCGGTTTATCTCTCCGAGGGCACTTATACCTATCGCTTCATTGCCGATGGCAGGTGGCTGGCCGATCCTGCTAATCCTGATAAACTGCCCAACGAATACAATGAATTCAATTCCGTAATCCGGATCGGTTCGCCTTATATCTTCCGGCTGCCCGGCTATGGGGATGCCCGCAAAGTAATGCTCTATGGTTCCTTTAATAACTGGAAAGAGGATGAATTGCTGATGCAAAAAACCGACAGTGGCTGGGTATTCCCCTATACCCTTGGTGATGGCAACTACGAATACCGTTACCGGGTGGATGGAAAAATCATCGGCGAGGCAGGCCCCCGGGGCAACAGCGTGCTGGTCATCAACCCGAATTATACGTTCAAACTGCCCGGCTTTGCCGATGCCCGCCAGGTATACCTCGCCGGTGATCTCAATAATTGGGATTCCACCACTTTCCGGATGACGAAAACCGACAGTGGCTGGATATTCCCGGCACACCTGAACCGGGGCAAATACCGCTATAAGTTTATCGTGGATGGCCGATGGATACTGGATCCGGCAAACCCCTTCTGGGAGGAAAATGAATACGGTACCGGTAATTCGGTTTTATGGAAAGAAGAGGAGTAAGCTTTTTTTGCAGGTATTCCTGCCCGGTAGCCTGTTTGTGGGCAATATTTTTCCCCTTCTTTTCCGGGATTTGAAAATTATTTCTATTTTAAGGGCTGAAGCGCTGCCCGGGCTGCGTTTTTTTAAAATTGCCTGCTATGTCATACACCGGAACCATCGAACAAAGCTATATCGAAAAATGGCTCTCTGAAAAGCTCAACCTGACGGCTATTGAGCAGGAACTGGCCGTGAAAGGTTTCGATAAGGATGCCATCAGTGCCTATGTAAGGGAATTTAAAAGGCGCAAGAATGCCAAAAAGATATTCCCGGGGTTTGCGCTGATGGGAACCGGGGCGCTCCTGGGTTTTGTGGCCATGCTGCTGGCCGTGGCCTATCCCAGTACCACGATGTATTATGTTGCCATGTACGGGCTTACCACACTCGCCGTACTGATGGTTTTTTACGGCCTCTACCTGCTGATGGGTTAACCGGCCCGGCCCTTTGGGCCTGCCGGACCGCCGGTTTTTCACGCCTTTCATTTTACTGATAAGAGTCAACTTTTTTTATGATGAAAGTACTGGTATAGCTTACCGGCCGGGTGTAATATGCATAAATTTTTAACGCTTCAAATTTATGTTATGGCACAGGTAAAAAAGACCACCAAGTATGTCTATTATTTTGGTGGCGGCAAAGCCGATGGTAATGAATCCATGAAAAATCTCCTGGGTGGCAAAGGAGCCAATCTCGCCGAAATGGCCGGGCATCCTAAATTACGTTTACCGGTACCACCCGGTTTTACTCTCACAACCGAATTATGCACTTATTATTATAACAACAAGAAGAAATACCCGGCCGGCCTTGAAATCCAGGTAAACAAAGCACTGGCTGCTGTGGAAAAAGAAATGGGTAAAAAATTCGGGGATCCCCTGAATCCCCTGCTGGTATCCGTTCGTTCCGGCGCCCGCCGCTCCATGCCGGGTATGATGGAAACGGTGCTGGATATCGGTCTGAATGAAAAAACCATTGGAGGACTGATTGCCCACTCCGGTGATGAGCGTTTTGCCTACGATGCATACCGCCGCCTGATTATGATGTACGCCGATGTGGTGATGGAAAAAGCCGCCGGCATCGAACCCAAAAATGGCAAGGGCATCCGCAAACTGCTGGATGAACGCCTGGAAAAAGTAAAACACAAGAACGGCTACAAAGCTGATACCGACCTGACGGTAAAAGATCTCAAAGGCCTGGTAAAGGATTTTAAAGCCCTTGTGCTGAAAACACTGGGCAAACCCTTCCCGGAAGATCCATATGCACAGTTATGGGGCAGTATCGGCGCTGTATTCAGCAGCTGGAACGGTAAACGGGCAGTGGAATACCGCCGTATCGAAAAAATTCCCGACGAATGGGGTACTGCCGTTAACGTGCAGGCCATGGTATTTGGCAATATGGGCGATACCAGCGCCACCGGCGTGGCTTTTACCCGCAACCCGGGCAATGGCGAAAACAGATTTTATGGCGAATACCTGCTCAATGCCCAGGGCGAGGATGTGGTGGCCGGTATCCGCACCCCCTCACCGGTAAACGAATATTCGAAGAATGCCCAGAGCCAGCACCTGCCCACACTGGAGAAAACAATGCCTGCCATCTACAAACAATTATTCGATATCCAGAAACGCCTCGAAAAGCATTATAAAGACATGCAGGATATTGAGTTCACTATCGAAAAAGGTAAACTCTACATGCTGCAGTGCCGCGTGGGTAAACGCAATGGCATTGCTGCTGTGCGGATGGCCAGTGATATGTACACCGAAAAACTGATTGATATCAAAACGGCCGTTATGCGGGTAGGCCCCCACCAGTTGGTGGAATTATTGCTGCCGATGCTGGATCCCGAAAAGCAACGTGTTACCAAACCCATTGCAAAAGGATTGCCGGCAGGTCCGGGCGGTGCCAGGGGCCGTGTGGTATTCTCTTCCAATGATGCCGTTGCCTGGGCCCATAAAGGCGAAAAAGTTATCCTGGTCAGGGAAGAAACCTCTCCCGAAGATGTGGATGGCATGCACAAATCACAGGCTATTCTTACTACCAAGGGGGGCATGACTTCACATGCAGCACTTGTGGCCCGCGGATGGGGTAAATGCTGTATCGTGGGATGCGGCGATATCGAAATTCATAATGAAACAAAATCTTTCAAAGCCAAAGACGGGCAGGTGATCAAGGAAGGCGACTGGCTGAGCCTGGATGGTACCAAGGGACTGGTTTATGAAGGCAGTATGGACCTGGTGGATGTGGACCTGGATAAGAATCAGTCTTACCGCAACCTCATGAAACTGGTGAATAAGGTGCGTACGCTGAAAGTGCGCACCAATGCCGAAACACCTGAAGATGCGGCACACGCCGTTAAATTCGGCGCCGAAGGTATCGGCCTCTTCCGTACCGAACACATGTTCTATGGAGAAGGCAGTGAACAACCCCTGTTCCTGCTGCGCCGCATGATCATGAGTAAAACAGAAGCCGAACGCCGCAGCGCTCTGAATGATCTGTATGTATATGTGAAGAAGGATATCAAGGATACCATGCAGGTGATGAACGGGCATCCCGTAACCATACGTCTGCTGGATCCGCCCCTGCACGAATTTGTGCCGCATGATGTGGCCAAACTCCATGAGCTGAGCCGGGAACTGGGCATCAGCATGAGCATGCTGCGCCGGCGTGTACTGGCCCTGCACGAAAACAATCCCATGCTGGGACACCGCGGTGTACGCCTCGGAGTTAGTTATCCCGAGATTACTGAAATGCAGGCCAGGGCTATTTTTGAAGCTACTGCCGAACTCCTGAAAGCCGGTAAGAAAGCCTTCCCCGAGATCATGGTGCCCGTAACCTGTACCGAAAATGAACTGGTGCACCAGAAAGAAATTGTTGACCGTACCTACAAAGAAGTATGTGCACAGTTTAAACTCAAAAAAATACCGCACCTCTACGGCACGATGATTGAAATTCCGAGAGCAGCCATCCGGGCCGATCTTATGGCTACTGTTGCTGATTTCTTCAGCTTTGGTACCAATGACCTTACCCAGATGAGCTTCGGATTCAGCCGGGATGATATCGGCGGCTTCCTGCCCAAATACATGGATCTGAAGATACTGAGAGATGATCCGTTCCAAACCATCGATCAGAACGGGGTGGGAGAACTGGTGCGCACCGGTATTGAGAGAGGCCGTAAAACCAAACCGCATCTCGAAGTGGGTATCTGCGGTGAACATGGCGGTGATCCCGAAAGTGTGAAATTCTTCCACCGGGTGGGCATGGATTATGTGAGCTGTTCTCCGTTCCGGGTGCCGATTGCCTTGCTGGCTGCTGCACAGGCCGCAATTGAATTTCCCAAAAAACGCTGACGAAAACCACTGTTGACAGATAAGCTGTTGCTCCTGCGGGCAACAGCTTTTTTATTACCGGTTGCTTTAACATTTTCTTTGTAAACATCTGCAACAGGGCCGTATCTAAGATGCAGTTGATAACAATTAAAACTTACAACAATGAAAAAAATGTTTACACTCCTGGTTACCTTAACTGTAATGACCACTGCTTTTGCCCAGTACGACCGCGGAAACCAGCCGGGCTACGGAAACGGAAGCCGCGATGCAGTGTACAACAAGCGGGATGGTTATGGCAGGGATAATGACCGTTTCTTCGACCGGGATGCCTATAACAAAAGGCAGATGATGATGGAAATTGATCAGATTAACCGGGAATACGATCATAAAATTCACGAGGTGAATGAGAAATTCTTCATGCCCCGTTTCAAAAAGGAACAGATCAGCTGGCGCCTCGAACAGCAGCGCAAACAGGAAATCCAGCAGGTATATAACAAGTATGCCTGTGCGAGGAATGACAGGGGCCGCGACTGGGACGACGGACATCGCAAAAACTGGTAGTCAGTTGTGTGCAGGATTATAGAAAAAGGCTGTCTTACAAGACAGCCTTTTTGTTATACAGGAATGATGTTATTGTTTCTTCTTCACATCAAGTAATTCCACTTCAAAAATAAGAGTGGATCCCCCGGGGATATTATTGTAATCAGAAGCGCCATATCCCAGTGTATAGGGTATCCATAAGCGGTATTTGGCACCCACTTTCATCAGTTGCAGGGCCTCCGTCCAGCCGGCAATCACCTGGTTCAGCGGGAAGGTAATGGGCTGGCCGCGGTTATAGGAATTATCAAATTCTTTTCCATCCAGGAAGGTCCCTACATAATTACAGGTAACGCTGTCTTCCGCCGTGGGCGAAACGCCGGTACCTTCTGTCAGAACTTCATATTGCAGTCCTGAGGCGGTGGTTTTAACAGTGGGCCTTTTCTTATTCTCGTCCATCAGTTTCTTGCCGGCTTCGATTGTTCCCTTTGCCTTGGCAATGTTCAGCGTATTCATATATTCGGTAAGTACACTGTTGGCCGCAGCCTTGTCGAGCTGGGTTTTTTGGTTGCCAAATACATCGTTCATGCCCTTTACCACCATATTGCCATTCAGTTTGGTGAATCCCTGTTGCTTGTAAAAACTGGCCACACTCATACCAACGGCGTAACTGGCCGAATCGTACTGCGATTTTAACAGGGCGGGGGCAGGTTTGGGAGCCTTCCCGGTTTGCGCCACTGCCGCCACTGCCGGAAAAGATGCCAGTACAACAAAAACAAATCTTTTCATCTTTTTATTTTTTGGAGCCAAATGTAGGATAATTATGGAATATGGCGGAAACCGCAAAGGAAGCAGGCGCAAAGCCGGCCAGGTATTGCAAAAACTCATTCAAATAAACCCAGTTGCGAAACGATGCCCGTTTTGGCTGTTTCCCCGTTGCCCGTGATGTGATAAACCTCCGTGCTGGCATACCGTGAGGCCACGATAATCCGGGTATCACCGGCATGCGGCCTGAATAAACCTGCGGCCAGTTCGGGATCATTGTTTTCCTTTGATAGATGCGAAAGCAGTAAATGACTCAGTTGCGGGGACCGGTGTGAAAGAAATAATTCCAGTGCCTGCCGGTTGGATAAATGCCCCTGACCGCCGCGTATGCGGTTTTTGAGATGTACAGGATAAGAGCCTTTCTCGAGCATCTCTTCATCGTAATTCGCTTCCAGGAAAGCCGCATGGCATTGCCCGAAATGATGCGTCAGGTTTTCACATACGCTGCCAATATCTGTAAATATGCCGATGTTGATACCACCCCCGCTTACCAGGAAGCTGTGCGGATCGGCTGCATCATGTTTTTTGGAGAAGGGGAGTACCTGCAGGTCGCCGATGGAAACAGCTTCGCCATGGGTAAAGGGCCGGGAAAGGTGCCGGATCAGGTGGGGCCCGTGCTGGGCGGTTTTACCGGTGATATATACCGGCAGGTAGTAGCGGTTCGCCAGGGTGGAAACACCCTTGATATGATCCCCGTGTTCGTGAGATACAAAGATGGCCCGGAGTTGCTGTACGGGCAGCTCCAGTTTTTTCATCCGCTTTTCAATCTCCCGGCAGGAAATGCCGGCATCTATCAATACGCCTTCCTTGTCGTTTCCCACATAATAGGCGTTTCCATTACTACCCGAATTCAGCGATGCGATATATAAACTCATGCGCTGCAAAGAAAATCAATTTCGGCATGCAGGCATAAAAAAATGGCTGCAGCCATGCCGCAGCCCGGAGCAAGGTTTATTGCTCACAACAATTTTAATCCTTGTCGCGCCAGCGGCGGCCATTACCTCCGCGGCGGCCTCCTCCCATGTGCATCTCACGGCCCGGCCGGTTTTCCCTGCGGAACTCCCTGTTTTCCCGGGGCCGGTTATAGCGGTTCGGGCGTATGTACGGCGGAGCAGTCCTGTAACGGTTATGCACCACCACTGTACGGGTTCTTACTATTACAGAAGAACAACGGTAGGGCTTGTATACCGCATAGGCATTGCCCATCCGGTGGGTGCGCACAAAGGCATAACCGGGATAATACCTGATGCAATAAGGGTGGAAAACATGCCAGCCCAGCGGACGCCAGGGCTTCCACCAAACAGGATAATACATCCAGCGCCAGGGAGAAACCCAGGGCACATAAAGCGGACGGTAAACAAACTGCACGCAGGGCCAGAAAAATACATTGAAAATTATGCGTTCGGGCTGGTAACGGGCAACAAAGGGGCCATGTCCGGGAACCGGGCTGCCGTTGTCGGCCTGTTCATCTCCCTGGGTGGAGGGTTCTGCGATGAGTTCTTCTCCAAAAATATCTTTATCACCCACAAGCTGCAATTGGGCCGTGGTATCGCCGGTTTTTTCCAGTTCAATCACTGCGATATCCTGGTTTTCATCGGCCGAAACAGCCACCTGGAGTGCAAAAGCATGATCGTTTTTCGAAGAGCGGTCGATTACCTTCACATAATCCACCTGGCCGTCTCCGTCCAGGTCGAGATTGTTAACATGGTTATCAGGGGAATTGATCTTTTTTTCAAAATCCTCCGGTGAGGAAGATTGCCGGAACAGGTCCAGGGCTCCCTTGAGATTGAAATTATCTCCCGGTAGGCCTGTAGAATCCTGCTGGGCAAAGAGTTTGGGTGAAAAAGCACTCAGCAGGAAAATGGAGAGTCCAATCAGTTTTAATCTTTTCATACACATCGATTTTGCGATTAGACTCCGGTAATGAACAATAGTTTATTGCCGCTCATCAAAAAAAATGCCCGGTAAAAACCGGGCATCCTGTTTTTATCATTATACTTATTCCTCTTCTTTAACATTCTTACGGTAATCTTCAATGAGCGTTTTCTGCAGCTCAAATGGTACCGGGGCATATTCCAGGAAATGCATGTTGAATTTGGCTCTTCCCTTTGTGAAGGAGCGAAGGGCAGAGGAGTAGCCATGCATTTCGGCCAGGGGTACCTGGGCGGCCACTTTCTGGAAGTGTCCTTCTGTACGGATCTCTTCCACAATACCCCGGCGGGTTTGCAGATCATTGATCACGGCACCCGTCTGGTCATCCAGGCAGGTAACTTCCAGCCGGTAAATGGGTTCCAGTAATTGCGGATCGGCGTCGTTGAAGGCCATTTTAAAGGCCTGGAGGCCGGCAATTTTGAAGGAGATATCATTGGAGTCTACGGCGTGCATTTTACCATCGTAAACCGATACCCTTACATCCCTTACATAGGAACCGGTGAGCGGGCCTGTTTGCATTTTTTCCATAACGCCCTTCAGGATCGATGGCAGGAAGCGGGCTTCGATGGCGCCGCCCACGATGCAGTTGAAGAATACCAGTTTACCGCCCCAGTCGAGCGGGTGCTCTTCCCGGTGCCGCACATTAAGTCCGGGCGGGTCGGGCATGCCTTCATACCAGGGTTCGATGCGCATGAATACTTCTCCAAACTGGCCGCTGCCGCCGCTTTGCTTTTTATGGCGGTAATTGGCTTCGGCCATTTTACGGATGGTTTCCCGGTAGGGGATACGGGGCTGGCCAAAAGCCACTTCCAGTTTGTACTGGTGTTCTATTTTCCACTTGATGATGGCAAGGTGCAGTTCGCCCTGGCAATGAATCAGGGTTTGACGCAGCTCGGCCGATACCTCCACTTTCACCGTATCGTCTTCCTGCTGGATGGTATGCAGGGCCTGAGCCAGTTTTTCTTCTTCGCCTTTTTTCACCGCCTCAATATATACCGTGAGGTTGGAAGTGGGGAAGGCGATCTTGGGTAATTCCAGGTTCTTGCCTTTTTCGTGCAGGGTATTGTTTACATGGGTGTTTTTCAGTTTCAGGGTGGCGCCGATATCACCGGCCGCCAGTTCATTCACGCTGATGCGGTTGTGTCCTTCGAGGAGCAGGAGCTGGTTGATTTTTTCCACGCTGCCGGTATTTTCATTCACCAGTTCCATACCGGGTTTGATGGTGCCGCTGTATACCTTGAACAGGCTGAGTTCGCCCACATGCGGCTCGGCAATCACTTTAAAAACAAAGATCACGGGAGGTCCGTCGGCCCTGCACTCCAGCGTTTCGCCGGCTAGGGTTTTCTGGGGCGGCATTTCATTGGCGCTGGGGCAAACCACATCAATAAAGCCCATCAGCCGGCTGCTGCCGATATTGTTTTTAGCTGAAGTGCAGAAAAGCGGGAACAGGTCGTGGTGGATCATGGCGATCTTGATACCGTGTTTCAGGTCTTCTTCACTGAGTTCGCCCTCTTCAAAATATTTTTCCATCAACGCCTCATCATTACTGGCCACCACTTCTATCAGCTCTTTGTGCATGGCATCGGCTTTTTCTCTTTCACTGTCGGGGATAGGTAATTCCTCCGTTTTGCCATTTTCAAATTTGTACATCACCATGTGCAGGATATCGATGATGGCATTAAAGCCGGGCCCCTGGTTCATCGGGTACTGGATGGCCACCACATTAGAGCCGAAATGGCTTTTGGCTTCCTGCAGGGTTTTTTCATAATCGGCGGTTTCGTGATCCAGCTGGTTGATTACAAAGATCATGGGTGTTTTAAACTGCTCGGTATAATCCCAGATCAGGTCGGCGCCCACTTCCACGCCCACCGAGCCATTCAGGAGCAGTACGCCGGTATCGGCCACGCGGAGGGCGCTTACCACTTCCCCTACAAAATCATCATAGCCCGGGGTATCGATGATATTGATTTTATAGCCTTCCCATTTGGTGTGCAGGAGGGTGCTGAAAATAGAGTTGCCTCTTTCTTTTTCCAGCTCATGATAATCACTCATGGTGGTGCCCTCGGCAATGGAGCCCATCCGGTTAATCAGTCCTGCTTCAAAGATCATCGCTTCGGCAAGAGTCGTTTTACCACTGCCGGCATGACCGAGCAGTGTAATATTTTTTACATGGTTGGTATCAAAAGATTCCATAATTGTAAGTTTAAAGTGAAAATTGGCCCAGGCAAAGGAACTGGCCTGTGCCCGAAAGGAGGAAGCAAAACAGGGATGCTTGTTAAGCACCCCTGTTCTGTTTTTTATTCACCTGTAAAGGCCTTGAACTCGTCGTTTAACAGATCCAGGTCTTTGGTCAGGAAATTATATTGCTCCAGGATTTGTTCGTGTTTTTCGTTGTAATCCGCATCGGGCAGGTGCTTGATTTCCTGCATGTAGTGGCGGATGGAATGTTTTAAGTCGTGTAAGTTGATAAGTTGAATGTGAAACTGGTTGTGAAAATGTTCGATTTGGATCCTTGTATCACGCTCCGTTTTTCCGGCAGCCCATTTGTAAAGTTTTGCTTTGGCATCATTCATGCCGGCCACATAGGTGACGAGGTTATTGAGCCATGTCTGTGCCTCGTCGAGTAACTGCTGGGTTTGTGTTTCTGTTAACATAAAATGAAGTTTAAGAATTTAAAAATCTGCTCACATTATCGGACGCACGCAATCGTTGCTGATATAAAAGTAACAGCACCGGGGTCTGAGGAATGTGAGAAATGTCATTTTTTAAAATGATTCTTGTCAAAGAATATTCCTGATGGTTTCCAATGATTCCAGGGGTAGAAGGGAGGGAAAACGTAGCTATAAGTTAGCTAGAAAAATGCGGATAAAAAAGCATTTTTACTGATTTTTTATCCGCATCCGCCTGGCAGGGCCGGCTCAGAATGTCATCCGGAATTTTTCCGGATTGGCTGTAAAAGCATAGATGATGGCGCCTATCAGGATCAGCAGAATCAGGACCAGGATGATCCCGAATTCCTTCTCAATCTTTTCCTCTGCAACATCCTCTTCCGGATCCTGCTTTTTAGCCAGCTCTTCCCTTTTTATGATGATGGCTTTTTCGTGGTGCGGCAGCATTTCCGCAATCAGCAGGGTAATGAGAAGGGCTACTGCGATAATGCTGAGCCAGGGCACATTCCGGAATGTGGGGCCAACTGGTGTGAGCAGCAGTCCGATGGCGATGGTGAACAGAAAAATGATCAGGAAAAAATATAAAATCCCGCCATAGGGCCCCGGGGCCTTTCTTTTCAGGAAAAAGGTAAGTATAAAGGCGAAGATGATGCTGCAGATGAATGAAAATAAGAGGTGTATTAACATAACAAATCGTTTTCTTAAAGTTACCAAACTTAGTTCAGGCGAACTATGACCTGGATCACGATTTCACTGCATACTTGCATTTCAGCAATATATTGCCTATATTGTCTGTGCTTCGAAAAGCCCCCCTCATCAGGTACCAGCCTGCATTTCCGATACATCCCTTCCGGCCTCCGGTAATGGAGGAGGGGAGTGCTGTGCTGACACCTTATTCCTCACATTAAATGCAGATCATGGCAACCAAAAAAAAGAACCGCATTATTGCGTTTCCCCTCTACGACGGCGTAACGCTCACCGATTTTACGGGGCCTACCGAGGTCTTCTCTTTCACCAACGGGTTTACTCCCATCTGGATGGCAACCGAAAAACGGTTCATCACCACATCCGAAGGGGCCCATGTATTTCCCCATTATGCCTTTCACGAAAAGCACCCGCCCATTGATATTCTTTTTGTGCCGGGGGGAGGGGCTCCCGGCGTAATCAAGGGAGGAATGTTTGATAAGGCCTTCCAGGATTTTCTCAGGAAGACGGCCATTACCGCCCAATGGACCGGTTCGGTATGCACCGGGGCCTTTATCCTGGCGGCTGCCGGGCTGCTCAACGATTGCACGGTTACCACCTACTGGAATGTGATTGATGATTTGGCCCTGCTTAAAGACAAATTCAATCTCCGGTTCCCGGAAGATAAATATGTAAGAGGGGTTATCGACAGCCGCCGCAAACGCTTCACCGGCGGCGGGATCTCCTCATCGATCGACCTGGCCCTGATGCTGGTGGAAAAACTGGTAAACAAAAAAGCTGCCGAAAGAGCACAACTCTATATACAGTATGCTCCTCAGCCGCCGGTGCATGCCGGCGACCCCACCCAGGCGCCCGCCGCGTTGCTGAAACAGGTGCGTAAGGAACAGAAAGCCTATAACCAGCTCTATGCGGCGGCCGTCAAAAAATTATTAAAAACCAACAAACCTTAGCAGTATGAAAAAATGGAGTATTGTATGCCTGACAGCCTGCCTGCTTGCAGCCTGCACCGGAAATGACCAACCCCAAAGATCACCCGCCAGCCGCATTGAAGCCGGCTTTTTTAACGGGAGCTGGACCTACCGCAGTTTATTGAATGATACCGCCTGGCAAACGGATTTTGATTCACTGGCCTTTGCGGCAGCGATTATGGACCTGCAGCTGGCAGGTAAGGATTCCCTTACGGGTATGATACACTGGAATACCACGCCGGTTTTACAGGGACTTCGTATCAGCGGCCATATTTATTATAATGATTCAGTGGCTTGTTATGCGCTTACCGGCACGGGCGATTCAGCATTGGGCACGGCGGGCTGGCAATACGATTACCAGGGTTATGTGGTGCCGCACTGGTCGTTTGGCGTTAACCAGGCCGATGTGCTGGTGGGCAGTGTGGCAAGGGCCAAACCGCATAACGGCGAGCCGGCCGGAGTGGTGGCCAGTACTTATATGGTAAGACGAAGCAGGTAATTAATTTTTTACCAGGTTCGCATTCCCTGGTGTTGCAGCCGGCAGTGAAAAAACAATTTAACTACATAATCAATGAAATACAATCACATTTTCCTGCTGGCTGTGCTGTTGTTGTTAACTCCCTTCTAACAGGAGCAAACGCCGGAAATAGTACTTAAAGTGGTGATCATCCGTCACGGTGAGAAGCCGCCGGTTGGGGACAACCTGAACTGCGCCGGGCAGCACCTTGCACAGGCCTTGTGCCCGTATTGTACAGGGTTGTGGACGTACCCAACTATACCTGTGTGCCGCAAATCAGCCTTGACAGAAGAACCGGCAGCGTACGCATGTTGCAGACAATAACACCCTATGCCGTCAAATAGAATCCTGTCATTAACACACAGTTCAAAGAAAAAGACTCAACAGCCGAAGCGGCGATGTGCCTGGCAGAACAGGGGTGGTGCTGATGGTATGGGATCACTCTGCAATTCCCCCACTGGTCCGGGCCCTCGGAGTACCGGGCCAACTGAAATGGGAGGGAAGGGATTATGACAGCATCTGGATTATTGAATACACCAAAGGCCAAAATGGGCAACGTGAATTTTACCGGTTCAATATTGAAAAGGAAAATAGCACGCCTTCTCCCGTTTGCCGGTAAACGTAATTTTTATCCGGGTTGGTGTAACAGGTATTGCTTGCAAAGCCGGAAAGCTGTATTTTGGAACACTCATTTATGATGAAACAGTTCCGCTTTTATTACCACCGTACCTCCCTGCATAAAGTGCAGTTATTTGCACTGGGTGGCTTTGCCCTTGTGATGCTCTCGTTTGCCCTGCTGGCCGTTGCCAAATTGCCCGATGCCTCCGGCGCCGATGTGCAGGTATTCCTGTTCCTGGCCCTGGGGATGGGACTTCCGGCCCTGGCCCTGCTTTATTTTGCTGTCTGGTATTACCGGAGGGTTCGTGATTTTTTTAAAAGTGAAGACTGGCATGGTATTACCCTTTCGGGGAAAAACCTGCATTGTATCTATTTTGATATGCTGCGTACCATTGAGTGGGAGGTAAACCTGGATAATCTTGTTACGGCTTTTAAAGGTACTTCAAGAGGAGGGCGCCGCTGGATCTGCATCAAATGCACCGATACAACAAAATTTATCCCAACAGGATTATTACGCGAAAATGACCCGGATAACCTGCTCATGGAATTGAAAAAATATGAAAAACCCGTCTAACCCCCTTACCCGCGAACACCTGGAAATGGCCGCCGCACTCATCGAAGTGCTGCATGATCATTTAGCTGTTGCACTCGCTGCCGATTTTGCTGCACTGAAAGAAGAACATTTTCTGTTTGGTGCAGTATCCGAAGATGCCGGCCGGCCCTATCTTTCACTTTCTATCCTGGGAGGGGGTATGGGTGATTATTATTCCGGTTCATACGATTACCAGGATATTTACCGTCTCGAAAAATACACTGATGCAAACGGATCCCGCCTCTGGGTGAGTTATGATCATGAAGCTACCAACCTGGCCGGCGACTGTTCCCGTTTTACCGCTTCCGGAAATGTAACCGAAGCCATCCTGGAAACAATCGAAACAGCTTTTTATAACAAGCTACGGGCAGGTGTAACAATACCCAAAGCATGGCTTTCCATGCTTGCCCAGTGAAGGTATCCCGCTTTTACAGATATATGAGATTCATCAGTTTCAGCGGGCAGGAATTTTAACAGCGTACCTTTGTATGGTATATGTGTTACGGCAGACGTATTATTTTGATGGCGCTGATTGCGGGCGCCATTTGCTGGGGATGGGGCTGCAAAACAGATTCGGCCCGCAATTACCGTCCCCGCTTCGGGTACAAGCAATTTAAAGATTCGATTACCCGCCAGCCGCCTGATACGTCTGCAGATAATGCCAACCTGCTGGATGGCGGCAGGTTTGATCCCGCAAAAGATTCCCTGCAAGCGTTATTGAAAGAACTGGATTCGGCCTGGCGGCAGGAATATGCCGATACGGTTCCCTTGCCCACATCCGGCATCCGGAATAATAAAGACAGTCTGCTCAGGAACCGTCAGGCACTGTCACAAAATCTATCCCTGCTCGATTCATTTCTGTTACACCACAACCCCGCTGAAAAAGATACCTGCCGTGGCAAAGACTGCCTGCTCTATGCAGAAGTGAATAAAGCGTCGCAGCGATTACTGCTTTATATGGGAGGAGAGCTGGTTGACAGTTTCCGGGTATCCACCGGAAAAAAAGATTACGAAACACCGGAGATGGATACACGTCCTGCAGGACCGCTTTTTCAGAAATACATATCAAAGAAATTTCCCGGGGGAAATTACAGGGGACTGGGCAATATGCCATATGCCGTTTTTATCCGCAACGGTTATGCCATTCATGGAACCACGCTGGGTAATATCCGTAAACTGGGAAGCCCCGCCTCGCATGGCTGTATCCGCCTGCATCCCGACAATGCCAGGGTGTTTTACGAACTGGTTAAACTCACGGGCCTGGCCCATACCTGGGTTACCGTGAAAGATTCCATCCCCAGATAAGCTTCATTGCGCCGGTAAATACCGGGCCTCATTGCACCTTGATGATTTTCATCGCTGCAATTTCCATGCAACTGGCATTCAATTTGTTAGCATATGCTGAATATTTGCGGTCTGGTAATCTTGTCCGAAAAAACTAACTTGCCGGAACTATTGTAAACCCCATTTTAATGAGAAAATCAAGCCTTCTTCTGCTTCCGGCTATTCTTTTTCTATCCTGCAAACCTTTATTGAAAGGAAAATTTCATGAAGAGGAAGACGGTCCGCGGGAAGCCCATGAACGGGATTTCAAAATGATGCGTGATCCGCAGCTGAACATGGTGCCAACCGAACGGCTCACCGCCGCGAAGCTTTACCGTGATAACTTACTGAAACCCGGTGTGCCCAATGCAGCCATTACCGGTATTAACTGGGTGCAGCTGGGCCCCAAAAACCAGGGCGGACGTACCCGCTCCCTGCTGGTTGACGCCAATGATGCCACGGGTAAAACGGTTTGGGCCGGCAGTGTGGGTGGCGGGCTCTGGAAAACGACCGATATTACCGTCGCTTCTCCCGCCTGGACGGCTACGAACGATTTCTTTGGTAACCTGGTCATTTCCTCTATCGCCCAGGATCCATCCAATACACTAATCATGTACTTCTGCACCGGCGAAACCGGTTATTTTAATGGGGATGCCATTCAGGGGCTGGGTGTCTGGAAAACAACCGACGGCGGAACTACCTGGAACCAGCTGGCATCCACCAATAACAGTAATTTTTATGCATGCCAGAAATTGGCGGTAACCAGCACCGGTGTGGTGATGGTGGCCACTTCAACCGGGCTGCGGCGTTCAACCGATGGGGGCGCAACCTGGACCAAGGTGCTGGGAACCGGCCTGGGTATTACCGGCGCCACCAGCAACCTCTGCTATGATGTGGATATAGCTGCTAACGGAGATGTATATGCTACTTTGTACGGAACTATTCATAAGTCAACCACCGGCGGCGCCACATGGAGTGCTGCGCAAACCCTGCCCATTTCTGCGAGCCGGATTGAAGTGGCCTGTGCCGCTTCCGATGCCAACTATGTATATGCACTTGTTGAAAATGGAAACGTTGTAAACGGCATCCTGCGCAGCACCAATGGGGGTGGTGCCTGGACATCCCGGACAGAACCGGCCGATGCCGATCCGGGCATACCCGCCGCAGATTTTTCCCGTACACAGGCCTGGTATGATCTCACCATTACCGTGGATCCCAATAACCGGGATGTGCTGATGGTGGGAGGGGTGGATATTTTCAAATCTGCTGACGGGGCGGGCACCTGGACGCAGCTGACCCATTGGTATGGCGGTTTTTCCTTTCCTTATGTACATGCCGATCAGCATTTTATGATCTATGCACCGGGCAGTTCCTCCATTGCCTATTTCAGTAATGATGGCGGCGTTTACCGGGCCACCGGAATCAATGGCACACCTTCTTTCAGCGATAAGGGAACGGGCTATGTTACCGCCCAGTTTTATTCATGTGCCATCCATCCAACAGCCTATACCAGTTATTTCCTGGCAGGTGCCCAGGATAACGGATCGCACCAGTTCAGTTCAGGTTCGCTTCAAAATACAATTGAAGTAACGGGCGGGGACGGGGCTTTTTGCCATATCGACCAGGACCAGCCCCAATACCAGTGGACTTCCTATGTTTATAATGATTTCTACCGTTCAACGGACGGGGGTTCCACCTGGACCAATATCAGCACCACCGGCGGGGATTTTATCAGTCCAACCGATTACGACGATCTCAACAACCGCATGTATATGAACAATACAGCCGGTACCTACCGCCGCTGGGATAACCCTCAATCGGGCAATACTTTTGCCGCTGTAACGGTTGCTGCATTTGGGGGGGGGAATGTATCTGCCGTCAGGGTTTCGCCCAATACTTCCAACCGGGTTTTCTTTGGTTTGGATAACGGACGGGTGGTGAAAGTGGACAATGCCAATACAGCAACTCCCACGGCCACCAATATCAGTACGGGCTTGCCCGCGGCCTATGTAACCTGTGTGGAGGTGGAAACCGGCAATGATAATCACCTCGTGGTTACCTATTCCAATTATGGGGTTAACAGCATCTGGGAAAGTACCGACGGCGGAACCAGCTGGACGAGCATCGAAGGCAACCTGCCCGATATGCCGGTGCGCTGGGCGTTGTTGAATCCCAATAATAACGACCAGCTGGTGATTGCCACTGAACTGGGGGTATGGAGCACGGATAATATCAATGCGGGAGCCACCAGCTGGGGTACCAGCAGCAGCGGGCTGGCGAATGTGCGGGTGGATATGCTGCAGTACCGTAGTTCGGATAAACTCCTTATAGCGGCTACGCATGGCCGTGGGTTGTTCTCTTCCGATGCCTTCACCACGCCAACGGCACTCTTTTCGGCCAGTGAACTGGTAGTATATAAGGGGCACCCGGTTCAGTTTACCAGTTCCTCTTACCGGGCCACCTCCTGGAGCTGGGATTTTGGCGACGGGAATACCTCCGCCGCCCAGAACCCTGCGCATGCCTATACCACCGCAGGGCAGTACACCATCAGCCTCAGCATCAACGGGGGCGCTTCCACGCTTACCAAAAACCTCTATGTGCAGGTATTGCCCAACCGGGGTACGCCCTATAACCTTGCCACCGGAGGAAATTTTGATGTCAACCCGCTTGAGTTTGGTGCCGATAAAGCAGCCGGCACATCCTGGGAGAGAGGCAGCTCGGCTGTGGCAGGAAAGAACGGAACCAACAGCGGGTCCTTTGCATGGGTAACCGGACTCACCGGCAATTATGCCGATAACTCTGATAGCTGGCTGATGACACCCAATTATAATTTCAGTGCCGCAGGGTTATACCAGTTGCGTTTCCGGGCCAGGTTTTCCACCGAATCCGGTTATGATGGGTTCAGGGTTGAATATACACTTGATTCGGGTTCCACCTGGCTGCCATTGGGCACCAGTACGGGCGCAGGATGGTATAATTTTGCCAATGGGGTGGGAGATGCATCTTTCCCTGTTAATGAAGCTTTCTTCAGCGGATCGGCCTCGGCTTCGTTTATCCTGTATACCAATTCAACGGATGCCTCAGCCCTGGCCGGGAACCCCAGCGTAGGTTTTCGGTTCCGTTTCAAATCGGATGGTTCTGTAAATGCCGCCGGGGTGGCCCTTGATGATTTTGAAATCTTCGGTCCCGTGAATGTGGCCCTGGCCCTGACCCTTCATTCGTTCACGGCTGAACGCCATGAGGAAGATGTGCAGTTGCAGTGGCATACCGAAAATGAGATTAACAACAACCGCTTTGAAATAGAAAGAAGCTATGACGGGATAAACTTCAGCAGTGTGGGTACGGTGAATGCCCGCAATACGGTTGCCGGCGATTACGTTTATACCGACAGGCAGGCGGTAACCACTGCGGCTATACGCTCCGGCTTTATCGTTTACCGGCTGAAAATGATTGATAACGCCGGTAATTATAAATACAGTGATAATGCGAGGGTTTTGATAAACAATAATCAGCCGGCCATCAGCATCGGCCCCAATCCCTTCACCGGTTATATCCGGGTAACTACCCGTGAAACGCTAAAGGCAGTCACACTTTATGATATGCAGGGGAAGCCGGTATACAGTACCCGCCAGGTTGCGGACAACCGCATCAACATTGGACACCGGTTGCCTGCCGGCACCTATATAATCAAAGTGGAAACAGCAACACAAACAATAACAAGAAAGATCACCTGCCAATGATGGTGTAGTAACAGGAAAAAATAAAGCGGGCTGCTTTGATCCATCAAAGCAGCCCGCTTCTTTTATCATCAGGGCTGAAAGATTACCCACCTCTGCGGCCCCAGCCACCACCCCGGTTTCCCAGTTGGCCCTGGTTGCCATTATTGGTGCCGCCCTGGCGGCCCTGGTTATTATCCCATCCGCGGTTAGGCGCCTGCGGATGCTGATCTCTTACCGGCCTGTCTACCTGCCGGGGCTGGCTGCCGCCGCCCTGGTTTTGCCTGTTGGGCCAGTTCTCACGGGTTTGCTGTCCGTTGTTGTGGTTGTCGTTGCTGTTATCCGGCTTGTGGCCCCAGCCGCCATTTGGCTGCTGGTTATTATTGTTATCATTCCGGTTACGCTCCCAGCGGCCATTTCCGGACTGGTTGTTATTATCCCGGTTATCATTGCTGTTATCGGGCTTGCGACCCCAGCCAACGTTGGGCTGCTGGTTATTGTTGTTCTCATTCCGGTTGCGCTCCCAGCGGCCATTACCAGGTTGGTTGTCATTGTCGCGGTTCTGCCTCCAGCGCTCATCCTCCTGCCTTCTGTTATCAATATCATTACGACGATCATTCTCCCGTACCCTGTCATTTCCGGCATACCAGCGGCCCTGTCTTTCCCGGTCGTCTATCCGGCGTTCGCTGATATTCCTGTTCGTGTAACGTTCTGCTTCCAATCTTTCCGGACCGCGGCAAAAGCGGTTTTCTCTGCCTTCATGGTAATAATTGTTGATGCACACGGCATTGCGGAAACGGTAATCCCTAGCCGGTGAAACATAATACCGGTAGATATCACGATCACAGATATTCCGGCGGGGAATAAATATCCAGTTATTGTAAGGGATGGCGCCGAAACTGACATTAATGTTCACGCCAAAGCCAAGGGGCGCCCAGCCATAATAATCGTCATACGAGCTCCAGCTTACCCAGGCAGATGCCCATTCGTAACCGGGTATCCACATCCAGCCATAGTAATCATCATATTCCCAGCGCCCATAGTGAAAGGGCGCCCAGCCCCAGTCGAAATCAGATACCCAGGCCCAGCCATAATTGCTGTACTCCCAGTGCCCGTTTGAATAATAAGGACGGAAATCACGGCCACCATAGATCCATACATCACCAAAACGGGGATGATGCGTCCAGCGGCCGTAAGGACTCAGTTCCTGCTGAAATAATGAGAAACTGACCGATACAGATTGTGCTTTTGTTTCGGCTGCCGGCCAGCAGCTTACCACTGCCAGGAACAGGATTACCGAAAATGTGAGATTTTTCATTTGTGTTGATTTATACTTCAGATTTTACAAAATCCATGCTTAAGACATAAAGGGAATGCTAAAGTTTGTTAAGGAATGGTGAAACGGAATGTTAATGGGTACTGATAAACCGTGCCTGAATTTCATTCGCTCCGTTTTTTTTCTTGTTCAGTTGTGGAATATACCGGCAGAGGGATGTTTGCTTTGGCCCGGTGATGGGGCTTTCTATCTTGCAGCTGTTATCAATGTTTAACCATCATAATCAACCAAGCAACATGAAAAGAACATCTTCCTTACTCTTACTGGCAGTGGCAACCCTGACGATTACCTTCACTGCCTGCAAGAAAGATTCCGTTTCCGGCACGGGTGTACCTGCCGGGCAAAACCAATTGCAGCTGATCCTTACCGACGGACCCAGCGTGGTATTTGATTCCATCTTTGTGGATATCCGCCAGGTGGAAATCCGCGTGGTAAAAGCAGACGGCTCCGAAACATGGCAAAATCTCAGCATCAGCGCCGGAGTGTATAATATCCTGCGTTTACGCAATGGCGTGGAAACCGTTCTGGCCACCACCCTGATTCCCGACGGAAGTATTGACAAACTCCGGTTGACCCTGGGCACCAATAATACCGTTGTGAAAAGTGGTGTAACCTATCCCTTGTACCTGCACGGCGGTCAGACACAATACACGATCAACATCGGGCATGATGTGGACGAAGACGGCGATGCCGATCACCTGAAATTCTGGCTCGACTTTGATGGCTATGGCTCCGTGGTGGAAACCAGTCCGAACCATTTTGAACTCACCGCCAGCCTGCATCATTTTTCTCACCACAATTCAGCTGAGCTCGAAGGAAAAATCAAACCGGCGGGCGCCTTACCGGTAGTGGTGAAAGTAGTGGCCGGATCGGATACGCTCACCGCCATCCCCGAATCAGAAGGAGAGTTTAAAGTACGCGGTATTCAAACCAGCACGGTAAGCCTCATCATCCGGGCCTCCAATAATTACAAAGATTCTGTTATCAGCAATATTGCGTTGTCACGCGGGAATGATACCAATATCGGTACGATCACGCTGCACCAGTAACAGCAATGCATTACTATGAAAAACCAGTCCAGCCTTAACCGCTGAAAAATCTTGTCTTGTTAGTTAGTTCGATGAACCTTAATGGCCGGTGATTCTTCACCGGCCATTTTAGTAAGGGAAAAACTAAAGTACTGTTAATACCTGCCCGGGCTGATAACGGTCAGTTCCGGATTCGCTGATTTTTTTTATCTAGCAGCATGTCATTGATGAGGCGTTCCCTTGCATTTGTTTTACTTATTGGCTACCTCCCTGCACTGGGAGGCGCAGGGGATTTACTGAAACTGCCATTACTGATCGGGCATTACCAGGAACATTGCAACCGGGTGGGCCCTACAGCGTTCACCGCATTCCTTTATATGCACTACGTGGAGGAAACCGGTACCGATGCCGATCAGCCGGAAGACCAGCGGTTGCCTTTCAAATCTGCCGAAATTATCTCAGTTGCCCAGCAACCGCTGCTTCACACGCCTGCTGCACAATGGCCCGAAAAGAAGATCTATTGCCTCTCTGACCGGTTTCCCCTTTATCACCACAACGGTTGTTACGATCATTACCTGGCCCGTATCTGGCAGCCGCCGCGTTCCTGCTGAAATTCCGGAATCCAATTTATTAATTCAAAAATTTTCAGCAATGAATACAGCACATCTTCATTTGCTGCTGAATCATTTTCCTGTTATCGGAACAATGATCGGCAGCGGCCTCCTGTTATGGGGGATTCTCAAAAAGCAACCAACATTGAAGCAGGCAGCCGCCCTGCTGCTCTTCCTGATGGCACTGGTGGCCGTTCCGGTTTTCCTTACCGGTGAACCGGCTGAAGAAACCATTGAGAAATTGCCCGGCATCTCAGAAGCGGCCATCGAACAGCACGAATCGGCCGCAACACTGGCGATCTGGCTGATGGGCCTTACCGGCCTCGCCGCTATCGGTCTGCTGGTGTACTCCCGCCTGCGGCAACAAGCCCGGCCGACCGGATACCCGCTCTTACTGGCATTATCCGTTCTTTGCTTTGCCGCGATGGCCCGTACCGGTTATTATGGCGGACAAATACGGCATACCGAAATTCAACCGGTAACCGGCAGCGGCCAGGGAACCGGCGGCGGAGCGGAAGCCAAACAAAACAGCGGGCAGCAAAAGGAGCAAAAAGAGAAGGAGGACGATTGACAGGAAATCCTGTCAGTTTTTCTGAACTGGCATCTAAGTTGAGGAATAATGGGAGGGGAGTGCAAACTCCCCTCTTATGATATATGGAATACAAAGACTATTATAAAATTCTGGGTATTGATAAAAAAGCTTCCCAGGAAGATATCAAGAAGGCATTCCGTAAACTGGCTGTAAAATACCACCCGGATAAGAACCCCGGCAACAAGGAAGCCGAGGATATGTTTAAACTGGTGAATGAGGCCAACGAGGTGCTGGGTGATCCCGAAAAGCGGAAGAAATATGATACGCTAGGCGAAAACTGGAACCAGTATCAGCATACCGGGCAGTCGCCCTTCGGCGGCGGCCAGTCCTACCATTTTGAAGGCGACCTCGGCGATATTTTTGGTGGCGGCGGATCTGGTTTCTCCGATTTCTTTGAAGCCTTTTTTGGGGGAGGTAAGCGCAGCAAACAAGCCAACCGCCGTAATGGCGGCCAGGCGCAATACCGGGGTCAGGATTTTGAAACGGAGGTTACCATCAGTTTATCCGAAGCCAGTGAAGGCGCCAGCCGGCTGATCCAGCTCGAAAATGAAAAAATCCGCATCAGCACCAAACCCGGCGCTTACGACGGACAGTTGCTCCGTATCCGCGGAAAAGGCGGCAAGGGCAGTTCGGAAGCCCATCACGGCGATCTCTACGTACGCATACGGGTGGCGCCTCATCCCGATTTTGAACGGAGGGGAGATGATCTTTATACCACTCATACCATCGGTTTATATACAGCCGTTTTGGGCGGAGACAGTATCATTCCAACCCTGGCAGGAAAGGTAAAAATTGCGATTGCACCGGGTACGCAAAACGGTAAGCAGATCCGGATCAGGGGAAAAGGAATGCCGGTATACGGAACCACGCAGCACGGCGATCTTTATGTGAATATCCGTGTGCAGATCCCGGAGCAGCTAACACCGGCACAGAAAGCATTATTTGAACAATTAAAAAATCAGTCATAATGGAAACATTTCAGCAGATTATAAACGGGGATAAACCGGTGCTGGTGGATTTTCATGCCGAATGGTGTGGTCCCTGCAAGGCAATGGGCCCCTCCATCAGCGCCATTGGCCATGAAGTGCAGGGCCGGGCACGGGTGCTGAAACTGGATATAGATAAAAGCCCGGCCATGGCCAGCCGGTTCCAGGTACAGGCCGTTCCCACTTTTATTATTTTCAAAAACGGGAAGCCGGTTTGGCGGCATTCGGGAATGCTGGATAAAAACAGCCTGCAGCAAAAACTTCTTTCTTTCGCCGGCTGACAGCCACACTTACAATCATCATTCCGGCTGAGCAAAATCAATTCTTTCCGGCAGCGGCAGCCGTATCTTTCTGAAAAAAGAAGATGAGATATCATCCTTTATTGCTCTGGACAGGAAGAATTGCCGGTTCACTGGTAACGCTTTTCTTTCTTAGTTTCCTGGTAGGCGAGGGCGGCCCTGATATTATTAAAGGAAGAGGATGGTCGCTCCTGGGATTTCTGCCCTTCATGATTCCCAGCTTCGCGGGCTTTATTCTTTCCTGGTGGCGACCGCTGGCCGGCGGACGTTTATTATTGGCCGGGGCTTTTTTGCTGACCGTTTATTTTGTTTTTTTTGAGGATTACAGTATGCTGCTGTTTTATGCCCTGCCTTCAGCAGCGGTTGGGCTCTGCCTGATGGCAGCGGCCAACCGGGAACTGATTTAAAGAAAGAAGGAGAGCCAACTATCGGATTCGAACCGACGACCCTTTCATTACGAATGAAATGCTCTGCCAGCTGAGCTAAGTTGGCTTGTGGCGGCGGAAAAAAAGATTCGCTGCCGGGACTGTAAAATTATTTCATTTCAGGCAATCTTGCAGGTCTGCTGTAAAAAAATACCCAATTGCGGGTATGCAAAAGGCCGCTGAATTTTTATTACTTGCACTTAAAATTACAATAATGAAAAAGTCGGTTATTTTCTTATTTGCGTTGATCACGGCCTTTTCCCTCCAGAGCCAGGCCCAGGGCCGGCTTCTTAAGAAAGTGCAGGAACTGGTGATGCCAGATGGGGATGGCAGTAATGGCGCGGGTGTGGCTTTTGATCCGGTTGCCAAACGTTACTATGCCGCTTTTGCCGGCAACAGCAGTTACCCGCTGGCCGTATTCGATCTCAAAGGAAAACGTTTGTCTGATGATTACCTGGAAACACAGGCAGATGTAAGGGGATTGTGGTATAACCCGGTTACCAAAAAAATATGCGGTAACAGCTATGATGAAGGCGGCTGGTTCTATTATGTGAACGATAAAGCCGGAATGCCTTCCACCATGAAGATATCCCGCGAAGGCCTTAACCAGCCGGGAGCCCAGAGCGTGGGGGTTTATGATGCGAAGAATAAAAAGATCCTGTTTTTGCAAAACGAAACCCTTGAAGTGTACAGTGAAAAAGATGCCACCAATACCGCCACCATTGCCCTGCACGTGGGTATGGCCAATGCCAAAGAAGAAAAGAATGCAAAAGACAATGCTGATGGTGGTGATGATGCTCCCAGTTCAAAGTTTACCGACAAGTACAATACCACCACGGCCATTTATACCGGATTACCCGGCAAAGAAATCGGTTTGCTGAATGTGTATGATAAGAAAGTGGAATTGTACAATATACTCACCGGCTATAAAACACAGGAACTGCAGTTACCCGAAGAAGCGCAGGTGTACCAGTCTTTCAATTTTGCCTATTCCAACGGTATTTTTTGGTTTTTTGATAAAGACATGCGTACCTGGGTTGGCTATAAATAACTAAAACCTTCACTATTGACAAACAAGGCTGCAACCATTGGTTGCGGCTTTTTTCAGTTTTTGTTGTAAATTTGCATCCGCACTGCCCGATAGTATAATGGTAGTACTTCAGATTCTGACTCTGACTGTCTAGGTTCGAATCCTGGTCGGGTAACAACTGCCGCTTTTTCAGCGGCTTTTTTATTTTATTTATTTTCTATTTATTTCCGGAAAGGGTTACAATAAAGGAAGCCTTTTTCCCGTTTGGGTAGTGTCCAAAATCCTATTTTATGAAAAAAATAGTACCTCTGACCGCCCTGATGGGCCTTACATTAGTTTTTGGCTCCTGCTCCACCAGCAAAGACAGTCTTGCCACTGCCGATAACGAAGCTTACGCAACCGGTAAAGAAAACACGGCCAGTTGTTTTATCCAGAAAAAGGATGGAAGCATTATCCGCTACCAGTCGCTCCGCCTGGTAAACAGCGTTTTCAACAGCGCCTACCTGCTGGCCGACGGTTCCACTCGTATTTATGGTAACGACATCAGATCCTACCAAACCCGGGATTATTTTGCCGTTTCCCAGGCACAGTTTGTAAACGGGCGTAAAAGCCACGTTTCCACCGAATGCCTGCCGGGCTTTGCCGTTCGCATTGCAAGGGGTAAACTGAATGTTTACTGCAAGAAGTTTTACAATGGCAGCCGGGCTGTAAATGAATATTACCTGCAGCAGGGTGAAGACGGGAAGATCCAGGTGTATTCGGCCGGGGTTTTCCTCGAAATGATAAAGGAGAACGCCGCTGCCACTGCCTTTTTCACAAATGGCCATAAAATGCCGTTGATGAAAAAAATCCAGGGCACTGCGGCCATTATCAATGCTGCGGCACCGGATGTAACCAAAAACTAGGCCCGCGCCTCATTTGGGAGGCTGATAGGGAACCAGCCGGATCGTGCTGATATCCGGCACACAACTGCCTGAAACAATTTTCTGTTCCTCGTAGGTATACTGTTTGCCTATCTGCAAACTGTCTTTCGGTAACTCGTCGCGGCGGAGGTAATGATAATTATTGAAAGTGGAATAATAAAGGGTATCGGTTTTGCCGCTGTTGTCCCTCTCCAGGGCAAACTCCGCATCATATTCCTGGTTGCTGATATCATGAAGGGCCACCAGCGTGGCTGGACTAACCATGGTTTTATAACTGCAGGGCCCTCCGTCGGGAATATCGATCGGATGATGTCCGCCATGACAGGCCAGCAGGAGGCAGGCTCCGGCAAATGACCATCTGATGCGCTTCATCTTTATTTACATTTATTGATAAAATCAAGCACGTCGAGTAAAGACATACCTTTTGCATCCTGGTAGTTGTGAAATTTATCGGCCACCAGGTCTACCGCACAATCACAGTACTTATGGGCGTTTTCACTGCCCACCACTTTCGATGTCATGCTTTCACAATTGGATACAAATTCCCTGATTTCGCGGTTCAGCCAGTATTTGGCTGCCAGCCGGCCGGCGGCCTTGCAGGAAAATACCACGAGGAGGCTGGTGGCTATGGCACATAAAAGAACGGATGTTGTTTTCATCTTCAGCATGTTTTTACAATAATAATCAATTTATTGGGATTGAACTACTCAGGAAGGAGGTGGGCCCCGCGAGCTGTATCAGTTTCCTTTTCGGAGCGGTCTGGCCCACTGCAAACCACTCAAAACGGGTAGCATAAATACGCGGGTGGTTCGTAAAAGAACTACATCAAAAAAGCCCTTGCCGCTACATTTTAGCAGCCTGCAGTGTATGATCTTTGTATCAGCAAATATCCAATGTCCCCGAATACTTTACATCCAATGTCCTGAAACCTATCCTTTGTGAAACCACATTAATTAACGCATGCAACTATGAAAAACCTTCAGCAATGAAGGTTTTTTCATTTTGGGGTTAGTCACATTTTCTTCACACCAAAACCGGCCTCACCCGCTACCGGTACTTATTGTTCTATTTTTATCCTGTAAATCATCCCATTATGAAACAAAACTGGCGGAGATGCCTGCTGGCGCTGTTATGCCTGCAACTGATACCTGCCCTGCTGCTGGCACAAACCAGTCTTAAACTGCACTACGAACAGTCCGAAATTTATGCGGGTATTGAAGTGGGCTCCAAGGGTGTAAAATTAAGTATGCTTGAAATGGGCCCTGATGCCCGCAATACAGGCGCTTATTATTTATTGAAAGATACTGCTGTTAACTCCGATTTTATCAGCTTCACCCCGGCTGCTTACCAGGCTACGCTGGCCGGATTATACCACCTCTATGAACTGGTGAACATTGAGTATAAAATTCCGGCCGATCATATCTATACTGTTATCAGCAGCGGGGTTAAAATACAGGCAGAAAAAGAAGAGAAGACCGACTGGATCCGGCAACTGAGCGATGCTTTCCGGCAAAAGATCAATGAACCCGGCAGGGAAGTGGCAGTGATTGATGTGAAAGAAGAAGCCCGCCTGTCGCACCTTGGCATTGTACCGGATTCACGCCGCTACACCACTTTCCTGATCGATATTGGCAGTGGTAATACCAAGGGCGGTTATTTCCCTTATGCCAATACACGTGATCTGAAATTATTCCAGCTCAGCTGGGGCACCAAGAGTGTGGCCAATGCCGCAGAGAAACGTTGTGATACCGATAAAAGCACCGACAATTATTACCGGCAACTGGGCCGGGTGCTGCAGGCCGCCGAAAATACCGAGATTGTTTATGCCGTGAATGAAAGCGGCTCCTATGATATGAGTGATAACGTGGCATTCAGCGGCGGCATTGCCTGGTCGCTGGCAACACTGGCCTATCCCGAACTCATTGACAATCCTGTCGTTCCGGTTACGTACGATGAACTGGTGAAGTTTAATGACCGCATCATCAGCCGCTATGCGTCTCTCAGCGATTCGGCCATTGTAGCCGGCATCACTGATAATTCGGTAAACACGGCAGCCGTGGCCCGGGAAGTGAAAAGGGTGAACCAGGTGTTTGATCAGCGGGCGCTGATGGCCGGTACCGGTTTGTTGCTGAAAGTGATGCGCCAGTTTGCCGGGGTATACGAAAAGAAACAATTTTTCCTTGTTAAAAACGGGCAGGTGGGCTGGATATCAGCTTATGTAAATAAAAGCCTGAAAAAATAATGGCGGCATTCCGCCAAAATGAAAGACAAGAAATCCATATTACTGCTGGTACTCTCTTTTCTGCTGCTGGTATTATCCTGTGCTCTTTTATGGGCCTGGGGCTTCCGCGTGATCAGGGCCAGTAATACCCCTGTTGCCCGGTATCAAACCGATACCATCCGGCTTCATGATACAGCATTTGCCAGTACCGATATCAATGCTATGCGCAGCAATGCCGATTCGCTGAAGCTGCAGCTGGATGCCAAACTGAATGAGTTTAACCAGCTGCGCAATGATATCAATGCCCTTCTATCCCGTTCGGGAGAGGTAACCGACAGTTCCTCTTCCACCCAACGGATCAGTACCCTGCAGCAGGTGGTGGATAACCTGCGTAACCGGAACCGTGATGTGGAGAACGAAAACAAACGCCTCCGGCTGGTACTGGATCAGCTCACGGGTTATCTTAAAAACGCTCCGGGAAAACGGGCCGTATTTACTGAGCCTGCCGACGCAACGGATACGCAGGCAGCGCTGAATGCCACCGGCTACGCAGTATCGGATATGCGCCTTACGGCCATCAATGGCAGCGGGCCCCAGGAAGAAGAGACCAATGATGCCACGCAGACAGCCAGGCTGGTTTGCAGCTTCACGGTTCGCAACGCCGGCAACCATTCTGTTACCAGTGAAGTGGTGGTGGTGCTTACACAACCCGACGGGAAAGTATTACAAACTTCGCCATGGGAATCGGGCGTATTCAATACAGCGCAGGGACGAAGAGTGTATTCCTGCAAAACCATGCTCGATCTTTCCCGGGGTGAGGCCCGGAAACTCAGTTTTACCCTTAACGCTGTTAAATATCCCCGCGGCAATTATACCCTGCAGGTATTTCATAACGGTACCATCATTGGCCGCCTCAACAAAACCCTTGGCTGATCAGGTGTAAATGCCAATCACCAGGAAGGCAATGCAAAGCAGCAGCAACCATAGCAGCAGGGGCCCCACAAATTTCAGCCAGGTTTTGATACTAACATTCACGAGGGCAAGGGAAGGAAGAATGAGGCCGGTGGGTGTGATAAAGCCCATGATTCCCATTCCAAACAGGTAGGCATTTACAATCTCCCGTCCCGGTACATGTACCATGATGGCCAGGGCACCCATAATCGGCATCGTGAGTACGGCCATGCCCGAGGATGAAGAAATGAAGAGCGTAAAAAGAATGTAGAGCAGCAACATCACCACAATGAAAAGGGCCGGTGGCATTCCGTTCACCAGTTTGGCCGAGTAAAACAGGATGGAATCGCTGATACGGCCGTCATTGAGTATGATGGTAACCCCGCGGGCCACTCCAATGATGAAGCTGACGCTCAATAAACTTTCGGCTCCCCTGATAAACTGACTGATGAAATCTTTTTCTTTGAGCCGCAGGATAAGGGCCAGCAGGATGGATGAAGCCAGGAAAACGGCCGACATCTCGAGCAGCCACCAGTCCAGCGCCACCACACCCGTGATCATCGTGACAAAAGTGGCAAGAAACAGGAGGAGCAGGAGTTTGGTGCGACCGGATAATTTAAGGCCCTGATCCGGAATGTTGAGCGTGGTATCGAAGGGCGGTTTTACATCCCCATCCATCCGGTAAACCAGTGAAGCCGTGGGATCTTTCCGGGTTTTGTTTGCATAACGAACGATATAGGCAATCGTGATAATGGTGGAAAGTGCAAACATCAGGATGCGTTCTTTCAGTCCTTCCGACCAGTTCACGCCTGCCGCATCGGAGGCGATGATGGTGGAAAAAGGATTGGTGAAAGAGGAGAGGGTGCCCAGTTGGGTACCGGCAAAAATAACGGCTACGGGAACCAGCAGATCGTAGCCCGCCGCCAGGAAAAGGGGCACCATCACGGGGTAGAAGACCAGGGCCTCCTCGGCCATGCCATAAGAGGCGCCGGCAAAAGAAAAGAGAAACGTGAGAATGATGATCAGCCACGACTCCCGGCCCCGCATATTATAACTGAGGCTGGTCAGGCCTTTTACCAGGGCTCCCGACTCGTGAAACACATTCATGAAACCCCCGATCACGAGAACAAATAAGATAATATCAATGGTATCGTAGATGCCTTTCAGCGGCGCTTCAAGCAGTTTTACAAAACCCTGCCCGTTACGCGGTAACTGGTGATAGGTGCCGGGTACAGAAACCGGTTTGCGGATGGCGCCCGACCGGAACTTTGCCAGGGGGATGCGGATCTGCAGACTGTCGAGTGTTCGCTGGGTGAGTGCCAGGCTGGTATCCTTTTCACCGGAACTGTATTTAAATTCGGCAGCGCCTTCTTCCAGAAAAAGGCGGTTGTATTCTCCGGCAGGGATAAGCCAGGTGGCGATGGCCGCCGCCAGGGTTACGATCATCAGGATCGTTATCGGGGAGGGGATCTTTCTTTTCAAGAGCAGTTTTACTTTACCTTAAAGATAAAGGTTTAAAACTGATTGATATCAGTTGCCGGAAAGACCGGCAGCAGTTTCAGCAAATCAAAATTCTGTTATTTTTGTACACGTCAAAACCAACAATATGCCTAAGTCCAAACAAAGAAAACACCACCACCCCGAGCATCATCCTGCAGGCACCCACGTGGAAAAAAGCACCCGCAACCGCAGTATCGTACCGGTAGCTATTTTCTTTTTTGCCCTGCTGGGACTGGGGATCAGTTTTTTTGCCGCAGGCGCCTCCGTTATCTGGCTGCTGCTGGGAACCATTGCCGGTGCGGCACTGGGTTACTTCTTTGGCAAGCAGATGGATAAATCCATGACCAATAAATAGGCTCCCGGCCTGATGGCGTAAGCAAGCGGTAACCCGCTACTGTTTGAAATTTCCCTTGAACTCTTTTTTGAATTTCAGGAATTCGGGAATAGAAACATGCGCCACGTAAGGTTGTCCGGGGTGATAATAAATGTATTCCTGGTGATATTCTTCGGCGGGATAAAATTTGCGGAAAGGCACCACTTCCGTCACAATCTTATTCCTGTATTTTTTTTCATCCGTCAGTTTTTTGATCACGCCTTCAATAATCTTCTTTTCATTTTCATTCCGGTAAAACGCGATAGATCGGTATTCGGATCCCACATCATTTCCCTGGCGGTTGAGGGTGGTGGGGTCCATGCTGGCGAAGAAAGCTTCCACCAGCGTCTGGTAGCTGATCTTAGCCGGATCATAATATACCTGCACTGATTCGGCATGGCCGGTACTGCCCGATGCCACGGATTCATAGTCCGGGTTTTCAGTGGTGCCGCCTGCATATCCCGATACGGCGTCTCTAACCCCCACCAGGCTCTGGAATACAATTTCTGCATGCCAGAAGCAGCCTTCGGCAAAAGTAGCCACGGCCTCCGTAGCGCCGGGTTTGGCCTTTTCGCCCAGGGGTATTTTCAGTTTGCTGTCCTGCGGCCGGGCACAGGATACAAATCCGGTTATGAAAACAATAGCAGCGATGATCTTTTTCATGAAACTTAATTTTTGAACATAAACGAATTTACGGCTTTCCGGGTTTGCCCCGGATTGTTAATGATATACAAAAGCACTGAATCGGCTATATTAGCAGAAAATATTTCCATGCATAGTAAGAAAATAAGTCTCCTGGTTTTGATGCTGTTCAGTTCGTTTAGTCTGTTCGCACAGGCGGATCCCCTCTTCACAGAAAAGATGAAAACTGAAATGTGTAACAAGGTACGAGAGGCAGCCCGTCACGCCTGGAAAGGATATAAAGATTATGCCTGGGGATCCGATGACCTGAAGCCGCTCACCAAAACGGCGAAGAACTGGTACAACACATCGCTGCTGATGACACCCGTGGATGCCTTTGATACTTTTACCCTGCTGGATATGAAGGAAGAGGCGGCTGAGGCTAAAACGCTCATCCTGGAAAAGCTCAATTTCAATACCAATAACGAAGTGCAGGTTTTTGAAATTACCATCCGGTTGCTGGCCGGACTGATAACGGCCCACGAACTGGATGGCAATCCGCGTTTCCTGGAACTGGCTAAAGACCTCGCCAACCGGCTGCTGCCAGCCTTTAAAACCACTACCGGCATGCCTTACCGCTTTGTGCACCTGCAAACCGGCGCCCTGCGTGACAGTATCAACAACCCCGCCGAAATCGGCACCCTGATGATGGAGTTTGGCAAACTCTCAAAACTTACCGGAAATCCGCTCTACTATGCAACTGCCAAAAAAGCCATCATGGAAGTGGTGAAAAGAAAAAGTGCTATCGGGCTGGTGGGAGAGCAGATCAATGTTATTACCGGGCAGTGGGTGGGAACACAGAGCCATATCAGCGGGTATATCGACTCCTACTATGAATATCTTTTTAAAAGCTGGAAACTCTTTGGCGACAGGGATTTTTTAGAAGCATTTGAAACACATAACAAGGCCATCAAGAAATACCTGCTGGCGCCCACGCCCAATGGGTGCTTTATGCGGCATGTGGATATGTATACGGGAAAAGAAACCGCCACCCTGTACGGGGCATTGGACGCTTTTTATGCCGGACTTTGTGCCTATGCCGGCGATCTCAAAACGGCCCGCTGTATACAGCAGGCCAACTATTATATGTGGCGCCATTTCAATATGGAGCCCGAAGAATTTGATTTTAAGAAAGATTCGCTTACCAGCGCCTACTATATCCTGCGCCCCGAAAACCTGGAGAGTTGCTTTTACCTCTTCCGCCTGACCGGTAATGATGAGTACCTCTGGCAGGGCTACCGGATGGTAAATGATATCCTGGAACATTGTAAAACAGAAGCCGGTTTCGCTTCCCTGAAAAATGTAAGCACTTACCAGCAGTATAATTCCATGGAAAGTTTCTTCTTCGGCGAAACACTGAAATATGCCTACCTGCTGTTTGCCCCTCTGAAAACGCTGGATCTGAATAAAGTGGTGCTTACCACCGAGGCACATCCGTTTCGTATAGTAAGATAAATACCTCGCTACAGCCGATTCCTCTCGTCCTCGTCTCCGACGAGGATGCACTGGTTTTGAGACGCCGTCTCAAAACAACCTGAAAAATTTATTTTTTAGCCCGCATCTTGTCCGTATAATAATCATACGTAACAATTGCCCCGTTCTTCAGGTCAATGATATGCAGTACATTGCCTTCATCTGATGAAAGCTCCTTATTATCCACCCCCAGCAGGCAAAGTGTTTTATCCGAAAATGTCCAGTCGATAAAATGATCCAGTCCGGTATTGACATTCCATAAAATATTTCCCAGCAGGTCGATCCGGGCCAGCATAACATTGGCTTTACTGCCTACTTTATCACGATAACAAACAATAAAGCCATCCGGGGCTTTCAGATGAAAAGGCAGGGCCCGTGTTTTATCCTGGAAAAATCCTCCCTGGAGGTACACAGCGGCGTTTACCTGCCGGGGCTCGCCCACCAGCAGTTCTGCTGCTTTCCTGGAAGAATCTTTTGAGCGGATGGCGGCGCTGTAAAGACGGTTCCGGTCGGTTTCTGTATACACCGGCCGGTATTCGAAACGGTTATAGAATTTATCCAAACCCGCCGGGTTCAGCAATCCATACCACTGATGTTTAAAGGTATCGGCCGATGTGCTCATGTCGGTAAAACCCGGACTGCTTCTTTCGTTCAGGCTCTTCATCCGGTTTTGCTGATCGGCACTTCCGCGTTGCAGGTCTTCCCAGTCACTTATTTCTTCACTGAGCTTTCTTCTGCGGGCATCCAGGGTATCGCGGGTTTTATAAAAGAGGTTATTGCTGTCCATATACGCCGCATAAGTGATCTTATGTTCACGGTAGAGGTCGGCCAGCGCCCTGCTGTGCGCATAAAACTCCTTAGCGGCATCATCAATTTCTTTCTGCTGCGCTGTAAGCTCCCTGATCATTCTTTCAACAGGGGTGGCTGCCGCTTCTTCCTCATCAATGGGCGTGGCCAGCAGGCTGCTGCAGGAAAGCTGGTATTTCTGTCCATCCGTTGCCGTGATGATGATTGTGCCACTCACCGGATCAAACACATAATACGTATGCTCATCGGGCATTTTACCTTTCAGGGCGGGATTGCGGGCTTCTATAGCGGCTTTATCTGCCAGTTTTTCCAGAGTAAACGGATCATAGGCCAGTGGCTCATTTACAAATAACCAGGCTTTCCCGCCACCGGCTCCCATCACACTCACCGGGTAATTTTTGATGGAGGAATGAGCGCTGATTTTTTTGCTCTCCCTTTTTTCGCCGGTAACAGCATCGTTCGACTGGATATAGTAAGAGGTGCTCACGGTTTTGGAAGTGATCCCGCCGCCAGAGCGGTAGGAAGTGGCGGCATCATACTTCACGATGGTACAAACAACCGACTTGCCGTCTTTTTCAAAGTAGAGGATCTTGCCCGTGGCAGAACGCTCGTCGTAGGCCGAAAGACATCCTCTCATTAAAAAGTACATGCCGGCGATCATTGCGATAACCGCTACTGCAATACTCAATCCTATTTTACGTGCCATGCAACCGATTTTGTCATTAAATATAATACAGGCCTCCCAGCTTTCAAAAGCAAGTGCAAAATGATCATTTCTCTTTTGCAGTACTGGCAGCAGAACCGCATATTATTTTACATTTGCTTAAATATCAGGGCATGGCTAAATCGCTGGCAGATTACAATACTATATTTTTCATCGGGGTGGCCGGTGTGGGCATGAGCGCCCTGGCACAATACCTGGCCGGCACGGGCAAACAGGTAAGCGGCAGCGACCGCTATTTTTCTGCCGGCGCAGCGAAGGATATCCGGGAAAAACTGGAAACTGCCGGCATCAGTTGTTTTGCACAGAATGGAGCGGGCATCACGCCAGCCACCAGCCTGGTAGTGGTATCAACCGCTATTGAAGATACCGTGCCCGAAGTGCAAAAGGCCAGGGAACTGGGGATTCCCATCCTGCGCCGCAGTGAATTGCTGGCCCTGATCGCCGCCAGCAAAAAAACCATTGCCGTGGCCGGTACTTCCGGTAAAAGCACCACCAGTGCCATGCTCTTCGATATCCTGGAAGGCGCCGGCTGGCAACCCAGTATTATCAGCGGAGCCGGACTGGTAAGTATTATTGAGCAGGGGAAGATTGGCAACGCTAAAGTAGGGCAGGGCGAATGGCTGGTGATTGAGGCAGATGAAAGTGATGGCAGTATTGTACAATATCACCCCGAGGTGGGACTGCTGCTGAATGTGGATAAGGATCACCAGGAGATTGAAGAACTGATGCAGCTCTTTACCAGCTTCAGGAGTAACAGTAAATCTTTTTTCGTGAACCGTTCCAATCCGCTGGCGGCACAACTCTCCAATAATGCCGCCAACGATTTTGCGGTGGAAGAAAATACGGGAGCTCAGTTTGTGGCTGCTGATTTTGTACAGGATGGCTTTACCATTCATTTCAGCCTGAATGGAAACCCCTTTACTGTAAAAGCGCCCGGCCGTCACAGTATGGAAAATGCCCTGGCCGCCATTGCCGTGGCAAGCCAACTGGGTGTTGAACCTGCCGTATGTGCGGCAGCACTGGAAAATTATAAAGGCATCTATCGCCGGCACCAGCTGCTGGGTGTAAAAAAGGGGGTTACCGTGATCGACGATTATGCCCATAACCCGGTAAAATGCGCCCGCAGCATCGAAGCCTGCCAGCCCCTTGGAAAAAAAGTAGTGGCCTGGTTTCAGCCGCATGGTTATGGCCCCACCCGGTTTTTACGGAATGATTTTGTAAAAGAAATTGCTGCGGCCCTTCGACCGCAGGATGAGATATGGATGACAGAGATCTTTTATGCCGGTGGCACGGCGGTAAAAGACATATCGGCAAACGACCTGATCCTGGATATCCGTGCAAAGGGTAAACAGGCTTTCTTCATTGAAAACCGGAATGACCTGCTCACTGCAATGCAACCGCACCTTGACGAAGGAACTGTGGTACTTCTGATGGGTGCCCGTGATCCCTCACTGGAGCAATTTGGGAAAGACTTTTTTCAGGCACTCTGACCAAAACTTTTATGATGACGACCCTCATAACCAACATACAACTCCTCGCAGGCACACAGCATCCCGGTGCCCCCCTCCGGGGTGAGCAACTGTCCGTTCTGCCGGCCATTGAAAACGCCTTCCTGTTTGTTGAAGATGGCGTTATCAGCGCATTCGGACCGATGTATGAGCTGGAACTGGCCGTTCCGCATCTGCCTAAAGATATTATTGATGCCGGCGGACAATTTGTTTTACCGGCCTGGTGCGATAGCCATACCCACCTGGTATTTGCCCGCAGCCGCGAAGAAGAATTCATTGATAAGATCAGGGGGATGAGCTATGCCGAAATAGCGGCAAAAGGAGGGGGTATACTTAACTCGGCCAACAGGTTGAATGAAGCACCGGAAGATGAATTATTCAACAGTGCCTGGGCAAGATTGCAGCAGCTGATCAGACTGGGCACCGGGGCTATTGAAATCAAGAGCGGTTATGGATTGACTGTGGAAGGCGAACTGAAAATGCTGCGGGTGATTAAACGCCTGAAAGAAAAAGCACCGATTCCTGTCAGGGCCAGTTTCCTGGGTGCCCATACCTATCCGCTGGCCTATAAAGAAGATCATGCGGGGTATATCAATAGCATCATCCATGAAATGCTGCCTGTGATCGGGGCAGAGAAACTGGCCGACTATGTTGATGTTTTCTGCGAAACGGGTTTCTTTTCACCCGAAGAAATGGAAATGATTTGCCGGGCCGGGCAGGCATACGGTTTGAAACCCAAGCTGCATGTAAACCAGCTCAATTCAATTGGTGGCATTGAATCCGCGATACAACTGAATGCCCTTTCGGTGGATCACCTGGAAACAATGACCGAAAAAGATATTGAACTGCTGAGCGCTCCTGCGGCGCCCATTGGTACCATGTTACCCACAGCAGCCTTCTTCCTCCGGATGGCATACCAGCCGGCCCGTAAGCTGATAGATGCCGGCGCCGCCGTGGCATTGGCTTCCGATTTTAACCCCGGTTCCTCGCCTTCGGGCAATATGAATTTTGTGGTGGCCCTCAGCTGCATCCAGCTGAAAATGTTGCCCGAAGAAGCCATCAATGCCGCTACTATCAATGGTGCATTTGCCATGGAACTGGCAGCGGAGACGGGCAGTATTGCTACGGGCAAAAAAGCCAACCTCATCTTCACCAAACCCATTCCCTCCCTGGCCTACCTGCCTTATGCCTTTGGGGATAATCTTATTGATAAGGTGATGATCAACGGAGAAATCGTTTAATTTTTTACCGTGGAGAAGCAAGAAGCAAAGTTGGCGCAGCGGGAATCTCCTTTCCTTCTTTGCCACAAGCCCTAATCTTTGCATCTTTGCAGCAAACCGATTGTATGCAACTGATAGAATGTGTTCCCAATTTTTCTGAAGGAAATGATATATCTGTTATCAACCAGATCACGGCGGAGATAGAAGCTGTGGAAGGGGTTCGACTGCTGAACGTGGATCCGGGCAAGGCCACCAACCGTACGGTGGTAACCATGGTGGGGGCGCCGGCAGCCGTGGTGGAAGCCGCTTTCAGGGCTATCAAAAAAGCCGGGGAACTGATTGATATGGCAAATCACAAGGGCGAGCATCCGCGGATGGGTGCCACCGATGTATGCCCGCTGATCCCCATCGCCAATATCAGCATGGAAGAAACGGCTGCTTATGCGCAGCAACTGGCCAGGCGGGTAGGGGAAGAGCTGCAATTGCCGGTTTATCTCTACGAAGAAGCCCAGCCCAATAAGGAACGCAGTAATTTATCCGTGATCAGGGCCGGGGAATACGAAGGCTTTTTTAAGAAGATCAAAGAGCCGCAATGGAAACCGGATTTTGGTCCGGCCGAATTTGATGCCAAACGCGGAGCCACGGTTATCGGCGCCCGTGATTTTTTGGTGGCCTATAATGTAAACCTGAATACCACTTCTACCCGCAGGGCCAATGCGGTGGCATTTGATATCCGGGAAGCCGGCAGGGTAAAAAAGGAAAACGGTAAGCCGGTGAAAGATGCCGATGGCAATAATATTGTTATCCCCGGCAGTTTGAAATATGTAAAGGCAATTGGCTGGTATATCGAAGAATACGGCATCGCCCAGATATCCATCAATCTTACGAATATCAATAAAACACCCGTCCACATTGCTTTTGATGAATGCTGTAAAAAAGCAGATGCCCGTGGTTTGCGGGTAACGGGCAGTGAGATTGTGGGACTGATACCGCTGAAAGCCATGCTGGATGCAGGAAAATATTTTCTGCAAAAACAAAAGCGCAGTATTGGAGTGAGTGAGAAGGAACTGATAAAGATAGCTGTGAAATCGATGGGACTGGATGAACTGGGCCCCTTTAAACCCGAAGAACGGATTATCGAGTATATGCTGGCCGATAAAGCCGACAGCAAACTGGTTTCGATGCCGTTGAATGCCTTTGCGGATGAAACCGCCAGTGAAAGTCCGGCCCCCGGCGGCGGCTCTATTGCCGCTTATGTGGGCGCCCTGGGCGCCTCCCTGGCAACCATGGTGGCCAATCTTTCTTCGCACAAACCCGGCTGGGATGAGCGTTGGGAAGAGTTCAGCAACTGGGCGGCGAAGGGGCAGGAGTATAAAAATGAACTGCTGCGACTGGTGGATGCAGATACAAGGGCCTTCAATAAGATCATGGAAGCTTTTGCCCTGCCCAGGGGCACGGACGAGGAAAAAGCCATCCGCACGCAGGCCATACAGGATGCCACCCGCTTTGCCATTGAGATACCTTTTAAAGTTATGCAAACTGCCGCTGCCTGCATGGAGCTGGTGAAAGTCATGGCCGAAACGGGTAATCCCAATTCTGTAAGTGATGCCGGGGTTGGAGCCTTATGTATACGCAGTGCCGTTATGGGCGCCTTTATGAATGTGCGCATCAATGCCAGCGGCTATAAGGATAAGGCTTATGTGGATGATATCCTCGCCAAAGGCCGGGCCATTGAAAATGAAACGTTAGCAAGAGAGGCAGAGCTGTTAAAGCTGGTGGATGAGAAGATTGGCATCTGATAAATTATTTTCAGATTAAGAGAGCGGCTTGCCCTTGCGGGCAATTGGTCAGCATATTACCGGCTCCGGTTTTTCATGGCAGCATCGTTGCGTCGCAATCACTTCAGCTGCATCACAACAGGCAACAGCAAAAATAGTTTGCTAAAGACAGATAATATATCCGCCCGGGCATTGTACTAAATGACGGCTAGTATACGGAGGGTTCCACAAAAATCCCCGATGATTTAAGTATTCCTACCACACCAATTTCTACTCCTATAGAAGTATTAATAACCGAGTCTTTCGGTGCTCCTGTGTTCCGGTCAAACATCATCATCTTGTAGGTATAATTGCCGGACCCCGGTTGATAGGTTCGTTTTATCCCGTAAACAGTATTCCCTGCCACAACAGGTGTTTCAAGCTGATCCGGGTCAGGGTAGGGAACTGACCATATTTGTGCCGGACTCGCTGAAAGCGCATTATAGCAAGCGATGAAGTATTGATAAGAATTGGGATCCATACCTGTAAAGTAAAACCTGTCATCCTGCACATAAGTGGCACTTCCGATATTCAGTGAATTGGGCCAGAGGTATTTTAAAGATCCATCTGCCGGCCCGTAAGCGCCGAATTCCTTGTTCGAATTCTCACAATAAATCAGATTGTTTACCAGCTTCGGGTTGGTAACAATATTGGGCTTCGACCATACCAGATTGCCGGTAATTTTATCAAGTGCAACAAGTGTATAATTGCCGCTCTTCAGAATCAGCAGTCCATTGGTATTAATCATTTTGGAATAAGCGTCACCATTCAGCCCGATATTCTTCTTCCAGATAATTGATTTGGTGGTAATATCAAAAGCATTTACCTGTGAAGTATAATTCGATAAGCTGGAAACATAATAGAGTGTATTGCCTTCAAGCTCAAGGTAATTTGCGCCAAATGCATCCGGTATCGGTTGTTTCCACAGAAGGCTGCCATCGGCTGCACTGAATGCGGCAACATTATTGCCTGAACTGTTTTGCAGGTTGCAATAAATTACTCCGTTTCGTACAATCGGATTCTGGATATAGTCTACTGTACTTCTCCTTCTCCAGATATCATTTCCGGTATTTACATCCATCGCATAGAAAAAATTATACCTGTAATAGATCGTAGGGGTACCGCTTGCAAAAACTGAGTCTACACAATAATAAACCACTCCGTTATTATATTCAATACTGGGCGTAATGTTCAGATAAGTGGAAGCATTATTTTCTGTAGCCACTGTGCCAAGGCTCGTTCTCTTCCAGCGAACCGAGTTATCGGGATTATAACAGGTTAAACTGATTTTTTTAATATTATTGACAGCATCAAGTTCTTTATTGGAAAGAAAAATTGCTTTTGCAGTATCTCCGGGAGGCACACCTGATGACACAGTCAAAGGAAAGCTGCAACTGGTGGCAGTGCCGCTTACTACCAGCTGGTTGGTACCGGCACTTAGCGGAGTGCCGGCACCCGATAAGGTAACCGTTTGCGTACCGGTTGCCGAGAAAACTCCTGAGGCTGAAAAACTAATTCCATTTACAACCGCCGTGGATAAATTATAGGTGCCCGGGCTTGTAACATTGGCGGATATAACCAGTTTATTGGCAATGCCAAGTGCAGTACCGGCTGTATAAGCACCCTGGATTAGCGGGTTGGTACAGGCACCAGGATCTCCTGTAAGGGTGAAGACTGCCTGCGTGGAAATGGCCGAAACCGAAACGGGTACCGAACAGGAACTGGCAGTACCATAGTGTACCACAAAGGGAAATACCCCTGCCGTAACCGGGGTGCCATATCCCTTTAACCGTACAAGTTGTGAACCGGTCCCGGAAAAAAAAGCAGTGTCGCCAAAATGCATACCATCAAGGGTATCGGTGCCGATGGCATAGTTGCCCGGAGAACTCACTGTCACAGAAACCTCGATATAATGTGAAGCCGTAAGGGCGCTATTAACCAGGTAAATCCCATTCACATTCGCGGGCTGACAATTGCCATTATTGTCTTTTGCCAGCGTACCTGCCGATTGAGCGGGATCTTGCGGATTAAAAGGTTTTTGGCAGGAAAAAATCAGGACAGCGGTTAGCAGGCAGCCGGAAAATAAGAAGGCAATAATTTTCATTATGAGTGTAGGGATTTGAATACAAATCTACGCTTTTATTACATATAGGGAGCTACTTCTTTCTGCAACTTGCCCCTACCGGAACGGGGGAGATCAGGTATTTCCTTTCGGCATTGCAGATATCAGCTTTTGTCCCCCTGCCGGCATAAAAAGGGCAGCTTTCGCTGCCCTTTCCTAGTAACCCGTTCTTAATACCTATGCATATTGGTATGATCCAACTTGCATTTTGAGAGCATCTTTTTCCCCGTCTCTTCCTCTACGGGGTTGAGTTTGGTACGGGCATAAATCATCCCCATTTTTACCTGCTGTTCCAGGTAATATATCTTATTGGCTTCCACGGTCACGTCAAGAAAAAATTTATTTTCAGAACGGGAAAGGAAATTATGCGTGCCCGGAGCGAGTACGGTATAGATGTAGGTTTTGGCGCCGGTGGTACCGATATATACCGAGTCGCAACTCACATCCATCCGGATGGCAAAACCCAGGGAGGAGGTGCGGATGATGTATACAATGGCGCTGTCGGGCAGAGGTGCCAGGTTCCTGGCGATGCTGTCCTGCTGCTCCGGTGTCAGTTGTGCGTATAAAAAATTAGTCACAAACAACAGTGCCAGCCCGATTCCTTTCTTAAAATATTTACTCATATATTAACTATTTAAGAAAAACCTTTGTGTCATACTATTGAGTCTTTGCAAGAAACTGTACTTTACTTTTACGCACCTCAGGAATTTTATATGTTCCTTTTTGCTTGCCCAAAAAGGAACCAAAAAGGGCCCCGCCATCGATTACATCCCGATGGCGGATGGTTCCCTGATTAAGCTTAAGTACTACTGTAAACTCAGCTTCATTACCCTGATCCTTAACTTGAGCTACTATTGCAATGTTGCTAAGTGTAATCCAATTGAGTTGATAGTACTACACTTTAAATCCTCAGTTCCAGTAGTTGCTTACAACTTAATAAACTCCACCCTCCGGTTCAGCGCCTTATTACCGGGTGTATCATTGGGCGCCACAGGTCTGGTTTCACCCATGCCATCCGTTTCAATGGCGGCCGCATCAATATTGAATGTTTTTACTAGTTCGTTTTTAACAGCCTTTGCCCTCCGTTTGGAAAGATCGAGGTTGGCGGCATCATTGCCATCGGCATCGGTATGGCCTACAATTTTTATTTTAATGCCCGGATTTTCGAGCAACACATCCGCAATGCTCTTGAGGGTACCATAGCTTTCGGGTTTTACCTGGTCGGAGTTAACATCAAAATAAATACCGTAGCTCACCAGTTTGCCTTCGGTAAGCAGTTTGCTGCGCATATCGGGCGCCGCATCGGTAATCCTGAAATTGGAGATATATGAACCACAGGAAGCGCCTCTCGATAAGCGGAAACAGAAACGGTTGAATACAGATCCCTCGTAAATATTGGTAGGCATATCCAGTACCTTGGCGGATTTATGGTAGATCCGTACCCGGCGGTTCTGCACCCAGATGATCACATGGTTCAGTTTTTCGGGTTCCACGGGATTGATGGTGGAAGCACCGGTTATAGTGGCGCTTTCACCTGTCTTATATCCATAGGTATTCCAGTTTGCTTTTTCAAGGGAGATGATAATACCGCAATTCCCGGGATGCGTATTATTATCCATTTCGGTATGCTTTGTTTCTCCGTACAGAATGAGCCCGGCGGCAATACGGCCACCCGCTTTTTTAGGAACGATATCAAATTCGATGATATAATTTTTGGGGAAGACAATATTGTTGAGATAGAAATAATTTCCATCGGTGCTGTTCAGGTTCAGCCATTTACCCGGCGCAATATTCAGGGTATTGATCTCGCCCGGCGCATTGGCCGTCCACAAAGCCGGGAAATCACCCACTGCATCCTGGCTGAAATCCTCATACAAAATCACTTTTTCGCCGGGAACAAAATCATAGTGCGAATAGGCCTGCAGGGGCTGCTGGCTGCCGGAAACAGGTTTTACCGCAGTATCCACTTTATTGCCGGCGGCCTGGCCCGGTTTCTTGTTATCATTTTTGGGGGGATTGCTTTTCGTGCCGAACACGGTGTCAATCACCTCATCGGCTTTCTTGTTGATGGCCTGGTTGGTTTTGTTGACAGCTTTTCTTTCCAGTACTTTTCCGGGGTTCAGAATCTGGGCAAATGCGGGCTGGCTGCCCGCCACCAGGAAGGGAAGCAGAACAGCAATATAGGTCGCTTTCATAGCTGATTTTTGTATAAAAGTACCAGCGAAATATCCCCCCGGCGCTGATGCCGGATAATGAATTCGTTGATTCTCATCAAGGGGCTCGCGGTACCGCCTCCACGAAGAAAGCTGTAAAAAAGAAAGGAACGGACATTTTACCGTCCATTCCTTTCTGATTCTTTATTAATTATTTCTTATTCCCTGTTGCTCACTGTCCTCTCCGCAGCCACCATCCCAGCCACAGCCCGGTTACCCCCCAGGAAATCAGGGCATCCATAAAATGGGCCATCAGGTCGAAACTGCCGTACCAGATATGCAGCGTATAGGGCATATTCAGGAATACGATCAGCCCGGTGCCAAGACTGCCCATGAAAACGGTGATAAAAGAAGGGGTGGGGATCTTCACCAGCAGCCAGCAGAGCAGCCAAACCACGAAAATATCCACCAGCAGACTACGCACCATATTCATCACCATGCCATTCATCCCCGGCATGCTTTTATGAAAGAAAACCTGTGCCCAGGGTTTTCCCTCGCTGGCTTTCATTTGCTTCTCCATATCGTCCCGCGAAGTGCCCGGTGCAAAGCTGGGCATCATATACCCGCCGTCTTCGCTGAACTGTGTTTTCAGGTAGCTGAGAATACTGTCTTGTTTGGGTGTATACCGTTGCTGGGCCTGATGGTTATTCAGGGGGCCCCAGGTAAGAAACTGCCAGGCGAAAAGAATAATACCGCCCACAATGGCACCAATGATGGTTTTTTTCATAATAGTAGCTGTTTTGGTTCGGCAATCAAGTTATAAATTGATGGGGAGATTTGCAAGGACTTTATGATAAAAGGGGAATAACAAAAAAGCCGCAGCATACGCTACGGCCTGAACCAACTTGATATCATTCATTTACTGTATGGATACATCTGCATTATCTGCCGTAATACGGGTATAGGGCAGGAGGGTGGCCTCGCAGAGGTCCATACTTACTTTTTTTAAATTTATTTGCCCCGACAACGCATCATACTGCTTGGTTCGATTCGTAACAAAGGGGCCTTTTAAACTGGCATCGGCGTTATCGCCCTCCAGGTCGAGCACATTCAGCTGGTATACATTTTTGGGCGGCGTCTCGGGATAATTATTTTCCACCAGCCCGGCATCCTGCATCACTATCTTGCCATCCCGGGCTATCGTAACCCGGAGCTTTTTAATGCCATAATAGGTTTTACCATTGATACTGAACCAGGTTTGGGAGTAGCCGGCAAATCTTCCGTTTTCTTTGCGGATATATACCTCGTACTGGTAAGACTGGTGATTGTTTTCGTTTAAAAGGGTGCCTTTCCAGAGGCCGGAGATGTCTTTATCCTGGCAAAGTGCAAACAAGGGGCTGCATATGGCAATTGCCAGCAGGGTTATGGGTTTCATTGGAATGGATATTGTGGTTTCCACGCTTATAACGTATAACGGATGCTTTTATTTGGAAAAAAATCAAATATTTTAGCTGATCATTATCATGATTTATTCACCGTATGGCTTTTGAATCCCTTTTAAATCATATTTCCGGCTTTCAGCCTGTTAGTCAGGAAGTAAAGGCCGCTTTAGCCGGTTCATTTGCGCTGCTGACAATTCCCCGGAATGAATACCTGCTCCGGGAAGGCCAGATCTGCCGGCACCTGTATTTTATGGAAAAAGGGGCGCTAAGGGGCTATTATAACCTGGAAGGCAGGGAACTCACTCATTGGTTTGCCTTTGAAAATGATTTTGTAACCTCCTTTCATAGTTTCATCACCGGCCAGGCTTCTTTGGAAAATATTCAGTTACTCGAGGGGGGAATGGTATGGGCGATTGCAAAGGAAGAACTGGAAGCACTGCTTGGGCGTTTTCCTGAACTGGAGCGGCTGGTACGGCTTATCTACGAGCGGTACTATATCCGGCTCGAAGAACGCTTTGTACGCACACATTTTAAAGCAGCTACCGAACGCTACCAGGACCTGCTCCGGGAAACGCCCCATATTGCCGGGCGGGTACCATTGGGATATATAGCATCTTACCTGGGAATCAGCCAGGAAACACTCAGCCGGATCCGCAGCCGGCTTTAACATTTGTTTTCCCGGTTTTTGATAAATGTCAAAAACAGGCTTGCAGGACAGCGCTAGTTTTGAGGCATAAATTATTTTTTATGCAACAACAAACTGTTCAACCTCCTTCTGCAGCTTTTATCGCCGCCTCCTGGCTGGCATTACTTGCCGGTATTACCGCCTTTCTGATCGGATTATGGAATGCCGATATGGAACTCAATGAAAAAGGGTACTATTTTACGGTATTACTTTTTGGTCTGTTCTCTGCTATTTCCGTGCAAAAAGCTGTCCGCGATCAGCTGGAAGGCGTGCCGGTAACCAATCTTTATTATGCCATTTCCTGGTTTACCACCCTCGCGGCCATTGTATTGCTGACGGTGGGGCTCTGGAATGCCAGTATCACCAAAAGTGAAAAAGGATTCTATGCCATGGCATTTGTACTCAGTCTTTTCGCCGCCATCGCCGTTCAGAAAAACACACGCGATACCAGGGCAATAAAAAATCCGGAAATGTTCTAAGCATCTGTCATACAGAAAGGGCCTGGCGGTTGCTCCCAAACGGGAGCAACCGCTCATATAATAAGTACTGATTCCTGTCAGAATTCGTACAAATCCTGTTTATATTCGTGCTCACATTCGTGTTTTTCAAATCACTTTCATTCAACCACACAACCCGCTATGAAGAAGATCGTCTTTACCGGACTGCTGTTTTGTTTTGCAGTATCACTTTTCGGACAACAGCAAATCACCACCGCCGATTACGACCGGGCCGCCCGGATGCTGGGTGTTAACACCCGCAAACTGATCGACCGGGGTACGGTTAATCCCAACTGGCTGCCTGATGGCCGTTTCTGGTACAGTGTACCATCGGGTACCGGAAAAGAATATGTACTGATCAACCCCGCTGATGCCAGCCGTAAAACCGGCTCTACCGCCGGCGCCATTTTAGGGGCCGACAGCGGAAAGGTGAAAGAAGCCGGCCAGCTGATGCGCCGTAACTTTTCCAGCGAGGTAACCTCTCCCGACGGAAAAAAGCAGGCTTTTATCCGCGACTGGAACCTCTGGGTCAGGGATGTAGCCACGAAAAAAGAAACACAGCTCACTACCGACGGGATAAAAGACTACGGATATGCCACTGATAATGCTGGCTGGAAACACAGTGACAGGGCTATCCTGCTCTGGTCGCCCGACTCCAGAAAAATTGCCAGCTTCCGCCAGGATCAGCGCCATCTCAGCGATATGTATATTGTGAGCACCAATGTGGGCGCTCCCAAACTGGAAGCCTGGAAGTATCCCCTGCCAGGCGATAACGATATCATCCGTATTGAAAGGGTGATCATTGATGTGGAGAATGCCAGCGTGATACCGCTCAAAATGGCTCCCGATCCCCGCCGCGGCACACTTTGCGATGATATTGCCTGCTCCGGCTCTTTCGATGATAATGAGTGGAGCCCCGATGGCAGCAAACTGGCCTTCGTATCCACCTCCCGGGATCATAAAGACGAAGTGCTGCGTATTGCGGATGCCAGCACCGGCGATGTAAAAGATATCCTGGAAGAAAAAGTGGCCACCCAGTACGAAAGCGGGCAGGGTATGGTGAACTGGCATTACCTGCCGGGCAGTAATGAAATCATCTGGTACAGTGAAAGAGACGACTGGGGGCATCTTTATCTTTATGATGCCGGCACCGGTCAGCTGAAAAACCAGATTACCAAAGGTGATTTTGTGGTAACCCGCCTGCTGAAAATGGATGAGAAAAACAGGGTGCTCTACTTTGAGGCCAAGGGCCGTGAAAAAGGCCGCGATCCTTATTTTGCACATGTGTACCGGGTGAATTTTGATGGCAAAAAATTGCAGCTGCTCACGCCCGAGGATGCCAATCATGATGTATCCTTTTCTCCCGATCTGAAGTATTTTGTTGACAATTATTCGAAGCCCGACGTGGCGCCCGTATCGGTGTTACGGGATATTAATGGCAAACAGATTGTGCCCCTGGAGCAAACCGATATCAGCCGCCTCACGGCCTCCGGTTGGAAACCCTGCGAACCGGTCAGGGTAAAGTCAAGAGATGGCCGCTGGGATCTTTACGGGCTGCTTTTCAAACCTACCAATCTCGACCCCGCTAAAAAATACCCGGTTGTGAACTATATCTACCCCGGGCCGCAGGGCGGCGGCGTGGGCAGCCGTTCATTCTCCGCTTCGCGGGGCGATAACCAGGCCCTTGCCGAACTGGGATTTATTGTTGTGGTGATTGATGGTACCTGCAACCCCGACCGCTCCAAGTCTTTCCATGATGTTTGTTATGGTAATATGGCTGATAACACACTCGACGACCAGATTGCCGGTTTAAAGGAACTGGCCGCTACGCGTCCCTATATGGATCTCGACCGGGTGGGTATCTGGGGCCATTCGGGCGGCGGCTTTGCCACTTGTGCGGCCATGTTCCGGTATCCCGACTTTTACAAAGTGGGTATCTCCGAATCGGGCAACCATGATAACCGCAATTATGAAGACGATTGGGGCGAGCGCTATATCGGTTTACTTACCAAAGATGACAAGGGCAAATCAAATTATGAGCTGCAGGCCAATCAGGGATATGCCAAAAACCTGAAGGGTAAACTCATGCTGGCCCATGGCGCCATGGATGATAATGTGCCTCCCTATAATACCTACCTGGTGGTGCAGGCACTGGAAAAGGCCAATAAGGATTTTGACCTCGTGATCTTTCCCAATGCCGCTCATGGTTACGGGCAGGACAGTTATTATATGATGCGCCGCCGCTGGGATTATTTTGTAAAAAACCTGCAGGGGAATGAACCTCCGAAAGAGTATAAGATAAAGACGGATTAATTCCGCTTCGGAAAATTTCTTACTTTCAGGATTGGATAATAGATCATCCGCCCTGCCTGTATGAAAAAAATAATCTTCCTGTTTTTTTGCGCCTTGTGTTTTGGCAAACAAAGCCGTGCCCAGTTTGCACAAACGGCTGATAAGGTTTTTTCGAAAGTGGAAGTGGAAGCCTCTTTTCCGGGCGGGGATGCTGCCTGGAAGGAATACCTGCTGAAAAACCTGCGGGCCAATGTGCCCGTAAAGAAAAAAGCACCGGCCGGTATCTATAAAGTGGTGGTGCGTTTTATCGTGTCGGTGGATGGCAGTCTGACGGATATTGAAGCCGAAACAGACTTTGGGTACGGCATGGAAGACGAAGTGATCCGCATCATTAAAAAAGGCCCTCAATGGATTCCCGCCATGATCAATGGAAAGCCGGTGAATGCCTATCGCCGTCAACCTGTTACATTCGAGATCACCGAACGATAACTGTGTTGCATGAAATACCTTTTCCTGATTCCTTTTCTTTACCTGCAGTTACCGGCCGCCAAAGCGCAGCAAAAGCCGCTTTCCTGTGCCGGTATACGGGCAGGTATTTTCCATAGTTACCCGGGGGGTAATGCCCATTATATTTACATCAAAGACAGCAGCTTTCAGCAGGAAATTAATATTGCCTATAATGATACCAGCACCTGGCAAATCAGCTGGCTGGATGATTGCACGTATCGCCTCCGCTATGCAAAGGGCAAAATCGACAGTCTCCGCCGGGAATTTATTCTGAAACATACGATGCTGATAAAAGTTAAATCCTTTGGCGGGGATTTTTATACCTATGATGCTTACATAGATGATACGGGCGCTGCGCCGGTGGCAAGCGATACCATCTGGAGTGTGGAGAAATACAAACCCGCCGAAGCGGCCAGTTATCAGATTATACGGGATGAAGTGGCACCGGATCAGAATTCTTTTGGCCCGAAGGCCAGCTATGCACTGGTATATATTTACCGGCCTGGCAAGCTCACCAACTCATTGGGCAATTATCTCATTTATATTGACGGACATGCAGTTTGTGTGGCTAAAAACAACAGCGGTTATATTTTCAGGGTATACCACGAAGGTCCGGTGGAAGTAAAAAGCAGTCTTTATAAGGATGAATCTGCTGTACAACTCAACCTTCGCTTCGGGCACAGCTACTATGTGAAATCAATGATACACTGGACCATTACAGGGCGCCTTAACAATTTCAAACTCGAAACCGTTCAAATGCCGGCCGCGGAGGGCGCTGAAGAATTTGATGCGGTAATACACCGGCCGGGTTACTAATTCAAACCAACCGGGTAGTGCTCCAGGGGCCAGTCGCCTGCAGTAAAATTTTCCCGGCTGCCCAGCCGCTTCAGCAGGCGCAGGTGCGAACGCAGGGCTGCCAGTACTGTTGGATATTCTTTGTACACGAGGCCATATTCAGCAGCTGTGTGCTTTACAATTTTAGTGATGGCCGGCAGGTGCTGCTGGCTGATCTTCGGGAAAAGATGATGGGCCACATGCAGGTTAAGACCGCCGCTGATCCAGGTAATCACCTTATTATCCGCACAAAAATCGGCGGTTGTTTTCAGGATATGTTCGGGATAGGAGTGCTGCACCTGCCCCGTGGCATCAGGCTCTGCAAAAACAGTATGATCCGATAAATGCGTTACCTGGAAAACGATGCCCAGTGTAATACCCATCAGGAAATTCCCGGCTATAAAACCGGCAACGATCTGCCAGGCCGGTTCATGAATCACCAGGAGGGGGATGATCAGTGTATAGCCAATAACCACCGCTTTGGTAAATAGCAGGTACGCAATGTCTTTCCAGCCGGGTTTATTTACAGCAATCATGCCGATCCGTTTGCGGGAGAAGGAATAAAAATCCAGGATAAAAATCTTAAACAGCGTGGAAAAAGCATAAAGCAGGAAGATATACCAATGCTGGTAACGGTGAAAAGAATGCCAGGCCGACCTGGGATGAAAACGGAATAAAACAAACGAATCAATGGCGGAATCATACAACGGAATATTGGGAACATAATGGTGGGAGAGATTATGATTGTACTCCCACATATGGCTGTTGATACCAATCAGGTCGAACACCCGGTAGGTGAGTTTGTTCAGCCAGGGCTTTTTGGAATAGGCGCCATGACTGCCATCATGGGCAATACCCACCGACATGAGGAACATGGAGAAATGAAAAAGCAACTGCCAGCCCAGCAGGGCCCAGCCATGAAAATAGTCGGAGAGCATGCAGGCATAGGTGCCGGCCCATAAGCCCAGTTGAACAAATGTTTTCAGGTACATACCCGGGTCATCCTGCTGCTGCAGGTGATGCGAAGAGAGGTATTCGTTGATGCGGGTTCGCAGGGTTGCGTAAAAATCATCCGGCGGGGCTGTGTAGCTGATGCGGGTAATTACTTTCTCTTCTGAAAGGGATTTAAACATGAAAGGAATTGTACAGGTTAAAGATTCTTAGCATACAAGATAAAGAAATCTTTAACATGTAAAAAATCCTGGAGGGCCTGTGTACACTGCATTGCAGCACAACGTTTAACTGAAACAAAATATATAAATCAACCTCATTTTCTAACTATATAATTTTCACCATAAAAGATAATAGCATTTATTATATTTGGTATTATTTACCTAACCCCCTTATTTTTTATGAACCAACAATCTACCGGCACTCCCAGCCCAACCGACACTATTACGGAAAGAGAAGGTGTTCAGATCACCACCTGGTACCGCGAATATGCCAGCGGTGTAGATCCGGATCCCAATTATATCCGGGCCTTCAATATCCCGATGTCGGACATCCAGAACCTGGCCGACTTTACCAAATGCACATCTGTGCGGGCTTACCTGTCACTGGGCACCGAAAATGTTTTTTCATCCCTGAAAATCATCCTGGTGCCGGTAAGCGATACCAATGTTGACATCCTCAGCATTCCGGTAACAGCCCCGGATGGCACGGTAACTGAACAAAGCACGATCTATGATCTTACCACACCCTGTCCGCAGATGTGCGACATAGACAGCCCCTTGTTCACAGGGAAAATGTAGTTGGGATGAAAGCAAACAGCTTGTTTTTCCAGGCAGTAATAGTACCCCTGAGTATATTACTGCCCATTTTTATTGCAGCAGTACGATATAAAAATCTGAATCGGCAGTCTAAAGTTTTGTTTGGTTATCTGATCCTTACCGGAATCACGAATGGAATCTTCATAATCGTTGGGCGATATTTTCATGTAAATAATCTTCCTTTTTTACATATTTATACGGCAATTGAAATGATTATTTTGAATTATTATTACCGTATAATGCTTGGCAGGGGGGATAGTGGAAAAATGTTTATTGTCATTCCGGTGGTATTTGTGATGCTGTGCATTGCAAATGCATTGTATTTGCAGGATATTCATACTTACAACAGTTATACCCGGTCGGTAGAAGCGATTGTTTGTATTTTGTTTTCATTAAATTATTTTGCAAAACTGGCGAGTGATCCGGAAACAGGAAATGTAATACGGCTGTCGGATTTTTACGCGAACACCGGTATTTTTCTTTACTATTCCGGGGCTTTTATACTCTTTGTGTTTTCAAATTTTATCATAACGAAGTTATCTTTAAATAACTTTCTCATCATCTGGAATATACATGCAGCGCTGATCCTGCTTATGTACCAGGGTATCGCTGTCAGTTTTCTACTATGCAAAAAGTAACAGACAATATTTTTCTGCTGGTGCTCTTTGCCATGGCAGGCACCTTTATCCTGGCGGCATCGTTCATCTTCTTCTTCCTGCGCTACCAGCGCCGGGCAGCGCTGCAGAAAGATGCCCTGCAGAAGGCCGAACTGGCGTATGGCGAGCAGCTCCTGAATGCCACCCTGCAGTCGCAGGAAGATGAACGCAAACGCATTGGCCGGGATCTGCATGATGACGTGGGCGCCTCCCTCTCAAACCTAAAAATGATGCTGGCTCAATCCGTGGAAACCCTGCCCGGCAAGGCTGAATACAAACCGCTGATCGACAGCATCATCACAACAGTCAGGAGCATTTCACACAGTTTATCACCACCCGGCCTCGAATTATTCGGACTGGAAAATACCCTGCACGAGTTATTTGATCATTTTAATCAGCCCGGCACCCTGCAGCTCGGTTTTCAGAATGAAATAGGCGAAAAACTGGATACCTTTACGCCACAAACATCACTGGCCCTGTACCGGGTAGTGCAGGAATTGCTGAACAACACTATTAAGCATGCGGATGCGAACGCCATCCTTATCCGTTGTTTTGCAGCAGAAGGGAAAACTTATATTACCTACCAGGATGATGGTAAGGGAATACCTGCCGGGGAAAACAAAAAACCAGGAATGGGCATGCAGAACATAGAAGCCCGCCTGCGGATGATACAGGCCACCAGTGAATTCTTTTCACCGGCAAAAGGATTTGGTATCAAAATTATTTTACAGGATCAACTGGCTTATAAACCATGAGCACAATTTTAATTTCACTGGTGGATGATCAGCAATTATTCAGGGGCGGACTGGCTTCCCTGATCCGGTCGGTACCGGGTTTTGAGCTGATTTCCGAAGCGGAAAACGGGCAGGATTTTCTGGATCAGCTGGCCACGGCCCCGCAGCTGCCGCATATTGCCCTGGTTGATATGGATATGCCGGTTATGAACGGGGTGGAGCTGAATGCCGAACTGCAAAAGCGGTATCCTTCCATTAAAGTCATCATCCTGTCTGTTTACAACCAGGAACGGTTCATCGGGAAAATGATTGAAGCCGGCGCCTGCGGCTATCTTACCAAAAACTGTGAGATTGAAGAACTGGTTACTGCAATCAATACCACCCACAAATCGGGGTTCTATTTCAACCAGCAAACGCTGCAGGCTATGCGCAAAGCATCGCAGTACAAAGCAACGGATATCAAAAACCTGAGCAATATTGCCATCGAACTAACGCCCCGAGAAAAAGAAATACTGGATCTCCTCTGCAGGGAACTCACCAACGCCGAGATCGGCGAAAAACTCTTCCTCAGCCCCCGCACCGTGGAAGGCCACCGCAATAACCTGCTGGCCAAAACCGGTTGCCGCAATACAGCCGGCCTTGTGATTTTTGCCATCAAAAACGGCTTCTATTCAATAGGATTCTGAGCCGGTAAGCCCTCCGCGTAGAAATACCTGATTTAATTTTCAACAGAAATACGCTGTTTTCCCACCCGAAAATGCCTTCAATTTGTATTGAAATCAGATTGGTAACCTGGTTTTGGAACAAATTGGATAGTTCGGCATTAACATTGTCAATCAACTAAATTAAACCTTATTCTATCTAATTTATTCTTGTTAATGTTTGAACAAAAAACAAGAATGTTCCAGTGGTTTTTCGATAATCAGGGGTCGTCTCATAGTGCGTGAGACGACTTCCTTTTTTGGGGCCTTCCTCTTTCCGGTTTCCACATTCCGCACAGCTTCCTCTCTGCCCGCCATGTCCCCGGCATCAATAAAAATAAGTTCCGTAATTACCCGTACTGATCTGTTTGGCCATAAAACTGATATGGGTGATATCCGCAGTATTCGCCACCGGGGCAATAAAGGTGGAATTATTGGCTGTTGTATCCGGCGCCAGCTGGCTGGCAGCCGTTGGGGCATTCTTGTAATGCACCCTGGCGGTTACCACAAAATCCGAGGGAGTCCAGAAAGAGGTGGGAAGCCCGGTAGTAACCTTGCAGCCACACATCATCCTTACACATATGGAAATGCTGCCGGCACCAATCACCGGCTCGTTGACAAGTAATCCCGGAACCATCATGTTGATACGGTAGCTATCAATATCCGGACTCAGCATAACATACTGTTGCAGCGTTACGGGCCCCAGCTGCGGTGTGGGGATGAGGGCGGTCAGGGTGGCGAAAACAGGATTAGCAGGCATATCAATGTCAGCAGTGCCGGCAACCGTGCTGAGCCCGGGCGTGAGATAACTCACGGCAGGATTGGCCGCTGTACCGGTAAGCATGGTCAGAATGGGCAGAAAGGAACTGGAACCGGCTGTCAGAGCCGGCGAAATGGCGCCATCATCCACCGGCTTTTTAGGATAGGGAATAGCATGATCGGTTTCACCGATTCTGAGCGTTAGTTTGATATCCGCCACATTGTAAGCATTGGGACCCAGGAATTTTCCTCCCAGGGCCTGGAGATAAACGGTGAAAGGAACGTTGGCTTTCATTTTACGCAGGTTTAAGGTGAATAAATAAGGTAAAATGAAAATTAGTAATAATTAACATGTCTGACAAACGAATCAGCTGCCATTGGCTTTCATATCCTTCACCTCCCGGATGCGGGTTTCGTTACCGGGTGTTTCGATCTCCAGCACCAGCGCCGCGATCATTTGCCGGATGGTAATGGTGTCCAGTTGCTGCGCCATTTCTTTTTTGGAGGGCAGTAACCGCAGGATAAGGTAAACGGGTTTTAGCAGGATTGGCCACCAGTGCCCCGGCCCCAATACATACCAGGGACGCAGGAAACTGCAGGGATAGGATTCCTGCAGCAACAGGGCTTCTCCTCTGGCACGCACCTGCTGAAAAGCTTGCATGATGCGGGTGGGATACATGGCCACGCTCAGATAAATGAAGCGCCCGATAGTACGTTTACGGGTGGCCAGGATGGCCTGCTCAACAGAAGCCAGGTCGATATGCTGAAACTGTTCCTTTTTGGCAGGAGTGGGGTGTGCCACACCCACGAGGTGAACAAAGAGGCAGCCATTGGGAATCATCTCCCGGTAGGTACTGTTGTCCAGTGCATCGCCCACAACTGCAATACAACCGGCGGGCAATGTATGCACAGAATCTTTTCTTACCAGCACATGGATGGTATAGCCACCTCGGGCTGTTAAGGCCTTAATCAGCCGGCTGCCGATATAACCGGTGCCACCCGTAATAAAAATATCTTTACTCATTCCACCGGATTAACCTCTTACTGTTTTTTGATTTCAACAATTGGCCCCACCTTATTTTCAACCGGGGGTACTGTTTTGAGAAAACGGTAAATCGCTTTTATTTCCATATCGCTCATCCGGCCAAAGGGCCCCCAGGGCATGGGCGACTGCGGATAGGCTTTACCCTGGCGAAACCGTTTCAGAAAAATATCTTCTGTCCAGTCATTGATATGCCCGGTATTCGGCGCAGGCGTCAGGTTGGGGGTGTGAAAAACATATTGTTTGTCCATCATCGATTCGATGGCAAACCCGCCTGCAAAAAAAGGTCCGTTGTATTCTCCTGTTTCAAGATTCCGGTTGGTGTGGCATCCCCGGCAATTGGCCACATACATGGCAAGATAACGGCCATATTCAACTGAGGAATCGGCTTTTATTTTTTGAGGTACCTCCCCGTCGGGCCCCGCCGGCCTGATTAAAAAGGCCTTCACAAAACGGCCCAGCAAACTGTATGCATGACCGCGTACTTTATGTTTAACCGGCTCCATGCTGCGAAGGAAAGAAATGATCGCAGTTAGGTCTTCATCGCTGGTGTTATGGAATGGCATGAAATCTATCAGGGCTCTTCCGTCATATCCCACACCATAACGCAGGGAGCGGGCTATCTGGGAATCGGCGAGGTTGCCAATACCGGTTTCGGGGTCGGGCGTGATATTCCGGGAATAGAATGTGCCAAGGGGGATGGTGAAAGCTTTCCCACCCGATAACGGCACTTCAACACCCTTATTTACCTGGTCTTCGGAACCTGCCGGGCCATGGCAATCGGCACAATGCGCCGGACCGTATACAAGGTATTTTCCTCTTGCAATAATGGAACTGTCCTTACTGGCATGCAGGGCAGGATAGGGGGCATCAAATTTCCGGTTCTGGCGAAGCAGCAGGGCTATAATAAAGATAAACAGGATGGAGACAATTATGATTGCAGTCCATTTAAGCAGTTTTTTTAGCATGGTAAAGTGTTGATGTGCTGCCTGTTTAGCCAGGCATATAGCATATACCCCGCGAAATCTATTTTGGATTTTGCAGGGTAGCCCTTTTTCAGCTGCCCGGCTGCTGATCCGGGAATCAGGGAAGGGATGTTAGCTATGTCATTTAACCCGGTAGCGTTGGTGCCACGGGAAAGGAACCGGACACTGACCGGTTAGTGATCAGGCGCATATTCAAAAACCAATACTGCATTTTCTGTGAGGTTGGCGCTGGAATGCAGTTCATAACGTTTGGTGCCGGCATTTACCACAATCAGTGCGGTATTGGGCGGGATGCTGCCCAGGTTATCGGCAAAAAGAACCAATTCGTGCTTGCTGGCATTTTCATCCAGTAAGAGGTTGATCACAATTGGTTTTACCGAAAGTTTCTGATGACTCACCAGCATGCGGCCATTGTAAAAAACAGTTATGGTATCATCATCCACAATGGCATTATCATAAAGGCTCAGCGTGAGTTCTTTTACATTTACGGGCAGCCGGCTGAATGTTACATTCTTCCGGTGCTGCATCGCTTCGGTGGTAAGGAGGCTGTCGGGCCTGCCATTGTTTTCCGGCAGGGGATTGATAACAGCCTGACTGTCGGCTTTATTGATCCGGGGAATTTCCGTTACCACCCGGGGCGTATCAGTTTTGGGTATTGGTTGCAGGATTACCGGCGTACTGTCTTTCGAAGGTACCGGTATATCAAAACAGGCTGGCACGCCCGGTGGCATGGGAGCGGGCTTATCGGCCACTTTACGAAGCTGCACAACATCCCTTCCCGTTTCCATTTGCATCGATAAGGCATCCACCATGCGTATACCCAGTCGCTGCAGATCCGCGGCAAAACTCCTGTCGAACGCCGTAGGACCCATAGAGTCGGCTTTGGAAGAAACCTCCGCTTCCATCTTATCATCACCCATCCACCTGTCACGCGAAAGCACAATCCGCATCAGGATGTGCGTGCCGCTGTTGGCCAGAAACGAACGGCCGGTAAGAATCCAAACCTTTTTCTTCTTATCATAACGGCCATCAAACAGGGCCTTACAAAAATCATGCTTACGGTTAATCACTGAATCGAACGTGTAGCCGCAGAGCTGGCTGCCCTTCTGCACAATATTCAGTTGCAGAAACTGCCGGTTGCCCAAACCAAACTGCCCGCCCATATAGCCTTCCCATACACCGCTGATATCGGTTGTTTGCGCTGTCAAAAAAACAGGCAGCAGCAGTAAAGAGAAAATGATATGAATTGCAGGAAGGAGTTTCATGACCAATAGTTAATGTAAATAGTCGTTGGTAAAAAGCTTTCAGTAATTTACCAATTTTTACAGTTTAAACAGATTTTATGCCATAATCATTTTTGCGCTAAATTCGCTGCCGTTAAATTTTCTGTAATTGTAAACCTTCGAACTGCTATGAAGAAGATCCAAAAAGTGGCGATCCTGGGAGGGGGCCCTTCTGGCTGTGTACTGGCCACCCTGTTGAAACGAAAAGGCTACGATGTAGCTGTTTTTTACCTGGAAAAACGTCCCGAAATCATTGTTGGAGAATCACTTGTGCCGGCTATCATGCCCATGATCAAAGAACTCGGGATTGAAGACGAGGTAAAATCTTACAGTACCTATAAACCCGGCGCTTCGGTATGGGTTAGCCGCGATGAGGAAGCCACTTCTCCCTTCAGCTTCGGAGGCGGCAGTCTGCCACCTTATGCCTATAATGTTCCCCGCCTCAAATTTGATAAAACCCTGTTCGATCTCGCCAACCGGGAGGGAGCCCGGTTTTTCCATTTTGCCGCCAAAATCGAAAAAACGGGCATGGGCGATGAGCTCAAACTCAGCGATGAAACGATACAGGCTACCGGCGATTATTTCAAGGGGCAGCCCGATCTGATTGTGGATGCCACCGGCCGCTCCCGTACCATTTCCCGCCTGCTGGATATCCCTACCAAAACAGGCTACCGCAAGGATATTGCGCTCTTTTCGCACATCAGCGGCGGAGTGCCCATCGAACCGTACAATATTCACCTGCACCGCCTCGAAAAAGGCTGGTCGTGGCGGATACCCCTGCCCGGCCGTACGTCCGTGGGTATCGTGATTGATCCCAATCACCTCAAAGAGTACGGGAAAACAAAGGAAGAGCAGTACGATAATTATCTCAAATCTGAAGAAGTGCTGAAAAAATTCACGGCCAACAGCAAGCGGGAAACCGGCGTGGCCGAATACAGCAATTATCAGCTGATATCCCGGCAACTGTACGGCTCCAACTGGGTGCTTACCGGTGATGCCGGAGGTTTCCTGGACCCGATTTTTTCCTCCGGTCTTTTCCTCGCCATCAAAGGCGCTTTCCGCCTGGCAAAAACAATTGAAAAAGAGAGTCCCGCGGCTTTCCGCCAGTACCAGAAAGAACAACATATGGAACTCCGTCTCTGGCAGAAACTGGTGGATACCTGGTACAGCGGACGTTTGTTTACCCTGTTCAGGGTTGGACAAGACCGGATGGATACGGCTTTCGGGCGCTTCATCGCCCCGCACATGCAAAAGCACCTCACCCGCATTTTCTCGGGTGAAGCCGTGTATGTGAATTATAGCCGCATCTTCCTCAACTTCGTTACCGGTTCTATGCTGAAGCTGATGAAAATCGGGCGGCTGAACCGGCATGATACCGGGGCGCTGGCGATAAAGTAGTCATTGCAGGGTTTTCTGCAGCGAATGAGAAGTAATGATAAAACCATTTGATTCCGGATCGGTTAATCCAATCGCTTTTTAAACCCAGGAAGTGCCCGGACAGAGGCTGTTCGTCAGTAGTAAATCCTGAGCCGGCGGGATAATAATCAGCAGAAAAGCCGGGCCGGCTGAATAATTGCTATCCCGGCCTGCACCTGCACCCTGTTATGTTAGCCGATCTTCTTTTCTTATTTTTGAGGGGTTTGATTTAACTTCCCGTGATGAAACATTTCAAGTTTTACAGCAAGGAAGATATTCTGTCGCTTACCAAAATACGCCGGTTCGAAACCCGGCTCGGGGAGCGGATCAAGTACCTCAAAGAGGATACCGACTGGCCCGAATGCCTGCAACAATCTTCCGCCCGCTATGTATTGCTGGGTATTCCCGAAGATATCGGGGTGAAAGCCAACTACGGTGTTGGCGGGGCTGATACGGCCTGGCTTCCTTTTTTATCTTCTTTCTTAAACATGAAGAGCAATGATTTTTTCAGTGGCGAAGAAATACTCCTGCTCGGCCATTTTGATTTCGGCGATATCAAATACCTGATCGAGAACAATGCCTACAGCCCGGATGAGAAAATTGATGCTTACCGCCATGCCCTTCAGCTGGTGGATGAAGAAGTGGAGAATATGCTGAAAACCATAGCGGCCTCCGGAAAAATTCCTTTGGTGATTGGCGGCGGTCACAATAATGCCTACCCGGTTATCAAAGGAGTGGCCAAGGGATTGTATAAAGCCGATCTGCTGCCCCTGGCGCAGATTAATTGTATCAACCTTGATGCGCATGCCGATTACGGCGTGGCCGAAGGCCGGCATAGCGGCAATGGATTCCGGTATGCAGAGGAAGACGGTTACCTCGGCAAATACTGCATAGTGGGCTTACACGAAAATTATGTTTCGCAAAATGTGCTGATGGACCTGCACAATAATCCCTTCCTCGATTATATCAGTTACGAGGAAATATTCATTCACGAAAGAAAGAATTTTATCCAGGCGGTTGCCCATGCCACCGGTTTCACGGAAGATACTTATACGGGCATCGAGCTCGACCTGGATTGTATCGAATATGCCCTCAGCAGTGCTGCCACGCCCTGCGGGATCTCTCCGTTACTGGCCAGGCAGTACCTTACTTTCACCGCAACCGACGCCAAAGTGGCCTACCTGCATATCAGCGAAGGAGCTTCGCAGTTGCCGGATGGACGACGGGATGAACTTACAGGTAAACTGATCAGTTACCTGGTTTGTGATTTCGTGAAAGCGGGGCTGGGGGATGGGTAGTGCTCTGTTGATAGTGCAAGGCAAAGCGTTCAGCGAAAACTGTCATTGTTTATCGTTAAAGACTCATGTCGTATCCGGGTAATCGGATGCCACTTATTATTTCACCTGCGCTTCCAGTTCTTTCAGTTCCACTACTCCTTCCTTGCGCCAGGTTTCCACGCCATTTTTAAATACGATAAATACCGGCAGCGCTGTTACGCCATACTTGTTCATAATTTCCTGATCGCGGCCCCCATCTACTTTAACCAGGGTAAATTTATCTGCATTGGCTGTCTGCAGTGTTTTGATTACCGGCTCCATTTTTTTGCAGGGCGGACACCACTCGGCGCCAAAATCCACCAAAACTGTCTTACCCCCGCTGATTGCCGCCGTAAACTGATCGAGGCTCATCTGGGGTTGATTGGCGGCTCCCTCCAGGGGTTTGCTGGCCGCCTTCCAGGCATTGATGCCGCCTTTGAGTTCCAGCACATTTTCGTAGCCCATCTTGCGCAGTTTGGCGGCGGCGGCGGCACTCCGGCCACCCCCAAGGCAATACACATAAACGGGTTTATTCTTGTCTACAAAAGCGATCCGGCGGTCAAATTCAGTTTTATCATTCCAGTCGGCCTGCAAAGCGCCCTTGATATGCCCCGAAAAATATTCGCCCGGGGTACGCACATCCAGTAACTGCACGGAGTCTTTGGCGATGGCTTTTTCAAACTCATCGGCATTCAGCACCACATTGGTTTGAGCGGTACAGGAAATGAGAAAGGCTGAGAGGCAGCAGGCAACCAGGTAGCAATAAAACTTTTTCATTGTTGTTGATTTGCGGCAAAGTTCAGGGAATTCGGTAAATAAAAAAAGCACTGCCGGGGCAGTGCTTTTAAAAGAGATAGTTGCATTAAAGCGGAGACAGGTACTGGGCATAGGCATACCCCTCTTCTCCATCCTGGGTCCTGATCTTCCACCAGCTGTCATTGGTTTTCTCTACCAGGGTAACCACTTCATTATGTGCGGCTTTACCCACGATATCGCCTTCCGTGCTGGGCGTGCTGCGGATATTGAGGTTGGTGGAATCGGTGGTAACTTTCAGTTGTGCACCGGCATCAGCCTTTACATCAATATTCATCATCAGGTCGCCGCTGGCCATATTCGGGTCAATCTTGTCATAGAGTGCCCAGAGCGCATCATAATCAGCGGTGCTTTTTGCCGTGCCGCTTACGTGCAGTACGCCGTCTTTCTCGGCTACCGACAGGTTTTCCACGCCCAGGGTGTTGGCAGACTGGAGCAATGCTGCATATTTATCTTGTAATGCCATTATTTTGATTTTTGATTGTTGAGGAAATTATTTTTTGTCGGTGAGTTTGCTTACATCAGACAATACTTTGGCAGAAGCCAGCATCTGCATGATTTTCATACGGTCGGCCTTGGTAACTTCTCCGCTCAGCACTGCTTTGCCATCTTTGAATTCAACGGTAACGCCTTTGATATCTTTCAGGCCGTCTTTTACCATTTGCTGGGTGGCTTCATTCAGCTCGGTGCCAACAGATGCAGGAGCTGCGGGAGCAGGAGCCGGGGGTGGTGTAACCGTACAGTTGTTTACCACTGATTTCACACCTTTTACAGCGCCGATTGTTTTTTCACAAAGGGCTTTGCAGGCGCTGTCTTTCATTTCGCCGGTAATCGTTACCACGCCGTCTTTCACATCGGCAACGGCACCGGTCAGCATCGGGTCGGCTTTAATGGCTTCCTCTACTTTGGCTTTGATGTCGGAGTCTTTGGGCTTGCAGCCAACAAAGAACAGCGTGGCTGAAACTACAACAGCCATTAACAATTTGGTCAGTTTCATTTTTTTGGTTTTTGTTGTGATTAGAAAATTATATTCAAAGAAAATGAAAATTGAACGGAAATATGCGTATTTCTCCGGAACAATTTCCGTGAATTAATACAGACAGGATATGAAGGTAACCGGTTGCATTGTTAATAAATTATAAATGCAGTTTTTTGTGTATAAAGCGGGGATATCTCTTACAGCAGCCGGCGGGGGCAGCCAGGGTTTTCAACATCAGCCGGTTCGGGGCCAGCAGCGGCAGATTTTGTGGCCGACAAAGGAAGAAGCGGTTTTTTTCTTAAAATCCTGATAAAAACAAAGCCATTCCGTTGAGAATGGCTTTGCGGGGAATAAGCGGGTAAAATTATTTGGCTTTGAAAGTAAGGGTCATCTTGCTCTTGGTATCGGTGATTACCAGTTTGCTGGCACTTACTTCATTGATCTGCTGGGGTTCGGCTTTGTCTTCACCGGTGCGTTTAAAATCCATGCTCTTGCCGTCTTCACTCACTGTGTAAGTGCCCATGGCGGGATCGGAACCCAGGCCGTAAAGATTGATCTTCCCGTCCTTGGTTAATTCGAGTACAAGCGAATCCGTCATGCCTTTTTTCTCCTGGTCGCTCATGTCTTTTGCTCCCTCTCCGGTTACCTCCGTTAGTTTCCATTTGTTTACCACCAGTTCTTTGGGGCTTTTTCCTTTGCAGGCGGTGAACAGGATAGCAAGGGAAAAAAAGGCCAGTGCAGCCAGTTTGAAATTTTTCATGTGTTGTTGATTTAATTGATCGTAAAATATTCATAATCGCCCGGAAACTGAAATATTTGCAGCGGTTTTTACAAACAGCCCAGCCTTCCTCCGTCAACCGGCAGATTGATTCCGTTGATATAAGCCGCTGCCGGTGAGCAAAGAAAAGCAACAGCAGCGCCGAATTCTTCCGGCTCGCCCATTCTTCCGGCAGGTATCTCCGCCAGCAGGTCTTTCATCACTTCCTCCTCCGGCCGGTTCTGCGCTTTGGCCTTGCTGCTCACCACATATTCGGCCCTCACTGTTTTCGTAAAACCGGGCAATACATTGTTAACAGTGATGCCATAGGGCGCCAGTTCGGTGGCCAGGGTTTTGGCCCAGCTGGCCACGGCACCCCGGATGGTATTACTTACCCCCAGCCCGGGAATGGGCACTTTTACCGAGGTGGATATGATATTGATGATACGGCCAAAACCTGCAGCTTTCATACCCGGCACCACGGCCTGCACCAGCTGGTGATTGTTCACCAGGTGGTTATTGAAAGCCTGCAGAAAATCAGCCACTGAGGCAGTAAGCGCCGGCCCCCCGGCCGGACCGCCGGTATTGTTTACCAGAATATGAACTGTATTGTCTTTTACAAAAGAATCCACAGCCGTTTTTACCGCCGCGGTATCATTAAAATCGGCCACGAGGCAGTCGTGCTGCTGACCGGCAGGCTGCGGCAACGAAGGCAGCACTGCCTTTAATTTGGCCTCATTCCGGGCCAGCAAAATCACGCGGCAGCCCAGTAAGGCCAGTTCAACGGCACTGGCATACCCGAGTCCCTGGGTGCTGCCGCATACAAGGGCTGTTTTTCCTGTAAGATCAAGATGCATGATGAATTTCTTTGAACTGCTAAAATACGCTGTCGCAGGGAGTTACGCAACAAGGGGTTTGCCCGGATAAGGCAAGTTATTTTTCGCACATTTTACCGAAAGATGTGGATAATTCTACCGCCGCTAAACCCGTTGCATTCAGTTAATTTCGCAAGCACTTAAAAAGGTCATACGCAGTAAGGCAAAACCATGCTGAATGGTTCTGCTTTTTGGCTTCGACTGATAACTTTTGCCTTAAGATTATGGCTGAAATAGACTTATTTGACTATACGGAAGATTCGATACGGAGTCTCGACTGGAAGGAACATATCCGCCTCCGTCCCGGTATGTACATTGGTAAACTGGGAGACGGGAGCAGTCCCGATGACGGTATTTATGTTCTTCTTAAAGAAGTGATCGATAACTGTATCGATGAACATACCATGGGCTATGGCAAGCACGTGGATGTTACCATCGACGGGAAAACCATTACGGTACGCGATTATGGCAGGGGTATTCCCCTGGGCAAGGTGGTGGATGTGGTGAGCAAAATCAATACAGGTGCCAAATACGACAGCAAGGCCTTCCAGAAAAGTGTGGGATTGAACGGGGTGGGTACCAAGGCGGTAAATGCCCTGAGCACCTATTTTAAGGTTACGTCCTTCCGGGAAGGAAAGGAAAAAACCGCTGAGTTTGAAAAAGGCAACCTGATCAGGGAGTACAAGGAAGGCAAAACCACGGAAGAAAACGGTACCCTGGTAACCTTTGTTCCGGATGATACAGTGTTCAAGAAATTTCATTTTGTACAGGAGTACCTCGATAACCAGTTCTGGAATTACTGCTACCTGAATGCCGGCCTGGTGATGAACCTGAACGGGAAGCGTTATGTGAGCAAGAACGGGCTGCTCGACCTGCTGCAGCGCAAAACCAACGAAGACGAACTGCGTTACCCCATCATTCACCTCAAAGGAGATGATATTGAAGTGGCCATTACGCACGAGAATGCCTATGGGGAGGAGTATTACAGTTTTGTGAACGGACAGTTTACCACGCAGGGAGGTACCCACCTGGCGGCTTTCCGCGAGGGCTTTGTTAAAACCATCCGCGATTTTTATAAAAAGGATTACGATGCGGCCGATATCCGCGGAAGCATCTGCGCCGCTATCAGCGTACGCGTGCAGGAACCGGTTTTTGAAAGCCAGACCAAGACCAAGCTGGGCTCACAAACGGTTTACGAGGGCGGCCCCAGCATGCGCAATTTCATCGGCGATTTCCTAGCCAGGGAACTGGATAATTTCCTTCACCGCAATCCCACCACGGCGGATGCGCTGAAAAAACGCATCGAACAAAACGAAAGGGAACGCAAGGAACTGGCGGGTATCAAAAAACTGGCCAACGAAAGGGCCAAGAAAGCGAACCTGCATAATAAAAAGTTACGCGACTGCAAGTATCATTACAACGACGAAGCCACCGGGAAAGAAAAAGATAAAATCGCCGAGAAACAGAAGGAGAGTACCATTTTTATCACCGAGGGCGACAGTGCCAGCGGCAGTATCACCAAAGCCCGTAACGTGGATACCCAGGCTGTATTCAGTTTGCGGGGTAAACCGCTGAACTGCTTTGGCCTCACCAAGAAAGTGGTTTATGAAAATGAGGAGTTCAACCTGCTGCAGCACGCACTGAATATCGAAGAAGGCTATGAGGGATTGCGATACAACAATATTGTGATCGCCACGGATGCCGATGTGGATGGCATGCACATCCGGTTGCTGCTGATGACCTTCTTTCTCCAGTTCTTCCCCGACCTGGTGAAGAATGGCCATGTGCACATCCTGCAAACACCCCTGTTCAGGGTGCGCAACAAACAGGAAACAATTTATTGTTATGATGAACAGGAGAAGCAGGCAGCTGTGCAGAAGCTGGGCAGCCGTCCCGAAATCACCCGTTTTAAAGGATTGGGTGAGATCAGCCCGGATGAATTTGCCACTTTTATCGGGCCCGATATGCGGAAAGACCCGGTGATGCTCTTACCCGAAATTCATATCCAGCAACTGCTGGAATATTATATGGGCAAGAACACCCCCACACGCCAGGATTTCATCATCGAAAACCTGCGGGTGGAAGTAGATCTTGTTGAGAATTAATCATTTCAGTTTGTCTTGCACATGCTGAAATTGAACAGTCACATGAAGAAAACAGGGATTGAAAAGGAGTTTTTGCTGCACTTATTGCGAAGGGTATTTCAATCCGGGCTGATATTAGAAGAGGGCCTGGGCGGGTCTTCAAAAAAGAGGATAGTTGCAAACCTGAAATTGTTTACTGCTATGATCAGATCTTCAAAGTCAAAAAAAAATATTAATCTCTAATTCTTAATTATTAATTATTCATGTTGCACGTTGTTTTTCAGGAGCCCGATGTGGAAGCTTTACAGAAAAGTTTTGAGCTGGACGATAGTCTGCGGGCTGAGATTATTTTAATCCGCGACGATTATGCCGTGGGGCCGTTAGGTGATATATACAGCGAAAGCGCCCGGGCGGACCGCCGGAACTGGTGGGCGGATATCCTTGCAGGAGGCGATTACGAAGGCCTCGCCGCCAGTGGTTTGGTGGAGGATGAAAAAGCCGTTACTGAGCTGAAAGAGAAGCTGGATGCTGATCCGGCCGAAACTGTATGGATCTGGGCGGCTCAGAACAAACATGATGTTTGCGGATACTACTGGCTGATGAGTCAGTTAAAGGATTACCAGGGAAGGATCTTTATTCTTTACCTCAACAACCTGCCCTTTATTAATGAGAAAGGCAGCATTTTCTACCCTGAAAATTTAGCTGATATCCCGGCAAAAGAGTTCATCAAAGCAAAAAAGCTGGCCCGTGAAATCACACTGAGTGAATTTGAAGTGGACCCGGATGAGTGGATGCGCATCTGTAATGAGTACAAGGGCGTGCGCCTGCTGGAAGGGGGTAAAAAACTTATTCAGGCCGATTATGATTTTTATGATGCCGACCTGCAGAAATTTATCACACCCGACTGGCAGAAGGCTTCCAAAATCATTCACCAGTACCTTTCCAGGGCCAAACACAAAACAGGGGATGCCTACCTGCTCTGGCGCCTCAAGGTGATGATCGCACAGGAGCTGTTTGATGTGCAGGGCAAACTGGCCAATATGAAGGATTTTGAGATTAAAACAAAAGCCGGCATTGCCGTGCCGGCTGAAGCCTGACCGGCTGAACAGTGCTCTCGGGCCGGAGCGGGGCAGGGCTGATGCGGAATAAAACGGAGCAAATTTGAAAATAGCATTCCTGATATAAAGAGTTATGGCGAAGAATAGTTCAGAAGAATATACACATACCGACAGCGGTATCGGGGGCCAGTACAAAACCTGGTTCCTTGATTATGCCAGCTATGTGATCCTGGAAAGGGCCGTGCCGGCTGTGGAAGACGGATTGAAACCGGTGCAGCGCCGCATCCTCCATGCGATGAAAGAGATGGACGACGGGCGCTTTAATAAAGTGGCCAATATCATCGGTCAGTCGATGCAGTATCACCCGCATGGCGATGCCTCCATCGGCGATGCCCTTGTTAACATGGGACAAAAGGACCTGCTCATAGAAACACAGGGTAACTGGGGGGATGTGCGTACAGGCGATGAGGCCGCCGCTTCCCGTTATATCGAAGCCCGCCTCAGCAAATTTGCACTGGAAGTGGCTTTCAATAACAAAACCACGGAATGGGCTCTCAGTTATGACGGGCGCAAAAATGAACCGGTAACCCTGCCGATGAAATTTCCGCTTTTGCTGGCACAGGGAGCCGAGGGGATTGCCGTGGGACTGGCAACCAAGATCCTGCCGCATAATTTTTGTGAACTCATCGAAGCGTCTGTCAAGTGCTTGCGGGGGAAGAAGTTTGAAATTTTACCCGACTTCCTCACGGGCGGTATCATGGATGCCAGTAATTACAATGAAGGAAAACGGGGCGGCAAGATCCGGGTGCGGGCCATCATTGAAGAACTGGATAAAAAAACACTGATCATAAAAAGTGTTCCCTTTGGAGTTACCACCTCACAGATGATGGAAAGTATTGTGAAGGCCAACGACCAGGGAAAGATCAAGATCAAAAAAGTTACGGATCACACGGCTGCAGAAGTGGAGATCATTGTGGAACTGGCGCCTGGCATCTCACCGGATATCACCATTGATGCCCTGTATGCCTTCACCGATTGCGAAGTAAGCATCTCACCGAATGCCTGTGTGATTGTGGATAATAAGCCACGGTTCCTGGGCGTGCATGAATTGCTGAAAATATCGGCCGAGCGCACGATGGCACTGCTGAAGCGGGAACTGGAGATCAAACTGGCCGAACTGCAGGAAAAATGGCATTATACCTCTCTCGAAAAAATCTTCTTCGAAGAAAAGATCTACAAGGAACTGGAGAAGAAACACGAAACCTGGGATAAGGTACTGGCTTCTATCGACAAAGCTTTTGATCCGTTTAAAAAAATGCTGAAGCGGGAGATTACCCGGGAAGATATCATCAAACTCACGGAGAAGCCCGTGCGCCGGATCTACCGGCTGGATATTGATGAACTCAATGAGCAGATCAAAGGACTGGAAGCCGATATCAAACAGGTGAAGCACGACCTGGCCAACCTGGTGGATTTTACCGTGGCCTATTACGAAAACCTGCTGAAAAAATATGGCAAGGGCAGGGAACGTAAAACCGAGATCAAGCTTTTTGATACCATCCAGGCCAAAACCGTGGCGATTGCCAATACCAAATTGTATGTGAACAAAGCCGATGGCTTTATTGGCACCGGTTTGAAGAAAGACGAACTGGTGGCGGAGGTATCAGACTTTGATGATATCATCGCCTTTACCAAGGCGGGCACCATGAAAGTGGTGCGGGTGGCCGATAAGGTGTTTATCGGAAAGGATATCATTCATGTGGCGGTGTTCCAGAAGAATGATGAACGCACCACGTACAATATGATTTATGTGGATGGCAAAACCGGTATCAGCTTTGCCAAACGGTTTAACGTTACCGGTGTTACCCGGGATAAGGAATATGATCTTACCAAAGGCACAGAAAAAAGCCGGGTGCATTATTTTACCGCCAATGCCAACGGGGAGGCCGAAGTGGTAAAAGTGGTGCTGAGCCCCAATTGCAGTGCCCGTAATAAAGAATTTGATTATTATTTCGAAGAGCTGGAGATCAAGGGAAGGGGTAGTATCGGCAACCAGGTTACCAAATACCCGGTTAAATCCATTCGCTTTAAAGAAGCCGGTAATTCCACGCTCGATGCCAAGAAACTGTGGTTTGATAATAAATTCGGGCGCCTCAATGTGGAAGAGAAAGGGGAGTACCTGGGTAAGTTTGAGGCCGAAGACCGCATCCTCGTCATCTACAATGATGGCAATTATGAGATTACTGACCAGGAACTGACGCAGCGTTTCGACACGGAAAAAGTTTTGCTGATCGAAAAATTCAACCCCGACAAAATTGTTACGGCGGTGTATTATGATAAGGATAAAGTGCAGTTCAGCGTGAAGCGTTTCAAAATTGAAACCACCACCCTGCACAACAAATTTTTCTTTATCAAAGAAGGCCCCGAAAATTACCTGGAAGCCGTTACCACGGATGAAACACCCGTGCTGGCCGTGCAGAGCGGCCGGGGGGCACAGATCCGCAGTGCCAAAATCAAGATTGATAAAGTGGTGGAAGTGATGGGCTGGAAGGCCCTGGGGGCCAAACTGATTGATTACAGTAAATCAGTGGAGATGGAATGGGAACGCCCGAAGCAGGGGGATAATCAGCCGGAGCTATTCTGATGCTGAATACATAATTAATTTTCCGTTCCACTGATATATCCTGTAATAGCAAATGCAGATGGCGGGAGATTTGTAATTTTTTCGGGAGGCATTGCGGATTTTTATTTACTGTCAGTAATTGTTTTCATTAACAGCTCCATTGCTTTTACTTTTTTCATTAATTCCTGATTCTCCTTTTTCAGTTCCAAAATCATCACTTGCTGTTCCTGCATGCCTTTTACAAGCGGAACCACAAACTGGCTGTATGCAATACTGTAATGGTCATTCTCATTTTCAGGTTTATGAAGGCCATTAAAATTATAGCCCGAAGCTTGTGCCGCCAGTTCCACTTCCTGCGCAATAAAGCCGCTCTGGCGGATAGAACTGGAGGCAGAATAATCCTGACTGAGGAAGGCTGTTCGACTGGCTGATGACATCCCCCGGGTCAGAAATTCTTCGAATTTACGCGTGTCAAAATTGTTCACAACCGGCCGGAGCCGGGTAATAAAGTCAAGCCCTTTTACATCTGTTTCACTGACATTGGTTTTAAATCTTCCATCTGATGGAAACGTATAAGCAACCTGGCCTTCAATAACGGTTACCGATGCATTTCCCAGCCGTATTTTATTACTGGCATTCACAACGGCAAAATAGCCCAACGCTGTTGCATTGGTAAGTGTACCCGAGGAAACATCCGCCGCCGTTCCAATGGCTGTGTTATTGCTGCCGGTAGTATTGGTAAAAAGGGCGGCATTTCCTAATGCCGCATTGTTGTTACCAGAGGTATTACCCCGCATGGCATTGTAGCCAATAGCCGAGTTGGACATTCCGGTTGTATTAAAGTTCAATGCCGTTGTTCCATTGGCCACATTCTGGATGTCATTTGTATTACTAATTAATGCCGAATAACCGAATGCAGTGTTATTATAACCTATTGTATTGTTTTCAAGCGCATAAGCCCCGGCTGCACAGTTGGCATATCCTGTGGAGTTGAAATACATGGTTGCCGTTCCGAGCGCAATATTGTCAGATCCTGAGGTATTTGAATAAAGCGTTTGTAATCCATTCGCAATATTACCACCCCCGTTTATATTTGAGTACAGCGCCCCGTAAACCGCGGCAATATTGTTGTTCCCGTTTGTATTAGAGAAAAGTGATTGTTTCCCCACCGCCGTATTATGATATCCGGCAGTATTTGAATACATCGATTTTGAGCCAATAGCAGTATTGTTGGTGCCGGTGCTATTGTTAAACAGGCTTGAGTCGCCAATGGCAACCAGATTACTTAACGAAGGATTATTAAACTGTGCTTTTGTGCCGATTGCCACATTGCTGTACCCGGTGGTATTGTTGAATAAGGCACTGTCGCCGATGGCGGTATTGCGATATCCGGTGGTATTATTTTTCAGGGCGCTTCTTCCGGCGACAATATTCCCGAAGCCGCTGGTATTGGCAGTAAGGGATAAATAACCATAAGCAGTATTATCTGTTCCGGTAGAAATGGCATTGCCCGACTGATAGCCAAAGAAAGTATATCGCAAAGAAGGATCAATTCTGCCGGACCGTTGATTATTCACCCGGATATTGAAGGGAATATTGTCGGTTGTACCTATAAAATTACTGGCATCCACCGTGGCAGTATTGCCACCGGTGCGCCAGGCCAGCGAATCGGAATTTGAATTAGACAATACCCAGGTCCAGCCGGTACCGTTATAATAATAAAGCCCAATGCTGTCGGGACCGCTTTGAAAAATCATGAGGCCGGTGGCAGGACTGGCGATGGCATTTCGTTGCGATCTGGTCAGCCGGGGAATGAGTATACCTTTGGTGGTGCTTTTTACATCCAGTAAAGCACTGGTATTAGCTGTGCTGCCGTCAGTGTTAACTGCGAGAGACTGGGGAAATGCAGTTTCAGGGAGAACATTGATCACAATAAGAGTGACCAACGCTGAAATGAAATTTTTCATCGTGCAGGTTTAAAATATAAAAGCAGGATAAAAAAGCAGCATTTGTCCGATAGTATTGTCTCCTGTATTCAGAAAAATAGGCTAAAATTCCGGAAAAAAAAGGCAGGCTCCGGATTAAAGAGCATATGAATAAGCGGCGACGGACAAATTCTAAAATTCGGTAAGGTGTGATATCGGAAGTTGAGGTTTCTTTCCAGGATGCATCAGCCGCCCCTGTTTCAAATTGCTTCGTTTTCAAATTCCACCTCACTGTAATCCCTGATCACATTGTACAGTGTGCCCCTTTCTATCGGGCGGCGGTTCACTTGTTTGATCAGTCTCACCAGTTCTTCCGTACTCATGGTAGGCGTTTGTTCCTCACTGCCCGCCATGCTGTAAATTTTGGTGGTATCATCGATGGTGCCGTCTATATCATTTACGCCAAAAGCAAGGCTGAGCTGGGCATTTTGTCTTCCCAGCATGGGCCAGTAAGCTTTCAGGTGGGGGAAATTATCCAGGTAGATACGGGAAATGGCATACATCCGCATATCTTCCACCACACTGCTTTCGGGTACATGGCTCATATCATTATCTGCATTCCTGAATTTGAGAGGGATAAAGGTATTGAACCCTTTGGTGCGGTCTTGCAGCTCCCGTAAGCGGCGCATATGATCCACACGGTGTTCAAATTGCTCAATGTGCCCGTAAAGGATGGTGGCATTGCTCTGGATACCGAGTTTATGTGCGGTTTCATGAATGGCGAGCCAGCCATCGGCGTCAACCTTATCGGCGCAGATCTGTTGCCGGATTTCGGGAGCAAATATTTCGGCACCTCCGCCGGGCAGACTGTCGAGCCCGGCCGCATGCAGTTGCTGCATTCCTTCTTCCACACTGAGTTTCGCTTTGCGGAACATATAGTCCAGTTCCACGGCGGTAAAGGCTTTCACATGCAGGTCGGGGCGGTGGGCCTTGATTTTCTGCATCAGTTCCACAAAATAGGCCATGTTCATTTTAGGGTGTACCCCGCCAACAATATGTACTTCGGTAACGGGTTTACCATCGTAACCCTTAACGATATCCAGCATCTGGCCGATACTCAGCTCCCAGCCGTCTTCCTTGTGCGCATAGAGGCGGGAGTAGGAGCAGAAGGCGCAGCTGAATACGCAGACATTGGTGGGCTCGATATGAAAATTGCGGTTGAAATACGTGTTGTCGCCGTGCAGTTTTTCACGGATATAATTGGCCAGGCTGCCCACAAAACCCAGGCTGCCTTTTTCAAAAAGCAGGAGGCATTCGGCATCTGTAATGCGTTCGCTGTTTTTAACTTTTTGGGCAATAGCCGCAAGGCCGGGGTCGGTGGTGGAGCTGATAATTGTTTCAAGTGATTCGCTCATCAGGAAAAAATTTCTGCAAAGTTAGGGGATATCCATATGCAGGCAGCTATTAAAATCAGCCGGAAAACTGAGTTTTGTCAATCCCCCGAACGGCAGTTCCTGCAGGTGCCTCCGTGAATAGTTTCCAGGCTGGTTCTAAGAGTTTATTTCGAATAAATGGTTATCTTCCCTTTCAGAATTAACTGCTAAATCAAACAACGCTGTATGAATATTAAAATTCGTTTAACGGTATTAAGTTTTCTCCAGTTTTTTGTGTGGGGTGCCTGGCTGATCACCGTCGGTAATTACTGGTTTGGCACCCGTCAGTGGGGGGGCGCCGAATTCGGGGCCATCTTTTCCACGCTTGGTTTTTCTTCCCTGATCATGCCGGCACTTACGGGTATTATTGCCGACAGGTGGATCAATGCTGAAAGATTATACGGGATCCTTCATATCCTGGGTGCCCTTTTCATCGCCTATATCCCTTCGGTGCAGGATCCGGCCACTTTTTGGTGGGTGATATTCGGGGCTATGCTCTGTTATATGCCTACCATCTCGCTTTCCAATTCCATCTCGTACACGATTTTAAAAAGCAACCAATATGATGTGGTAAAAGTATTTCCGCCAATCAGGGTATGGGGTACCATCGGCTTTATTGTGGCCATGTGGTTTACAAATCTTACCGGCAATAAGGCGTCCGGCAATATGTTTTATATTTCTGCGGTGGCCGGGGTGCTCCTGGGCATTTATTCCTTTACCATGCCTAAATGTCCGCCTCCCAAGCTCATCTCGGAAAATGCCACCTGGGTTGAAAAATTAGGTTTAAAAGCCTTCACACTTTTTGGCAGCAGTAAGATGTTCCTGTTTTTCCTTTTCTCTATGTTCCTGGGGGCGGCTTTACAGCTCACAAATATGTACGGAGATGTGTTCCTTTCTGAGTTTTCCAAAAACCCCCTTTATGCGGAATCCATTGTGGTAAAACGGTCAACCCTTATCATGTCTATCTCACAGGTATCAGAAACGCTCTTCATCCTGGCCATTCCTTTCTTCCTGAAACGGTTTGGTATCAAAAATGTAATGCTGATTTCCATGCTGGCCTGGGTACTCCGTTTTGGTCTGTTTGCTTATGGTGATCCGGCCAGTGGCCTTTGGATGATAATCCTTTCGTGTATCGTTTATGGAATGGCCTTCGACTTCTTTAATATCTCCGGATCCCTTTTCATCGAAACCACCACTGATGCCAATATCAGGTCAAGTGCCCAGGGGCTGTTTATGATGGTGACCAATGGTATAGGGGCGGTGCTGGGAGCCCTCATCAGCGGCTGGCTGATACAAACTTATTTTACTTCTGCTTCGGGCGACCGCAACTGGCACAGTATCTGGCTTACCTTCTCGGCTTATGTACTTGTGGTGGCGGTATTATTTGCCGTGATGTTCAAACACAAACACGACCCCAACGCGATAAAAGATGTGCAGCATTAAACTTCAACTCAACTATGTTGCATGAAATAAAAAATCTCCTGGCAACAGGAGATTTTTTAATGCTTAAAACGATTCAAGGGAACTGCGGTTGCTTATTTGTGCAGTTCAATCTTTTTAACAAAGTTTGATTTCGGCTGGGCGCCAACCAGTTTGTCTACCACCTGACCGCCTTTGATGAAAAGGATGGCCGGGATATTGGTGATACCCAGGTTACTGGTTACTCTCGGGTTAACGTCAACATTAACTTTGCCAACATTTACCTTCCCGTCGTACTCTTTAGCGAGTTCCTCGATAACGGGGCCAATTGCACGGCAGGGGCCGCACCATTCTGCCCAGAAATCAATCACGGTTAGTTTATCGGAGCCCATAACAGTTGTGTCGAAATTAGCATCTGTGAATTCAAGTGCCATATGATTATTTTTTATTGATGTAAGAGGTCAAATTTAAATCCAAAAACCGGAAAGTGCAGCAATGACATATTCACACCCTGTGCTTAAAAAAAATGGCAGCCCGTAAGCCATAGTGGCGTAAGCCAGACCCCGGAATAAGTTTCAGGAAGCCAGCGCATTCCGGGCTGAAGGGCATCACACAGACCGGAGCCATCCGAGGATAAGATTTTCAGGTAGCAGCCTGTAGCCGGGAGGATATTTTAATCCCACTCCTTAACCCGTTACCACACTCACTTCCACATCCGGGTTATCAATCAGGAAAAAAGCCATTTCGTCATTCATGCTGAAACCGTTTTCGAGGCTGTACATTCCCACTTTATAGTTGTTGCGGTTATCGATGATGTTGAATTTAAGACTGGATTTTCCGGGATTAGCCTTCACATTTTTATCAATGAAATTGATAAAATCACTGTTGATGGCCTGTGGCATCATATCAATCACCAGTTGCCGCGTCATCGTTGTTTTAACCGTTTCCAGCAAATGCAGCTTGGCCAGTTTAAACTCGAACTGATCACTGTTATAGCGTTGTTTGAAAGCGCCTTCGAGCATTACAATCATACCCTTTTCAAGATAATTATTATACCGTACGTAATCTTCGCTCCAGAGCATGAATTCACTTTTTCCCGAATAATCCTCGATGGTTAAAATCCCGAAATTCTTTCCGGTTTTGGTGAGGCGGTGCTGGGCATCAATCACCAGTCCGGCCAGCCGGAACGATTTAAACGGATTGGGATGCGTGGTAACGGCAGCTTTGAATTCATTATAATCGGCCAGGGGCGTGATATTATAATACTTCATCTCGAACTTGTAGTTATCCAGGGGATGCCCGCTCATGTACATACCGGTCACCTCTTTTTCATAGTCGAGCTGAACAGCCAGCGGCCAGGGTTCGCAAACGGACAGTTTGGGGGGCACAATATCCGGCATCTGCAGATCACCGAAAAGGGTGTTGCTGGCGTTGGCCGACTGTGCCTGGAATACAGATCCGAATTTCAGGATCTTTTCCAATCCCTGCACATCTCCGGGGGCCTGGTAGAAATACTGGGCCCGGGTGATATCTTTAAAGCAGTCGAAGGCCCCGGAATAAGCCAGGCTTTCGAAAGATTTTTTGTTGGCGGAGCGGTGATTGATGCGCTTGGCCAGGTCATAAATAGAGGAGAAGGGGCCGTGCTTTTTCCGTTCTTCGATAATCGCTTCAATTGTGTTTTCGCCTAATCCTTTGAGGCCGCTGAAGCCAAAGCGGATTTCCCCGTTTTTATTCACGGCAAAGCCATGCTGGCTTTCATTGATATCCGGCCCCAGCACTTTGAGTCCCATCCGCTTGCATTCTTCCATGAAGAAGGTGATCTTATCGATGCTGCCGGCATGATTGAGTACCGCTGCCATGTATTCGCTGGGGTAATGTGCCTTCAGGTAAGCGGTTTGATAGGCCACAAAGGCATAACAGGTAGAATGCGATTTGTTAAAGGCATACTGGGCAAAAGCTTCCCAGTCGGTCCATATTTTTTCAAGCTTATCAGCAGGATGATTTTTTTTGGCAGCGCCTTCCATGAACTGGGCCTTCATCTTATTCAGTACGGCAATCTGCTTTTTACCCATTGCTTTCCGCAATACGTCGGCATCGCCTTTGCTGAAGCCGGCCAGTTTTTGCGAAAGCAGCATCACCTGTTCCTGGTAAACCGTGATACCGTAGGTTTCTTTAAGATGTTCTTCCATATCCGGAAGATCATACTGCACCTGTTTCTTGCCATGCTTACGGTCTACATAATCGGGTATATAACTCATCGGGCCCGGCCGGTACAGGGCGTTCATGGCAATAAGATCATCAAATTTATCGGGCTTCAGTTCGCGGAGGTATTTCTGCATACCCGGACTTTCAAACTGGAAGGTACCATTGGTATCGCCCCGCTGGTAGAGTTTGTAGGTCATCTCATCATCCAGCGGGATGGCATCGATATCGATTTCCACCCCATGATTTTGCCGGATAAGTGCCAGCGCTGTTTTCAGGATGCTGAGTGTTTTCAGGCCCAGGAAGTCCATCTTGATAACACCGGCTTCCTCAATGGTGCCTCCTTCTATCTGGGTGAGCCAGAGATCCGATTCTTTTGAGGTGGCTACCGGAATCAGTTCGGTAAGGTCTTTCGGGGCAATGATGATACCGGCGGCATGAATACCGGTATTGCGTACCGATCCTTCCAGTACTTCCGCTTCATGAAGAACGGTGCTATGGAGATCGTTGCCGCTGTAAATTTCGCGGAGCTTCTTTACGTTTTCGAGGTCATCAGCCTGCAGGGCTTCTTTTTCTTCGAGCGATTTTTCCCCGTTTTTCGCATCTTTCGCCGAGATGGGGGCATGCAGGAGCCGTTTGAGGTTGATTCCGGGCCGCTCTGGCACCAGTTTGGAAAGGGCCCGGCTTTCGGGCAGGGGCAGGTCCATCACCCGGGCCACATCGGCAATACTGCTTTTGGCGGCCATGGTACCATACGTGATGATCTGGGCCACCTGGTTTTTGCCGTATTTGTCCACCACATAATTGATCACTTTCTGACGGCCGTCGTCATCAAAGTCGGTATCAATATCAGGCATTGATTTACGGTCGGGATTCAGGAAACGTTCAAACAGCAGGTTGTACTTGATGGGATCGATATTGGTAATGCCGATGCAATAGGCCACTACCGATCCGGCGGCCGATCCACGGCCCGGGCCTACAAATACGCCCATTTCCCGGCCGGCCCTGATGAAGTCACTTACAATCAGGAAGTAGCCCGCAAAGCCCATGGTTTTGATCACCCCGAGTTCGAAACGGATGCGTTCCTCTGTTTCGGGCGTGAGAATTTTATAGCGCTCTTTGGCCCCGGCCCAGGTAATACTTTCGAGGTATTCATCCTGGGTTTTGAAGTTGGAGGGCACCACAAAGTGCGGCAGCAGGATATCCCGCTTGAGGTCCAGCACTTCCACCTTATCTGCAATCTCATTCGTATTATCAATCGCTTCGGGCAGGTCTTTAAAAACCTCGCACATCTGCTGCGTGTTTTTGAAGAAGAACTGGTCGTTGGGAAAAGCGAAACGTTTATTCTTGATGGCTACATCATCATCGGTAAATTCCCGCAGGGCGGGGGTAGATTGTTTTTCGCCGGTATTAATGCAGAGCAGGATATCGTGGGCATTGAAATCTTTCTGGTCGATATAGTGGCTGTCGTTACTGGCGATAACTTTTACATTGTATTTTCTGGCAAATTTCAGCAGCACTTCATTCACTTTATCCTGTTCGGGTATGCCATGGCGTTGTAGTTCCACATAATAATCCTGCTGGAAGATATTCAGCCACCACTTGAATTCATTTTCGCCTTCTTCTTCCCCTTTTTTGAGTATGGTTTGGGGCACCAGGGCGCCCAGGCAGCAGGTGGTGGCGATGAGGCCTTCATGGTATTTATGGATGAGCTCTTTATCGATCCGCGGATACTTGCTGTACATCCCTTCAATATATCCGAGAGAAGTGAGTTTTACCAGGTTCCGGTAGCCGATGTCATTTTTGGCCAGCAGGATCTGGTGATGGCGGGGATCTTTTTCGTCCTTGCTGAAGGTTTTGCGGGTGCGGTCGGTGGTGATATAAAATTCACAACCCACCACCGGCTTCACTTTCAGCGTGCCGTCTTCATTTTTATGGTTATGGGCTTCTTTAACAAATTCAAACACGCCGAACATGTTTCCATGATCGCTGATAGCCATGGCGGGCATCCCGTCGGCAATGGCTTTTTTATAGAGCCCTTTGATGGATGCGGCCCCGTCGAGCAGGGAATATTGTGTATGTACGTGGAGATGTGAAAATTTCATAAAACCAAAATCAATGTAAAAGTCAAAAGGGGAGGAGCCTGCTATTTCCGGTTCATTTTTGTCGGGTTGCTGTCTGCTATCAGCATGAACCATGAACTGCCATCCCTCCGCAAATATCGTCAAGAAAAACCGATAGCGCTGATACTGTTTTCCACAGCGGGGGCTATCAAATTTCCGTGCTGCAGGGTATTGGTTCCGAACCGGTAAGCAGTAGATTTACAGAAAAAATGATATGAAAAAGACTGCATTTATTGTTTTTCTTTTTACCCCCGTATTATTGCTGGCCCAGGCCGGTTTGGTGAAACCCGTTTTCAAAATCCAGAAAGGAACGCTGAGCCTGAACGGGAAAACACTGAAAAAACCCTGGCAGCTGGATTTGCTGAAGATGGAGCTGGGCTCCAATGCAGCCGTTTTTCCGGGGTTCAATATGGTGCATACCTATAATGAGCAGGGGATTGTGTTGTATGAATCAAAAATGGCGGATAGTGTGGGTAATGGCGACATAAGCGAAATCCAGGTATACTTTTCAGCTGTTGCGGATGAAGAACTGGGGCCCACTGCCTATTTTAAAGGAACGGCCCTGCTGGAGAATATGAAAGTTTATCCGGGATTAACGCTCTCATCCCTGCGCAGGCAGATGAAAGTTTTAAAGTATACCGAGTCGAAATCATACCTTGATAACAGTTATCGTTTTACCAAAGCCGGTATCTATATCTATTTCCGTTACGATATCACCGATCAGCAACTGCTACGGATCAGCTTCGGAACCGAGTCCAAGCTTTAACAAATAGTTGCTGATAATCAATGATATCTGTTAAAAATCGGGGCCCGGACTTGCATTTTCGGGCATTATGAACTAACTTTGCGCAGCATTAATTTAATATTGTTAATCAGTTAGTAGGACAAGGCGCAAGGCGAGGAAAAGATAATCAGCCCGGTACAAGAGTAAGAGACGAGTAAAGAACACAAGATTAAGTTGTACTTACGTGTAAACCCCCGATTTTACGTATGAAACACTTATTTTTTGTTTCTGTTGCCCTCGGCATTTTTTCAGGAACATCAATATCCGGTAAAGCACAAACGGCTGTCAATACGATCCGTATTTCAGATGCCGGTGCCCCTAAAAATTCCGATCATTTTATTGAAGGTATTGAAGTAGCTGCTGCAAAGGCAGCTCCGGCGAAAGTAGTACGCAATATGGCGGCTATTGAAAATTGTTCGGCCCTCCAGTTCAAATATGCGCAGCTGATGAATACCGAGGTGGAAAACCTGGGTAATTTTTCGCTGTATAATTTTATTGAAGACTGGTGGGGTACCCGTTACCGCTATGGCGGTCAAACCAGGGCCGGAGTGGATTGCAGCGCTTACAGCGGCGCCCTGCTCAACAGGGTGTACGGCATCAGCACTCCGCGTACGGCCAGGGATATGTATGCTGTTGCCACACACATCGACCGGGAAGATCTGCAGGAGGGCGACCTGGTGTTTTTCAATACCCGTGGCGGGGTAAGCCATGTGGGTGTTTACCTGGGTAATGGCTACTTTACGCATGCAAGTGTTGGCAACGGTGTTACCATCAGCAGCCTGAATGAAAATTACTACAGTCGCCGCTTTATCAGTGGCGGCCGGCTGAAACAGCCCTGTGAAGAAGCAACCAACGACTAAATAAACAAATTGATAGAAAAGGAGGCTGCTCAGCCTCCTTTTTTTATGCCTGTTTTTTTGAGCAGGGTATTCCATACAGGCAGTAAATCAGGGGATAGTTTCAGCCATACGGAAAGCGTTACATAATAAACAATGAAAACGGAACTGCGGATCATGATGCCGCCGAAACCATGCAGGTTATTAAAAAGAAAATAGCACCCGTAATAGCCCGCCACGCTTACGATGATAACATACAGGTTGGCAGCCGAGAAGGGTTGAAGCCCGTATTTTTTGTAAAGAAAAATAAAACGTACCAGATTGTAGAGGGCAAAGCTGATCAGGTTGGCAATGGCAGGTCCTTTCACGCCAAAATAGTATTTGGTGAAAACATAATTCAGGGGTAAGGTGATGAGCAGCAGGAGCATACCGGTAACAAAGTCGAAACGCCAGCGGGTGGAAGTGCCGATAATCTGTGCATTGACGCCGGTTCCCATATCAACAACCCGCATGAGGCCGATGAAAAAGAAGATCCACCGGGCATCAAGGTAGCCGTGCTGTAAATGAAATGTAAACACGCCCTCGGTAAAATTCATCCAGATCAGCGCAAACATACCTGCCGAAAAAAGCAGCATATTGATGGAGGAACTGTGATAGATGCGGTTGATCCGCTGCATATTCTTGTCTTTCCATGCCTTGGCCAGTGGCCCCACCGAAGAGGAGATAATTCCTCTTTGCGGTGCCTGTATCAGGCTGGCAATATTCTGGGCAAGGGTGTACACCCCGGCCATGGCCAGACCATCCGGCAGCACCGCCGCAATCAGGATAGAATCAAATACACCTGAAATCGTGTACACCAGTCCGCCGGAATAAACAAAGGAAACCATCAGTAAAATCTTCCTGAAGAATTTCCGGGTAACCCGGCTAATGCTGAAACGCAGATGAAAATGTCCGTTTACCAGCAGGTGGATCAGCAAAAAAAAGGCAATCGCCAGGTAAGTGAATGAGTATAATTTAATGAACCAGTCGAAACTGCTGATAATACCCGTTATGGTAAGGAAGAAAAGCAGGGTGGTGAAAAGCCGGAACTGTACTTCTTTGAGAAAATTGGTAAGCACAGATTTATGCAACTGCCAGGCATACGCCTCCAGGATGGAAAAAAGCGTAAGGCCCAACCCGAAAGGGAAAATATAATAGTAATACTTAACAAAATCGGGCGAGTTGGATCCGAATTTTTTAATCACCAGGTCTTTAAAAACCAGTCCGCCCGCCACTACCAGGCAAAACCCCAGCAAACTTACCAATAAAGCCCAGGTAAGCATATCATTTTGTTTTTTGGGCAGGTTATCATTGTAGTAGGGGTAAAACTTGTAGATATAGGTCGTCATGCCTATATTGGAGAAAGAGTACATGATATTGGCCACCGCTATAAAGATGCCTGTTAATCCGTACTGGGCCTGGGTGAAACCGCCTTCGCGGGCAAAAAGCCAGGTATTGAAAAAGCCAATGGCAAAGCCGAGATATACCACACCTGATGAAATGATACTTTGCCTTCTGATCTGGCTCATACTGCAGTTTGCGCTAAATTAATCCAGCTTTTTTGTTTTGATGTAAAAATTTGGGTCTGCCTCAAATTTCACATCCCCCTCGGGATAATAATCCAGTGATTGCCATTGATCAGTGGGTTTGATCCACTGCCAGGTTTTGAATTTCACCCGGAGGGGCAGGTTAAAACCCTTCACACAGCTGTCGTAACGGAAGGAAAGCTTGTAGCCTTCTATCTTGTATTCAAATACCGGCACCTGGGTTGTGCGCAGGTACTGATCAAAGAGTTTGCTGAAATCAATCTTACTCTGCTTGCTGATATAGTCCTCCACCTGTTTGGTGGTTACTGTCTGGTGATAGAAAGTCTTATTCAGTCCCCGCAGGATCTTCCTGAATTTTTCATCGTCGTTTATCACCTGCCGGATCATATGCAGCATATTGCCGGCTTTATAGTACATATCGCCGCTCCCTTCCTGGTTAACATTGTAAGGGCCGATGATGGGGATATCATTCCGGATATTACTGCGGATGCCCTGCACATATTCATTACCGGCATCTTTGCCATAAAAATAATCGGTAAACAGCGTTTCACTGTAGTTGGTAAAGCCCTCGTGTATCCACATATCCCCGATATCCCTGCTGGTAATATTGTTGGCAAACCATTCGTGGCCGCTTTCATGTACAATTATGAAATCCCATTTTTTACCCCAGCCCGTACCGCTGAGGTCAGTGCCGGCATACCCGTTCCGGTAGCCGTTGCCGTAGGCTGTGGCGCTCTGGTGCTCCATGCCCAGGTGGGGCGATTCCACCAGTTTATATCCGTCTTCATAAAAGGGGTAGGGGCCAAACCAGTATTCAAAAGCTTTCATCATGCGGGGGGCATCCTTAAACTGCTCACGGGCTTTGTCAAGATTATAATCCAGCACCCAGTAGTCCATATCGAGCTTGCCCTTTTCGCCGGCATATTCCTCTCCGAAGTGCACGTATTTGCCGATGTAGGGAATGATGCAGTAATTATTGATGGGGTTCACTACGGCCCAGTCGTAGGCGGCCGTGCCATCCGCATTGCTTATTTTACCCCGGAAACGGCCATTGCCCACGCATACCAGCGAATCGGGAATGGTGATATGCATTTCGGCGCTGTCGGGTTCATCTGCCTGGTGATCCTTGCAGGGATACCAAACACTGGCTCCCAGGCCCTGGCAGGCAACAGATACCCACGGGTTTTTGTTTTTGTCTTTTTTCCAGATCAGTCCGCCATCCCATGGCGGCCGGCGGGCTACCCGCGGTTTGCCATGATAGTAGGCGGCTATTGTGTTGCCAATGCCGGCGGCCGGTACATCAATAAAATACGCATTGCCGTCTTTACGGAAAGCCAGTTGCTGCCATTTATTTTCCTTGCCCAGTGCAAGAATACTGTCGAGGATCATGGGCTCCTGCAGATCGAGTTGTAAAACAGCCCCTTTTTTAAGTGTTTTAAAAGCAATTACATTCCACCCGCTGATGGAGCTGTCGGGAATATTAAAGCGAACATGCAGATCATATTTGGTTACATCCCACCAGTCGCGGGAAGGCCCATAGGTACCCCTGAGCGTATCGGCATGGGTGAATGCTCTTTCTTTTTTCAGCGGCTGGGCAGCTAAGGACAAGACGCTCAGCGCACTGATGGAAACAACCAAAGCGGCTTTCAAAACTTGCTTCATAATGTTGGTATATTAGTGCTAATTTAGTTTTCTTTGGTCTCATCCATGAACCGTTTAACAAATAATTTCAGATTATATTTCAGGTCTATTCCCTTACGCTATTGTGGATGGCTGCTTGTTGTGCTGGCCTGCTGTCTGCCCGGCTGCACTTCTCACCGTCACCCCGATAAAAAAATATTCAGGTATAACGAAAGCAGCGGACTGGCCTCGCTCGATCCTGCCTTTGCAAAAAACAAGCAGGTAATGTGGGCCGTACACCAGTTGTATAATACCCTGGTGGAGATCGACAGCAATATGGAACTCCGGCCATCCCTGGCAAAGCGCTGGGAGGTTAGTGCCGATAAACGGGTATTTACCTTTTACCTGCGGGATGATGTTTTTTTTACGGATGATGATTGTTTTGCTGCCGGCAAAGGACGCCGCCTCAATGCCCGGGATGTGGTGTACAGTTTCAGCCGCATCACGGATAAAAATACAGCCAGCCCGGGTGCCTGGATCTTTAATAACCGGGTCGACAGCCTGACCCCGTTCACTGCCATCAGCGACACTGTTTTTCAGCTGAAACTGCAGCGGCCCTTTCAATCCATCCTGGGCATTCTCAGCATGCAATATTGTTCGGTGATTCCGCAGGAAGCGGTTGAAAAATATGGTACTGACTTCCGGCGCCATCCTGTTGGAAGCGGTCCTTTTACGCTGGTGGCCTGGGAAGAAGGGCAGGCGCTTATCCTGAAAAAGAATGAACATTATTTTGAAAAAGATACAGCCGGACATGCACTGCCCTATCTCGATGGCGTGAAAGTGAGCTTTTACGACAGCAAGGCAACAGAGTTCCTTGAGTTTCAGCAAAACCGGCTCGATTTTATTGATGATATTGATGCCTCCTTCAAGGATGAAATACTCAGCAAAACCGGCAACCTAAAACCTGAATGGGAGGGGAAGATCCTTCTGCAGAAACATCCCTATCTCAATATCGAATACCTCGGTATCCTGGTGGATGAACAGAATCCGGTTGTGAAAAATTCGCCGCTGCGACTGGCTAAAATCCGCCAGGCCATTAACTATGGTTTTAACCGCCGTAAAATGATGCTCTACCTGCGTAATTCAATTGGTATCGCCGCCGAAAGCGGCTTTGTTCCCTGCGGTTTGCCTTCCTTCGATTCGGTGTCGGTAAAAGGATATTATTACGATCCGGCCCTCACCAAACAATTACTCGCCGAAGCCGGGTTCCCCGATGGACGCGGATTGCCGGCGCTGAAGCTGCAAACCATCCCCATCTATGCCGACCTGGGATCTTATATCGCCAATGAATTGCAGCAAAGCGGAATTTCGGTACAGGTGGAAGTGGTGCAGAAGAGTTTATTGCTGGAACAGATGGCAAAATCGCAGGCGGCTTTTTTCAGGGGAAGCTGGATAGCGGATTATCCCGATGCCGAGAATTACCTGGGCGTTTTTTACAGCAAAAATCCCGCCCCGCCCAACTATACCCGCTACCACAATCCCGCCTATGATAAATTATACGAAGCCGCTCTCGAACAATCCAACGATTCACTCCGTTACGGGCTTTACCGGCAAATGGATCGTATCATCATCAGCGACGCTCCCGTGGTGCCGCTCTGGTATGATATGGCCATTCACCTGCTGCATCCCGGTATCAGCGGGTTTACCCCCAACAGCCTGAACCTGCTGGAACTGCGGTGGACAAAAAAATCCTGATTGCCGTTCATCCGGTTTGCCGGGGGATGATGATTTTTTCAATAATTTCATTCCCAAAAAACAATTGTATGATTTCAATGAAAAAAATGGCGGCACTCCTTGCAATGGCCGTATTTGTGGCTGTTGCTATCGCAGCGCAGCAGGCTCCTCCTGATGAGAAACCTAAGAACCTGAAAGTGCTGCCCAAAAATATTTCGCCGAAGGAACTGGACAAGATCATGGACCAGTATTGTGCGGCGCTGGGGGTGAAGTGTGATTTCTGTCACGTCTACAACAAGGAAAAAGACGAAATGAATTTTGTGAAAGACGATAAGCCCGAAAAGCAGATCACCCGTAAGATGATGCGCATGACCGCCGCTGTCAATAAAACCTACTTCAGCTTCAATGGCGCCGCCGATGCACAGCCGGCCGTTACCTGCGCCACCTGCCACAGGGGTATGGCAAGGCCCGGGGTGGCGGACTCGCTGTTGGTTAAATAAAATGCAAATTCAAAATTCATAATTCATAATTCAAATACTTGCCTTGTTATCAGTATGCCGCAGCTCAAATTTTGATTGTTGAATTTTTACTGTTGACTTTTTAATTTCGCACCAAATTCTTTCTTAAACTTCTCCAGCTTCGGTCTGATCACAAACTGGCAATAACCCTGTCCCGTATTGTCATTGTAATAATTCTGATGATAATTTTCGGCAGGGTAGAAGGCCTCAAAGGGCTCCAGGGTGGTTACAATCGGACTGGAAAAAAACCCGCTGGCATCCAGTTGTGCTTTATAATCGCCGGCAATCCGGCGCTGTTCTTCGTCATGATAAAAAATAACGCTGCGGTACTGTGTACCCACATCGGCCCCCTGGCGGTTCAGCGTTGTGGGGTCGTGGGTTTTCCAGAATACTTCCAGTAATTCCGGGAAACTGATCACTGCCGGATTATAGGTAATCTGCAGGCATTCGGCGGCCCCGGTGGTGCCCGTGCAAACCTCTTTATAGGTGGGGTGCGGCACCTGCCCGCCACTGTAACCACTGGTTACGCTCAGCACGCCCTGCAGGCGTTGAAAAATGGCTTCTGTGCACCAGAAGCAGCCATTGCCCAGCGTGGCGATGGCTATTGTATCATGGTTTGTATTCATCATAATGCTATCTACGTAAAAATAATGGTCCGGATTTACACTTGTTTACCATTTCAGGTATCTTTAACAACCGGTTCGTGCTAACCACTGCCGGCACCTGTTCAATTCAATGGGTTTACTTAACAATCAGCACTTTTTTCATGGGCTTTCAACCGCAACAATCCCTTCAGCAGCATTTCCGGCTTTCCGCTGCAAGCCGGCTCCGCCGGGCTTTCCGCTTCAATCCGGCAGCCCGTCGGCCACATCACCTTACCCGGCTTGGCGCTTTCGTGCTGTTGCTGCTGCTCGCTTCCTGTCAGTCTGCACAAACTAACAAAATGACCGATACAAAAGTTTATGCCTTTCGTCTCAAACCAGGTCAGGATCTGAAGACCGGCATTCAGCAATGGGTGCAGGAAAAACAAATCAAGGCCGGCTGGATCGTTACCTGTGCGGGCAGTCTTACCCGGTATGCCATCCGTTTTGCCAATCAGCCCGATGCGGCCCGCGACAGTGGCCATTTTGAAATTGTAAGTCTTACCGGCACCCTGTCCGTCAATGGTTCTCACCTGCACATCAGCATCAGCGACAGCACCGGCAAAACCATTGGCGGTCATTTAATGGAGGGCTGTAAAGTATATACCACCGCCGAAATTGTGCTGCAAAGCTCGGATGCTTTTATTTTCAAACGCGAAAAAGACGGCACCACCCCCTGGGAAGAATTGCAGGTGGAAGAGAAGAAATAAAGAACATACACAAGGCCGCCAGATAACTTTTTGCCGGATTTGCCGGTTTTCTCCGAAATTTGCAGCCTTAAATCAGGCCGGTGAAATATTTTCCGTCTTCCGCGTTGGTGCAACTGGAATATGATAAGGTAAGAACCTTACTGGCCGGCTATTGCCACACGGAATATGCCAGGGCCCGTGCCGCCGATCTGCGTATCCACACCCGCCTCTCATTTATTCAAAGGGAATTGCAGCAGACGCACGAGTATAAGCACCTGCTGCTGGGAGGGATGCATTTCCCGAACGAATTCACCCAGTCGCTCCAGAAAGAGCTGAAACTGCTGGGTATTCCCGGCGCCGTATTAAGCGGGGAACAATTTCTGCAAATCCGCAAGCTGGCTGTTAACACCCAGAATATCTTCCGCTGGTTTGATAACGAGCGGCGTATCGCATACCCGGCTCTCAGCGAAGTGATCAAGGATTCCTATTATGAGAAAGCCATCACCGGAATGATTGATGAAGTGGTGGACGAGACCGGCCATGTAAAAGACAGTGCCAGTGAAGCCCTCACCAATATCCGCCTGACACTGTTCCGCAAGCGCAACGAACTCCGCCGCCTCTTTGATAAAATGATTTCCCGGCTCAACAAGCAGGGTTACCTGGCCGATATAGAAGAGAGTTTTATGAATGGCCGGCGGGTACTGGCTGTGTTTGCCGAACAGAAGCGCATGGTGAAGGGTATCCTGCATGGAGAAAGTGACAGCCGCCGCACCAGTTTCATCGAACCCGAAGAAACCACCGAACTCAATAACGATATCTTTTCACTCGAAAATGAGGAAAGCCGGGAAGTGTACCGTATCCTGCGTACGCTTACCCAGCAGTTGTCGGTATATGCCGCCCTGCTGAAAGGGTATCATGATATCGCCGGTGAATTCGATTTTATACGGGCCAAGGCAGCCTTTGCCGTGGCGCTGAATGGCAACCATCCGCTGGTGAGTGATAAGGCCAGCCTGAAACTGATTGATGCCTATCATCCGCTGCTGCTGTTATATAACCACCAGCAGAAAAAAACCACCATCCCGGTTAGTTTGCATTTGCACGAGAAACAGCGGATCCTGGTGATCAGCGGCCCCAATGCAGGTGGTAAAACAGTGACCCTTAAAACGGTGGGGCTCCTGCAGCTGATGCTGCAGAGTGGATTGCTGGTGCCCGTTCATCCCGACAGTGAGATGGGGATTTTTAAACAGCTGATGATTCATATCGGGGATACGCAGAGCCTCGAGTTTGAGCTGAGCACCTATTCTTCGCACCTGAAGAATATGAAGCACTTCATGGAAAATGCCAACGGGCGCACACTCTTTTTTATTGATGAGCTGGGCAGCGGCAGTGATCCTAATCTGGGCGGCGCTTTTGCCGAAGTGATTATGGAAGAACTGGCTTTCAGGCACAGCTTCGGCATTGTAACCACACACTATCTGAACCTGAAGGTGATGGCCAATAAAGTGCCCGGTATCATCAACGGAGCCATGCAGTTTGATGAAAAGAACCTGCTGCCCCTGTATAAACTGGTGGTGGGCAAGCCAGGGAGCTCTTATACTTTTTCCATCGCCGAAAGAATTGGCCTGGATAAACGCCTTATTGCCAGGGCCCGTAAACTGGTGGATGAGGATCATTTCACGCTGGATAAACTCCTCAACCGCACCGAGCAGGATCTTCAGCGCCTTGATAAGGAAAAAATGGAACTGCAGCAGTTACTGAAGGAAAATGAACGGCTGAAGAAAGAGATGCAGCAGGTGATGGATAAAGAACGGCACCGCCAGGAAATGGAGCGCCTGAAACAGCAGAATAAAATCAACGAAGAACGCCTGGCCTATGTGAAGGATATGGAGCGCCGCCTGAAAGCCATGGTGATCGAATGGCGCAAGGCGGAGGATAAAGATAAAGTGGTGCAGATGATCCATGCGCTCTTATTCAAACAGAAGGAAAAGATTACCGCCGAAAAGCAGCAGCAGCAACTGCAGGAAAAATTTCAGGAAGTGGGAGGGGAGATAACGGTGGGGATGAAGGTGAAAATGAACAAGAACCGGCATGTGGGTACCGTAAAGGAAATAAAAGGCAAGAAGGTGGTGGTGCAACTGGGCGTGATCCCCATCATTGTAAACATCAATGAGGTTACACCCGTAAAAGAAATTGAAAAACCGGCCTAAAGGCAGCCCTGCCGGCGCCGGGTATCGGTGATGCCCAGGATCTTCCAGCCATCAGCTCTTTTCACCAGCGTGAATACATTCACACCACAGTGCGAAAATTTTCCTTCAAAATAAAACTGGTAGGGTGTCCAGGCGATGGCCATGCTGCCATCGGTTTTGATATCATAACTGAGTAAACGCTCTTCGTATTGTTTGCCATGCAGGCTCACCACCTGTTGAAAAAATTCTTCCTTCGTTTCTTTTTCAAGGAGCGTACCGGCTTTGCCGTTCATAACGGAATACAGAAAAATGCTGCTGTCGAGGCTGCTGTTGATTTTAGCCGTATCCCAGGTGTGCATCCCCTCAAAAAAACGGGCAATGGCGCTTTTAATATTGCTGCTATCCGTTTGCGCACCGGCCCGGAGTGCCAGTACCAGGCAAACGAGCGAAAGTATCTTTTTATGCATGGAATTATAATTTTCTGCAAACTCGTAAAGCGATCCCGGCCGGCCAAATGCTTTTTTACAAGTGGTTCAATAATTTTTTGGGAGCAAAGAATGTAAACTGTATTTTTGCCGCGGAGAGATGGCAGAGCGGTCGAATGCGGCGGTCTTGAAAACCGTTGACTGTCACAGGTCCGGGGGTTCGAATCCCTCTCTCTCCGCACTAAGCCTCCCGGAGGCTTTTTTTTATGCCCCTGTTACAGTAAACCGGAAGCCGTAAACATTACTGATCCTGATTCTCAGGCTCCCTCAGTCAGCTTAATCTGCTTCAACTGAAACCAGCTTGCCTAACAGGCATTGCTGGCTTTCTGTCCCGGATGCTTTGATTTGACATTATTTTTCTCTACTTTGATCTGTTCCTTTTTTTCATACCTAAATCTTATTTATGCAACAACTAAAATCGACTTGCCTGCCGGTACTGGCCGTCTGTGTTTGTCTTTTCCTTGTATCCTGTAATAATGCAGAGGAGAAAAAAGACAATACCACCCCGTCTGCCGACACCTCCAAAAACACAACAGCGGCTGCAGCCCCCTCCAGTGCTATTTTGATCCAGCACAAAGTGGCTGATTTTGCCAAATGGCGTACGGCTTATTTCTCGCATGATTCTGTACGGAAAGCCTATGGGGTAACGCATTTCCGGATTTGCCGGGGAGCGGAAGATTCCAATCGGGTGATTGTAATGGATTTTATCAGTGATGTGGCCAGGGCCAAAGAATTTGCCGCTTCGCCCAGCCTGAAAGAAGCCATGCAGAAAGCCGGGGTGGTGGGACCTCCCTCTGTTTCCTTCCTGAACATCCTGCGGATGGACACGTCTAAAATTGAATCAATGGATCGCATGATGGTGACCCACAAAGTGAAGGATTATGCAGCCTGGTTAAAAGTGTTCGACCAGGAAGGTAAAGAGGCCCGGGCCTCCTTTGGAATGGTTGACCGGGTGCTGGCAAGAAGTGCCGAAGACTCCAATATGGTTACGCTCATTTTTGCCGTAACCGATATGGCCAAAGCGAAAGCCCGTGGCAATTCTCCGGAGTTGAAAAAACTGATGACAGATGCCGGGGTGGAGGGACAACCCGCTATCACGATGATGCGGCTCACGCAATAGCGGCATCCGCAAAAAAAGCGGCCGGTACTGCCGGCCGCTTTTTTATAGCATGTATGATTGCTTTCAGGTTAGCTCCGTGCTGCTATGGATCAGCCGGTTGCCGCCTTTTTCCGGTTGAACCGGATCACAAAGAAACTCAGTACCAGGAAAGGCAGCACCGAAGCAATAATTTTCCAGTTACCACTCATGATACCGATAAGCAGCAACAGGAGCATGATACCGGCAATACAGGCCATTCCGGCAAATGTGAGCAGCCTGTTGGGATTTTTCCTGAAAAGGCTGATGATCAGCAGAATTTGCCCGATAAGCGGAATAACCGTGAAGGGATGCAATACCGAAACCGCATCATTGACCGCTTTCTGGAAGATTTGTATTTCGGCTTCTATCAAAAAGCTATGCTGCCCGCGGCCCCATTCCAGGTAACCCGGAAAGGAAGAGAGCAGCAATCCTGTGTTGAGGATTCTTTTCATGAATGCAGGAATTAGTAAATCAAAAGTAGAAACTAATAAAGCAAATGAAAAATGATTCCGGTTAGCTTTTATCATAAATGCTTTGCCCTGAATTCTCAGCTCTCAACCCATATTTTCCTACCTTTACAAACCTGATGAAGCATCTTTCCTCCCTCAATAAATATTTCTGGAAATACCGCTGGCATTTTTTGCTGGGAATTGTTTTTGTGATCCTTACCAACTATTTCCGTATCCTTTCTCCGCAGCTAACCGGTTATATCATGAATACGGTGGTGGGAACTATCAAGGATCCGCAGGCTGCCGCTGTGAATAAAAACACGGAAAACTATGATATACTGGTAAAAGCTGTGATCAACCGCTTCGATGCCAACCCGGGACACCGGATCCTCTTTGCCGGTCTGAGCCTGCTCATCATTGCCGTTATCAGCGGTTTTTTCATGTTCCTGATGCGGCAGAGTATTATTGTAATGAGCCGCCATATTGAATACGATCAGAAGAACGAGATATTTGCGCATTACCAGCAACTGGACACCGAGTTTTATAAAACGCACAGCACCGGCGACCTGATGAACCGCATCGCCGAAGACGTAAGCCGGGTGCGCATGTACACCGGCCCGGCCCTGATGTATTTCATCAACCTCGCGGCTGTGATAGGATTCAGCATTTTTTTCATGCTCAAAGCCAGTCCCTCCCTTACCTGGGTGGCCCTTTCGCCCCTGCCCGTGCTGGCCATCACCATCTATTTCGTCAACACCATCATTAACCGCAAAAGTGAGCGGATACAATCCCTGCTCGGAAATCTTACCACCAATGCACAGGAATCTTATTCGGGTATCCGGGTGATTAAATCCTTTGTACAGGAAAAAGCCATGCTGGGATTTTTCCGGAAGAACAGCGAGGAGTACCGGAGTAATGCCCTGAGCCTGGCCAAAACAGAGGCCATTTATTTTCCCAGCATGGCCCTGATCATTGGCCTCAGCACACTTTTCACCATTATGGTGGCCTGCCTGGAAGTGGTAAGGGGCAACAGCACGGATGTGGGCAAGATCGCAGAGTTTGTGATGTATATCCAGTTGCTGACATTCCCGGTGAGTGCTATCGGGTGGACAGCCAGTATGATACAGCGGGCGGCGGCTTCCCAGAAAAGGATTAACGAATTTCTGCAGATCACTCCGGGTATCCGGGATGAAAAAGACAGTGTGCAACCGGTATTACAGGGGCAGATTTCGATGCAGGATATCAGTTTTACCTATCCCCACACCGGTATCAAAGCCATCAGGAATTTCAGCCTGAACATTCAGCCCGGACAAAAGATTGCCATTGTGGGCCGGACCGGATCCGGCAAATCAACCCTTGCCCAGTTGCTCCTGCATATGTATGAGCCTTCGCAGGGCCTGATCAGCTATGACGGGGTTCCGCTGAACAGGATCCGGCTCAACAGCCTCCGCTCGCAGATCAGTTATGTGCCACAGGACGTGTTTCTTTTCAGTGATACCGTTAGTAATAATATCAGTTTCGGACTCGCGGAGGCGGATGATGACCGTATCCGCAAGGCAGCGTTACAGGCGGGGGTGCATAAGGAGATACTGCAGTTTCAGCAGGGATATGATACACTGATCGGGGAGCGGGGCGTAACATTGAGCGGAGGCCAGAAACAGCGGATTTCTATTGCCCGGGCCCTGGTGAAAGATCCCCGGATCGTGCTATTTGATGATTGCCTGAGCGCCGTTGATGCCCGTACGGAAAAAGAAATCATCAGTAACCTGTACGCCTACCTCCACGACAAAACAGCCCTCATCATCACTCACCGTATTTTTTCCCTTTTTACTTTTGATAAGATCATAGTCCTCAACGAGGGCGCTATTGCAGAAGAAGGCACCCATGAAGAGCTCCTGGCCCGTAACGGGCTCTATGCCGAAATGTATGCCCGGCAGCAGGAGCAGGAGCGGGAAAACTAATGACGAAAAGTGAAACCGTTGCCCCTGGCGGGTTTTAGTCAAAATCCACATCCCGCCCACATCCCCCCAAATATTCTGCCTTATATTTTGTGGATTCAAAAACAATTTTATCTTTGCTAACCTGATAAAAAAACAGGCAAACCGTTAAAAACTAAAACTTTACACAGTGGCGTACGAAAACAACGACAAAAAAATGGAAAGCGTTTACAGCAAACGGATCAGGGCTGGCAAACGCAGGACTTACTTTTTTGATGTAAGAGAAACCCGTGGCAATGATTACTACCTTACAATTACGGAAAGCCGTAAGCGCTTTGACTCTGATGGGTACGATCGTCACAAGATTTTCCTGTACAAAGAAGACTTCAATAAGTTTATCAAAGGTTTGGGAGAAGCAGTTGATTATGTAAAGACGGAACTGATGCCTGATTTCGATTTTGATGCATTTAACCATGATACCCCCTACGAAGGGGAAGAAGGACAACCCGCCGGCGAGAACGGCGCCGAAGTAAAGGCAGCTGTTGTTGAAACACCAGCTCCTGTCACTGAAAAGCCGGCCGAAGATGCTGCCCCGGCTGATAATGGCAGCGGCGAGGAAGTCGACAAATGGTAATACATACCCGAAACTAACTACTTGAAAAGTCCTCCCTTCCGGGAGGATTTTTTATGCCCTTATCTTTGCTAAACTTTAACAGGAAGATATTATACCAATTAGGCTGACTTAAATCTTACATTTATGAGACTTATTTTACTGAGCATAGCATTCCTGGGCACCTGCCTGGTTACCAACGCCCAGAAAACGGGCACCCTTATCCGGAAGGCAAGCGCTTTTTATACTTCCATGCTGCCCGGCACCGTAAGGATGGGAGAGGATGGACAGCCCATCAACCCCGGCCCCATCATCAACCGGGTGATCTACCTGGAATGTACGGGAAACAGGGCTCCTGTGATTGACAATGTGCTGTATAACAACACGCCTTTCAAACCCCGCCTTTCAAGAATCAATGAAAATATGATTGCCGTGGGGAAAATTTCGGCCAAAAGCAAGGAATATACCATCCTGGCGCAGAAAGGAAATAAACTCTGGAAAATGGAACTGGAGGAGATTGAAGGGCAGGCGAAAGTGGCGGCCGATTGCCGGAATATTATTGTACGAACCAAGGCAGGGGGGAAGCTCAGCAAATTCTATATCTTCCAGGAAACACAATTGTATACACCCCCCACTTACTAAGCCGCCGTAATTTATTTACGGAAAGCTTTGTACGCATTGATCAGCCCGTTGGTGGATGAATCATGGCCCTCCACGGGTTGCTCATCCCCGAGTTCGGGCAGAATCTTATTGGCCAGTTGTTTACCCAGCTCCACGCCAAACTGATCAAAACTGTAAATATTCCAGATGATGCCCTGTACAAAGATCTTATGCTCATAAAAAGCTATCAGCTTGCCCAGTGTAAAGGGGGTAACCTGTTTAAGCAGGAAGGAGTTGGAAGGGCGGTTGCCTTCGAACTGGCGGTAGGGATTGCTGTCTTCTTTCCCATTCATCAGGGCCTCAGTCTGGGCAAAAAAATTGCTCAGCAACTTGGTATGATGATCGCCGATGGGGTTATGACTGATGGCAGGTGCTATAAAATCGCAGGGGATCAGCTGGGTGCCCTGGTGAATCAGCTGGTAGAAAGCATGCTGACCATTGGTGCCCGGCTCGCCCCAGATAACGGGGCCAGTGGGATAGTCAACCCGGTTGCCGTTACGGTCGGTGTATTTGCCGTTGCTCTCCATATTTCCCTGCTGGAAATAAGCTGCAAAGCGATGGAGATACTGATCGTAGGGCAGGATGGCTTCGGTGGCAGCGCCCCAGAAATTGGTATACCAGATGCCTACCAGGGCCATAATTACCGGTATATTATTTTCAAAATCAGTTTCGCGGAAATGCTTGTCAGCCGCATAAGCTCCTTTCAGCAGGGCTTCAAAATTTTCGTACCCGATGGTGAGGGCGATGGATAAACCGATGGCACTCCAGAGGCTGTAACGGCCACCCACCCAATCCCAGAAAACAAACATATTAACGGGGTCGATACCGAAGGCTTCCACAGCTGTTTTGTTGGTAGACAGGGCCACGAAATGTTTGGCCACCGCCTTTTCATCCTTAGCCGCTTCGAGGAACCAGGCCTTGGCTGTAAGGGCATTGGTCATGGTTTCCTGGGTGGTGAATGTTTTGCTGGCTACCAGGAACAGGGTTTCTTCGGGGTTCACCCGTTTCAGCGTTTCGGCAATATGTGTGCCGTCTACATTACTTACAAAGAAGGTTTGGATGCCTTCCACCCAGTAGGGGCGCAGTGCTTCCGTAACCATGACGGGGCCCAGGTCGCTGCCGCCAATGCCGATATTTACGATATAGCGGATAGGCTTGCCTGTGAAACCCTTCCAGCTGCCGCTATGAATCTGCCGGCAAAAATCCTGCATCTGTGCCTGCACGGCTTTTATTTCCGGCATGATATCCCTGCCGTCCGTCAGTACCGGGTTGCCCGAAAAATTCCGCAGGGCTGTATGCAGTACGGCTCTCTGTTCGGTTTCATTGATCTTTTCACCGGTAAACATGGCTTCTATGGCCTTGCGCAAGCCTGCTTCCCCGGCCAGTTGTAACAGCAGGCTGAGGGTATTTTCTGTGATAATATTCTTGGAATAATCAAATAAGAGGTCTTCCTGCAGGATGGAGAAACTGCTGAAGCGGTCGCTGTCATTATAAAAGAGGTCACGCATATGCACCTGATCGAACAAATTACGGTGCTGCAACAGCGCCTGCCAGGCAGGGGTGGAAGTGGGGGATATGTTAGGAAGCATTTTTGAAGTCTTTATATCTGTGAGCTGTTAGCCATTAACTTTCGAACCGCAATTTACGCTAAAAAAAATGCCGCAGCTTTTCAGAACTGCGACATTCAAACTTTACATAAAACCACGCTCTTTAGCGTTATCAGCAATCAGCCGCCGGCTTTTAGCATTTGACTTTAGTTAAGCTTTTGCTTCATTACTGCTTTTTCACCAGCATTCCGCGTATCCCCATATCAATCACGGCATCCCCATGATCGGGATCGAAACTGCTGTTGCCATCGGCATCAATCCATTCAAAGCTTTTATTGGTGGAAAGGGATACCACGATATTGATATCGGCTGTCTCTTTCCCGGTCACCTGCAGCGGTGTTTCAAACTTTCCCGTTACCAGACAGGAACCGGCCGGAATGGGAGAGGTGGCAAAAAGCGGGTTGGGCACGGTGGTGGCGCCCGGCGGGGCCTGACCGGTGCTCAGGAATCCATAACCCAGGTATTTGCCTTCTACGGCCCAATAGCCCTGTAATTTATTGGCATTTACTGTTACGGTAGAGTCTTTTACCTTGTAACGGCTGAGATAGGTGTTAAAACCGATAAAGGAGGCTACGGTGGCATCAATGGTTTGGCCGGCTGTGTTCATATAAACATTGTAGTTCTGGTAAGCCAGGGAAACCCTCAGCCAGTTATAAGTGCCTGCAGCAAAACTGGAAACCGGCACACTCAGAAATACCTGGTTATTTCCCGCAAAGCGGGAGGCACTGAAATCGATGGCTTTGGCGCCGCCTGTGGTTACTTCCGGTGCCTTGTACAGAACGGATCCGGCGCCCAGGGCGGTAAATTCGTTGGGTGTCATCTCCACGTAATGGGCGCTCATGAGGTTAAAACGGGGAGATTGTGCCTTGTGGTTCGCCGGCATCACCGAGGGTTGCCCCAGGGCATCAAGCCGTACCTGTGTGGAATCGAATTTGAAAATAAAATTAACGGCGGCGGTACTGTTGCCGGAGTTGCTGTCACCGGCTTTTTTGCAGGATTGACCCAATAGCATGGCGGTTGCCATGGCCAGCATGGTACGAAGCATCATTGTTGGTTGGTTTGGTGAAGTAGAGTTGGGTCGCCCTGCTCTTTACCAACTATAATGCCTCAATCAGTTCAACCAGCTTATTTAGCATTTCTTTAGTAAAATCAAGATGGGTTACCATACGTACCTGTGAAGGAGAAATGGGCAGGCAGAAAATCTTGTGCTGGTGTAAAATATTGCAGAAATCCTTTGCGGTAAAACGCCCGCTTACTTCAAAGATGAGGATATTCGTTTCCACGGGCATGATCTTACCGATAAAGTCCTTCTTCAGCAGCGCCGAGGCAATGGATTTGGCATGAAGATGATCTTCTGCCAGGCGCTCAATATTGTTCTCAAGCGCATAAATGCCGGCAGCAGCCAGGTAACCGGCCTGTCGCATTCCACCCCCCATAACCTTTCTTACCCTTCTGGCTTTCTTTATAAAATCCCGGTTACCAAGCAGTAAACTGCCAACAGGCGCACCCAGTCCCTTGCTGAGGCAAACCGAAATACTATCGAAGATTTCTCCGTATTGCCTGGGACTTTCGCCCCGGGCAACCAGGGCATTCCATAAACGGGCGCCGTCTAAATGCAACTTCAGATTATTTTGTAAGCAAACCTCTTTAATTGATTCTATATCACCAAATTCATAGCAACTTCCACCTCCCCGGTTAGCCGTATTTTCCAGGCTCACCAGGCTGGTTCTGGCCTTGTGTACATCATCGGGATTGATGGCTTCCAGCACCTGGGGGGCACTGATCCGGCCACGGTCGCCTTCCAGGGGTTTCACCTGGCTGCCGCTATTGAAAGCGATGCCGCCGCCTTCATAAATGTAAACATGGCTCATCTTATCACAGATAACCTCATCGCCCGGCTGCGTATGGCATTTGATGGCAATCTGGTTGGTCATGGTGCCACTGGGGCAAAACAGGGAAGCTTCCATACCAAACATCCCGGCCGCCATTGCTTCTAATTGATTTACAGTGGGATCCTCTCCAAAAACGTCATCGCCAACTGCTGTTTTCAGCATAGCATCCAGCATGGCCTGGCTGGGTTTTGTAAAAGTGTCTGAGCGTAATTCTGCTATCATATCCCAAAGATAGGCAGGATAGGGGCAAATTGAATAGTACGGGATTGCAAATCGGGAGAAGCGGCCTTATATTGTAGTATAATTTACCGCTGATATCCACAAAACCCCTACTTATCCACTTTTTAAGTCATTTTTCGCTAAAACGCTATGAAATGCGGCCATCAAATCGTACTTTTGCAAACTATTTTTTCAGATTTAGAGGCATTAACCAGCCTTTTGCAACATTTACCTAACAAATAGTGTCTTAGAGTTGTTATAAAGTCTGAATCCAACATAAGTTTAAGCAAATGAGGCAATTAAAGATCGCAACGCAGATTACCAACCGTGACTCACAGGCGGTTGAGAAATATCTGCAGGAAATTTCCAAAATATCCATGATCACTCCCGAGGAGGAGACCATCCTGGCTCAGAAAATCAAGATGGGCGACCAGCGTGCCCTTGATAAACTGGTGCAGGCCAACCTCCGTTTCGTTGTATCCGTAGCCAAGCAGTACCAGCACCAGGGTTTATCGCTGAGCGATCTGATCAATGAAGGCAATCTCGGTCTGATCAAGGCTGCCCAGCGTTTCGATGAAACCAAGGGCTTCAAATTTATCTCTTACGCCGTTTGGTGGATCCGTCAGTCGATTCTGCAGGCCCTGGCCGAGCAGGGAAGGCTGGTACGTTTGCCCCAGAACAAAATCGGTACCTACAATAAGGCCAACAAAGCCTATATGGCTTTTGAACAGGAGCACGAGCGGGAGCCTTCTACCGAAGAACTGGCCGAATTGCTGGAAATGAGTGAAACAGAGATCAACAACATCTTCCAGAGCAATACCCGCCATACCTCACTGGATGCTCCGGTGCACGAGGCAGAAGATGTGGCCATGGGCGATCTGCTCAAGGGCGGCGATGAAACCGATGAGGATGTGATGCACGATTCACTGAAAAACGAGATCCGCCGGGTACTCAAATCCCTCAGCCCTCGTGAAGCTGAAATTGTGAATGCCTACTTCGGCCTGGATGGCGAAAACGGCGTTACCATCGAACAGATCGGCCAGAAATACGATCTTACCAAAGAACGTATCCGCCAGATCAAGGAAAGAGCCATTAAACGTTTACAAAAAGCCCGCTACAGTGGTGCCCTCAAGGCCTACCTGGGTTAATCATATTCTGATGGGTTATTACATCCTCCCCCGGCTAAACCCGGGGGATTTTTTTTTGTTATATCATTAGCGATTAATTAACAGGAATTGAAATGTGATTTTTAATTATTAGCTAATTTTACCTGCCATGAAAAATATACTGTTTACCCTGCTGGTGATCATCTTTTTCGGTTCCTGCGAGAAAAATGTCAATTTTCCGCTCAAAAATTCCGATGATGTGCTGGTGGTGGATGCCCAGATCGAAAACGGGCAGCCGCCCCGGGTGGTGTTAACCAAAAGTCTCAACTATTTCGGTCAGATCAGCCCGGAGATCCTTGCTGCCTCCTTTATTCATAACGCCAGCATCACCGTATCCAACGGAACTCTCACGCACACTTTGAAGGAATATACCGTTCCCTTAACCGGTCAGTACGTGGCTTATTATTATGGCATCGACTCTTCCAGTCTTTCCACCGCCTTTATGGGCGAATTCAATAAGCGGTATAGTCTCACCATCAATGCAGGCGGCAAGCAATACAGCGCCAGCACCACTATTCCGCTGCTCGTTAAATACCCCGATTCGCTCTGGTTTAAAGTGGCCCCGCAAAACCCGGATACCACCAAACGGGTGCTGATGGGCCGTATCACCGATCCTCCGGGATTGGGTAACTATGTCCGGTATTTCACAAAAGTGAACAGTGGCCGCTTTTTACCGGCGCTGAACTCGGTTTTTAATGACGAATTTGTGGATGGCACCACCTATACCGCCCAGGCCGATCCGGGTATCGATCGTAACAACCCGCCTGCCAACGGCGAAAACTTCTTTCATAAGGGAGATACGGTAACCTTCAAGCTCAGCAATATTGACAAGGATACGTATACCTTCTGGAGCACCTGGGAGTTCAACCAGCAAAGTGTGGGCAATCCTTTCTCCCAGCCCGGTAAGGTAACGGGTAATATCAGCAATGGTGCGCTCGGGGCATTTTGCGGTTATGCCAGCTGGTATGGAACCGTTATTGCCCGGTAGCGAATTGCTTTGATTTATCCAGTAAATTCGTGCTTCATTTCAACCCATTATTATGAGTGCAGAAAAAATACATTGCCTGATTATCGGATCAGGACCGGCAGGTTATACCGCTGCCATCTATGCTTCACGGGCAGGATTAAACCCCGTGCTTTACCAGGGTATTCAGCCCGGCGGCCAACTAACCATTACCACAGAAGTGGAGAATTACCCGGGCTATCCCGATGGAATCCAGGGACCCGATATGATGGTGAATTTCGAAAACCAGGCCCGCCGCATGGGGACCGATATCCGGTACGGTCTGGCCACAAAGGTCGACTTTTCAGGGCACCCGCTGAAAGTGGAAATTGATGAGGAAAAATGGATCGAATCCGATGCAGTGATCATCGCCACAGGGGCCAGTGCTAAATGGCTGGGCCTTGAAAGTGAACAGCGCCTGAACGGATATGGTGTGAGTGCCTGTGCCGTTTGCGACGGGTTTTTCTTCAAGGGAAAAGAAGTGGCCATCGTTGGGGCGGGGGATACCGCTGCCGAGGAGGCGCTTTATCTTTCTAAAATCTGCTCACAGGTACATATGATTGTGCGCCGCGGCGAAATGAGGGCCAGCAAAGTGATGCAGGAACGGGTACTGAATACGGCCAATATTAAGGTCTACTGGCACAGTGAAACAGCCGAAGTGGTGGGAGATAAGAAGGTGGAAGCGGTTCGTATCAAAAACAACCAGCACGGCGAAATGCAGGAAGTGCCTGTGAGCGCTTTCTTTGTAGCCATCGGTCACCAGCCCAACAGCGATATTTTTAAAGGATGGATTGATATGGATGAAGCCGGCTACATCAAAACCATTCCGGGTTCCTCCAAAACCAATATTGAAGGGGTATTTGCCTGCGGGGATGTACAGGATAAAATCTACCGCCAGGCTGTTACTGCCGCCGGCAGCGGTTGTATGGCCGCCCTGGACGCGGAGCGTTACCTGGGCGAAAAAGGACTGCACTAAATGAGAAAACGGAGTCACTGAACACTCTTTATCAATGCAGAACTTTTTTTTGTCATTCTTCTCTTCCTTTCAATAAGAGGCCTTGCCCAGGAATCTGCCTCCCAACTGGCGCAGAAGGCCTGGGATACCTGGTTTGAAAAGAATGCGGTAAAATGAACAAGCCGGCCCTGGCAGGGCACTGGTGGATTTAATTGCACAATACCAGCAAACAATGAAGCAATAGGATTCGGTGATGGAACAAATCAACCGTAAGCGTTATGCAGACCGGGTACAGATCAACCGCCCACAAGCCCGGCAGGTTGCGGATAAGATAGATAGCCGGATAATGGGCTATTGTAAGCAGGAATAATGTAAATCGCTGGGTTGTATGCAAAACATTTAAATTTCTGAACACTAAATTCAAAGCTGTTAACCTTGTTCACCATTCATCTTCATAAAGCCCGCTTTTTTGCCTATCATGGAATCCATGAAGAGGAGCGTATCCTGGGCAATACGTATGAACTGGATATTGATTGTGTGTACGCCGAAAGCGGCCAGGTGCAAACACTTGAACAAACGATTGACTACGGAAAACTGTACAGCCTGGCCGCCGCCATCATGGCCCGGCCCACTCCCTTGCTCGAAACAGTGGTACAACATATCGCCATGGCTGTCCGCGATGAATTTCCTGCAGTGAAACATATCCGCATCCGCCTGATGAAATTACACCCGCCCATCCCGGGTATCGAAGGCCTTACAGGCGTAACTTATTCCATGGATTACTGATTCTGTATTTTAACGAATTCCTTTCTTACCATACGTGTAAATGGGTATAGCCCGTTTTGGGCTTTTGGTTATCTTCGGTTCACAAATTTTATTACATGAAGCATTTAGCAGGTATCCTCGTCCTCTCAATCCTGTCTTTTTCCACGGTGCTGGCACAGCCGGCCGAAACCAGGGTGGAAACCAGGTATAATCCGCATGCATTATTTTCCCCGTTTTTTTATCCCACCGGCAGCACGCTTACCCGGGCTGCCAGCGGTGAGCCCAATACGGCCTACTGGCAAAACCGGGCCGATTACCTGATTGAGGCTTCCCTGAATGAGGTTACACACGAGATAACCGGAACGGTTACTATTACGTATAAAAATAACAGTCCGCACCAGTTGCCCTTCCTGTGGCTGCAACTGGATCAAAACCTGTTTAATAAAGACAGTCGCGGTCAGGCCCGTATGCCGGTAGACAGCCGCAGCCGTTACGGGGATTCCAGGTCGTCGTTTAACGGCGGTTACCGTATCAAATCGGTAAGCTATCCCGGTTCCGGTACGCAGGCCGATTTCCTGGTAACGGACACCCGTATGCAGGTACGCTTGCCCCGGCCCATGAATGCCAATGGCGATGTGCTGAAAATCAGGATCGAGTATTCCTTTGTTTTACCCGAATACGGGGCCGATCGCTGCGGCATCCAGGCTACCAAAAATGGTGAGATATTCGCCGTGGCGCAATGGTATCCGCGTATGTGCGTGTTTGATGATGTGAGCGGATGGAATACCCTGCCCTATCTCGGGCCCAGTGAATTTTACCTGGAATATGGCGACTTTGATGTCAGCATAACAGCGCCTGCCAGCATGATTGTTGTTTGCAGCGGGGCCCTGCAAAATGAAAAGGAAGTACTTACCGCTGAGCAGGCCGGACGGCTGGCAAAAGCCCGTAAAAGCGATGAAACGGTAACCATCCGCAGTGAAGCCGAACTGAATGATCCTGCTTCAAGGCCCGCAGGCAAGATGCTTACCTGGCATTACACGATCAATAATGCCCGGGATGTATCCTGGGCAGCCAGCAAGGCCTTTATCTGGGATGCCGCCCGTATTAACCTCCCCAGTGGCAAAACGGCCCTGGCCATGAGTGTGTACCCGGTAGAAAGTGCTGGTATTAAAAAATGGGGCCGGGCCACGGAATACACAAAGGGCAGCATTGAAAATTACAGCAAACGCTGGTTCGAATATCCGTACCCCGTTGCCACCAATGTGGCCAGCAATGTGGGAGGGATGGAATACCCGGGCATCGTTTTTTGTGGCTGGAAAGCCGAGAAAGAAGATCTTTTTGGGGTTACCGATCATGAATTCGGGCATACCTGGTTCCCGATGATTGTGGGCAGCAATGAACGGAAATACGGATGGATGGACGAAGGATTCAACACTTTTATCAATTCCCTGGCGGATGACGATTTTAATAACGGCGAATACAAGAGCCAGCCGGCGAAAATGGATTTCATGGCACAATATCTTTTTGGCAAAAACACCGAACCAATAATGACCACACCCGATGCCATGAAGGAAGAAAATATCGGTACGGCGCTCTATTTTAAACCGGGTTATGCACTGGAACTGCTGCGTAACCAGGTGCTGGGGCCCGAGCGCTTTGACTATGCTTTCAGAACTTATATCAGCCGCTGGGCTTATAAGCATCCCACTCCCTGGGATTTTTTCAGAACGATGGATAATGTGGCCGGAGAAGATTTGAGCTGGTTCTGGAGAGGATGGTTCCTGGAAAATTATAAACTGGATCAGGCGATAATAGAAGTGAAACAGGGATCGGGGGCAAACAACCAGGATGCACAGGTCACCATTGCCAACCTCGACCAGATGGCGATGCCCGTAACCATTGCCTGGGAAACCAAATCCGGGAAAAAGGGAACAATGAAATTGCCGGCAGAGGTATGGAATAATACGGCGGTATGGACATTCCGTTTACCAGTGCGGGAAGAACTGAAAAAAGTTGAGATTGATCCGGACAAAATTTTGCCGGATATGAACTTTGATAACAACAGCTGGAACAGTCAGTAAAACGATTCAGAAAAATAGCCGTAACAGAAAGAAAATTATGCGTGGCGGGCCTTCACAAGGTCCGCCACAATTTTATCAATAGGCAGGGTCAGGGCCTCACCCGAAAAATTATCCCAGTTGATATAACGGAAGGTTTCGGTTTCGCCGGTTTGCCGGTAAACGCTTAACTGGCTTTCATCAAAGGCGAAAGCCAGTTCCCGGATGGGGACGCTGATGGGCTCCAGGGCCTTTACATAATAATAAATGGAAATGATCTGGTGATCGGGGTTGAAAGCACTGCGCTGATAAAAATCAGTTGTATAAAGATGTTCTTCCACGCTTACCCGCAGGTTCATCTCTTCCATAAACTCCCGCCGCAGGCAGTCGCGGGTGCCTTCTCCCAGCTCCAGACCACCGCCCGGAAACTTAGTGATATAGGCGCCGCGGATCAGTTCGTCACTTACGAGAACCTGTTTTAGTTCGTTCATCAGTATGCCATAGACCCGGATGTTGAACATAAGCTTAAAACCATTTTTTCTTCATAAAATACCAGCTGATGATTATCGATACCCCCAGCGAAATAATGATGGGTACATAGAAAGAGTGGGGGAGATCCTGCCCGGGAATCGGCACGTTCATACCATAAATACTGGTTACCAGTGCGGGCAACGAAAGGACAATGGTTATGGAAGTAAGCCGTTTCAGCACATTGTTCAGGTTGTTGGAGATGATACTGGCAAAGGCATCAAGCGTACTGCTGAGGATGTTGGTGTAGGTGTTGGCCATTTCCAGGGCCTGGCTGGTTTCCACGATCAGGTCTTCCAGGAATTCTTTCTCCGTTTCATTCAGCTGCAGCATATTGGTGCGTACCAGTTTCATCATCAGCAGTTCGTTGCTGCGAAGGGCGGTAACAAAATATACCAGGCTTTTCTGGATCCTTACCAGGTCGAGCAGCTCGGCATTCCGGTTACTGTCGTATAATTTTTTTTCCAGCAGGTTACGTCGGTTGTTGATCTCCTTCAGGTATTCCTGGAAATTATTGGTTACTTTTTCAAACACCTTCAGTACCATCATATTCTTCTTATCGGGGTGGCGGTTCTGAAAGCTGTTCAGGAATTTTTTGATGGCCTCGTTTTCGAAAGAGTTTACGGTTACAATCTGGTTATGGGTAAGAATGATACAGATCGGGATGGTGATATAAAAGGCATCACTTTCGTTGAACGAATTATTTTCGGTAGGGGTTTTGATCACGATGAGCTTCACATTGTCATCAATTTCATAACGGCTTCGCTCATCAATATCGAGTGAGTCTTTCAGGAAATCGATCGGGATATCCAGGGCGGTGCTCAACTCATTGAATTCTTCCTGTTTCAGCGGGGGTAATACGTTCACCCAAACACCCTGTTCGGGTTTGTCAACTGCAACGGTTGCGCTGTCGATATTTTTAAAATACTGGATCATGATTCAGGGTATAATCTTTTTTCAATAGTCCGGAGGTGATGTTCGGTATGGAAGATGGTAAAATAGCCCAGCTCCCGCAGTGAGATACGGCCCAGCAGCGGATGTTTCACAAAATACTCGTCGAGATCGGCTTCGGTGCGGTTGTGCTCAAGGGCAGAAATGAATTTGAGCGTGGCTTTTTCCCAGTTTTTTAGTAAGCGGTCTTTCCCGTATTTCACTTCAACGGGTTCCGGCACATAGCGGCCCGAAGCTTTGGCCCCTTCATCGAGTTTGGCAAAATAGCGGGCCGCCAGTTCTTCGTAGGTGGCGCCATGCGGGTTGTCTCTGCCACCGATCCATTTCACCAGGAATTTCGGTAAACTGTAGGCCAGGGTGGAGGTATTGGTGGAGATGATAAGGTGCTGCAGGTTTTCGGCAACCGACCATTTCCCGGGCTCCCGTTCAAAGAACAGGCCTTCTTCCACATTCCTGCACTTAGCCGCCAGGGCGGTGAAGATATGATCGGCGGCGGCAATGATCTGATCCTTTGTCATACAGTAATAGTTACTTCTCCTTTAAAAACAAAATCAGCGGGTCCGCAAAGCCATATGTTTTCGAAATGCTGATCATCGATCTTATCAAATTCCACGCTTAAATGCCCGCCGGGGGTACGTACTTCCACACGGTTAAATCCGTTTTCATTGTGAGCGCTTACCAGGGCGGCAGCCGTTACGCCGGTGCCGCAACTGAGGGTTTCATCTTCCACCCCGCGTTCGTACGTGCGAACAAAAATGCTGTCACTGTCAAGCATCTCTACAAAATTCACGTTGATTCCCTCGGCCGCAAATGTTTTGCTGTAGCGGATTTCACTGCCGCTGAGCGGCACATCAATTTTGGCCACATCCCGGTCGAATTTTACAAAATGGGGCGATCCCGTGTTCAGAACAGAATAAGTGGCATGTTCATCCACGGCATCCACGTCTTTCATCTTCAGCCGCACATGGCCCTTGTCGTCAATCTCAGCCAGGTGCTCTCCGTCTGTTGCAACAAAAGAATAGGTGGCTTTATGAATTCCCTGCGAATAGGCAAATTTCACGAGGCATCTTCCGCCGTTTCCACACATACTGCTTTCACGCCCGTCGGCATTATAGTAAACCATCGCAAAATCATAACCTTCTTTTTTCTCCAGGAGCATCAGCCCGTCGGCGCCAATACCAAATCGCCTGTTGCACAGATCCCGGATGATCTCCCTGCCAAGCGGAGGCACCTGGTTTTCGCGGTTATCCAGAATGATGAAATCATTGCCGGTTCCCTGGTATTTATAGAAGGTTAGTTGCATGGGCGAGATGGAGCGATTTGATAAATTTAATAAGTTTGATAAGGTTAACAGGTTTGATGGGTTTACCAGGTTGAGAATGCCTGGAGAAGGAGTGGGGTTATGAAAATCCCGTAAGATCATGCCGTGAACCCCGGCTATCCATTCATAATTCTCAACGCTTAATCCATAACGCAAAACCCCCAACCATTTCTTATTTCAATATTTCACATTCCGCAAACGATTTCGAGTCCTTTTTTGATCAATTGTTCAACAGCTGCATTCCCATCTTTACTGAATTCCTTTGAAATACGGTTAGCCACGATGGCGCTGAGCGAAAGGCATTGATGCCCCAGCACCTTGCCCATGCCGTAAATCGCCGAGGTCTCCATTTCAAAATTGGTGATATGGTACTGCCCAAAACGGAAGCTGGTAAGCTGATCAATCAGGGCCGGGTGATTCAGTCCCATCCTTAATACCCTTCCCTGGGGGCCATAAAAGCCCGGACAGGTAACCGTGATTCCCTGGTGGAAGCCTTCCACGAAGTGCTTTAGCAGCGACATACCGGCGGTATTGATATAGGGAGCCGAAATCCCCTGGTTCATCTGTGTATGGGTGTTGAAAGCCTGGATGAGTTGTTTTTCTTCCTCATTATTATGCTGAATATAGAAATTCATCAGGTTATCCAATCCCAGTCCGTGTGTGCTGGCCACAAAACTGTCTACCGGGATTTCGCGTTGCAGCGAACCCGAAGTGCCCATACGGATAATGTGCAGGGAGCGCAGCTGTTCATTGATCATCCTTGTGCCGAGGTTAATATTGACCAGGGCATCCAGTTCGTTGATAACGATGTCGATATTATCCGGACCAATACCCGTGCTTACGCAGGTAAGGCGCTTGCTGCCGATATAACCGGTATGGGTAATGAACTCCCGGTGCTGGTTTTTATATTCGATTTTATCGAAGTGCTTACTTACCGTGGCCACCCGGTCGGGGTCGCCAACTGTGATGATCGTGTCTGCTATTTCCTCCGGCCGGCAATTGAGGTGGTATACCGCTCCACGGTCGTTTATGATCAGTTCGGATTCCGCAATTCTGGACATACTTATTTTTTGATAAAATTACCCTATTTTTGCACTCGTTAAAAACGAATCCTCAAAATTGGTCCTGTAGCCGAGGGGTTAGGCAAAGCTCTGCAAAAGCTTCTACACCGGTTCGAATCCGGTCGGGACCTCAAAAAATCGCCAGTTACTGTACTGGCGATTTTTCAATCCGGTAATCATGTTTGTCAAAATACTGAATATTCTTGGGCTGCTGGCCTGCGTGGCCCTGATCGCTGCCTGCTTTATGCCGTGGACGTATTATGAAGATCTGCACCAGCAGTTTACAGGGTTCTACAGCTATAAAAATCAATATGGCCGCCCGGGTGTGTTTATCGTACCCCTCGCTTCGATGATACTGGTATGTATGATTTTACCAAGGGTATGGGCCAAGCGGGTCAACCTTTTTTTGGCGGCATTTCTGCTGGCCTACTGTATCAAAACCTATGTGCTTTTTGTTTCCTGTTATAATAATTACTGCCCGCAGAAATTAAATGGTATTTACCTGATGCTGGGCGCATCGTTTCTTGTGCTACTGGGGGCTATTTTCCCCGGTATGCCCCTTACTAAAGTAAAAGAAACCACCTGAGGAGAAGCAGGTGATTTCCTGTTACTTCATTCTTATTCTTTTACTCCCGCTCCTTAGCCTTTCTTCACCTCTTTAGCCCAGGCATCTTTCAGCGTGGCTGTTCGGTTGAATACAAGCTTTTCTTTTGTTGCATCCTTATCCAGGCAGAAATAGCCCTTGCGGATAAACTGGTAACGGGCATCCATACTGGCATTGGCCAGTGAAGGTTCTATGAAGGCTTGCGGAATTACCTGTAAGGAACCGGGATTGAGATGATCCTTAAAATCTCCCTCTTCAGCAGCCGGATTTTCCACCCGGAACAGGCGGTCATATAAACGCACTTCAGCGGCAACCGCATGCGGCACGCTCACCCAGTGGATGGTACCTTTTACACTGATACCGCTGGTATCATTACCGCTTTTACTGCCGGGAAGATGGGTGCAATGAATCTCGGTGATCTGCCCATCAGCATCTTTTACAAAACTTTCGCATTTTACAATATAGGCGCTTTTTAAACGCACCAGCTGACCGGGTGCCAGGCGGAACCATTTTTTAGCCGGTTCTTCCATGAAATCCTCCCGTTCGATCCATAATTCCCGGCTGAAGGGGAGGGTACGGGTACCCATGCTCTCATCCGGGCCGTTCTCGCTTGTCATTTCTTCTGTTTTTCCTTCCGGATAATCATCAATGATCAGCTTCACCGGATCCAGCACGGCCATTACCCGCAAGGCAACGGCATTCAGGTGTTCCCGCAGGCAAAACTCAAGGAGACTGAGATCGATGAAATTCTCCCGGCGGGCCACGCCGATTTTATCGCAGAAAGTGCGGATGCTTTCGGGGGTATAGCCCTTGCGGCGGAAACCGCTCAGGGTAGGCATGCGGGGATCATCCCAGCCACTCACATGGTTCTCGTTCACCAGCTGCAGCAATTTGCGTTTACTCATTACCGTGTAGGTCATGTTTAAGCGGGCAAACTCGTACTGATGGGAAGGGAATATTTCCAGTTTTTCGATAAACCAGTCGTACAGTTCGCGGTGGGGCACAAACTCGAGTGTACAGATGGAATGGGTGATATTTTCGATGCTGTCGCTCTGTCCGTGCGCAAAATCGTACATCGGGTAAATACACCATTTATCGCCGGTGCGGTGATGGTGCGCATGTTTGATGCGGTAGATGATGGGATCCCGCATGAGCATATTCGGGTGTGCCATATCGATTTTGGCCCGTAAAACTTTTTCGCCGTCCTTGTAGCGGCCTTCCTTCATTTCGGTGAAGAGGCGGAGGTTTTCTTCCACGCTGCGGTTGCGGTAAGTATTTTCCTTACCCGGTTCGGTGGGGGTGCCCTTCATGGCGGCTATCTCTTCCGAGGTGGAATCATCTACATAGGCCAGGCCTTTTTGCACCAGGCTGACGGCATACTGGTAAAGCGTGTCAAAATAATCGGAGGCGTAGAGTTCCTGTGCCCAGTTAAAGCCCAGCCAGCGGATATCATCCTTGATACTGTCCACGTACTCGGTTTCTTCGGTAACGGGGTTGGTATCATCGAAGCGAAGATTGGTTTGGCCGCCATATTTTAATCCCAGTCCGAAATTCAGGCAAATGCTTTTGGCATGGCCGATATGCAGGTAGCCATTCGGCTCGGGGGGGAAGCGGGTGAGAATGCTTTTATACCTGCCGTTTTTCAGGTCATCTTCTATGATCTCTTCCAGGAAATTCAGGGTCTTATCTTCGCTCATCAGTTATTATTTTGAATGGCGAATTTACGATAAGATAGCCATTTCTGCGGCGGAGAAAACCGCAGCCGGAAGGAATCGCTTTATGCAGCGGTTTAAGCCCGTCCCATCCGCTTCAGGTGGGCCGTATGCGAAACGATGGCATGGCGCATCTTCCGGAATTCGATATACCGGATACCAAATTCCTCGCAGGTTTGCCGGATGATCTTGCTGATGGCGGGATAATGTATATGGGATACCTTGGGGAAAAGGTGATGTTCGATCTGGAAATTCAAACCGCCGAGCAGCCAGCTGATGAGCCGGTTACGGGTGGCGAAATTGGCGGTGGTTTGCACCTGGTGGATCGCCCATTCATTCTCAATCTTATTCAAATCACCGCTGGGCATCGGGAAGCTGGTTTCTTCCACGGTATGGGCCAGCTGGAACACGATGCTGAGCAGGAAACCGGCCGTTAAGGAAATCGCCAGGTAGCCAATCAGCCAGGGCAGGAAGCCCACGAGCCAGATAGGAACGGCAATCATGATAAAGGCATATACCAGCTTTGCAATCCAGAAGGCGATGTGTTCAAAAGCGCTCATCTTCTTCAGCGGTACTTCACCGATCTTCTGAGAAAAATATTTTTTATAGTCGGATTTGAATACCCACTGCAGCATCAGCAGGGGGTACAAAAACCATACATAGATATGCTGAAAGCGGTGGATCAGGTATTTTTTCTGGGTACGGCACATACGCAGCATCGGTTTGATTTCGATATCATCATCCACACCGTCGATATTGGTATAGGTATGGTGAATGATATTGTGCTTGTTATTCCACATGATGCCGCTTACGCCCAGGCCATTCACGGAGAAAGCCGCCACTTTGTTCCAGAATTTACGCCGGCTGAAACTGCCATGGCTGCCATCATGCATCACATTAAAGCCGATGGCAGCGGTTACCACGCCCATCAGTATGCACTCGGGCAGGGCGATCCAGGCCACCGGGGTGAAGAAGATAACGTGGATATAGAGTGCGATATAAACCGACCAGAACAGGATGGCCTTGAAATAGAGATTGAAATTTCCGGTAAGTGAAATCTGGTTGGCGCTGAAATACTGGTTAACGCGTTTTTTGAGTTCCTGGTGAAATGTAGAACCTTTCACATTTACAAACTTGGGTGTAGCCATGAATAATTGAATTTATCAGGTATTTTCTTTTATGAGTGCATCAAAATTGCGGAAGCCGATCATTTTTTCGGTGATAAAACCTTCCGCATATTTAACACCGATCATCTTTCCAAACCATTTATGGCGGTAGATGACGCTGTCGAGAAATTCAGGGGTAGAGATATAGGTTTGGGGGCCGCCGGCTTCCTGCCCGTTATGAAACTGCGTGCCATAAGCCCTGATAGATTCGATCTTCTGATCAAACACATCGGTAATATCCACTACAAAATCGGGTTGTAAAAACCGGTCCTGAATATAGTGAAAAACATATTTAGGCCGCCAGGCTGCCAGTTCACCGGTTTCAATCTTTTTTAATCCCGATAAAAAAGCGGCATCAGCCACCAGGCGGGCCGAACGGCCATGATCCGGATGACGGTCGGCCGGGGCATTACAAAGAACTATTTCGGGCTGGTAGCTGCGCAGGGCCCGGATTACTTTTCGCTGGTGGGATTCATCGTTTTGGAAGAACCCATCGGCCATTCCCAGGTTTTCGCGGATATCCACTTCCAGGATGGCCGCTGCCGCAGCAGCTTCGGCTTTCCGGGTTGCTGCCGTACCCCGGGTGCCCAGCTCGCCTTCGGTAAGATCAATGATACCGGTAGCCTTACCATTTTTCTTTTCGTTCAGCAAAACACCGGCACAGCTCAGCTCCACATCATCGGGATGAACACCAAAAGCCAGCAGGTCCAATTTCATGTATCAAAATTTGGACTGCAATTTACAGATTTACAGCCGTTAATAAGCGGGCAGACCGGTCCCGTGAATAAATTTCCCAAAGGCTTAACAAAGTACAGCAAAATGGGCTGTTTAACTCAGGTTATAGCGGCAATTTTATTCCGGGTGCTGTCTTCGCCAATTTCATAAATCACATTGGAGCGGCCCACAATTAAGGGGTCTATCTTCCCGATATTTTTCTCATCCTTATTGGTATACTGGAACTTATGCAAAAGGTACCGCATGGCATTCAGGCGGGCCCTTTTCTTGCAATTGGATTTTATCACGATCCAGGGGGAATCGGTTGTATCGGTAAAAAAGAACAACTTTTCCTTGGCATCGGTATAGGCATCCCATTTATCCAGCGAGGCCCGGTCAACCGGAGATAGCTTCCATTGCTTCAGGGGATGCTTTTCCCTGTCTTTAAAGCGGCGGCGCTGTTCTTCCCGGCTCACCGAAAACCAGAATTTAAAGAGGTAGATCCCGTTCCGGATGAGGTTCCGCTCAAATTCGGGTACTTCCCGCATAAACTGCTGGTATTCATCACCCGAACAAAAGCCCATCACATGTTCCACGCCGGCCCGGTTATACCAGGAACGGTCGAACATCACGATTTCTCCCTTCGAAGGCAGATGCTTTACATAACGCTGAAAATACCATTGGCCTTTTTCTTCTTCTGTGGGCTTATCCAGCGCCACCACCCGGGCGCCCCGGGGATTCAAGTGTTCCATGAATCGCTTGATAGTACCCCCTTTGCCGGCTGCATCCCGGCCTTCAAAAAGGAGCACCACCCGGTGCCCGGTTTCCTTTACCCAGGATTGCAGCTTTAGTAATTCTACCTGCAGATCGTATTTCTGGCGCTCATAATTCTTTCTCGACATGAGGTTCAGATAGGGATATTCTCCCTCACGCCAGCCTTTCGAAAGGATCTCATCCGGGTTTTGCCGGGCTACGTCAAACCGCAGGTCGTGCTGCAACTGGTTAAGAATCTGGATCTGCTCTTCCCTGGAAAAATTGGCCAGGTAGTGGATCGTTTGTTCATTCAGTTTCGTTCCATCCAGTCCAACGGTCAGCTGCTGTAATTCACCTGCTTCCTTGTTGATGCGGGCTTTCACACGGTCGTTAATCGTATTGGTTCTTTTTTCGGCGACCGTGCTGCCGGGTGTGATATCACCGGCTTTGGCTTTCCGGGTGCGGTCAGGCACAACATGCTTAGCCGCTGTTGGGTTAATGCGCTTAGCTTTCATGATAGTAGTTGAATTCTTAATAAAGCTAGGGCAAAGCCTTCCGGCAGCAACTGATTTCGGACAGGCGGGAAACTGATATCGGTCTATTTTTTTGGAAAAAGGGAGGGGGATCAGCCTTTGAAACCGTAAAGCCGGTTTACCTCCTGCACGATTCTTTCTATCTCCTGGTCTTCCCCGGAAGCATCATAGGGCTGTTTCAGGCTGGATCCGAAGAAGAAAGCCACGGTTTGATAGAAGCGGGCGGTGAGGCCGTTTTTGTATTCTTTGATGATTTCGTAACAGTTATTGCCTGTTTGGCGGTTGATCAGCTTCATCAGCACCTTTCCCTGGTAAACGGACAGGTTGGTAAGGGGCTCGGTGAATTCTTTCCGTAGTTCGCTTTCCCGGCTGCGGATATAGGCCCGGCGCCTGGCCCCGTCGGTAACACCCTCCAGTTTCCGGTTGATATCATTGATAACTTCCCCGGCCCGGCGGGCATAGGGGTAGGTAACATAAACGGCATTGCGGAGCCTTGTCCAGCGGGAAATGGCATCGGCGCTGGCCCGGCTGATACGGGAATAGGTATAAAAAGGGGTGAGGGTACGGGCTACCATGCTGTCGCCATTAAACACAATTATCTCTACCGGGATGCTGTCGTTGGCGCCATAAAGAACACTGGCCCCGGTACTTTGCGCATGGCTGTGCTGCTGCCTGCCCAGCATCAGTGCCAGCAACAGGAAACTGATCCTGTACAAAATATTTTTAGGGGTACCAAACATGATAAATGCTGTTGTTCTGACATCCAATTTATACAATTAGATGCGTAAGGTAACCTTAAAGTTTACTCAAAAAGAACAAATAAGTGCCGGACCGGTTTAAGCGATAACGTAAAAAACCGGCGTCAATTGTTGGCAAACAGGAACATGTAGAAAAGGGCCGCGGCCGAAACCACCAGTATTACAGCATTCCACAGGGCAGGGAGACTCATCCGCCGGAGCATGCTCAGGATGATACCGATGGCCATGATAATTAATCCCAGCCAAACCAGGTTGATCCAGGGGAAGATATAGGCTTTGAGGGTGATGAAATCAATGATCCTGTCGGATTCCTTAATACCCACTTTGATTTTTTTGCCATCCGTTACGCCGGCAAAACGGAGATAAATATTCTGGGCATAAAGGGTATCATCGGTGTTCTTAATGCCCAGACTGTCCACCTGTATCAGCGGCATGGCCGGGTAATGCATACTGTCTTTGCTGATGACGGTGATATCCGCCATCAGGGCGGCATCATCGGGACTGAAATGATAGCGGGCATTATTGGGGTTGCGGATCACCTTATTGAGCACAACGATGCCTTTGCTGTAAAAGGCTGTATCACCTTCATTCATTTCGGTGATATGGAACTGGGCCGTATCCAGGTTTTTATCATTCGCCGCAAAAGAAAGATAAGTAAATACATCCTTGGTAAGATAATTACGGGTATCGGGGTTGCTGCTCATGTTGTTGTCCTTCATCATGTACACATCGGGTTTCAGGATAAACTGCTCCTGGATCTCTTTGGTAACAGGATCTTTTTTGATGAAGGATAATTCGTAAAACTTGCGTCCCTTCTCATTGCCCGCCGAATCTTTTAAATAGGTTACTTCATAAGGCCCCATGCGGGTGGGTACCTGGCGGGGCAGGGTGAGGTTTTCAGTGGGATCATCCTGCTGGCGGGTCATCGGATCGGTGCCGGCCGGCAGATTGATACCATTGACGGTACTGCTGCTGATCACTTTTTTATTGGAAGCCGAGATGAGGATCCCTGCCAGCAAAAGGGCAAAACCCACATGGGTGATGGAACCGCCGGCGCCCTTCAGCTTACCGTTTAAGCCGGTCCAGATATAGGCAGCATTGGCCACCACGGCATAAATGGTGGCAAACAAGGCCCCATAAATAGCACCCAGGTAGCCGGGGCCTTCCTTGTAATAGGTGATGGGGGCGAAGATGCCAATCAGCACCGTAATGATGATGGAAAGAACCGTGGGGATGGCCAGCTTTTTAAAGGTATAAGCGGCCGGTGTGGTTTTGTATTTGAAATACTGGGCGATGGCCGTCAGCAGGGCAATGATAACCGTAACGGGTATCAGTACCTTGTTGTAAGAGATTTCCACTTTATCGGGCGGCGCAATCTGTGTATTGAAAAGTTTATTGATGACCGGTGTGGATGTTTTGGCGATGATGAACACGGCTGCCAGGAAAAACACCAGGGAGCCGATGAACATCCAGAACTCGCGGGAATTTGATTTTTCTTCCGTGGCCTGTGCCGGGATATGCCGGGCATTGATAAAATACATTACCAGCGCGGGAATGGTGAATGCCGCCATATACAGCAGCAGCATGGTATAGGTAACCGTAACGGTTTCCTTATCCAGCGTAAAGGCATGCACCGAGGTTTCGGAGAGTACACCCGTGCGGGTGAGGAAGGTGGAATAGAGGACGAATACAAAACTCAGTATCGAAAAGATAAAACCGGCTTTGAGGGAGTGCCCGGTTGATTTAAAGATCACCATGGTATGCACTGCCGATACCATGATCATCCAGGGTACCAGGGAGGCATTCTCCACCGGATCCCAGGCCCAGTAACCACCAAAAGAAAGAGATTCGTAAGCCCATTTACCGCCCATCCAGATACCCACACCCAGTACACAGGTACTGAACAGGGCCCAGGGCAGCGCCGGTTTGATCCAGTCACTGTAAACCCTGCGCTGAAGCGCTGCATATGCATAGGCAAAGGGCACGATGGTGGAAGCAAAGCCCAGGAAGAGCACAGGCGGATGAATTACCATCCAGTAATTGCGCAATAATACATTGAGGCCCACCCCGTCTTTGATGAAATTGAGGTAATCGGGCCGGCTGAAAATGGGGCCATTGATTTCGTTGCGGGTGAGGGTAAAGGGACTGTTACCAATGCGGATGCCAAAAAAGTATACACCCAGTATCATCAGCAGCAGAAAGAACTGCGCAAAGCTGATCACACTCATCACCGGCGCTTCCCATTCCCTGCCCCGCAGGATAATAACCGAACCCAGCACAGCATGCCAGATCGACCAGAGCAGGAAACTGCCTTCCTGCCCCTCCCAGATACAGGCCAGCAGGTATTTAGATTCGAGTTCCCTGGAAGCATGCTTGTAGGCATACATGTACTCGAAATAATGATGCGAACAGATATAGAAGATCACGGCAAATACCAGTACGATCGACACGAGCTGAACCAGGAAGGCCACCCGGGCATAGCGTATCCAGGAAATCTGAAGGGTGGTATCTTTTTGCCGCGAAGCGAAGAAATAAGCCAGAGTGGAAAGCAGGGAAGCCACAAAGGCCAGGATGACAAAAAAATGGCCAAGCTGGCCGGGCAGTAAATGTTCTCCTTCAAATTTAATCATGAGTGGTTAGCATCAGTTGGTGTAAGAAGTGGCGCCGGTTTCTTCCTTCATCTTTCTTTCCAGTTCACGCTTGTCGTCTTTGTATTTACTGGGACATTTCAGCAGGATCTTGGTACAATGAAATTCATCGCCTTTCATCACGCCGGTAAGCACCACTTTTTCACTCTTCTCCAGGTCGGTGGGTTTGCTGTTCAGGTACACCACTTTCGTATGTCCGCCCAGACTGTCTTTTGCATAAAAAGAAAGGTAATTGGAGTTCTTCACAGGGTCGTATTCGATGGGCTGGCTCTTATCCAGCTGGGCAATGATGGTTACGGATTTTCCCTGTTTTTTCTGGGCCGATGCGATGGATTCATAGGTGGAGAAATCAGCGGCCGAAAAAACGATCAGGCTGACAATCAGGGCAGCAATGCCGATAAGGATGATAAGATGTAGTTTTTTCATAACTATAAATTCCCTGCAAAGTTAACACAAAGCGTCCAGTTTCCGGAAACCGCTTTCTTTTTGTAGTAAACCGGCCATTTTTTAAAACAGGCCCCGTTTACCTATCTTTGCACCCGCTTTGCCCGGAAGGGCGGTCCGTTCAAATTTTTGTATACCATGACAGATCTTTCTGCATTCGATCCCAACTCAGTGGGAAATCCCAACAATAACATTTTTGGCCTGCCCTTCAGTGAAGAAGATGCCCGCCTGGTAATAGTGCCCGTACCCTGGGAAGTGACGGTTAGCTATTCGGCGGGAACCGCCCGGGCCCCGGAACATATTTTTAAATCCAGTTTACAGGTGGATTTGTATGATCCGGAAGTGAAGGATGGCTGGAAGCAGGGCTTTTATATGCGGGCCTGCGATAAGAAGATCCTTATGAAAAGTGATTACCTGCGCAAGGAGGCCGAACTCTACATCAACTATATCTCGCAGGGCGAAGATGTGGCGGAGAATAAGTTCATGTGCAAATCGCTCAAGGAGATCAATGAGGGGAGTGTTTTCCTGAACAACTGGGTGTATGAGCAAACCATGGATCTGCTCAACGACGGCAAACTGGTGGGTTTACTGGGAGGCGATCACAGCACTCCGCTTGGATTCTTTAAGGCCATGGCCGAAAAGCACGGCGATTTCGGGATTCTGCAGATTGATGCACACTGTGATCTGCGCAAAGCCTATGAAGGTTTCAAATATTCGCATGCATCCGTGATGTACAATGCCATTGAAGAAATTCCCCAGCTGAAAAAACTGGTGCAGGTGGGCATCCGGGATTATTGCACTGAGGAAGTAGATTATATTGGTGCCAGCAACTTCCGCATCATCACCTATTACGATAAGGAGATCAAGAACCGGCAGTACGAGGGGCAGACCTGGCGCGAGATTGCCGATGAAATCATCAATCACCTGCCGGATAAAGTATTTATCAGCTTTGATATCGACGGGCTGGATCCCAAATTATGTCCGCATACGGGCACCCCGGTACAGGGCGGTTTTGAAGCAGAACAGATATTTTATTTGTTCTCAAAAATATTGAAGTCGGGCCGCCAGCTGATTGGTTTCGATCTGAATGAAGTGGGGGTGAGTCATGATGAGTGGGATGAAAATGTTGGCGCCCGTTGCCTGTTTAAACTCTGCAACCTTTTGGTAGCCTCGAATCCTGTTGTATAATGCGTTTCCGGATATTGCTTAAAAATGATAAACAGCTGTTTTACCGCCGGACGGGCCTGCTGATTCTTTTACTTCATTTTTTCTTTTTCAATTATTATTTATTCAAAGCCGGCGCGGCCTGGCCCGTGGTGGCAGGTGTGGCGATCACGACCGTTTTCCTGGCCATGCAAATCCTCAGCAGGCGCATCCCCCGCGTCCGCCTTCCCGATGCCATCGCTTTTTTATTGCTGGCAATCACCTGGCTGTGCTGGCCGGTATACTGGATGGCAGCCCTGATGCTCTTCCTGGCAGCCATGGCCTGGAAAGCGGCAGAGCCCTTACGGGTTGATTTCAGTGCGGAGCAGGTTGTACTCTCTTCTTTTCCTCCCAAAAAAATAGCCTGGCCGGCCCTCAACCAGGTAATCCTGAAAGACCGCATTCTTACCATCGATTTTAAAAATGATCATCTCTTACAGGCAGAAATAGCTGAACAAAGCTATGATGTGGAGGAAGATGCCTTCAATGCCTTTTGCCGGGAGTTTTGCTGATTTTCAGACCGGACAGGTCAAAAAATCTTTATGGAATAATTACGAGGCTGCATCCCAGCAAAAACTACCTGTATGAACAGCCAATACTCCCTTCCGATTGTACATCCGTCCTTTGAGCTGTTAAAACGTTCGGGACGTTTTCTTCATTTTGTGGCCGCCAGTCTGATTCTTATGAATGCTTTCCGGGGTTTGCGCACACCGGGCAGTAACTCCATGCTCTGTTACCTGGAGCTTATCATTGCTGCGGATATCTACCTGCTGGTATTCCTGGGGGCAGAGCTGCTGGCTGAAGCGCCGCGTTTCAACCTGTTTTTCCGTTTAATTGAAATGCTTTCATTAAGCGGCATTGGTATCCTGCTCCTCCATAACGGGGAAACCACTTATGGTATCCTGCACCTGCTACTGGCACTTGGTTTCTATATTTTGTTTCACCGCGAAAGGCGGGTGATGCGCTCAGAAGTGCTTAATATCCGTGCCACCGGCATATCCATGCCCAATTTTATCAGGGATGCCGAAATGGGCTGGTACGAGATAAAATCCATCCGCCCCGATTATCACAGCATTCTCATTGAAACCTTCCGCAACACCCGTATTCGTTTCAACTTCCGCCGGAATTTAAAAATTGAGGAACTGCAGCAAATTGACGATTTTTGCAGGAAACAGATGGGGGAGGGTTAAGCGTAAAGAAGAATGAGTTCAGAGTCAGCGTTAACTGTTAAGGGCTGATAGCCTGTAAACAGTAACCCGGAACTATTACCCTTTACCAGGTTGCTTCTCCGTCGCAATTTTTTTATGGAATTACGCCCATACATTCTCTATTCCGACGGGAATGGAAATATTTTTGAAGATACCAGTCTATATGTAACCGGTCGCAGCGGCTGGGATGCCGTTCCCATTGCAGAAGACGAGTGGATGGAACTGCCCTCCGGCGGCAACCTTTATGAGCTGCCCGGCCGGCGCGGGATTGGAATTGATGTAAAGACCGGTGAGATGCGGCTTTGTGAGAAAGGCTGGGCTGTGGCGGCTTTTATACCTCCTGCTCATACCGGGCTTTATATGGCAGCGTACGAAACGCTTCCTGATGCACCGGTGCTTCCCTTATTCTGTTATACGGCTGCCGGCTGGCATAATAATCGGTTCTATGTTCCGGCTGTTCGTATTGAACCCGATATCCGCCAGGAATGTGAGGGCTATGATGACGGGCAGATAAAAGAAGGAACGGCCGGCTTGCTGAAAGCTTACCCGCATAACCGGCTGGTAAAGCACCTGATGGAAAACTGCTGCATGACCTATCATTGCCCTGCTGCCCGCAATTTTGCCATGGGCCGGTGGGAGTGCCCGGTACCTTCATCGCCGGCCTGTAATGCCAATTGCATCGGTTGTATTTCCTTTCAGCCCGAAGAAGAAACCATTGTAAGCACGCAGGACCGGCTTAGCTTCAAACCGGATGCGGCAGAGATAGTTGAGTTTACCGTGCCCCATCTCGAAACAGCTCCTTATCCCATCATCAGCTTCGGACAAGGCTGCGAAGGAGAACCCCTGCTGATGTGGGAAGTGATCCGCGACAGTATTATTGAAATCCGTAAACATACACCGAAAGGCAGTATCAATATCAATACCAACGGCAGCAAACCCGATGCCGTGAGAGCCCTCTGCGAAGCAGGACTGAACAGTATGCGGGTAAGCACCAACTCGGCAAGGGAACATATCTATACACCTTATTACCGCCCTAATAATTACAGTTTTGCCGATCTGATCGAGAGTTTGAAAGTGGTGCGGAGTTATGGAGGCTGGACCAGTATTAACTATTTTGTTTTTCCGGGGATGACCGACAGTGTGGAGGAATATGAGGCTTTACGCAAACTGATCCGCGAAACTGATCTGTGCATGATACAGTGGCGCAATTTTAATATTGATCCCGACTGGTACCTGGGCCGGATCGGCGTTACCGAAACGGGTGAGTGCATGGGCATTAAACAAATGATGGAACTGCTGAAGGAAGAATTTCCCAACCTGAAATATGGTTATTTCAATCCCCCCATTGAAAGAATCCGGGGCGACTATGAAAAGGATTTTGCCCATTAGAAAGCAATGCCTGGCCGCCTTGTCTATTCCTCATTGTGCAGCACGAACAGCCGCATATAGATAGCGAAATCATCATCTCTGCTCCAGTCGGCCCTGGCCGAGGATTTATATTGGAAAATACCCTGTTCCGACCCTGCAAACACAACAGAGCAGTAGCCCGAGCCGCTGTTGCCTTTCAGGACTTCCAGGCCAATGAATAATCTTTTCTTCTCCAGGATGATCTTGTAACGCTGCAGATCGATCTCATAACTTTTATCAGCCACCGCCGGCCGGTAAAAAACACTGGCGATACTGTCGCTTATCAGCTCGGCTCCCGGTAAATCCATATCCATATCGCGGATATGAACGCGGATGATAACGGTATCGCAGGGACTGTAAAACTTAAACCGCAGTTTCGAGAGCTGGTATTCCTTGTAAGGGATGCTGATCTCCTTACCAATTTCACCGCCTTTATTTTCAGCACTCCAGCCCCTGAAAAAGCCTACGTTCTCTGTTTTGGATCCGGTGAAGCCCTCCCGGCTGAACGATTTCACCACAACCGGTTCCATCTTTTTTGAATAGGCCATCAAACGGAAGGGGCCTCTCAGTTCACTGCCATTAACCGGCAGTTTCAGCGTTTCAAATCCAACGGAAGATATCATCAGGGTATCATGCTTTTTATGAAACCGCGGGCGCAGCTGAAAATTACCGGAGCTGTCGGTGATGCTCCCGGTATTTTCCCGAAGCAATCTTACCGAAGCATACGGTACTGGTTTATTATTTTTATCAATAACCCTGCCTTCATGCTGAAACTGGGCATGGGCGGGTAAACAAAAAGAAAACAGGCTGCTGATGATGGCAGACAAGAGGTAACGCGGCAGAGAAGGCATGTACTGGTTGTAAGGGTTGTTGCGGTAAAATTATTCAACAATTAATTTTTGAAACTACCGCCTGTCATTTTTTTGATTGATAAAAAAAAGCCGCAGCAAGCGGCTGCGGCTGTAATAAATATTTACCCAAATTTATTTCAGTGTTTCATCCAGCCAGCTATAAAACTCGTGTTGCCAAACCAGGGCATCCTGAGCAGTAAGCACCCAGTGATTCTGATCGGGGAGTAACACAAATTTACTTTTCAGGCCACGGAGCTGGGCTGCCTGGAAGGCCTGCTGGCCCTGTTCAATCGGCACCCGGTAATCTTTTCCGCCCTGGAAGATCAGGATGGGCCGGTTCCATTTTGCCACCAGGTCGCTGGGATTGAATTTAGAATAGCTTTTCTGTGCCGCAGCATTGTTCTTATCCCAGTAGGCGCCGCCCTTATCCCAGTTTTCGAACCACATCTCATCGGTAGTGCCGTACATGCTGCGGAAATCAAACACACCGTCATGTGCGATAAAGGTTTTGAAACGGTTGTTGTGAATGCCGGCCAGATAGAATACGGAGTAACCTCCATAGCTGGCGCCCACACATCCCAGGCGGTTTTTATCAACATAGGGTTCTTTGCTTAGGGCATCGATGGCGCTCAGGTAATCATTCATCACTTGTCCGCCCCAGTCTTTACTGATCTGCTCATTCCATTTTGTTCCATGGCCCGGCATGCCGCGGCGGTTGGGTGCCACCACGATATAGCCATTGGCAGCCATCAGCTGAAAATTCCAGCGGAACGAATAAAACTGGGTGAGGGGTGATTGGGGGCCGCCCTGGCAATACAACAGGGCCGGGTATTTTTTAGCCGGATCAAAACCGGGGGGATAGATTACCCATACCAGCATGTCTTTACCATCGGTGGTTTTTACCAGCCTTCTTTCTGTTTTACTAAGCCCTATGGAAGCATACGTGGCATCGTTTATGTGCGTAAGCTGCTGCATGGAACCATTATTCAGCTCCACATTGTACAACTCTGCTGCATGGTTCATATCTGTCCTGGAAACGATCAGGCTGCTGCCCGACTGGCCGATAATACCCGTGATATCAAAATCACCTTTTGTGATCTGCCTGATCACCGGGGCGATCTTTTTTAAACCCGGGTAGATCACTTCAAATAACTGGAGTGTACCATCGATGGGTGCCCAGAAATAGATCCGGGATCCGTCATCACTCCAGCGATAGCCTTCCACATGGATATCATCACGGTGGGCCGTGAGGTTCATTTTTGAAATGCCGTTCCATACAATGATATCCTGCTTATCGGCTTCATAGCCTGCCCGTTTCATACTCAGCCAGGCCAGTTCACCCTGCTTGTTGAACGAAGGATTGATATCATAACCGGGCATCCCCTCTGTAAGATTTTTAGTGGTACCGCTGGCAATATCATAGGCATAGAGATCGGTATTGGTGCTGAGGGTATAGGCCGTACCATAAGATTTTTTGGTGCAGTACACCACTTGTTTGCCATTGGGATTCCAAACATAATCCTCTTCACCGCCAAAGGGTTTTTGCGGACAATCATAGGGTTCATCTTTCATCAGGTCAATTGCTTTTGCACTCACAGGCATGCCATCAATGAGGGGTGTCAGTATCACGTGTCCGAACTTACCGTCTTCATAAGTGTCCCAGTGCCGGTAATTCAGGTTGTCGAAGATGTAAACATTTGATTTGGCCAGCTCAGGATAGAAATCTTTACCGGTCACTTTTTTAATTTTTACTTCCTCGCTTTTGATCAGGTATTTCCCGTCAGGAGAAATTTTATCATTTGAGAGCAGGCTGTCGGGGTTGTTAAATAGCACGGGATCCCCTCCATTAACGGGCAGGTAATAGAATTTCCGTGAACTGTTATTTTCTTTGGCATTGGGGGTGGATACCGAATACACCACATATTTTCCGTCGTTGGAAATACCCAAGCCCGATACCCTTCCGAGTTTCCATAATAATTCAGGTGTCATATTTTGCCCGGATGCGGCAAAACTTATGAAACAGGTTACAATCCAGCAAATTTTTTTCATGCGAAGAATATTTGTAAAAAAATCAAAAATCAAAAATCAAAAATCAAAAATCAAAAATCATTAATTCATAATTCAAAATATCATTTCTTAACCGTCCCGGGATAATCCATTACCAGCTGGCAGAATGTTTTTACACCCACATAAAGGTAGCTGTCATCAATCATAAAATCGGGGGTATGATGCGGGGGTGCATTTTTGGGATCATTGCCACGGGGCATTCCGCCAAAATAGAAAAAGAAGGCGGGGGCTTTGGTGCCATAGTAGCTGAAATCCTCGGCGCCGGTAACCCAGTCCATACTCCTTACATGATCCGTACCGGCAGCGGTTTTGAGAGAAGGGATCATCTTTTCCACCAGTTCGGGAGTATTATAAGTAACCAATGTGCGGGTATCAAAACTCACTTCTGCCTTGGCATTACTGGCTTCGGCAATCTTTTCGGCCGTATGCCGGATACGCTCATGCACTTCTGTCTGCATTTTACTGTCGAGTGTACGGATGGTACCATCCAGCTGGCATTCTTCGGGGATGATATTATTGCGTACCCCTCCATGAATCTTTCCTACGGTGATCACCACGGGGGCCCGGGTAAGGTCCATTTGCCGGCTAACAATCTGCTGCAGCCCTTCAACAATTTCAGCCGAAACGGCGATGGGATCCACACCCAGCCATGGCTGGGCTCCATGCGAAGAGAGGCCTTTTACTTTGATAGAAAACCAGTCGGCCGAAGCCATGAATGCGCCGGGTTTGTACTGAATATCGCCCGCCGGTATCCAGGATTCGATATGCATTCCAAACACCACATCCACTTTGGGATTATCCATTACGCCTTCTTTCACCATCAGGGCAGCGCCGCCTTCTTCGGAGCCCGGCGCACCTTCCTCGGCCGGCTGAAAAATAAATTTAACGGTGCCGGCTATATTTTTCTTCAGGCTGGCCAATACCTGCGCCGTGCCAAGCAGCATGGCCACATGGGCATCATGCCCGCAGGCATGCATCACGGGTACCCGCTGCCCCATGTAATCGGAACTGTCGGCTGAGGCAAAGGGAATATTTACCCGTTCTTTCACCGGCAGGGCATCCATATCGGCCCTGAGGGCCATTACAGGGCCGGGTTTATCTCCTTTCAAAATGGCCACCACGCCGGTTTTGGCGATACCGGTCTGGATTTCCAGTCCCAGGTTTTTAAGCTGTTCCACGATATAAGCAGCGGTTTGATATTCCCGGTTGCTGAGTTCAGGGTGCTGGTGCAGGTGCCGGCGCCATTCGACCAGGCTGGACTGAATGGCAGCTGCTTTTGTGGCGATTATTGCATTGATGTCCTGGCCCTGCCCAAAAAGGGAAAAGACGGCAAAAAAACTGCCGAGGAGGATTTTTTTTGTTGTCATGTGCAAATGAATGAGTTGGTTAGCTGCTGCAGGTGCAAACACCGGCAGCGAAATGATCAGCCTGAAACATTACTGCCGGTGTTTTCAGCACCGGCAGTATAAATTGAATACTATTATTTGAATTCGCCAAACACTTTTCGCAGTTCGCCGGCAATCTCGCCCAGCGTGCAATACTGCTCAACGGCTTCCAGTACCACGGGCATCAGGTTATTACCGGTGCGGGCGGTATCGTTGATGGCCTGCAGGCAGGCTTTCACTTTTTCATTATCGCGTTTTTCCCGCAGGGCCCTCAGTTTGGCTGTTTGTACCTGCTGGATGCTGTCGTCAATTTTCAGCAGGGGGATATGGTTTGTTTCATGGGTGGTAAATTTGTTTACCCCTACAATGATTTTATCGCCGCTTTCAATTTTTTGCTGGTATTCATAAGCGCTCCGGGCGATCTCATCCTGCATAAAACCCTGTTCTATGGCAGATACGCTGCCACCCATGGCGTCAATTTTTTCTATCAGTTGCCAGGCCGCTTTTTCCACCTCATCAGTAAGGGCTTCAACAAAATAACTGCCGGCCAGCGGATCAACAGTATCCGGTACGCCGCTTTCATACGCCACGATTTGTTGTGTACGCAGGGCGGTGGCGGCCGCGGCTTCGGTGGGCAGGCTCAGGGCTTCATCATACCCATTGGTATGGAGCGATTGCGTGCCACCCAGCACGGCAGCCATTGTTTGAATGGTTACACGGCTGATATTATTGATGGGTTGCTGTGCGGTAAGGGTGCTGCCCCCGGTTTGGGTGTGAAAGCGCAGCATCATTGCTTTGGGATCGGTTGCGCCCAGTTCCTTCATAATCACGGCCCACATCCGCCGGGCAGCCCTGAACTTAGCCACTTCTTCAAATAAATTATTATGGGCATTAAAGAAGAAGGAGAGACGCTTGCCGAATACATTGATATCAAGTCCTTTTTCGAGGGCGGCTTTTACATAGGCCTTTCCATTACTCAGGGTAAAAGCGATTTCCTGCACGGCTGTACTGCCGGCTTCGCGGATATGGTAACCCGAAATGGAGATGGTATTCCAGCGGGGAACGGCTTTGGCGCACCATTCAAAAATATCCGTGATGATACGCATGGAGGCTTTGGGCGGGTAGATATAAGTGCCACGTGCCGCATATTCTTTAAGGATATCATTCTGTATGGTACCGGTAAGTTTGGCCGGATCGGCGCCCTGTTTTTTGGCAAGGGCTACATAAAGGGCCAGCAGGATGAAACCACTGGCATTGATTGTCATAGAGCAGGAAACCTCATCCAGTTTTATACCATTGAATAAAACCTCCATATCCTCGAGGCTGTCGATAGCCACGCCTACTTTACCCACTTCGCCATCGGCGAGGGGGTGATCACTGTCGTAGCCGATCTGGGTGGGTAAATCAAAAGCCACGCTGAGCCCGCTTACGCCCTGGCCCAGGAGATAATGATAGCGTTTATTGCTTTCTTCGGCAGTGGAGAAGCCGGCATATTGCCGCATTGTCCACAATTTGCCGCGGTACATATCGGGCTGTACACCCCGGGTAAACGGATATTCGCCCGGCATCTCATTGCGGTTGACGGGTTCCGTATAAACCTCTTTAATGAGGATTCCTGAATCGGTAAGAACTTCCCTGGCCATGCTGTTGGATTTTATTATTTCAAAACTTTTTTAGCTTCAAAATGAAGCGCATCCAGCACCACTTTGCTGAGCTCAGCATTATTGGTGCTGGTATATTCCAGGAGCAGGCGGCTCAGGGCCACGCCATCGCCATCGGGCGGCAATGTGGCGGCCAACTGATTGATGATGAAGGTATTCTGTTCTTTCAGATTACCAATTGCCCGCCACATTTCCTGGCTGACATAAATCTGCTGCGTAACATTATAATCATACTCTGAACGGAGGGCTTCGAGCAGGCTTAACTGGTAACTGACAACCGACAAACCGTTTACCGGCAGGCGGGTGACCAGGTTTGCCAGGGAAGCTCTTTCGGCAAAAAGCGTAAGCCTTTCATAAGCCTGCAGCTTCATCCGGAGGGTATCATCATTGATTTTCAATTTTTCGCGGATCTCATCCTTCATTCCCTTGAATTCGGCCAGCAGCCAGGCGATGACGATAAAAAACATAAAAATGGCGCCCAGGATGATACTCTGTACCGTTTCGGCGGAAAAATTCATACGCAATGATTATTCAACAAAATTAAATCTTTACCGGGATGCCCGGGTAAAAAACTTTAACAACAGAAGGGTGGTGGGGTAATAGTTTATTACCCTTAGTTCATGGGTAATGGCCCAAGGGTGTACCCAATTTCCCATTTCGTAACTTCCGTTTTCCCGGAATGACTAATTTTGTATAAAATTATCAGCATGGAAACTACAATTGCCGCGCCGATCAGTCTTACCGCATCTGCTGTAGCAGAACTGAAACGCCTGATGAGTGAAGAAGGTTTTGACGCATCACAATGCCTGCGTATTGGGGTGAAGGGGGGCGGTTGCAGTGGCATGACCTATGTGCTGGGTTTTGATCAGCCCACCGATAAGGATAACCGCTTTGAAATTGAAGGCATCCCCTGTATCATGGAAAAAGCACATGGTATCTACCTCACGGGTATGGAAGTAGACTGGCAGGGGGGACTCAACTCCCGGGGTTTTACTTTTACGAATCCCAATGCCAGCAAAACCTGTGGTTGCGGCACCAGTTTCGCCGTGTAGGTATTCTGAACTGCGCCGATTACGCATCATTCATTTAATTTAATAAAAGAACCCGTTATCTTCTGATAACGGGTTCTTTTTTATTCAGTGTATACTGTATTTATTATTTGCGGGCCGGAACCGGTTTTGCGGCCGGTTTATCGGATCCCAGCAGTTCGGCTTCACCCAGGGGCTTATCCTTGGCCATATCCACCAGGATGGGGGCGGCCACGAAGATAGAAGAGTAAGTACCGGTGATTACACCGATCAGCATCGCAAAAGCGAAACCGCGGGTTACTTCTCCGCCAAAGATGAAGAGGATCAGCAGGGTCAGGAATACCGTCAGCGATGTCATGATCGTACGGCTCAGGGTATCGTTCACCGCTTTGTTGATGATCATGCCTTTGTCTTCCGCCTTCGAACCTTTGCTGTATTCGCGGATACGGTCGAACACGATTACCGTATCATTCATCGAGAAACCGATCACCGTCAGAACGGCGGCAATGAAATGCTGGTCGATCTCGAGCGGGAAGGGCACGATATTTTTGAAGAAAGAGAATACCGCCAGGGTAACAAATACGTCGTGCAAAAGGGCCACAATCGTACCAACCGAATACCTCCAGTCGCGGAAACGGATGAAGATATAGATAAAGATGGCGATGATGGCAAAGATGGTGGCTTTAACAGCGCCGGATTTCAGGTCTTCTGAAATGCTGGGCTGCACCACTGTTGTGCTCTGGATGTATTTATTCTTGATAAAGTCGGCATAACTCAGGTTCGGGGGCAATACCTTTTTCAAACCCTGGTAAAGGCGGCTCTGTACGGCACTGTCGGCATTGTCTACGCCCTTCAGGTAAGAAGTGGTAATATTGAGGTGACGGGAATCGCCTTCCGTTTTGATGATCGGGAAATCGCCATCAAATGCATTCTTCAGGTCATCACGGATATCATCATTTTTAACCGCTTTATCCAGTTGTACGGTATAGCTGCGGCCGCCCTTGAATTCAACGCCTTCGTGGAAGCCATTGAAATAAGAGCCGATGCCGGCCAGTAATACGAATATGGAAATACCATACGCCACTTTGCGGTATTCGATGAATTTGAAATTAGCATGTTTGAAGATCTTCCGGGAGAGCGCCGTGAAATAGTTAAAGTGACGCTGTTTATTCATCCACAGTTCTGTAATCAGCCTGGATACCAGGATACCACAGAAAAGAGACAGCACGATACCCAGCATCTGCGTGGTGGCAAAGCCCAGTACCGGACCCAAACCGAAGAAGAAGAGGATAGCGGCCGTAAGGAAGGTGGTTACGTGCGCATCCAGTACCGGGGCAAAGGAACGGCGATAACCGTCATTCACTGCCTGCTGGTAAGATTTACCTCTTTCCAGTTCTTCTTTGATCCTTTCGAAAATGATTACGTTGGTATCAACGGCCATACCTACGGTAAGTACCAGACCCGCAATACCGGCTGCGGTAAGGGTGGCATTAAAGGCCGTAAGGGTACCGATCGTGAACAGGAGGTTCAGGATCAGGGCGATATTGGCAACCCATCCGGCTGTATTATAATATACCAGCATCAGGATGAAAATCACCAGGAATGAAATCAGGAAGGAGAGGGCGCCGCCCCGTACAGATTCGGCACCGAGGGTGGGACCCACCACCTGCTTGGCTACGATCTTGGCAGGTGCATCCAGTTTACCGGATTTGAGGGTATTGGCAAGATCCTGGGCTTCTTCGGCGGTGAAATTACCGGAGATCTCAGAGTTACCTCCGCTGATCTCGTCAATAACATTAGGAGCCGAGTAAACAATATCATCCAGTACAATAGCGATGGGTTTGCCTTTATTGGCAGCGGTCAGGCGGGCCCATGTTTTGGTGCCTACCGGTGTCATCACCATTTTGATGGAGGGACGACCCATATCATCATAACCCTGGTAAGCATCTTCCACACCATCGCCTTCGAGCGGCGCTTTTTCGGAACCGGGTTGCATTTTGATGGCATAGAGCGGGAATAAACGCTGGGTTCCGGATTTGAGATTCTTATCAGGAACACCCAGGAGGAATTTGCAATCGGTTGGCAGGCTGTTCTTCACGGCATCCATATTGATGTATTCGTAGAAGATACCTGTATCCTGCTGGGCTACCATACCAATGTATGAAAGTCCGCTGGGGCGGCCGCTTTTATCCATGGGCAGCGGGTTGATCACACGCATCAGCGGATTCATATTTTTAGCGGCGGTAGCCGAATCAATCTGTTTTTTGTTACCGAGGCTGTCAACAGTTACCCCGTTGAGGTAATCGTGCAGGTTATTATCTGCCTGTTCGATGGCGCTGCGGATATCATCTATCCGGTATACTTCCCAGAACTGAAGATGGGCAGAGGCCTGAAGCAGTTTTTCCACCCTTTCCACATTATCCACACCGGCAAGTTCCACGGTGATGATACCCTTATTTTCATCAAGGTTGATATTGGGCTGGGCCACACCAAACTTGTCAATACGCTTCAGCAGCACCTTGTAGGTTTCCTTGATGGCTCCTTTGGCAATATTGTTGATTTTGCTGATCACCTGGTCGTCGTTATCATTGGCCTTCACGTCTTTACCGGAACCGGCAAAAAGGCTGGACAGTTTTCCGGCGCCATTTTGTTTGATGAAGTTTTCTTTGAACAGGCTGATATAATCACGGTTACTGTTCACTTTCTGCACAGTAGCCGAATCAAGCGCCCTGAGGAGGGTAACATCTTTGGAATTATTACTCAGCGATTTGATCAGTCCCTGCAGGCTTACATCCATGGTTACACTGATACCGCCCTGGAGATCGAGACCCAGGTTCAGCTCATTTTCCTTGCACTTCTGGTAGGTGGTACCCACCAGCGGATAAATACTTTTATCCTTGGTGCTGTCCAGTACCCGCTGGATTTTTGCCTTTACAGCAGCTTTAAATTCATCGCTGTCTTTGTTCAGGTTGGGAAAAGTTCTTTTCACCTGCTTTTCCGCCTGTTCCTTCACGGAGCCCTCGTAATCGCGTACTACCCAGGTATAGGACAACTCCCATAACGAGATCACGATCAGGGCAATCGCAAAAAACCAGACTAAACCTTTCAGTTTCATAATGATAAACTTTTAACTATTTGTTCTATTTTAGAAGTGTGCAAAGATAGGGGAAAAACCGATAGGGAATTGAATGCGCCGAATTTTAGAAATTTCGTCATTTTGCACTGTAAATCAATCACATGGATACGAAATGCACAGGATGTTGGAAGATCGTTACCGGAATCCTCCTCTTATTTTCCTGTACGGCCACCAAAACCAGTCGCCCAGCCGAAGCCATGCAACTATCCCCGATACAAACCGGCACAGCCGATACCAGCCGCTCCGATATGTTTTTGGAAAATCTCCTGAAACGCTATCCCCAATACTTTGATTCGGTACTGCAAAACCGGAAAGAATGGAATGTACAGATCTGCTATACCCGTATCGGCAAACCGGGCGGGCCCGGCAATGGTTTGGAAACACACTATTTCAATACTGATCCGGGCCGCTATTTTTACCCGGCATCAACAGTGAAACTGCCCATTGTGCTGCTGGCACTGCAAAAGCTCAATGAGCTGAGGGAAAAGGGGATCGACAGGAACACCACCATGATCACAGAAACTGCTGCAGCCCGCCAGACGGCTGTTTATAACGATCCCAGCGCACCGGATGGCCGGCCCAGCATTGGCCAGTATATCCGGAAAATATTGCTTGTCAGCGATAATGATGCCTATAACCGTTTGTACGAATTTCTCGGACAGGATTATATCAATACCGAACTGCATAAAAAGGGATATAAAGATGTACAGATCCTGCATCGCCTGAACGTGTTTTTGCCGGCCGATGAAAACCGCTTTACCAACCCGGTGCTTTTTACCGATACCAATGGCACCGTTATTTACCGCCAGCCGGCGCAGAAAGGAAGCCTGGTTTTCAGTAAACGGAATGACAGGCTGGGGAAGGGGTATTACAGTGGCGGGCAACTCATCAACGGGCCGATGGATTTTTCGGGTAAGAACCGGATCAGTCTGCCCGATCTGCACCAGGTGCTGATCAGCCTCGTATTCCCGGAAAGAGTACCGGCTTATCAGCGCTTTACCATCAGCCGGGACGACCGTGATTTTGTGTTGCAGTATATGAGCCAGCTGCCCACCGAAACCCTTTCGCCGCCCTATGCCGATGACACAGCGGGCTACTGGCCGGCTTACAGTAAATTCCTGCTGCTGGGAGCAGCCAAAGGGCCCTGGCCCGAAAATATCCGCATCTTTAATAAAGAAGGCGATGCGTACGGGCATATGCTGGATGTGGCTTTTGTGGTGGATTATAAACAGGAGACAGCCTTCTTCCTCTCGGCGGTGATCTATTGCAACAGCGATGGCATCCTTAATGATGATAAATACGATTACAACACGATCGGGTTGCCCTTTATGAAAAATCTCGGTAAACTGATTTATGATTACGAAAAAGCCAATCGCCGCAAGAATGTAATTGATATGAATTCATTTATTTTCAAGTACGATAAATGACTAATTTTGCCCTTTCTTAAACAACTTTTGCATGCAGTTATCATCCCGTCTTACCCGTTTCAATGAACCCGAAACACTCAAAATGGCCAAACTGGGCCGTGAACTGCGTGCCAAAGGGATTGATATCACCGACCTGAGCCTGGGAGAACCCGATTTTGATACCCCGCTGCATATCAAGGAAGCTGCCAAGAAAGCCATTGATGAGAATTACAGTCACTATACACCGGTGGCGGGGTACCTCGACTTACGGCAGGCCGTATGCGAAAAACTGAAAAGAGACAATCAGCTCACTTATACGCCCGAACAGATTATAATAAGCACCGGTGCCAAGCAAAGCATTGCCAATGTGGTACTGAGTATTGTAGATGTGGAAGACGAAGTGATCATTCCCACGCCTTACTGGGTTACTTATTCCGAAATTGTGAAACTGGGGCAGGGCGTGGTGAAACTGGTTCATACCTCCCTGGCCAATGGGTACAAGATCACGCCCGCCGAACTGGAAGCGGCTATTACGCCCCGTACCCGCCTGTTCATGTTCTCTTCGCCCTGTAACCCCACCGGCGCCATATATACAAAAGAAGAACTGGCCGCCCTTGCCGGAGTGTTCCGCAAATACCCGGATATCTTTATTATGAGTGATGAGATTTACGAGTACATCAATTTCACCGGTAAACACGAAAGTATTGCCCAGTTTGATTTTTTGAAAGACCGGGTCGTGATCGTCAATGGCCTGAGCAAGGGGTTTGCCATGACGGGCTGGCGCCTGGGCTATATTGCAGCACATGCAGAAGTGGCCAGAGCCTGCGAGAAACTGCAGGGGCAGTTCACCAGCGGCACCAATGCTATTGCCCAGCGGGCCGCCATCGCTGCCCTCTCCGGCAGCCTCGAACCTACCTATAAAATGGTGGAAGAATTTACCCGCCGCCGGCACCGGGTAATGGAATTACTGGCGGCCATTCCGGGTATCGCCTGCAGTGAACCCGCCGGTGCCTTTTATGTATTCCCCGATGTACAATCTTATTTCGGTAAATCTGATGGCGAGGAAACCATTCAGAATGCAGATGAACTCTGTATGTACCTTCTCAATAAAGCCCATGTTTCAACTGTAACCGGCAAGGCTTTTGGGGCGCCTGCCTGTATCCGCATTTCCTTTGCCAACAGTCTCGAAAATATTGAGAAAGGATTTGAAAAAATCCGCACCGCCCTGGCCCGTCTTCACTAATATCTTCTGTTAACATTGTTAGCCGTTTGTTAAGGGTGCCATAAATAATCCGGTAACGAACCGGTTAACATCAGGCTAACATGCATGTTAACCAGTTTAGACTAGATTCCCTTTCTAATTCTAAACCTAAAACTTAAACGCATGAAAAAAATGCTGATGGCCTGCTGCCTGTTATTCGGTTTGACAGGTATTGCCGCTGCGCAAAAATCCGACCAGGTAAAACCTGCGGCTACTGCCACCGACACAAAAACGAAAGCCGTAAAACCCGCTAAAGAAATTAAAGCAGACAAGGACAAGCCTGCTGCCGCCACCAGTAACGGGAAGCACCTGAAAGCAGATGGTACCCCCGATAAGCGCTATAAAGAAAACAAGGACGGTGGTAAGAATAAAGCTGCCACAGGCCCCACCAAAAAAGACGGAACATTGGATATGCGTTATAAGGCTAACAAAGAGGCCGCGAAGAATAAAAAAAGCTAGATTAGCAATCCTTGCTATTCATTTTTGGAAACGACACCTCCCCGGAGGTGTTTTTTTTGGTTTACTACAATGTGTTTTGCAAAAGGAAAAAAGCAGCGCCGCTCAGATAGCCCAGCAGGGCCCAAAAACTGATCCGTTTCAGGTACCAGCCAAAGCTGATATTTTCTATGCCCATGGCGGCTACGCCAGCGGCCGATCCGATGACAAGCAAACTGCCGCCGGTACCGGTACAATAAGCCAGCAATTGCCAGAAAAAAGAATCTGTGGGGTATTGTGTCAAACTGTACATCCCCTTGGCGGCCGCTACCAGTGGCACATTATCAATAATGGCCGAAAGCACCCCAAAGCTGATTCCTAACTGGCCGGGACTCTGGATGCGGGCCGAAAGCCATTGTGAAAAACCGGCCAGTAAACCACTGCTTTGCAAAGCTCCTACGGCCAGGAGAATTCCCAGAAAAAAAAGAATACTCGGGCTGTCGATACGCTGCAGGGCCTTATTCACCGAGAGATTATCTTTTTCTGCGGGCGCTTTTTTGCGGTGAATCAGCTCAGTAATCAGCCATACCATTCCCAGGGCCAGTAGCATTCCCGTAAACGGCGGCAGGTGGGTGAGCATTTTAAAAACCGGTACACACACCAGGGCCAGTAAACCGGTAAAGAAAATCAGGTTTCTTTCGGTACGTTCTGTGCGGGTATTGGGGAGGGGTTGGGCAATAACAAGCGGCTCCTTTTTAAGGCAGCGTGCAATAAAGAAAAGCGGCAACAAGGTGCTTACGAGTGAAGGCAGGAATAAATTTTTGATGACGGCCGCTGCTGAAACCTGGCCGCCAATCCAGAGCATGGTGGTGGTTACATCTCCGATCGGGCTCCAGGCACCTCCCGCATTGGCGGCGATGACGATCATCCCGGCAAAATAGAGCCGGTCTTGCGGATCCAGTAATAGTTTCCGGCACAACGATACCATTACGATGGTGGTGGTTAGATTATCCAGGAAAGCCGAAAGAAAAAAGCTGATCAGTGCAATCAGGATCAGCAGCTTCCTTTTATCGGGGGTGCGCAGCAGGCGGGTGATGAGGTCGAAACCGTCATGCGCATCAATCAGTTCCACGATCGTCATCGCACCCAGTAAAAAGAAAAGAATTCCCGCGGTTTCACTGAATTGCCCGGCCAAATGAAAATTTACAATCGCCGTATCCGGTCCTGCCAGCAAATAAGCCAGCCAGCAGAGCACTCCTGTTACCAGTGCTATCGCGGCTTTATTGATCCGGAGCTGTTGCTCCATTACAATGGCCAGGTAGCCTACAAAAAATATGATCAGCATTGCCATACAGTTGGATTGAAAACAGAACAGGGAAGAAAGTTACAAAAATGCTCCTGTCATTCGAAAAGTTCGAGCTTGTTCTTCGGTCGGCGGGCATCCAGCCATTTAAAGTTTTTCAGGTATTTCTGATCGGCGGGGATGAGGCGTATGGGGTACATCACGCCATCCACCTTGTTTACAAATTTCACTTTGTTGAGTTCTTTTTTTACAAAGTAGATATCAATCACATCCCCGCTGCTGCGGTTCATGCCGATATAGGCACTGTCGTCATCCTGCGGGTAAAATACACTTTCGGCCGGGGATCCCTTTACCCTGACATAATCAATGGAGCCGTCAACAAAATAGCCGTTCAGGGTACGACCGGCAATCTGGTTATACATGGCATCATTGGCTTTGTTGATGATGATGCCGTTGTAGAAAACATAAAGCCGCTTCGCTTTCTGCCGTTCTGTATACATATAAATGGTATCGCCTTTTACCTGTGTTTTATCATTCCATACCACAGGGTCGCCGAACAATTTGAAAGTGGAATCCACGGTGGAGTAGTGGAGGCTGTCGCTCACCGCCTGCAGTGAATCGTTGAAGATGCGCACATGATGAAAAGCCAGGAAATAGCGGATGGCGCTGTCGGCCGTGTTTACAGTGGTAACTTTATTCAGCGTATCCGTGGTGGTTACGGGTTTTCGTTCCAGTGTATCGTACTTGCGCAGGCCCGAGAAAAGGGTGTCGGCGGCGATATAGGTGCTGTCGTTATCCCGGTAAAAAATCATCACCGGCTTGCGGGCGGCAAGAAATGAATTTTTTTCTTTGTTAAGAAAGATGATGCCGCTGAGCACTGTAACCTGGTTCACACTGTCCACCAGCTTGGCTTTTCCTTCCATCTGGATCGTACTTGTTTTTTCATCATAGGCAATCTTATCTGCCACACCCGAATGGGTGCTGTCCTTAAAATACGTCCGGTCGAATAAAAAAGCTTCCCCGGTTTTCAGGTTATAGGTACCGGATTTTGTATCAATGGTGGCATCCTTGCTTACGATATGCGTGGGCGCAATAAAAGTGGCGATGCTGGTTTTAAGGTTGTAAAGCAAACTGTCGGTAGTAATATTATACTTCGGGTCCTTCAGGTGTACATTTTTCTTAAAATATACATCTTTGGTATCGGCATAATAAACACCATCATCGCTGGTGAGTACAGTATTACCATTTACGATACGGCCGCCGTTTTTGTAGGTGCCGATGCCGGTGCGGAGATTGTACTCCAGGTCGTCGGTGAAAAGCGTTCCCTTCTTATCCGTTAGTTTCACATTCTTCTTCAGGTAGGCAATCCGCTCGGCGCCCACGTACTTAATATACTGGGCATAGGTATGAATACTGTCGTTATCATTCACATGCACATTGCCAAAAGCTTCCACTATATTGGTGCGGTGATTGTGTACGGCACTGTCGCAATAAAAAAGGGTGAGCCCCTCTTTCAGCACAGCACTGCCGGCAATGGTTTCGATCAGTGTCGCCGAATCAACATTACGCTGCCGCAAACTTTTGCCCTGGATAATATGAATCGTGCGCATCGTATCCGTGCCGGGGGCCGCCGAAGAAGAGCTGATGATTACCTGCTGCTGGCCCCTGGCAGCGACAGTAGCAGCCAGCGCAAGGAAGACAGCGAATATGTTACGTGTAAAATTCAATACAGAAAAGAAATTGCGGGTTGAGCCTGCAATTTGCTGATTTATTTGGTAAAAGAATGATAAAAATATTATTGCCGGATATACGGAGCATTCACGGTATCCGGTAAGGGTACCGTTAAGCCCGGACTGGTATTCTTTTTACCAAACACTGAAATGGAGAGGTAACGTTTGGGATTGGTCTTAAGGTCATCAATCAGCAGGTTCAGTTTATTGGCCGTGGCAGTTAGGTTATTGTAGAGTTTGGAATCATTCATCAGCAGGCCCAGCGTGCCGCTGCTGGTATTAATCTTGCCAACAAGGGCCTTCAGCTCCCCGATGGTGGCATTGAGGGTGGAAAGCGTTTTCTGTAAATCCAGTTTCGAAAGGTGATTGGCAGTGGTATCCAGGTTGGAGAGGATACCTGTTATCCTGTCATTATTGGATGCCAGGTTACCGGTGAAAGAGTTCAGGTTATTGAGGGTTTTAGCCAGTGCTCCGGTTTGATTATCCAGTAATTTTTCCAGATCGGCGCCCGAAACCACCAGGTGGGCCGTGGTGGCATTGAGATTGGCCAATACAGCGCTGATATTATTTTTGGCCGTAGGATCCAGAATGCGGTTGATGCTGCCCAGCACCGAATCGATGGAATTCACCGCATGGGTAACCTGGTAGAGGATCGGATCCACCCGCCCCATCACTTCACTGAACATGCCCGAACTGGCTGCTGTGGGGATGGTATCATTTTCGGGAATATACTGTGTGGCATCTCCCAGTTTGATATCAATACTCACCACCCCCAGCAGGGTGCTTTTGATCAGTGCCACGGAATTACGGGGAATATTCACATCCTTGGTCATATTGATATTAACCAGGATCTGCTTCATGTTCTTATCGGTGGTGATACTGTATACCTGGCCTACCTGCAGGCCATTGATCATTACCGGGTTCGAGGGCGCCAACCCCTGCACATTGGTGTATTTGGCATACAGGGTATGACTTTTTCCAAAGAAGGTTTTTCCTTTCAGAAAGTTAAAGCCCAGCACCAGTACGGTAATCGCAATGGCGGTAAGTGCTCCAACTTTTGTTTCATTTGATATCTTCATTTTTTAAAGCAGTTGTTTAACAACCTCAGTCTGCCGGCAGAGCAGTAAATTACAGATTATTTCCGGTTGACCGGCTTTCCGGCCTGTCATTTTATCGGGCCGTCTCAGCGTTGTGTATTGGCCGCATTATTTTGTTTTACCGGGTTTTCCAGCTGGTTCTTGTATTTGATTACCGCCCGGGTGATGGCTTCCGCCAGTTCCTGCTGGCCCTGCGCACTATTCAGGTAGCGTTCATCTTCGGGGTTATTGATAAATCCTGTTTCGATGAGGATGGCCGGCATATTTGTGGCCTGCAGCACCCAGATTCCCTTCTGGCGCTGGCTTACGCCCAGGGCCGGCCGCCCGGTATTTTCTATCTCATCATTTACGAGGGTGGCCAGTTTATCACTGCGCTCCTGGAAATGTTTCATATAGATGCTGGCGATCGTGCGTCCTTCAGGGGTGTCAAAGCTGAAATTATTGAGCGCCGAATCTTCCGTATTGCCCTGTTCAATTTCAAAATCCTCACCGCCATCCATGATCGCTTTCATTTTATCACTCGTTTTATGGGCGGCAAAGATCCATACACTGGTGCCGCGGCGTTCCAGCGGGATCTTAAAATATTCATAAACAGGAACGGTGGCGGTGTAGGGATGTGCAATCTTTTTCCTGCGCTTACCCTTACCGGTATAGGTGTAGGTATAACGGGTTTCCTCGCGGGTGCCGATCTGGCGTTTACCCTGCTTCAGCGGACCGCTGTCGGCATGGATGCAGATAAACAGATCGCCTTTAAACTCATTGGCCAGCTGTGCTTTTTCACGGGGGTCCTGGTAAATGTCAGTGGTACGGGTAGGTTTTACATTTACATCCGGGAGCTGCTTCTTCAGTTCGGCCACCAGTTTCATGGCGATGGCAAGGGTGACGTCTTTTTCCTTGGAGCCCAGTGTGTTTTCATACTGGCCAATGGCGCCAGGATCCTTGGTGCCGCCATGGCCGGCATCCACCACAATGGTTTTCAGTTTTTTTACAGTCTGGGCCTCACTGGTGAACATTAACAATTGAAAAGCAGCAAAAAGAATAATTACCGGTACTTGTATCCTCATCATGTCGAACAGGTTAATCGGGGTTAGTAATTAAACAATTATTCACAGTTTGCCCGATGGCTATCGGGATGAATTGGCTATTTTTGCCACTCAATCTATGCATCAACTGTACAAAGGTAAGGCAAAATACATATCGGTATCGACCCTGGCGCTGCTGCTGATGGCAATAACGATGAATGCCGGTACAGTTGGTTACCGGGGCTTTTACTTTCACAGATATTTAACGGCAGATACAGTCCCGCTCACTACCAAACCCGCTCCGGCTGAAAACCGGATAACGCTTCCTGCCCGTCCTGTTGCTGCTCCGGCAAAGGGCACTCCGGAACGCATCAGCAACCAGGGAGCCCGTAAGGGAGGAGATACATCGCTTGTTCCCGTAACGGACACGGTTCATTTTAAAGTATCGAAAGACACCCTGGATGCCCCCGTAAAATATCATGCAGACGATTCGATGGTGCTGGATATTCCCGGAAAAAAAATCATCCTTTACGGCAAGCGTACACAGGTGAATTACCAGGATAATGAACTTACCTCGCCGCTGATCGAATTTGATCAGCGTACCAGCTATGTTAGCGCCTACCTGAAAAAGGACAGTACCGGTAAAGTGATTTCTTTTCCCACTTTTATCCAGGGTGATTTTAAAACGGTGAGTGATTCCATCCGGTTTAATATGAAGAACGGGAAGGGGATTACCAAGGGCACCTATACCCAGCAGGGTGAAATGTATGTTTACGGGGAGAAGATCAAAAAAACCGAACCCGATGTATTCTATGCCTACAAAGGCCGTTTCACCACCTGTAACCTGGATACACCCCACTTTGCCTTTGTTGCCAAAAAGATAAAATTCATCAATAAGAAAATGGCTTTCACAGGGCCGGTACACCCTGAAGTAGAGGGCGTACCCATTCCCATTGTATTGCCCTTTGGTATCTATCCGCTTAAACAGGGCCGTCACTCCGGTATTCTGGCGCCCACATTTTCGGTGAGCCAGCAGTTCGGACTTTCACTGGACGGGCTCGGTTACTATAAGGTGCTCAACGAAAAATGGGATGCCACCCTCGTTGGTAATATTTACTCGTATGGCGGATGGACGGCCCGGATCAATCCCCGCTATTATAAACGCTACCGCTACCAGGGCAGTTTCGATTTCAGTTATGTACGACAGAAAGACCTGGATAATGCAGGTGCCCGGGGTTTTAATATCAGCTGGTCGCACCGGGCCGATACCAAGGCCCGCCCCGGTGTAAACTTTACCGCCAGTGTGAACGGAGGCAGCAGCCGGTATAATGCGTTACAGCAAAATAATGCCCAGCGTAACTTTCAGAACCTTCTGTACTCTTCCATCGCTTATTCAAAAATATGGCGGAACAAACCCTACAATGTGAGCATTAATTTAAGCCATAACCAGAATGAAAACACGAAACAGTATTCTTTTTCATTACCGGATATCACTTTCAATCTCAATACCATCTATCCCTTCCGAAGCAAAGATGCGGCAGGCACCCTCAAGTGGTACGAGAACCTGGGTATCGGTCTGAATTCAAATGCAAAAGGAGCCACCTCTTTTTATGATACCAGCGGGGGATTTGTGAAAAACTTTACAAAGAATTATAAATGGGCTGCCCGCCACAGTATTCCTGTTACCCTGTCACTGCCACCGCTGGGGCCGCTCCAGTTTTCGCCCTCCATATCATACGAGATGCAATGGATTGAAAGAAAGACCCAGCTGGCCTGGAACAGCAGTGCCAAAAAACTGGATACCACCGTACGCAATTCGTTTTTCCTGGCGCAGGATATTGCTTTCAGTATCGGTGTGAGCACCCGGATATTCGGGATGTTCACCTTTGGAAAAAAATCGCCGGTAAAAGCCATCCGGCACGAACTCCGGCCCAGTTTGTTACTTTCCTATAAGCCGGATATCAGCCGGCACGACTGGTACCAGGTACAGGTAGACACTACCGGAAAAAATTTCGCCCGCTACTCTTATTATTACGATAATATCTATACCGGATACGGCGGTGGCAAAAATGGGTCGCTCTCTTTCAGCCTGGATAATGTGCTGCAGGCCAAAGTAAAGAACCGGAAAGACACGGCTGCAGACGCCGTAAAAAAGATCACCCTGCTGGATGCCTGTAATATAGGGGGTTCCTATAATTTCCTGCTCGATTCCTTCCGGCTCAGCACCTTTAACCTGCATGTAACGAGTAATCTCTTTAATGGAAAACTCAATCTTAATTTTGATGCACTGCTGGATCCCTACCTGAATGGCGATGACGGCAGGAAAATTGATAAACTGGTTTGGACAAAGCGCATCTTTACCCTGGGAACGATCAACAGCATGTCGATGACGCTGGCTACCAATTTCAAAGGAGGCGATAAGAATGAAAAATTACCGCCCAATCCCAACCTGATCAACCAGCCTGCCAATGGCCTCCCGCTGAATGAATACCAGCAGGAAGCTTTATATATCCAGCAGAATCCCGGTCAGTTTGCCAATTTTAATATTCCCTGGAGCGCCAATGTTTCGTATAGTTTTGGATACCAGCGGGTGCGCCGGTCCGATAACAGCGGATATAAAGGGGTGGTTTCGCATTATGCCAGCTTCAATGGCACGCTTAATCTTACACCCCGCTGGCAGATGGGTGCTTCCGGCTCTTACAATTTCTCCGCCAAACAACTGGGGCTGCTCACTATGTATGTAACAAGGGAAATGCACTGCTGGCAGATGTCGATCAACGTATCACCGGTGGGGGGCAACCGCTATTTTAATATCAGTATCAGCCCCAAATCATCCATCCTCCGCGATCTGAAGATCAACCGTACGCGGCAGTTCTATGATCTCTGATCCGCCGGATTATTGGCTACATAGTAATCGTACATCTGTTTAAAAACTTTGTCTTTCAGTTCCTCCACATTGCCATTGCCCGGCGGCACCGCTTCCATGAAATGCATCTTAAGCCGGGTGGGTAAAAAATAAAAGGTTTTGTGGATGGGCATGGCCCGGCGGGTACCGGAAATTACACAGGGTATAATGTTCTTACCGGAAGCTGCCGCCAGTCTGAAAGCGCCATCATAAAAAGATTTCAGCGGCTGACCGGTGCGGTTACGGGTGCCCTCGGGATAAATGCACATATGCATGCCTTCATCCAGCACGGCTTTCATGTTATCAAAACTCCGGCTCCGGCTTTTTTCATCTTTCCGGTCTACCAGCACCGACCCCCGGCTGTAGAATAATCCGAACAGGGGTATTTTGGCAAAAGACGCTTTGGCAATGGTTTTATTGGCCCCCGGCACATAAGGAGCCGAGAGAGGCACGTCCAGGAAGGCATTGTGGTTAAACAACACCACACAAGCCCCCTTACCCCTGAAATGTTCGCGGCCGGTAATGCTTACCGGGCATCCCACCAGGGTTAGCCATATATTCATCCATACTCTTGCCACAAAAACAAAATACTGCTGCCCCTTTATTCCCGGTATCAGGTACGATACCATTGATGGCAGGAATATGAGCAGGAATGTGGCAATAAATGTAATCAGTCCCCAGAAAGCCCAGATGCGGGCAAATATTTCTTTCAGAAGTTTCATGCAGCAGGTGTTAAAAGTTTCCAGTCGATGGGCGCAATGCCCTGTTTGGTAAGCAGTTCATTGGTTTTTGAAAAATGGCGGCAGCCGAAAAAACCCTTGTCGGCGCTGAAAGGCGAGGGGTGGGCGGCTTTCAGCACATAATGCTTCGATTCATCGATCAATACCTGTTTCTCCTGCGCAAAACGGCCCCATAATAAAAAGACCACACCGGTCTTTTCGCCGGATATTTTTTTAATAACCGCATCGGTAAATTCGGCCCAGCCGATTTTGGCATGACTGAAAGGTTCATTGGCCCTGACGGTGAGTGCCGCATTCAGCAATAATACGCCCTGCCCGGCCCAGCGGGTGAGATTGCCATATTCACGGGGCATCGCGATACCGATATCGGCCTGTATTTCTTTAAATATATTCAGCAGGGAAGGAGGGGGATTGATGCCGTTGGGCACCGAAAAACTGAGTCCATGGGCCTGGCCCGGGCCATGATAAGGATCCTGCCCCAGTATCACCACTTTTACTTTGTTGAAAGGAGTTTGGTTAAAGGCATTGAAAATAAGCGGTCCCGGCGGGTAGATGATCTTGCCGGCGGCCTTCTCTGTTTTAAGAAAAACCGCTACCTGCTGAAAATACGGCTTGGTGAATTCGTCTTTCAGGATCGCTTTCCAGGATTCTTCAATTTTAACATCCATCAGCAGTTTTTTCGTAAATGTACAAAAGCTGCGTTAATCAGTAAATTAATCGGTTCCATTGCAGCGATCTGTAAGAAGTTGAATGAAGGCTGCCATCTTACCGGAGTAGCATTATAGCTTACCAACCCGCCACCGCTCCATAAATCCTGTCAGGGTTTGCCGTGAATAGTTGGTAAATTGAATCCCGCTTGAATAACATCACAATTATGGCCAGGACCTTTTTTTGTATAACCACATTGTTCCTGTCGCTGCATACATATGCCCAGCGCCAGAATTATACAACTGTCAGCGAAACGGATACAGGCATTGCGCTGCTCAAAAAAGCCGCCCAGCTGGCACCTTCGCCCCGCCAGCTGCGCTGGCAGCAACTGGAACTCACTGCTTTTTTTCATTTCGGGGTCAATACCTTCACAAACCGTGAGTGGGGCGATGGGAAAGAGAATCCCCGCTTATTCAATCCCCGGAAACTGGATACCCGGCAGTGGGTACAAACTGTGAAAGCGGCCGGCATACGGCAGGTAATTATTACTGCCAAGCACCATGATGGATTCTGTTTGTGGCCCAGCCGCTACACGGAGCATTCTGTTAAAAACAGTGCCTGGAAAAACGGCAAAGGGGATCTGGTAAAAGAATTAGCCACTGCCTGCCGTGAACAGGGTATGGGTTTTGGCGTATACCTGTCGCCGTGGGACAGGAATTCTCCGCTCTATGGCACCCCTGCCTACAATGATTATTTTGCCAATCAGCTAACGGAATTACTAACACAATATGGCCGTATTGATGAAGTTTGGTTTGATGGCGCCAATGGCGAAGGGCCCAATGGTAAAAAGCAGGTGTATGATTTTGGCCGCTGGTATGTCCTCATCCGGCAACTGCAGCCCGGTGCCACCATTGCCATCATGGGCCCCGATGTACGCTGGGTAGGCACCGAGAGCGGCTACGGCCGTGAAACAGAATGGAGTGTGGTGCCGGTGGAGCAGCTGAACCCGGATGCCGTTGCAGCCAACTCACAGCAGGCTGTCGCATTTAAACCTGCCGGTGATATGATGGGGGATGATCTCGGCAGCCGTGATAAGATCCGCAAAGCCCGGGCCCTGGTTTGGTACCCGGCCGAAACAGATGTTTCGATCAGGCCCGGCTGGTTCTATCACCCGGCTGAAGATTCACTGGTGAAAACAGAGGGGCAGCTTACTGATATCTATTTCCATTCGGTGGGAAGAAACAGTGTGCTCCTGCTGAATATTCCGCCGGATACCAATGGCCTGGTATCGGGGTACGACCAGCGAAGTTTGCAGGAATGGAAAAAGAATCTTAATAAAATATTTCGTGTAAATTTATTGAAAGGGGCAGGAGCGGATAGCCGCAGCAGGAGCGCCCTGAACAGGCTGACCGATGGAAATATGCAAACAGCGCTGCAGCTAACAGAAGACAACCCATGGGAACTAAAGCTAAAAGCACCGCTTACTTTCAATGTGCTTTCCTTATCGGAGGACATCCGCCTGGGGCAGCATATTGAATCATTTATACTCGAGGGCTGGATAGAAAATGCATGGCAGAAAATAACAGGCGGCACCACCATCGGGTATAAACGACTGCTGGAGTTTCAGCCGGTTACCACCAATAAGATACGCCTGCGGATTTTATCAGCACGGGCCGCACCATTTGTTTCGGAAATGGGTTTGTATGTAAGGGATAAATAATTTTGAATTTTTCTTAGCCCTGATTGTAACTTTCCTGTTAAGATCCGATCAACATCATTTCATGCAAATAAAAACACTGCTGCTCTCTATTCTTTTTACTGCAATTTTTTCCGGCAGCCTGCCGGCACAGCCGCCGCACCGTTTCAGTTTCAGCAAAACTGAATTTTTGCTCGACGGGAAACCCATCCAGCTGATCAGCGGGGAAATGCATCCCGCCCGGATCCCGCAGGAATACTGGCGGCACCGGATCCGGATGGCAAAAGCCATGGGTTGCAATACCATCGCCGCCTATATCTTCTGGAATTATCATGAAACGGCGCCCGGCCATTTTGATTTTAAAACCGGGAACAGGAATATCGCAGCATTCCTGCGCATCTGCCAGGAAGAGCATATGTGGGTATTGCTGCGCCCCGGCCCCTATGTTTGTGCCGAATGGGATTTTGGCGGCATTCCTCCGTACCTGCTTAAAATACCGGATATCAAACTGCGCTGTTCGGATCCGCGCTATTTGGATGCCGCCACCCGCTACCTGCGCAACCTCGCTGCTGTGATAAAGCCTTTTATGCTTACAAATGGCGGCAAAATATTACTGGTGCAGATAGAAAATGAATACGGGAGCTATGGCAATGATAAAGCCTACCTGGCGGCATTGAAAAAATGCTGGCTGCAAAATGGTATTGAAGGGCCCTTCTATACATCCGATGGTCCCACCCCTTATATGCTCGAAGCCGGAACCGTGGAAGGTGCGGCGATTGGCCTGGATAGCGGCGATTCGCCCGAAGCCTTTGCCACGGCCGCTAAGCATAATCCCGGTGTACCTTCCTTCAGTGGAGAAACCTATCCCGGCTGGCTCACCCACTGGGGAGAAAAATGGGCCCGCCCGGATACCAATGATCTTAAAAAGGAAGTGGAGTTCCTGCTGAAAAATAAGAAATCATTTAATTTATATGTGGTGCATGGCGGAACCAATTTTGGTTTTACAGCCGGCGCTAACTCCTTTTCGCCCACCAATTACAGTCCTGACATCACCAGCTACGATTATGATGCGCCTGTCAATGAACAGGGAAATCCCACACCCAAATATTTTATGCTCCGCCGGCTTATCAGTCAGTATGTGAGCTACACCTTACCGGATATACCAGCCCCTGTTCCGGCAATGGAAATTCCGGCGATTGAAATGAAACGCATGCATAATCTCTGGGAATATATCAGGCCTTCCATTCATTCGGTGCAGCCGAAACCCATGGAGGCCTTTGATCAGAACCAGGGGCTGATCGTTTATTCCACCCGCCTCATTGGCCATAAAAGCGGCACATTGCGGATCCGCGAACCGCATGATTATGCCCTGGTTTTTCTCAACGGTGTTTTCATTGATACTGTTTACCGCGAAGGTGGAAAATGGGACGTTAAGCTGCCTGAAACGGAGGCAAAAGATCCCCTGCTTGAAATTGTGGTGGAAGGGATGGGGCATATCAATTTTGCCGAGTTTATGATCGACCGCAAAGGCATTACCGACAGGGTAACCCTGAATGGAATGACATTGATGAACTGGGATATTGCTTTATTGCCGATGGATGAAAAATTTATTAAAACGGCCCAACCCAACCCAACCGTTGTGGTGCCGGCGGATAAACCCTGTAATTTTTTTGAAGGCAAATTCATCCTGGAAAAAACAGGGGATACTTATTTTGATCTGAGCCGTTTCAGTAAAGGCATGGTTTATGTAAACGGACATAACCTGGGCCGCTACTGGAATATCGGCCCGCAGCAGCATTTATATTGTCCCGCTTCCTGGCTGAAGAAAGGAGAAAATCAATTGATCGTATTCGACCTGCATCAAACGGCGGGGGCCACTATCAGCGGATTGTCAACCCTGGAATAATTATGATGAAAAAACTTTTTCTGTTAGTATGCCTGGGCGGCTGCCTGAATGCAACGGCCCAGCAAAAAGAATATTACCCGGATCCCGATCCGGCGATCCGGCAACGCCTGGAAGAATGGAAAGACCTTAAATTCGGATTACTGATGCACTGGGGCACTTACAGCCAGTGGGGTATTGTGGAAAGCTGGAGTATTTGTCCGGAAGACCTCAGCTGGGCCACCGGTGGCCGAAAGCCGGGTATCAGCGATAACTACAACGAGTATGTGGCCCGTTATGAAGCACTGAAAAAAACATTCAACCCTGTCAGATTCAATCCCGGTAAATGGGCGGCTGCGGCCAAAGAAGCCGGAATGAAATACCTGGTGTTCACCACCAAGCATCATGATGGGTTCTGTATGTTTGATACCCGCTATACCGATTATAAGATCACTGATAAAGACTGTCCTTTCTCTGCCAACCCCCGAAGCAATATCACCAGGGAGCTCTTCAATGCTTTCCGGCAGGAGGGCTTCTGGGTGGGGGCTTATTTCTCCAAGCCCGACTGGCATTCGGATTATTATTGGTGGAAAAGATTCCCGGCCAGCGACCGCAACTGCAATTATGCAATTCAGAAATATCCCGAACAATGGAAAAAATTTGTGGACTACACACACGGGCAGATCAATGAACTGGTAAGCGATTATGGCAAACTGGATATCCTCTGGCTGGATGGAGGCTGGGTGCGCAAAAAAACAGAGGAAGATATTAAAAACGAACTGGCGGATGTATATGAAAACAGCCGCTGGGCCCGTAACCCGCAAAGCCAGGATATTGATATGCCCCGCCTGGTGAAAGAAGTACGGGCCAAACAGCCGGGGCTGATTGTGGTAGACAGGGCCGTGCCCGGCGAGCAGCAGAACTATCTTACACCCGAACAGCAGATCCCCGAAAAAGGATTGCCCTATCCCTGGGAAACCTGTATGACGATGGCCAGCAGCTGGAGTTATGTGCCGGGTGATATCTACAAACCGGCAGAGGAACTGGTGAAAAAACTGGTTGATATAGTAAGCAAGGGCGGCAATTTTTTGCTGAATATCGGCCCGGGCCCGGATGGAGAACTGGATTCCATTGCCTACGCACGCCTGAAACAAATCGGCGCCTGGATCAAAATCAACGGAGACGCAATCTACAATACCCGTATGTACAGCACTTATGGCGAAGGTGATAATATCCGCTTTACGCAAAGCAAGGATGGTAAAACCAACTATGTTTTTCTGTTCAGTTTTCCCAAAGACAAATTGGTGCTTACCAAATTGCCCGTTAAGGAAGGTTCGCATATTCAATTAATGGGTACGGCACAGCAACTGAAATGGAAAAGTGTTGATAATGCTATCACTATTACAATCCCATCTTCCCTGCAAAAAAGCTCCGTATATGTCTGGGTGTTAAAGCTGACGGAAAAATAATTACAATTTTGCCTGCTCCGGGAAAGGCTGTGAGCTGGCTGGGGGATAAGCAAAAAGGTACAACCAAAATAGTTGAAGTGCTTCAAAGGGAAATACAGCTTCATTTTAAAATTCAAGAACAGAATACGTTAACCAAAATGATGAACAAATTCTCCCCGGCGGTATTTTTTTTCCTGGCGGGCCTTTTTTTTCTTCCTGCAAGCCTCTGTGCACAGGAGCCCGCTTACCTGAACAGCCGCTTACCGGTTGAACAACGGGTACAGGACCTGCTGAAAAGAATGACGCTCGAAGAAAAAGCCAGCCAGATTGACAATGCTGCACCGGCCATACCCCGCCTGCAGCTACCTGCATATAACTGGTGGAATGAGGCCCTGCATGGTGTTGCCCGTGCCGGCCTGGCCACATCTTTTCCGCAACCGGTCGCATTGGCCGCCACTTTTAACCGCGATGCCATTTATCATATGGGCGAGCTGATCAGTGATGAGGCCAGGGCCAAGTATCACCAGTTTAAGAAGGAAGGCAAGCATGATTTGTATGAGGGGCTCACTTTCTATTCTCCCAACATCAATATTTTCAGAGACCCCCGCTGGGGACGCGGGCACGAAACCTATGGCGAAGATCCCTATCTCACCGGCACGATCGGAACCGCTTTTGTAAAAGCCATGCAGGGCAATGATCCGCGTTATTATAAAACGATCTGTACGGCCAAACATTTTGCCGTGCACAGCGGACCCGAACCGGGGCGTCATGCTTTTGATGCCAGACCTTCCCGCGCCGATCTCTGGGAAACCTACCTGCCGGCTTTCCGGATGCTGGCACAGGAGGCACAGGTGGGCTCGGTCATGTGTGCGTACAACCGTCTCTACGGAGAACCCTGTTGCAGCAATCCCTTTTTGCTGAGTGCTATTCTGAGAAAGCAATGGGGCTTTACCGGTTTTATCACCACCGATTGCGGCGCTGTGTACGATATGTACGTAACGCATCATACAGCCAGCGATTCACTCGACGGCATGGTGAAAGCTTTGAAGGCCGGCGTGGACGGGCATTGCATGGGTTACCCCGAAGTGATCGCCCCGGCGGTTAAGCAAGGCTTGCTTACAGAAGCTGAACTGGATACGGCTGTGGCCCGCCTGCTCCGGGTACGTATCAGACTGGGGATGCTCGATGCCGACTCGCTCAACCGTTTTTCGTCTATCCCTTATAGTGTGGTCAATAATGCGGAGCACCGGCAATACGCCCTGGAACTGGCCCGGCAGTCAGTGGTATTGCTGAAGAACAGCAAAAACATCCTGCCTTTGTCTGCATCCTTCAAAACCATTGCCGTCATCGGGCCCAATGCCGGTGATGCAGAAGTGCCGCTGGGTAATTATAACGGCACACCGGCCCATGTTATCACTTTAGTGGAGGGGATCCGGCAGATAGCGGGGGAGAAAAAGGTGCTGTACAACAAGGGCTGCCTGCTGATAGATACACCGGGCTATAAACGGCAGCCCGATTTTCAGCAGGCACTGGCAACTGCCGCTGCCGCCGACCTGGTAATATTTGCCGGGGGCATATCCCCGCGGCTGGAGGGAGAGGAATTGCAGGTACAAGTGGATGGCTTTAAGGGAGGAGATAAAACGAACCTGGCATTACCCGCCGTGCAAACTGCTTTATTGAAAGAGCTTAAAAAAACCGGAAAGCCCGTTGTGCTGGTATTGATGAATGGCAGTGCCCTGGCTGTTAACTGGGAAAATGAAAACCTGGATGCCATCGTGGAAGGCTGGTACGGCGGCGAAGCAGCCGGAAGGGCCATCGCTGAGGTTTTATTCGGGAAATACAACCCGGCGGGCCGGTTGCCGGTAACTTTCTATCATTCTATTGAGGATATACCGGCTTTTGATGATTACAGCATGGAAGGCAAAACCTACCGGTACTGCCATAAGCCGGTACTTTACCCGTTCGGATACGGGTTGAGTTATACCCGATTTGAATACAGCCGGCTGAACCTGTCTGCCCGCATCCTGGCTGATAGTATGGTAATTTCTTTTCGTATAAAAAATACCGGAAAAAGGGCGGGGGCAGAAGTGGTGCAGCTATATATTCATCAGCAGGGACAGCGGGCTATCCGCGAACTCAGGGGCTATCAGCGTGTATACCTGCAGCCCGGCGAAATCCGCCAACTGCGTTTCACTCTCAGCAGGCTGGATATACAGCAGTATGATCCGCAGCAAGATGGCTTGAAGGTTATGCCTGGTAAGGTGGAACTGATGATTGGCGCTTCTTCGGCAGATATCCGCCTGCGAAGTGCATGTATGCTCCAATAAAAAAAATCCCGGGGAAGGGATTTTAGTGATGTGATCCGGATTGGATTCGAACCAATGACCACCAGCTTAGAAGGCTGATGCTCTATCCAACTGAGCTACCGGACCATTTGGCTGCAAATATAGTGCAAATCGATTTTTTGGACGATTCAAAGAAAACAATACATTTGCATATTGAATTTCCGCACTATGCTTTTCTGATTAACACTTAAGGAGTACAACTGCATCAGCAGTTTTTTCCCGTCTGTAATATCCTGTCCTTAGGTGTAAGCTGTTAAATCCTTTACAAAGCTTTTAAATTTTAAACTAATGCAATTATCTGCTGATAATAAACGAACATCATTTTGGTCGCTGCTTGCCCAGGCGGTAAGGGGCGATGTAAAAGATTTTACCACCGGCAGTATCGACCGGGCTATTTTTTTACTGGCCGTGCCGATGGTGCTGGAAATGGTATTGGAATCTTTTTTTGCACTCGTAGATATTTTCTTTGTGAACAAAGTAAGTCCGGCCGCTGCAGCGGTGGTAGGCCTTACCGAATCCTCCCTTACGATCCTGTACTCGGTTGCCTGGGGTCTGGCCATGGGAGCCACGGCCCTGATTGCCCGGCGGGCAGGAGAAAAGAATTTCGGGGCCGCATCTGCCATAGCAGGGCAGTGCATCGGGATTGCAGCCGTTCTTTCCGTATTGATAAGTATCGGAGGTATTTTATTTCCAAAAGAGATACTTCTGTTCATGGGTGCCGATGCAGGGGTGGCTGCCGAAAACTACCATTTTACGCAGCTGATGCTGGGCAGCAACCTGGTGATCATGCTCCTGTTTGTCAATAACGGTATTTTCAGGGGATCGGGCGATGCCTCACTGGCCATGCGCTCACTGATCATCGCCAATATTATCAATATCGTACTCGATCCGCTCCTGATCATGGGCTACGGCCCCTTTCCCAAAATGGGGCTGATGGGCGCAGCTGTTTCAACCACGATTGGAAGAGGGGTAGGAGTACTCTATCAGCTGTACCATCTTTTTGCCGGCCGCGACCTGGTGAAGATCCGCCTCGATAAGCTGAAACCATCGCTGGAACTGATACGCCGCATTTTTGTAACCTCCTCCGGCGGGATGATCCAATTCCTGATCGGCAGTTGCAGCTGGATTTTCCTGGCCCGGATCATTGCCCGTTCAGGAGTGGAGAGTACTTCGGGCTACTTTACGGCCATCCGGATCTGTATTTTTACCCTCTTACCGGCCTGGGGTATTGCCAATGCTGCGGCAACCCTTACGGGGCAGAACCTGGGAGCCAAACAGCCAGAAAGGGCGGAGAAGTCGGTATGGAGAAGCGCCTTCCTGGCCCTTTGCTTTTTTGCGGTGGTGGGACTGGTATTTTTCTTTTTCGGTGAACAACTGATGAAGGCGTTTACCAGTAATCCGGTGGCTATTGCAGAAGGCACGTCCTGCCTGCATATTCTCTCACTGGGCTACCTGTTTTTTGCTTACGGAATGGTGCTCACACAGGCCTTCAACGGGGCAGGGGATACCCGTACGCCCACCTACCTGAACCTGGTGGTTTTCTGGGGAATCCAGATACCGATGGCCTACTATATAGCCGTCGAACTGGGCTGGGGTACCAAGGGGGTTTACTGGGCTATTGCGGTATGCGAGAGCCTCCTGGCTACAATTTCTATTTTTCTTTTCAAAAAAGGCAAATGGAAACTCGTACAAGTATAAAATTCCTTAATTTTGTGCGTGTTATAAATTTGGAGGGTAAATTTTGCCTTTCCATAAATTTAACATTATATTTGCACAATACTGAAAGTTAAAATTTTAATCAAATTAAAGTTTATGAAACAAAAACTAACTCTGGTTCTGGCGATAATGCTTCTGGCCACGAGCGCTTTTTCGCAAAAAAAGAAAAATAACCAATCGGGCTCCGATGCAAAAAAGGGAACTCTTGTTGGTTTGCACTTCAACATGGCCGACTTTAATGCTCCTACCGGTATTAAAAACCCTTCCACGGGTAAGGTATATCTCGGCCCGCGTGATATGAATAAAGGTTTTTCTCTTTCTTTCTGGAAAGGCCTGACTTCAAGAGTTGATTTCTCTACTAAACTGAACGTAATGTTCCGTGATTATGCTGCTATCTACTACGGCGTAACCACAAAGAATGGCATCGGTTATGAACTGGAGCCTACTTTAAACATTCGTCCTTTCCGCGATAATGCTCTCATCAACCCCTTCCTGACCGTAGGTATCGGTGGTGGTCTGTACGACAACCATTTCGGTGGCTATGTTCCTGCAGGTGGTGGTGTTCAGTTCAACTTCAACAGTGTTTCATACCTGGTAGTTCAGGCTCAGTATAAATGGACGCTGTCTAAGAAAACCCTGGGTGATAACCTGTTCTATTCTATTGGTTTCCTCCAGAATATCCACGAGAAAAAGGAACAAGCTCCTCCTCCTCCGCCTCCTCCGCCGCCTGTTGTTAAAGACCGCGATGGTGATGGTGTACTGGATGATGATGACAGGTGCCCTGATACTCCTGGTCTGCCTGCACTGAAAGGTTGCCCGGATAAGGATGGCGACGGTATCGCTGATATCGATGATAAGTGTCCGGATGTTCCGGGTCTCGCCCGCTACCAGGGTTGCCCGATCCCCGATACTGATAAAGATGGTATCAATGACGAACAGGATAAGTGCCCCACCGTACCGGGTGTTGCCCGTTACCAGGGTTGCCCCATTCCTGATACTGATAAAGATGGTGTAAATGATGAAGAAGATAAATGTATCAACGAACCTGGTCCCGCCTCTAACTTCGGTTGCCCGGTAATTCCGGAAACAGTGATCCAGAAGATCAACGCTGCCTTCAAGAATGTATACTTCGCTACAGGTAGCTCTAAACTGCTGGCCAAATCATTCAAACCGCTGAACGAAGTAGCTGCTATCCTGGTTGCTAATCCTTCTTACTACGGTCAGATCGATGGTCATACCGATAACACTGGTAAACCCGATAAGAATCAGATCCTTTCTCAGGACAGGGCTGCTTCTGTAAAAGCTTACCTCGTAAGCAAAGGTGTTAGCGAAGATCGTCTGGCTACTGCCGGTTACGGTCAGGACAAGCCGATCGCTGATAACAAAACTGCTGCCGGCCGTGCGCTGAACAGGAGGGTTGAGATGGCTGTAAGGAACTACAAATAAGAATATCAGTTCAACATAAAAAAGTCCCGATGGCAACATCGGGACTTTTTTTATCCTGCGGGTTGAGTAAAAAAATACAAAGAAATTGTTACTGCATTTTCTCCTCAAGCACCATCACTTTTTCAAAAGCAGTTTCATAAGCAGTGTTCGCAGCGCTCAGTTCATTCTCTACCTGCTTATAAGCAGTTTCTGTTTCAACAAACTTCGTTTTATCACTGTATACATCCGGTGAGGCCAGTGCCTGCTCCAGCTTTGCTTTTCTTTCATTCAGAGCGGCCAGTTGCTGCTCCAGTTGCTGAAAACGGTTCTTCGCTTTCTGGTACTCCTTTTTTAACTCCTTATCAATACCGGCACGGGGAGCAGCTTTCTCGGGCATGGCAACGGTTACCGCCGGCTTAACGGGTTCGGCAGATTGTTTTTTCTCTTTCTCTTCCTTTGACAGGCTGGCCTGCCGGCGGGCTTTCCAGTCTTCCCATTCGGCATAGGTACCCTTAAACTCACGGATCTTATGATCTTCGATCTCCCAGATTTTATTTGCCAGGCGACTGATGAAATAACGGTCGTGGCTAACCAGTACCAGGCTGCCTTCGTATTTATTAAGCGCTTCAATCAGCAGCTCAACCGAGTGCATATCCAGGTGGTTGGTGGGCTCATCCAGCAAAAGGAAGTTGGCTTTACTTACAATCGTCTTAGCCAGGGCCACCCTTGCTTTTTCTCCTCCGCTGAGTACTTTTATCTTCTTTTCCACATCATCCCCGCTGAATAAAAAGCAACCCAGCAAACTGCGCAGTTCGAGGTCGGTTTTACCGCTGCCGCAACGCTGCATCTCATCAACCAGCGTATTATTGATATCCAGCGCTTCCAGCTGATGCTGGGCATAAAAGGATTCCTGGACATTATGGCCCCATATCCGTTCGCCCTCGAAATCTTCTGTACCCGCAATTATCCGTAATAAAGTGGATTTGCCCTTGCCGTTCGCACCGATCAGGGCCACTTTATCACCGCGGTCGATCTCGGCGCCGGTATTTTCTATTATGGTAAGCGGGCCAAAACTTTTTGAAACATGTTTGAGCGTGCAAAGGGTACGCCCCGGCTGTTTCTCTACCATAAAATTGATCCGGATATTCGGGCGCTCCAGTTCCACATCTTCAATCCGTTCCAGCCGGTCGAGCCGTTTCAGGATACTCTGCGCCTGTGCCGCTTTACTGGCTTTGGCTTTAAAGCGTTCCACAAAACGTTCCTGCTGGCGGATATAATCCTGCTGGTTTTCGTAAGCCTTCTTTTGAATATCAATCCGCAGGGCCTTTTCGGTTTCATAAAAAGAATAATTACCCGAATAAAAATGCAGCTGCTGCTGATACAATTCCACAATCTTATTAACCATTCGGTCGAGAAAATACCGATCATGACTTACTATCACCACGGCACCGGGATAGTGCTGCAGGTATTTTTCCAGCCATTCAATACTCGGCAGATCCAGGTGGTTCGTAGGTTCATCCAGCAGGAGCACATCCGGGTGCATGAGGATCATCTTGGCCAGCAGCACCCGCATACGCCAGCCTCCGCTGAACTGTTTATAAGGTTTCTGCAGATCGGCATTGGCAAAACCAAGGCCCTGTAATATTTCTTCGGTGCGGTGATGAATACTGTACCCGTCGAGCACTTCCATTTCGTGCAGCTTATCCGCATATTCATGTGCCAGGGTTTCGTCACCGGTTTTCTCCAGTTCTTTTCCCAGGGCTTCAATTTCTTTTTCGAGCTGTTTTACCCGTTCAAATGCACCCATGGCCACTTCCAGTATCGAATCTTCGGTATCAAAACTGAGGAGATCCTGGTGCAGAAAGCCGATGGTGGTTTCCCGGCTTTTCTCCACGGTGCCTTTGGAAGGAGTATACTGCCCTGTTAGTACTTTCAGCAGGGTGGATTTCCCGGTGCCATTATAACCAATCAGCCCGATCCGTTCATTGGGCTGAATATGCCAGGTGGCATCGGCCACGATGGTGCGGGCCCCGAATTCGAATGTTACATTTTGTAATCCCAGCAGCATGAGCGGATCAGCATTTATACGTTGTTAATAAATCGACAAATGTACGCCAATCGGCAAACTATTTAGGTAAATTACTGTTATCGATTAAATTTGCAGAAAGTATTTACTATGATAAAACGACTGCTACTCATACTCCTGGTGCTGATCCTCGGCGTAGCCGGATATTACTGGTACATGTTTTCCCGTAAAAATGGCGGGCACGACGGTCCCAAACAGGCGCCGCTGACCATCCGGATGCATTCTGATAAATTCAACCGGCAAATTGATTCCCTGCTCGCTGCCTATTTTGCTATGAAAGCTGCATTTGTGGAAGCAGATTCCACCCGTGCAAAAGCCGCCTGCCGCAAAATGCTGCAAATGACAGACAGTATGGACCTGGCCGAACTCAAAAAAGATACTACCGGTATTTTTGCATCTGATTCACTCAGCCTGGAAAATATCAAAGCCAATGCAAAAAGCCTCCTGCTGCAAACAGATATTACCGAAATGCGCAGGGATTTCAGTATGGTGAATGAAAATTTGTATCCCTTCCTCAAAGGCATCCACTACTCCGGCACTTCCTTGTACTGGCAAACCTGTCCGATGGCCTTCGGAGAGGGAAAGAGCGCCAACTGGGTGAGCAATACACAGGAAATCATCAACCCCTATCTGGGAAAATATCATCCGGAGTATAAAGCCGGAATGCTGAATTGCGGCGAGATACTCGATACCATAAAATAGCCACCCCAACCCGTTTCCAAATTACTTATGGCCGCCATGAAAACAAGCTTTCTGATCTTATTCTGTTTTACCAGTATTGGCATCGGCCGCGGACTGGCCCAGCAAAATCCTGCAGCGGCAACAGCGCATTACACCATCAGCGGATATGTCCGCGACACATTAAATGGTGAAACACTGGCCGGCGCCACCATCACGGTAAGGGGCCAGTCGAAAGGGATCAGCAGTAACCAATACGGTTTTTACTCCCTTACCCTTACGGCCGGGAATTATGAACTGGTTTGTTCTTATGTGGGTTTTCAGACCCGCATCATACCCGTTAACCTTTCCAAAGATATTGGATTGAATATACCCCTGGTGCCCCGTGCCGGAATGGCCGAGGCCGTTGTGGTTACTTCGCGTAAAAGAGATGCCAATGTAAAGAATGCACAGATGGGAAAATTTGTGCTGCCCATAGAACAGATCAGGGCCATACCGGCCTTCCTGGGTGAAGTGGATCTGCTGAAAACAGTGCAACTGCTGCCCGGTGTGCGGAATGCAGGAGAGGGGAGCTCGGGTATATACGTAAGGGGAGGAGGACCTGATCAGAACCTGATCCTGCTGGATGATGCACCGGTGTATAATACCGGCCATCTCTTCGGTTTCTTTTCCATCTTCAATGCGGATGCCATTAAAAATGTTTCGCTGATCAAAGGCGGAATGCCGGCGCAATACGGAGGCCGTCTTTCAAGCGTGCTGGATGTATCGATGAAAGAAGGAAATAATAAAAAATTCCAGGTGGATGCAGGCATCGGGGTGATTGCTTCCCGCCTGTCGGTACAGGGGCCGCTTAAAAAGAACAAAGCTTCCTTCATCGTATCGGCCCGCCGAACCTATATTGATGCTTTCACCAAGTTGTTTGTGAAGAAATCAAGCCAGTTTTATGGCAGCGGTTATTATTTCTATGATCTGAATGCCAAAGTGAATTATATCTTTTCTGAGAAAGACCGGCTCTTCCTGAGCGGTTATTTCGGCCGCGATGTATTCGATTTTCAGAACGGGCGGCAAAGCCTGAAAATCAATATACCCTGGGGCAACAGTACCGGTACCCTGCGCTGGAATCATGTGTTCAACAAAAAACTCTTTGGTAACACCACAGCGGTTTATAATGATTATAATTTCACATTCAAGGCGGCGCAGAATGATTTTGAGATCAAGCTTTCCTCCGGTATCCGCGATTTCAGCCTGAAACAGGATTTTGATCTCTATCCTTTCACCGGTCACAAGTTCAGGTTCGGCGCCATCTATACCTATCATACTTTTTCGCCCTCTATTGTAAGCGGCAAACAGGATACCACCGTTTTCAAACCCAATAATGCGCAAAAGAAGTATGGGCACGAAGCTGCTGTTTATGTACAGGATGACTGGGAGATTACAGATAAACTGAAAATCAACGCAGGTATCCGTTACAGCTGGTTCCAGCAAACCGGGCCTTATAAATTATACACCACCGATGCCAATGGTAACCGCACCGACAGCGTGGTATACGGAAGTGGTAAGGCGATTAAGACCTATGGCGGACTGGAGCCCCGCCTCACTCTCCGTTATGCCCTGAACGACGAAACCTCTCTCAAGGCATCTGTTACCCGCAACCTGCAATACATCCACCTGGTGAGCAATGCCGGCACTACTTTGCCCACTGATATCTGGGTACCCAGCACCTACCGTGTGAAACCGCAGATCAGCTGGCTCTATGCGGCAGGCCTGTTCAGAAATTTTAAGGATAATATGTACGAGACTTCGCTGGAATTGTATTACAAGCAGATGCAGAACCAGATTGAGTACAAAGAAGGCTATGCGCCCACCTCGCTGCAGGATACTGAAAATTCCTTCACATTTGGTAATGGCTGGAGTTATGGAACCGAATTGTTCATAAGCAAAACAAAAGGACGGCTTACCGGCTGGATCGGGTACACACTGAGCTGGACCTGGCGCAAATTCCCCGGCCTCAACAATGGCGATAAATACCCGGCCAAATTTGACCGCCGCCATGATATGAGTGTTGTGGCCACTTATGAGCTGTCGAAAAAATGGAAACTCTCCGGAACCTTTGTTTTCGGAAGCGGTAATGCCGCCAGCTTACCCGAACGCTTCTATATTGTGGATGGTATTCTCACCCAGGAATACAGCCGTATTAACCAATACCGGTTGCCTTCTTATCACCGGCTCGACCTCGCCGCTATTCTTACACCAAAAAAGAATGAACATCGCAAATGGAAGAGCGAATGGGTGTTCAGTGTATACAATGCTTACAGCCGGAAAAATCCCTATTTTATCTATTTCGATCAGTCGGGCAGTCCCTACAACGGCACTCTGCAGATACAGGCCAAGCAGGTTTCGCTTTTTCCTGTTATACCCTCCGTCACCTGGAACGTACGGTTCTGAAATAAAAAAAGCATCCCTGTGCTGAGATGCGTTTTATTGGAGGTTACATGTTAAGACAAATTAGCGGTACGACGCCATCGTGAGGTAATTCTCGATGGTGGCACCCGGGTACAGCAGAATGGCGCCCGGGAAATTGGGGTCGTTATTAGAAACCGATTTGGTGGTAAAGAGCTCGTTGGTCATCGTCAGAATACTCCAGGTGAAGGTTTTGCTGCCGGCTGTTGCCACCACGGTTTCGCCGTTTACCAGCTGGTAAGTTCCAAAATCGGATACATTTGAATTAAAACGGTATTCAAAACTGCCATCAGCACCAAATTTGGCATAGTTGGCAGGCTGCGGGTTTCTTTTTATGATCGTGTCGGTTATAAACGTGGATCCCGAATAAATCTTCAGCTGCATCCGGTCGATATACCAGGTGCCCACAATCAGCTGCTCACGCGGCTGCATATCGGCGGTATCGGTTTTTTTACAGGAACTGCTGATCAGAGAGATAAAACTGGCAAATACAAAAATGGATTTCAGTGGTAAAAAGGTTTTCATCACATCAATATTGGTTTGTTTATTAACGTGATGCCGGCCAAATTATTGCCCGGTTTTTGGCTTGTGGATAAACCGTATTACCCCGCTTTTTTCGAGATCGGATGAAATCCGGGCCTCATACCGCTTGTCGCCATCCGTTACAATCATCAATGCGGTATTGGGAGGGATGGATCCAAGATTTTCTGCATACATAATAAGCTCGTTAACATCTTTTTTCTCGTCAACACTCAGTTGAAGGGAAATTGGTTTGTCACTTAACCTTTTATGGGATAGCAAGAGTTTTCCATTAAAAAACAGGGAGATGCTGTCGCCATCAATTTCGCCGTTATCGTAGAGGGCAACATTGAACTTGTCATTCTCTATCTCAATGGTTTTCAATAAGTTACTATTTCTTTTTTCAAAACCACTTTCCTTATTGCTGGCGGCATCTGGACGGTTTTGCGGAGCATTATCTGCATTCTGGTCATCTGCCTGCTTAACAGGAGGCTGCACTTTGGTCACATCTTTCTGCGGATCCTGGGTCTCTTTCCGGGCGGGCTGTGCAGGTGTTTTAGGGGTATTCTTGGCAAGAGCAGCCTTATTGGCCTTACTGCTGTTGGAGATCTGCGGCAGGGTTGTTTTGGCAGTTGCTGGTTTGGGATTGTTTTTGGCCACCTCCTTTTTAGGTGCCGGTTTTACCGGGATGGTTGCCGTTTTATTGTAGAGCGATTTGTCGGCAGTAAGCACTCTCCGTGACAGTACTGTGCTGCCGTAGCCACAGTCGCCTTCCTGGCGGGGGGCTGGCACCCAGGTCCCTTCAAGTGTTTGTTTATCACCTTCCTGGAAATAGCTGAGCCGGTGAATCTGGAAGCAGTTCCGGATATTGTTGGGCACATTGGTTTTGGTACGTTCCACTTCGGTAACTTCTACGGATTTGTTTGCTTTGTTAACCGTTCCTTTCAGGCGGCAAATGGTGTAGTATTTTTTTCCGCCATCATTAAAATAAGTGTAGGAATAACCGGTAATGGAGCTGCCCTTACAATCAAGCTCCAGCACATAATCGCAACGGTTACCACCCCAGGTGGCAAACGAAGTACTCTTATCGGTAAACTCGCCTTTCCACTGGCCGGTAAAATCCTGTGCAGATAGGGCCCCGCCGGAAAGAAGGAAGAGAAGGAAAAGTACAAATCTGTTCATGGCCACCACTTAATTTTAAGTCCTTTTTTTAAAATGCAAAAGTCAGTAACAAAGATATTTTAGATTAATTTTTCCATAGCTAATACTTCGTTAAATTTGCAGCCTGCCTGCTATTCGCAGCAGGATAAAGATATGATAAAGATAACATTACCCGATGGGGCCATCCGCGAGTACGAAGCGGGGATCACAGCACTGGATGTGGCTAAATCCATCAGTGAGGGGCTGGCCCGTAAAGTATTAGCTGCAGATATCAATGGGGAAGTGTGGGATGCCACCCGCCCCATCCGGCAGGATGCTTCCCTGAAACTGCTTACATGGGATGATCCGAACGGAAAATCCACTTTCTGGCATTCCTCTGCCCACCTCATGGCCGAAGCCGTTGAAGCTGCTTTTCCCGGGGTGAAATTCTGGGTGGGGCCTGCTATTGATAAAGGGTTCTATTACGATATGGACCTGGGCGACCGCAAGATGACGGAAGAAGATCTGCTGGAACTGGAAAAGAAGATGAATGAACTGGCCAAACAAGCCAATCCTTACCAGCGGAAAGAAATATCCAAGACCGAGGCAGTGAAATATTTCGCTGATAAAGGCGATGAATACAAGCTGGATTTGCTCCAGAACCTGGAAGATGGTAATATCACCTTCTACACGCAGGGCGGGTTTACCGATCTCTGCCGGGGACCACATATTCCCAACACCGGTTTAATAAAAGCCATCAAGCTCACCAGCATTGCCGGCGCTTACTGGAAGGGCGATGAAAAAAATAAACAGCTTACCCGCGTATATGGAGTTACATTCCCCAACCAGAAAGAACTGGATGAATACCTGGCCATGCTCGAGGAAGCCAAAAAGAGAGATCACCGCAAACTGGGCAAGGAACTCGGTATTTTCACCATGGATGATGATGTTGGGCCCGGACTGCCGCTTTGGTTACCCAATGGCACCGTGATCATCGAAGAACTGGAAAAACTGGCCAAGGAAACAGAGGCAGCTGCCGGCTACAAGCGGGTGGTTACCCCGCATATTGCCAAAGAGAGTATGTATCTCACCAGCGGGCACCTGCCTTATTATGCCGATAGTATGTTCCCGGCCATGGAAATGGACGGGGAGAAGTACTATCTCAAGGCCATGAACTGCCCGCATCACCATAAAATCTTTGATGCCGAACCCAAGAGTTATAAGGATCTGCCGCTGCGCCTGGCCGAGTACGGCACCTGTTACCGCTATGAGCAGAGCGGTGAATTATTTGGCCTCATGCGGGTGCGCTGCCTGCATATGAATGATGCGCATATCTATTGCACCAAGGAACAGTTTGCGCAGGAGTTCAAGTCGGTGAATGATATGTACCTGAAGTACTTCAAAATCTTTGGTATCGATAAATATGTGATGCGTCTTTCGCTTCATGATCCGGAGAAACTGGGACAGAAATATATCAATGAACCCGAGCTTTGGCTGGAAACAGAGGAACTGGTAAGGAAAGTGCTGATTGAGACGGGGGTGCCCTTTGTGGAAGTTAAGGGAGAGGGTGCTTTTTACGGGCCTAAGATCGATGTGCAGATATGGAGCGCCATCGGCCGCGAATTTACCCTGGCTACCAACCAGGTAGACTTTGCCCAGGGCCGCCGTTTCAAACTCAGTTTTACCAATAAAGATAACCAGCCGGATGTGCCGCTGATCATCCACCGGGCGCCCCTGGGTACCCATGAGCGCTTTATCGGCTTCCTGCTTGAACATTATGCCGGCAAATTCCCGGCCTGGCTTGCGCCCCTGCAGGTGAAAATACTGCCGATCAGCGATAAATTCCTGGAATATGGAAATACTGTTTTAGAAAAGCTGAAAAATGCTGATATTCGTGCCGAGATTGACGAGCGCCCTGAAAAAATAGGTAAAAAAATCAGGGATACCGAGCTGGCCAAAGTGCCCTATATGCTGATCCTGGGAGAAAAAGAAATGAATGAAGGCAAGGTATCTGTTCGCCGGCAGGGCAAGGGCGACCTGGGAGCCCAGTCAGTTGAGGAATTTATGACAGGCATCCTGCAAGAGATCCGGGAAAGAAGAGACAGCCAGTAGCAGGAAATAGCAGCCGGCACCCGTTTCCAACGAAACAATTTTGTAAACCAAAACACATAAATGGCATTTCCACAAAAACCGCAAAGAGGCGGATTTAATCCACGATTCCGTAAAGAACAACAGCAGGAACACCGCACCAATCACATGATTAAGGTTCCCGAGGTACGCCTCGTGGGCGACAATGTTGAAGTAGGTGTCTATCCGTTAGCAGAAGCTATGAAAATCGCTCAAAGCCAGGATCTCGACCTGGTGGAGATTTCACCCGGCGCCAACCCCCCGGTTTGCAAGGTGATCGATTACAACAAATTCCTGTACGACGAGAAGAAGAAGAAAAAAGAAATGAAGGCAAAGTCGAAAACCAGCGAGGTTAAGGAAATTCGCTTTACCCCGAATACCGATGATCACGACTTTGAATTCAAAACCAAGCACGCCGAGAAATTCCTTCAGGAAGGCAATAAGGTGAAGGCACATGTGCAATTCAAGGGCCGTGCCATCATGTTTAAAGAAAGGGGAGAGGTATTACTGCTCAAATTTGCCGACCGGCTCAAGGAAGTAGGAGCCCTGGAAGGTATGCCCAAAATGGAGGGTAAACGAATGCAGGTGATGTTTGCCCCAAAGAGCAGCAAAAAGAAATAATAACCACACAGGCTATAAAAAAAGCGGGAATTTTCCCGCTTTTTTATGGCGTAGTCATGATATTTAGATTGAAAATCAGTCTATTATAAAGATGGCGGCTAAAATATTTGCTGTTTCTTAGTGAATCTTCAATCCATTTCCTTACCTTTGCCGCCCGAAAAGATCATTTTTTTCAGACATTTCCCACAAGGCTCAACAAGTTCCCATCCGTTTGGGGCGCCAGCAGGGAGTAACTCACAAAAAGTTATGTAATGCCAAAGGTAAAAACCAACAGCAGCGCCAAGAAGCGCTTCAAAGTTACCGGCTCCGGTAAAATCACTCACCAGAAATCTTTCAGACGTCACATTTTAACCAAAAAATCAACCAAGCGCAAGCGCAACCTGCGTAAGGATGGTATGGTTAGTGATGCTAACCTGCATTTTGTAAAACGTTTACTGGGTATGAAATAACCCTTTAATTCATCAACTATTAACTTTTAAACTTATTCAGATATGCCTCGTTCAGTTAATGCAGTTGCCAGCAGGGCCCGCCGGAAAAGGGTGTTAAAAGCCGCGAAAGGTTTCTATGGCAAACGTAAAAATGTTTATACCGTTGCGAAAAACGTAATGGAAAAAGGTCTTACCTACAGCTATGTGGGCCGTAAGAATAAAAAACGCGAATACAGGGCGCTGTGGATTGCCCGTATCAATGCCGCCGTGAGGGAAGAAGGAATGACTTACAGCGAATTCATCCATAAGCTGGCTGCCAAAAATATCGATTTGAACCGCAAAGTACTGGCCGACCTGGCCATGAATGAACCCGAGACTTTCAAAAGTCTGGTGGCTTCTGTAAAGTAAATTTTGCCATAAATCTCTACCGCCGGCCTGCCCAGAAACAGGCCGGCTTTTTTTTGCCCCGATTTTTCCGCAATAATTTACTTTTGTTGCCTCATTCAAAAAATTGATCACCATAACCACCCACCCGGAATGAACAATACCTACAGCGAACTGGTTCAGCAAACCTTTAATTTCCCGCAGGAAGACTTTAAAGTAAAAGATGAATACCTGCAGTTTAACGGACTGGATATTAAGGCACTGATCGACAAATATGGTACGCCGCTGAAACTGACCTACCTGCCCAAAATCGGCAGGCAGATTCAGAAAGCGAAAGGGATGTTTGCCGCCGCCTTCAAACGGCATAAGTACGAGGGAAAATACAATTATTGCTACTGCACCAAAAGTTCGCATTTTTCCTTTGTGCTGGAAGAGGCCCTCAAAAACGAGATCCACCTCGAAACCTCCTATGCCTATGATATTGAAATAATAAAAAAATTATACGAAAGGAAAAGGATTACCAAGGATACCTATATCATCTGCAACGGGTATAAGCAAAAAGCCTATACCAACCGGATTGCCGGGCTGCTCAACGGCGGCTTCAAAAATGTAATACCGGTACTGGATAATATGGATGAACTGCGGGCCTATATCAAATCTGTAAAAGTGCCTTTTAACCTGGGTATCCGGGTGGCGGCCGATGAAGAACCCAGCTTTCCTTTTTATACTTCCCGGCTGGGCATAAGGGCAAAAGACATCCTTGAATTTTATGTTGATAAGATAGAGGGCAACGAACACCGCTTTCAGCTCAAGATGCTGCACATCTTCCTTAACAAGGGCATCAAGGATGATATTTACTACTGGAGCGAACTCAATAAGGTGGTGAACCTTTATTGCCAGTTGAAAAAAATCTGTCCCGAACTCGACTCCATCAATATTGGCGGCGGGTTTCCCATCAAGCACTCACTTGGCTTTGAATACGATTACCAGTTTATGATTAACGAGATCGTACGGAATATCAAAGTGGCCTGTAAAAAAAATAAAGTGCCCATGCCGGATATCTTTACCGAATTCGGCAGTTATACCGTAGGGGAGAGTATGGCCCATATTTACAGTGTGATCGGGCAGAAAATGCAAAACGACAAGGAAACCTGGTATATGATCGATTCCTCCTTTATCACCACCTTACCCGATACATGGGGGATCGGCGAAAAATTCCTGATGCTGCCTGTTAACAAATGGCAGAACGAGTACCACCGGGTGGTATTGGGAGGGATTACCTGCGACAGTCACGACTACTACGATTCCGAGGAACACATCAATGAAGTATTTCTGCCGAAGATGGATAATGGGGAGCCCTTGTATATCGGCTTTTTCCATACCGGCGCCTACCAGGATCAGATCAGCGGCTATGGAGGGATCAAGCACTGCCTGATTCCTTCGCCCAAGCACGTAATTGTGGGGCATGATAAAAATGGGAAACTTACCGACTGGTTATATGCCAAAGAGCAAAGTGCCCAGAGCATGCTGAAGATATTGGGCTATTAAAAAATGAAACCCCGTCAGGAATGACGGGGTTTGAATCAAAACCAACTGTATGCTTCTTTCGAAGATTTTTTACTGAATCGTAATTTCTTTAGAGGTGTTTTTCACTTCTTCTTTTTTGGGGAGATCGAGTTTCAGCACACCATTTTCGTATTTGGCACTGATGTTACCGGCATCGATTTTTTCATCCACGGTAAAGCTGCGCTTGAATGACTTGTGGCTGAATTCCCGGCGGATCATTTTGTCGGTACTTTCATTTTTTTCTTCTTTCTTTTCAGCGCTGATCGTAAGGGTATTTCCTTCCAGTTTCACATTAAAATCCGTTTTTTCCATACCCGGAGCCAACAGTTCAAGATGGTAGTGATCAGTTTTTTCCGTGATGTTCACCGGCGGAAAATTTAATACGTCTTCCCGCATGGTTTTGGTGAAGGTGGCAGGAAATTCCTGGAAGAGATCGTTGAATAAACTGTCAAACGTCCTGTTGAGGGGGCTGTTAACTTTTACGAGTGTCATAGTGCTATAATTTTAAGTTTTTAATTTTTTGATTACACAGAACATAGATCAAACGGCATTCCATCTCATTTTTCAGGTCATTTTTTCCTTCATGCTGGAAAAATAAGAGACAAAGTGTCAAAAACTCTTCTCATTTCCTGACAAAATTACTTGTAATTCAACTTTCGACTTTAGATAAATCGAAAAGATTCAATGCATTATTCAGTCTTTTGAACTAATTTTGCCAATCATTTAAAACATTAAGTATGTATCCCGAAGAAATTGTAATACCGATGAAAGAGGAACTCACAGAAAATGGGTTCACGGAATTATTAACCCCGGCGGATGTGGAAACGGCGCTTCAGCAAAGCGGTACCACGCTTGTAATGATTAATTCTGTATGCGGCTGCAGCGCCGGTACGGCCCGCCCCGGTGTTTTGATCGCAGTTAAAAACGCCACGAAACGTCCGGATCATATGACCACCAGTTTCGCCGGTTTTGATATTGATGCCGTGCGCAAACTCCGGGAACACCTTTTACCGTATCCGCCTTCTTCACCCGCCATTGCTTTGTTTAAAGATGGGCAGCTGGTTCATTTTATCGAACGGCATAACATTGAAGGGCGGAGCGCACAAATGATTGCTGATAATCTGCTGGGTGCATTTGATCAATACTGCCAGTAAGCCCGGTAATCATATAATTCAGGCTGGTAGCCGGATCCAACACAAAAAAGTGTTGGATTTTTTATGCGGTTTCGGTTTTGCGCAGTATATTTACTATCCCTAACAAAGCGTAAAACTACTTTCACAGAATTTTCCTGCTTATCGCTTTAGCAGGTTCAGCTAAAATGATATGAAATCTTCCCGGCGCAAAGAGCAGGGTTGCTGTTGGCACCGGGTGTTGTTGACCGACCCCCAAAAATTCTGTGAAATGAACAAGTTTTACCCCCGACTTACCAGCAGTGTTATAGTAATACTCCTGTTTGTGGGTATTGCCAATGCTCAGTCAATACAGGTTCACCAGGAAACCTTTCCAAACCAGTTTAATCCCGGTTTTGGAAATCCGGCTACAAATAACAGCAATGGAACGTTTACCGGTTCTTCGGGTGCCTGGACAGCTGCCGCCAATAGCTATGCGGCCCTGGCAGTGATTCCGGCCTACTATTCTCCTGTTAGCTGTGCCATCAAAATTGTTAACTGGAACACAGCCGGTCTGCCCGCAGGTACCTGCAGCGCCGTTTCGCCTGTTGTGAATCTTACCGGTTACAATTGCACTCCGCTGATGAACCTGACCTTTAAACTCTATACACATACCGTGGCAGCCGCAGATGTAAACAGTAACCTGAAACTGGATTTTTCAACAGATAATGGCTCGAGCTGGACTACTGTTTACACCCTGAGTTCGGCAACCATGTACAATACCTGGGGCATCGACAATATCACTTATATCACCGTGCCCGTTCCCGCCAATTACCGGGTAGCCGGTTTCCGGTACCGCTTCAGCGGGTATAAGCCAGCCAACCAGGCCAATGATTTTTATATTTTCATCGATGATCCCACCATCCTGGCAAACCCCTGCACCAGCAGCTTCAAACTGGGCAACCTGGTATGGGCCGATTTTAATGCAGATGGCACCCGCCAGGGAAATGAAAACGGGCTGGCAGGCGTAACCGTTAAAATATACGGGGATGCCAATAATGATAATGTCCCCGATGCGGGTCCCCTCAATACAACCGTTACCGATGCGAATGGCTGGTACAATTTCAGCAACCTGGGCGCCGGCAATTATATACTGGCTGTGATTCCGCCAACCGGGTATACCAAAGGAACGGTTAATGGGGGCGATCCGGATAATAATAACGACAATGACAATAACGGGCTGAACATTACTGCCGGTGAACTGAGGGGTAATGCCATCACGCTTTCGGCCAATGCCGAGAAGGACAGTCTGAATAACCCGAACACGAATTACAATGCCACTTATGATATCGGTCTCACCGGTACCGCCTCACTCGGCGATTTCCTGTGGATTGATCAGAACAAAAACGGCCTGCAGGATGCAGGAGAGGGCGGCGTTTCCGGTAAAACCATTCTCCTGAAAAATGCGGCGGGAACTGCCACCCTGGCCACCACCACCTCCGATTCGTATGGCAAGTATCTTTTCAGCAACCTTCCCCCGGGCACCTATACGCTGAAGTTTCCCGGCATCAGCAATATGAATGCTGCCCCGGCACTGGTGGGTGCCAACATCAATATCAACAGTAAACCTGATCCCGGCACCATGCTCTATGCTGTTACACTGGCACCGAATGAAGTGAACCAGACCGTTGACGCCGGTTACCAGGGTGGTACCGTTTTACCCATAACCCTGTCTGATTTTAAAGCCAGTTTTACCAACGGGTATGTGCTGCTGAAATGGATAACTGCCAATGAGTTTAACTCCGATTATTTTGAAATAGAAAGAAGCGGTGATGGAAACCAGTTTAGCACTATCGGCAAAACAGATGCCGCCGGCAACAGCAATTTCAGCAATGAATACAGTTTCAGCGACCTGCTGACGCTGAAAGGGCTGAATTTTTACCGGCTCAAAATGGTGGATATGGATGGAAGAGCAACATACAGCAAGGTGGTGGCCCTGAATACGGATGCAAGGGGAATCAACCTGCTGCTGGTGTATCCCAATCCCTTTGGTCATAAGGTACAGGTGAAGATTGAATCCGATGACAGGGACGATATTCTTATACGGGTACTCGATAATAACGGTGCCACTGTTCGCTCGCAAACAGCCAATGTACTGCAGGGAGAGAATATCATCACAGTAAAGGATGTTTCGGAATTACCAGGCGGTGTGTATTACCTGGAAGTGATCAGTTCATCCCGCTCGTTCCGGACCAAGATCATGAAACAATAAGCAACACAGCCAACCGCATAAACTGAAAGATCCCGCCCCGGCGGGATTTTTTAATTTGCAACCCGGTGCAAGCAATAATTGAATATCTTGCAGGATAAAGAATAACCGTTACTGCATATGTATCCCAATTTGTATTATGTTTTTAAAGATTGGTTTGGACTGGAATGGAGAGGCCTGAGTATCTTAAATACATTTGGCCTGATGGTGGCGGTATCCTTTATTGTGGCCGCCATTGTGCTCAGTATGGAATTAAGGCGCAAGGAAAAGCAGGGATTGCTCAGCCCCCGCGAGGAAATGATTGTTGTCGGCAAGCCCGCCAGTTTTTTCGATTTACTGATTAACGGAGTGATCGGCTTTGCCTTTGGTTACAAAATCCTGGGATTCTTTTTCAACTCAGCAGAATCGGGTAATCCACAGGATTATATTTTTTCGGCCCGGGGCAATATCTGGGGTGGTTTATTGCTGGGTGGCGTCATGGTTTATTTTAAATGGCATGAAAAAAACAAGCAAAAACTAAAAGAGCCCGAACGCCGGAATGTGCGCATATGGCCGCACGACCGGGTGGGGGACATGGCTATCCTGGGACTGATCTTCGGTTTTCTGGGCGCCAAACTCTTCGATAATTTTGAGAATTGGGACGCTTTTATTCATGATCCGCTGGGCAGATTATTTTCTGTAAGTGGCCTTACTTTTTATGGCGGATTAATCCTGGCCGCGATTGCCATTTGCTGGTATGCACACAAAAAAGGGGTGAAGATCATTCACCTGGTAGACGCCGCCGGTCCGGCCCTGCTGATCGCTTATGCTGTCGGCCGTATTGGATGCCAGGTAGCCGGCGATGGCGACTGGGGTATCCTGAACAGCGCTTATGTAACTGATGCCGATGGAAAAGTGATCCTGGCCCAGCCAGGGGATTTTGAGAAAGCATTACAAAAGAATGCATCTTATTATATCACCGGCAGGGTGGTGGAGGCTGATTCTTCTGTGGGCATTACCGACCGTGTTTACCCGAGTCTGAATCAAGTACCCCATAAATCCTTCAAAGCCCCCTCTTTTCTTCCTGTCTGGATGGTGGCTTATACCTATCCCCGTAATGTGAACAAAGACGGGGTAAGGATAAAAGATTGTGAGGAAGAACATTGCCGGGCACTTCCCCTGCCTGTATTTCCTACTCCCTTTTATGAAACCCTTTTCGCCGGATTACTCTTTCTTTTCCTCTGGCAGATCCGGAAACGCATCCGGATACCGGGTGTAATGTTTGGCATTTACCTGATCCTCACAGGAGCAGAGCGCTTCCTGGTTGAATTGATCCGCGTAAACAGCACTTATTCTATTTTAGGCTTCCACCCAACCCAGGCCGAGATAATCTCACTGTTACTGGTGCTGGGTGGTTTGGGCCTTATTTTCTATGCCCGGAAGAGGTCAGCTGCCGGATATTAGAGTTTTTCCAGTTTTGTAACTATTTTTTTTCTGCATCGTTTCAGGGAATATGAACCGTATATCCCTGAATTTCACCGTTCATTACAAAACAATGTACTATGCAAAACATAGTACTTATCTTTGTGAGGTATTTTAAAGTATAGCATTTTAAGCCAACCGGGAACCTAGCCAGTTACCGGAAAAAAAACAAAAAGTATAGCCATGAACAAATTTTTCAGCCTGCTGGCTGCTATGAGTATTATTGTATCTGCCAGCGCACAAAACGGTGGAAAAGTCACCGGAAGTATCAAAGACGGGGGCAATCAGAAAGTAATTGATGCCGCCACTGTTTCTCTTTTAAAAGCCCAGGATTCTTCCCTGGTTAAATCAGCCATAACCGACCAGGCTGGTAATTTTTTCTTCGAAAATGTAAAAGACGGTAATTACCTGGTAATGGCCAGTTCCATCGGCCATACCAGGACCTACAGCAAAGGGTTCCAGGTAACGGCGGGTGCACCCGTACAGTTAGAGGTGCTTCAGCTGATCGTATCCGGAAAAAGCATGAAGGAGGTGGTAGTGACCGCTAAGCGGCCGCTGGTGGAGCGCAAGGCCGACAAGACCGTTGTGAATGTGGATGCCGCGGTAACCAATACGGGTGCAACGGCATTGGAAGTGCTGGAAAAATCTCCGGGTGTTACAGTGGATAAGGATGGCAATATCAGCCTGAAAGGAAAGCAGGGAGTGATGATCATGATTGATGGCAAGCCCACCTATTTATCTTCTGCTGATCTTACCAGTATGCTGCGCAATATGCCGGCCACCGGGCTTGATCAGATAGAGATCATGACCAATCCTTCGGCCAAATATGATGCCGCCGGCCGCTCAGGTATTATCAATATCCGCACAAAAAAGAATAAGCAGAAAGGTTTTAATGGGAATGTAACATTGGGGATTGGCCAGGCCTTTTATTCCCGTACCAATAACAGTGCAAACCTCAACTACCGCAATGGTAAGGTTAACCTGTTTGCCAACATGGGACTGAGTAATTATAATAATCACCGTGAGCTGAATATCCAGCGCAATTATCTCAATAATGATAAATCGCTCAAAGCCGTTTTCGAGCAACAGGCGATTATGAAAAGCACCAATCTCAATACCAATCTCAAGCTGGGCGCTGATTTCTACCTGAGCAAAAGAACAACGATCGGCCTGGTGGTTTCCGGCACCACCAATCCGCGGGTGGAGAAAAACGATAATATCAGCTACCTGAAAAACAACCAGCAGGTTACGGATTCGATTGTGCAGGCAATCAGCCGGGACGATCAGCAATGGAAGAACGGGTCTGTCAACCTGAATTTCCGCCACCAGTTCGACTCCACCGGCCGTGAAATCACAGCTGACCTGGATTACCTGAATTACCATTCGGTTAGTAACCAGAATTTTGGGAATATGATTTACCATGCCGACTGGTCGTTTAAAAGCAATGACGAGCTGTATGGCAACCTGCCTTCGGATATCAATATCTACTCAGCAAAAGTGGATTACAGCCATCCGCTCAAAAAAGCCGGAAAGATAGAAGCCGGGGTGAAGTCGAGCTACGTCGAAACCGATAATACGGCCGGCTACTATAATGTGGTAAGTGGCGTAAAATCGGTCGATTATGAAAAAACAAACCGTTTCCGTTATACCGAAAATATCAATGCGGCTTATGTTAACTATAATGCCGACTGGAAAAAGTGGAACCTGCAGGCGGGCCTGCGGATGGAAAACACCAAATATACCGGTCACCAGTTTGGCAACCCGCAACGTCCTGATTCCTCTTTCTCACACGGGTATACGAACCTTTTCCCCACATTATTTGTGGGTTACAATCCTACGGAGAAAAACCAGTTCAGTTTTTCCTATGGCCGCCGTATTGGCCGCCCCAGTTATGAAGACCTGAATCCCTTCCTGTTCTTCCTGGATAAGTACACTTATGGTGCCGGCAACCCGTTTCTGAAGCCGCAGTATTCGGATGTGTTTGAAGTGAATCATACGTACAACCAGTTTTTGACCACCACGCTGAATTACAGTCATACCCGCGACCTCTTCAACGAAACATTCGAGGAGAAAGGATTTGCCACAATTGTGCGGCAGGGTAATTACGGATACATGAATGATGTGAGCCTCTCTGTGAATGCACAGGTACCTGTACGGAAATGGTGGAATGCCAATATCTACGTGGAAGGAAAATACAACCAGTTCAAAGGGATGCTGTATGGTGAAGACCTGAATACCCATGCCACCACTTTCCTGGCCAATGTCTCCAACCAGTTCAGTTTTAAGAAAGGATGGAGTGCAGAATTATCAGGCTTTTACCGCAGCAGCGGGGTGGAAGGTCAGATCCGTATCAACCCCCTGGGCCAGTTAAGCGCCGGCGTGCAGAAGCAGTTACTGAAAAACAAAGCCACCATCAAACTGAGTGTAAGGGATATCCTGAATACACAGCATCCGGTGGGTAATATAGATTTCCAGAATACAAGGGCTCATTTCAGCCAGTGGGGCGATAACCGTTTTGTAAACCTCAGCTTTACCTACCGTTTTGGAAAACCCATTAAGGGATTGCAAAAACGCAGGGTAGGCGGAGCCGGTGATGAGCAGAACCGGGTGAAAGGTGCGGGAAATTGATGCGAAAGTAAATCCGGGTTTATAGCCGTCAGATCATGGTTCATAGTCAGGGTAAACCACCAGTGCTATGAACCATGATCTGTTTTCTGCTGGCCAGGAACCAGTTGTAATCAACCAGTAAGCATTTCCTGCCTGTTTTCGGTACATTTAGTAATTTTGGTCAAAACTTCGCTTATGCCTTCTTTTGATATGGTCAGCAAGGTTGACCTGCAAACCCTCGATAATGCCATCAATACGGTGGTTAAGGAAATAACCAACCGTTTTGATTTTAAAGGCTCGCATGTGGTGATTGAGCTGAATAAGAAAGATTTTAAAGTGAACCTGGAGGCAGACAGTGATATGAAACTGGGCCAGATCAGGGATGTTATGATCAGCCGGAGTATGAAACAGGGGCTGGCGGCCGAGGTATATGATTTCAGCAAAGAACCTTATCCCAGCGGCAAGGTGGTGAAGCAGGAGGTATCAGTACGGAACGGAATTAAGCAGGAGGATGCCAAGAAAATTGTTAAGCTGATCAAAGACAGCGGTTTAAAAGTACAGGCGGCCATCATGGATGACATTATCCGGGTAACCGGAAAAAAGATTGACGACCTGCAGGAGGTAATCCAGGCCAGCAAGGGCTGGAACCTCGGAATTGCCCTTCAATATGTGAATATGAAGAGCTAAAATGGGGCTGGGGTAGGCCAAAATGGCCTGAAAATGGTCAAAATATCTGTTTTTTGATGCAGAAAGATGTTTTTTTACTATTTTTGCACACTCTTAAATTAAAAACAGTACGGCAAAATCCGTACGCAAAACAAAAGAATATTATGAAAAAAGGAATTCATCCTGAATCTTACCGGCTGGTTGTGTTCAAAGATATGAGTAACGGACACCAGTTCATAAGCCGTTCTACAGCTCCTTCCAAAGAAACCGTTAAATGGGAAGATGGTAACGAATACCCGCTGATTAAGCTGGAGATCTCCAATACTTCGCATCCGTTTTACACCGGTAAAAACGTACTGGTGGATACAGCGGGCCGTATCGACAAATTCAAAAAACGCTACGAAAAATTGGCGAAATAATCCGCCCGAAGCATTATCTTTATTGAAAGTTTGTTTTTCATGGCTATACTTTAAGTCCCTTCGGTTCTCCGGGGGGATTTTTATTTCCGGGCGCTGTTAAACTTTTTGTATTTTGATGAGTCATACCTGTTAAAACAGCCATTGGCTGTTTACGGCCAAAACCTTTTACTCATCTAACTGCTGGTCATGCCTAAACCGCTTATCTGGCTGCTCCTACTGCTTCTGCCGGCATCCGGGTCGGGCCAGGATTTCTCCAATAAGGGCAAAGATTTCTGGGTGGGATATGGCTCCCACTGTGATATGTACAATGGCAATGGTACCCTGAATGCCAGCGGGGGCGGACAGGAAATGGTGCTTTATTTTGCAACCGAGGCCCTTACCACCATCACTGTCTCCATTCCCGCCATCGGCTATACGCAGACCTACCCGAATATTGCAGCCAATACAATTTTTGAAACACCTCCCATACCTAAATCAGGAGCCAATGATGCCCGTCTGGGAACCGAGGGTATTCAGAATAAGGGGATTCATATTGTAAGCGATAATCCAATTGTGGCTTATGCCCATATTTATAACGGCAGCAGATCCGGGGCCACTCTCTTATTTCCCACCAATACGCTCGGCAAGGAGTATTATTCGCTCAACATGAGCCAGAATTCCCAGCAGGCCTATTCGTATTGCTACTTTTTTGTGGTAGCCACCGATACCGGCACCACCACTATACAGGTTACCCCCAGCGCCAGTACCCAAACGATGAATGCGGGGCAAACCTATACCTATAACCTGACGCAGGGCCAGGTATTTAATGCGCTCGGTACCATTACAGGAAACAGCGGGGTTGATCTCACCGGAACCAGGATTTTGAGCGTGGCCACTTCCTCGGGTAACTGCAAGCGGATTGCTGTTTTCTCGGGAAGTGGAAAAATCAACCTGAACTGCCCGGTCAATGCCGGGGGCTCTGCCGATAACTATATCGTTCAGTCCTTTCCCAAAACCGCCTGGGGCAAAAATTATCTTACCGTACCCACGTATGGGATGCCTTACAATTATTTCCGGATAGCTGTACTGGATCCTTCAACCGTTGTAAAATTGAACGGGGTAACGATGACAGGACTGATCAATAATTTTTATTACCAGGTGGCTGCCACCAATCAGCCCAATTCGATCCAATCTGATAAACCGGTAATGGTGGCACAATACATCACCACCAGCGGGGCCTGCGGCAACAATGTGGGTATCCCGCCCGGTGACGGGGATCCGGAGGTGATCTACCTGAGTCCGTTAGAGCAGAATATTTCCAGCGTTTTACTCTATGCCACCCCTCATTATGCCATTACCGAACATTTTATCAGTGTGCTGATACCCAATGGCGGCACTGCCTTAAGTTCTTTCCGCCTTGATGGTACTGCGGTTTCGCCGGGTTCCTTTGTGGTTCATCCGCAAAACAGCAATTATTCTTACCTGCAGCAGTCTGTAGCAATGGGTACGCATACTATTTCATCCGACTCGGGTTTTAATGCCAGTGTTTACGGATATGGCAGCGTGGAGTCGTATGGCTATAATGCCGGTACCAATATCAAGGATCTTTACCAGCAAATAGGCGTGCAAACCCAGTATGGTATCGAATCGACGCCTTCTGTTTGTACAAATTCGCCCTTTAAATTCAAGGTATCGTTGCCTTATTGCGCAGATTCTATCAAGTGGGATCTGAGCCAGTTGCCCGGACCACCGCCCGCTCCGCCCACCCTGTTGTACAGCACCTGCACTCCGGGTGCCGGTGGCCCCGATTCGACGACGGTTGTAAATGGTAAAACCATTTACTGGTATTCACTCCCTTCATTCTATAATGTGGCATTGCTGGGCACTTATCCTGTTACCATCACAACCTATGCTCCCGACCTGGAGGGCTGCGGGTCGGTTCAGTTAATCAATTTCAATCTGGTTGTATCAGATCCGCCGGTAGCTGATTTCAGCTGGACGGCAGGCGGCTGCTATGCAGAACCTTTTCAGTTCAGCGAAACCACGCCGCAAACTCCCAAGCCCACTTATCATTTCTGGTGGGATTTTGGCGATCCCCTGAGCGGCGCCAGTAATAATTCACAGCAAAGAAATCCCGTACACACTTTCAGTGGCCCCGGAACGTATACGGTGCGTTTTGCAGATATCACCACTCCGGGTTGCCTGAGTGATACAATCATTCACTATGTACAGGTGCCCGATCTGCCTTCGGCGGTCATCAGCGGCACCACCAATGCCTGTATCAATGATGTGGTGCAACCCCCTGTTACCTTCACAGGATCCGGCGGAAGATTACCCTATACCTTTTACTATCATATCAACAGCGGGGGAGCACAATCTGTTTCCACCACCGGCAACAATACCAGCGCTGTGGTGACAGCTCCCACCAGCACCGCCGGAACATATGTATACACACTGGATAGTGTCAGGAATACCGGATCGTCTGTTTGTATACGGCCGGTAAGCGGGGAAACAGCCACGATTGTGATAAGACCCGATGCCACCATCAGCCTGGGATCGGGGGCTGGCAGCAATAACCAGACAGTGTGCATTAATACGGCGATTGATACCATCCGCTATAATATTGGCGGAAGCGGCGATGGCGCCTTTATAGCACAGGGATCACTGCCAGCAGGCGTATCAGCCGTTTATGCAGCCGGCGTGTATAAAATATTTGGAACGCCCGTTGTCAGTGGGGTATTCAGTTTTTGGGTAAAAACCACTGGTCCCTGCAAACAGGATTCACTGAGTGCCAGTATTACGGTTATAGCTGATGCCAGCATTGGCTGGGTGGCGGGCAGTGGTGATACCAGCCAGGCCCTTTGCCGTAACAGCAATATTATGCCGGTTCAGCTGCAGGTAGGAGGGTCGGGTACCGGGGCCACTATCAGCGCCGGGGGATTACCGGCCGGGCTCAGCACCAGTTATGCCGGAGGAATTTTCAGCATTTCAGGAGCCCCTGCTGCCAGCGGGGTATTTCATTATACGGTGAGTACCACCGGGCCCTGTATTAATCCTTCTCTCACCGGAACCATCACTGTTTATCCGCTACCGGATGCTGCATTTACCTACAGCACGCCATCCTGTGCAACCGGAACGGTATCGTTTACGGATGCATCGGTTCCGAATCTTGGCGGACTTGCATCATGGTTATGGAATTTTGATGATCCCGGCAGCGGTCCGTTGAATACATCAAACATTCCCAACCCGGTACATGTATTCATTAACCCGGGTGTTTATAATGTATCACTCACGGTTACCACAGATCTTAATTGTACCAGTGCACCTCCGGCAATTATTCCGGTTACGATTTATCCAAGACCACGGGCCGGGTTCATTATTCCGGAAGTTTGCCTGAACGACACTTACGCACAGTTTTTGGATACCAGCTCGGTGGCAGCCCCATCGGCAATTCTCAGCTGGCAATGGAATTTTGGCGATCCCGGGTCCGGACCTTTGAATACTTCAACACTACAAAATCCCCAGCACAGTTACAGTGCCGTTGGAAATTATAACGTGCAGCTGATCGTTAACAGCAATCACGGATGCAGTGACACGATTGTGCAGGTACTCACTGTAAATGGCAGTTTCCCGGTGGCCGATTTTACCGTTTTAAACCCGGCGTCCCTCTGCGCCAATGATTCGGTTGCCATTACCAATAATTCAACCGTATTTCCCGGTCAGATTACCCGTGTGGAAATTTACTGGGATAATGTTAATCAACCCGGTGTTTTCCAACTGGATGATTATCCCTTCTATGGTAAGGTATACAGGCACCTGTACCCGAATTTCCAATCGCCGCTGACTAAAAATTTCACTATCCGTTTCAGGGCTTATTCGGGGGGTGTTTGTGTAAATGATAAACTGGTTACCATTACGGTGAATGCAGCGCCAAAGGTTCTATTTACTCCCATCCCCAATACTTGTTTACTGGTGGCGCCTTACCAGCTTACACAGGCCAGTGAAACAGGAGGAGTGCCAGGTTCAGGTGCCTATTCGGGCCCCGGAGTGAGTACGGGGGGGATGTTCTCCCCGCAGGTGGCCGGTGTAGGCACCCATACTATACGCTACACATTTACATCTGCTGCCGGGGGCTGTGTGGATACAATGAGCCAGACAGTGACGGTATTGGATACAGCACATGCATTATTCAGTCATCAGGCACCGGTTTGTGAAAATGCCCCGGCCTCCTTTACGGATATATCAACAGTACCTCCGGGCGTTACCCTCAGTAATACCATCTGGGATTTTGCGGATGGAACACCCCTCGAAAATCATGCGCCGGGAAGCAGTTTCAATCACACATTTGTAAATCCCGGCAGTTATCCGGTGAAAATGTATACGGTTTCGGCTGCTGGTTGCAACAGTACCTTTTACACGGAAACTATTGTTGTGGATACCAACCACCACATTACACTCAGTTCTGCCAATAGTATTCAAACGCTTTGTATTAATACCCTTATTAGTCCTATCCTTTACCAGTTAAGCGGCGGAGCCAGCGGTGTGGCGATTTCAAATCTGCCTCCCGGCGTCGGTTATACTGTAAACGGTAACACCGTCACGCTTTCTGGGGCGCCCACCAGCACTGCATTCTCCCCCTATCATTTCACCATTCAAACCACGGGTAATACCTGTGTGCCAGCTTATGCATACGGAACGATCACGGTTGTGCCCGATCATTCCATAGCGCTCTATTCTGCCCCTGGCACTGATACCCAATCGGTTTGTGTAAATACTCCCATTACGGATATCCGGTACCAGTTGGGCGGGGGCGCCACTGATGTACTGATCAGTGGGCTGCCGCCGGGTGTCAGTTACAGCCTTAGCGGTAATATTCTTACCATCAGTGGTATCCCGGCTACCACCAGCGGGGGGCCTGCATTCAACTTCAAAATAATAACGCAGGGAAATAGTTGTGTAAAGGCTGAGGCCTATGGCCGGATCCGGGTGAACCCTTATCCTGTACCGGCTTTTGAAACTGATAAAACGGCTTATTGCCTGCCCAATGCGCTGGTTCATTTTATCAACCGGTCTGCCATAGAAGACGGTACTGATATGACCTATACCTGGAGTTTTGGCGATGGCAGTCCGGCAGTTTTTACCTACAGCCCTTATCACCAATATCTTTCATCCGGGCCTTTTGCGGTAACGCTTACAGCCAGCAGCAAGGCCTTGCTTACACCGTCTGGCATCGGCTGTGTGCATGATACAACAGTATTGCTCAGGAGTGTGCATCCGCAACCAAAGGCTGCATTCGTAACCGATAAACCAACCTCCTGCCAGTTCCAGCCCGTTTTGTTTACTGATCAGAGCGACGGCAGGGATGGCATCATCAATCAATGGCACTGGGATATGGGTGATGGAACGGTTTTGCTTACCAACCCGGCCACACATTCCTTTAATGACAGCATCACCTACCAGGTAAGTTTTTACAGTATCAACAATATCGGCTGCAACAGCGATACCATTACCCGGCCTTTTATCGTTTATCCGTACCCGCATGTTAATGCTGGTCCCGACCGGTACATACTGGAAGGCGGAACCATCATTCTGCAGCCGGATGTATTTGCCAATGATCCGCTTTATATATGGACGCCCAACCAGTACCTGGCCGACAATACCGCCCTGCATGTGAAAGTGATACGGCCGCAAACTGATATGACTTACACCCTCACCGTAACCGGGAGGGGAGGATGCCGGCAATCCGACCAGGTTTTTGTGAAATTGCTCAAGTTCCCCCTGATACCCAATACGTTTTCACCCAATAATGATGGTATCAATGATACCTGGCGGATTGAATACCTGAATACCTATCCGCAAAACCGGGTACAGGTTTTCAGCAGAGCCGGGCAGCTTGTATTTGAGTCATATGGCTATAATACCCCCTGGGACGGTACTTACAAAGGGAAACCGTTGCCGGTTGACACTTATTATTATATTATCGAACCCGGCAATGGCCGCGACCCGATCACGGGGTATGTCACGCTTGTGAAATAGGCCCGGTTTTCTTTTCCCGGCTGATGAATATCAGCGCCTCCCTGCGAATGGCATGGCCATTTTTTGCTAATTTTAAGCATGCTAAAAATCATTTTCACGGAAGAATATTGCAAACCTGAGAACCTGCATCCTTTTACGTATACCCGGCATATTGCAGATATCCGCATCGGGATACTTACGATCCGTGAAAAGTGGGAGCGAATGCTCAAACTACCTTCTTTCAATAAATGGGAAGACAGCTGGCTGGATGATGAACAATCCATCCGGATTGACAACCGTTTTGCCGACGATACGGGACTGCTGATCCATGCCAATGTATTGCCAACGGCCGCCATCATCAGCCAGATCCGGAAACTGGCACCCGGTGAATTTCTTTCTGTAAAAAATGAAGGAGGCATCGCATTCAAGTTTTCGAAAAAGGAGATCAGCGGGGCGGATAAAATCCGCATACGCCGCTCTATTGATTTTGCCGGAGAGGTGAAGGCCATTCATTATCCCTGGCAGTTGTTTCAATTGAATGATTGGGCAATACGGGAGGATTTTAAACTGCTTACAGCCCGCCGCAAAACAGCTAAATGGTCACGCACCAATAAAATAATTGCACCGCAGCATGTATTTCTTGAAAAAGGAGTGCAGATGGAGCATTGTATACTGAATGCCGAAGCCGGCCCTGTGTATATAGGCAGGAATGCCACTATCATGGAAGGCTCGCTGATCCGGGGCCCTGTGGCGATTGGTGAAATGGCAACCGTAAAAATGGGAACCCAGTTGTACGGCGCCACCACCATTGGGCCGCATTGTGTGGCAGGCGGAGAAATCAAGAATTCGATCCTGTTTGGATACAGTAATAAAGCGCATCATGGATACCTGGGCGATAGTGTGCTGGGTGAATGGTGCAATCTTGGCGCCGGTACCAGCAACAGCAATGTAAAAAATAACTGCAGCGAAGTGAAATACTGGGTGGATGCCGATAAAAAAGAACTGGCTGCCGGAATGAAAGGAGGATTGCTGATGGGAGATTATTCCCGCTCTGCTATTAATACTTCCTTCAATACCGGAACGGTGGTTGGGGTGTCGTGCAATGTTTTTGCCAGCGGATTAACGCCTAAGCTGATTTCCAACTTTTCATGGGGATGCGATGGCATTGAGCGGTATTCCCTTGAAAAGGCCCTGGAGGATACAGGCAAATGGAAAAATCTGAAGAATGCGGTACTGACTGATAAGGAGAAGAAAATATTAACAGATATTTACCGGAAATTTTAAAAGCCAACTTATGCGTCAACAAATTGCTGCGGCAAACTGGAAAATGAATCTCACCCTGGCGGAAGCCGAATCCTTAATTGATCAGCTGTTTGCCGAACCTCATGAGCTGAAACCCGGGCAGCAGGTTATATTCGGGGTGCCCTTCCCTTATCTGTTGCCTGTTAAAAGCAAACTGGCCGGCAAGCCGAGCGTTTATATCGCTGCACAGAACTGTTATACCCAGAAAAGCGGCGCCTATACCGGTGAAGTGAGTGCCCCTATGCTGAAAAGTATCGGAGTGGATTATGTGATACTCGGGCACAGCGAGCGGCGTGAGTATTTCCTGGAAACCAATGAGATGCTGGCGGCCAAAGTCTCTATCTGCCTGGAATACGGACTGAAACCGGTTTTTTGTTGCGGAGAACCGTTGGCCGTGCGGGAAGCCGGCAATGAAAACAGCTTTGTGGAAACGCAGTTGAAGGAAGGTCTTTTTCATTTATCCGCTGATCAGATCCGTGATTTTGTTCTTGCCTATGAACCCATCTGGGCAATTGGTACCGGCAAAACAGCCAGCAATGAACAGGCCCAGCAAATGCATGCCCATATCCGCTCAGTGCTGAGCAATCAATACGGACAGGAAATTGCCGATAGCATCTCTGTACTCTATGGTGGCAGTGTGAAGGCAAATAATGCCCGGGATATTTTCGGACAACCAGATGTGGACGGAGGATTGGTAGGCGGCGCCAGCCTGGTAGCCGCTGATTTTGCCGCGATCATCAACAGTCTTAAATAATAAGTACCGCCCTGGAACGTTTCCTGTTAAAACAGCAGCACGGAAAACTTATCAACCATAGTGATTTTGCGGCACAGCCATTGGTTGCTGCGTTTATTAAAGCTGCATGTGGTGGTGAATGATAAAGAGATTTACGAGTGCCGCGAAAAGGAGCCGGTGATCATTCCCTGCCGGGAAGACAGCATAAAACTGGTGGTAACAAATGGCTTTCACAGCAGCCGGGTGCTGCAGTTACGCAGGCAACCCGGTATGCGTTTTTTTGAAGTGGAGGGCTTTATTGATAATGTGCAGTTACTCACCGGTATCGCCATCATGCTCTTTTTCGGTATGATTTATATATTCACCGGCCTGCATTTCTTTTTGTTCTTTGCCAATATTCCCCTGCTGGTGATGCTTTATCTTCTGTATGTTCGGCGCCGTCACTTCATTCTGATTCACCAGCTGAAATCACCCGGCACCCTGCGGTCACACTAAGGATAACGGTAGCGCAGCTGCCGCCAGCTGCGTTGCAGCTTATGCAATACTTTTTGCAATAAATTTCTTTTGTCTTTCAGAAAAACTTCCCGGAAGGGCTGCTGTTTGCGGATGAGAAAGAAGCAGTAATCGTTTTCCACCCAAATGCTGCAGCGTTCCATATTTTCTATATCCAGTCCGTTTTGCCGGCAGTTGGCGGCCAGTGCATCCAGGTGTACCGGCTGGTCAATCACCTGCAGGGTTTCGGGATGGTGCACCTGGTCGTATTCGAGGTAATAAGGATTGGGGATATTGATAAGAATGGTTGTGGAAGGACCCGCGATGGCCGAGAGGTTTTGAAAAAGTGCTGCATGCCGTTCGAGCGGGATATGCTCAATGACATCAAAAAGTGTGATAAAATCCGGTTCTTTTAATCCAGGGGTATAGTTTACAATATCTGCTGCCTCAAACCGGATCTGCTGCCCGGTGATGTGCCGGCGGCAGAAAGCAACCGATTCAGGACTGATATCTACTGATTCTATTTTTCCCTTTGTAACTGTTTTGGTAAGCAGAAAACTCAGCGCCCCGATACCGGCTCCCAGTTCAAGTACGGTGGAAGAGGAGCGGAGTCCCAGCTCTTTCATCCGCCGGTAAAGTGAAAATATCCTTTCATTAATGCCACTGGCAACCTGGTCGGTTGCAAAAGCATCGTAATACCTTATGATTTTTTCCTGCGACATGTATGGGATTTGAGCCGGCTCAGCCGGCAGCCTGTTGCCGGGCTATTATGGCGCTGATATCGGCAGGTACATGGATATTCAGTTTATCCAGTTCAAGCACAGTCTTGCGGGCATCCTCATCCTGCCGGTACATCGGGATGAATTTGGCGCCCACCACAATCTCACTAAAAATATAGGAGCTGCGGGAAACGACCGTAGTGCTGAACATATCATCAAATGCTTTTACCGACACCATGATCTCTCCCCGGGCAGAAGCATAATCCTCTGCAGTGAAACGGTAAAGCGGGCTGTCTTCTGTGATGGGATGAACGATGGTCCAGCTCAGGTTGAGCGTCGTTACTTTCTTCAGTTCCAGATCGAGTGTGTAAAACCTGTTAACCATTTTCCCGTCCTCTTCGATGGAGATGCCCAGCATCAGATTTGCTTCGGCATCCGAAAGGGTGGCGTTTTTAAAAGGAGCTACCCGCAGCATCAGCGCTGTAATATCTTTATAGGGTGCAATGATGGCATTGCCCGAAAACTTCAGGTAGGCGCGGGGTTTACTGAAACGCCCGTAAAAAAGGCCTGTGGCAATGGAAAAACTCAGTAGCCCCAGCAATGCTTCAAAAGCAGCAATGGCACTGGTGCCAAAACCATTCGGGCTGATGCGGCCATAGCCCACAGTTGTAAAGGTTTGGGCGCTGAAAAAAAAGGCTTCGCCAAATTTCTTCAATTCCGTACCGGTATTCATCCCCACCAGGTTTTCCACACCGGTAATATAGTAGATGGTGGCAAAAAGAAGGTTGACGATGACGAAGAAGGAGATTACTATAAAGAGAAATTTCCAGCGGGAGACGGTGAGCATGGTATGATACCAGCTGATACGCTCCAGGAAAGGGATCCCTCTTTTCTGGATATTCGCCCTTCCATCCTTATTTAAAAAACGGCCGCCGTAATCGGCGCTGTTGATACCAAAACCCGAATTGGTTTCGGAGCGGGCTCTTGTATTTATTTTTCGCAGTAAGGCCATAGTATTTCCGGTAGTGTAAATTAATACATTAATCAATGCGAATCGCGGCACTTATTTCACAGTGATGGTATTCCGGCAATTACGCTATTTTTACAAGACCCCGTTGGCAGCGGCGGGCAGCTACTATGCAATTTTCAAAACTGTTATACCGGAATTTCAGCTGGCGCATGGGAAATTTTATTTCCTTTTTTTTCCTGTTGCTCCTGTTGTCCCGCTATTTCGGTGCTGCAGACAGCGGTTGGTTCAATTATTTTATAAGCATGGCGGCATTACTGGTTTTGCTCTGCGGATTTGGGATGGATTCTGCGTTAACCTACTTTATCTCCCGCCAGGAATGCAGCGGCCGGGCGGCCGGCTGGCTGGGCATTGGCTGGAGCCTGATGGCGGCGATAGTGGCTTCCTTCTTTTTATTGCTGCTGCTGCTTTTTAATTTTATCCAGGCCCCGATGGGCATTACGCTGGTGGCGGGTGGTGTGTACATCTTTGCGGCAACATTACAGGGGATGATGCAGGCTGCTTTTTACGGCAAAGCTGATTACCGGTTCCCGGGTTTACTGGGCCTGATTACCAACCTGGTATTAATAGCGATCCTGGCGGTGAATTTTTCAACCCGCTTATTAACCATTACCGAATTTCTGCAGTGGTATGCTTTTATTAACCTGGGGCAGGCCCTGGTATTATGGCTGAGCTGGCTTGTGCAGTATGGTGCTGCAGATGAAGGCGCATCACAGGGCATTGCCATAACAGAATTTTTCAGGTATGCCGTCATTGTGCTGATGAGCAATCTCATTTTTTTCCTTGTTTACCGGGTTGATTATTGGTTTGTGAAGCATTATTGTTCGGCCGCCTACCTGGGTAATTATATACAGGTGAGCAAGCTGGTACAGGTGTTCCTGCTCTTACCGGCAAGTATGGCAAGTGTGATATTTCCCACGGTTGCCAGCGGCCAACCAGCCATTACAGACCACCTGAAAAGAGCCTCCCGCTGGTTTATTACCCTCTTCTTCCTGGTGTCCTTGTTTATTGCAGCTACGGGTCAATGGCTTTTTGTATGGCTTTTTGGTCCCAGCTTCGGCGATATGTACCTGCCGTTTCTCCTGCTGATTCCGGGTATCCTTTCGCTGGCACTGATCGCCTTACTGGGAGCCTATTTCAGTGGCAGGGGACTGGCCCATATCAACCTCCGGGGTGGTATTCTTGCGTTACTGGTTATGCTGGCAGGTGATAGTTTGCTGGTTCCGTTATGGCAGATCAACGGGGCCGCCCTTGTATGCAGTGTAAGCTACCTGGTTTTCCTGGCCTATCTTTTATATTGTTATTACCGGTCAGAAAAAGAGACTGATGGCGGAGGATTTTTCATCATAACGAAACAAGATATACGCAGTATCCCGTTCCTTAGCCGGTTGGATAAATGATATTCTGCAACCTGTAAATAGCTGATTATTGAAAAAAATACTTTGGCTGGCAAGCTGGTATCCTAACCGCAAAGATCCCTCCGACGGGGATTTTATTCAGCGGCAGGCAAAAGCGGTGGCGCTCCACCTGCCTGTGCATGTGTTCTTTCTTACCAAGGCAGAAAAGCCTATCAGCCGGCCTTATGAAACCACACTGCGGCAGGAAGGAAATCTTACCGAACAAATTGTGTATTACCGGGCTCCTTTGCAGGGTGCTTCTTTTTTAAATAAACTCCTGTCCCGGTTACAATACCGCCGTGTATATAAAAAACTGATCGGCGAATGGGTTGCGCAAAACGGCCTGCCTGCGCTGGTGCATCTGCACGTAGCTGCACCGGCTGGAGCGATCGCATTGTGGATGCAGAAGAAGTGGGGGACGAAGTTTATACTCACCGAGCACTGGACCGGGTATTACCCTGCGAGCAAGCCCGGATTTTATGATCAGCACTTTCTTGTTCAGCGGATGTGCCGGCAGGTATTAAAAAAAGCCGTGCTGGTATTGCCGGTTTCCAAAGACCTCGGTGAAACCATCCGGAATAATTTTGTGCCCGTTGAATACGAAGTGGTGCCCAATGTGGTGGATACCTCCGCATTTTTTCCCGCCATTGTTCAGCAAGAACCCTTCCGCTTTCTCCATGTTTCTTATCTCAATTACCAAAAAAATCCGGAGGGGATCATCGCAGCGGCGGCTGCCCTTTATCAGCGGGGGTTTCATTTTGAGCTGATCATGCTGGGCCGGCAGGATGCTGCACTGGAGCAGGAAGCCCGGGATGCCGGTTTGCCGGAAACTGTTATTCAATTCCGGCCGGCCGTACCTTATACTACGGTGGCATTGGAAATGCAGCAGGCGCATGCTTTCGTACTGTTCAGCCGTTTCGAAAACCTGCCCTGTGTATTGCTGGAAGCGCTTTGCTGCGGCCTGCCGGTCATCAGCAGCCGGGTAGGCGGCATTCCGGAACTGGTAAATGAGCGTAACGGCATGCTGGTAGCCAGTGAGGATGTGGGGGCGCTGACGAATGCCATGCAGGAAATGATCACGCAATACACACGCTATGACCGCAGCAGGATTGCAGCGGCAGCGGCCGGGGCATTTAACTACGAAACAGCAGGCCGCCGGTTGCTGGAATTATACCAACGGCCGGGCCTATAAACGTTTGATGGATTTTATAAGAATGGGTTTCCCAAAATGCTCGCCGGTATAGGGTTGTTTGTGAATTTGTTTCACCACTTCCATTCCATCGGTAACATGTCCGAAAGCGGCGAAGCCTTCGGTATCGCCGCCATTATCATTACCATAATCGAACTGGGTTTGATCGCCGATGCAGATAAAGAACTCGGTGCCGGCGGTACCAGGTTTGGTACGGGCAAGCGAGATTGTTCCATCAGTATGGGATAAGCCGGTTTGCCGGGTTGATTCGTGGGGGATGCCGGGAACGGCGGGAACAGGCCGGCCATCGGCCGACCAGGTGCCGCCCTGGATCAGGCCGGTACCATGTCCGCCCATATCTTCATTACGCAGGATGCGGTAAAAGGCACCGTTATTATAGTAGCCTGCATCAACATACGAGAGAAAAGCAGCCACTGATTGGGGTGCTTTATCGGGGTATAATTCCACTTCGATATTTCCCCATTCGGTACTGATGAGAATGTGCGGCTGTGCATATTGATGGTTGCAGGATAGCCACAGCATAGCAGCTGCCAGGCAGAAGAGGAGTTTTGTTTTCTTCATCACGGTAAATGCCCGGGCTGTTGCCGGTAAATGGTTACTTGATCGTTAATTCCTTACGAAATATTTGATGCCGTTTGCCATCAGTAGCTGGCTGCCGGTTTTCATGGCTCCACTGTACTGGGGCAGATCGAAGGATGAATAATATGTAAAAGCGGATCCGTTGATACTTTGCACTTTACCCTGGTAAGCCTTATCAGCCGTGGAAGGGTAGTAGTTAATATTGGTGGGCCCCACAGATTTCAGTTTTCCCTTCACCGCTTCATTATTGTACGATGCATACCAGGTGAAGTCGTTGATACCGATGCGTTTTATCTTCCCCCGGTATGCCGGATCTTCATAATTATCAAAATACTCGATAGCTGAGCTTCCGATACTTTTCAGCTTTCCTTTAAAAGCATCCCCATCATAAGAAGCATACCAGGTGAACTGGGTACGACCGATGTATTTGATCTTCCCGCGGAAGGCTTCGTTGTCATTATCCGTGTAATATTCCACCCGGCCGGCATAGGGCTGGTACTGGTTGCTGTAGTTCTCTCCGCCCCGGTTTTTGTAAACATCAAAACCCCAGTTGATGATAGTGCCTTCGGGACTGATATTCACGATCACATCCGGCTCCACTTCAAAAGCAATTGCTTCAATGGTGCCTGTGCCGGTAAGGGTTATGCGATAAATGGATTGGGCAAAGGCGGGACTCAGCAAAAAGAGCGCCGCAGCAAAAGCCAGTATCTTTTTCATGGTAATCTGTTATTACATAAAGTTACAAAAAAACCGTTTGCGGGTTACGCAAATTCAATCGATTCGATTGTGTCGCCCATGCGGATATCATCCAGCACATCCAGTCCGTCTGTCAATTTACCAAAGCAGGTATGTACCCCGTCGAGATGACTGGTACGGCTCCGGTTATGACAAATAAAAAACTGGGATCCCCCCGTATCCGGACCGCGGTGGGCCATGCTCATTACGCCCCTGTCGTGATATTGCTTTTCAGCCCTCGTTTCGCAGGGGATGCTCCAGCCGGGGCCGCCGTTACCGATGCCATTGGGACAACCGGTTTGTACCATAAAATCGGGTATTACACGATGGAAAATCAATCCGTTATAAAATCCGGCATTGACCAGTTTTTTGAAATTGGCAACGGTTACCGGGGTGGCATCATCATACAATTCAAAATGCATCACCCCCTTGTTGGTGCGTATCTGTCCTTTTGTTGTTTCGCTCATTTTTTTCTTTTTGTAAAAATACAAAATGCAGCTTTAAATGGACTGTTAATGCTTTACAGATGTGAAAAACTACTAAACAGTATCCAGCAGTTTACAACAGATAATACGGCAGTTTTTGTCATCCGTTTGCTACAGAACAGGCTGCTGTTGCTGCCTAATTTTGTATTGTTCAAGCTATGAAAAGAATTACCTCTGACAGTGAATTGGGGTGCTTTTTTGAAATGTCGCCTGATCTTGTTTGTATTGCAGGATCCGACGGGAATCTGAAAGAAGTGAACCCCGTTTTTTGTGCCAAACTTGGATTTTCAGACCAGGAATTAAAGGCACAGCCCCTCTATAATTTAATACATCCCGACGACCGCGAACTTACCCGAAATGCCTGCAAAAACCTGCCGCAGGGAAAAGTGTTTCATGATCTCCGTAACCGGTACCTGTGCAAGTCGGGTGATATCATCTGGCTGGAATGGACCTGCATGTACATACCCGAAAATGGCAATATCCTTGCCATTGGGAGGGATGTGACACAAAAAGTAGCAGAAGAAAAAGAGCTGGAAGCCAAGTACCGCAAGTTTGAGCGGCTTACCAAACATTTTAAAGGCCGTTTGGAGAAAGACCGCAAATTATTCGCCTACGAAATTCATGAAGACCTGGCCCAGCTCTCCGCAGCCGTGAAAATGGATATCGACTGGCTGGAAACCAATATCAGCTGCCTCACGGATGCTGCCCGTATTCGTATACGTAATGCCTCTAAAGTAACAGGCTTGCTTATCAAAACCCTGCAACGGGTGGCCTTTATGGCCAGCCCGAATATGCTGGATGATTTTGGGCTGAGCACTACCCTGGATTTTTTCTGCTCCGACTTTACCCGCATTTACGGAATCCCGGTGCGCTTTAACGGGAACTGCAACGAAGCCGCCCTGGAACCCTCTCTCAAAATTGATTTTTTCAGAATCTGCCAGGAGGTACTTACGGGAATGGCTGATCTCAGCAAGGCATCCGCCATCACCGTTACGCTCAGGGAGGAAGCTGATAGCATTCATCTTATTGTAGCGGATGAGAGTGACAGTCTCACCGTTATAAACGCCGTACAACAGGTGGCCTGGGAAAATATCCGCCGCCGGGTGGAATCAATCAGTGGCACAATTGCCATCAGCACCCAGCAGGGCAGTGAGGTGGAAATAACCGTTGCCTGCAAAACTATCGCCGGCTGGATGACAGAAGCCTGCTGATTCCCGCCCCGTTTATTTACAAACAACTTGCCCACAGAACAGCCCGAATGGTTTGCTTTACCGCATTTGTATAGGAACTTAGCCGCAAATGCATGTAAAATGACCAGGAATCTCTTTCTCGTACCAGTATTTGCCCTCTTTTATGCTGTCGCTTTTTCCCAGGAGGAGGCCGTCTTCAAAAAAATCGCCGGTATTGAAGTAGGGTCGAAAGGCGTAAAACTGAGTGTATTGAACCGTTCACTAACCGATCGTACCGATTTCCGCCTGCAGAAAGACAGCTCCGTTAACAGCGATTTTATTTCATTTACCACCGCTTCTTTTGATGCCACCCTGGCGGCACTGAACGGATTTTATAATTATGCACACGACCAGTGGGGAGTGGCTTATGCCGATATCGTAACGGTGATCAGCAGCGGGGTTAAGGCGCAGGCAGATAAACAGGGTAAACAGAAAATGATCAGCGACCTCGTGGAAGCCTTTAAACAAAGGGTGCATGATGCCAACCGCCCGGTAGAAGTGGTAACCGTACAAAAGGAATCCATTCTTTCACATTATGGCATTGTGCCTGATGCCGAACGCTACAGCACTTTCCTGATTGATATCGGGAGCGGAAATACCAAGGGAGGTTATTTTAACAGCGCCACCCGCGAGTTTATCATGTTCCAGATTCCCAGCGGAACCAAAAGCACCACTAATGCCACTGAGAAAAACTGCGGCAGCGGCTGCGATTTCAACGCCTTCAAAAATTTTGTGAATGCCGTGGTGGATACGATTGAGCAGAACGAAATCATCTATGCGGTGAATGCCAGCGGCGCATATCCCTCCAGCAGCACGATGGCCATCAGTGGTGGTATAGCCTGGGCGGTGGGCACTTTATTATATCCCGAAAAGACAGATGCCCAGCAGGTGGAGGTAACGTATAAAGACGTGAGCCGTTTTCGCGAAGGTTTGATAAAATACTATGCCGATATTCCGGATACCAACAAACTCGTGATAAAAGGAATGGCGCCTGCCAGTCTGAGTAAAATAAGAAAGGAGCTTCAGAAAGTAATCAATGTGTTTGATGTGAAAGCCCTGCTGGCCGGGAGCACCCTCTTGCTCCGTATCATGCGTCAGTTCGAAGCCGTGAACAGTTCCAAAAAATTCCGCCTCATCAAAAACGGGCAGGTGGGCTGGATCACCGGTTATATCCTGGATAAGGACCGTAAGGAATAGCTTACTGGTGACGGATAATTTTCAGTACATGCTGACCCGCTCCCGTAAGTGGGGTAACGGTTCCCACTTCGCCACCCGCAGTGATATAAACGGTTTGGCCGGCTGTTAAACTTACAAAAGTACTTCCCGTAATTGTTGAGTTGGTGTTGGATACCGTAGGATAATTGGAAATATATTTTTCCATATCCACTGATCCGTTTGCAATGATCTGGTTGTTTAGCTGGTTATTGGAAGCCGCCCAGTTATAGGTATTGCTGATTATAACTTCATAGATACCTGTTGCCGGTGCGGTGAATATCCCTGTTGAAGTATTATAGGCCGATCCGATATTGATATTGGTTATGTTGTAAACCAGTGTGCTGTATGTACTGCTGACTGAATAAGATGAAGTGCGGCGGGCATCCACTAGTATTTGCGGAAAACTGGCCGGGGAAACCACTTTTTTAATCACGCCACCATTAGCCACCACCAGTAAACTATCTGTGGTGGTTCCATTCTGCAACCCGGTTAATGATAAGGTATTGGTGCTGCTGGCAGCAATAGTGGTGGCCTGTGATAAGGTTCCGCCCAGTTGCACATTACCACTGGTAACGGTAAGGCCGTTGGCAGCGCCTGTAACCACGTTAACGGCAGCACTGGCTATTCCATTTACTGTACTGGTTAAAGCACCGGCACTGGCACTGAGCACATTGCTGTTAATGAGGCTCACATTTGACCCGGTGATGCCATTTACGGTGGTACTGAGATTGTTTCCTGAACTGGTATTGCTGATACTGTTTACTGCCGGAGCGGTGGCCGATACGCCATTCACCACAGAGGTGATGGTATTGGCAGCACTGCTGAGGGTATGCGTGGTTGTGGCCGGCGCTGCTGCTGCAGGAGCCCAGGCAGTACCATTCCAGGCCAGCACCTGTCCGCTGCTGGCACCGGTAGTGGTGCCCAGGGGAGAACCGTTGATTTTTGCCACCGTGGCAGCCGCTAAGGTGCCGGTAACATCGCCGGCCACGGTAAGACCGGAAAGATTTGTAGCTGAAGAAGCCACTCCGTTCACCGTGCTGGTAAGACTGGTACCGCTCAGCGAAAGGGCATTGCTGTTGATGATATTGACATTGGATCCGGTGATGCCATTTACGGTGGTGCTCAGGCTGTTTCCGGAAGAACTGTTGCTGATACTGCCCACCACGGCTGAATTGGCTGAAGTGCCGTTTACAATGCTGGTAAGGGTGTTGCCCGATAATGAAAGTGTATGAGAGGTGGCAGGCACCAGGGAAGCAAGGCTGATAGGTGAAGAACTTACCCCGTTTACCGTGGTGGTGAGATTATTGCCAGATAAGCTGTTTGAAATGCTGTTGATGATGGGAACTGCAGTACCTGTAATCCCATTGATGGTGGTACTCAGGTTATTGGCCGAAGAACTGTTGCCTACACTGTTTATTATAGATACGGCATTGGCACTCACGCCATTTACCGAAGTGATAAGATTATTGGCCGAACTGCTGTTGGTTACAGAATTGACAATGCTTACACCGCCCGCCGCCACACCATTTACCGTGGTGGTAAGTGTGTTAACACTATTGGTATTGCTGACGCTGTTTACGGCCGGCGCAGTGGCAGTTACACCGTTCACTATTGATGTAATTGTATTGGCGGCACTGCTGAGAGTATGTGTTGTACTGGAAGGAGCTGCATTGGCAGGAGCCCAGGCTGATCCGTTCCAGGCTAACACCTGACCAGCACTGGCGCCGGTGGTGGTTCCCAGCGGGGCGCCATTAATTTTCTGAACCGTTGTGGCAGCAAGGGTTCCGCTAACATCTCCCGAAACAATAAGATTAGAAAGATTGGCTGCCGTGCCGGCAACACCATTTACGGTGCTGGTAAGATTATTGCCACTTAAGGCCAGCGCATTCGAGTTCACCAGGGTTACAGAAGAACCTGTAATTCCATTGACAGTGGTGGTAAGACTATTGCCGGAGGAAGTATTGCTGATCGTGCCGATGACATTGGCATTGGCAGCCACACCGTTAACCGTGCTGGTTAAGGCATTGCCGGATATGGATAAGGTATTGGTGGTGGCGGGTACCAGTGAAGACATATTCACGGTACTGCTTACACCATTGACTGTGCTGGTAAGATTGCTCCCGCTCAGGGAGATAGTGTTGCTGTTCACGAGGTTTACGGAAGAACCCGTAACCCCATTTACGGTGGTGGTAAGCGTGTTACCGGAAGAAGTATTACTGATAGCGCCGATTACATTAGCATTGGCAGCCACTCCGTTTACCGTGCTGGTCAGGGCATTGCCCGATAAGGATAAGGTATTGGTGGTGGCGGGTACCAGTGAAGAAAGATTAACAGGGGAAGCGCTTACGCCATTCACGGTAGTGGTAAGATTGCTTCCTGATAAACTGTTCGAAATACTGTTGATGATGGGCACGGTGGTTCCGGCCACACCATTGATAGTGGTGCCAAGGTTATTGCCTGATGAACTGTTGGCCACACTGTTGATGATGGAAACGGCTGCGGCATTTACGCCATTGACAGTCGTAATAAGATTATTGGCTGAACTGCTGTTGGATACAGTATTTACAATAGGTACGGCGGCGCCGGTAACACCGTTAACGGTGGTGGTAAGACTATTAGGAGCCGTATTAGTATTGCTTACGGTGGTAGCGGGTATGGCTGTGGCTGCGGGCGCCCAGGCTGAACCATTCCAGGTAAGCACCTGGCCGCTGGAGGGGGCTGAGTTGGAAATGGCGTTTCCCTGTAAAAGACTGGCATTCCAGTAGGCACCGGTATTATTGATGGTAGCCGTGCCGGAGCTGGTACTAACGGCTGCCGTTGTAGTGGCGGTTACCGTTCCGATTTTGTTATTGAAGGTCGACCAGTCGGAAGAAGATAATAAACCCCTTTTGCCTGAAGAAGCAGTGGGAATATTGAAAGTATGCACTCCGTTGCTGGTATTGATATTGAAATCAGAACCGCCGGAGCCGGTGGCAAATGTTTGAACAGAACTGGTAGCGCCGTTTAAGGAAGTGATGGCGCTGCCGGATAATAAATTAGAGAGGCTGCGGGTGCTGATATTCCCGGAGGCATCAGCGGTAAGGATACTGGTGTTGCTGGTGGTGGTTCCCAGGCCCTGCAGGCGCACGGTTCCATTGGTGTGGAACTGGGCGGTTGGATTTGTGGTGTTGATACCCACATTGCCGGAATTCTTGTTGTAGATATTGTTACCGGCAAATTTCCATTTGCTGCTGTCGATGGAAACTCTTGTACCCTTGGGATCGATCATTACCTGCGAAAAGCTGCTGAACCCGAAGAGCATCATTATTATCGTTGCGTATAAGTTTTTCATATTCACCGGTTCTGTGGTGCCGGCAACTCATGCAGGATTGAATGAGTTGCCGGACTCTACAGATTTATTTTAGCATTTCCAAGGATGATTGATTATTTCCAGTTGGTTATTTAACCCATTGAATTTCGATCAGGTCGCCGTCAGCTACCAGGGCTGCCATCGGGCCTGTGAGGGTAACGGTACCGGCTGCAGTGGTGTAATCGGTAGTTACCACCAGTTTGGCGCCATTACGGAACACCCATACTTTAGAAGCAGTAGCGGGCATATTGGTAACGGTAAAGCTCGACTGACCAGCTGTAGCAGTGTAATTCTGATCACCGCTTTGCAGCAATGATTCGGCTGTTACGGTTTTCAGTGTACCATCTGTACCGGCAACCACGAGCTGATCACTGGCGAGATCACCGCTTTGCAAACCGGTAATCTTCAGGGTATTGCTGGCATCCGTACCAATCGTGGTGGATTTGGTAAGATTACCACCCAGTTCTACCAGGTTGCCTGTTTTGGTAAGGCCGTTGCTGAAAGTGAGTGCATTGAACAGGGAAGAAGCAGAAATGAACTTCACCTGACCGGATGTGGGATCAACCACCATTACACTGTCGGTTGTGTTGGAACCCGGTTGCAGACCTGTAATAGCCAGGAAGTTGGCAGCCGTGGTAACAATGGTTGTCGGTTTGATCAGTTCGCCGCCTAATTGAACAGTCTGGCCATTTTTGGTAAGACCATTGTTGGCGTCATTGATGTAGGGAGCCAGCATTGCAGCTGTGTCGGCATACTTCACGTAGTTGTTCAGGCTGTCGTGCAGCTGGTGCGGAGTCACATACAGGATGGTACTGTCGGCTTTGGTAATAACCGCCGTAGCGCTGTCGAGCACCCATTTAATGGTACCCTTGTTGTCAATTACCTTCGTGGTAATTTTCTGGGCCTGAGAAGTAAAGCCGATACCAACGGCAATGCACAGGAGTAAAAGGACTTTTTTCATTTTGTTTTGATTTTTGATTGATGTTAGATTTTGTTATAAAATTTGAACGATCCTTATCTCATCGCCGGTGGCACAGGCCATTTCTGCGATGATCGAATTCGCGTTGTTAATCGAAAAGGAAATCATAACCCCGTTCCGGTACAGCGATATTTTGTTGATATCGGTAACAGGGGCCGGGGTGGTGAAAACTGTTTGCCCCTGTACTGCCACAATCTCAATACTTTTCTTCACCGTAGTGCCCGTTGTGGTGGCACCATTGCTGGTACGTAACCACTTCGTGCCATCGCAGTAATAAATACCCGGTGTTACATCATTCTGGGTGGCGGTGTTAAAAATCATCATACCCTGTACAAAGTTGCTCAGCGGGGCGGCACTGGTAGTGCTGCTGAGCGACAGGCGGGGTAATAACAAACCTTTATTGGAAGATTCAATTTCCAGGGCCGCATCTTTGTTGAGAACGCGGGGGTTGTTGCCGATCTTCACCTGTGCCATCAGCGGACTGTTGAATCCTGCGAGGAACAGGAGCGAGAACAGGATGATATGGATTCGGTTTTTCTTCATGGTTATTGGCCGGTCGTTATTGTTTAATGAATTTTTGTGTGGTGCCGATCTGTTTCCCGCTTTCACTAACCAGGTTCAGGAAATATACCCCGGCGGCATAACTGCGCATATCAATATTCACAATGTTGATATCGGTATTGATAAGCAGCTGCTTCTCCATCATCTTTTGTCCCACGCTGTTGAAAAGCAGCAGGGCAGCCCGGCCACGGTACGTGGTTGAGAAATTCAGATAAACATTATCATAAGCGGTAACCGGGTTGGGGTAGGATACCATGTATTCTCTCACCCCGCAGGTACTCGTTACTTCAATACTGTTGCTGTATTCAGAAGTGCCGTCTGTTTTCAATACCCGTACCCTGAAATAGGCTTTGCCATAAGCCATTGCTGTTGTATAATTATAAGAGGCCTGATTGCCGTTGTTTTTCGGATTCACTGTACCCAGTTCGGCATAATGAATATCATCAAAGCTTTTTTCCACGAAATATGTTCTTACCACAGCTTCATTATACCCGTCCCATTTAATCAGGGCGTTACAGTTAACTGCAGCCGCACTGAAACCATCCAGGCGGAAAGGCCTGTTCTTGCCCACACTGCCGATGGCAATGGCTGAAATATCAGGAAGCATCACCCCGCTCAGCAAACTGTTCTCGGTATTGCCGGTGGCAGCAGGGCGGCCACTCAGATCAACCCAGGTGCTGCCATTCCATCCCACCAGGCGGAGTTCGTTCTTAAAGGCAAAGTCACGCATATCGGGGATGCTAACGGTAATGGTCAGGCCTGCGCCGGTGCCGGTGGTACCAGGGCCCAGGGCTGAAGCTTTTCCTGTCTGCCAGTCCCATTCACCCAGCTCAGATACCTGCGAGATGGGAGGGGTAACCGCATTGATAGGATGCGTACCGGCAAAGGGTCCTGTGGGATCGTTTACCTGCCCGGGGTTTCCACTGATCCAGGCAGTGGCATAGGCATCACTGGCCAGCGCCGGTGCCGAAATGGATAAAGTGCGGATATCATTGCCCGATCCAACCGGGAAGATAAAAGACTGGTTGCCGTATTTTTTTACATACCCATTGATATTGGCGGCATCGGTGCAACCGGTAAAATTTGCCGTATCCACAAGGCTGAAATACCCGGGGGTGCCGGAACGGTCGGTACCCCAGCTGAGGCCATTGCGGGCAGAGATATCAATGATGCCGAAGTTGGCCAGCTCTCCACCCCTGAAAACATAGTTCCCCTGTGCTACGGCACCCAGGCTGCAGATCGAGAGGAGGATGGATAGAATTTTTTTCATTTTTGGTTTCTTCGGTGACATCGTATTGCCACGAATAGTGCCAAAAATTTAAAACATTGATTTACAATAAATTGCAGGATTGGCATGGGTGTGCCATTACATAATCTGGAAGTCTATTCTAAAAAATGGACTATAATTTACTATCGGGAATGAGCATTTCACGGCTCAAATTGTAGAAAAAAGCAGGTAAGAGGAAGTTATATTATGATGCATTCGGTGGATTATCCTCCTGTTTGGCCTTGCCTTTCTGCCGGTGAAAATGGTAGGTAACTCCCAATGCTGCCATTAAAATGGCCAGTCCATAGATAGTAATCTGATCGGTATGCTTTATATCCAGGGTGATGATCTTATTCGCTACCGCAATAATGGCTATTTGTACAATTGGGAAAGAAGGGATGGATTCCGATGAAATAATAAGTATCAGGGATTTTACCAGTTCATAGCCAATGGCGATAATCAGTACCAGGCTGAAAACATCAAAGAGGGTGGTTACATCAACCAGCCAGAAAGGCGGCTCTTTGAGCTTCAGATAAATAAGATATACAAGATCGGCACTTGCCAGCAGCAGGCAAACCGTTAATACAATCAGCAAAAATTTAATGATCAGTTTATTGACCGTGAGCAGGCCCTTGTTGAATGCATTCTTATCTTCCGGCATGGTGATGAGTTTTACAGCAGAAAAATACAAAAAACGTAACAAATGAAAAGCCTATCATTCAGGTGAGTTGCCGGGAAAGGGGGCAGGCATGAGCAGGAAGCTATTCCATTAAGTAAGATATGTCAATGGCGAACCGCCGGCAATGGATATATGCAGTTGAGTTTTAATGCAATGATATTTTCTGCCAAATCATCGCTAAATAATTGACAGGCTATTATTTTTTTTGTATTATTAATTTTTAAACCAAACTATTAAACCCCATCTATTATGCTGCACAAAAAATTTAGTCTGCTTTCCGCATTCCTGTTGGGAGGTCTTTTCCTCACAACTGTAGCTGTTTCTTCCTGTAACGACAGTGGAGAAAGCAAAGAAAATAAAACCGATACCCCGGTTCCTCCGAAGATGGATACTATGCCTGCTGCTCCGGATAGCAATAAGGCCAAGATGGCCTCTCCTCCGGATTCAGCTAAAATGGATACAACAGTGAAAGTAAAAGGTAAACCGGTTCACAACCCTTAAGGGTACCGGCAATTGCCTGCATAACATTCAGTATACTGGCCTCCCGTTATTCATTTTCGGGAGGCTTTTTCATTTTCATGCGAACCTTTTTTACATGCAGGCGCCCCTCGGTGGGATGTTTTTTACGGGCGGTGAGTTTTTTCACAAGCCAGTGTTCGATGCGGTGGTGGGCCGGAATGAGTATGGCGGCAACGGCAACAAATACCAGCAGTTCCAGCACAGGGGTATGGTGTGTTTTTTCGGCCACCCAGGGATGCAGGAGCAACGTAAGGAATTCGAATAAGATCAGCAATGACAGTATCCCCATGAACTCAATCACCCGGATATGAATGCGGCGGCGGCTGAGGAAGAACGTAATCAAAAAAAATGCCGGGATAAAAATAGCGATGAACAAAAATTGTAACTGTTGTTTGCGTTCGGCTGCGGCCAGTCGCTTTTGTTCGGCCAGTTCCGCCTGGCGTATTTGTTCATTCCCCGAAATGATCTGTGAGGTGCGTATCTTATCAATACCACTGATTGAATCACGCAAGGTGCCGGCCAATAAGAGATAGGTATAGGCACTGTCAATCCGGTTATTTTTCCGGTAAAAGGCCGTAAGGAAATCAGCTGCTTTTAATTCCCAGCGCAGAAAACCATCCTGCCGGGCCAGGCTCAGCATCCGGCTGGCATAGAAACGGGCCGAATCGGTGTGTTGCAGCGAATCATGCAGATTGGCCAGTCCCCAGTAGGTTTCACAGAGCAGGTCTTCATTCCTGGCTTTCTCAAGGTAGGGCAGGGCGGAGCGAAGATGAAAACCAGCAGCATCATACTTCTTTAATTTAAGTGCCACTTCCCCCAGTCCCACCATGGATGTGCCGGTAAAATCACCATTTTGCTGCTCAACTGCCAGGGCCAGCGAGCGGTAAAAATAAATATTCGCTGAATCGAGCCGGTTCACCCGGCTGTACAGATCTCCGATATTAAGATTGATACTGTAGCGGAGGATATCGCCATAGTTTTTATCACCAGCCGGGTTGGTTTTCATGATCGAATCGGCCCTGTAATAATAATCAAAAGCCTTATCATACTCCTCCAGGTAGCCATATACACTCCCGATATTCAGTACCGCACTGGCCATGTCCTGCGGACTATTCCGTTGTTCCTCAATTTTGAGTTTACGCAGGTAGAATTCAAGGGCCCGCGGATAATTGCTCACCTGGTTAAAGGTATTGGCAAGCGCACCCAATGCCTTTGATTCTCCATCAATAAAATGAATTTTTTCGGCCAGGAAAAGCGCTTCCTGTGCCATCCATCTTGCCGAGTCGGGGTTATTGCTGTTATACGCAACCGACAGGTTCCAGAGAAGCAGTACCCTTGCTGTATCTCTTTTTTCGGCCAGGAGCAAGGCCCGCAGGCTGTCGGTGGTATGCCGCTGCGCAGTAATCTCAGTAAGTGTGCAAACACACAGTAATAGAATGAGAATTTTTTTCATGCCGGCAAAAAGAACAGGGTGATAAGGTGTTCGTAGAAACTAAATTAAGGTTAAAAACTTTATTTCCGAATAAATTTACGTCAGCGCTCAACTGAACAGCAGTGAAATAACGGGCAAATTCATTAGTTTTAGCAGGCTGATCCATCAAACAACTGTATCAAAATGCGTAAATACGGCCCGGCACTGCTTATTGCTTTCCTGTTTGCCTGCGGGCAATCGGTGGCTCAATCCGCCTGGCGGTTCAGTTATACAACGACCCTTCCGGGAGATACCACCCGCTACGATGCCTTCCTGGTGCAGCGCAGCGGGGGAACCGGTTTCCTCCGGGTGCGCTTTTCGGATCCGGTTTCGGGCGAAACGGTTCTCATTCATTATCCCATCCGCATGACCGAACTGCCCCTGGCCCCGGGGATCAGCGACCCCTCGCGTTTTTATTATGATACAACGGAAGCGCCTGATGTTATTTACGGTAACCCGTTAACCCAACCGTCCTTTCCTCTTTTTTATTTTCATAAGGACAGCAGCCAGCTTTTTTCACCTGAGGCCGTGCGGTTCCGTACCAGGGATACCGGGATGGCGGCGGGCCGGCTTTTATCCAACTATTATGTTGATGCACAAGAATGGCCCCGTTCCTCTTATGCCGCTTTTTTTACCGAGGAGGAAGATTTTATAAAACCGGCCCCCATTACACCGCGGGGGCTTACCGCCAAAGAGAAGGCAGTAAGGCTTTACATGCTCGTGGTGGCCAATACCAATGACTCCACGGTGGGAATTGCCGCCCGCATGGATATGGATAATATGGTACACAGTTTTGATACCATTGCCCGGTTTCTGGGTATCCAGATGATGCCGCCGGTAATCATCAGCGGAAAAAACTATAATAAGCAGAATGTTGAAAAAGCGATCAGGAATCTTTCTCCCGGGGAAAATGATATTGTGGTATTTTATTACACCGGCCATGGGTTCCGGAAAAATACCGACAGCCGTATTTATCCCTACATTGATCTGCGGCCCAAACCCGATGGCACCTTTAATATAAACTCACTCAATATTAAAGATGTGTACGATTCTATCCGGCTGAAACGTACCTCGGCCCGGCTTAATATCGTTATTGCCGATTGCTGTAATACCTTTCCAGATGATGTGAAACGGGTGGGCAAATCAATTGTGATTGAAAGGGCCACTGAACCCTGGAGCCAGGAAAATTGCGCCCGCTTATTCCTTGATTCCACTGCTTCCATTTTACTGGCTTCGGCCGGCGTAAACCAGGAAGCCACCTGTGATGATGTTTCCGGGAGTTTTTGTTCCATTTTTTTCAGGTCGGCTTTATCGAATAACCTCATACGCACCAACCGCCAGCCTTCCTGGCAAAGTATCCTCACAGAGACCAATGCCAACACCAGCTATAAAGCCCGGCATATCTGCTGTAATCCCGAACCGCCCTGCACACCCGCCAAAGCCTGTTCGCAAAGTCCGCTCAATTTACTGGAACGCGGAAGAGCCACGGGTTTTTTCAGAAGATTGTTTTAGCGGCGGCTGTTACCTGAATTGCTGTTCTTCATACAAATCATGGTAGTATTTGCGGTGGGGCATTTGCTGCAGAAGAGATACCCATCCGGGCATTTTACGCAGGGAGGCCAGCTGCGGATCATTCGTAAGTACATAGTAGTACCCAAAACCATTGAGCAGGGCCTTTTTGAGCCAGTTGAGCGCCTCGGTATTATTAACACCGGCATATAAACGACAGAGGCTGTACGCAGCCAGCGGATCATGGGGTTGCTGTTGCAGGTAGTTTTTAAAAAGGCTGACAGCCTCTTTCTTATGGCCCGCCATCGCTGCCAGTTGTGCATCCTGCTTTTTGAGGGCAGGAGTGGGGTACGACTGAAGAATTGCACAACTATCGAAAAGTTTACGGGCCATGTCTGCGTTATTTTTCCAGGCATACATTTTTGCCAGTAAGAGGCCTTGTGTAAAATTGAGCTGCTGGTGCTGGTAAAGATATTCGAGCCCTGCCAATGCCTGCCGGTTATGATAAAGATTCCTGTTAATTTCCACCAGGTCCATCCGGTAGCCGGCATTATCCGGTACTGCTTCCACTGCTTTCACAAAATAGGGCTCTGCCATTTTTTTTGAGCCGGCCCAGGTATAAACCTGACCGATCTTATAATTGATATCGGCTGCCTGTTCCACATCAAGAATATGGTCAAGGGCTTTTGAAAAATTATCAATGGCCTCTTTACGGGGAGTAAAAATAAACTCGCAGGCCACTTCCACTGCTTCTCCGGTACCCGGCAGGTACCTTTTAAAGGGGTCGTTAACAACCGGCATTAACCGGATCCGGTTTTCTTTTTCTATGCGGGCCAGGTTCAGGGCCTCTATATTATCAACAGAATAACTGTTGTCATAAATTATTTTATTATGCAATTCCTTGTCAATGAACAACGTTTTCCGGAGGAGTGGAAATTCCACGATGGTATCCAGGTAAAGATACACGGCGGGCGCTTGTGCATAGTGATAAAAAAATAAGCCCAGTTTCAACGGCCATTGCGGATCATGCGGGAAATGAGCTGCCGCCCTTTTGTAAAAGGCGGCCAGTTCCGTTTTGGGCATATCATGGTAGGTGGGGTTGGCTACATAATAGGCCTCAATCAGTTTCTCTGCTTTGGTATACTGGTTCTGCTTTTCCAGCAAAGTCCAGTATTTGATCCAGGTGGGTTCATCAGCCGGAAACCTTTTGATTAAATTATCATATTGGGCCTCCGCTTCCGGTAAATGCTGCCACTGTTCAAATACGGAAGCAAGAAAATAATCGTTCCATTCGGTTGGATACCGTTTTTGACGGAAATACTGTTCCATACAGCTGTGGTCATAAGGATATTTCCGGTCTTTCACCAATGAGTCGCAATATTTATTTAATGCACTGTCATTTTTGAATTTTTGCAGGGCCAGTTTAAAAAACAGTTCCGCCTGTGCCCAGTTGTGCTCATCGCAGGCGATCTTGCCGAGATAATGAAACACCAGGGGATTGGCGGTATCTATTGCAATAACCTGGTGCAGGGCCATTTTAGCGGTAACCAGATCTTTCTTTTCATAGGATTGCATGCCCCAGTAAAAAAAGGCCATCTGGTCATCTTTTAAAAATTGAGAGGGGTCGAAAGGACATAGCTGCTCAAAGGCTTCTGCACGTGGTCCCAGTACGGTGGTATTCCCAAACAGGGTTTCATTGAAATGGTATCCTTTTTTGCGTAATTCGGCTTCAAAAAACAGGGAGTCGGCCATGGCATAATCGGCCGTACGGGTGTATACATACCCCAATCGTTCGAAGGGCAGGTAATGACGCTGATTGATTTCAATCCCATGCCGGTAATATTCTTCGGCCAGCAATAAATCATTTTGCGCTTCGTACAAAGTGCCGAATTGGATAGTGGTGTTTTGAAGGCCGGGTTGCAGGCTGTCAGCCCGCTTGCCGGCCTGCAGGGCTGCTTCAAATTTTTTTCCTGCTGTATATAAACCGCATAAATTACTCCAGGGAATGGCCCATTGCGGAGCGGCTTCTGCAGCTTTTAATAAATAGTTTTCTGCGTTTTTGAAATCGTTTTTATACCAGTGCAATATACCCAGTTCATTGAGCACATACGGGGCATTCGCATCAAGCTGGCTGGCCATCCTTTCTTCTGCAAGCGCATTATCAATCAGCGGCCCGGGCTGGCCGGTGAGCGGTATTTTGATACGGGCCGCCACACCGCCAAAATAGTGCTGGTCCATCTCCAGCACCTTTCTGAAGCTTGAATCGGCGGTTAATTTCGCCGCAACAGAAAACATCCGGGGATACACATCATAATTATTGCTCCTGCTGTTGTAATAACGCCGGCGCTCCAGCTCTGCTTCATCTGCATTGAGGTAGAGATTGATCACATCCTGGCCACGTTTGTGAATCAGCTGAACCAGTTTGTTATTAAAATTTTTCAGCTGCCGCGGATCTTTTTTGAGCAGATTTATAAACTGCAGAAAGTTGTTGCGGTAGACCGATTCGGGGTTTACCGAATCAGCAACCATTTGTTCCAGCCAGCTGATGGCAATTTCTTCACGGGGCAGACTGTCGAGCCTGAAAAAATTGACAGTCTCTTCCGGTTTGATTCCCTGTATTTGCCTGAGTACATATTCCCCCGGGCCGGGAGGCAGCGCCCGCAGGGTAGTAGTCATCACTGCGGGAGATGGCGCGGCTGCCATCGACACGGCAATGGCAGGCAGGGCGTTTTTATCCGGGCGGGCCAGCAAGAAATCTGTATTACCGGTAATCACCGGGTTTTGTTTGAGGTTGTTTTCTTTAAGGGTGGCGTCGGCGGCAAAACTCGAATCGAGGTACTGTTTGATATCCTGTACGGTTACGGTTCCTTTCTGGCCTGCATCCGCCAGCCCCCTCAATCCATTTACCAGGTACCAGGTGAATACGCCATGACCGCCGCCCCAGGCTTTGTCTTCGGCAGAGAGCTGGTTTTTATCACAGGAGGTGATCCTCACTTCCTTGCTTACTGCTGTACGGAGGGCATCACCCAACAGCATGGTGCCCTGGAAATATTTACTGGTAAGATCACCGGAATGACAGGCATCGGTGATCAGCACCACGTTACAGTTATTGCGCACCGAAAGGGTATTGGCAGTATTGTTGAGGTCTTCGATACGGAGGGTTTGAAAAGGATAATTATTCAGGGGTGAGTTATAGGCCAGCAGGTAGCCCAGGCTCACCACGTCGTTGGTTTTATCGCCATGCCCGGCGAAATAGATATATACCAGGTCATTGGCGGCAGCTGTTTCCTTGAGCCATTCAAAAGACTGGTAGATGGTAGCCAGATCGGCCTGCTGATTGGTAAAGAGCCGGATGTTATCGGCCGGCACATTACCCCCTGCCGCCGATTGCAAATAGGCAGCAAAGGATTCTGCATCTTTATCAGCGAAATTCAGCCAGGGTACTTTATTGGCCGAATCGTATCTGGAAATACCCACGATAACCGCATAGGTGTGCGGATGCGCAGCCACTGCGGAACTGGTTTGTGCCGTTGCGCCATGAAAAAGCAGGAAGAATGCCAGAACAAACCAGAATCGTTTCATCATAACTGATTAAACAGGAGTCCCTTTAAAGATAAGTATTTTGAAATCAAAAGGCAATTTTGTATTTTCCTGAACGGCTACTATTAAAACGGCGCTTATGAAAACTCTTTCTTTGCTTCTTTCCCTGTGGATAATGCTGGCCGTATGCACCAAAATGACAGGTTTTCAGCCTTCTCCCACACAAATTACAGACAGTTTACCCCGTTGCCTCTTAATGATCGTAAGCTCCAGGCGTATCACTATGAACTGGTGAGATATTATGGTACAGTGGCAAGTGAGGGCAGCAGGTATTATTATGATGCACAGGGGCGGCTTTCCTCCCGTGTGGATGACTGGTTCCCGCCTCCTCCGGGCCCTCTCATCACTTATCCCGACAGCATATTATACTATCGTAAATCACCTGACGGGGGTTCGGAATCCTTTCAACCAGATACTGTATAACCGCCACGCACCGGTCCTTTACAGGTATTTTACCAATCAGGCTTACCTGTTGAATACAAGGGCGCCGGCTGTGCTCACAAAAACCTATCTCAATACAACCACTTCACTCAGTTTTTATTTCGACAGTGTGGTGAACGGGCTGCCCTATAATATGAGATCAATAACGGGTCCGCCGGCAGATACCGGCGTCATTTCATTTTCTTATTACTGATAGCCTGAATGGCAGCGCCTGGGTAGCAATGTTGCCCCGGCATTTGGATGGGTATCCTCCGGGATATTACCTGCCGGCACCATAGGAGGCAGTGAAGCTGGCTTGATTTCCAAAAGCCAGCTAAATTAGGGCAGCTGAGGTTCCTGCGGGGCCTCAACCCGGCTTTCCACACCCGCTCAAAATCCGGTATTTTAAGCTAATTTTGCCCCCTTAAACGAGGAAAGCGTTCATGAAGAATATCAGAAACTTCTGCATTATTGCCCATATCGACCACGGAAAAAGCACCCTGGCCGACCGCCTGCTGGAATTTACCCATACCATCGGCGAGCGGGATATGCAGGCCCAGGTACTGGATGATATGGACCTGGAAAGGGAAAAAGGCATTACCATCAAGAGCCACGCCATCCAGATCAATTACAAATGGAAGGGAGAGGAGTATATTCTCAACCTCATTGATACCCCCGGCCACGTGGATTTCAGCTACGAGGTAAGCCGTGCCCTGGCCGCCTGCGAAGGCGCCCTGCTGCTGGTGGATGCCAGCCAGGGGATACAGGCACAAACCATCAGTAACCTCTATCTGGCAATCGATAATAACCTCGAAATCATTCCCGTCATCAATAAAATTGATATGGACGGTGCCATGATTGAAGAAACCAAGGACCAGATTGTTGACCTCATCGGCTGCAAACCCGACGACATCCTGCTGGCCAGCGGAAAGAGCGGCATTGGCATCGAGGAAATCCTCACAGCCATCATCGAACGTATTCCGGCGCCCAAAGGCGATCCCGGAGCGCCGCTGCAGGCCCTTATCTTCGACAGTGTATTCAACAGTTTCCGCGGTATCATTGTGTATTACCGCATATTCAATGGCGTGATCCGCAAAAACGATAAGATCAAATTCAGTAATACCGGTTTGGAATACACGGCTGATGAAGTGGGGATTCTCAAACTCGGGATGGAACCCAAAAATGAAGTGCGTACCGGCGATGTGGGCTATATCATCACCGGCATCAAGAATGCGAAGGAAGTGAAAGTGGGAGATACCATCACCACGACCGTTAATCCCTGCACCGAATCGATAAAAGGATTTGAAGACGTGAAGCCCATGGTGTTTGCCGGTATCTTTCCGGTAGAAACCGATGCGTTTGAAGAACTGCGGGATTGTATGGACAAGCTGCAGTTGAATGATGCTTCGCTCACCTTTGAACTGGAAACCTCCCAGGCCCTTGGATTTGGATTCCGCTGCGGATTCCTGGGCATGCTGCACATGGAGATCATCCAGGAGCGGCTGGAACGGGAATTTAATCAAACCGTGATCACAACGGTGCCCAACGTTAGCTTTATCGCTTACTCGAGCAAGGGCGAGAAGATCATCGTGAACAACCCGGCCGAAATGCCCGACCCCACCCGTATTGATCATATTGAAGAGCCCTTTATCCGGGCGCAGATCATTACCAAGCCCGAATACATCGGCAATATCATGACGCTTTGCATCACCAAGCGGGGCGTGCTGATCAACCAGGGTTACCTCACCCCCTCGCGGGTGGAGCTGACATTTGATATGCCGCTGACCGAAATTGTTTTCGATTTCTATGATAAACTGAAGAGCATGACCCGGGGGTATGCCAGCTTCGATTATCATCCCATCGAATACCGCGAAAGTGATATCGTGAAAATGGATATCCTGCTCAACAGCGAACGCGTGGATGCCCTCAGTGCACTTATCCACCGCGGAAGAGCGCATGAGTTCGGCCGCAAGCTTTGCGAAAAGCTGAAAGAATTATTGCCGCGCCAGCAATTCCAGATTGCCATCCAGGCCGCCATCGGGGCTAAAATTGTGGCCCGTGAAAATATCAGTGCCATGCGCAAGGATGTTACCGCCAAATGTTATGGGGGTGATATCAGCCGTAAACGTAAACTGCTCGAAAGACAGAAGGAAGGGAAGAAGCGCATGAAACAGATCGGCAGCGTGGAAGTGCCGCAGGAGGCTTTCCTGGCTGTGCTGAAACTGAACGACTAACTGGTACGGGTTACGTATTGCGGGTTAATAGTTACAGTATTTTGAATGCTAAAATTTAAATGTTGAATTATTTAACAGCTCACAGCACGCAACCGGTAACCCGTAACCCGCAACCGTCTTCCGCATGAAGCGTTCTACGCTCATATTAGCGCTGCTGATTCTTATCTACCTCATCAATGGTATCTGTTCCATCAATGCGGATGCCATCACTTCGGATGAAGGCTCCCATCTCAGCTATGGCATCCGGTTGCTAAAGCGCAATCCCGAAAGAACAGACCCGGAGAAAGATAACAGCAAGATGCCCATCTCCGTGCTGAATGCATTACCCCGCGCTGTGGAACAACTCTTTACCAGCGATCAGCACAAAAACGATTTCGGGTTCAGCGATACCATCCACGGCCGTTATGTTACCCTGCTTTTTTCCATCCTGATCATCCTGCTGGTATTTACCTGGAGCAGGGAACTGTATGGCATAAATGCCGGACTGTTTTCTGCATTTTTGTTTGTCTTCTGTCCGAATAATTTGGCCAATGCCATCCTGGTTACCACGGATACCTATGCTGTGTTTTTCCTGCTGGCCACCCTTTATGCTTTATGGAAATACAGTAACCAGCCACAGAATAAATACCTGATCTGGTTTGCCCTGCTGCTGGGGCTCTCGCAACTGGCCAAGCAATCCCTGTTTCATTTGTTTATCCTGGCGCCGCTATGTTACCTGTGCTTTGCGCTGGTAAACCGGCAACCGGTGATCTGGGGGCGCCTCCTGCGTAACCTGCTGCTCATTGGCAGCATCAGCTGGTTTATTATTAATGCAGGTTTTCTTTTTTACGGGATGAACCGGCAACTGGGAGAGTATCATTTTATGAGTGTTTTGTTTAACCGGGTACAGCAATTGTTCCCCCCGGGAATGCCGGTTCCGTTTTCTTCGGCTTTTATCACAGGGCTCGATCAGGCGAAATTTTATGATCAGCTGGGCGGTGGTTTCAGCAACAGCTCCTTTGGCAATGTAACGATACTCGGGCATTCTTCCACCGGCGGCAGTTTCTGGTATTATTACCTGGTAACCCTTCTTTTTAAAACCCCGCTTACCTACCTGGTTTTCTTTGGCTGGTCGATTTACCTGCTGGTAAAAAAGACCAGCCTGACCAGCTTTGTCCGGCATGAATTCTTTCTGCTGGCCCCTGTAATTTATTACCTGGTGCTGATGAGTTTTTTCTATAAAACCCAATGTGGTATCCGGCATATTATTTTCATCTATCCCTTTCTGTTCATTTTGAGCGGGATCCTCCTCCGGCAGCTGGATATGCGTAATAACCTGCCCGCCTTACTGCTGCTTTGTATATTCCTGCTGATCAGTACAGGCCGGTATTTCAATAACTATTTCGCGTATACAAATGAGCTGATCGGGGATAAAAAGAATGCCTGGCGTTATGTGGGGGCGGCTAACCTCAATTTCGGCCAGGCAAATTTCCTGGTAAAAAAATACCTCGAAAAACACCCCGATGTAAAAATGGCCGCAGAGGAACCGGGGGTTGGTAAATTCCTTCTGCCGGTAGACCGCTACCTGGACATCTGGAACACCGGCCAATATGCCTGGTTGCGTAAATTGCAACCGGTTGATGAAGTGGAATACTGCTACCTGTTATTTGAGGTTAAAGCCCCTTCCGCCCAACCTGAAAAATAAGCATGCTGAAAGGAAAAAAGATAATAGTGGTGATGCCGGCTTATAATGCCGAACAAACCCTGGCGGCCACCTGCCGGGATATTCCCATGGATATCGTGGATGAAGTGATCCTGGTGGATGACGCCAGCACGGATCAGACAGTGGAGCTGGCCCGCTCCCTGCAGATCCGGCATGTGATCCGGCATGATAATAACCGGGGCTACGGTGCCAACCAGAAAACCTGTTATACCAAGGCGCTGGAGGAGGGAGCGGATATTATTATTATGCTGCATCCCGATTACCAGTATAACCCGGCCCTGATACCGGCCATGGCCGATCTGATTGCCGCCGGCGTGTACCCGGTGGTGATTGGTAGCCGGATGGCTGGCCGGGGGGCGATCCAAAACGGTATGCCGGTTTACAAGTTCATCTTCAACCGCTGCCTTACTTTTTTTCAGAATATTTTACTTGGCCAGCGGCTTACCGAATATCATACCGGTTACCGGGCCTATGCCCGTCAGGTGCTGGAGCAGATTAATTTTATGGCCAACTCAGATGATTTTGTGTTCGATAACCAGGTATTACTGCAGATCATCAATAAAAAATTTGCCATCGGCGAAATACCCTGCCCGGCAAAATATTTCCCGGAGGCTTCTTCTATTAATTTCAGCAGGAGTTGCCGTTATGGATGGGGGATTGTTAGCAATACTTTTTCTTACCTGCTGCATAAAACGGGTTTGCGGCGAAACCGGCTATTTGAATAGCTAATCTTCCTCTCCGCCTTTCTTTGGCTTTTTGGCCGGCTCCGGTTTGGTATCGGTAGCCGGTGCATTATCATTATCCAGCTTGTTATCCATCATGTTGCCGCCATTATCCCGGATGGGTTTGGGAACCGGTTCCTGGCCCAATGGCGTAACGTAATTGTAGATCTTGGGAATGTGTGTCCAGGCGCCATTCTGCCATTTGAATCCTTCATAATCACCATCGCCCACCAGTGTCCATTTTTTGTTGGGCTCACCCGATTCGGATATCAGGTGTTCAAAAACGATCAGATCCTGTTCGGGATCATAGGTAAGCCGCGGACCGGCATCTTTTTTATATTCCATGATGTAACGGCTCACCGGGTGTTTGAACTGCGGGGCATCCGATTCGAAGCGAAAATAGGGGCCGCCGAATACCGGTTCATTATTCGGGAAGGTCAGCACTTCAATAATTTTACGGTCGCTGCGGATATTATTGGCATCAAAGCCCAGCAGCGTATAATAATTCCGGTTGTTGTAACGGTTCTGGATGATGCGGTAATAGATGGCGCCCATCCAGCCCATATGATTGGCAATGGTATCGTGAATGTTATTGGTAACAACCGTTTTATCGATCAGCGGAAAACGGCGCAGTAAACCATCGGGTGTATTCATCTGAATCACGCCATGATGGCGCACCATATTATCACTCAGTTCCAGTTGCCAGGTGAAAATGCGGAAAGAACTATCCGGCGGATACTGGATGGAAACGGTTGCGAGTGAATCAAAGGGATACTGAAAAGAATACCGGACCACGAGCGCACGCATAAGCGCCCGGGTAAAAAGACTGTCGGCGGTAAACCGGTCGCTTATATTTCTTCCCTGGATAATTTTTTTGGCAAACTGTTGCAGGGAATCTTCTTTTTGTTCCAGTAGCTTCCTGCCAGCTGCTTCCAGCCGTTGTGCCGGAGCAAGGCCATGGCTCCATACCAGTACAAACAGAAAAATGCATTTCTTCATGCCCTAAATTTAAAATTAGTTCTGCAAATGCCGTACAAATCGGCAACAGCCGTGGAATTTTAACGAAAACTTTGGGAAAGGGCAGGCGGTGAAAGTTTACGTTTGCGGAAACCGGGGCCCTTATTTTTTTACTGCCTCTTTTACAGCTGCAGCAAATGCTGCGAGTGATGGATACACCAGGTCGATTGCCGGATCCTGCTGGTTCACTTCCGGACGGGTAGTGGGAAGAAAGACGGTCTTTGCACCCAGGTTACGGCCAAACAGCATATCACTCATTGTATTACCCACCATGATAACCTTATCCGGTTCAATATCAGGGAAATCTTTGAGGGCCTGTAAACCCATGCCGGGATTGGGTTTGCGGTTGGGACTGCTGTCATCCAGATCGGGGCAGTAATATACCGCATCAATGCGGCCGCCGGAACTTTTTACGGCATCGTGCAGGCGCCAGTGAATTTCCTCCAGGTCGGTAAGTTTGGTAATGCCTTTACCCACACCGCGTTGGTTGGTAACAATAATAATCCGGTGAAAACTGCGGGCGAATACCGCAAAAGCTTCTTTGGCGCCCTCATAAAAACGGAATTCTTCCCAGGTATGGATATAATCTTTGTGCTTTTCATGATTGATCACACCATCCCGGTCGAGAAACAGGGTCCATGAAGCATCTATGGCTGAAAGTGAAAACATAAAGAATAACTATTCGCCGGTTGCATCCGGGGGGGTGAATGACTGCAATTCCTGTTGGGCCCGTTCATAATCCTCCGGTATGCCGATATCAATAAAATAAGCATCCTGCACCAGGCCAAAAATATTCCCCTGGCCGAAGTTTTTTTCAAGGTAATCCTTTTCGAATGAGAATTTTTCGGGAAGAGGTTGCTGCAGAAACTCCGCTACATTAAGTGCATATACGCCGGCATTGATGAGTCCTGTTTCGTAATATTTCTTTTCATGGAAAGAGGATACCCTTGCTGTTGCATCCAGTTCCACCACCCCATACCGGTCGAATTGCTGCATGGGCTTCAGGGAAAGGGTACAGGCGGCTTTGTTGTGCTGGTGAAAGCGGGAGAGTTGCTGTACATCCAGGGAAAACAGGGTATCGCCATTCAGCACCAGCACATCTTTCTCCGAGGCAAGTGAGGCGGCCAGTCTGATAGCGCCCCCCGTCCCCAATGGTTCCTGTTCAATGGCTACCTGCGAAAAAAGCAGTGGATAGGTTTCGTTGAGCCAGGCTTCGATCTGTTCGTGCTTATATCCCAGTGAAAAGATAAATTTATCAACGCCCTGCCCGCGGAGCTGTTCAAGTACATAATACAGGAAAGGATTGCCGGCTACGGGGGCCATGCATTTGGGGATATCGGCTACTACGCTGCGCAGGCGGGTTCCGAGGCCGCCCGCCAATATGATGGCTTCAGTACTCATCCGGCAAAATATTGTTCCTCCACCAGCTGGCAGATAATATGACCGAGCAGGATATGCGATTCCTGGATCCGCGGGGTATCGGTGGAGGGCACATTGATCAGGTAATCGGAGCAGGCTGCCATCTTACCGCCGGTGGCACCGGTGAACCCGATGGTGATAACGCCTTTCTCACGGGCTGCTTCAAAAGCATTGAGTATGTTTTTGCTGTTGCCGGAGGTGCTGAGTCCCACCAGAACATCGCCCTTATTTCCCGTGCCTTTGATGATACGGGAGTAAATCACATCATAACTGTAATCGTTGGCTACGGCTGTGATATAAGAGGTATTGCAATGCAGGGCCTCGGCCGGAAGGGCATCCCGGTCGGTATAAAAGCGGCCGCTGAATTCGGCTGCAAGATGCTGGGCATCCGCGGCGCTGCCGCCGTTTCCGCAAAACAGCACTTTATTGCCATTCTTAAATGCGGTTACGATCACAGAAACGCAGTCATTCACCGTTTTCAGCAAATTGCCGTTCTGCAGTACCTGCTGCTTCACATCAATGGAAGCCTGTACGATATTTTTTATCTTGTCCATAGCAAACTTATTTCTTTGTGCAATCTCTGTTGTCCCGGGCAGGTATAAACGCCGGGAAGAAAGACCGCTGAGTTTCCAAAAACCAGGTTGCAATTATCTCAAACACTCCACGTGGTTAATCCATATTTTGTAAAGGAGTATTTTTTAACCTGTCCGCCAAAAGTATTCAATGTTTCAATAACGGCATAGCGGGTATTGGCCGGGCAGTAAAATATCATAAACCCGCCACCGCCGGCGCCGCTGATTTTACCGCCGGTTGCGCCGGCTTTTTTGGCCGCATCGTATATCATTTCAATAGTATCGTTGCTGATATTGGCGGCCATCCTTCTTTTTTGCTGAAAACCGTAATCCAGTATCTCACCCATCTCATCCAGTTTGCCTTTCAGCAGGGCTTCTTTCATCATGCGGGCCTGTTCTTTCAGGTGGTGCATGGCTTCGATACTTTTTTCATTCTTCTCCTTCACATTCTTCACCTGTTCGGTGATAATGGTGGCGCTTTCGCGGGAAGTATCGGTGAAAAATAAAACCAGGTTGTTTTCCAGTTCATGTAAAAATTCGGGTTTGATGCGCAGCGGGTTTACCACCACTTTATCATCCGCGTAAAATTCCATAAAGTTTACCCCGCCAAAAACGGCCGCATACTGATCCTGTTTACCACCCGCCAGCGCCAGGTCTTTCCGCTCAATATCATAGGCATAATGCGCCAGTTCGTAATCCCGCAGGGGGAGTTTCAGCATCTCCACAAACGCACCCAGAATGGCCACCACCAGCGTGGAGGAAGTGCCCAGGCCGGAGCCGGCCGGGGCGTCCACAAAGGTGGATAAGCGGAAACCTTTCTCAGGCATTCCATAATCCCTGCGGATGCGGTTGTACACGCCTTTTAGCAGGTCCAGGTGACCGTTAACGGGCAGCTCCGGGAGGAGATCAAAGGAATCGGTTTCCTTCCGGTCGAGTGTTTGTAATACAATCCGGGCATCTTCAAGCGGCTCAATGGTTGCATAGGCCGATAAAGAAATGGTGGCATTCAGGATGGCGCCGCCATAGATGTCGCTGTAGGGACTTACATCGGTTCCACCGCCTGCCAGCCCGATACGCAGGGGAGCTCTGCTTCTATAAATCATCAACAAATATTAATGCTGCAATTTAAATGGATTGTGCCAAATGCCGGATGCTTTCTTTCATTTTCACCCAGCTGAATTTTTTCTTCTCTTCCTGCAAACCGGGCAGGAAGAAGGCTTCCCCTCTGGCAAAGTATTCCATAATTTTCTGCGCCAGTGAAGTAGCGTCGGGCCGGGCAACCAGTCCCACCACATTATCCGGTACCAGCGAGGGAAGTCCGCCCACATTGGTAACAATCATCGGCACTTCAAAATGATAAGCCAGGGGAGTAACGCCGCTTTGTGTGGCGTTGCGGTAGGGCTGTACCACGGCATCGGCGGCACAGCAATAGTATTTCACCTCACTGTCGGGGATAAAATCAGTATGCAGGATCAGTTTATCTGCAATACCCAGTGAGGCAATCTGCTGCTCATAGGGCTTGCGGTCTTCATAAAATTCGCCGGCCACCAGTAATTTGATCGTATTGGCGGGATCCTGCTGCTGAATGAGCTGCATGGCTTCCAGCAGCATATCAAGGCCTTTGTATTTGCGGATAAATCCGAAGAAGAGAAGAATTTTATCAGAAGGGGAGATGCCGATTTTTTGGCGGGCCGCTTCTTTCGGAACTTTCTCTCCGAAATTATCATAGAGCGGATGCACCACCAGCTGCGCCGGTTTGGAACTGAACAGCCGCAGATCATTGAGCACTTTTTCACTCATCGTTATAAATCCATCCACCGGCTTGATAAAATACCGGGTAAAAGCCTTGTCGCCGGGACGTTTTTCATGGGGCAGCACATTATCGGCGATACAGATAATCCGGCTGTGTTGATTGGTTTTGATCCGGCGGAGAATTGTTCCCAGGCAGGGGCCCATAAACGGCAGCCAGTATCTTACAATAACAATATCGGGTTTGTTCTTTTTGATTTTATTGCCGATACGCCACCAGTTAAAAGGGTTGATGGAATTGATACAGGAAAGAATGCGTAGATCCTCCGGGGCTGGTTCGCCGGAATATTGGGTGGTACCCGGAAAAAGAAAGGAGGGGTACTGCAAGGAAAAGCTGTAAAGGGTAACCTCATCAGCCCCCTGCTGGAATTCCCTGGCCAGCCTTTCATTATAAGAGGCCAGTCCGCCCCGCAGCGGGTGTGCCGGACCGATGATGGCTATTTTCATACACCCAGTTTTTCTTCGATGAGATAACTATTGCGTTCGGGACTGTTGCGGGCAATGAGTTCGCCGATAAAGCCGGCCAGGAAGAGCTGCGAACCGATGATCATGGCCAGGATGGCAAAGAAAAACAGGGGCCGTTGCGTCATGCCGGTCTGATCGAAAAAGAATTTTGAGATGGTGAGATACACAAATATGCCCAGGCCAAGCAGGAAGGCCAGGGTGCCCCAGAGGCCGAAAAAGTGCATGGGTCTTTTCCCGAATTTGCCCACAAACATGATTGTGCCCAGGTCGAGGAAGCCATTGATGAAACGCTCCCACCCGAATTTGGTAACCCCATATTTCCGGGCCCGGTGCTCCACCACTTTTTCGCCGATTTTCCGGAATCCGGCCCATTTGGCAAGTACGGGAATATAGCGGTGCATTTCGCCGTACACTTCAATACTTTTCACCACTTTGCGGCGGTAAGCCTTGAGCCCGCAATTGAAATCGTGGAGTTTGATACCGGAGCTGCGCCGGGCGGCTGCATTAAAGAGTTTGGAGGGAATATTTTTTGTAAGGGTATTATCGTAGCGTTTTTTCTTCCAGCCGCTCACCAGGTCGAATCCCTCGTCCAGCACCAGGCGGCGCAGTTCGGGAATCTCATCCGGGCTATCCTGCATATCGGCATCCATGGTAATCACCACATCGCCCTGGGCTGCTTTAAAACCCTCGTTCAGGGCCGCACTTTTTCCGTAATTGCGCTGGAATTTGATGCCTTTTACCGAGGGGTCTCCGTTGCGAAGCTCCTCAATCACTTTCCAGGAATTATCGGTACTGCCGTCATCAATCATGATCACTTCATAGCTGAAATGATTTTCCTGCATCACCCGTTGTATCCAGGCATGCAGTTCCGGTAAGGATTCATCTTCATTATAAAGGGGTATCACAACAGATATATCCATAGCATCTTATTTTTTCCGGGCGTATAGCAGCGAACCCACCAGCCCAATGGCGGCCCCGATCAGCAGGTAACCAAAAATAGCACCCGATATAAGCATTACAACATAAAAGTCCTTCATTTTTTTAACATTGGCCTCAATCTCGGCGGGCATGGCATTGCCTTTTTTCAATAATTCCTCCCGGTATGCCGCTCCGGCCGTTTCCTTAAATTCGGGATGGAGCCAGTTAAAACCGGCAGTGAATAACACCATCAGCAGGGTAACCACTATAAAGCATTTAAATGCCTGGCTGAAGTACTGCCCGAATTTCCCTTCGTGGTTATCCTGTTTAGAAAACCCATGCTGTGCCCATACAATACCGGCAGCATACACTATATAGATAAGGTATTGGTAAGCACTGTCAAAGGGGAGTTTGCTATAATAAATTACCAGGGCAATTGCCATCATAACCAAACCGGTTATCAGTCCTTTCCTGGTTGCATTGAGGTTGGTAAACATGCTTAGGGGTTCAGGTAGATTTTGTTCTTATTGAGGATACCGATTACTTTTCCTTTGAGGGCTATGCCGGTAAAAGCCGAGTTGGCGGATTGTGAACGGCGTTGCTGTTCGTTGTACCGGAAATCCGCCTCCGGGTTGAAGAGCGTGAGGGAGGCGGGTGCGCCTTCTGCGATGGCCGGTACGGGTAAATCGTAGAGTTCCCTGGTACGGTAAGCCTGCATTTCCACAAAGCGCCCGGAAGGGCATCCGAGGGTGTTCATCACAGCGAATAAGGTTTCCAGACCGCTCATGCCCGTATGCGCATGTTCAAACTCACAAATTTTATGATCGTGGTTTTGCGGGATATGGTGCGAAGCAATGCAATCTACCTGGCCGTTGGCTACTGCCTCCCGCAATGCCAGCATATCGCTGCGGCTCCGCAGGGGCGGGTTTACCTTCAGGTAGGTATCATAACTCACCAGGTCTTCATCGCAGAACCAGCAATGGTAAGGCGTTACCGAGCAGGAGACGTCCAGTCCTCCGGCCTTTGCAGCGTTCACCATGTCGAGACTCTTTTTTGTTGATATGCCGGTAAAATGAATACGGGAACCCGTATACTTCAGCAGTTCGATATCCCTTGCCAGCATCAGCTCTTCGGCAATGGCCGGCTGGCCCGGGAGGCCCAGGCGGGTGCTGGTAATACCTTCATTTATCAGGCCATTGGCGCTGATGCTGTGATCATCTGGTACCTGGATGATGGTGCCATTAAAGGCTTTTACATATTGGAGGGCCTTGAGCAAAATACCCGGCGATTGCAGGGAATTAATACCATCGGTAAAGGCCACCGCACCGGCCTGCCGCATATCATACATTTCGGCCAGGGTTTTGCCTTCGGTATTTTTGGTAATGGCCCCCAGCGGATGAATATGAACCGGCGTATCTATCGACTTGCTGGTGATGTATTCGATCTGGGATTTACTGTGCAGGGTGGGCTGGGTATTGGGAATTACAAATACCTCGGTGAAGCCACCGGCCGCCGCCGCCGCTGCCCCCGATTGCAGGGTTTCGCGGTATTCGAAGCCGGGATCGGCAAAATCTGCAAAAATATCCACCCATCCGGCGCTCACACAGAGACCGGGTTGCTCAATCACCTGGTCGGCCGGCTCATTGATACCTGCAGCCATACGGCTGATGATACCGTCCGTTACTAAAATATCCAGAATTTGGCCGTGGAGGGGGTAAGAAGGAGCAATAATGCGGGTTTGTCTGATTAAAACCTTCATGCAGTAAAAGTTGCGCTAAGATAAGATAACTTGTTCTTTTTTAGTATTGAAAATTTCAACTACCTTTGCCGTCCCTTAACCCAAAGTTCGGGATGTAGCGCAGCCCGGTAGCGCACTTGTATGGGGTGCAAGGGGTCGCTGGTTCGAATCCAGTCATCCCGACGAACAGAAGAGCTCACAGTCATGTGGGCTCTTTTCATTTATACAGTTACAAACTAATCTTGCCGGAAAGGGCAGAACCGCTTTCGAAATCAACAAAGAAAAAACAGCCGGCCATCTTGAGGCACAGAGAAACAGCAACCCGCAGTTCATAATCCCTGTCAGCCGCCCGTCATTTTCCCCGCAAAAAAGGTATTTATACCCTTGTTTCTCTTGAATGGTAAGAGTAGCTTTATGATGAATCAGGTACTATTCTTACACCCTAAAACCTGCCTGCATGGCTTTTAAACCCGATTTTATCAGCGGCTACACCGTTGAACTCCCCCAAATTAAAGGGCCGCTCAAAAATGACATCGCCCCGCTGAAAAACGGCAATGGATATATTATTGATTATGCCCACCACAGCCTGGCACTGAATAAGAACAGAAAATTTGCTTTTTTCTCGGCCAGTAATATTAACGGGCCCGATTGGAAAGCGATTGCCCGCTCAGGCAGTTTTTCGAAAGATGTGAAAGCTGTGGATCCTGATTTTCAGCTGGGAAAGGAATTATATGACGCCATCAAAAGCAAGGGCAAAAAGAAAAACGACTTTGAGGAAGGGCACCTGACCTCTTTCCAGGAAGTACTATGGGGCAATGCGGCCGAAAAGAAAAAAGCCGCCAGCGACACTTTTCATTATACCAACTGTGTACCCCAGCACGAGCGCCTGAACTCGGGTCTCTGGCGAAGCCTGGAACAGTACATTCTTAAATCCGAAACAGTGGATCATGGTCTGAAAGTGATTGTCATTACCGGGCCGGTGCTGCTTGATACGGATCCCTGGTTTGTGAAAAAAGTAAACGGGGAATATGTGCAAGTGCCCCTGGCTTTCTGGAAACTGGTGTATTATCCCAATAAAAACGGGCTGAATGTGGTGGGATTTATGATGAGCCATAAGCAACTGCTGGTAAAGGATGGTACGGTTACCTATACGAAGGACAATGTACGCGGCATTACCGCCGTGCCTCCGGAAGCAGAAGAACTGTTCATGGATTACAAATACGATGATGTGTACCAGGTGGATGTGAAGGCTATCATTGAACTGACCGGCCTCAATTTTACACTCAAGGGAGTAAAGCAACCCTTCCGGAAAAAGGAAAAGAAAGCACTGCTCTTAAAACGGATTGAAGTGACCCGCAGCTTCAACCGCGATGGCATACCAGCCGCTCCCGCTGATCTCGATTTTGAGGTAGGGGGAATTAGCTTGTGAGCGGGCTCATAGATAAAGATTCCCTGCCGGGTGTTGGTTGTAAACTGCAGATGGAGATGCGTTAATTGTAAAACCGCCACCTTGACCCTCTAACAGATCAGTTTCCCCATCCTTTCCATTCCTTACCAGAAAAAATATATTCCGGTGTTATGATATTAGCCTGCAAACCGGCTTTATACCAGGGCGAGAGATTTTCATCCATGGGATTTAGCAGTACATGAATATCCTGGGCCGGCATATAACTTTGTGCCAGCAGAAAAATACGCTCGTTTGCCGCATTGACGGCCACATCCATCACTATCACGGCATGGCCGGGAAATCCGCCACGGATCAGCACATCGCCGGGCGCTACCAAACCGGGAGAAGCCTGGGGCTGTAACTGCCGGGCCAGCGAAGCCGAACCACACCTGCCAAATACTCTTTCAAGGTAATGCCCGAAATGCTCCCGGGTAAAAGGCATACCAAACCGGTAATGGGTGCCGGCATTATCCATAAAATCTATGGCATCAAAACGGTGGACGGCAAACAAATATTCGGCCCGCAGGCGCATTACGGCATCGGCACATTGCTGCAGGTTCTTATCACCCACACTGATGTTGAGCACGGCAAACTGGGCCGACTGGTTGCTTTTCAGACTGCCATCGAACAGATGAACCTGTTTCTCTTTTTTTAAAGGCACCTGCCGCAGCCAGGCTCCAAATGAACCACTGGCGGTTGTAATCCTTGTATATCCATCGGGTAGCGGAATGGCTGCGATGCTGGGATAAGGGTTATCATCCGGGAGCGGCGCCATGGCAGCTCGCCGCTGATTTTTTTCCGGCGCAACCGCATGAGGCCGGCAGGCCATAGATGATAATAAGAGAATAATTAACAGGGGTTTGAAAGGCATAATTGGCTATTTTTGGCATCACTTAGCTGTGATGCAAACATGCATCTGCTGCATAAAAAGTTTTGTTAAAGCATATGGCCACCATTTTAATCATTGATGATGAGAAGGCGATCCGTAAAACGCTCTCCGAAATACTCAGCTACGAAGGGTATAAGATAGAAGAAGCAGGAGACGGGGAGGAAGGCCTGAAAAAATTCGGGGAAAAGAATTTCGACCTGGTATTGTGTGATATCAAAATGCCTAAACTGGATGGCATTGAATTCCTGGAAAAGGCCAAAGAAATTAATGCGGATGTGCCGGTGATCATGATCAGCGGCCATGGGAATATCGACACCGCCGTGGAAGCGGTGAAAAAAGGTGCATTCGACTATATCAGCAAACCACCGGATCTCAACCGCCTCCTGATTACCCTGCGTAATGCGCTGGATAAACAGACACTGGTAACCGAAACCAGGGTACTCAAACGCAAGGCCGGGAAATCGCTGGAAATGGTGGGCGACAGTCCGGCCATCCGCAAAATAAAAGACACCATCGAAAAAGTGGCTCCCACCGATGCCCGTATCCTTATCACCGGCGAAAACGGCGTGGGTAAGGAACTGGTGGCCCGCTGGGTACACGAAAAAAGTAACCGCAGCGGCGGCCCGCTCATCGAAGTAAACTGTGCCGCCATTCCCGGCGAACTGATCGAGAGTGAATTATTTGGTCACGAAAAAGGCTCTTTCACCTCTGCCATCAAACAGCGGATCGGGAAATTTGAAAGCGCCAACGGCGGCACCCTCTTCCTGGATGAAATAGGGGATATGAGCCTTACCGCCCAGGCCAAAGTGCTCCGGGCCCTGCAGGAAGGAAAGATCACCCGGGTGGGAGCAGATAAGGATATCAGCGTGGATGTGCGGGTAATCGCCGCCACCAATAAAGACCTGCTGAAAGAAGTGGATGAGAAAAACTTTCGCCTCGACCTGTATCACCGGCTGGGTGTGATCATCATTCATGTGCCGTCGCTCAATGAACGAAGAGAAGACGTGCCTTCCCTCGTGGATCATTTTCTCGGCCTCATTGCAAGTGAATACGGCCAGCCCAAAAAAGGGATCGATAAGAAAGCCATGGAGGCATTGCAGGAATATAACTGGACGGGCAATATCCGGGAGCTGCGGAATGTGGTGGAACGGCTGATCATTCTTTCCGGTAAAGCGATTTCCCTGGAAGATGTGGAGAATTATGTGTTGCCGCTGAAAGGGTAACGGTTCATTTTGAGCTGACAGGTAAGTGCTAACTATGCACTGCGATCAGTGACTTATTTATCACCGGTGGACTGATAAAACTCAGAATTATTATTGAAGACAGTTTATTGCATAAGCGGCCTTGGCGCTGATGAAAGGGCTTTTTCAAAGCTGAAGCTGGTACCGGGTTACCGGATACAGGTATTGCCCTGGCTGCGCCCGAAGAAAAATGAAACGATAGCCCATTATGCCACCCGCATGCGGACACCGGTAACGGAAGAGAATCCCATACTGATGGGACTTTCATTCGGAGGTATCATGTGTGCCGAGATTGCAAGGCAAATACCGGTTGATAAACTCATCATTGTTTCCAGCGTAAAAACTTCGGCTGAGATTCCAGGCTGGATGAAGGCCGTAGCCCTGCTCAGGCTGAATAAATTCATGCCGCTGAAATCCTCCCGGCTTACCGAACCCGTGCAGAACCGTTTTCTGGGAGTCACCAATGAAGAAGACCTGAAAGTAGCCCGCGGCTACCGGCAAAATGCCGATATGGAATACGTGCGCTGGGCGGTAGACCAGGTGGTAAACTGGAAAAATGAGTGGGTGCATCCGTCCATTTATCATATCCACGGGGATAATGATAAAATGTTTCCCATCAATAAAATCCAGGCCGATTACGTGATCAAAGGAGCCGGTCATTTTATGATCATGAACCGGGCGGCCGAAGTAAGCGACTGTATCAACGCCATTTTGCAGCGTTCCTGACACTGTTAAACATTTTCCAAGATTTTACAGGCGGGCTGTTGCCGCTTGATTTAAAGTGGTATTTTTGGCCATTATAAAATTTTACACATGAGCGTAGGCTGGATCATTTTTATTCTTGCCACCATCGGCTGGCACATAGGTCTTTACGGGATGTTCAAAAAAGCAGGTATCGAAGGCTGGAAGGCATTTGTACCCTTTTACAACACCTGGTGCATGCTGGAGAAAATGGAACTGAAGAAATACTGGTTCTTTTTTCAGCTGGTTCCCATCGCCGGTCAGTTTGTTACCATCTGGATTGCGATCAAATTTGTGGAACATTTCGGCCGTTTTGGTTTCTGGCATCATGCAGCAACGGTTCTGCTGCCCTTTATCTATTTCCCTTACCTCGGCTTTTCGCCCGGCGAACGCTATGCCGGCACTGCCGTGGTGAAGAATTATAAAAAATCATGGGCCCGTGAGTGGATTGATGCGGCGGCTTTTGCCGTAGTGGCGGCCACGCTCATACGCACTTTTGTATTTGAGGCCTATACCATCCCCACGCCTTCGATGGAAAAGACGCTGCTGGTGAATGATTTTCTGTTTGTAAGCAAGTTTTCATACGGACCCCGGCTGCCCAATACCCCCATCGCCATGCCCTTTGTGCATCATACCATTCCCGGACTGAACACCAAATCCTATCTCGAATGGGTTCATATTCCGTATACCCGCTGGTTTGCTTCGCCCGTAAAGCGCAATGATGTGGTGGTGTTTAATTTTCCGGTAAATGATACGGTGATCAATGATGAGGAGAATTTCGGTTCTAAAATAACCTATTACGAGGCGGTGCGGTCACTGGGCCGCGAACGCGTGTGGAATGATTATGGCAATATTATTATTACCCGCCCCGTAGACAAGCGGGAGAATTTTATCAAACGCTGTGTGGGTATCGGCGGCGATACCATCCAGGTGGTGGATGGCGTGGTAAAAGTGAACGGAACGCCGCAGCCCGTGTTTCCGAATGCCGAAAGAATGTACAGGGTGAATAACCCGAAAACCACTTCGGTGGATCCCGATAACCTGAAGAATATGGGCATTAATGTAAGAGAAGACCAGGGGGATATCCGCAAATACGAAGACGCAGGGGTGGTGCTGGTGAATATCACCAATGAAGAAAAAGCCAAGCTCAGTCCTTCGGTTATGTCTCAGTTCAGCTATTTTACTTATTGGCCTGATCCGATGCTTTTCCCGTATTATGATACCGCCAGCAAGTGGTCGATTGATAATTACGGGCCCATATGGATCCCCAAAAAGGGCGGGAGTATTCAATTAACTCCCGATAACCTGGTACGCTACCAGCGCTGTATAGAAGTATATGAGGGTAACAAGTTTGAAGCAAGAAACGGGAAGTACTATATCAATGATAAGGAAGCCACCAGCTATACTTTTAAGATGAATTATTACTGGATGATGGGAGATAACCGTCATAATTCGATGGACAGCCGCTTCTGGGGCTTTGTGCCCGAAGATCATGTGGTGGGTAAGGCTTCCCTGATCTGGTTCAGCTGGGAGGGCGGTCCGCGCTGGAAACGGATCTTTAACATGATTAAATAAGAAACGGTTATATCAATGAAATAACCTAACTTTAATAGATGGATGGGTCCTCTCTGCAGCAATGCAGGGAGGATTTTTTATCTCATCAAAAATATCCGAATGAACAAGGAAGAATATCGTTTTGCATTCGAAGTGTATAATACTGCCGATGAACTGAGTCCCGGCGATGCCTGGTTATTAACCGAAGCCCGGAACGTAACCCAGTCGGCCTATGCGCCTTATTCCAACTTTAATGTGGGAGCCGTGGCCAAACTGGCAAATGGCGAGATTGTTGCCGGTACCAACCAGGAGAATGCCTCCTACCCCGTGGGGATCTGTGCCGAAAGGGTACTCCTCTCCACAGCCGCCACGCTTTATCCCAATGTAGCCATTGAAACCATGGCCATCAGCTATCATAATATGAACGGCGACAGCAGCCATCCCATTTCTCCCTGCGGCATCTGCCGGCAAACCCTCTGCGAATACGAGGAGCGCATGAAACGGCCCATCCGCCTGATTTTAAGCGGTATGGAAGGAACGGTGTATGTAATTGAAAAATCAAGCAACCTGCTGCCTTTGTCTTTTGGCAGCGTGGATCTGAAATAATTCAAAATTCAACATAAGCCCCGGGTGCTGCATCTGCAATCGGAAGGTCCTTGCTTGAGATTTAAAAAAGCGTTTGTACCCCATTCGCCACCTTCCCTTCATGTTCCAGTAACCATTTCTTACGCCAGAGATCACCGCCATAGCCTACCAGTTCGCCATTACTGCCGATTACCCGGTGGCAGGGCACGATAATACTGATGCTGTTATTGCCATTGGCGGTGCCTACTGCCCGGATCGCTTTTACATTTCCGATACGTTTGCTTAACTCCAGGTAACTGATGGTATGCCCATAGGGGATTTTGCATAATTCATTCCAAACTGCATGCTGAAATTCGGTACCTGTTTGGGCCAGGGGCAGATTGAAAACCCTTCTTTTACCGGCAAAATATTCGTCTAATTGCCTGAAACAGGCTTTTAGCGCAGTGGATTTGGGCCTGGCAAAATTCAGGTCGTCTTCATTCACCCGGGCGCCTTTCCAGGAATTGGCAAAAAGGACTTCAGATATATTACTCCCGGTACTGCGGATTTCGAGTACACCAAGAGGGGACTTATAGTAGGCCACTTCGATATTCATGGCGGGTAACCAAATTTAGCGTAATTCTTTTGCACGACTCAATAAAAAACAATTTCTTTGAGGTCCGGCAGTTGCCGGTGCAGCATGAAAACGGAGACAAAATTTTATGAGAAAGCGATGGCAGCCGTAGCGGATCCATACCGGCTGAGTATCCTGCACGAAATTTCCCGCAAGGGGAGTATCCGTTGTTGTGATGTGGTGATTCTTACCGGCCTTTCGCAACCCACCTGTTCCCATCACATCAAATTACTTTCGGAAAGTGAACTGATTGAATGCCGTAAAGAGGGCCGGAATAATTTCTTTACCCTCAATAAAGCCAATTTTAAAAAACTGGGGCAGTTTTTCGAGCAGTTTGGCGAGTAAGGGCTTCTTATCCTATTTTTCCTCCATTCTGTACCGGTAGTGAGGGCTGCAGCAATACCACCTGGTTTTGGGTATTGTACACCCCCAGCACCAGACATTCGCTGAAAAAATTGGCGATTTGTTTTACAGGGAAATTCACCACGGCCACCACCTGGCGCCCGGTAAGTTCTTCTTTGCTGTAAAGATTGGTAATCTGTGCCGAGGAACGTTTGATGCCCAGCTCACCAAAATCAATAACCAGCTGGTAAGCCGGTTTACGGGCATTCGGAAAATCATTTACCTCCAGGATAGTACCGGCCCGGATATCTATTTTTTCAAAATCATCCCAGCTGATCATGTGCCGCGTGGTTTGTTTTTTGTGTTATGCGTTGGAGTTGCATCTTTATGAAAAATGCAATAAAAAAATCAAGTACAGAAACTGTTTGAGCTGCTAAAAAACCGAAACCCGATCCGTAGCTTTCACAATCAAAGCTCTTCCGCCAGCAGCACCGCATCCGTATTCAGCGGTCCGTAGATATGCGGGAATTCCTCATTCACCGATGGCGCCATTTCGTATTTCAGGGGCGCCCTGAGCCGGCTTTCATCAATATGCAATAAGAGCAAGCCGGTCTGCCCTTTGTAATAGCGGTCCAGCACGCCGGCAACCTGTTCTTTTTTACTGGTATGTATAAATCCTTCGCTTGCCAGTGAAGCAGCCCGGTATTCGCCATCTTTTTCGGCGGCTTGCCAGTCGGCCTTATTGACTACATGATAAATCATGGGATAAAATTAGGAATAAACCTGTCAATCCAGGAGGGCGGCCAGCGAAAGCAGCTCTTCCATTTTGTAACGGTTGCGGTCATTATCAAAACACTTGCTCAGTTCCTCCAGCAGGTACTGGATCACCCGGCGGTTGCTGAGCGGCCGGAAATAGGAGCTGACAGGAGGTACGGAGATGCGTTTAAAATAGCCTTCCACATCTTTATGACTGTACATCTGGCCGTTGAGCGGGTCGATGTAAAAATGAATCTTTTCCGAGCCATGTCCAACCGGGTTGAGTAAATCATGCTGCGGATCAAAATAAGCAAGAATGAATTGCCGGGGAATATTGATGGCTTTTACGGGAATATCCAGCTTTTCGCAGATCACCAGGTAAATGAGTCCATTGCTGAGGGCATTGCCCTTGCGGCCTTCCAGGGCTTTGTTAACGAGGTAATCATCGGGATTATCGTAGGCAAACTCAACGCCCCGTTGCTTGAAATAATTATACAGAATGCCCGAGGTTACATTGATCTGTTCAATAGGGGTGAGGTAGTTATTCAGTTCCAGCCAGGTATTGCGGCGCAGTTTTTCTATTTCCTGCTGTACGGTGGCGGGCTGCAGATCGGGATAATGATAACGGGCCACCAGGATAGCACCTTCCAGCAAATCGGCCTCCCCGTCACGCCAGGCAATCAAATCGGCGGTAAGGTCACTGAAATGAAGCCGGTGAATCAGGGATTCAATGCGTTCCTGGATATCCTCGCTGGTAGTGTTTTCCCAGAGATGCTCCAGGTTGGGAATGATGTCGCGGCCGAATGAAACGATCCGGTCGCTCACCGTATGATATACATCCTCATCCGGATCATCCAGCAACTGGAAAAGGGCCGATATTTCCTTGTTTTCAGTCAACAGTAATTAAATGATGCGGTTCAATTTCCGAAAAGCTATGTAAACCCCTTCACATAAATTTTCCACAATACGTGATTAACTTTTCATTAGCGTAAAGGCCAGCTGCAACGGATACAACCAATTTTCGATTTCTTTGTTAACAGACAAATGAAATGTGTTTTGTGATGCATGTACCCGGCCGGTAAAAAAAATTATTACTTAAATTATCCCGTTTCGCAATGAAGCAGTTGTCCGCCGCCTTTGTACCCTGTCTCATCATCCTGCTCTTCAGCAGCTGTATGTTTTCAGATAAAGCCACACAACGGCTTTACAACAAAGCGGCTCATAAAACCTACGATGTAATTGTAGTGCCCGGTTTGCCACTGGAGGATTCACTGGTTTGGGGGCGTATCATGCGGGGCCGGGTGTACTGGGCCAAATTTTTATACGATAAAGGCATCGCCCGTAATATCATGTTCTCCGGATCCGCTGTACACAGTCCTTATTACGAGGGACAGGTGATGGCTATGTATGCCAGGGCGCTTGGTATCCCGGCTGAGCATATTTTAACGGAAGACCTGGCCGAACACAGCACCGAAAATATCTATTACGGGTACAAAAAAGCCCGGAAGATGGGTTTTACCACCGTGGCGCTTGCCACCGATCCCTTCCAGGGCAAACAATTGCGCAGCTTTGCACACCTGCGCATTAACCGCTCCATCGGTATCATTCCTTTTGTGATCGACACCATGAAAACCCTGGAGCCGCTTATGCAGAACCCGCCAATCGACTATAAGAAAGCATTCAAGGAAAATTTTGTACCGCTGGAGCAACGGCAGGGGCGCTGGAAGCGCATCAAGGGCACCCTGGGTATGAACCGCAACCGGAAAGCGTACAGCTGAAATAATAGGTTGAATGATACATCCTGCCTGTCGATTGAAAACAGGCAATATGCAACATAAATTTACTTTTTCTTTGCCGTTTTTTTACCCGCGGCCTTTTTTACAGCCGCTTTTTTCGCGGCCACCTTGGTCTTGGTTTTCTTCGCAAATGCAGTGGGGTCCTGGCTTTCGATCATCTTCTTTATTTCTTCCAGGCTGATCACCGACAATTCTTCCGGCGTATATTTTCCATTGGCGCCCGTGCCGGTGATCTTCAGCATTTTTTTACCAAAGCGGATAAAAGGACCCCAGCGGCCGTTTTCAATGGCGATCTTTTCTTCGGGCCATTGTTGTATAAAGCGGTTGGCTTCTTTCTCAATTTTTTTTGCAATCAGTTCATCACAGTCTTGCTGGGTGAGGGCATCAAAATTATACGCCCGCGGAACATTGATGAAGAGATTATTCCATTTGATGAAGGGACCAAATCGTCCTTTACCCTTGGTGACCGGCTTTTCATCATAAAAACCAATCGGGGCATCTTCAATCTGCTTGGCGGTGATGATGGCAATGGCCCGCTCCAGGTCAACATCAGTGGGTTCTTCCCCTTTTGGAATGGAGATGAACTGTTCACCCCATTTCACATAAGGCCCGAAACGGCCGATATTTACCGAAACTTCCTGTCCCTCATATTCACCCAGCGTCAGCGGTAATTTAAACAGATCCATCGCTTCCTCAAAGCTGATGGTTTCAATGCTCTGATTAACTTTCAGGCGGGCAAACTTTGGCTTCTCTTCGTCGGTCTGGGAGCCGATCTGCACCATCGGCCCATAACGGCCCATTCGGGCAATAACCGGTTTCCCTTCGGCCGAAACACCCAGCAGGCGCTCACCCACGGCACGGGAGGCATTCTCCAGCGTATGTTCCACGCCGTTGTGGAAGGGGGTATAAAAATCGCCCACCATCCGGTTCCACTTCATTTTGCCTTCGGCAATCTCATCAAATTCTTTTTCGATTTCGGCCGTGAAAGAGTAATCCATCACTTTATCAAAATGCTGGTTCAGGAAATCGGTTACCACCAAACCGAGGTCGGTGGGGAAGAGCTTCGCTTTTTCAGCGCCGGTATTTTCCTGCTCCGTAACTTTTTTAATGGTATCGTCTTTCAGCCGCAGGATACGGTACTCCCGCTTCACGGCATCCTTATCTTTTTTCTCTACATAATTTCTTTTGATGATGGTGGAAATGGTAGGCGCATAGGTACTCGGCCGGCCGATACCCAGCTCTTCCAGTTTTTTCACCAGCGAAGCTTCGGTATAACGGGCCGCATGCTTGGTAAAGCGTTCGGTGGCCCGCATTTCGATAAAATCCAGTGTCTGCCCGGGTCTCAGGTCGGGCAGCCGGCCTTCGTCGCCATTGTCCGTATCATCATCATCGGTGCTTTCGAGGTAAACTTTCAAAAAGCCGTCGAACTTAAGTACTTCACCGGTGGCGGTGAGTTCTTCGTTATTGGTGCTGATATTTATTTTCGCGGTGGTCTTCTCAAATTCGGCATCACTCATCTGCGAGGCAATGGTTCTTTTCCAGATCAGTTCATAGAGCCGGTTCAGTTCGGGATCGTTCACCGAGCGGGCATCCATATAAGTGGGGCGGATGGCTTCATGCGCTTCCTGGGCGCTTTCATTTTTATTGCGGTAGCGGCGGATCTGCAGGTAGCGGTCGCCAAAATTTTTGCCGATCTCCTGTTTGATGGCATCCATGGCTGTTTCACTCAGGTTCACACTATCGGTACGCATATAAGTGATCTTACCGCTTTCATAAAGCCGCTGTGCCAGTAACATGGTTTTGCTTACGCCATATCCCAGTTTGCGGCTGGCTTCCTGCTGCAGGGTGGAAGTGGTGAAAGGGGCGGCCGGACTGCGTTTACCGGGACGTACCTGTACATCTTTGACCGTATAATGAGCGCCGGTGCAGGACTGCAGAAATTTTTCGGCATCTTCAGCTGTATCGCATTTATTGCCTTCGGCTTTAAACGTAACGGCTCTTTTATTCAGATCGGTGGCCACCAGGGTGGCTTCCACTTTGAAACTGCTCACCGGTACAAACTGGTTGATCTCTCTTTCCTTTTCCACTATGAGTTTCACCGCCACGCTCTGCACGCGGCCGGCGCTCAGGCCACCCTTCATACCGATTTTGCGCCAGAGCACGGGGCTCAGTTCAAAACCCACAATGCGGTCAAGCACGCGGCGGGCCTGCTGCGCATCCACCAGGTTCATATTAATGGTACGCGGATTTTTTACCGCCTGTTCAATCGCCGGTTTGGTGATTTCATGAAACACGATCCGCTTGGTAACACGGGGGTCGAGGTTGAGTACTTCGGCCAGGTGCCAGCTGATACTTTCCCCTTCACGGTCCTCATCCGATGCCAGCCACACTTCCTCACTTTTCTTAGCAATCGAGCGCAGTTCCCTCACCACTTTTTCCTTCTCCGCCGGTACAATGTATTTGGGTTCAAAATCATTCTTGATATCTATACCCATATCATTCTTCTCCAGGTCGCGGATATGACCGTAGCAACTCTTCACTTCGAAGTCTTTCCCCAGGATTTTCTCAATCGTCTTTGCCTTTGCCGGCGACTCTACAATCAACAGATTTTTAGCCATTCTTTCAGGTGCATTTATTTATGAAACCAGCTGTGGTACTATATTTCAGCATCGTTGTGTCACTCACTTCAGCCGCATCACGCTACTGAAAAAACCGTGCCACGATCACAGCTTGTCCGACTGCAATATTAGTTTAAAATTGAAAAATCAAAATTTTTTGTGTCGCGGAGAGCGTTTTAAAAGGGCGGTCAGAGGAAGTTGACCACCTGTTTTTTTACGTCTGTATCCTTGTAAATTTTCTGGTGGCCGAGGCCCCTGGTGATAAGAAAACTTATATTATTATATCCGTCTTCCTTTACCCGTAATGCATCACTCAGCGGCGTAACCGTATCCTCTTCATCATGCACCCACAATACCCTTGCTTTTATATTTTGCATGGCCCGCCGTATCGAATACCATTCGGGGGGTAACCCGCCGATCTCCACAATCAGCTGGTCAAAATGTGCCCGCACTTCGGGATCCTTTAATTTCAGCAGCGAAAAAGCCTGATCGATCGCCGTGGTGGTTTCGGTGGCAGGAGCAATCAGTACAATTTTCGTATCCGCATCGTGCGGCAGGGTTTCCATGGCCAGGCTGATGGCGAGGCCCCCGAAAGAGTGGCCCACAAAGCCCTGAACAGGGCCATACAATTCAATCACCCGTTTTACCAGGGCGCTGTATTCAACCGCATTGGTGGTTTTCCCTTCGCTGTCGCCATGCGCCGGTGCATCAAATGCCAATACCTCATAGCCCTTTTTTACCAGCGGCGCCGCATACATTTCAAATTTATAGGCCGCCGATCCGAAACCGTGCAGGAGCAACACTCTTTTTAGCGGCTGCGGATGCGGCCAGCAATACCCGCTTATACGGACCGGGCGGGCGCCAGGCTTGTTGGGAAGCACCAGGTCAAATTGACGGCGCTCGGCTTTAAAGGGCTCTCTTTTCTTTTTTGTTTTGAAAAGGGGGGTGGTAAACAACGCAAAAGCTTTTTTTGCCGTCTTTTTTTTGGATACCATGTTTAATAATTTAAACTTTGTTTGTATGTATCCGATGGCTAACCGTTGCGTTAATTTCATAATTCTCAAAGATACACTATGAAGCTGGTACTGATAGGAGCAGGCAATGTAGCCACCATACTCGGGCGTAAACTGAAGGCGGCCGGTCATGAAATAGTACAGGTGGTTAACCATCAGGCAGCCAGCGCCCGGGCCCTGGCAACAGAGCTGGGTGCCACGGCTGAAGATTTCAGCGCCAGGATCAATTCCCAGGCCGATCTCTATATTGTGGCCATAAAAGACGGGGCCCTGCCCGAACTGCACCAGCACCTGCACCTGGGCACCAAAACCATTGTACATACGGCCGGCGCCGTCAGTAAGGATGTGCTGAAAGATATTTCGCCCAACTACGGCGTGCTCTATCCGCTGCAGAGCCTGCGCAAGGAAATGCAGGAAGAAGTGGCCATACCGCTCTTGCTGGATGCCAGTAATTACGAAACCATGGATCTGCTGGAACAATGTGCCGGTTCCATCAGCTCCCGGATCACCCGCGCATCAGATGAGGAACGCCTGAAGCTGCACCTGGCGGCGGTGGTGGTAAGCAATTTCACCAATCACCTTTATGCCCTCGCGGATGAATTCTGCCTCAAAGAAAAAGTGGATTTCCACTTATTGCAGCCGCTGATCGAGGAAACGGCCCTGCGGGTGGCGCAGCATGCGCCGGCCGATGTGCAAACAGGACCGGCTATCCGGCACGATATCGTTACGCTGGAAAAACACCTGCGGATGCTGGAGCGGCATAAAAAACTGAAATACCTCTACCTGAAGCTAACGGAGAGTATTATGGGCAGATAAAGCGGCCTGCACACTCACTGCCGCTTGACCGGGAAAACAATATCAGTCTGTACCCGGTACGGATCCACCGGCTTGCCGTTTTTATCAATGGGATCGGTTATATAAATCTCATAGGGTTCCCCTCCCGGCATTTTTTTATTGTCTTTCATCCATTCCCTCACGGCTTCATACCCCTTTGCCATCATATCATAGGGCCCGAAGAAATGAGCAATAACGGCGCTGTCAGCCTTAATTTCGCGGATAAACATATTACCCGGTAATTTAGCCGGCCGGGTATTTACCGGTATACCGGCATCAAAAAAGAAGGGGGCTTTGCTAGAGTGATACCAGGCCAGGGGCTGACCGGTTACTTTGAGCTTTTCTTTCTTAATAATTTCAGGCAGCTTAACCCCGTAGAGCTGGCCCAGCTTCATGCTGATCCGTTCCTGGCTGGCGGCGCTGTCTTTCATGCAAATCACGATCCGCTTTAACTGCAGACTGTCGGTAATATTAATGATCGGCGGTTTGCGGTCGTCTTTCTTCACAGCCGGTTTTTTATCTTTAGCGGCCGTGCTGTCTTTTCCCGGATTTTTAGACGATGGCTGATCCCCGTTGTGGCAGGCGCTGAGCCAGAGGCAGAGAGCCAGGAAGGGCAATAAGCTGGATTTCATAAATCAATGGTTGGTTAAGCGGGGAAAAGGTACTGAAAGCTTTCTTGCTTTGCAAGTGCCGGAGCGCCCATTTTCAGGGAATTTTGCTTTTCGGCCGGCAATATTTTCCTTAATTGGTAATTTGAAGTAGGTTTGCACCCCGAAATTTGCGGTATGTATACGATTACTTTTAAGTTTGAACAGAAAGGACTGGAACCTGTAACCCTTACCGGTATTGAACCCGGCGATTCCCTGCTGGAAACAGCCCTGAAAAATGACATAGAACTGCACCATAACTGTGGTGGCGTTTGCGCCTGCAGTACCTGCCACCTCTACGTGGATAAGGGGGAGGAATTCCTGGAAGAGCTGAACGACCGGGAAGAAGATTTTATCGACCGGGCAGTGAATCCACGGCTGAACTCCCGCCTGGGCTGTCAATGTGTTTTACTGGACGGGGAAGGGGAGATTGAAGTGACGCTGCCCGACCAGACCCAATTCCTGGGAGAATAAGCGCCGGTTTACTAATTTCATCATTCAAAAGCAGCACACTTAACAACATGACATTTGAACCACCCATTCACTGGAATGATTACGAGGATATCGCCATGAAATTATACGAACGTTTTGGCGATGAATTTGATGAGGGGCGTATTTACCGCATCCGCTTCACCGATCTGCACCAGTGGGTGCTGGCCATTCCCAATTTTGCCGGCAAACCTGAGGAAAGCAATGAAGGACACCTGGAAATGATCCAGAGTTCCTGGGTGTATGAATGGAGGGACAACCAGAAATAATCAATTTGAAAATTTGAAAATGTACTAATTTGAAAATCAGGTACAGCTTCTTGTTGTCCCTTTTCATTTTCAAATCTTCAAATTACCAAATTATCAAATTATCATGCTTTCCTTTCAGCCCATCACCACTTTTGTTTTTGATGTAGACGGGGTGCTCACCGACGGCTCCTTGCTGATACTGAATGATGGCAGCTGGGCCCGTACCATGAATATCAAAGACGGGTATGCCCTGCAACTGGCAGTGAAAAAGGGTTACCGGGTGGTGGTGATCTCCGGCGGCTCATCGGAAGCCGTTAAAGAGCGGCTTCACAAACTGGGCATCACCGATGTATTTATGCCCGCCACCGATAAAAAACAAATCCTCGCAGCCTATGCATCCCGGCACGGATTGCGCAGGGAACAAATATTGTTCATGGGAGATGATATGCCCGATTATGAAGTGATGCAGCTGGCAGGACTTCCCTGTTGCCCGGCAGATGCCGTTCCCGAAATAAAGCAGCTCTCGGTTTATATTTCTCCGCTGGAAGGCGGAAAAGGCTGCGTCAGGGATGTGATCGAAAAAGTGCTCAAATTAAATAACCACTGGGATGCCGATACGGCAATAACGGCAAAATAATATGCCGGGCCGGATTGAATGTGTATCTTCGGCAACCAATTCATTTCATGCGACTGATACTTGCCTTTTTCCGTCTGGTACGCTGGCCCAACCTGGTGTTCATCGTACTCACGCAGGTATTATTTTATTATGCCGCAATTGATCCCCTCCGGCAAAAAGGTATCAGCAGCACCACCATCAACAGCTGGTATTTTGCCTGGCTGGTACTGGCTTCGGTACTGATTGCCGCCGCCGGCTATATCATCAACGACTATTTCGACCGGAATATCGACCAGGTAAACAAACCCGGCCGCATGGTGGTGGATAAAATCATCAAACGCCGCTGGACGATCATCTTTCATATTGTATTCTCCCTCGCTGGTATCGCCATCGGCTTCTATATCGACTTCCATACAAAAACCTTCTGGCTGGGTATGGCCAACCTGCTTTGTGTGCTGCTGCTGTTTGCCTATTCCATTGCCCTTAAAAAAAGACTGCTTATTGGTAATTTGCTGATATCAGCCCTCACTTCCTGGGTAATCATCGTTCTTTTTCTCTGCTATTACCAAAGCTTCACCTGTGCCGGCTGCCTGCCGGCGGAACTGGAAACGCATTCCCGCCGCCTCCTAAAAATCGCCAGTCTCTATGCAGGTTTTGCCTTCGTGATTTCGCTGATCCGCGAAGTGGTGAAAGATATGGAAGATATGGAGGGCGATGCCCGCTACGACTGTAAAACGATGCCCATTGTATGGGGGATACCCGTTTCTAAAATGTTTGTGGCCGTTTGGATTGTGGTGCTCACAGGTGGTTGCGGCGTGGTGGAATTTTATGTGCTGCAGTTTGGCTGGTGGTGGAGTGTGTTGTATACCGTAGCGCTCATTATTGCTCCGCTGGCCTGGGTTTTATGGCATCTGTACAAAGCCCGTACCGCCACAGATTTTCACCGGCTGAGTACGGTTATCAAATTTATCATGCTGACCGGCATATTATCCATGCTGCTGCTCAGGTTCTATTCCTAATGCGCCATGCAAAAAATTATTCTCGCTTCCCAGTCTCCCCGCCGCCGGCAACTGCTGGAATGGGCCGAAGTACCTTTCGATATCATCATCCGCGAAACAGATGAATCTTTCCCTGCCGGTCTTGAACCTTCCGCCATTGCCGTACATATCGCCCGTAACAAAGCCCTGGCTGTTCAGGCCGAAACGGATTCAGCCGCCACACCCATCCTAGCCGCAGACACCATTGTGGTACTCGATGAACATATCATTGGCAAACCCGGCGACAGGGAAGAGGCGCTCCGTATCCTTACCGCCCTGGCGGGCCGTGAACACCAGGTGATCACAGGTGTGGTGATACTGGCCAATGGAAAAGAAATCGCTTTTGCCGACAGCACCCATGTGATTTTTCATCCGCTTACACGTGCACAGCTGGAGTTTTATGTAGATAAATACAAGCCTTACGACAAAGCAGGCGCCTATGCCATCCAGGAATGGATAGGGGTGGTGGGCATTAAAGAAGTTCACGGCGATTTTTACAATGTGATGGGGCTGCCGGTAAGTCGCGTGGTGCAGGCACTTCAATCCCTTAACCGGGAAGAAAAATAGCAGGAGCAACAGTTCTTTTTCCTTTCTTTCTCCCTGCTACAATTCATATTTTGACGGGCAATCCCGCCCATGAACGAAAAGCTGCTGCAGTATATCTGGCAATTCCAGTTATTCAATAAATCCTCTCTTGGCACCACCGATGCTGAACCACTCACCATTCTGCATCCCGGAACCCTTAATACGCACCAGGGTCCTGATTTTCTGAATGCAAGGCTGAAGATCGGCAGTACCACCTGGGTGGGCAGCATTGAGCTGCATGTGCTCAGTTCGGCCTGGCAGGAGCACGGGCATGCGGCTGATCCCAATTATGCCAATGTAATATTACATGTGGTGTGGCAGCAGGATAAGGAACTCAATCTGCCCTTTGCCACCCTAGAGCTGAATGGCCTGGTTGCCGGTGTGCTGCTGGCACGTTACCGGGAACTGATGCAGAACCCGGGTTTTATTGCCTGCCAGTCGCACATAGCAGGAATCCCGGCGCTTAACTGGCAGGCCTGGAAAGAAAGGCTGGTGGCAGAGCGGCTGGAGATGAAAGCCGCAGTGATTACAACCCTGCTGCAGCAAAATAATTTTCATTGGGAAGAAACCTGCTGGTGGATCATCGCCCGCCAGTTCGGAGCCACGGTGAATGCTGCTTTTTTTGAGGCGGTAGCCCGCTCCCTGCCCCTGGCCCTGCTGGCCCGGCACAAAGAAAACCGGCTGCAACTGGAGGCCCTCTTATTCGGACAGGCTGGTATGCTTGAAGATGGCTTTAATGAGGCTTATCCGCTAATGTTGCAAAAGGAATACCGCTTTTTACAAAAGAAATACAAACTGGCAACTGTACATGGAACGCCTTATTTTTTGCGCATGCGGCCTTCTAATTTTCCTTCGGTACGAATGGCGCAGCTGGCTGCCCTGCTTGCTCAGCGCCCGCAACTCTTTTCCCTGGTGAAGGATACTTCTGAACTGGCAGCTTTGCAGCAGCAGTTTCGGGTAACGGCCAATGATTACTGGCATTATCATTATCGCTTTGATGAACCCGGTGCTTACCGTCCCAAACAAGTGGGGGAACAAATGACCGGGCAACTGATCGTGAATGCAGTAATTCCGCTGTTGTTTTGTTATGGTGCTTACCAGGATAAACAGGAATTTAAAGAGAAAGCCATCAATTGGCTGTGTGCACTTCCACCCGAAAAAAATTCTGTTACAAGGGGTTTTGAAGCGTTGGGGACCGGCAACCGTTCTGCATTTGACTCGCAGGCCCTGTGGATGCTGAAAAACAAGTACTGTGCAGAGTTGAAATGCCTGCAGTGTGCCGTTGGCAATAAAATCTTACGGCCATGATCCCGTTTACCCGATGGGATCGCCCTCCCATTGATAGGATATGTCCAGTGCCAGATCAGGATGCAGGCTTTTGGCAACCGGGCAATTATCTCCGATTTTCTGCAAAATCATGCGGTCTTTTTCAGTGGTACGGGCAGTAGCCGGAATCTTCAGCCGGATCTCAATTTTACCGATGCGACGGGGATCACTGAGCATATGCTTGGTTACGGCGATGGAGGTATTGGCCAGTTCGATCTGCATATCGGAAGCCCGGATGGCCATGGTGGTGATCATACAGGTGGCCAGGGCCACGCAGAGGGTGTCGGTAGGACTGAAGCGTTCTCCCTTACCCCTGTTATCCGTAGGCGCATCCGTTTCGATGACGGTACCACTCTGGAGATGGGTACATTCGCAATGCAGGTCCCCGGTATATACAATAGCAGCTGTCATTTGTTAAGGAGTTGTTTTAATTAAATTAAGCGATGGCAATGCAGCAATTCGAACAGTAAATGTATCATCTTTACGTTAGCGAATGCATTTTTGCATAAATTTACGTTAGTAAACTGTTTACATGAAGCAATTATTTGTCATCCTGGCACTTTCAGTTGTTTGCTTTGCTGCGGCGGGGCAGGATACAAGAAAGTCGAACAGCAGCCGTAAAAGCAAGAAGAAAGAAAAGATCAATGCCATGATCAAGCAGGAAGAGGAAGGGGTTATCAGCTTTAAAAAGCACTGGGCCATCGGCGGTAAGCTAACCACTGACGGGTATGGCGCCTTTTTTGAAAAAGGCTTTGCCAAATCGGTGAAAAAAGCCAGCCTTGTGCAGCTTGAAATAACAGAACGTAAGCACCAGAAAGAAGAAAAGCAAAGCGCACTGGGAGGCGGGCTTCCCTTCAAATACGGGAAGATCAATTTCTTTTATCCCATAAAACTGGGCTTCCAGCAGCAATTCCTGCTGGGCAACAAGAGCAATAAAAACGGGGTAAGCATCACGGCCAATGTGGGAGGCGGTATTGCCCTTGGATTGCTCAGGCCCTATACCATCAGCATGGCCGATTCTACCGGCAAAGTGAGGGATATGCGCTACGATTCGGAGGCTGATCAGTATTATTTTATGAGAGCGAACATTGACCCCACTTCGGCAGGTCCGGGTTTGAGCAAAGGCTGGAAATACCTGAAGATGACGCCGGGTCTATATCTCAAGACCGGATTGCGGTTTGATTACGGAAAATTCAACGAAATGCTGAATGCGATTGAGGTAGGACTGACCGGTGAATTTTACAGCAAAAAGATACCGCAGATGATCCTGGTTAAACAAAAGCAATTTTTCTTCGGCGCATATTTTGCCCTGATGATGGGCAGAAGAAAATAAGCGGGTTTTACCGGTAACTGGCTTAGTTTATCCCCTTCAACAGAGGGGATTTTGTTTATCCACTTGTTGTACCTTTGCTCTTCTTAAGAACAGAACATGACTGAATTACCTGTAGTTAACGGCACCGTGGAGCAGGCTCCCAAAAAACCGAATTGGTTACGGGTGAAACTGCCCGTTGGTGAAGAATACCGGCATGTACGCAGCCTGGTTGATACGCATAAACTGCATACCATCTGCGAAAGCGGGAACTGTCCCAATATGGGCGAATGCTGGGGTGAGGGAACGGCTACTTTCATGATACTGGGTAATATCTGCACCCGCAGCTGCGGATTTTGCAATGTGGCCACCGGGCGCCCCCTCGAACCCGATTGGGATGAACCGCAGCGGGTGGCCGAAGCCATTCACCTGATGAAAGTGAAGCATGCAGTGATTACCTCAGTTGACCGTGATGAACTGAAGGATGGCGGCAGCATTATCTGGTACAACACCATCAAGGCCGTTAAAGCCCTGAACCCATCCACCACGCTGGAAACCCTGGTGCCTGATTTTAAAGGCAATCCCGAAAATATTCAACGCATTATTGATGCTGCACCCGAAGTGGTGAGCCATAATATCGAAACCACCGAACGGCTCACCCGGCAGGTCCGCATCCAGGCAAAATACCAGCAGAGTATGAAAACCCTCCAATTGCTGAAACAGGGTGGTATGCGTACCAAGAGTGGTATCATGCTGGGACTGGGCGAACAGAAAGAAGAAGTGATTCAAACCCTGCGTGACCTGAAAGCAAGTGAAGTGGATGTGATTACCATCGGGCAATACCTGCAGCCCACCCGGAAACACCTGCCCGTGGTACGTTTTGTGCACCCGGATGAATTTGCCGAATACCGTGAGATCGGTTATGAGCTTGGTTTCGATTATGTGGAAAGCGGCCCGCTGGTGCGCTCATCCTATCATTCCGAAAAACATGTGATACCCGGTTATGGACGGGAAAAATGGCTGGCGGAAAAAGCACACTGATCATTCCTGAAAAAGCAACTGCCGCATGATACAGTCTGTGCAACGTTTTCTTAGCCTACTGATACTGCTCTTTATTTTGCATCCTGCAAATGCTCAGCATCGCTGGGTAAATGCGGATTCTTCCTTTGGTTGGCTGCCAGCCGGTTTTCACATTTATCAATCCTCTGATTCTCTTGATGGAAAGCCCTGTATTGCCTATTACGCCGAAGCGGTGCTGAATGAGCCTTCGCTAATTTTTGCGGCTGATACCGTTGGTGACCGCCGCATTACCCCCAAACAATTCTACGAAAAAGATGAGCATCCCCTGTTGGTGGTAAACTGCAGTTTCTTCAGCTATGAAACCAACCGCAGTGTAAACCTGGTGATGAATAAGGGCCGTATTCTTGCCTATAATACCCACAGCATTCCCATGCGGGGTAAGGATACATTTCAATACCGGCATCCGCTGGGAAGCGCCATAGGTATCAGTAAAGGCAGGAAAGCCGATGTGGCCTGGGTGCTGACCGATTCGGGCAAGCGGTTTCCTTATGCCAGTCAGCTGCCGGCACTACTTTACAAAGACTCCATCCGCCATCCATCTTTTGGGGTTCTTAAAGATAAAAGCCACAGCAGGGCAACCGGCAGCGACAGCAGTGTGACAGCCACTGTATTCAAAAAATGGAAGATGCAGGTGGCTGTTGGCGGCGGCCCGGTGTTATTACAGAACGGGGAGCCCCGCATTACCAATGAGGAAGAACTGAAATTTACCGGTAAAGCGATTCTCGACAAGCACCCCCGCACCTGTATGGGGTATACCCTTGATGGACGCCTGATTATTATGGTGATTGAAGGACGCCATCCAGGAAGGGCAGAGGGCGCCACCCTGATGCAGCAGGCCTTGCTGCTGAAAGAACTGGGTTGTGTGGAAGCCCTGAACCTCGATGGCGGTGGCAGCAGCTGCATGCTCATCAATGGAAAAGAAACCATTCAACCAAGCGAAAAAGGAGAGGAAAGACCGGTGCCAGCCGTATTTCTTATCCGGACAAAGCAATAGAAAAAGCCGGCAAAGCCGGCTTTTTCTATAACTATTTTACGGTATCAGTTATGCATTAGCTTCTTGTCAAAAATATGCATAGCTGCCCGGTGCAAAATTGACAAATTAACCTTTCAGTTCCCACACCAGCGCACTGGCTCCTAAAATGGCGGCATCCGATTCATTAAGCTGACTGAAGATGAGCTTCACTTTATCGCGGAAAATCGGCAACAGGTTGGCTTCCATCGATTTGCGGGTGGGATTGATCAGCATATCCCCGGCCTTGGTGAGTCCGCCAAAAAGAATGATCGCCTCGGGGCTGCTGAACATCACAAAATTAGCCAGGGCCTTTCCGAGGATTGTACCGGTATACTCATAAACAGCCAGGGCAATTTTATCATCCTTCAGGGCCGCTTCGTAAACGGCTTTGGAATTCAGTTCTTCGGCAGGGATATCCCTTAACAAACTGGGGCTGTTATCATTGGCCAGGAATTCCTTGGCGGTAAGCACCACGCCGGTGGCCGATGCATATGCTTCCAGCGAGCCGTATGAGCCGGTGCCCCAGTGATGACGTCCGCCCGGGATAATAATGGTATGCCCCAGTTCGCCGGCAAACCCATCATGGCCGTAGATCAGCTGCCCATTGGCCACGATACCACTGCCCACGCCGGTACCCAGGGTGATCATGATAAAATCCTTCATACCCTTGGCGGCGCCGTACATCATCTCGCCCACGGCAGCCGCATTGGCATCATTGGTGAGGGCGCAGGGGAGGCCAAAGCGTTTGGTAACCATATCCGTGAAATGGATGATCCCCTTCCATTGCAGGTTGGGGGCATATTCGATGGTGCCCGTATAATAATTACCGTTAGGGGCTCCCACGCCAATGCCCTTGATCTGCGAAACCCCGCCGCTCTGCTCAATGGCAGGCTGCAGCGCCTCGTACAACTCATCAATATAAAGGTTGATGTCTTCGTGTTTACGGGTACTCAATGCACCACGGTAGGTGATGGTGCCCCTGGCGTCCACGATACCAAAAACAGTATTGGTGCCGCCGATATCGATTCCTATAGCAAACTGATTACTCACGCTGGATTTTTTATAAATAGTAAAACCTTATTAATGACCACCACCGGATGAGGGTTTCTCAAAATCAACTCCCTGCCGGCGCAGGATACCCTGAACAGCATAGGCGAAGAAAGCCAGGTAAGCAAAGCAAACCACGGCCACCCAGTAAGAATTATGAATACCTACAGAGGGGATATCTGCCAGTTTCCCCTGGATTGGCGGAATGATGCCTCCGCCCAGGATCATCATAATAAGGAAGGCTGAACCCTGTGTGGTATACTTACCCAAACCGGCTACGGAAAGACTGAAGATACAGGGCCACATGATACTGCACCACAAACCGCCGCTCAGGAACGCATAGGTGGCCAGCTGACCCTTGGTAAACAAGCCAATCAGCATGGCGGCCACACCCAGCATACTGAACAGGAGCAGGGTTTTAGCGGGTTTGTCTTTTGCCCAGATGGCGGCAGCCACCTGGATAGCAATACAAACAAGGTAGAGGTAGAAAGGCGACATATCATGACCGGCCAGCACACCATTTACGAGGATGATGAGGCCAAATGCCACAATCGGTAAAACAATCATCAGCAATTGCTTACGGCCTTCCGATAATTTGAAAGCACTAACGGCGCCGGCCCAGCGGCCAATCATCAGGCTGCCCCAGTATACACTGATATAAGGCCCGATTTTAGAAGCATCGATGCCGCCCATATAGTCTTGTTTCATCATTTCGCCCAGGTTACTCTGGATGGTCACTTCCACGCCCACATAGGTAAAGATGCCCAGCATACCCAATACCAGCTGGGGGTATTTCATGGCGCCCCAGCCTTCGCTCTTTCTTTGGGCACTGAAATTGGCAGCCAGCAATCCCACCACCACTACAGCAAGGGCGCCTGCCAGCCATTTCATCCGGTAAATTTCCAGGTCGTGCTTTTCGGCATCCGGCATGGCCGCATCTACGCCGATATAACTTTTAAAAACCGGCACAAACATAAATATGAGCAGGCCCGTAACGATGAGCAGCATGGTAAGGGCTTTGTTAGCGCCTTCCGTTTTTTCATCGGTACGGCCGGCGGGTACTTTCTTACTTAAACCAAACAGGAGGGCAGCGCCGATAAAAAGGGCGCCCACACCGGCATAGAGGAAACTTACATTATCCAGCCCCAGTGATTTCTTTTGTTCTTCAGTGGCAGCCGCGGTTCCGAATAATAATAAGGAGATGATTACCGGGCCGATCATGGTTCCAAAACTATTGATACCACCGCCGAGGTTTACCCGGCCCGTAGCCGTGCGGGGATCGCCAAGCGAAATGGCAAAAGGCTGGGCCGCGGTTTGTTGCAGACTGAAACCCAGGGCCACAATGAACAAGCCCACCAGCATGCCGGTAAACGTATTGGCATTCACTGCCACAATCATCGCGAAGGCGCCTACAGCGCTGAATAAAAGACCATAAACAATACTCTTTTTATAGCCCCAGTTAGCAACCAGGTCACGCCCGCGCATACTGCCAAAAACGAACAGCAGGAGGGCGCCGATATAGTAGGCTACATAAAAGGCATAGTCAACCAATTGGCTCTGGAATTGATCCAGGTGAAAATGATCCTTGCAAAAGGGAATGAAAACGCCGTTTCCGGCGGCAATAAATCCCCAGAAAAAGAAAACGGTAATGAGCGTGGTAAGCGCTCCGTAATTGGTTTCCTGGTGTTTGTCGGAAAGTTCAGCAGCAGCACCCGGCAAATCGGTTTGAACAGTTGGCATGGTTGTAAAAATTTAATTGGCTGAAAATAAGAATAAATTACCGATTACGAAAAATTTTGACTTTGAATTGGTGGGCAATAAAATCAGTGGTAACTTGAAACAGTAATTTTATCGAATGGAAATCTTACATGTCAGTGCCGAATGTTACCCGATGGCCAAAGTAGGCGGCCTGGCCGATGTGGTGGGCGCTTTGCCCCGCTACCAGCAGGATGCCGGTCATATTGCCAAAGTGGTAATGCCGATGCACCGCACCAAATTCCTCTACGGGAATGAATGGGAAGTGGTGCACAAGGGGTTCTTTACCATGGGACCTTACAGTTTCGACTACACTATAATTAAGGAAGCCACCAACAAACTGGGTTTCGATCTCTATTGTGTTGATATTTACGGGTTGCTCGACCGGGAACGTGTCTATTCCTACGATGACGATTCGGAGCGTTTTACGGCTTTCCAGATTGCGGTGGTTGACTGGCTTGCCCAGTGGCAGCACCGGCCGGATGTGGTGCATGTGCACGATCATCATACAGGGCTGATCCCTTTTATGATGCAGCATTGCTTTGCCTACCGGCACCTGGCTGCGGTTCCCACAGTACTCACCATTCATAACGGGCAATACCAGGGCTGGATGAGCTGGGATAAAAGCCATTACCTGCCCGCCTGGGATACCTGGCAGTGGGGAAAACTCGACTGGGATAATATGATCAATCCCCTGGCAGCGGGAGTGAAATGCGCTCACCGCGTTACCACCGTGAGCCCGAGTTATATGGAAGAGCTCTTTACCAATGCCAACGGGCTGGAAAAGCTTTTTGAAATTGAAAGAGGCAAATGTTCCGGCATTGTAAACGGGATTGATGTAGCCGTATGGAATCCCGAAACCGATACCTACATCCTCGATAATTATTCGGTTAATGATGTGCAGGCCGGTAAGGAACTGAACAAGAAAAAGCTCTGCGCCGATTTTGGCCTTTCACCGGATAAACCGCTTTTTGTTTTTATCGGGCGCCTCGTGGGAGAGAAGGCCGCCGATCTCTTACCCCAGTCCATTTACGATGCGCTCTATCACCTGGGCAACCGGATGAATTTCCTGATCCTTGGCAGTGGCGATCCGGGTGTTGAACAGCAGCTGGAAGCCATGCGGGGCAATATCACCGGCTATTATAATGCCCAGATCGGGTACAACGAAAAATTATCACATCTCATGTATGCCGGAGCCGATTTCCTGCTGATGCCCAGCCGCGTGGAGCCCTGTGGCCTCAACCAGCTCTATGCGCTCCGCTATGGAACGGTACCGGTTGTACGCCGCGTAGGTGGCCTGAAAGACACCGTAATCGATTTTGGTGAACCCAATGGCTATGGAATTTGTTTTAATAATGCCAGCGTCTGGGATATCACCTACTCAATACACCGCGGACTGGAATTATATGCCGACACGGAAAAAATGCAATCGATCCGGGAACAGATCATGCAGATCGACAACAGCTGGGAACGCAGTGCCGGCGCCTATATCGAACTCTATCATTCTATCAGATAAATCAGCACCTATATGAGTATCAGTAAAAAAGTTGTAGCAGTAATCCTGGGCGGAGGCGCCGGGAGCCGCCTGTATCCCTTAACCGCCACCCGCAGCAAGCCCGCCGTACCCATTGCCGGCAAATACCGCCTGGTGGACATCCCCATTTCCAACTGCATCAATTCCAGTATCAACCGGATGTTTGTACTCACACAATACAATTCGGCTTCGCTTAACAAGCATATTAAAAATACCTACCAGTTCAGCATCTTCAGCAGCGGCTTTGTGGATATCCTCGCTGCCGAACAAACCCCCGACAGCCCGGGATGGTTCCAGGGAACCGCTGATGCCGTGCGGCAATCGCTTAAACATATCGGGAATAACGATTTTGAATATGTGCTGATCCTGAGCGGCGACCAGCTCTACCAGATGGATTTTGGCGCCATGCTGGATAATCATGTGGCCAAGGGAGCTGAGATATCTATTGCCACCATTCCGGTGGGCGACCGCGAAGCGCCCGAGTTTGGCATTCTGAAAGCCGATGACCAGCATTTTATCACTTCCTTTATTGAAAAACCGGCCAAGGAACTCCTGCCGCAATGGGTGAGTGATACCGGCGAAGATATGAAGGCGCAGGGACGGCATTACCTGGCTTCAATGGGTATTTATATTTTCAACCGCAAACGCCTGTTTGACCTGTTGCAGGAAGAGAAAAAGGAAGCTACGGATTTCGGGAAAGAGATTATTCCTTCCTCCATCAGCCAGTATAAAGTGATCAGTTACCAGTACGAAGGCTACTGGACAGATATTGGTAATATCTATTCTTTTTATGAAGCCAACCTGGCGCTGACAATGGATATTCCGCCGTTTAACCTCTTTGATAACACAAAGATCATTTACAGCCGTTCGCGTATGCTGCCGCCGCTCAAGATCACCGGCACGCATGTGGAAACCAGTATCCTGGCCGAAGGAGCCATAATACGGGCCTCCAAGATCATTAACAGTGTGATCGGTATCCGTACCCGTATCGGGGAGGGGTCCGAGATCCATAGTTCCTACCTGATGGGCAGCGATTATTATGAAACGATCCCCGAAATGGCACATTCCTTAGTGAGGGGTATTCCTAAAATCGGTATTGGCGACCGTTGCTTTATCAAGAATGCGATTGTGGATAAGAACTGCCGTATCGGAAATGATGTTTCCATCACCGGAGGCTCCCACCTGCCTGATAGTGATCATGCATTGTATACCGTAAAAGACGGCATCGTAGTGATTAAGAAGGGCGTGATAATTCCGGACGGGTTTGTGATATAAGTTTTTAAAGGTGGTTGGCTGTTAAGTTTGGCGTACCGCATCTTCGTTCCAACCACTGTCGGGGTTGGGAACCGCCGACAGGGTAATGGTATTTTGTTCCAACTGTTGTGTGGGTTAGGAACTACTGCCAACCGGAAGGGTATTTTTGATTTTTCACCTTTTCCTTTTGCCTTATAACGTTAGGTTCCAGAACAACTGATCCATCCATTTCTTCGAGTCAGGATCATCCTGGTTAACCCAGTCTTTTGTTCTTTCTTTCACCAGGCTTTTCATGGCATTCATCGTCATGAATTTTTTTGCAGTAATGGGTTTGATATCATTCACGGGGTTGGCCAGCGTTACTTTTGTAGCGATCCAGGAAGTATACAAACGGGGTACAGTAAGACCCAGGATCATACCCGGCAGTCCGTTGACAGAACAGGGGCCGCCTGAAATCAGTATTTCATCGGTATAAAAGGCAAATACATACACGCTGTCGCTGATCTTACCCACGGCTTTCCGGCAGTTGAATCCGGCAATCTGGCGGCTTTCATTGCTGATTTTCCAGCTGATTGGGGGAATGCTGTCCTGCGTAAGAAATTCAGCGCCGAAGACGGATTTTTTCATGAAGAACTGGTTGCTGCCATGGTCCATATACCAGATATTATCCTCATCATTCCGCCGGAACCATTCGGGTATTTTTTGCTGCGGATCCCAATGATCAAATTTGTAAATGCTTTTATCCCCGGAAAAACTGAACACATAATAGCCTGTTTTGAACTGGCTCATGGCGCTTTTCAGCATCTCATCCCAGCTGCCCGAACCCATGGTTTTCTGCATATTGGTTTTCACCTCAAATTCGATGGTGCCATGATTGAGGAATTGCTGCGCCTTTATGGCAGAAGTGTTCAGGAGGCCTGCGAGCAGCAAACCTGTGAATAATGTTACAATGTTCAATCTTGTTTTCATATTATTTCGCAGCGGCAGCGCCTTTGTTTTTAAAGTTCCAGGTAAGTCCCACCATCCAGTATCTTTTTAAACGGTCGTTGTATGTTTCTGTATAGGTATTCCGGTCGAAGTCGGTATCCACACCCTGATTTTGATTCAGGATATCCCGAACCAGGCAATAAAGGGTGAATTCATCCTTACGGAAGGTTTTCTGCAGTTTGGCATTCCAGGTAGTAACGTTGATCTTTTTCCCCCCATCATAATTGGGCTGCACATACAGATAATGCACATCCGAATTCAGCGAAAAACTCTTGGTGAAATAGAGGGTTCCTTCAAATCCGAGGTTATTATTGATGAAATGAGAAACGCTGCTGCTCCGGGAATTTTTGTTATTGTTATAGGTAAAATCGTTGTAAAGGCTGAGCTCGTATTTCTTTTCCTTTGATTTGTTAAGGTATATATTGAAACCCAGGGCCAGCACTTTGGAGAATGTTTTGAGACCATTGTAAACATCCGCATAGCGGTTATAGGAGAACTGGGGGCCGATATTGATACGCATATCCAGTTTTTTCAGTTTCATCCCGGTGCCGCCATAAAAATTCACGCTGTAATTGCCATTGGTGTTCACCGGCCGGGTAACGGTTTTACCTGAATCAAGGTTAACCACCTGGCTGTTGGTAATGGCTTTGCTGGTGAACCGGGCATTCAGTGAAGCGTACGTAAACTGGTCTTTCAGGAAATTATAGGCATTGTGCGATATCCCAAAACTGTGCGTGAAGGCCGGGTCCAGGCTGGGATTACCCAGATACTGGTTAAAATAGTCGTTATTATTCCGCAAGGGCTGCAACTGGCTGATCGTGGGCTGGCGGGTGTTCCCATTATAATAAATCCGCAGGTTGTGCTGGTTCTTATAGGCATAATTGAACGAAACCGAAGGGAAGTAGTTTACATAATTGCGGATATAGTCTTTGTTCAGCGTATTATCCCGCAGATCCAGGTGGGTAATGCCGAATACAGAACCGAGATTGAATTTGATTTTCTTGGTGCTGTAATTCAGCCGTATGCCCGGTTTATTAATCAATGCCGATTGTGTAAAATCGTTGGTCAGCGAATCCACGGAAACATCATACGCGTGGGTGAGGGGGGAATAGGAATGAGTAAGCTGATTCGTCTTACCCAGCGTGGAACTCAGTTCATAATTGATCTCCAGTGAATATTTTTTTCCCAGCGGCTCTGTGTATACCAGCTTGCCGGTCAGCAGGCGGCTGGATGTTTCACTTTTTTTCTGCTGATCAATATGCTGACTCGAAGAAAGTACACCGTTATAGTAGGCGTCATTGTCGGAGAGCAGGAAATTATTAGCGTCCGTGGTGAGCAGGTCCCATTCTGCATTAAAGGAAAGCGTGCGCCGGGCTTTTTTAAATTTATGCCGGAAAAGCAGGTTGCCCATGAGCGATTGTTTATCGCTGCTGTTCCTGGTTTCGCGGTAGCTGAAATTTTTAGGAGTGCCATTATCCCCGGTTGCATTGGAGGACTGGGTTTCGGAAGATTTTGTATTATAGAAATTGGCCTTGAATGTAAATTTCAGGCTGTTGGATGAATCGAGGAAGAGATCCAGGCTGCCGTTGTTCTTGTAATTATACCGGTTCACATGGGTGCTCGTGTTGCCATTGGTAACAATCGCCGAATCGCCGTATACGGCCCGGGAGTAGCGCCGCATATTGTTGGAATAAACCTGGCTGTTGTATTTGGGAGTAAGGTTGAGGGTTTGCCTGTTATTCCACTTGTTGCTGTACTGCAAACCGGCATTGATATTTTTGATAAAGCCGTTTTCCGTATTGATATTCGGTTCGCCATCAGAAGTGGTGCCGCCTGTCCACATAAACGACACATCCCCGCTTTCATCCATATTCATGCTGAAATTTTCATTGCCTCCCATATACTTTTCCTCATCCTGCCAGTTGAGCCCGTCCTGCCCGGTATTGCCCGTGAGTAAAAAGCCGGTGATCTTTCTTTTTCCTTTGAAAGAAGCCAGCAGGATATTGGTATTATACCGGTTATCGATATGCTTTTGCAAACCGCCGGCCAGGTCTATTTTGCCAAAATAGCCTTTCTTGCGGTCTTCTTTTAATTTCAGGTTGATGGTTTTCTGCGTATTGCCGTCATCCACGCCGGTAAATTCTGCCTGGTCGCTTTTCTTGTCAAACACCTGCACTTCCTTTACCGCATCGGCACGGAGGTTTTTGACAGCCATGCCGGGGTCATCACCAAAAAATTCCTCCCCATCCACCAGCACCTTGGTTACCTGTTCGCCCATTGCTGTAATTTTACCACTCTTATCCACCTGTATTCCGGGTAATTTTTTCAGCAGCTCTTCCACATTGGCATTGGCACTTACTTTAAAGCTGTCGGCCGTATAAATGGTGGTGTCTCCCTTGATCCGTATAGGAGCCCCGCTTTTTACAATCACCTCCTGTAAAAGTTTGGTACGGGAAGTAAGCGCCACTGCCGGCAAAACCGTACTGTTTTCCTTCACTTCAATATCATCCAGGAAATCGGCAAAATAGGGGTGGGTGGTCATCAGAATATATTTACCGGGCTTCACATTGGTAAATGAATAATGACCCTGGGCATCCGTGCGGGCAAATTTGTACAGCACAGAATCGCCCGGGCTCAGCAGGGCTACTACCGCATTGGCAATACCCTTGTGTTGCCCGGTATCAGCAACATTACCATGGATCGTACTATTTTGTGAAAAAGCGCTGCAGGATAGAAAAAGGCCCAGCAGCAGGGATGCGGCTTTAAGCATACAGTCAGTTGGCGGATTAAGTTTATGTTTTTAATGGCTATGATTCGGATACAAAATCGATAAATAAAATGTAATTTCATTACATTAGCTTCATAAAAATACGTTAAAGAAATTCAATCATCTGTTTAGCGCAATATTCCTCCAATACCATGGCCTCCGTAAAAAAAAAGAAAGCAGCAGCAGCTCTGCCAAAAGAGCAGAAATACGAGGAACTTCATTTTGTAGACAGCACAAAACCGGTGTGGAATTATTCCTTTTTAACAGAAGAGGATATACGCAATTTTCAGCAGGGCACTTTATACAATGCTTATGAAAAATTCGGCGCTCATACCTGCACCGTACTGAATAAACAGGGTTGCTATTTTGCGGTATGGGCGCCCAACGCCACGGCCGTATCGGTTATCGGCGATTTTAATGGCTGGAAAAAACAACTGCATCCCTTATCGGTGCGGCTTGATAAATCAGGAATCTGGGAAGGATTTATTCCCGGCCTGCAAAAAGGTGATCCTTACAAATTTCATATCAAAGGCTACAAGGGAATTGAATTAACCAAGGGCGATCCCTACGCCAATTACTGGGAGCTGCGCCCCGGCACCGCCTCCCGTATCTGGCCGGCCGGTTATCAGTGGCGCGACCAGCAATGGATGCGCACCCGGAAAAAACACAATGCCCTGCAGGCTCCCTGGAGTGTGTATGAAGTGCATCTCGGCAGCTGGATGCGGCCGGTACCCACCGATGAAGAGAGCTTTAATACCTATTCGCAGATAGCAGAACGCCTGGTGCCCTATGTAAAAAAAATGGGCTTTACGCACGTAGAGCTGATGCCCATTATGGAATTTCCCTATGATGGCAGCTGGGGATACCAGGGCACGGGGTATTTTGCACCTACTTCCCGTTTTGGCACCCCCGAAGAATGCATGGCGCTGATTGATGCCTTTCACCAGGAAGGGATCGGTGTGATACTTGATTGGGTACCTTCCCATTTTCCTTATGATGCCCACGGTTTGTTTATGTTTGATGGCACGCATACGTATGAATATGCCGATATGCGCAAGGGCTATCATCCCGACTGGAACAGCTATATCTTCAACTACCGCCGGGGCGAGGTGAAATCCTTCCTGATAAGCAGCGCCCGCTATTGGTTTGATAAATTCCATATCGATGGCATACGCGTGGATGCCGTGAGTTCTATTCTCCGGCTCGATTATTCCCGCGATGCCGGCCAGTGGGAGCCCAACGAATTTGGCGGCAACGGCAACCTCGAAGCCATTGAATTTGTGAAACATCTCAATGAAACAGTGTACCGCGATTTTCCCGATGTGCAAACCATTGCGGAAGAAGCCACCGACTGGCCAAAAATTTCAAAACCCACCACCGAAGGAGGCCTGGGTTTTGGCATGAAATGGATGATGGGCTGGATGCACGATACCCTTGATTATTTCAGGATGGATCCGCTGATGCGGCAGTTTCACCAGGATAAGTTTTCTTTCAGCATGATGTATTACTATGATGAGAATTTCATGCTGCCCCTGAGCCATGATGAGGTGGTTCATGGCAAGAGCCCGATGATCTATAAAATGCCCGGCGACGAATGGCAGAAATTTGCCAACCTCCGGCTCCTGTATACCTATATGTTTACCCACCCGGGCGCCAAACTCCTTTTCATGGGCAATGAATTTGCCCAGACAGCCGAATGGAATTACAAATCGGAGCTCAACTGGGGCCTGCTTGGGTTTGATTGCCATAACAAAATGCAGGAATGCGTGAGGGCCCTCAACCAGCTATACCGCAGCGAGCCGGCACTGCACCAGTTGCAATTTGAGCCGGGTGGGTTTGAATGGGTGGACCTGGGGCACCGGGCCGAATCGGTGGTAGCCTACCGGCGCAGGGCGAAAAACAGGCGGCACGACCTGCTTATTGTATTGAATATGACCCCGGTAGTGCGCCGCGACTGGAAACTGCAGGTGCAGGGAAAAGCGGCCTGGACAGAGATATTCAACAGCGATAATGAGCAATACTGGGGTACCGGCGAAGTATACAATCCCGCCCCGGAGGTAAAACTGGTGAATAAAAAGCAACGGCTTTATGAAATAAATGTGCATCTTCCTGCGTTAGGGGCAGTGATATTCCGCTAGTTTGGAATAATCTTTGTACCTTTTACCACAAGTATGAAAAGCCTTACCACGCTCATTTTACTCATCCTGGCGGGCAATGCCATTGCCCAGTCAACTGACAGCGCCAGTTTCTATTATAAAATGGGGCTTGATGAAAAGAACGCCAAACACTGGCTGGTGGCTTCTTCCTGCTTTGAAAAAGCCATTCATTTCAACCCCGGCTTTACCGAAGCCTATCTCGAAAATGCCAATGTAAATAATGAGATGCGCCGCACCAACGAGGCCATCCGGGATTACGAAAAGGTATATCAGATGGATCCCGCCAACAGCACCGCGGGGCCGGCCCTCATGGAACTCTATTTTGGCTATCACCAGTATCAGAAAGCGCTCGATTTTGCCCTGGCCTGTAAAACCTGCGCCAATGCCGAACGCATTGCCGCCCTTTCGTATTATAAACTGGAAGACTATTCCAATGCCGAAAAAGCATTACTCAAATTAGTAAGAACCAATCCGGGTGATGCCGAGTTACTTTACACACTCGGGCATACCTATATGGATATGGAGCTCGAGAAAAAGGCCATTACCTACTACCAGAAAGCTGTTCAGCTGGATGCCACCCATGACCAGTGGTTTTTTGAACTGGGCCTGCTTTGCTTCAATAACCAGGATTTCAAAAACGCCGTGATCAATTTCAACCTGGCTGCAGAAAAGGGCTTTACACAGAGCCTCGACTTCCAGGAAAACCTCGGCTTTGCCTATATCTACAGTAACGAATTTGATAAAGGAGAGAAGATATTGCAGAGTGTGATAGAAAAGAAAAGGGGCAGTAAAGAAATTATGCGTGACCTGGCCCAGGCCTGTTACGACCAGGGTATGTACGATAAATCTCTTGATTATTGCCAGAAACTGATGGAACTGGATATGAAAGACGGGAAAGCTCTTTACCAGGCCGGTTTATGCTTTATTAAGAAAAACCAGGTGGAACGGGGCCAGCAGATGTGCGACAGGGCCATAGAACTGGATCCCTCACTGGCGCCACTGAAGCAGAAAAAAATGATTACAGGTCTTTAATTTTTAATAAAGATTTTCGATTGATATCTCAGGTGGAGCCGGGGCAGTCCCCGGCTCTTTTTTTACACTCCTGGATGGGTTACTCCCCTGAAAGGTCAGCCACCCGGAAGTAGTAACAGCAAAAAATACCCGCCACTACGTATCCTCAGCCGGCAAGGCCTCATTAGTTTTGAAGTGTGAAAACAATATTTCGCAGCTTATTGTTGGCCCTGCTTCCGGCCGCTTTGCACACGGGTGCTTTTGCACAGGACAATCCTGAACCGGTAATCATTTGTTACAATGGCCAAACAGCCATCTTCCCGGCGGACTGGCTGGGCAAGCCCACCAGGGCCAGGGCTACTGCGGCTCAGAAAGACACATTCGGGGCAGACAGCACTATAATCGAAACAGCAATGGGAAAGTATACCCGGGCCCTCCTGGCGGAAGAATTAAAGCATGTGTACGTTACCGGCCGTCTGAGTTTCAACGGGCAGTATTTCAGCGGCACCAATTCCAGGGAAGATATCTATATCGCCGGCAGCGGAAACGACGAAATTGAAAAGACCTTTCACCATGAATTTTCGAGCATCCTGCTCCGCAATCACAGCGATATGCAGCTGGAGATAAAATGGCGGGAGCTGAGCCCCGGCCTGAGAAACGGGAACAGTGCCAGTGCCGTGCAGGCAGGCTTGTACAGAACCGATTTCGATACCAGCCTCTGTGCAAAAGGCTATCTCAGTCCTTACTCCTTATCGAACTGGGAAAATGATTTCAACATGTATGCCGAGAATATTTTCGCCGGAGGAAAACGTTTCTGGGAGCTGACAGAGCGCTATCCGCTGGTGAAACAGAAGATGCAACTGGTGGTTGATTTCTACCATAAGCTATGGCCGGGCTATACAGTATTTTTCTTCAGGACAGCTGCTGAAAATCAGTAAAGAGGAGTGCCTGCAGTTCCTCAAATTGTTTCATGGGTTTCAGGGGTTCAGCCGCTAATCTTATCTTTACTGCATGTATTCTCTTATTCGCACCAATTCTTCCAATACTGATTTCCGGGAGCTGGTGACATTGCTCGATCAGGATCTTGCCATCCGCGATGGGGAAGAGCATGGATTTTATGCCCGTTTCAACAGCATCGCTCATCTTGATCAGGTGGTGGTTATGTATGAAAATGATTACCCCGTTGGCTGCGGGGCTTTCAAACCTTATGAAAGTGGCACGGCTGAGATAAAACGGATGTACGTCAGACCGGCCTTTCGGGGAAAGGGATATGCATCCTCCGTTTTACAGGAACTCGAAAAATGGGCCGCCGAACTGGGTTACCGGGCTTGTGTGCTCGAAACAGGGAAGAAACAACCCGAAGCAATCCGCTTGTATCAAAAAGCGGGTTTTGCCCTGATACCGAATTACGGTCAGTATGCGGGCGTGGAAAACAGTGTGTGCATGCGTAAAGAAGTCAGCAATAAAAAGTAAAAAACAGGTTGTCGTAAGAAGGCAAAAATGGCAATATTCAGTTTTTGAATGTTGCTTTTTAAGCTTTTACTTTTCAGTGCTTTTTTCCAAAATTCATCTCCCCGGCCCGGATGGCGATAGTGAGATGATTTTCCTTAGGCGGAACAGGGCAGCGGTAGCCTGTTGCATAGGCACAGTAAGGATTATAGGCCTTGTTGAAATCGAGTTGCAGCGAATTGCCTTTGATATCCCCGATCCGGAAATCGATATAGCGGCCACTGCCATAACTTTCATCGCCGGTAGTGGCATCGGTAAAAGGAACAAAAAGATAATCCTTGTATTCCTGGGTCTTCATCAGGTCGGTACTCTGGTAAACATACAGCACACAGGGGGTATCCCGGATACTGAAACTCAGCTTCCCGTATTTAAAATAGGATTTGATGGTTCCGGCCGAAGTGTGCATGATTAAGCCAGTCGTATCATTGATCTTCTCAAAAACACAGGCTACGCGGTAGGCTTCGCTGACAGGAAAGAAGCGGAAATACTTCTTGTCTTTTTTGCCCACCACTTCATGCTCATCCACATATTTTTTGATATAGCTCTTTATGGATTCCTGGTAGGCTTTGCCGCTTTGCGCCTGCACAAAACAGGAAAGAAAGCAGGCAAGTGCGAGAGAAAAAAAATGCTTCATTTTGTATCAGTTCATCAGCAGCACATTTACGCTGCGTTGCAGGATATTAAAAGCGATTTCGGCCATCATATTCTCTTTGTCGAGCGTGGGGTTTACTTCGGTGATCTCAAAGCAGCAGATCTTGCGGTTCTGCATAAATTTACTCACCAGGTCTTCAGCTTCCCGCTCCCTCAGCCCATTGCTAACCGGCGTACCCGTGCCTTTTGAAATGGAGGAATCGAGACTGTCCACGTCAAAACTAACATAGATATCGGTGCAATCGCTGAGATAACGCAGTACTTTCCGGCTCACATTTTCGGCTCCGTTCCGGCGCACATCACTGGTGGTGATCACTTTCATACCGTGTTTTTCGATCAGGTGCTTTTCTTCCTTCTCAAAATCCCGGAGGGAGATGAACACAATATCCTCGGGTAATATTTTCTGGTTGATTTTGCCAATTTTTTTCAGCTGATCCCAGAACCGGAAGGTCTTCTCATCCAGTTCATGAACCTTGCATTCCAGGTTATCCTCGGCAATGGAAGCTGCCAGGGGCATGCCGTGCATATTGCCCGACGGGGTGGTATAGGGGGTGTGCAGATCGGCATGGGCATCTATCCAGATCACTCCCAGCTTGCTTTTGGGTTTGGCTATTTTAATGCCGGCAATGGTGCCGCCGGCAGTGCTGTGATCACCGCTGATCACCACGGGGAAAAAATGGGCCTTCATGGCATCGCTTACGGCCTTGCTCACCCGCTCGTACATATTGTATACACCGTGAATGCGCTTGGCATATGGCGACTGAATTGGCTCAAAAAGCAGCTGATTCTCTACTTCCACCTTCTCGGAAGGGAAATGAACGAAGAAATTGCTCATGAAATCGAGCGCCGCGATTTTGATGGCATCCACCCCCAGGCTGGCGCCACGGGTACCGGCACCTATTTCGGAAGGCACTTCAATCAGTTTGATATTTTTCATACAGCTTGATAATCAAATGCCGGGTTACCGGTAATGCAGTAATGGATCCCTATGGGATCGCCTGGCAAGCGTTAGATGATACCCCGCAGAGGGGATTGTATCTCAAAGCTACAAATTTCCGGTTAAGGGATCATTATTTCCGGGAGAAGAACAGTGGTTGACAACGCGAAACCGCACAAAAAGCGCTTCGCTAAACCAGTTATGCCGCCGGGCCTCATCCATAACCTGTTGATGTTCAGCTGATTTATACGCAAACGCTTCCATCGCCCCTGCAGTTTGCCAGATACTGAAAGTGGCCTGGAAAAGAAAGGGGAGTTCGCCCAGCCCCAGCGTATAAACCAGTCCCGGCCTGCCTTTCAGCTTATCAGCCAGCGGCGGCACCTGTTGCCGGAAACGGCGGATGACCCCAAAGCGGATACGGGCCCTTGTAAGAACGGCAACAGGACCTGGATTACTGGACAGGTCCGGGAGCAGGCCCCAGGGTGCTTTTCCATTCCATTGTCCGTGGCCACTGAGCGGCGAAAGCTCGATGGTAAGGCATTCTGCCTTAAAAAAGCGCAACCAGCTATCTATTATTTTGCCATAAATGAAGCTTGTATTCAATTGACTATTAGCAATTTGACGATCCTCCATTTCAACCTCATTTTTCTCACTTTTCCGATCCTTCATTACCACCAGGATTGCCCATTTCCGCCAGTTAATGCCCCCGTAAAAGCCCTCATTCTTTCCCGATCCCAGCAATTTCCAGAAGGAAAAAGACCGCCGGAAAGCCAATATGATCCGGAAGACCAGCACTGCCAGTCCGCCAAAAACCCCATAGTATTTGGGATAGCTGATAATAGTCAGGAATGTCCGCATAGTTATGCAATATAAAACCAATCTATCCGTTCAATAGCTGGCTGTAAGCAATTCCCTAACATGGCCTGCTTGCACAAATGAATGCTACCTTCAACTAAGTTTGTTTGTGCTTGATTTTCTTACTAAAAAGCCCTCCGTTTGGAGGGCTTTTCCTATAGTGACTGCCGGGGCAGTTTAGAATTGTTCGAGTTTGCTGAAGAAGAAATCGCCTTCAATAAGTGCATTTTCATCACTGTCGCTGCCATGGATCGCATTTTCGCCCACAGAGCTGGCAAATAATTTACGGATGGTGCCTTCATCGGCATTGGCCGGGTTGGTGGCGCCAATCAGTTTACGGAAATCTTCTACTGCATTGTCTTTTTCCAGTATAGCAGCGGTGATGGGGCCGCGGCTCATGAAGCTCACTAATTCGCCATAAAAGGGACGTTCTTTGTGAACAGCATAAAATTCACCGGCTTTTTCGGCACTCAGCTTGGTCATTTTCATCGCTACAATGCGGAATCCGGCGGCATTGATCATCTGAAGGATGGCACCGGTATGGCCTTTTTCGGTAGCATCCGGTTTAATCATGGTAAATGTTCTGTTACTCATCTTTTGGTTTTTTGAGCCGCAAAGATAGTCGCTTTTGTCTCGTCTGCTGCAATTTACGGTGCAAATTGTGGCGCTTGAACTGTTTTCAGCAGGATGGGGACGCTAAAACTCGAAACTTTAGCCTACTTTTGCGCCGCTTTATGCAGCCGATTCAAAACATATTTCCCCTGCTTCCCCAGCCCCGCAAGGTGCTCATTACCACCCACCAAAAGCCCGATGCGGATGCCATGGGTTCATCCCTGGCCCTGGCACATTTCCTCAAAGGATGGGGCCATACGGTTACCGTGGTATCACCCACCAACTGGGCCATGTTCCTGAACTGGATGCCGGGCTGTGAAGAAGTGCTGGATTACGAATCGCAGACGGCAAAAGCCAATGAAGCCATTGAGCTGGCCGATTGGATATTTTGCCTTGATTTTAACGTGCTCAGCCGCACCAAGCGCATGGAAGAAAAACTGGGAGCGGCCAAAGCAGAACGCATCCTGATCGATCACCACCGCGAACCGCAAACGGAAGTATTTGCCTATGGAATCAGTGATACCGGGAAAAGTTCCACCGCCGAAATGGTCTTCGATTTTATTATGAACGCGGGCCACGGCGACCGCATCACGCCGGCCATCGCCGAATGTCTTTATGCAGGGGTGATGACGGATACCGGTTCTTTCCGCTTTCCTTCCACAACGGCCAGCGTGCACAGTATGGTGGCCACGCTCAAGGAAAAAGGCCTGGAGCACAGCGCTGTGCATGAAGCCCTGTTTGATAATTTTTTGGAAAACCGTTTCCGTTTTTTCGGTCACGTATTGCAGCACCGCATGGAAGTTTTTTACGAATACAATACGGCGCTGATCGTGATTCCGCAATCGGATCTCATCAAATACGATGTACGTACCGGCGATACCGAAGGGCTGGTGAACTTTCCTTTAAGCATCAAGGGGATCAAACTCGCCGCGATTATTATCGACAGGGGAGAAGAGCGCAAGAGTTCTTTCCGCAGCAAGGGCGATTTTGATGTGAATACCTTTGCCCGCAAGTATTTCAACGGCGGAGGGCATTATAATGCAGCCGGCGGTTTTAACAAGGAACCCCTGGAAGAAGTGGCAGAAAAATTCAAACAGGCGATGAAAGAGAACGCCGGCAAATTGTGTACTTATCAATTTTAAATAAAACAACTTACAATGAAGAAGAACTTTTGGTTATGGGGAATGGCCCTGCTGGTACTGGCCAGTTGCTCACAACCGTACAAAAAAGCCAAAGACGGAGCCGAATATAAATTGTTCCTGAACAACAGTGGCAAAAAAGCCGTAACCGGCAATTTTATCATGCTGAACGTGATCGCCAAATATAAAGACAGCGTATTGTTCAACAGTTACGAAAGCAGTCAGCCCCGCTTCATTCCCTATGATACCGCCCAGATGCCCGAATTCTTCAAAACCGTGCATGAAGGAGATAGCCTCGTGATCCGCCTGCGTACTGACTCGCTCATTAAAATGGGACAGGCTGCGCCATTCATGAAGAAAGGAGAGTTCCTTATCCAGTATTTCCGTATTGCCAAAGTATATGATAAACGCGAAGATGCGGAGGCCGATCAGGAAAAGTATAATGCAGTGGCCCGTGGCATCAACTATAAGAAAACCATGGATAAGATCACAAAAGATGTAGCTACCACTTTTGCCGATCAGATCAAAAAAGATGATGTCATCATTAAAGATTACCTGACCAAAAACAACCTGCAGGCCACCAAAGCGCCCTGGGGTACTTATGTGGTGATTACCCAGGATGGCACCGGACCGGCACTGGATAAAAATGCGATTGCCATGGTGAACTATACCGGCCGAACTTTGAAGGATTCTGTTTTTGATTCAAACGTGGATCCCAAGTATGGACATGTGGAACCCCTCACCGTTGATATGAGTGGTTTTGGTGTGATCCCCGGCTGGCTGGATGGATTGCAATTAATGAAAAAAGGCAGCAAGGGCAAACTGATTATCCCTTCTTCACTCGCCTATGGCAAAGATGGCAATGCGCCCCGCATCGGCCCCAATGAAGTGCTGTTATTCGATATGGAAGTGCAGGACGTACTGACACAGGAACAGTTCAAAGCCAAACAGGCCGAAAGGGAAAAACAGATGATGGACATGCAGCAGAAAGCCATGCAGGAAGCACAGAAAAAAGCTGCTGCCGATTCTGCCAAAAAAATGACACCCAAGCCAGATAAAAAATAATTGCAGCTGAATGCTGAATAAAAAAAGAGAGGTTCGCCTCTCTTTTTTTATACCCGGTATCTGCTCAGGCTTTTTGCAGGGCCTGCACCAGTTTTATTGCTTCCACAGCAGGTTTAACATCATGTACCCGCAGGATGGCAGCTCCCTGCTGCAGGGCAATGGTATTCAATACCGTGGTGCCATTGAGGGCTTCGGCTGCAGTTATTTGCAGGGTTTTCCAGATGGTGCTTTTGCGGGAAAGTCCGGCCAGAACCGGACGTCCGATAATACCCAGCGCTCCCAGTTGTTTCAGCAACTGAAAATTATGGGCGGCCGTTTTTCCAAAGCCAAAACCGGGGTCGATAATGATATCGTTAATGCCCGCTTTTGTGCAGGCGGCTGTCTTCTCAATAAAATAATCCAGCACTTCCTGCAGCACATTTTCATAAACCGGCTGCTGCTGCATGGTGGCGGGCGTGCCCTTCATGTGCATGCAGATATAGGGCACCTGCAGGGCTGCTACAGCAGGAATCATCGCTGCATCCATCTCACCGGCGCTGATATCATTTACAATACAGGCGCCGGCTGCAATGGCATAGCGGGCAACTGAACTTTGATAGGTATCTATCGACAACAAGGCATCCGGAGCAGCCCGGATGATGGCTTCAATAACCGGCAAAACCCGGTCGGCCTCCTCCTGGGCACTGATTCGTTCACTTCCGGGGCGGGTGCTTTGCCCGCCAATATCCAGGAGCGCCGCCCCTTCAGCCAGCATGGCAAGGGCTTTCATCTGGATAGCTGCTTCCGTCAGTGGCAGGTGGCCTTCGTAAAACGAATCAGGTGTGGCATTGATGATGCCCATCACCACCGGCTCCGCCAGGGATAAAAGTTTTCCTTTGCAGTTTATGCTATACATCGGTCGTTTCAAGTATTTTTGAAGCCATAAAAAGCATACCGATACCGAAGATACTCAACCGATGCATACCAACGAACAATACGACCAGGCCGTTCATTCCTGCCGGGATATTTTTTTACAGAAAACAGCAGATTATGGCACGTCCTGGCGGGTATACCGCACCATATCGGTGGCCGACCAGATTTATATCAAGGCCAAACGCATCCGCACCATCCAGGAAAAAGGTGCCCAGCGGGTAGGAGATGATATCCTCAGTGAGTTTAAGGGCATTCTGAATTATGCGGTGATCGGACTGATTCAGCTGGATTTCCATGATGATGAAGTGGAAGACCTGCCGGTGGAAACGGTATCAGCCCTTTATAATGCCAAAGTTGAAACTGCCAAAAAACTCATGCAGGATAAAAATCATGATTATGGGGAAGCCTGGCGGGAGATGAGCCAGCAAAGTTTTGTCGACCTCATCCTCGCAAAGATTCTCCGTATCAAACAGATCCTGCTGAATGAAGGCAAAACGCTGATCAGCGAAGGCATTGATGCTAATTTTTATGATATCCTCAATTATGCGGTGTTTGCCCTGATACTGATCGGAGAGGGGAAACAGGAGGGATAGTTACCGGGGGTTACTGTTGTGCATCGAATATTCACGGGTTGCGGATTAATGTTAATTGTAAGAAAAGTTTCCGCTTACTAACCTGCACCGGATATCCGAAGCTTAATTATAGTTTTGTCGGTTCAGATTTGATTTTTTATGAAAGCACTTGTCAATATATCCCGTATACTGGTAGGCGTCCTGTTTATCTTTTCCGGATTAGTGAAAGCCATTGATCCGCGTGGCCTGGCCTATAAAATGGGCGAGTTTTTTGATGCCTGGCGGGAATCCGGGATATTGCCGGGTTTGATGGACTGGTTAAATAGTCATGCGCTGCTCTTTTCCGTGGTGATGATCAGTCTGGAAGTAATCCTGGGGGTATTGTTATTACTGGGTGAATGGAAAAAAATGACGGCCTGGCTGCTTTTGGTACTGATGGCTTTTTTCACCTTCCTCACGAGCTATGTATTGTTCAGTGGTAAGATCAGGGCCTGTGGCTGCTTTGGCGATTGCATCCCCCTCACACCCATCCAAACCTTTACCAAAGACATTATCCTGCTGGTATTGGTATTGCTGATCCTTTTTTTCAACAGGCATATTCAGCCCGTTTTCCCGGCCAAATTCAGGCTGGGCATCTTCGTGCTTGCTTTCATTGGCGTGGCCGGTTTGCAATGGTATGTGCTCCGTCACCTGCCGGTTAAAGATTGCCTGCCCTATAAACCGGGTAATAATATCCTGGAACTGCGCAAGATGCCAAAAGATGCCGTGCCGGATAAATTCAGCTACACCTTTATTTATGAAAAGGGAGGGGTTAAAAAGGAATTCGGTATGGACGCGCTGCCCGACAGCAGTTGGACCTATGTAGACCGCAAGCAGGTACTCGTGGAAAAAGGCCGTAATAATGTGCCGCTGATCAATGATTTTTCCTTTACCACTTCATCCGGAAATGATACTACCGAAGCCATCCTGGGGCAGCCGGGCAATTACTATCTCTTATTTGTAAACAGTAAATTCCCCGGCGATGAGGAATGGAGCGCCACCACGGCCTTCATGGCTCTCCGGAACAAAAACCTGCCGCTCTATGTGATAACCTCGCAGCCTGCAGAAGTGGATATACTTTTTAATAAAGGCCGCGAACCTATGCAGGTACCGGTGTTCAGCTGCGATATGACGGCCATCAAAACCGCCGCCCGTAACAACCCGGTATTGTTCCTGATGAAGGGACCGGTGATTCAGCGGAAATGGAGCTGGGCTGACTTTAGTTCAATTAAGAATTGATACTTCTTCGGCCGGATACTTTACAAACCATAGAAGGCTTTTCTATTCAAAGGAATTATTAATTACTAATTTCCCTCCATGTATTTCTTCCTGAAAAAAATCGGATATGCCTTACTGGTCCTCCTGGGCGTGGTATCCCTGGTATTCCTGATGTTCCAGGGGTTTGGAGACCCTGCCAGGATGATTGTGGGTCAAACCGGAGATAAAAAAACCATGGATAATATCCGCCGGGAGCTTTACCTCGATCAGCCAAAATGGAAGCAGTTTGTTTTGTACCTCAATGATGTATCACCTGTTTGTGTGCACTCGCGGGAAGAGATTGAAAAAAAAGAACTGAAAGGTATTTTTATCGGGGGAGATACCCGTTTCGGAATTAAATTACCCTATCTCCGAAAAAGTTATCAAACCAAAAAACCGGTAAGTTCGGTATTGATGGAAGCCCTTCCCGGTACGTTGCTGCTGGCGTTTGCCGCAATGGTACTGGCAACCGTTTTAGGTATCGGCCTGGGCGTACTGGCAGCGGTAAAAAAGGGCAGCTGGGTGGATAACACAGCTGTTTTTGCCAGTATTGCAGGAATATCTGCACCTTCTTTTTTTATGGCCATTCTGATTGCATTCCTGTTTGGGGTGGTATTGCATAATGTTACCGGACTGAACCTCACGGGCAGCTGGTTCAGTATTGATGAAGTTACCGGTGAAAAATACCTGACACTCAGCAACCTCGTGCTTCCTGCTTTTACGCTGGGTATCCGACCGCTGGCCATCATCACACAGCTTACCCGCAGCGCCATGCTGGATGTGCTGGCCCAGGATTATATCCGAACGGCCAGGGCCAAAGGACTGGGGGAGCGAACCGTGATCCTGCGGCATGCCCTGCGGAATGCATTGAATCCTGTTATCACCGCTATTACCGGCTGGTTCGCCGAATTACTGGCGGGGGCTTTTTTCGTGGAGTATATTTTTGGCTGGAAGGGGATCGGAAAAATAACCGTGGATGCCCTGGAAAAACTGGATTACCCGGTGGTGATGGGGGCGGTGCTGCTGAGTGCCTGCATCTTTGTATTGATTAACCTGCTGGCCGATTTTCTTTACCGCCTGGTGGATCCCCGGATTCAGCAGGCCGGTTAAATGAAAACCCCTGCTGCAACTGCAACAGGGGCTCTCTGGTTCTGCCTGGTTATATTATTTTTCGGGCATGCCGCCGTCAACCCATTTTTTGAAAACAGCAATCTCATCAGCCGATAATTTTGTTCCCCGCATGGGCATAAAGCCCCGGTCGGTTGGGTTCAACTCAATTCGCTTTACAATATCAGTTCCGTATTTCATTGCCGAGGCATAACTATCCAGATCGGTTTTGCGTCCGCCTTTGGAAGGGATATGACAAGGGGTGCATTTTGTTTCAATCAGTCCCTGTACCCTACCACTGTAAGTAGTAGCCGCCGGTGCCGGCGCAGGTGTTTCACTGGCTTTGGAAGGATTTGATTTTTTGGAACAGGCCGCAAGAACCAGTAAGCCGGCCGCCATCAGTACAGTAGCTGTTTTTTTCATTTTGCTAAAATTTGGTTGAAGAATCGGGTATTGAGTAATGAATCGGGTGCTTATTGAAAAAGGTTGCCTGCAACAATAGTCCGGGCAGTTCCGGGAAAACTAATTGTGTCCTTTGGCTATTTTCAGGGCTTGTCAATATCCCCCAGGGCATAGCGTCCTTTCACATAAAGGAAAGCAAAAAGCAGGCTGCGGGATTCTCCTTCAACCGTATAGCTCACCGTGAGTGCATGCCAGGTTCCTTCCGATTCCTTTTGTGTCTGGTAACCGGTAATCCGGAAGGCAGGGTCGCGGTTAATCGTGGCATTGATACGTAAACAAACCTCATCCACCGCTTTGCGTTCAGCCGCATCCCGGTAGTTGGCGAAATCCTTCCATTTGCGTTTATTATCTTCCCCGCGATAAACAATATAGGAGGCCGCTTTATAAAAACTGCCCTGTTCCTGTGTTTTCGGATCTTTAAAATCAACACTCCGGCAAATGCGGGCGAGTTCTGTGAGCGTACTGGCAATACGGGCCGAATCGGTACGGGTGGCTTGCGCAACAACCGGTATGGCGATGGCAAGATTCATCAGCAACAGCAAGGTATAACGCATAGTAAGGGCTTTGTAGTTTTTTGTAAACTTATGGAATCGGCGTAAAACTAAAAAGAATTACGGTTCCTTTTAATAGGCAAGAAACTGTAACTTTGCTTCGCAAACGATTGCTATATGAAAGAAGTCTACATTATTTCCGCCGTGCGTACGCCCATGGGTAGTTTTGGCGGTTCTCTCAAAGGATTTTCGGCCACCCAGTTAGGCGCCCTTGCTATTAAGGGGGCACTCGAAAAAGCCGGTGTTAAACCCGAACTGGTGAACGATGTGCTCATGGGTGCCGTGATACAGGCCAACCTGGGCCAGGCTCCGGCCCGCCAGGCCGCCAAATTTGCCGGTTTGCCCAATTATGTGAATTGCACCACCATCAATAAGGTATGTGCCAGTGGCATGAAAGCAATTTCGCAGGCAGCACAGAGCATTTTACTCGGCGATGCCGATATCGTGATAGCGGGTGGAATGGAAAGTATGAGTAATGTGCCGTTTTATGCTGACGCCATGCGCTGGGGCAATAAATATGGGAATGCCAGCCTGATAGACGGCCTGGCAAAAGACGGGCTAACCGATGTATACGATGGCAAAGCCATGGGTAATGCCGCCGAAATGTGTGCCGGTACCTGTGGTATCAGCCGGGAAGAGCAGGATGCTTTTGCCATCGAAAGTTACAAGCGCAGCCAGGCAGCGGTGAATGATGGCAGGTTTACGGATGAAATTATTCCCGTACCCATTCCGCAACGCGGGGGCGATCCGGTGATGTTTACCAAAGACGAAGAACCCTTCAATGTAAAGTTTGATAAGATTCCCCAGCTCAAAGGGGCCTTTACAAAGGACGGCACTGTTACGGCCGCCAATGCCAGCACGATGAACGACGGCGCCGCTGCTGTTTTACTGATGAGCAGCGATAAAGCCAATGAACTGGGTTTGAAACCCATTGCCAAAATTATCGGTTATGCCGATGCCGAACAGGAGCCCGAATGGTTTACCACAGCCCCCTCAGTGGCTGTGCCTAAAGCGGTTGCCAAAGCTGGTTTGAAAATGGAGGATATTGAATACTGGGAACTGAATGAGGCTTTTGCCGTTGTGGGTATCGAAAACTCCCGCCGTATGAAACTGGACCCCGCCCGTGTGAATGTGAACGGGGGAGCTGTTTCACTGGGCCACCCGCTGGGCTGCAGCGGCGCCCGGATCATTGTTACGCTGATCAACGTGCTTAAACAAAATAAGGCCCGTTATGGAGCCGCCGGTATCTGTAATGGCGGAGGCGGGGCCAGCGCCATGGTGATCGAAAACTGTTAGTTTTTATTTCATATCATAAAAGGTTCACAGCTTGTTAAGGAAGTTCGTGAACCTTTTTAATTTTACATCTTATAAATCATGCCATCCTGCCGGATAAAAATATGTTGTATCAGTTCGGTCACAGAAGCCGCAATGGCGATCCGCCTGGGAGCGGATGCACTGGGACTGGTGGGTAAAATGCCAAGCGGACCGGGCCCGATACCCGATGAACTGATCGCAAGCATTGCAGGCAGCATTCATCCGCCCATTGCTTCTTTCCTGCTCACCAGCGAACAAACGGCGGATGCAATTGTTGCGCATGTAAATTCGGTGCACACCAATACCGTTCAGATAGTGGATGAACTGATAGCCGGGCAATACAGTGATATCAGGGGCAGGCTTCCGCACCTCAAAATAGTACAGGTAATACATGTTACAGGCCCCGAAAGTATTGAACAGGCAGTTAAGCTGCAGGATCACGTGGATGCCTTGTTGTTAGACAGTGGCAATCCCAAAGCTGCTGTAAAAACCCTCGGCGGCACCGGCAATACACACAACTGGGCCATCAGCAGCGAACTCGTAAAAGCCGTTTCAGTTCCGGTTTTCCTGGCGGGGGGCTTGCATGCGGCCAATGTGCAGGAAGCCATACAAACGGTGAAGCCTTTTGGGGTGGATGTATGCAGCGGTGTGCGTACAAACGGGCAGCTGGATCCGGATAAACTGCAGGCCTTTATCAGTGCCGTTAAAGCAATTTCCTGATGCCAGTAACGGCTGATCCGGATGACTAAAGCCTTTATAATCTCATTTGCTCATCTGCCAGCGATGGGATAAATTTGCAGCCTGTAAAATAAATCAAGACAGAACATGCGACAAATTGCATTCAGAGAAGCCCTGCGGGAAGCCATGCAGGAAGAAATGAGAAGAGATGAACGGGTATTGCTGATGGGAGAGGAAGTAGCGGAATATAATGGTGCCTACAAGGTGAGCCAGGGCATGCTGGATGAATTTGGAGCCAAAAGGGTGATTGACACCCCCATCGCGGAACTTGGTTTTGCCGCCATCGCCGTGGGAGCTGCCCAGAATGGATTACGCCCGATTGTGGAATTCATGACATGGAATTTTGCCGTGCTGCCGCTGGATCAGATTCTGAATACCGCTTCCAAAATGCTGGCCATGAGCGGCGGCCAGGTTGGTTGCCCGATAGTTTTCCGCGGTCCCAATGGCAGCGCCGGCCAGTTGGGTGCCCAGCACTCTACCGCCTTCGAAAGTTTATATGCCAATATTCCCGGTCTTAAAGTGATCTCCGTTTCCAATCCTTACGATGCCAAAGGATTGCTGAAAAGCGCTATCCGGGATGACGATCCGGTGGTTTTCATGGAAAGTGAAGTAATGTATGGGGATAAGGGGGAAGTGCCGGAGGAAGAGTACCTCCTGCCCATTGGCAAATGCTTTGTTAAACGGGAAGGTAAAGATGTTACGATCGTTTCTTTTAATAAAATGATGAAAGTGGCCCTGGCGGCAGCTGAAGAACTGTCCAGGGAAGGAATCGAAGCCGAAGTGATTGATGTGGCAACGATCCGGCCGCTCGACTGGTTCACCATCCTCGAAAGTGTGAAGAAAACAAACCGCCTGGTTATTGTGGAAGAACAATGGCCCTTTGCTTCAGTTTCCTCCGAGATAGCTTACCGCATCCAGAAAGAAGGCTTTGATTATCTTGATGCCCCGGTACGCCGTATTACCTCTGCTGATGCCCCTATGCACTATGCCCCCAACCTGGTGGCAGCTTATTTACCGGATGTTCCCCGCACGGTTAAGCTGGTAAAGGAGGTGATGTACCTGAAGAAATAGCCAGTATTTTCCGGCTAAAAAATATCTTTTTTACTAAAATCTGTATTTTAGTAGAAATTTTTTATGAAGTACCCCATACCGGCTGTATCAGCCTTCCTTGCTATTATTATTATCAGCCATTCCGGTTGTAAAAAATCAGGCTCAGAAAGCAATTCTCCTAAAGACACACTCACGGCCGGTTGGGCAAAAACCGGCAATCCCTTTAGCAATTTTATCCAGGGAGGTGATATTGCCTTCCAGGATAATACTACCGGCTATGTAAGCAGCCGTTCGCAAAACGCCACCTATAAAACCACCAATGGCGGTTACAGCTGGTCATACATATACAACATGGGGTTTCACAATATGTGCCTCACGCCGGATCATAAACTATTTGGCGTAAACCTTATGTATGATACCCTGTACAGAAGTGGTGACGGAGGAATTTCATTCAGCCGCCAGCAACCGGCCTCTTTACATATGCCCTATGATGTTGCATTTGGAGATAATAATACCGGCATTCTCTGTGCGTACCAGGGCTTCTTCTATACACAGAATGGGGGCCTTTCATGGAACTCGCTGGGATTGCTCCCCGGGATTGTGGATGAAGCTGCGGCCAGTATGTTTAATAATAATACAGGATGGGTGGTTTATAACAATAAAGTATATCATGCCAATGGTACTATTACCAGCTGGCATTTAGACACCGTACCTGCTCCCACATCAAATATTGGGCTAACCGCCATAGCACCTGTTTCGGCTTCAGTAGTTTATGTGGTCAGCATCACGGGCTATCTTTTCAAATCAACTGACGGGGGCTACAGTTTTACCTTCCTTCAGAAAATTCCCAACGGCAACCTGACATCAAAATGTGATATGCAGTTCCTGGATGCTGCTACAGGCTATCTCTCCAACGGATCCCGAATCTATAAAACAACCGATGGAGGCAACAACTGGTCGGTAATCGTGGCGCTTGAGAATCAAACTATCAATGAAATTCATTTTATCGATGCGTCCCACGGCTGGGCCCTGTGTAATAACGGAGAGGTTTTAAAATTTAACTGACGGAACAGCTCTTTTCACTGAACAATAGTTTTTTCATATTTCAACGGGCCATAACTTTGTTGCTTAATTTCTGCTATGGCCTACCGCTCACTGGAAGATTGCCTGATTGACCTTGAAAAGAACGGGCAACTGCTTCGCATCCGGGAAGAAGTGGATCCCTGCCTGGAAATGGCAGCCATCCACCTGCGCGTGCATGAGATGGGAGGCCCGGCGCTTTTATTTGAAAAAGTGAAAGGCAGCCGTTTCAGAACGGCTTCCAATATTTTTGGAACGCTGGAAAGAAGCCGTTTCATTTTCCGTAACACACTGCCGCAGGTGCAGCAGCTTATCAGCCTGAAAAACAATCCGCTCCGGGCCCTCAAACATCCATTCAGTAATGTGGCTGCCGGTTTTGCCGCCCTTAAAGCCTTTCCCAGAAAAAATCCCGCATCCAAACCCGTCCTCTTCGAAGAGATAAGCATTACGGATTTACCGCTGATTCAGCACTGGCCGCTTGATGGCGGCGCTTTTGTAACCCTGCCACAGGTATATACCGAAGACCCCGATCAGCCGGGTATCATGCAGGCCAACCTGGGTATGTACCGCGTGCAGCTTACCGGGAACGACTATATCACCGGAAAAGAGATTGGACTGCATTACCAGTTACACAGGGGTATTGGGGTGCATCAAACCAGGGCCAACAAAAAAGGAGTGCCGCTGAAAGTGAGTGTATTTGTGGGCGGCCCCCCCGCCCATACAGTAGCCGCCGTGATGCCCTTACCCGAGGGCATGAGTGAAATGACTTTTGCAGGAGTGCTGGGCGGTCGCCGTTTCCGTTATACTTACGAAGATGGTTACTGCATCAGCACGGATGCCGATTTTGTAATCACCGGTGAAGTCTGCCCCGGCGAAAATAAACCAGAAGGCCCTTTTGGAGATCACCTGGGCTATTACAGTCTGCAGCATCCTTTCCCGTTGATGCGGGTGCATAAAGTATATGCCCGGAAAAATGCCATCTGGCCTTTTACCGTAGTGGGCCGGCCGCCCCAGGAAGATACCAGCTTTGGCAATCTTATCCATGCCATCAGCGGCAGCGCCCTGCAGGCTGAGATTCCCGGGTTAAAAGAAGTGCATGCTGTTGATGCTGCCGGTGTGCATCCCTTACTGCTGGCCATCGGCAGTGAACGGTATACCCCTTATATGCCCGCCCGGCAGCCAGCCGAAATTCTTACCATCGCCAATCATATCCTGGGAACGGGGCAGTTAAGCCTGGCTAAATTTTTATGGATCACGGCTGATGACAGTGGCAAACTCTCCACCCATGCCATGGAAGAATATTTTCGTTATGTGCTGGAGCGGATTCATCTGGAAAGGGATATTCATTTTTATACGCACACCACCATCGATACACTTGATTACTCAGGCACATCCCTCAACAGTGGCAGCAAAGTGGTACTGGCGGCCTATGGCGAGAAACGAAGGGAATTGTCTTCCTCCGTGCCTGCAGTCCTGCAAGCACTTACCGGTTTCTCTAACCCGCAGCTGGTTTTGCCGGGAATCATTGCTCTACAAGCCCCGCCTTTCCGTACGTATGAACAGGCGCAGGCAGAGCTGGCCGCACTCAATCAGCAACTTGAGCCCTCGCTTACATCACTCGGAGGGGTTCCCTTATTACTCCTCTGTGATGATCCGGAATTTGTGGCTCAAAAGCTGAATAATTTTCTCTGGGTGGCTTTCACCCGTTGTAATCCTTCACATGATATCCATGGTATTGCCCCCTTTACCGAATATAAACACTGGGGCTGTAAAGGGCCGATGGTATTTGATGCCAGGAGGAAGCCCCATCATGCGCCGGCACTCGAAAAAGATCCTGCGGTTGAAGCCCGGGTTGACCGACTCTTTGCAAAAGGCGGTAGTCTTTCCTCTCTTGTTTAATTTTTCCCCGCTTCTATAATAAAGAAATTCCTCCTTGCGGAGGAATCTCTTTTTCATTATGAAGAACACAGAGAACACATTATTGAACAACCACTCTTCCCACAGCGAGGCGGTTATTATTCCTGTCGGTCAGTTCCACCCAGTAGATACCCTTGCTGAAGTTGCGCATATCCACATCCATGCGTCCGTAAGGAGCATTGATACTGTAAGATTGGGTGAAGATCCGGGCACCTTTGGCATCGTATACATTCAAACCACGCGGTAAACTGTTACCCATTGCACTGTAGTACCGTACCTGGAACACTCCATTGTTGGGGTTCGGGTAGATCCACAACGCATTGGACACAGAATCGGCAATGGTAAGAACATTGGAACTGTTCACACATCCATTGATATCCGTAACCGTAAGCTGGTAATCGCCCAGCTTGTCTACATCCAATAACAGGGAGCCGCTGTTGCTGCTGCCAGGTACCGGACTGCCGTTACGCTTCCAGCTGTAGCCATTGGTGGCTACTGCAAACGGACTCACCGTTGCCGTGATCGTGGTGGTAAGACCCGGGAACAACCTGGTAAAGGGTGAAGCCGAGAGCACCACCGTCGGCAACGGATTTACCTTAAGCACCGCTGCATTGGAACTAGCCGCTGCACAAGGGGCTGCTCCCTGTACCACGCAACGGTACAGGTATCCGTTCATCGATACCGGCGGTTGTGTGATGGTAAGACTGGTGCTATTGGCCCCATTATATACGCCTGTATTGCTCACCGCACTATAGCTTGCACCGCCATTGGTACTTACCTGCCACTGGTAGCTGAACGGACCGGTTCCGCTTACAGCACCGATGCTGAAGGTGGCCACCTTGTCGGTACAAACGGTTTGGTTAACCGGTTGTGAGCCGGCAGGAACAGAAGCCACCTTGTTCACAGTAACGGTAACCGTTTTGGCCGGAGAAGTACAGGCACTTACACCTGCCGGGCTCAGGTACACCGTACCATTGAAGTTGCGCGGGTTATTGGCAGGAGGACCCGGAGCTACCGGACCACCCCAACCCACGTTACCATCGGTGGTGATGGTTACACCATTATCCGTATACGTGGCAATCGTACCCGTACCATTGGTATAAGCCGGGAAAGTGGCACCGCTCAGTTCCAGACCGATGCCATAGGTGGCGCCAGCCGGGATTGACAGTGACAGACCCGTCAGTACCGGGTTGAGGGCACCGGCCGTAACATTGCTGTTGATAGATCCACCGGTCTGGTTCCAGCCATTACCTGCATTGATCAGACCCGGGTTACCGGCGATCGCTGAGGTTTTATAGAAAGCCCTGGCCGTAACAGCTCCCGATCCGAAGGTATTGGTTGAAATACCGGTCAGTGTCATCGGGTAACCGTTGTTGTTGGTAATATTGAAGAATACCATGTTATTACCATTACCACCTGCCATCGGGGTCGACGGAGCGGCATTGGCCGGCGGCAGACTCTGTACCGTAGCCTGGTAGTTGTACACACCTTCCGGTGTGGGCCTTGTCCAAACTGAATCCACAGCCGTACCCGCTACATAAGGAACAGTGGCATTGGCATCTGAGAACAGTCCGGCAGCCGGGCTCCAGGTAGCCGGAGTAGCCGGCACACCGATAACATAGTCTACATCCAGGCACCAGTTATTGAGCACACCGGCATCCGGGGCACCCGCATCATACATCGCCAGTGTCCACGAACCGTTCGGTACGGAATACAGGCCGCTGAAGGCAGCGGTGTTGGGGATATATCCGGTGGGACCTCCCGGGAACGTAAAGCCAAAGGCGGTGAAGGTAGCTCCGGCCCCATCGGCTTTAAAGGTGGCCGTGAACGGAGCCGTACCGGCGCTCAGCAGCGTGGTACCGGCAGAGCCGATCACCGTATTGGTGAAGTTGGCACCGGCATTATTGGTTTTGTTCAGCATGGCATCCAGGTTGAACACATTACCATTGGGTGCTTTGAGTACAATCACCAGGTCGCCCACATAATTATGGGTGATATTCATCTTAACCCGCAGACCGGTAACGGTTGCATTGGCCGGGATACCTGTCACACTGATGCTGGAGGTAGAGGCCGGGTAGGATACGGGCACCGGCGGAATTGTGGGACCATCAGGAATGGACACATTCACCGTTCCGGAGCAGAACGTATTCGTGAACGACTGAGAAGTGGAGCTCTTCAGTTTTACAGCCGGATCGCCCAGGCACATCGTAACCGATGAGGGGGTTACGGTCGGAGCAGGCGGCGTGTAATTGATGAGCGCAGAAGCAGTATTAGAGCAACCGGTAGCCGTGAGGGTACCTGTTACGGTATACATCGTCATGGCAGCGGGAGCGGCATATACAGTAGCTGCATTACCACCACCATAGGGAACAGTTGCCGTGGCATTGGTATACAAGCCACCAAACGGAGCCCATGTGTAAGTGTTTGCGCCGCTGGCTGTTAAAGCCAGACCGTTGATACCCGGAACACCCCCGCAACCTGAAGTGGGTGTAACGGTAACATTGGGCAGCGGGTTCACCGTTAAGATCGCTGCATTGCTGTTGGCCACAGGAGGGCAGGTACCGCTAACCGCCAGGCGGTAACGGTAACCATTCATCGTAATGGTAACCGGGTTAATGGTAAGGGTGGTGGTGGTTACATTGGAATAGGGAGCCGCATTGCTCAGGTTATTCCAGCTTACCCCGCCATCGGTGCTTTCCTGCCACTGGTAGGCAACACCTGTTGCCGTGCCATTAGCCGTGAAAGTAGCCGTCCCACCAGCACATACCGCGGTATTTGCCGGTTGGGCGGTAACAGCAGGACGCGTGTTCACTGTTATGGTGATATTACCCGTACGGATACAACCTCCCGGGTTGCTGGTATGCGTTACCGTATATGTAGTCGTTACCGACGGAGATGCAGCTACAGGGTTGCCCGTAGTGGCGTTCAGGCCGGCAGCCGGTGTCCATACAAAGGTTCCGGTTGTGAGCGGCGTTAAGGCACTGCCTCCTGTAAGTGCAACAGAACCATTAAAATTCCTTGGCGTAAAAGTAGGTGCCGCAGGCGCAGCCGCACCGCCATATCCTACATTGGTACCCACCGTGATGGAGCAACCATTGCTGGTATAACTCGTGGTGGCGCCTCCGTTGGTGTAAGCAATATTTGCAGCGCCGCCACTGGTGAGGCCTTCCAGTGCAATACCATAGGTAGTGGAAGGAGGTATCACCAGTGTTAAACCGGTAAGTACCGGTGTAACAGTACCGGCAACAGCCACACTGGCACCAGCACCAAACTGATTCCATCCATTACCGGCATTAATAGCTCCCGGCAATCCGTTAATGGGAGTTGTTTTATAGAATGCACGGGCATTCATGGCACCCGAATTCAGGGTATTGCTGGAGATGGTTGTAAGTGTTACCGGAACTGTATTATTGTTAGTGATATTGAATGTTACCAGTGCCTGCCCGTTACCACCCGTTGCCGGTGTGGTGGGATTGGCATTGATAAGGTTGCCTTCATTTACAGTCAGCAGGGCCGGATCACCCTGGCAAAGAGTATTGCCCGGGGTGGCCACAATGGTAAGCGGCAATCCTGAATAAACTGTAATAGTGAAGGTTTTGGGCGTACCCACACAGGCACCTGCCACCGGCGTAACCGTAATGGTGGCCGTAACAGTACCGCCCGTATTCTGGGCAATGAAAGAAGCAATATTACCCGTTCCACTGGCGGCCAAACCAATAGAAGGAGTATTGTTCGTCCAGTTGTAAACCGTACCCGGCACGCTGGAACCACTAAAGGTAATCGCAGCAGTAGAAGCGCCCGGACAAACTGCCTGGTTAGCAGGCTGATTAACCACGGGAATGGGAGTAGGGTTGATTACAACCGGGTTAGCCGCATAATTGGTAAAGCAGGTAGGATTGGCCTGCAAACGAACACGGATCGTATAGTTACCGGCAGCAAGTCCGCTGAAGGTATTGGAAAGCTGCCAGGTGGCACCTCCGTCAATACTGTACTCGAGTGTACCCGAACCGGTGGCATTCACCACAATGGTACCGGTAGCCACCACACAATCGGGTTGCGTAACAGTGGGTGCGGTAACTGTAGGAGCAACCGGTACAGCATTGATCACAACCGGGTTGCCACTGTAAACGGTTAAACAGCTCGGCGTGGCCTGCAAACGCACCTGGATATTATAATTTCCGGGTGTCAGACCACTGAATGTGCCGGATGCCTGCCAGGTTGAACCGCCGTTGATACTGTACTCAAGTGTACCCGAACCAGTGGCGTTTACCACAATAGTACCTGAAGGCACAGCACAGGTAGGCTGTGTTACAGTGGGAGCGTTAATTACCGGGGTACCGGATACAGGATTGATTACAACCGGGTTACCGGGATAGCTGCCGATACAGCTCGGTGTAGCCTGGTAACGAACCTGTACGGTATAGTTACCGGGCGTCAGGCCGCTGAAGGTATTTGATAACTGCCAGCTGGTGCCGCCATTGATGCTGAATTCAAGCGTACCCAAACCGGTTGCATTTACTACGATGGTACCGGTAGGAGTGGCGCAAGTGGGCTGTGTTACTGTTGGCGCTGAAATAGTGGGGCTGCCAGTGGGTGCATTCAGCACAACCGGGTTACTACTGTAAACACTGAAGCAGGAAGGAGTTGCCTGGTAGCGTACCCTGATATTATAGCTGCCGGCAGTGAGCGGGCTAAATGTATTGGATAACTGCCAGGTGGCTCCGTTATCAATACTGTATTCCAGAGTACCGGCACCAGTGGCATTTACCACGATAGAGCCGGTTGGAGTGGCACAACTGGGTTGTGTAACGGTAGGTGCATTGATAGTGGGACCCCCAGCGGGTGCAGTAATCACAACCGGGTTGCTGCCGTAAATGCTAAAGCATGCCGGACTGGCCTGTAAGCGAACACGGATAGTATAGTTACCGGCACTGAGTCCGCTGAAAGTGTTCGACAATTGCCAGGTGGCGCCGTTATCAATACTGTATTCCAGTGTACCCGAACCGGTGGCATTTACCACAATCGTTCCTGTAGGAGAAGCACAGGTGGGTTGCGTAACATTCGGCGCTGATATTGCCGGCGCTCCTGCTGAAGCATTCATCACAACCGGGTTCCCTGCATAGATGGTAACACAGGTAGGATTAGCCTGCAGGCGAACGCTGATATTATAGTTACCGGGTGTCAAACCACTGAAGGTATTTGACAACTGCCAGGTGCTGCCGCCATCAACACTGTATTCGAGCGTACCCGAACCGGTGGCATTTACTACAATCGTTCCGGTAGTGGCCGGACATACGGGTTGTGTAACCGTTGGAGCATTCACAACAGGAGCCGTAGGCACCGCATTGATCACAACCGGGTTGGAAGCATAGTTGGTAAAGCAGGTGGGTTGCGCCTGCAAACGAACACGGATAGTATAGTTACCCGGTGTTAAACCGCTGAAGGTATTGGAAACCTGCCAGCTGGTACCTCCATCGATACTGTACTCCAGCGTACCGGAGCCGGTGGCATTTACCACGATGGTTCCAGCAGGAACGGTACAAGTTGGCTGTGTTACCGTTGGCGCATTTACTGTTGGCGCTACCGGTACAGCATTTATTACAACCGGGTTAGAAGCATATACGGTAAGACAGCTTGGGGTGGCCTGCAAACGTACCTGAACATTGTAGTTGCCGGGTGTTAATCCGCTGAATACGTTAGAAGCCTGCCAGGTTGAACCACCATTAGCACTGTATTCCAGTGTACCGGAGCCAGTAGCCGCAATGGTAATAGTTCCACCCGGAACAGCGCAGGTGGGCTGCGTGGTGGTTACCGAACTGATTGTGGGAGTTGTGCAGGAACTGTTGATCAGCAGGATACCACCTGAAGAAGTGGTGCTTTGGCCATCGGGGTTGGTTACCGTGATGGACTGCAAGCCCGGTGTGGCACTGACCGTGCTTAAATTTAACGTGATATGGGTTGGATCGGTATAAGTTACACTGTTCACAATAACACCTCCGGTTACTGTGGCCGTGATATGATTAAACGCCAGGGCCGGTGCCGGCAGGTTAGCTCCCGGATCATAAAATCCGCTGCCATTCACTACTGTACCGGTAACCACCACATTGGTGGAAGCAATACCCGTATTCACCGAACCCGGTGCACAGGATGCCGGTGTGGCCGGGGGTGGCGCCATCAATTTCGTAACATTACAACCATAGGTATTGGTTCCATTGCAATACTGGTTGATCATCCACATCGTCATATCATCCAGGGGATCCAGCGATACATAGGAATAATCACCCCATCGCCTCGGAGGCCCCGGATCGCCGGGAGGATTATAGGCCGTGGAACTGCTGGTAGTAGCCTGGGTGGCCTGCATTGTACCAACTGCATCCGATGACCAGCGACCGGCGGTATATGCATCAATACGGTAGGGAGTTCCACCCGTTGTCATGCTGAGTGCAGCATGCCCCTGGCCGGAGATCATAATGCTGGGAATAAAATAATCCCTTGCTGAAGCCTGGGCCGCACCGTCGTATACGGTACCACTCTGGTTCAGGGTAGGGGTGGTGGTAATATTGGCAAGATCATACCATCTCACTCCATTTCTTCTTACAGAAGCGGTTGAGGTGGCCACACCCGTTGTACTCACACCAATATTATGTGCGGTCCAGATGTGACCGCCGCGAGCCATTGCTGCAAACAACCTGTCATCCAGGGCATCCAGGTTTCCGCTGGTACCCCCTGTATTGCCGAGATGAGGAACGGTTCGGGGAGATGCCGTAGTGGGAACTGTAATACTGATATTGGCAGAAATAGTGGCAACGCCAGCGGGATTGCTCACCCTGCGCATCTGTAACAAGCTGAAAGAAGCATTATCTACTCCGATAAAATATCCCTCAGTGGCAGCCGGGTCAAAATTATCCACACCCTGCGGAGTATACGGACCAGCACCGGACGATGTAGCCAGGTTAAAGAAGCTGTACACTGTTACAGCGCCTCCGGATAAAAGCGTATTGCGGTTCAGTACATAGCCGTTGGTGCCATTGAAGGAACCTCCCAGTGTAAACATATTACCACCGATATAAAGGGCGTTCACATCAATACCCAATGTGGGATAATCCAGGAAAACCCCCGTCTGGCCAAGGAATGAATAATAGGTCCAGGTAGTCCCGGCCGTGATAGTGGAACTGTTGCTGTATGCAAACAAAACCTTGTTTGCCTGGGTCCCTGCACCGCCCGGAACATCAATGATGATCATAATCCATTTGCCGGAAAGCCGGTCGTAACGGATACGCGGATCGGAAGTGAAGTTACTGGCAACAGGAGGCGTCATCACCGAGCTGAAAAAGACATCCGGATCGGCATTCAGCACACCATCTGCCACCCCGGTGGTTTTATTAAAACTGCGGATCTTCCCGTTCACAAAAACGATATACTGGGTGGGACCGATGGCGCCCATATCATCGGGCGGAAAGGCCCCGTTTTCAGTTGGTCCGGTTACCCCGTTAAAACTGGTGCTTGGCGTTTGCGCCAGCCCGTTACCGCCCGGGGGCGGAGGGGCAAAACTGTTATTCCCCGGGTTGTCGGTGCGGGGAGGATAACTCGACACGGCGGGAGCCAGCGGGTTTTGCTTCAAATGGCGGCGGTTAGGCCCTTCTCTCTCTTCCGGCACCAACGGACGGTGCGAAACAAAGGTCCTGGCCGCTTCCATAATTTCTGCCGTGGTACGGGTGGCTTCCGGGCGAATCACAGTTGTTTTGCTGGCAGGAATATCATTCCGTACCTGGGCAAACAAGGTACCCGAACAGCAAACCAGTAACAGGAGCAGCAAATGTCTGAACGTCTTGATCATAAAATACTCGTTTAGGTTTGTACAAAAACACTTAAGGCCGGCTTTAAACAGGCCGGCAGGTTATAATATAAGAGATCGCAGTTATTGCGATAACGTATGGTATGAATCAAATAAATTGTTGCGGAAGGAAGCAGGTCATCCGGATGGATGCTGAGGTTCGTATTGCTGCTAATAACCGGCATTGGATCCGGATTAAAGAAAGAGGCGCCCTGGAGAAATACAGGCAGGTACGAATTGAGGGAGCATGTGGTTGAATATCCTGTGGATGAAGAAACTGGATAGAACCGCCGGTCGGGAGGGGGGGAACTTACAGGCCCGGCCCTTGATGATATAGCTTCGGCATAAGCCGGATAGATAAGTGGCTTACGGGGCGGCTGGCAGGCCGGGATGGATATGGATGCAATATCGGATATCCAGTCGGAGAGCTGGAATTTTTCAATTGTTATCTTACCGCCAGGAGAATTTTCCGTACCTATCTTTTTGGCAAGATCCCTTAACAAAGTTTCCTCTTTACCATCTTCAAGGCAATAGATTATGAACTGACCGTCCTCTTTAGTAATACGGGCCACATCGTATAATTTACCGTTCAGTACAAATTCATGGCCCTCTTCCTGCCAGCGCAGTTGATCACGCACAGCACTAATCTGCAGCCTTACCAGTTGCGCATCCGGTATTTTGGAAAGAAGCTGCTGTGTAACCGATTCTCTGATTTCCTCCTGTTTCCAGGAATACCCCAGATAATATCCGCCCTGTGCAATAATGAGCAGGCTTAGTAAAAGGTATCCGGGTATTTTTCTCAAAAAAGCAGCGGTTTAAATGGAAAATTACATAATAATAATTAAACTGGCTGCCCGGATTATTCACACATCCGCCGTGAAACTGCGGCTTACTTCATGGGAGCGCTTTTCTGCGGATCACCACCACTTTATTCAATTCTTCCAGCAACTGCTTGTAAAACTCCCGCAACTCGGAATATTGGGTGGAGGAATAAACCGGTTTGCTGAACTCCACTGCGATTTTTACACTCAGCAGGTTATTATCGGCATCAATAAAACGGGTAAACGTAATACTCTTATCGGGCATCTCGAGTGACAGTGCCGGCGGCCATTCATCAAACACGTATCCGGGGGGGATTGTATAACTGCCAAAAAGAATGTACTCCTGTCCGTATCCAAAATCTATATCCGAGAGACGGTCTTCTGCCAGGAAGGGATTTTGCCGCAGGCCATTAAAGAGGTTAATCCTGAAACTCCGGTACTCGCCGGTATGTGGCAGGCTGAGCTGAAATTTTGTTTTAATCTCAAGGGGCAGGCTGTCATTCCGCACATTATTTACAGTTACATCCAGCAGGGTGAGGTTCATATCGGGCTCGGATAAGAACGATTCCGTAAACTCCGTTTTATCCCTAACCCATTTTTCACAGAGTTCCCGCCGGGCATAATCTTCGGCACTGATGTCGGCAAAACCTGTCATACGGCCGTCTTCATCCAGTTCCCCGTGTATGGCGGTGATCAGTTTATACATTGCTCCATGAGCGGAAGCCTCCACCCATTGTTCCCCCTCTTCTGTAAACAGTAAACCCTTTGTATTCAAAATTTCTGCGGGTACCTGTCCGGGCAAAGTATATCCTGCGGAAGCGTCCAGCAGGTATTGGCGTTTATTCAGCTCAAGGCAGGCCAGTACCGTATTGAACTGGCCGATATCCGGATAAAATTCACGAACCACCCCATGCTCACGGGTACTGAAAAGAACCGGTAATGCCGGCAATCCCACACTCGTAAGCAGATTGATCAGCAGGAGGTTGATATCGGCAGAATTGCCGGTACCTTTTTGCCAGCAGTCTGACACACCCTGGTGGCTGTAAATATCATACTCCCCATTCCACCCAATCTTTTGTTTCAAAAAACGGAAGACCCACTTCATTCTTTCGAGGCTGTCGGGTATCGAGCGAACCTGTTCCAGTAAATCATGGTTGACAGGTATGGTTTTGCGCAGTTGTGCACCGAAGGCCTCATCCCCGTCTAATTGCCTGCTGATATCTTTCCAGCTGGCCTGCAGACTGCGCCGTATTCCATTTCCATAATCCAGGTCGGATAACTGGAACTCAATTTTCTGCAGGTAATCTTTCAGTGCGCCCATAAAAGGTTCGGCATGCACTGCAGGCAGGTTCCGCATACTGTATGTTTTGCGCAGAATCCGGATGTTTCCAAGGCTGCGGTTAACCGGGAATCCGTCATTGGTAACCGATTCAGTAGTGCTAAGACTGTCTGCCACCGAAATGATCTCTTTGAAATGCAGAAAGGAAGGAATATTTATTTCATAGCGGCTGAAGGCTACGGGCAGGGTTCCCTGAAAAAACCAGTTATTGATACCGGCAAAATCAGCACGGGTGAGCTTATACCGGTATTCAATTACCGTTCCGGGTTTTACCTGGGGAAAGGGGATAACCAGTTCACTGATACGGTTATTTATTTTGCGCTGGAAAATGGCTTCAGGTGTAAGGGCGGTGGTTATCACCCTTTTTTTTTCATCCAGGTTATAGCTGAAACCTTCCACAGCTGTAATGCGCTCAAAATCGTTATCGGCAATAAAGGGGATACGCACATCTGCCAGGCCGATGCTGCTTTCTTTGAAAATCTTAATACGGATCCTCCGTTCATAGATGGTTTTCAGACTGCCGATATCTCCTGAGGATCCGTCAAAATGCAGCCGGCACCAGTCGATCAGCTTCAGCGCCCCCGCGCCTTTATCAAAACTGCAGTCGGGGAGGAGTAAGTCTGGCTGACTTATTTTTCCAAATTCAGGTAATCCCTGCTGGGCCAGCCCTGCCGGAATCCATAAAAGCATTGAAAAGAAAAAAAAGACCGCTTTCATTTACCTGGTTTCTGTCAATATTATGAAATAAATGGGGTATGCCGGTGAATTGGTAATTTTATTGCAAATTCAGACACATGAAATGGATTTGCTTTTTCAGTTTCCTCTTTCTGTTTACCTCCTGCCGGGCGCAGCAGGATACTGCTTCTATGCAGACAAATACCGACGACAATACGCTGCTGTGGGAGATCAGCGGAAACAAGCTGGCGTCTCCCAGCTATCTCTACGGTACCTTTCACCTGCTTTGCCGCAGCGATATTAATTTCAGCAGCAACATGAAAAAGGCCGTGGCTCAGGCTAAGGAAGTGTACATGGAGCTGGATATGGATGATCCTTCGGTTTTATTCGGCGCTATGCTGCTGATGAATATGAAAGAGGGGAAGCAACTCAAAGATCTTTTCAGTCCGGAAGAGTATGCCCGGCTGACGCATTTTTTCAAGGATTCGCTCCACATGTCGCTGGGTATGTTTCAAACCATGAAGCCTGTTTTCCTCGAATCCCTGCTCTATCCCAAAATGCTGCCCTGCAAAACCACCAGTGGGGTGGAAGAGGAACTCATCAAACTGGCCAAACAAAACAAAAAGGAAATCCAGGGGCTCGAAACCATGGCATTCCAGGCTTCGGTATTCGACAGTATTCCCTATGAGGAGCAGGCTAAAGAACTGCTGAAAACAATCGACAGTCTGGCCGCTTACCGGCGCTATTTCGATACCATGATCACGGTTTATAAAACCCAGCAGTTAAAAGCCATCAATGATATGTTCAGTAAAACGGAGTTTGGTATGGATGAGCACCAGGATATTCTGCTGGATAACCGGAATAAAAACTGGATCGGGCAATTAAAGGCGATTATGAAAAAGGAACCGGTTTTTGTGGCTGTGGGTGCCGGTCACCTGGTGGGAGAGAAGGGGCTGATTGCACTGTTGAAGAAGGAGGGGTATGTGCTGAGGCCGATCGCTAATAAGTAATTCAAAAGGGAAAAGGCAAAACCATGAACCCCTACCCGTATTAATAAATCGTAAATCATAAACACTAAACTGACCTGCCGAAAGTATTCAACTCTTCCTACCTTCGCTCTATGGCAGAGATCTCTTTACAGGATGCAATCCGGCAGTTTCTGAAAAACAGCCGTCTCAAAACGGGCATACAAACGATGCGTATTGAAGAGCTGTGGGAAGAGATCATGGGAAAAACCATATCAAAGTACACCGATAAAATCCAGCTCATCCAGCAAACACTGTATATCACCACTGCGGTGGCGCCGCTTAAAAACGAGCTTATCTACCAGAAAGAAAAAATTATCGAACGCCTGAATGAAGCGCTTGGCGAAAAAATCATCAAAGAGGTGATTATAAAATAATGCACGCTGCCAGGCTGTTTTATGATTTGCTGTTCTGGCATTCAACGCATCGCGTTTCCGTTGCTGATTTGCGTGAAATTTCATCCCGGAGAAAGAAGAAGAAACGATCAGGCAGCGATTCACTACCCACACTTTATGCTTTTGACTTTTTACTTTTACCTTTTGAATCAACTCATAATTCTATAATCTCAAACCCCACATCCAGTTTCTCAAACGCCTCCACCAGCCGTTCGCGGTGCGTATCGGTAATAAATACCTGTGTGGCCGACTGGCGGCAAACCCAGTTGAGCAGATTATTCATCCGGTTATCATCCAGTTTTTCAAAAACATCATCCAGGAGCAGGAGGGGGGCAAATCCCTTGTTTTCCTTCAACAGTTCAAACTCGGAGAGTTTGAAGGCAAAGAGCAGGCTCTTGCGCTGCCCCTGTGAAGCAATCTGGCGAAAGGGCTGGTGGTTCAGACTGATCAGCAGCTCATCTTTATGAATGCCGGCGCTGGTGCGTTGCAGGATAAAATCTTTTTCGCGGAAACGGTTCAGCAAATCAGCCAGTGGCATTTCGTTGAGCTGGCTTTCATATTGCAGGGAGATGGTTTCGGTTTGTCCGGCAATCTGCCCGTAAAAATTCTGTACAAAGGGTATAAGCGCAGCTGTGAACGCTTTGCGTTTCTCATATAGCAACTGGCAGGGGGCCGTCAGTTGATCGTCCAGCACATCCAGTAAGGCCCAATCGGTTTTACCCTGTTCGGCAAAGCGTTTCAGGGCGCTGTTTCGCTGTTGCAGCACTTTGTTATACATGATCAGCTGCTGCAGGTAGTCGCTGTCCATCTGGCTCAGCACGGTATCCATGAAGCGGCGGCGCAGCTCGGCGCTGCCAGTGATCAGTTCGATGTCATCCGGAGCGATCATCACCGCCGGTAATTGACCGATATGCTGCGAAAATTTTTCGTATGCCTGCCCGTTCAGTTCCAGTTCTTTGCGCCCGGTACCGCGGTAAATACACACCAGTTTCAGCGGAAGGCCCTGCTTCTCGTAATCAGCTTCCAGCCGGAAGCCTTCATGCCCAAAGCGGGTATTGAGGGTATCTGATGCAGCAAAATAACTTTTGGTAAAGCTGCAGTAATAAATGGCATCCAGCAGATTGGTTTTACCCCGGCCATTGCGTCCGCAAATGCCAATCACCGGCTCCCTGAAATCAAAGGAGGCAAAGTCGTAGTTTTTAAACTGGGTGATGGTTATTTTGCGGAGGGATAACATGCGGTTGCAAAGTAAAGACAATTGTATTCTTGTTCTGAAAAGATTGTAACTTTATTTCACCGGTGAGTACTTTATGAAACAACTGATATGAAACGTTTTTTTCTATTCCTGCTGTTTGTAACACTGCATTTTTCACCCTTTGCACAACCGGTTAGTTTTGTCTGGGCCAAACAATTTGGCGGAACCGGCACCGCCGTAATAACCAAAACCCTTATTGATGCCGCAGGAAATATTTATGTAACCGGCGATTTTATGGGAACTGTTGATTTTGATCCCGGACCCGGAGTCAGCAATCTGACAGCTTCTGTATTTGATGATGGGTATGTTATGAAACTGAACAGTAGTGGAGCATTGATCTGGCTCAGACACTTTTCCATGATTGGTTCGTTTGGTGATAATATTCCACAAAGTGCACAATTTGATCCCTCCGGAGCATTGAATATCGCAATTCAGTACAGCAGTCCGATGGATGCCGATCCGGGGCCTGGCGTCTACCCGACGGGTACAATTTCAGGTGCAGAAGGCATGGTGCTGGTTCGCCTGGATGCCAATGGTAATTTTATTAATGCCAGAAATTTCGGACCGGGGGGAAATCTGGGTGTAACCGACTTTACCATTGATGCCAGTGGCAATTATTTACTCACCGGCCTTTTCCAGCAAACTGTTGATTTTGATCCCGGACCCGTTACTGCAATGCTTACCAGTTTTAGTAATGCAGATATTTTCATCCTGAAGTTGGACGCCAACGCCGATTTTTTATGGGTGAAACGGCTGATTGGTGATTCACCGGCCAGCAACCAGTCTCCGGGTGGAATAGCAACTGATGCCTCTGGAAACATTTATTATAATGGAGCATTTGATGGGGTGGATGATATGGATCCTGGTCCTGCCAGTTATTTGCTTGGAATAACAGGAAAGCAAACCTCATTTATTTCAAAACTTGACGCCGGCGGTAATTTCCTCTGGGCAAAAGGGATAACAACATCTCCATCCCAGCCGGCGGCAATCTATTCCGGTCGGCTACGGCTGAACAGCAGTAATGATATTTATTTTTGCGGCTATTTCTCCGGAACACTGGATTTTGATCCCGGGCCGGGCATTACCAATCTCAGCGCTGCCGGAAACAATGATGTTTTTTACGAAAAACTGGATAAGGATGGAAATTTTAACTGGGTCAGGCAACTGGGTGGGACGGGGCAGGATGGCGTATATGACTTCACGCTCGACAAAATGGAGGACGCTTACATAACGGGCGCTTTCTCTGCTTCCGTTGATTTTGATCCCGGTCCCGGAACACATTTACTTACCTCCAATGGTTCGTCCGACTGCTATGCGTTAAAATTCGACAAAGACGGTAACTATAAATGGGCGGAACAGATCGGTGGTACCGCCGGCGACCTCGGCACTTCAATTACTGTGGATAACAACGGTAATATTTACACATCCGGATTTATACGGGCAACTGCCGATATGGATCCCTCCGCTGCAGTTTTCAATATCATACCACATACTTCGGCAGGTGATGCTTTTATGCAAAAACTTTTCCATTGTATCAGTCCGCTTACTTCCTCTTTCGCCGCAACGGCCTGCGACAGTTATACCTGGAACGGCCAGCATTATACCGCCAGTGGGGTTTATACACAGCAGTTTACCAGTTCTTCCGGGTGCGACAGTATCGTTACACTTACCCTAACGGTAAATAATACAAAGTTTACAAGCATTGATACCACGATTTGCGAGGGCCGCAGTGTTTTTGCCCAGGGCGCCCAACAAACCCGATCAGGCAATTACCGCGATACCCTGCATAGTGCCTACGGTTGTGATTCGATTATCATCACCCGTCTTACCGTTTTGCCATTTACACAGCCTGCACTGGGTCCGGATGGCCCTTCCTGTTCCGGGACCAGTAAACTGCTGTTGCCGGGAAATTACGCCAGTTATCTCTGGCAGGATAACAGTACCGGCCCTACTTTTAGTGTTATCACTCCCGGCCTTTACTGGGTTAAAGTAGGCTCCGTAAATGGTTGCCAAGCAACCGACAGCATTCGTATCACTGCGTTGGATACTTTGCCCACGGGTTTTTTACCTGATGATCAGGCAATATGCTTTGGCAGGGAATTAAGAATTACGGTACCGGGCTATAAAAGCTATTTATGGAGTAACGGCAGCACCGGAAGTTCGGTAGCGCTCACCGCATTGGGCACTTATTATCTGTCGGTGGTTGATTTTAACGATTGTGCCGGTAAGGATTCCATTCATCTCTCCAGAGCTGCCAATTGTATCCCGCTCAGTATTCCCGGTGCCTTTACACCCGATAATAATGGGAAGAATGATGTTTTTCGTCCTATTATCGGGCAGGATCTGAGATCATTTTCTATGAAAATATTTAACCGTTACGGAGAACTGCTCTTTGAATCGCACGACCCTGCCTATGGCTGGGATGGTAACAGCCACGGAGTGCCGCAAAAAGCCGGAACTTATGTTTACCATTTAACCGTGACCAATATTACAGGCTACACGTATGATGAAAACGGAACGGTAATCCTGATACGCTGAGCAAAGGGGTATGCCACAGGTCCCTGAAAAACAGCTTTTTATCCACATCTGTGAATCCTGTTCAAAATGGCCGGAGAAAACCCGAAAACCCTTATCTTTGCCGCCTAAAATTTTACCCATTGGCTACAAAGTTTTCCAAAGAAACTTATCTCTACTGGTACGAACTGATGCTTTTGCTGCGCCGTTTTGAAGAAAAGACCGGCCAGTTGTATGGTATGCAGAAGATCAGGGGATTTTGCCATCTCTATATCGGCCAGGAAGCGGTGGCTGCCGGCTGTATGACGGCTACCAATCCCGATGATAAATTTATCACGGCCTACCGTGATCACGGACTGGCTATTGCCAAGGGCGTTACGCCCCGTGCCTGTATGGCCGAACTCTATGGAAAAGCAACCGGTTGCAGCAAGGGTAAGGGAGGCAGTATGCACTTCTTCGGCTTAAAAGAAAATTTCTTTGGCGGTCATGGTATTGTGGGAGCCCAGATTGGTACCGGTGCCGGACTGGCCTTTGCTGAAAAATACAGGGGAACGGATAATGTGGTGCTTTGTTTCTTCGGCGACGGAGCGGCCCGCCAGGGGATGCTCCATGAAACCTTTAACATGGCGATGCTCTGGGATCTGCCGGTGGTGTTCATCTGCGAAAATAACAATTATGCGATGGGCACTTCGGTGGCCCGTACCAGCAAGGTGCTGGATATTTACAAACTGGCTGATGCCTATGATATGCCGGGCGACAGCGTGGATGGTATGAGTCCCGAAGATGTGCACAATGGGGTGCTGCGTGCTGTAAACCGGGCCCGCGAGAAAGGAGGGCCTACCTTACTGGAGATCAAAACCTACCGCTACAAAGGGCATAGCATGAGCGATCCCCAGAAATACCGCAGCAAGGATGAGGTGGAAGAATACAAGGAGCGTGACCCGATCGACCATGTACTGAAAGTGCTTAAAGAGGTTTACCAGGTGACGGATGAAGAAATTGAAGTAATGAATAACCGGGTAAAGGAACAGGTGGACGACTCGGTTCAGTTTGCCGAAGAAAGCCCCTGGCCCGATGAAAGCGAACTGCTCAAAGACGTTTACGTTCAGCAGGATTATCCTTTTATAACAGATTAAATCAGCATATCCCCTGATCAAATACCGGCCGGTGGATCAGGGGAATGAAAATGTTAGCACACCGGCATAAACAACATTAAAATGGCAGAAACGAAAGTAAAAACAGAAACCCCTGAAAAAGACGCAATCGAAATCGCAAAAGGTTTCTGGGCAAGATTCAGCAAACCCATTATCATTGCAGGCTCAGCAATTATCGTATTGGTAGGTGGTTACCTCGGTTACAAATACCTGTATAAATTGCCGAACGAGCAGAAAGCCAGTGAAATGATTTTCCCGGCCGAGCGCCTCTTTGATAAAATGGCCAATGAAAAAGGCTTCAGCAAGGATTCGGTTAATATCGTACTCAACGGCGGTTCCCTGGAAGGCAATGCCGTAACCGGGTTACTCAAAATCATCAGCAATTATGGCGGAACGGCTGCCGGTAACAGGGCGCATTATATGGCCGGTGCCTGCTACCTGCAGATCAAAGAATTTGATAAAGCCATCAAACAACTGAAAGAGTTTGATGCCAATGGTGCCAGCCAGGTGGAAAGCCGTGCTGATATTATGCTGGGGCACGCTTACAGCGAACTTAAAAAAACAGATGAGGCCCTGAGCTATTACAAAAAAGCGGCCCGTGCTGCCTCTGATGATGCCGGCCTTTCAAGTGAAGCGCTTTATATGGCGGCCCGTTATGCTGAAGCCAGCGGCAAAACCAAAGAAGCTGTTGAGCTCTTCCAGCAATTGAAAAATGAATATGCCACCACCCCCCATGTACAGGGAGGTGATGTAGACAAATACCTGGGTAAACTGGGTGCTTTAAAATAATCAGGTAACCATGGCGGTTTCCGCAGCAAATTTATATTCCACAACAGGCATCCCCTTACCGGCGGATGCCTGTGTTGTTATCGTACGTACCGAATGGAATGCTGCTACCGTTGATAAACTGGAAGAAGGTTGTATCCGCCAGTTACAATCGGCCGGCGTAAAATATATAACCCTCAGTGTTCCCGGTGCTTTTGAAATTCCCTTCGGAATCCGGCAATATTGGGAAAAACAGCAGGCCGGCGGAAAAGCCCCGCATGCCTTTATCGCCCTGGGCTGTGTGCTCCGCGGCGATACGCCTCATTTTGAGTATGTATGCCGGGCTGTTACGGATGGGGTATTACAACTCAATCTCAGTTTACCGGTTCCGGTTATCTTTGGGGTACTAACGGTCGACAATCAGGCTCAGATTGACGAACGCACAGGCGGACGTCATGGCCATAAAGGAGAGGAGGCCGCTGTTACTGCCCTGAAAATGATTGCTCTCACAAACAGCTAAGTTATGCGCTACCTGCTTTGTTCCCTTCTGCTATGGGCGTTGGCCGCCTGCCATTCCGGTGATACGCATGCCCCTGCCTCAACCGACAGCAGTGCACAGGCCTCATCCGATTCTGACGGCCGTTATATTCATCATTTCGGGGATTCACTCCTCGAAGCCAGCATAACCGACACCCTGCTGAAACTGCCCTTCGTTAAGCAATCCAACCGCTATATAGATTCTATCAGCCATCATCAGCATGGCATGGCCTTCCTGCTGGATAGTGCCACAAATGATGCCAACGGCATCACGGTTCAGGCCGGCTATAACCGGGATGACCGTTTTGAAACCTATTACCGTTTCCGGGTGAATCCCCGCAGCCTCGAGATAAAAGTGTATGATGTGGCGGAAGACAGTTTTTTATCCGTGAAAGACTTCATTAAATTGCAGAAAGGATTATGAGAGTTTCCATTTTTGTTCCCTGCTTTGTTGACCAGTTATACCCGCAAACGGCTTTCAATATGGTGAAAGTGCTGGAGAAAACCTCCTGCCAGGTAGCCTATAATCCTAACCAGACCTGTTGCGGACAGCCGGCTTTCAATGCCGGTTTCTGGGACGAATCCCGCCAGGTATGCAGCAAATTCATGAAAGATTTTGAAGGCGCCGATTATATTGTGGCGCCCAGCGCCAGCTGCGTGGGTTTTGTGCGGAATTACTATCCCAAATTATTTGAGAATTCATCCAACCACAACCAGGTAAAAGACCTGGGAAAACGCATATTTGAATTCACCGAATTTCTTACCGACATAATTAAAATTGAAAATTTCAGCGCCGAATTGAACGGGAAAGCCACGTACCACGACAGCTGTGCCGGTTTACGGGAATGCAAAATCAAGGAAGGCCCCCGTCGGTTACTAAGTCATGTGAAAGGACTGGAACTCGTTGAAATGAATGAGTCGGAAACCTGTTGCGGCTTCGGTGGCACATTTGCTGTAAAATACGAACCCATCTCGGTTGCCATGGCCGATCAGAAAGTGAATAATGCCCTGGCCACCGGCGCAGAATATATTATCTCCACAGATCTCAGTTGTCTCATGCACCTCGACGGTTATATCGGCGGCAAACAATTGCCCATTAAAACCATGCATATAGCGGATGTACTGGCCAGCGGCTGGGAAGAATAAACTGCTGTCACCAGCCCGGCTCTAATTCATATCTATTTTTCATTGCTTGCCTCAGGTAACGGTTAGCATTGTCAGGGTCGTGCATACTTGCCAGGAAATTTCCCATCCAAAATAACTCAAGTGCTTCAAGCGGTTTACCGGCTACATTGTGTGTATATACGGCCATGGCCTCAGCCTTTTGACCATTGGCTGCAAGCGCATGTACATACCAGGCATAGGTTTGCGGCGTGGGGCGGTTATTGATTTCATCACGGGCAATTTGCAGTGCCCGGGCGGGATTGTTGAGCAACCCGCTGTACAGGCGGATGAGATATTTATTGTACATCCCGCCATAGCCGGCCCCGGCCACCTGGCCGGCAAATCGGTAAGCAGCCTGGTACGCTTTTGCCGTATCCCCTGAGGTAAGATAAATACTGATCTGTTTCAGTAAGGGTTCGGGTGCCTGCGTTTGGGTTTGTACATAGGATAGCAATCCCAAAGCCAGCTCTTTATTCCGGTCATGTATAAATGCAATCCACGCGAGGCCCATGATGCTGTGCCAGTCGGCCGGGTTTACTGACAATGCATACCAATAGGTTTTCAATGCGGAAACCGGATCATTGGCATGAAGGTAAAGATCACCCAGGTTAGAAGCTGCAGCAGATTGTAACAAAGGGTTTTGCCGGCCCAGCTGAAGCGCCTGCTTCATTGCATCAATGGCCTGGTCAATCTCTCCATCGTAATGCAGCAGCCGGGCATTGCGGAAACAATATCCATATTCGCCGGGGCTTCCCATTTTTTGTAAGTCGAGCCGGGCCAGTTGCATTCTTCCCATTTCAAAATTAATATCAAAGGAGAGAGGTGGTATTTCCGAGGGCCGTAATCCGGCAGCAAGGGCAAGTGTAAAAAGACTGTCAGCTTCCCGGAAGCGATGTGTCATGATAGCAAGCCGGAACAAGGACAGCAGGGGAGCCGTTTCTTTATGGGCGTAAGCGCTGTCGGATTGCTGCAGGATCCTGCGGGCTGTTACGAGATCGTTGATATCTCCGCTTAATTGATAACGGTTTACCAGCGAGGCAGCATACTTAATTTCGTTGGTAAGGCCAGGTTGACCCGGCTGAATGCGCTGCTTCCAGAATTCAGCTTCCTGTTGATTCCCCTTTTTTACCGAATCGGCGGCTGCCGGATTTTCTGCATTTTTCAAATCTGCTGCTGCTGAACAGATTGGCTGATAGGCCCGCCTGCTATCAGCTACCCTTTCAATCAGCCAATACCCGGCCACAATGGTTATCAGCAGCGAAACGGGTATCACCACTGCCTTCCGGTAGAAGGCCTTTTCTTTCAGCCCCTTGATCAGCAGCCAATAAACAGCTGCAATGACTGTAAGTTGTCCGAGTTCCACGCCCAGGTTAAACAGCAGGAGCGAACGCAGGTAGGCACCGGCCGGCAAACCCACTTCATCCAACGCAGCGGCAAAACCCATTCCATGAATAAGACCGAATAAAAAAACAATACCCAGTCTTGCTTTTTTTAATTCCTGTGAAAAAATATTTTCTGCAGCCACATAGATGATGGAGGCAGCGATGACAGGTTCTACCAGGGAGGGATCAGGGCTGATCACATGATACACAGATAATCCCAGCGTAACCGTATGTGCCGCTGTGAAAGCTGTGGCCTGCCAGAGCAGGGATTTTAATCCCGGGTTAAGCAGGCAAAGGCTGAGGATGAAAAGTATATGATCGATACCGAAAGGCAGGATATGCGAATACCCCAGGCAGAGATAACGAAAAGCAGTGGCGCCGGCCGTTTGGCGCTGCAGGGTGGCCACTACCGTGTGGGCCCACAGGGGCTGCGAAACAAAAAACAGTAGCAGCGCCACACAGAATGCCGGCAGCCATTGCCGTGTTTGATGGGAATAGTTGTACATACAAAAGGGTTAACTTTTCTTATGTACGTAAAGCCCCGGAATACAGATTTAAAAAAAGAGCACGAGTTTTAACCGGGCAAAGAAAGGGGTGCCAGGGGTAAAATTTAATTCGGTAACAGGAGCAGCCTCCTGCTGCAGGCGGGAGGTGGTGGCAAACTGCGCTTCATTCCATTTTGCATTGAAAAGATTTTCAACACTCAGGCCCAGTTCATATTTCGGCAGGGTATAATTCAGGGAGATGTCGGTAATGAAATAACCTTTGGCCACAATACTGTTGTCTTCATTGGCCGGCCGGTTTTTTATATAGCGGTAACTGATTCCTCCGTTGAACCCTTTTTGAGCTTTATAATAAATCCCGCCGGTACTGGTAAGGGTTGGCGCCAGCGGAATATAGTCGGCCCCCTTAGGACCGGAGACGGAACGGGGTTTGGTGAAATTAATATTTGCTGTGGCAAAGAAATTACGGGAAAACTGGTAGCGGGCAATGATATCCAGGCCTGTCCGCTTTGTTTCTCCGCTGGGCTCAATATTTCCGTCATCGCCAACATATACAAATTCCTGTCCCAGGCTGAGATACCAGGCCGCCACATGAACCAGGAAGGCTGTTGTGGGCTTAAAGATAAAGCCTGCATCCGCCCCCCAGGCTGCCGGTAAAATAGCATGCCCGGCATTGGCCACCACCACACGGGTATCATTTGAATGAAAGCCTTTACCGGTCTTTATAAAAAATTGCAATTGGTTACTGGCAGTATATTGAATATTCAGTTTCGGGCACAGAATCGCTTTTGACTGGGCAGGTAAGGGGCCACTGGTTAATTTATCCAGGTAGCTGAAATGAAAATAATCGAACCGGAGACCCGCATCAAACAGCCACTTACCGGTCTGCACCTGTTGCTGTAGGTATACATATGCATTGGCCTCATGAATATTTCCCAGTTTGATATAATCAATAAATTCCCGGTCTTTCACATGCGCCAGTTTATTATCCTTCACCGCATCATTTCGTAGGCCGGCAGCCAGAACTGATTGCAGGCTGATATTTTGCAGGCTGTATTGCTTCGATAAACGGGAGAGAGCTCCCCAGAGATTTCTTTTTTCAGCCTGGTTAATCGCATCTCCGTTAACCGTATCCGTGAGGAAAAAAGTAAAATCAGAATAAAGATTGAAAAGATAATTACTGTACCAAAGCTGGTTTTCCCAGGTCATGCCATTGTTTAAACGGTGCCGGAATTGCAGGTTAATATTGGTGCGGTTGGTATTTCCTCCCTCGCTGGGGTCAATTGAGCCAAAGCGGTCAATAATCCCCTCAGTAACTGCCCGGGACGGTACCTGGCCGGAAGCATCCCATTTGCTGCTGAAGCAGGAAACAGATGCTGTGAACTGGGTGGACGGGTTGAATGCCAGGTTGTATTTTCCGAAAATATTCAAGCGGCTGAAATGCTGGGCATGTTGCGTTGGGCCGTTGGTGTAATTGAACTCGGCTGCCACATAAGCGCTTTGCCGGTCTTTATTTTTTTTGATGAGATCCAGCATTGCAAGCGCCCTTGCCGTTGAAAAACGGCCTGCTTCGAGCTGAAGCCGGCTGCCGGCTATTTTATCAAAAGTGGAAAATGCCACATAACCCGCCGTAGTAAGGTTACCCTGCCGGGCATAATAGGGGCCACTGCCAAAATCAATATTAGTAATGGTTTCAGGTATTATAAAATGAGTATCTGCGTAACCCTGGCCATGTGCATGACTTACCATATTAACAGGGATGCCGTCTGCCGATACTGCCACATCCGTGCCGTGATCGCAATCGAATCCTCTTAAAAAAATCTGTTCTGCCTTTCCGCCCCCTGCATGTTGTGCAATAAAAAGGCCGGGTACTGTGCGGAGTAATTCCTGTGAATTCTTAACCGGTTTGATATTCAGATCAGTTTTAGCAATGGAATTGAATTTAGTGAAGTGAGCACTGCTCAATACCAATACATCCTTCAGGTTTACCGGAGCCGGTTGCAGCAATATGGTTACGGGCTCATCCCGGTGAAGTATCAGCTTTTGCGATGCATAACCCACACAGGAAACTGTACATTCAGTTTCGGTACCGGTAATACGGGTTTCAAAATTTCCATACAGATCGGTCATAAAAGGTTTACCGGTTTGCAGGGGGCTGATCAAAACCATTTCAAGGGGCTGCCGGCTAACGGCATCTGCTACATGCCCCATTACGAGCTGGCCACTGGCAGAACCGTTCAGCAGGAACAGAATTATACTGAAGAATACAGAAGTTGGTGCTGTTCTCATCTTTACAAATCTAATGATTATAAAAAAAACAGCGAAGAGTAATCTCTCCGCTGCTTCCTTTTTATCGCAATTACCAGGGAGACGCGAGATAGGGGAAGGCGGCCAGAAATGCTTTGTCATTGGCATTTACATGATCGCTGGTTAACCCGGGGTTACTGGTGCCCGCGGCCCCTCCAAAGATGAGAGTAAGTTCCACATCAATCACATCATCGGCCAGGGCTCTGCCGGTGAGTACATTGGTCCCATCATAAAATGTGGTAACACCGGTTGTGGAAGCCGACAACACATCGGTGGCGAGCACATTCGTAAAGGCTGCATTATTCAGACCCAGAATATTGGAGGTGTAGCCAAAGGCCGTAAGCTTGGCCGATATTTCGGAGGCAAATGCCGCATTTTGCTGCGACGGGATCGTGGTATTGAAAGCATCCTTATTGGCGGCTGCAATGAATACCGTATTAATAGCCGGGCGCCCCATCTGGTCATCCTGCTGGTAATAAACGGTGGCCGGCGCCGGATCATCTGATTTTTTACAGGCACCCGCAACCGCTGCAAGGGCAAAGGCAAGAGACAGTATTTTTATTCCTGAGATTTTCATTGTTTAATATTTATTGGGTGAGTGATTATATTTTTTTCTTGGTTTCAAGCCAAACGTTGATCTTTCCGGTGGGACTGCTGATCAGCGATTTCGGGACTTCCACCACCACGCTCATCACATTGGTGCCGGCGAATTTATCGGTACCGGGATTATTGAAGGAACTGGCTGTACCGGCAATGATCTTTTTGTACTGATCCAGATCAAAAAAGAAAGGATCATCCCGCGGACCGGCAAACACTTTAATACCATTGCTGCCCGTTCCGGTAACCGGAGCGGATCCATAGGCTGAAACAACCGTTTCTGCCGTTACCGATCCTTCCAGCTTGCTCCGTTTGCCGGTTTCGGAAGGAGCTGCCGGTCCGTAAACCTGCATCTTGCCCGAACCAGCATCATACTTGCATTGCAGTACGAGGTCTTCCACCGCATCCCCGTTATTGTCGATATTGAATTCGATGAGGGTGTTTTCATCAAATTTTGCGGCGGCAGTGGTGCCAGGGGTGAGCAAACCCTGTGTATTGGCTACAAAAACCAGGTTATTGGGATCCTGCCCGCGAAAAACATAGAGATCGGTAATGTCAGTTGCCCGGCCCGTAACGGTGGGCGTGTCAATGTGGTCGGCGGCATACAATACTCCGCCGGCAGCCAGTGCCGCAACAGCGAATACGGGCAGCCATAATTTTTTTCTTTTCATGTTGAAGAAATTTTAATGTTAGTAGTTAAGGTTACCCGGGGGCAACAATAACAGTTACGGAATACGGACAAGCCCGGATTTACTTGACTCATTTTTTTTTCAATTAACTTTGGCATCCCTGCAAGAGCAGGTTGTACATTTCTTATTTATTATTTCTTATTAATTCATGTCCATGGCTTACTGGCTTGTTAAATCAGAACCCTCCGTTTACAGCTGGGATCAGTTTGTAAAAGAAAAACAAACCTTCTGGAACGGCGTACGTAACTATGCGGCCCGGAATAATATGCGGGCCATGAAAAAAGGTGATCTCGTGCTGTATTATCACAGTAACGAAGGCGTGGAAATTGTGGGGATCGCCAAAGTGGTGAAAGAAGCCTACCAGGATCCCACCACGGATGATACGGCCTGGGTGGTGGTAGACCTGAAGCCCGTAAAGAAATTAAAAAAAGCAGTTCCGCTGAACGATATCAAAAAAGATAAGCGCCTGGCCAATATGGACCTGGTGCGCCTCGGGCGTCTCTCTGTTCAAACGGTGAAAGACGGGGAATGGGCCATTATCATGGAAATGGCGGGGGAGAAATAATCAGGTCTTTTTTTGCTTTAACATTTTTATAGGGTTACATAATCCCGTTGCGTGGAATTATGCAAAGGATGCATCCTCTCTTTTATTGCTAATTCTAAAATCAACTTTATGTCAACCCGTAGCCCCTTACCGGGGATCATTATCCTCATGCTCCTGCTTGTGTCCTGCCATCAGTATGGCAGTCGCAGTTACGAGAAACAATCAGCCAGCACCGAAAATCTTTTTGCCACTGTCAGTACCGCTGACAGTGCCCGTCTGCCGCAGCAACAGCAGGATTTTAATACAGAAGAATATGCTTCCCTTGTGGAAAACGATTTTCAGGCCGCCCGTGAAAATCCGCTCTCCACTTTTTCCATCGATGTGGATCCGGCTTCCTACAGCAATGTGCGCCGTTATATCCGGGAAGGCGCCCTGCCGCCCAAAGGCGCTGTGCGCATCGAAGAAATGATCAACTATTTTGATTACGATTATACCCCGCCCTCCGGGGATGCTCCTTTTGCTGTTACTTCCGAAATGGGAACCTGTCCCTGGAACACGCAGCACCGCCTGGTACATATCGGGATCAAGGGCAAAGAAATACCGCCGCAAAATCTGCCGCCTGTAAACCTGGTTTTCCTGGTGGATGTGTCGGGTTCAATGGCTGAGCCCAACAAATTGCCCCTGGTAAAAACCTCCCTGAAAATGCTTACTGATCAGTTACGGGAACAGGATCGTGTAGCGATTGTTGTATATGCCGGCGCTGCGGGCCTCGTTTTGCCTTCCACTTCCGGCAGCCACAAAGCAAAAATCAAAGCTGCCATTGATGCCCTGGACGCCGGTGGTTCCACCGCCGGCTCACAGGGGATACAACTGGCATATGAAATTGCCCGGAAAAACTATATCGCCGCTGGTAATAACCGGGTGATACTGGCCACCGATGGAGATTTTAATGTGGGTCCCAGCAGTGACGATGAACTGGTTAGCCTGATTGAACAGGAACGCCAGCATACTATTTTTCTTACCGTACTGGGCTTTGGAATGGGGAATTATAAAGACAGCAAGATGCAGCAACTGGCCGATAAGGGCAATGGCAACCATGCTTATATAGATAATGCCGAAGAAGCCCGCAAAGTGCTGGTGAAAGAATTTGGCGGCACTTTATTCACCATCGCCAAAGACGTGAAAATACAGGTGGAATTCAATCCTGCAAAAGTGCAGGCCTACCGCCTTATCGGCTACGAAAACCGCCTGCTGCAGAATGCGGATTTCAATGATGATAAAAAAGATGCCGGCGAACTCGGCGCCGGGCACCGGGTTACCGCATTGTACGAAATCATACCCGCAGGAGTGCAGGATGAATTTTCACGGAAAACGGATGCATTGAAATACCAAACTAACCCGTTGTTGGCAGGCAATGATTTCGCTGATGAGGTGATGACGGTTAAGCTCCGCTACAAAGCACCCAAAGGAGAGGAAAGCCGGCTGATAGTACATACCGTAAAAGATGAGAGCAAGGCCCTTACCGAAACCTCGGATAATTTCCGCTTTTCGTCGGCCGTAGCGGGTTTTGGCATGTTACTCCGCAATTCGGTCTATAAACAAAATAACAGTTATAATGCCGTGATTGCACTGGCGCAATCTGCAAAGGGAACCGATGCGGAAGGCTACCGCAGTGAATTTATCAGCCTGGTAAAAGCAGCTTCGGAAATGCCGGTAGCTGCAAAATAAAATCAACGGTTGCCTGCCATATTTCAACAATCTGCCTGTAAATTAGCCTATGCCCAAAAAACATCTTGTGGTACTCACCGGTGCCGGTATTTCGGCGGAGAGCGGATTAAAAACATTCCGCGACAGTGATGGCTTGTGGATGGGATATAATATTGAAGACGTGGCCACGCCCCGTGCATTCCGCAAAAATCCGCAGCTGGTACTCGATTTTTACAATAGGCGCCGCCGCGATGTGGCAGAAGCGCAACCCAATGCCGCCCATACCGGTTTGGCCCGGCTGGAAGCATATTTTGATGTAACCGTTATTACCCAGAATATTGATGACCTGCACGAACGCGGCGGTTCTTCAAACGTACTTCACCTGCACGGCGAAATTTTTAAGATGCGGAGCGTGGCTGATGAAGAGACCCTGTACGAGATCCGGGGCGATATCAACCTGGGTGATACTGCCTCCGACGGATCCCAATTACGACCGCATATTGTCTGGTTTGAAGAGCCGGTACCCCTGATCAGTGAAGCAGCACGAATCATAACAACTGCAGATATTTTTGTGCTCGTGGGCACATCGCTGCAGGTATATCCCGCCGCCGGCCTGATGGATTTTGTGCCGGCCGGGGTAACCAACTATATTATTGATAAACGGATTCCGCCCGTTGGGAACCGGTCCGATCTGGTACGGATAGAAAAGCCGGCCACGGAAGGGGTGGGGGATTTAATAAATTTATTGCTCTGATACTGTTTGAGTCACCGTTTCAGGGGGAGACTCAAACAATAGTATCCTGCCCAATCATTCTGTCTCATGAAACCGAATGCCCTGTTTCTCCAGTTCAGCCAGCACCGGCTCATAAATTTCTTTGCAAACGGGTATATGCAGCCCTGTGAGGGTAATCGCTCCGTTCAGGATCAGTTTAGCGGCTATGCCAAGCGGTAAGCCCACGGTTTTGGCCATCGCCGTACGCAGGGCATCTTCACCTGTAACGATCAGTGTGCTGGTTAGCTGCTTTTCCTGGCCATCCAGTTCATAACCCAGTTCGTGCAGCATCACAATCATGTCCTTATCCTGCGGATGCAGCAGCAGCTTGTTTTCCATGGCCACCTGTAATACTTCGGCGGCGCTGCAGATCCCTTTATTGATCAGGGTGCTTTCGTCTTTCCAGCCTAAAAATTCCAGTTGCTTTATTACCAGTTCCGCATCTTCCGGGTGTTGCTGCAGCCAGTTATTAAGATCATGATCCGCCAGGTATTGCTTAAAAAATGCCCCCAGTGAAACGCCGTCGGTATTGTATTTTTTGGTTTCATCGGTCAGCTGCAGGTCAATCACCGCCTTCCAGCCGCGGATAAAACCGGGGTAGCGGAGGGTAGTACGCAGAAAATCACGGGCATCCTGCATGCCATAGAGGTCGATATAGGAAAGGGAGTCGCGGTTCGGGTAATAAGCCAGGAAGCCAGCCTCCGTATTCACGCCCCGGTTACCCGAAAAAAGCTCTTCATAGCTTTCCGTAACGGTTTCTCCGTTCATTCTATAAACAGCACCGGCCTTGCCCGCCATCACTACATTACGGGGATTCCAGCTGATTTTATAATGCCAGGGATTGTCATCACTTTCGGGGGCCACCAGTCCGCCACAATGGCTTTTAAAAGAAACCAGTTTTCCTCCCTTTTCCCGGATCTGGTTGATCAGTTTCATGGCGCTCATATGATCAATGCCGGGATCGAGCCCCAGTTCGCAGATAAATAAAAGGTTTTTTTCCCGGATATGCTGTTCCAGTGCCCGTATGCCATCATCCACATAGGAGGCCGTGAGCAGGTGTTTGCCATAGGCCACACAATCATCGGCAATCAGGATGTGCAGGGCAGGGGGCATCATGGAGATTACGATATCGGCCTGCTGAATCAGCTCCGAGCGGTCTTCATCACTGGTGATATCAGTAGCCACGGCAACAGCATGAGGGGAGTGGTTGGTTTTGGCAAGAATAAGATCCCGGTTGGCATCGGCAATAAGAATTCTCCAGTGCTGGGCGGGGGCCTCAGCCAGCAGGTAATCGATCAGTACCGTAGCCGATTTTCCGGCCCCAAAAACTAAGATTGTTTTCAAATGAAAAGGAATTTGCGGCAAGTTACGAAAACTGTTTTACCCTGGCAGGACTTGCTACCCTATTGGTGGTTGGAATGAAAGGCAGCTGGTTGATGATAGCCGGCAGTATCCCGGCGTATTACAGCTTAGCTTTTCAGGGGAGTGAAAAACCTTTAAAGTGCCCGTAAACAGCCGCTTTTTACGGCCTTTTACCAGTATCCACATCCACGCAAAAATTGTGTAAAAATAAACCCTTTAAAAGCCCCGGATTTTCAAGGAAAAACGGCCTGAAAAAGGTAACTTCGCTCGCTTAAATTATTGGACTTTTTTTATGGAAAATAACGAAGGAATACACGACGAAAATGCCCTGCCGGACAATGGTTCGGGCAGTAACCGCGGACGCATCATCCCGGTGAATATTGAGGAGCAGATGAAGACCTCCTACATCGACTATTCGATGAGTGTGATTGTGGGCCGTGCCCTGCCCGATGTAAGGGACGGATTGAAGCCCGTACACCGCCGGGTGCTCTATGGGATGAATGAGCTCAGCAACACCAGCAACAAGCCTTATAAGAAGAGTGCCCGTATCGTGGGTGAGGTGATGGGTAAATACCATCCGCACGGCGATTCGGCCATCTATGATACCATTGTGCGGATGGCCCAGGAATGGAATATGCGCTATAAACTGGTAGATGGCCAGGGTAACTTCGGCAGCCAGGGTGATGATCCCCCGGCCGCTATGCGTTATACCGAAATCAGGATGGAACGCCTGGCCGAAGCCATGCTGGAGGATATCGACAAGGAAACGGTGGATTTTCAGCTCAATTTCGATGACAGCCTCGAAGAGCCCATGGCCCTGCCCACCCGTATCCCGCAACTGCTGGTAAACGGCAGCAGTGGTATCGCCGTAGGGATGGCCACCAATATGATGCCCCATAACCTCAGCGAAGTGGTGGATGGCTGTATCGCCTATATCGATAACAACGATATCACGGTTGAAGACCTGATTAAATACATCAAGGCCCCCGATTTCCCCACGGGAGGCATTATTTATGGTTTTGAGGGGGTAAGAACCGGCTTTCATACCGGCAGGGGCCGCGTGGTGCTCAGGGGTAAGGTAAATGTGGAACCCGGCGCCCATGGCCGCGAAAAACTGGTGATATACGAAGTGCCTTACCAGGTGAATATCGATAATCTGGCCGCCCGGATCGGCGAACTGGTAAACGATAAAGTAATCGAAGGCATCGCCTATGTAAACGATGAAACCAATAATAAGGAGGGTATCCGCATCGTGGTGGATCTGAAAAAAGATGCCGTGGCACAGGTGGTTATCAATCAGTTGTACAAACATACTGAGTTGCAAACCTCCTATGGCATCAATAATGTTGCCATCGTGAGGGGGCGCCCGCAACAGCTCAACCTGCGTGACCTGATCAAGGAATTTGTGGATTTCAGGCACGAAGTGGTGGTTCGCCGCACCAAATTCGAGTTACGCAAAGCCGAGGAAAAAGCCCATATACTGGAAGGCTATATCATCGCCCTGGATAACCTGGATGCGGTGATTCAACTGATCCGGGAATCGGCAACGCCGGCCATTGCCCAGGAAGGATTGATCAGCCGGTTCGGCATGACCGAAATCCAGGCAAAAGCCGTACTGGAACTGCGTTTACAGCGCCTTACCGGTATGGAAATTGAAAAGATCCGGGAAGAACATGCCGAAGTGATGAAACTGATTGAACGCCTGAAAGAAATCCTGGCCAACCAGGATCTGCGCTTCCAGATTATCAAAGACGAGCTGACCGAAGTAAAAAATAAATTCGGCGATGAACGCCGTACCGAGATCACCTACCTGGATGATGAGATCCGGATGATCGATCTGATTGAGGAAGAGGATGTGGTGGTAACCATATCGCACCTGGGGTATATCAAGCGTACTTCGGCAACAGAGTACCGTCAGCAGCGCAGGGGCGGCCGGGGTGCCCGGGGCAGCGCCACCCGTGAAGAGGATTATATCGAACATCTCTTTGTGGCATCCACCCATCATACCCTGCTTTGCTTCACCGAAAAAGGCCGCTGCTACTGGCTGCCGGTGTACCAGATTCCCGAAGGAGATAAGACCAGTAAGGGCCGGGCCATCCAGAACCTGCTGCAGATGCCCCCGGATGATAAGATCCGGGCGGTGATAGATATTAAAAACCTGGAAGACAAGGATTATGTGCAGCAGCACTATATCGTTCTCTGTACCAAGAAGGGGATCATTAAGAAAACCGACCTGGAGGACTTCAGCCGGCCCCGCCAAACCGGTATCAATGCCATTACCATCCTGGAAGGCGACCAGTTGCTGGAAGCCCGCCTTACCGATGGCAGCAGTGAGATCATGATGGCGGTGAAGAGCGGCAGGGCCATCCGTTTCCCCGAAGAAAAAGTACGGTCAACCGGCCGTGGCAGTATCGGGGTGGCCGGTATCGAGGTAGACGATGCCAACGATGAGGTGGTGGGCATGGTATGCATTGGCAAGGGGGATAAGTTGAAAACCGTACTCGTAGTAAGCGAAAAAGGCTATGGCAAGCGTACTTTTATTGATGACCCCGAAACCGGGGAACCCAATTACCGTATTACCAACCGGGGCGGTAAGGGTGTAAAAACCATCAATGTAACGGATAAAACCGGAGCCCTGGTGGGTTTACTGGCAGTAACTGAGAAGGAAGACCTGATGATCACCTGTGTTTCGGGTATCACCATCCGGATGCCGGTTAGCCAGATCAGCGAACAGGGAAGGGCAACCCAGGGTGTAAAACTGATAAGGGTGGATGAGGGCGATGAGATCGCAGCCATTACCCAACTGGATGAGCAGGAAGAGGAAAGCACGGAAGCTGTTGATCCCGAAGCAACTGATGGCAGCTCCGACGGCACAGCTCCAACTGAAAGCACAGAATCATCAGAAAATCAATAAATAATTGAGTTTTATTGAATAAAAATAGCCGGATAGTTTAATTCCGGCTATTTTGTTATAAAGAAGGCTGCTTCAGGAATAAAATATAGTAGATTTACATATAGCAACACGTTGTTTTATAATATATTACATGATCTATCTAATTTTTTATTAGCAATAAAATATTACAACCCTTAAACCTGTTATATGAAAAGGCTATCATGTTTTCTTTTATTGAGTTTTTTGGCAGGAATTACCCTGGGTCAGGCAAAAACTGATCCCCTCGCCATCAAGTATTACCTGGTTCCGGCAAAAGATTACCAGCAGGATCTGCAGCCCAATTTCAGGGCCTGGATACTGGTGGGAGCCAAAAGATATGACCTTAAGACCACTGTCAGCATCAATACCCGGGCTGGCGAGATTAACCCGGAAATCATTTACAATAAGAAGTTACACCGCAACGAATACTGGCTGAAAACCTGGTTTGCCGGTGGCGGCACCAATTTTAAGGCCTGGATAAGCGGCTCAAAAGTCAGTAATACCGCCAGTGTACTGGTTTATGCCCAGGACCTGGATGAGCAGGCGCCGGCAACCAAATGGCGGCTGGTAAAAGCAATTAAGCTTTAGCCAGGGGCGTACCCCAAAATCTATCTGTCTGCGCAGCTGCAGATTCCATAATCTCCTCCATAATCTCCGCACGTGGCGAGGGGAGAAAAACAACTACCTGCTTTTCACAGTGCGTTGAGAATGAAGGGCCTGTTTAACATAATATTAATTATAGGCTTTATTGGATACTCATTTTATAAGCGCTGCAGCAGGCATATTCCGCTACAGCAGCGGATTACAGACGGGAAACAGCGTTTAGGTTGACTTCCATCATCAGACCCGTATTTCAATTTTCCTAATTTACTTTTCCAAAATTTAAAGCCATGATTATTAATATAACACTTACAGATGGAAATGGTACGCCCATAACCGGCGCCACCATTACCCATACTACAGAAAATTGCTGCGAGGTTCCGGCTACCGTGACAGAGAAACCTGGCGGTATCTATGAAATTA